>NZ_OX366353.1:0-1418562 GCF_947251575.1 Wolbachia endosymbiont (group A) of Yponomeuta plumbellus | reverse complement strand
CTGATTTCTCGGACAGCCTGAGATTTTAACCATAATGCCGTTTTGTTTAGCGCTCTTACCGCTGCCAATTCTATTTTGGCTTTGTTAGCATCAATGTTGTGAATAATTCTCTCAATATTTTCATTAACCTCAATGTTAAACATCCTTCTCTCCAAGTACTGTACATTTTATATTCCATACTATTCCTGAATTATCTCGCAGTGGTGGAGAATATACTTTATATTTACGGCCATCAATAACAAAAATATCTCCCACCATTGGCCTCAGTACATCAAAAACATTTACCTCAAGAAAAAGCATCTCTCCCACAAATTGTCCTTCACCAATCTCGTATAATTTATCTGGCTGTTGCTTTAATACCTGTACAATATATGACTTATCCTTTGATTTATATAAAGCCACTTCTCCTAAATGGGCAAAACAATCTTTAAATAATCGCTTAATATTTTCTTGCACATTTCTCCGTTATATACTAACATTTACATGCTAAGAAGAGGTAAAGCATTCTTCTACCTCACACTGCTTTATAATTGCTCTACCTGTGTTGTTATGTTGCAACAACCCTGACTAATACCCCAGGTCTGTGACACATTGGCAGAGGATTTGACTGCGTATGTAAATCAGTCCCTCTATCAAACCTCCTTGGTTCTTGCTTTGCATATAGTGGCTGTCCAAGAGTATTCACTGTCTCATTAAAATCTGCTGGTGCAAAATATGTTGTAAATGTGCTTGCTGTTCCTAGTGGAAAACAGTGCCCTGTATCTTTCTCAATAAATCTTCTTACGGTTCCTTCAGGGTCAGTTGCTTGCCCTCTATATTCCTCAAATGTAATTCCACAGAACGTAAATCCTGATCTCATATCATTTCGAAGCGCTGCTCCTTCTTGCCATCTCTCGTATGCTTCTTTCACTTTAGTATGTGAAGTTAGTGCATCAAAAAACTCAGGGCTTACCAAGGCATGAATTCCGGTCATATATTCACCACTTAGATTATCTTCTATGTGCCGCAATACTTCCAGACACTTACGTTTTACATCTGTTGTTGCTGTTCCCAGTGCAAAATTTACTACTTTTGGCGTGATTTCAAATTCGTTGTACAGATTTAATAATTCTGACCCATCAGCATCTAAAATTATTCCTTTCAGCGCTCCCATTCGCAAATGCTCTAATGTTATTGCATGTTTGTTCCTCATCAATTGCAAATGATCGGTTATTACATCTGCCAGCGCTTTAAGTTCACTCTCTGATCCAAATGCCCTTATTCCCTGTACTTCCTCTGGTAACACTACATCATCATGTGGAATATGTGGAATCGTAAATGTTCTTACCTTTCTTTTTCCTCTTTTTCCTACTGTTGCTGGTGCTCCGGGTAACTGCGTTGGTAGTAAACTTAATACTCCGTTTTGCTCTTCTATGGTAATATGTCTAAATCTTACTGACCTACTTGGAAACAAATTTAAATTTTCAACTCGTCCATAATTTACCGGCAATATATTCATCGCATTTGTTAGTGCCGTCATACTAAATGCTGTATTTGTAAATGGATTTTGCATTCTTTTTCCCCCTTATTAATTTAAGTTACACTCCCTTGCGGACAATGATCCCTCGTCCTTCAAGTTGCTTTATTGCTGCAGCTTTCTGCTCTTCAGTGATATTTGCTGGCCATACAACTGCATGATCTGCTAGCATTGCTATACGTGTAATGATTACTGCTTTGGCATTTTCTGTCGCATTTACATCACTTACTATTGCACCTATCGCTGTTTGTGTACCATCTGTGGCAGTTGGATTTATTATCTTAACCATGCTATCTTTATCGAGAGCCACTACTGTACCAAGCTTTAGGTTCTGCCCTTTTGCTACTGTTATTTGATCTCTTGAATACAGGCTTGATGCCTCATACTTTAATAAGTCACTCAGATTATTTTGTTCGGTTATAGTACTCATTTTGCTTTTCTCCTTTTGTTATATATTTTAAATGCCTACGACTTTTCGCTACCTGCATCATCAACTCTTCTCCTGAATTCTGTGGTATTGTACTTATTATCTCTGTCTTCTTTGTTCTTTCTGCAAGTAATTCCATTAAAACCTCCCTTGCTTGCTCAACACTTACACCCTGCTCAATAAATTCTCCTATCTTTTCTGGCATCTTTGATATATTACATAAACGTATTAATTCAAGAACTTCAGTACGATACTTAGTTAAATTATTAGTTTCTTCTTTTAGGTCAGTTATAGTTTGTTCGTTCATAGTAATACTCCTGTTTTTATTAATATATTTAAACTCTGAAAGAATTGTAATTCCATCTGCAAGACCTATTTCTACTGCTTTCTCGCCAAAATATAGCCCTGCTTCTGTTGATTTGATTGCCTCTACAGAAAGGTTTCTATTGCGTGCTATTAGCTCAACCAGCATTTCATATAAACGATTCACTTCGCTTTTTAGATTTTCTAAACTCTCAGAAGTTATTGGCTCATGTGGATTTAAATCATTTTTTCTACTTCCTGCAAACACTGTGGTATATTTTATTCCACATTTTTCATCAAATCCACTTTGATCTATATGACTTGCTATTACTCCTATACTCCCAACTCCTGAAGTGCGGGTGAGAAAAATCTTTTCAGCGCTAGAAGCTATAGCGTACGCAGCAGAATATGCATCATCATTTGCTATCGCTATTATCCTCTTTTTTCCTCTTGATTCATAAATAAAGTCAGCTAGGTCAAATATACCGTTTACCTCTCCTCCGGGGCTATCTATTTCCAGTATAATTGTCTCTATGCTACTATCTGCTAATGCTTGTGTAATTTGTTCTTCTATTTGCTCATATGATGTCATTCCGAGCATTTCATCAAATGCACCAGGTTTTTTAGTTAAAATGCCATGTATCGGTATTATTCCTCTTTCACTATTTCTTACTGCATGTTTTATATTTTTAAAGATAGGCTGCTTTCCTGTTTGTAGTGACAGTAACTCAAAACTCCTTGGTTCTACCATTACATCTGTTTAGCCATTGTTGTTTCATATCACCTCTTGATTGGCCGTAACGTCAGAATCAAAACTTAAGCCCAGTTCACTTGCACGTCTTTGATCTTCTGCTATTTCTTGGTCAATTTCTTCTACATCATAACCCATTTCTGATACTACTTCCGCTCGACTCTTGAATCCATTTCTTACTGCCATCTGTTGTGCTTGTTGATCTTTCAGTGGATCCACCCAATCAAATCCCTGTGGTATCCATTTTACTTCTTCTTTCGCTGCTTTTGCCACTTTTTCATCTATACGGAGTTCTCCACAAAGTACTGCTAACTCTAGCCATCTACTCCATACTGGTCTACAAAATTGGAATACCATAATGTTATGTTGCAGCATAGCGCATCGACGACGAAACTCTATCAGTCCTGCTCTGATTGATGAATAATTAACACCGGTTAAATCTCCTGTTAGTTGTTCGTATGTTATCCCTGTGCCTATTGCTATTGCCCTCAGTTGCTGTCTCATAAATGCTTCATAGCTTCCTCCTACATCAGATGGCTCTGAAAACTTTATATCCTCACCTGGATCAAGTAGTTGCATAGTACCAGGTTCTAGGCCAGATAGTGCTACTCCTTGCTCACTTGCTTCACCTTCTCCCATGATATTTGCTTCTGGATCGAGTCTTGTAATAAATCCAGCAAACATTGCTGCTGTCTTTTTTCTCACTAATTCTGCATCATCATACTGGTCAAGTTCGTAAAGTTTTAAAAGCACGTTAGAAAGCCAAGGTTCCCCTCTAATTTGTCCAGGTCTCAGTGGTTTATAGATATGTAAAACATCGTTTGCTGGGACTCTTACTGACTCTCCAAAGGTATTTTCACCAGGGTGTTCTTTAAATAAGTAATAAGCTTCTCTTTGCCCAAGCTTGTTAAACTCAATCCCGTTTCTTATTACATTACCATTTGCTAAAGTTTGATTTGTTTTATTGTCTAAATGTTCAGACTCAAGTACTTGCAGTTGTAATGGCACAGAAAATCTATCTTCCAGCTTTCTCGTTCTTAAACGTACAAAACATTCTCCACCCTCTATCATACTTCTGCATACTAGAGCTTGTAATCCATAAAAATCACTTATTCCACAGCTATCTGCTTCATCTGTCCATCTTAGCCATAATTCTTGCACTTTTTTCCTAAATTTTGCATCTCTTGCTTTTGATTGCGGCTTTATTCCTGTTCCAATAGAGTTACTTACTATTGTATCAATAATATTTGCTGCATATGGATTTTTTCTCACCATATCACGTGACCTACTACGTAAAGTTTCAAGGCTTTGAGACAGCAAATTGTTTATACTTCCTAACTCTGGTTGAAAGTGAAAAAATCTTCTTCCTGAACCTGCTCCATCCCAAGCAGAACTTTTGATTTTTGGTTTGTTAAATAATTGCTTGAAGGTTTTTAGCAGCATTTATAAAATTCCTTTACTCGTTGAAAAAACAATTTTCCTCTTTCCAGCAATCTTTAGCTCAACTTTAATTCGTTGTCTTAAGCTTAGTAAATCATTTATATCTACTTCAGCATATCTTACAATATGGTCACCATATGCAATTGATACTACTCTCTCTCCATTTTGCAGTTTCTTTATCGCTTCTTCGACTTGAATTAGATAATCTTCGTTATACATTTACTACTCGCTGATCCATTTGCTTTTCACTATTTTCTTTGATTTTTTACTTTCTGGTTTTTCACTTAAACTATTCCATTTACTCTCTGGCCATCTATCTATTCCCAGTGCTATCGATGCTGCTCTTGCATAAATCCTACAGTCTAATACTTCATTTCTTTCTCTTACCTTCTGCCACTCTTGTTTGGTGTATCCTTTTACCACTTTGCTGACTAATTGCTCTGCTGTTAGCTGCTTAAAATATTCAGGTGCATATTCGGGAAAATGACAATATCCTGCTGGAGCTTCTTCACCTTCTTTTAAAACATTAAGTAATTGAAAAAGCTCTGACTTTAATATCGATACTCCTACTGGCCATAGCTTTATTCCTCTCTTTAGCTTTTGACCACCAACTGTTATATCTACTCTACTTGGGCTGCTAAGTGGCACTAGTGCTTTATTTACACCTTTTACTGCCATTACTCTTCCAGAGCCTTGATGACTTCTCACCCAATTGTATACTTCTTGTGTCGCATATCCTGCATCTACTGCCATCATGCTTATCATATACTCAAGCCCATTTTCACCGATAAAATGATGATTGAGGAGCTCCGAAAGCTTTCCCCATACTTCTCCACTTCCTGTATCTCCTTCAAATACTCGGTAGTCTATTGACCAATTTTCTCTGCCTTTTCCCCAGGCTACAACTTCTGCTTCCAAGCGATCTTTTTGAACATCTACTCCTGCTGTGAGAACTACTTCGCCTTTTGGTACTGTGCCAATCTGAAAAAATTCTCTCCTGTTAAATAATTGCTTCCAGTCCGGTACTTCTCCTTTATCTACCCAGGTTTCTCCAAGCGTAGTATTTATCCAAACTTTCAGTAATTGTTCACTTTCTTTCGCATGGAGAAAATCCTCTACTGCTTGAGTCCAACTATACCAGCCAACTGGGCTATAAAGACTTGAAAGATGAAATCCTTTTTTCTCACCTTTTATTGGATTTGTAGCTCTCCATTCTCCACGCTCAAGAATTCCTGTCTTTTGATGATTTTCTATCTTTTTACCACATTCTATACATATATAGTGTGCTGTATTTGGATTTTTATCTTCCCATTTTATTTGTGACCATTTTAATATTTGGTAATAATTACAATGCGGACATGGTACAAAAAAATATCTCTTATCTGTTACTTCAAATTCTTTCTCAATTCTGCTTATTCCATGAATCGTTGGTGTTGACACTAAAAAAATCTTTCGCCTTGCAAAGGTATTAGTTCGAGCAATACTAAGCAGTACTGGATCTCCTTCTCCTCCTGAATCTCCTGGATAAGCATCAATCTCATCAAGAAAGAGATACTTTACTGGCATAGACCTGAGACCTACACTGCTGTTTGCTCCAGTAATCACAACTATTCCACCTGGAAATTCCTTACTTTGTACAGTATTCCCTGAATCTCTTGATCTTGGGTCTTTTACTTTACTCTTTAAACATGGCGTACTCTCTATTAACGGTGCAAATCTTCCTTTTGACCAACGCTTTCCCATTTCAACTGTTGGCTGTACTACTAGCATTGGTCCTGGTGTTTGATCGATAATATAGCCAATCCAATTGTTACCAGCTTCTGTTCCTCCAATCTGCGCTCCTTTCATGAATACTACTTTTTCAGCCTGTGAAGAAGGAGATAGTGAATCCATGATTTCTTTTAAATAAGGAGTTCTTTCTGTTCTCCATTTACCTGGCTCTGATGCTGCAGTTGGCGCTAAAACTCGATACTCATTCGCCCACTCTGATACTTTAAGCTCTGGATCTGGTTTTAAACCTTCAGAAAAAGATGTAGCGTATATCATTGTCTGCATCTACTCATAATTGGTTCTATCTCAATATTGTTAACAGTAGAGTTTATTCCTCCACACTCCTCCAATTCCATAAACATCTTTTTCTGAAATTCGTTTTCTATATATCTTTTGCTCATCTCACTTACCATTATTGCTATAACAAAAGCAAATATCCCTGTTATTGTTGCAAAAATGATTGCACTGCTTATTGTTGTTGTTATCAACCCTATATATACTGCTACTGCTATTGCGCTGAATGTAGTATAGATGCAGATAATATTATTATGTTTTTTCGTCCTTTTATCTGCTATTTCTCTCTGTGCTATATATTTATTATGAAGGGTTGGAAAATTAATAACGGTATCTCTGCAGAGCAATGACCCATTTTTTTCAGTAAATAAAACTTTAAGTAACTCCAAATTATTTGATTTGATTGCTAAGTGCAGAACAGGTGTATAATTTGCTCCTTTTTTCAGTAGTAATTTTACTACATGTAAATGTCCTCTTTCTGCAGCAAGGTAAATCGGAGAGTGACCTTTATTATTTACAATATCAATATTGATTTCTTCTTTTAAAATTGCATCTACAATCTCAATTTCTCCTCTTTGTGCAGCTAAATGGAGTAGACTATTCTTTTCAGAACCGTATTTATTACTCATCAAAGCCTTCTTTATCTCAGGTTTAGCGTAATCAAATGGTGTTTTACCAGAGGGTCTATATCTTCTCGCGTTAGTAAAACTTCTATTGTTTTCAGTCTTTCAGCATAATGTAGTGGTGTTTTATTTTCGTAGTCCTGCAAATTTACTTGAGCATTAGGCTCCTTTATTAAGCATTTGAGGATATCAAGACATAAGTCTCTTTCATCGTAATTAGTATTACTTACAGCTATATGAACAGGTGACAATTTCATTGAGTTTTGTCCCATGCGCGCGCTATTCACATCTGCTCCTAGTCTCAGTAGTAACTTTACTATCTCCAGCTTTTTGTTATTAACTGCATAGTGCATTGGTGTCTGATTTCGTGCATCAAAGACATCTATTTCAGCATTTCCTTCTTTCACTAAAATTTTGACAACATTTTCATGTCCTATGCCTGCTGCTAGATGTAATGGAGTATGATGCAGAGCATTTCGTACATTAACGTCAATACCTTTTCTGATCAAATATCTAACTGCATTAACTTCACCTATCATTGCAGCTAAATGAAGTAAGCTATCTTGTTCTGACCCGTACTTGTTATTAATTAGCGCTTGTAATATTTCTGCTTTTTTCCCTTCTTTGGCGTAATCAAGAGATGTTTTACCTTCATTATCCTCCACAAAAGGATTAATATTCTTCTTCGTGAGTAATAAATCCACCATGCTTAATTCATCAAATTCTATAGCACAATGTAGTGGTGTCTTTCCATTTAATCCTCTGACATTAACATCTAATCCAGGTTGATTAATGAGACACTTTATTAACTCCAAACTTAAGTTATCAGTCATTTTATATTCAAAATCTTTTTTATATTTGAAATTTAGTATTAGATAATTCTTGTAATGAGTTTGTAATCTCTTCAGTTAGCGCCATATGAATCTTTTCAGTGTCACTCAGTGATGCAAGCAGTGCTGAAACTCTATTTGGAATATTAAGCAAATTATTACGGACAACTCTTGCTACGTTAAATGCTTCAGTTTTTACCTCTTCAATTGACACAAATTTGCCTATTTCAGCTTTCACTTTAGCTTCCAAAAGTTTACCACGCTCGGTTTCATTTTTTATTCGCGTTTTTAGCAATATCGTTGAAAGTGTTTCTCCGCGCTCTTTTCTCCTAAGTGGTTGACTTGGATCTCTTATTGCTGCTACCGCTTCATTTGCTTGTTCTCGGTCAATAAGTCCATCTTCCAGCTCAACTATTCCTTTTTTTACTAAAGAACAGACATATTGCCTCGAAAACCCTTTTTCCCTTGCCCATTCTGCTTGCGTAATTCTCACCTTTTTTTCTCCTTTTTTAGCACTGCTCAGCTATAATTTCGTAAGTAGTTAACATTTGAAATATATCTAACGCTAAAGAAGGCCCGAGGTCAGGACCACCAAACCCGCCAGTATGGCCGAAAGGACCCACTTTCTATAGTGTTTTTAATACACTAAAATCTTTACTAAAATTCATAACATAGAACATTAATGCTAAAGAATCTGCTTCATTATCATCTGTTGGACAAAAACCCTTTTCCTGCACTGCTTCAATTACATCAGCTTTACTTGCATTTCCCTTGCCAGTTATAAAACGTTTAATAGTCTTAACTGAAACACCTTGATAGGGAATATTACTTTCCTCGCACCAAGCAGAAAGGTGTGCTAAAAACCCTCCATAGATATGTGCAGCATCAGTTCCCAAGTGTCTTCTCACTTCTTCAAAGTATACAACTTCAATACCTGGAAATTTATACTTAAGTGCATTAAGCCAATTACGAAAATTTAAAAACTGCACTCCACCACCACTAAATCTGCTAACATGAAAACTCTTACTTCCACTTTGCACTATTCCATCATGTAAAATAGTCCAACCAGTTTGTTTGCCAAGATCTAGGGTGAGCATTTCCTTTCAATTGCTGAGTACATATATATACAAGATTTGGAAAATTTTCGTCCAAAAAATCTTCAATTTTTGAAAAATTTTTTATAATTAACTCTTTCTTGAAGATGTTTATTTAAAAACCTTACTTATCCTAAACATGATTTTTCTACTTTTAGAGTTTTTTTTATTATTCTAATCTTATATTTTATATGTTTTTATATATGTGTATATTTTTATATATGTATTATATATATATTATATATAAGGGTTTCAGGAAGCTAGAATCCTCCATATTGGCGGACTTTAGATATGCCGTTCCTAGGAACGGTTTTAGGAACGCATGGTGAAAACCCTCCATACAGGCTAATTCTAGATTCCTGATTCCTAATTCCTGATTTAGGAAGCCAGTAATTAGGAACGGAACTCAAGGCCATAGAGAGTATATTTTTTAACTATTTTCCTCTTAAAAATTTAAGCTATTCTTTTAACAGTGAAGTCCATGTTTTTTGATCCTTACTCTTTTCTGTTCAGGTGATCTTTTTAAAAAGATGCTGACAATTGTGATGAGCAAAAAATTGTTAGAACATGTTCATAATCTTTTGAGGAGCAAAGAAGTGAAAGCAAGAACAACCATTTGTAAGCTAGTGTTGAGTTTACGCTCGCAATTTTTCCACAACCGTCTGCATTTTTTTCCAACCAAGCAAAACAACCCATCTTTTTGGCAATATAGCAAAGGTATGTAATTCGCTCCGTTTTATTACCTCAACAGTTGCACCAATAGTTGTTTTTATTTGTGTTGCAAAATTTTCTCCTTATATGTTGAAATTAAGTCTTTATAAGTATTACAAAGTAGTAATATGAAAGATATATAGAGAAGAGGAACCGTTTTTCTCCTTGGTCATAAGGACCGTTTTTCAGCTAGGTTCTCTTCTCTGTTTATTATACTGAAAGTTCCGAACAACTGACTGAGCTTTTAGGCTCGTATATAAGGGTGGAAAATGCAGTATTATAATTATTCTTATGGAGAGATTATGAACTCATCAAGTATCATTGCTGGCGTTGATGTTAGCAAAAATAAATTAGATATCCACGCTCATCCACTTGAGCATCATAAAGTATTTGAAAATAACGTTCAAGCTATTGATCAAATATTCGACTTTCTACGTTTGCATAATGTAACCAAAGTTGGATTTGAAGCAACCGGCGGGTACGAAAAATTATGTGCTTATACCTTACTAAACTATGGTTTCGAAGTATATGTCATTCAACCTAGGTGGATTAGAGATTATGCAAAAGGCCTTGGCATTACTACTAAAACTGATAAAATAGACTCCAGCATTATTTCACGTTATATTAATAATGCAGACATGCGTGTTACTCCTTTAAAAGTTAGTAACATTGATTGTTTGAAGCAAAAATTATCTCGCAGAAATCAACTAGTGGAAATGGCAAAGATACAAAAAACTCAAGCTCATCAGATAACTGATGTATCCATCATTAAACAAATAGAAGATTTGCTTGTAATTTTACAAAATCAAATTCAAATCTTGGAAGATGAAATGATGGCATTAGTTGATCAAAGTCAAGAGCTTAAAGAAAAATACATATCAATAACTAGTATACCAGGTGCCGGTAAAACCTTGGCTATTACCATGATCTGTTACATGCCAGAATTAGGAACTCTTAAACATAAAGAAATATCTAGCCTTTCTGGAGTTGCGCCATTTAATCGAGACAGCGGTTTTAGTAAAGGAAAAAGGTGTATTCAAGGAGGTAGATCGCAAGTTAGAACAGTTTTGTATATGTGTATTCTGAGTGCACAAAGGTACAATTCTTATATAAAAATCTTCTTTGATAGGCTATATGATCAATACAAAAAACCATATAAAGTTGTTTCTACTGCTGCCATGAGAAAATTACTTATTCTTGCTAACTCTTTAGTAAGAGATGGTAGAGTGTTCACTGAGGAATATATCCTAATTCTGTTTTTATCTAGTACTAGCGTAGCTGTGAATAAATACGTCCACACAAACTTTAAGTATTTATTCACAGCTACATCAATTTTTCTATTGACTTTTAACACAACTGCTGTATAGCCAGCATCAGCGAGTATATTTTTGACTTCAGAGAGTTTTGCTTTAGCATTTTTAACCATTTTTACAGCACTAGCTGCTTCTGCCGTTGTTATATGAATTGCGTGTGGAAGACCTTGTGTATCAACTGCAATATGACTTTATACCTGAAATTTTTTTACCTGCATCATAGCCCTTTCTTTCAGCAGTATCTGCGTTTTTAACACTTTGAGCATCAATTATACAGAAACTGGTTTTCTCTTTCCTACCATTGTTGATACGGACCTTTCTAACTAATTTTTTTTAAAACACTCTCCAAAATACTTTCTTTATCTTCGCTTGGTTTTTCGCTTCATTTTTTAAAGTAGTCGTAATAACTTCTCCATTTTGGAAACTCTTGTGCTCCACTGGCAACAGCTTTTTAGACACTCCACAAAATACATCATAAGTTTTCTTGGTTTTGTCTTCTTTCTGCAAGACTCTAGGTTTGATAAAATTACCGCAAACTTTTCTCGACTTATGCCGCTTGGTTCTCATATTCTACTTTATATACCTTATCCTCTTAGTCTATTCCTTTTTTGAGATCATGTACAGGCTCTCAGAAGATTGTGAACAGATTCTAAAGCTACTTAAAAATGAAAATTTATTAATTAAATATTATAGTTAACAATAATACTAATTTGACATATCACTTGGAATAGTGCTAAACTGTATATATTAAGCGATTAGGGGGTTTATATGTTAGGTGATATTATAAAACAAGTTAGAGACTCAGATGTGAAAGCATTATCTGAGATATTTAGTAGAAAAAAAATTTATAGATTAGTTGATGGTAGCGAAAAAAATTATAAAGCTTACCTAGCAGATATAGTTTCAGAGAATTGTGATTATCCCATCAAAGAAGTAATTTTGCCAAAAGAAATAATACCTAATTTGATTACCTTGGAAGCCTTCGCTGTTGCTCATAGGAAAGACCCTTCAATTTCACCAATTTTATTAAAATACTTTACTCATAAAAATTTACTAAAAGAAGCAAAAAAGGATTTGAATAAGATAAATCAAAAATTGCAAGATTCAATGAATGAGGAGATAAAAAAAGCTGCAGGAAGAGCAGAAGATGGCGCGCAAAGAGATAGCTGAGTTATCTGGTAAAGAAGTGAATGTAAAACAGAGTGAAGAGCTTGCTAAAAAGAGTACAAAAATTACCGAAACTGCATCTAGAATTGAGAAAATTGAGTTATGTAAAGAGGACATAAAAAATCTTCTTAGTGGTAAAAAAGCGACACCCAGAACTTATCCACAGAAATATTATTCCATATTAAATGGTGAACTTACAAAAGTGATAGAGGAAAAACTCAAAGCTTATGTAAAGGATGATGAAGCTGATGTTAAAAAAACATATCAAAGCCTTAATAATAAAGCAGAAAAGATCAAGATGTTAAGAGGTGCAAAACTATTAGCAGCAGGAGCTTCTATGGTGTTTTTTGCGTCTGCTCCTTTTGTCGGATTTTTGATTGGTACAATTGCAGGTGGTAGGTATCATGAAGAATCTTTGGCTAAGACATACTACTTATATACAATAGCGATTATGCTCTCAGTTGCTGCTATATCACTTACAATAGCAGGTGTGGTTCACTTAGCAAATAGGCATTATGAACAAAGTTTTGTGAAGGAGATGGAAAATTTCGTAGGAGAAATACAACATGTAGATAAGTTAAGTAATACTGAAGATAAAAAGAAACTAGAACAAAAAGAGGAGGACCTTTCTGAAAAAGAGAAACAATTTGCACCTTTAGGTAATCTATATCCAGATCTTTCGCAAGAGTTTCCAGAGAACTATAAAATACTCTTCAGAGAGCCAAGCAGCGATATTAGTTCTGCTCTACCTATATCTAATATAATGCAGAAAAAGATGTAGTTATAATTAAGAGAATAGACAGAAAGTTTCACTACTTAGATATCACTAACGAAGGAGGCTTATAGTTACATAGATATGTTAAAACAATAGAAGCAATATACTAACCCAAAAACTGTTGTAAAATCGAGAAAACTTCCATTTATTAAAGATGCTATGGTGGAACTATATTAGCAGTTTAAAGAATAGACCTGCTGCAAAAGGAAAGTTGCTGTTTCTACGGTAGTCTATTTTCAAAAAAATCTGATTTTAAAGTATATTACAGGAGCGAAACCTGGTCATTTTTTAACCCTTGAAAAATGCTCCATTTTTGTTTTGCAGCAGGTCTAATCTCTTTACAGCTTCATGTAAAACATTTAAAAACTCTCAGCAATTCAACTCTTTATAAAATTCATATGTAACTAATACTTTTGGGTTAACCCCACTCTACTACACTTTGGAACTTAAAACCTTGAACTGTATTATTTTAAATTGTATCAGTATTATTCTCAAAAAAAAATAACAGAATATCAATAGATTAAAAATCGCATCAGTATTATTTATTTTTGCTCCTGTCCTACATAACAGCATTAATAACTCTCATCCTTAAAAGCATCAATTTGTTTTTAAGGAAAGTTATGAAATTACAAAACTACCATATAGTTATTAAAAATGTAAAATATCAAGCTTATAGACTGAAACTTGCTAAGTGCTTTATTAATGAAGCTCACGAAGATCTTGAGCAAGAACTCTTCTGTGAAATTTGGCCATATCTTGATCAGTATGATGAAGACAAAAGTAGCTTTAATACCTTTGTAGCAAGATTAACTGAAAATAAAGCTATTAACTTGCTAAAGAAACAGCGATGTGCGAAACGTGATATCAACAATTACATTAGTATTGATGTAACAGAGCTATTTGAGGGTGAAATAACAAAACGCATTGATGTAGACTATATGATCTCGGTTTTACCAAAGGAATGGCAAAATATATGTGAGCAACTTAAGTTTTTCAACTTACATGAAGTTGCCAAAATGAACAACGTTTCAAGAACCACTTTAAACAATATTATCAAGAAGATACGTGCCAAACTTTTTCCTATTTACTACGCAGGCAAAAAGAAAAATTGAACAAAATTTTTGCCTTTCTTGTATATATACACATCGTAGCATGGATAAATAATGGTTCTTAAAATTTTGAATAATAATGAAAGATTGCAAACAATATCAACTGTAAAAATGGTCATCTTTGGTCCTTATGGTATTGGTAAAACAAGTCTCCTAAAGACCGTAGATGAACCAACACTTTGCCTTGATTTTGAAGCAGGGCTTCTTGCTGTTCAAGATTGGCAAGGAGATTCAATTAGTCTTCGCACTTGGAATGAAGCTAGAGATACTGCTTGTCTTATAGGGGGGCCTAATCCTGCGCTGAAGTCTGATCAAGCATATAGCCAAAGACACCATGAACATGTATCTGGTAAGTACAAAGATCTTTTCTCTGAGTTTTCTAAATACCGATGCATCTTTGTAGATAGTATAACCGTTGCTTCACGTTTATGTCTATTATGGGCAAAAATGCAACCTGAGGCTTTTTCTGAGAGATCGGGAAAACAGGACATGAGAGCTGCATATGGATTACTTGCTCAGGAAATGATGGCTTGGCTCAATCAATTTCAACACATCAGAGACAAAGACATCATCATAGTTGGCACTTTAGGTCAATATCTCGATGATTTCAATCGTCCAATTTGGCTACCTCAATGCGAAGGGGCTAAAACTGCTAGTGAAATTCCTGGGATAGTTGACGAAGTAATCAGTATGATTGGAATCAAGAAAAATGATGGAACGGAGAAGCGCTCTTTTGTTTGCCACACTTTAAACCCTTGGGGATACCCAGCTAAGGACCGTAGTGGACGCCTGAGTATGGTTGAAGAACCACACTTAGGTAAGCTGCTTACAAAGATTAAAAGCAAGTTTTAAAATTTAAACATGGAGAGTGATATATGTTACAAAACCTATTAACTGATTTTAACACTGTAAAACCGCAAAGTAGATTGATACCTAAAGGGACAATAGTAAAAGTAAAAATGACAATCAAGCCTGGAGGTTATGAGCATTGGTTTACTAAAAGCCCCACTACCGGTAGCATTTATTTAAATACAGAATTTACCGTTATTGAAGGCCCATACGCAAAGCACAAAATTTATCAAATAATTGGTATTAAAAGTAGTAAAGCAGAAGATACTTGGGGAGAAATGGGTCGTTCTATGCTTCGCAGTATCTTGGAATCGGCACGTGACATTCATCCACATGATAACTCAGAAAATGCAATCCTTGCTCGTAAGTTAAATTCAGTTGCAGAATTAAATGGCTTAGAGTTTACAGTAAAGGTAGGTGTTATAACTGATGAATATGGAGAGAAGAACAAAATTGCCTCGGTAGTTACTCCAGAATACCGCAAAAATTATGAAATTGACAGAGTACCATTTTGAAGTACGACGAGGAAAAGCTTTGGTCTGCTGTCGTTACTAGAGGTATTCAGGACGCAGTAGGAAAAAACCCAAAGCTAAGAGAAGAAGCAATTAATTGGCTGAATTCAAAATCTTTTGAAACTGTTTGTGAGCTAGCTAATCTCAACTTTACACGTATGAAAAATATGTATGGGAATTTTATGTCTAAAAAGCAAAAAGAGTTAAAGATGTTATTGATTGATAATATCAAGGAGTGTGTTTCTTACCTACTTCCAAATGGTGAGTTTTACCGAGAAAAAACTTATATTGGAGACTTAAATGGAAATACAATTACAGTTAAAATAGTAGGTAAGGAAGCTGGTGATTGGCGTAATTTTACTGAAGGAACTGGTGGTGATATTATTGATCTTTGGATTTTAATTAAGGGTGATATATATTCTGCTAGAAAGTGGCTCAATAAAAAATCAAAGAGTGGAGAAAAAAAAGGGCGGAAAAGAGAAGAAAAAATATTTTCTGTAAAGCAGTACTTAAGTGATCAATCACCAATACCAGAAGATATAATAGCTCCACGAATTCTCACTCCAGGTGGTCTTTTAGTCATTGGTGGTACGCCAAAGGTTGGCAAAAGTTATTTTCTTCTCTCTTTGCTTGCACATCTTGCAGCAGGAGTGTCATTTCTTAAGATGAAGTCAGCAAGACCACTAAAAATAATCTATCTACAAAATGAGATGGAGTACAATTATATCAGGGAACGCATACAACAAATCATAACTAATCAAAGGCTGCCAAATCTAGCAGAAGAAAACTTGATTGTTACTACAAAGATGAGATTAACTTTAAATGATGAAGGTATAGAGAAAATAAAAGATATTATAAAAGAAAAGTTTGATATCAAAATGATAGACCTTATCGTTTTGGATTCCCTTGACTATGAAAATATATTTTCTGGCCTGCAAAGCAGAATAGAAAAACTACGTTCTGTAATTAATCCTACGGCTGGAATCATTATTACACGTCATACCAGAAAAGTATCCACAGCTACACTAGCAAAAAGTCCTTTTCAAGCTTTAATTGGTGCTAATGCTTTAAGAAGTTTTTACACGTCTGGTATGGTAATGTTTCAACCAAGTAAACGCGCAAATGTCTTGCAGGTAGTATATGAGCTAAGAAACGGTAAATCAATACCAGCAAAATTCATTAGCAGGGTAAATGGGCGTTGGCAGAATTCTAAAATTATAGCTACGGCTTAACTTGTCCGCAAAAACGGATACTATGGTAGAGCTAAAGACTCAGCTTTTGCAAAATATCAGATCTTGTCTTTTTCATCTATTACCAAGAGGGACATTTCGTGGTGATAAGTTTTATGTAGGTGATGTACAGGGTAACAAAGGCAAAAGTACTGTAATAGAATTAACAGGCGAAAGAGCTGGATTATGGAAAGATTTTGCAACAGGAGAAGGCGGTGACATTATCGACCTTTGGGCAACGGTACATGGGAAGAATGCCAAAATAGAATTTCCTGAAGTAATGCTTTCAATAAGTGAATGGCTTGGCATCAAAGAAAAAATTAATATTAGAGATCTAGAACAATACCTGACTTGTAGCTGGAACTACTACGACGAGAACAATCAAGTAATCGTAATAGTCTACCGTTATGATCCTCCTCTAGAGAAAAAACAGTTTAAACCATTTGATGTTAAAAAACAAAGATTCAAAGAGCCGGAGATAAGACCACTCTACAACATTCCAGGTATTTTAAAGTCCGATAAAGTTATTCTGGTTGAAGGAGAAAAATGCGCAGAAGCACTTATAGAGAAAGGAATAACTGCAACAACAGCAATGTTTGGAGCAAATGCGCCTATTGATAAAACAGATTGGACTCCGCTTAAGGGCAAGCATATTATTATTTGGCCAGACAACGATGAAGCAGGTAATAAATATACCAAAAACGCTGAAAAGAGACTTTTAGAACTTGGTGTTGCATCACTTGCTACGCTTAAGATTCCACCGAATAAACCAAAGAGTTGGGATGCTGCTGATTGTGTGTTAGAGGGAATAAATATTGAAGAATTTATCGAAAAAAACTCAAGAAAAATAATTATTAAACCACCACTTGATATTTTTAGCTGGAGCGTAGAGCGTTTTGTAGGCCCAGTACCAAAGCAAAGATTCTTGGTTGAAGGATTATTTCCTTTGGGTGTAACCTCCATTTTGGCTGCAATGGGAGATACAGGCAAAGGTATGCTACTTCTTGACCTAGCCCTCAAGGTTGCAGGTAGCATAGATCAGGTATGCGGATTTGGTCCACTTGTTACTGAACATGGATCTGTGGTGGTATTTTCTGCGGAGGATGATACAAATGAAATACATCGTCGCTTAGAACGACTTGATCCAAAATGCGAGAGATTGAAATATAAAGGTAGGCTATTTATTGTACCATTACCAAACATCGGAGGATCTCTTACCATACTTAAGAACGTTCGCGGTAAAGTTGTAGAAATCTCTCCAGAATTTGAGTCGGTAATGAAGCAGCTGAGCAGGATAAAGGATTTAAAGCTCATTATATTTGATCCCCTTGCTTCTTTCATTCATGCAGATTTAAATGCTGATCCAGCAGTAGGGGATTATCTCATGTGTTTATTATCTGATTTAGCATGTAGCACTGGAGCTTCAATAATTACTGCACATCATATGAGAAAGCTGAAGGGAGAAAAGCCTATATCAACAGTAGAGCAAGCACGAGATGCTATTCGAGGCACTTCTGCTCTCGTAAATGGAGTCAGGTGTTCTTTTGCTTTTTGGCCTGTTGAAGATATGACTAAACCAATGATTTTTAGGTCAATTAGAAAAATCCCAAGACAAAATGCACTATTTTATGGAGCTGTTGTTAAAGCAAATGGCCTGGCTGATCGTACCATACGCACTTACCTAAGAAATGAAGAAACAGGGCTATTGGAAGACATCACTGAACAATTAAAAGCTCAAAATATTAGCGATAAAGATCTTAAAATATATCTTATTGATTCAATTGCGCGAGCTGCTATTTCAGGACATCCATTTACTCACACAGGAAGTGCAGGAATACATAAACAACGACATAGACTGCCTGAAGTTTTTCATAGTATGGGAAGAGATAGATTAGAGCGTATAGTGCAAGAGCTTTTACAGGCAAAGCAAATAGTTAAAGGAATGGCTAATGGTTCAAAAGAGGATAAATGGCTCGATATTAAAACAGGACCATTTGCACGTGGAGTGGGAAAATTTATTCATGGAGCTGAAAAAAACTATTTTTGATAACAAAAAACTCTATTTTTTTATAGTCAAAGTAAAAGGGTTAATACGATAACCATGTGATGATCTTTGCCAACCAAGGGTTTGTATTACATCATCACGTTCAATACTTAATCCTAATTTCTCAGCCAATGTAGCTTTGATCGTTTTTTGCATCTTGTTTAATGGTTTTCTGATTTGATGTTCTAAATCTGCTTCTAAACTAAGTCCCAAGAGTTTTTCTAACTGATTAATATTGAGAAGTGTATGTTTTTCAGGTGGTAATTCTTTCTCACAGTCATGTAAAAATTGCTTGAACAATATTCGAAAAATATTAAGGCATGATGCAGCTTTTTTATTTATAACTTCAATACTATTAACATATACCATACCTTTAACTACTTGTAACTCCAAAAGTTTTGTTGGTATAATTGGTTCAACACGTTTAAGCGAAATATATGAAGCTGGTAAAACTTGCAAAGAAGTATTTTCTACCACCTCTGGTACTCCTCTTTTATCTGCCTCTTGGAATATCTCAGTTACAGTCTTAAGCTGACAAAACAGTTTCACCATTGGCACTACATATAGATTCAGCAATAGATTTGGTATATCTTTTTTTAGAGTGATGAGAACTGTCGGATGGACTCTAAGTTTATCTATAGTTAAAAATATCGCATCAGTACAAAAATCAAGGATTATTAGATTTACAATACGACCTTGATTACAAATATAATAAACTCCTTTTTCCACTTTTTCCCACATAAGTCTTGAATCATTCAACTTTGTTTCAAACCAGTCTATGACCTTTTCTGTATTTAAGTATATGGATAAGAGATGAAATCTCTGTTTTTGATAAGTATTAGGCAGAATATGACGAGAACAGTTTTCACAAATAGCGTCATCACATGCTTCATCAAAGTCTGAATCGATAAAAATCTCATTGCTACAACTTGAATCAATTACATTTGGCCAATCAAGATGATCTTCTTCACGAGAGCAAACAATATAATACCTTTCTTGCATTTTTATCAATCCAAGATCGAATAAGTATCTTGCTGCTTTAATATGATTTTGGCTTGGATTAATCCAGGAACCATTTGAACTTAAAAGATCAGCAATTTGCTCGTGAAAGAATTTTAAGACCATAAGATTGTTCCATATGTTTCTTCAGGTCCTCTCTTTCTTTTTTATTGAGTGGATGCTCTGAATAATAAACTTCCCCACTTATTTTGAAAGAAAATGTTACCTTTTTGTTTTGGAACATTACTTTAGCTGATTGAATAGATTGTAGTATGTTGCCAATAGCTGGCTTTAAAATATGTAACTCTGGTGCAATAGGATCATACGGTTTTACACTTAAAGTAAGATATGTATTACTATTTTTAAAATAATCTGACTTAAAATTTAACTCAAATATACAAATGTCAGAGTCAGAACCATCTATACATGCTTGAAGAAATTTGTGCACTTGTAGTGGAAAGTTCTTATCTTGTATATTTACAAAAGTACATTCGCAGTCAAAATACCCACTTACAATGCTATTTGCTATTTCCACAGCTTTATTAGTATTTTTAGCACAGAGATTAACCTGAGTGCCATCAAGAGAGAAATCTAAAATCATCCACTCAGGTTTATGACCATGAACAACTTTGTTTGAATTAAGCAGTAAATCCATGTCACTTCCTCGACGTACAAACATATATATTCGATCTTGATGATGGAAAAAACCCTGCAACTGGTCATCATCCTTAAGTATCTGCTCTACAGCTTCTTGTGACATAAACTCTTTAAATGAAGTGTTTATTTGTCTTGGTGATTTCTGTAGAGCAAATGATATGAAACCTTTCTTTTGTACTTTATCAAAATGATAGACAGATTTTAGAAATTCACAATTTATGTGAAACAGTAAAAATAACAAGGATCTTTTATCATACTTAGTATTATTTTTTATCAGGTACGATCTCATTAACTCTTGAGTGAGGGCAAATCTTGCTACTTCACTGACTGTAGCTTCAAGTTTCGTACGATCAAAGTAGCTAATGAGATAATAGTTAAAAAGAGAGTCAGAGTAACTGGCAAGTATCTTACGTTTTTGTTGAGTGGATCTATCATCGTAGTCTCCGTCTTGAAAAAGTTGTCCATTTAAATGATTTTTAAAGCAATGCTGAAAAATAATGCTCAGTTGTTTACCAGAAAGGGAATCTAACCAAGACTGACGTATATTAGAATCCTGAAAACGATCTAATAAAAGGTTAACAGGAACTTCTAAGTCGCTCTCCCAGAATTTATGACTTGGATAAATCTCCATAACATATTAAATAAGCCATGTTATACATAATATGATGATTTAGGCAAAGATTTTTTGGACATAATTTCTTCAAATCTTGTATATTTATTAGGGAGAATTTGTGTGAACTAGATAGCTTTCTTAAACGAGACATAAGGTGTGCATTGGTTTAGTTTAATAGAAGTCTCCTAACCTATAAAAAAATTCACAGGAAGAAAAACATGCAAAAAGGAGAGTTGGCTATTTATTGGGGTTATAAGCCTAATCGATTGGCAGATACATATCTAGCAGATGCTTATGAACAATTATTGAAATGTAAAATAAAGGAGGTGAAAGAAAATGACAACAGTAAGCTTATATGCAAGAGTTTCATCAAGACAACAAGCACAGGAGAATACGATAGAGAGTCAGATTGTAGAATTGGAGCGTCGCATTAGTAGCGATGGACATGAGTTATTAGATGAGCATAAGTTTGTCGATAATGGTTATAGTGGATCAAATTTAGAACGTCCTGGCTTAGAAAATTTACGTGATAGAGTAGCAGAAGGTAAGATTGATAAGATATATATTCATTCACCTGATCGGCTATCACGTAAATTTTCATATCAAATGATCTTACTCGAAGAGTTTAAAAAGGCTGGATCTGAAATAGTATTTTTGAATCATAAGTTTGATGATAATCCGGATTCCCATTTATTTCTACAGATTCAGGGAGCAATAGCAGAGTATGAACGTGCAAAGATTATGGAACGAAACCGTAGAGGTAAACTTCATGCGGCCAAAGCTGGGTGTATAAGTGTGATGGGTAGGGCGCCTTACGGTTATCGCTACATAGCAAAACATGTAGGTGAAGGAAGTGCTCAATTTGAGGTTGATGAAGAAGAGGCAAATATAGTGCGTAAAATATTTAGTCGGGTTGGCCAAGAAAGAGCAAGTATAGGAGAAGTTGTACATGAACTGAATAAGATACCGGTAATAACACGAACAGGAAAAAGGTATTGGAAAAGGAGCACTATTTGGAACATGTTAAAAAATCCTGCTTATATAGGACAAGCAGCTTATGGTAAAACTAGGACATGCTCAAAACCACAAGTAAAAAAATCAAAAAAAGGAACTTGTGGTAAACTTAAAAGTGGTCGCTTTAATAGTGATAAAGAGAATTGGACTTATATTCCAGTACCAAAAATAATCAATGAGCATTTATTTGATTCAGTGCAGGCACAACTAACTGAAAATAGGCAAAGAGCAAGAGTACGACAAAGAAGAGAAACATATTTATTGCAAGGTTTAATGGTATGTCAACGTTGTCAATATACTTATTGTGGTACAAACCACGTTCATAAAAAGTCGACATATTATTACTATCGTTGCTCTGGTACAAACTCTAGCAAATTCAATGGCAATAAAATCTGCGATAATAAATCAATACGCACTGATATATTAGATGGAGTTATATGGGAAGAAGTCAAGAGTATCTTGAAAGAGCCAGATAGGATTGCAAATGAATATCAACGTAGATTATCAGAGAACAAAAAACCTTTACATAATCAAACACGTGAAAAGCAAGAAAGTAAGTTAAGATTAAGTATCAAAAAATTTATTGATAGCTATGCTAAAGGGTTTATAAGCCAAGAAGAATTTGAACCAAGAATCACAACAATGAAACAGCATTTGAAAGAAATTGAAGAAGAGAAAGAAAGAACGCTTGATCAAAAAAAACTACAACAAGAATTGAGCCTTGTTACAGATAGCTTGAAAAACTTTTCCTCAAGTGTTGAATCAAAGCTTGATCAAGTGGATTGGCAGACTAAGCAAAATATTATTAGAATGTTAATTCATCAAATTGAAATCAATCACAATCACTTGTATATAGTATTTCGCATAAAAAGTCTTGCAAATTTTGATCAAAATAGCCATAATAGAATTATGCAATGTTGTACTAGCAGTCAAAGCAACAAGGACAACATTGCAAATTTAGAGTTCAAAAGGGTTATTCCTCGAGAACTACTGCGTCAGAAAGTTGGCGTTGAATTTGTATATAATGTTGACCTTGGAGGTTTTTATGAATAATAGTGAGAGAAAAGAAAAATTGGAAACTCGCATTTTATCAAGTAGAGGCAGGTCTTTACTTGACCATGAGCTACTGGAACGTACTCTATCTGAATGTGAAGAAGGAAGAGAAGTGGCCAAAAAGCTAATAGAGCTCTTTAGTAGTTTAGGAAGGGTAATTAACGCTGACTTTCATGAGCTAAAAAATGTTACAGGAATGAATGATGGAGCAATAGCAAGTATCTTTTGTCTGAAAGAGATTTTCGATAGGATACTGAAAGGTAAGTTAAAAAAGCTGTCGATTCTTGATAACAGAGAAGAGCTACTAAAATACTTTAAAACAGCAATAGGGCAGTCACGAAAGGAAAGCTTGCGAGTAATATACTTAGATCGAAGTGGTCATTTGATATACGAGTATATTCAAGACTGTGGAACTATAGACAGAGTACCTCTATATGTGAGAGAAATAATCAAACAGGGATTACTGATCGATGCATCATCTATTGCAATTTCACATAATCATCCAAGTGGAGATACAGAACCATCAAAGGAGGATGAGGATAACACACTTACATTAGCTGCAACCTGCGAAAATGTAGGAATGAAATTAATAGATCACATAATCGTAACACAGAAGAGCCACTTTAGTTTTTATGATAGTGGTTTATTGTAATCTGTAGACCGGAAGGAAAGTTCTCCAACTTTCCTTCTTTTTTTCTACTTCATAAATTAAAAAATTCAATATAAGCTTGAGCAGCTAAAATTAGTAATGAAAGGTGGAATTAGGCAAAAAAATAAAAGAGCTTAGATTATACTGTGGTTTAACACAAACTGAGTTGGGAAAGAAAATAGGCGTTTCGTATAGACAAATACAAAGGTACGAAAATAGTTCAAACCAAATTTTGGCCAGTAGGCTATACGACTTAGCAAAAGCACTATCGATTAATGTGGCTGATTTTTTTACTGATGTGCATGTCGACTCACATGAAACTTATGATGAAGAAATACTAAAATTAGTCAAAGGATATAATGAAATTAAAAGCAAAAGGTTACGTAGCGTAGTTTATATATTGGTAAAATCTTTTTCTCAAAGTTACAATGAGAGTTAGTATTGCTTCAATACCTCAGTTAATATATTAATAAATGATTGTACAAGATGAACAACATCCTATTGATAAACAAATAGGTGAAAGAATAAGGAAGAGAAGGTTAATATGCGGTTTTAGCCAAAGAGACTTAGGAAAAAAGCTCGGAATTTCATTTCAGCATATACAAGGATATGAAACTGGAGAGGTAAGGCTTGTAATTGATAGATTGTATAATTTGGCAGAAGCTTTGTCCGTTGATATGTCATATTTTTTTACCAAAGCTTCTGAAGACTTACACGATAAGGCCTTTTGTAGCGATGTGGGTAGTGAAGAAATATCAAGGCTAGTGAGGGAATACAGGAAAATTAAGGATGAAACGTTGCGTGATATTGTGCATTCAGTGATAAAAGCGCTTGCCAATAAATAATATTGCCTGAATATATCTTCAATCCACTTCTACAAGCAATGCTAGTTAAGGTAAATTTTTTATGGTAATTTTGATTAAATTTCAAGAACTACTTTACTTTGCAATAATTATGGCTATGTAAAAACATAGCCACCAATCAAGAACGTCCTACAGATGTCGTTTTGGTATCTTTTAATTTGCTCACCCAAGAAAAGGTCTCACTACTTTTAGAATTTTGGTCGCCCCACCTTCCACATCTAGTAAAGCTGCCTTTTTCCACTACTTCTTTAACAGACATTCCACCAAATAAACAACCCTTTCCTACGATTTCTCCTATTTCTTGCAACTCGTTCCACATTTCTTCATCTTCTACCTCAACTTGTACTTGATGATAGTCTTCTGTGTCATGATATACCATTAAATTTAGCTCTCCTAGGCTAGTGCAAAGTGTTACTGTAAAAGCGCTGTTATCGGATATATCTACGTAATTTCTTTTACCGTCTTCCCAGTTTTGACCTCAACTTCACCATCACCTATTTTTATGATACTACCGCCAAGGTTTAAGTCTCCTTTACTTAAGCCCAAATTTTTTGCACCTTCTACAACTTTGGCAACATCAACTATGCAGCTATGTGAAAATTCAATATAGAAGGTCTTATTATCGATTTCTACATCTTCAACAGTTCCTTCTATAGTAGCGTCTTCTCCAACTTCCCTAAGTTTCTTGAGCCTACTATATATTTGTGGCTCAATTTCTTTTTGCACTTTTTGATACATTTCAGTTATTTTCTTATCAACTTGTACATTAAAATCTGCTCCATTTAAGGCTAACCTCCTGATTATATCCTCTTGTTTATTTCCTTTGAATTCATCACGATACATCTTAAACATTGTAACGTTAGCAAAGCTAAAGCCATCTTCATTGGCAGCATTTATTCTTATTCCTAAGTCCAAAGCTTCATCGATAACTTTACTTAACTCGTTTATATTTTTAGCTGCAATAGCTTTTTCCAGGAATTCATTTAGTTTCATATTTTCATATTCACTTAGTCTTATCCTGCATAAAGCTGATCGAAATGGATTGAGCTCCTCAGGATATGTTAAGACAGGCAATTTACTAATCTTTTTATTTGCTGTTGGAGCAGCTTTTATAAAATTAGGTAATAACCCTTCTTTTGCTATTCGCTCTACCGCTTTTAACATTTTACTAGACAATTTTTTACCATTTATTTTTTTCATTGTAACCCTCACTTAATTTCATTACTATTCGATCATATCGTGATAAATATTATTTAATTGTTAATATTATACGACTTATTGATTTACTGTATATTATAATAACAAGTTTTGCGGGCATCTACACTAGAAAAACACATCCTATAAAAATTATTTCAGTTTCAACAAAAATGGGGTATCGTAATCGTAAAATTGAAAAAAATGGATATCCTATCTTACTCTACTGAAAAGCTGAAAAAGCATTGTCAGCTACTTGATGATGAAGAAAAAATAGTTCTATATGAGCAGCTGCTAGACAAGGCTAAAGATATACTTGAAAACTCAAGAGATGATATTGCAAAGTTGAAAGAGGTAAGCAAAGCAGTTGTAGCAATAGAGGAAACTACCGATAAGCAGTTACTAGAAAAGTTTAATGATGATCACCCGCTAAGAGAAGTGGACATTTTAATCTACTCTCCTCAAGGAAATACTGAATATCTATTCAGCATAGATAACTCATCAGAGCTTTATGATTTAAAAGAAGACAAAGAAAAAGCTCTTTATAATGCAGTAAAGTTAAATGATGTTGAGCTTGTAAAAAAGCTGCTAATGATCCTTTCACCTACAGAAGTAAGTAATTTTGACACGAAATACTTGGAAGAATTGAAAATATTGCTGTCAGGAATTCACAAAGAATTGCAATTATCACAAGATATGAAAAATTATCTTGAGAAGACGATAAAGTTCTATAGTTTTTTATGTAGTAATTTTAACTTACTAGTTACAAATCCTACTGACGTAAAAGCCATAATTGATCTATTTGCTGCTCAACCAAATATTGATTACCAAATAGATAAGCTTCTACTTTCTTTTATTGTAAGAGATGTTGAGGAAAAAAAGCTAAACTCTGAAATTAGTCATATGATAGAACTTCTTGAGCAACACGAAAGATTTGCTGAGCTCGAATACAAGGTTAGAAGATTAAGATCAGAGTTTGCAAGTGGCAAAAGCAGATACTCGGCTGAAGTAATACGAAATAGCATTGCAGAACGAGAAAAAGAGATGAGGGAAATTGAGAAAAAATACGTAAGGCCAAACGATTTAATTAGCGAGAGGCAGAAATTATTAAAGCAATTACTTTGCTAGCTTTTTTTCCACTTCATAAAATTTGTTGTAAATTTGAATAAGAGGTGAAAAGTGCAATTAGGTAAAAAAATAAAACAACTTAGGTTAGATCGTGCTTTGACACAGACCGAATTGGGAAAGAGAATAGGTGTTTCGTATAGACAGATACAAAAGTACGAAAATGGTTCAAATTGTGTTTTGGCCAGTAGATTATATGATTTAGCAAAAGCACTATCGATAGATGTTGCTAACTTTTTTACTGATATGCACACTGACTCACATGAAGCTTATGATGAAGAAATACTAAAGTTAGTCAAAGGATATAACGAAATTAAGAGCAAAAGGTTACGTAGTGCAGTTTATATATTGGTAAAATCTTTTTCTCAAAGTGATAATACATAGTTAATATTACCTGATACGTAAAATGACTATACAACATCCTATCGATAAACAAATAGGTGAAAGAATAAGGAAAAGAAGGCTAATGTGTGGTTTTAGTCAAAGAGACTTAGGAAAAAAGCTTGAAATTTCATTTCAGCATGTACAAGGATATGAAAGCGGAGAGATTAGGCTTGTAGTTGATAGGTTATATAAATTAGCAGAAGTACTATCGGTTGATATGTCGTATTTTTTTACCAAAGCCTCTGAAGACTTACATGATAAGGCCTTCCATAGCGATGTAGGCAGCGAAGAAATATCAAGGCTAGTGAGGGAATATAGAAAAATTGAGGATGAAACTCTGCGTGACATTGTTCATTTAGTGATTAAGGCTCTTGCTAATACAGGCTTTAAAGCATAAATTCTCTCCTTGAGTCGTTGAAGAAAACTTAAACTTTCATTTTCTTCATCATTTTGCTTTTCTTTCACTTTGATGCGTGTAGTTATACCCTACACAAAGTATAATGTTTTAAAAATAAAAACCTGCACCATAAAATATTGAGATTTAGAATATTAACTTATAAAGTCTTTTCGGCAGTTTTAGCGAGGGTTTATTAGCAAGGATGTTGGAGGTTAGCAATGACTATATCTGAAGGTGTAATACAGCGTATAAGGCATAATGATAAGAACGCGATAGGGGATGATTTTTTGGTCAAGGTGGCTGTGCACCATCCAGCTAAGTTTGATAGCTTAGAAGTAACAAAATTTTTAGTAAATAATAAAGGTGTAAGTTTTAACGCTAAAACTAATGACGAAAACAAGCCTATTCATATTGCAGCTGATTTTTGAAATATCGATATTGTAAAATTTTCTCTTAATAAGGGAGTAGAAGTTGGTACAAAAGGTAAAAACAATTGGACTCCTTTGCATTATGCTACCAATAAAGGATATCTAGGAATTGTAAAGCTTCTAATAGAAAAGCAACAACAAGAATCATTTATTAATAATTCTAATATTAATAATTCTAAAACTACAGATCAGTCTACTATGCTGCCAAGGAAGGCCATTTACCATCTGTAGAATTTCTCATAGAATATAATGCACCCCATAAACTAGACCAAAAAAAATGGTTGATCCGAGTAGGAAAGTAAAGGGGTAAAAGTATGGCAACAAAAAAATATGAACCAGAGTTAAAAGCAAAGATAGCTTTGGAAGCAATAAAAAATCAAAGAAGCACAGCTGAGATATGTAGTGAATATAAAATACCATCAACAAATCTATATGATTGGCGTGATAGAGTATTGGCAAGGTTAAAAGACCTATTTGTTGAAGAAAGTGAAAGTGCGAGAAAACAAAGAATCTTAGCGCAAGAAATAGAAAGTTTACATAAAGTAATAGGAGAATTGACAGTGGAAAATAGTTATTTGAAAAAAAAATTACTGAAATAAGCAAAAAAGATAGAGTAAGGTTTATAGAAAAAGATTCTGATCTGTCAATTAGGAAACAGGCTGATTTACTGGGGATTTGCAGATCTAGCCTATATTATAGGCCTATAATTAATAACGAAAGTGAAATTTGATTCAAGAAGTATATTTGGCTTCTGATTGCCGTTATGGATATCGTAAAATTACTGCTGAGATCATAGCGAGTGGAGTAGTAGTCAATCACAAAAAAATCTTAAGAATTATGAAAAAAATGAAGATTAGTGGGCTGTATTGTAGAAAAAGATGTAATACAAGTATTAAAGAAAAAAAGCATAAAATATATCCTTATTTACTCAAAGATTTGATTATTTGTAGAGTTAATCAGGTATGGGCTACTATATATTATGGTAGAAGGTAAGTTTGTCTATTTTGTGGCAATAATGGACTTGTATAGTCGCTATATTATTGCTCATTCATTATCACCATATCTCGATGCTGGATTTTGCCTTTATACTCTCAAAGAAGCTCTAAAACAAGGTAAACCTGAGATTTTTAATAGTGATCAAGGGGTGCAGTTTACTAGCTACAACTTTATTATGGAATTAGAGCGTGCTAATATTAAAATCAGTATGGACCATAAAGGACGTTGCTTCGACAATATATTTGTTGAGCGCTTATGGAGAACTTTAAAGCAAGAAGCTATATATTATTATAGACCAAATAGTATCAGAGATTTGAATCTTATAATAAACGATTTTGTTGCTTGGTATAACTATAGAAGGCGACATCAGACTCTACATTATAAAGTTCCTGCTGATCTCTATTATCATAAACAGTAAATGAATATATTCATAAATACTTTAAATATGTGTCGACGTATTTATCAACATATTCATTTTAAAAATCGGATCACTTTGAAAAAAATGGTCTAGACAAATGGGTGCATTATAATGTATAACAATGTTACAAAAAATAATATCATAGAATTCAGTAGGATAATTCCTAGAAAACCCCTACATACTAAAAAAAGCAAAATGCTGTTAAAATGAGCTTAAGAATAAATAGCAAACATCTAACATAACAATTCTATTTGTAAATCAGGTGAGGCTTATCCTATAGAAAGCTTTCGAACTACGCAAGCGTATCTTTTGCCTTTAGTATTTCTTTATTGTTTAAGATAACTGTCTGAGCTCCTCTGCCTTAGCATTATATCTCCACTTTCTGCAAGTTATTCCATTAAGTAGTAAAAATATTAGACTTGCCGCAAAACTAAGAAAAAAAGACCAAAGATAGAGCAGATTGAACTTACAGTAAAAATAGAACAAAAAAACTCCAACAATAAATTATACAAACTTCATCAGGTTAACTTTAACTTAAGAAAACATAAATCAAATTTTCTTGCTCAAAGACCTTGCTTTTTCTCCAACCTTACTCAAACGTACTCTAGCTTAATGCATAATTTTACCCATAAACAACCTTATCTTTGGTACTTTTATTAGTTACAAGTCATCTAGAAAACCCAGATGCTCTACGAAGCCCACCAATCAATATCAGATCCTGCTCTTGTCCTACAGCATTTAATATAGCGTATAACAAAACCATCGCATCTCCCCCAGTAATACGCTTGCATCCTCCACAAAATTCGTATTCACTTAACTGTCGATTTGCCTCCACCCTTTTTCGTTCAACTTGTTCTGCGGTGTTAGCATACTTCAACTCTATTCCAATTGGATGAGTATCATCATTTTCCGCAGATTTTGATAATACTAGGTCTATTTTCCTTCCTCTCTGTAGCTGGAACTCAATAATTACCTTGGCAGGATTATCGCAACTTTGAAATATCCCACGCAACAAAGCCTGAAATTTAGCTTCATTGTTCACGAGTAGACGGGTTCCATTTAATAACGGAGACAACAGACGAGAAATCTCATTAAATAAAACTTCATACCTAGCCCTGTACTCACCATTAACATTACCATCATTACCAAAATTAGGCTCAGCACTCATCAACTGATCTGCAAGTTGATGTAAATTCCTAACATTACCCATTTGTTCTGAAAACCTTCCCTCGAAATAACCTTCACTATGAGAACGTGAGTAAGCACGTAGTGATTCGAATTTCTTTGCAGAAGCCACTTCCAGATGACCCTGGACATCTACTTCACAAAGTACTTGACGCACCTTAGCATCATCTGTGGCTTGAGGCAGTAACGACAGGTTCAATGCCTTGTCTGGTAAAGTCTGCCACTTTAAACGACGAAAAATGTGAAGCACAACAAAACCAATATTTGATAAAAATAGAGCTAAAGTTAACGCATGGCTTACAATATCTGCTGCATCTCCCCTACCACCTGTACGTTTCATTTTCTCTCCCTGAGAGTGGTTAAATAGATACTTGGTAACCCTTACCTCCCGCCCATCATTTGTTTCTAAGTCCCTCCTTGTAGATAAAACATTTCCAAAAACAAACGATGACGTACAGGAAAAAGTGTTACAATGAGGCGATTGAGTGAACTCTGATGCTATGGGTTGTAAAAAACGTTTTACATTTCCCCTAACTCCATTTCCATGAGGATGTAGTAAACCCGGTATTAAGGAAAGACCACCTTCTGAAAAGGCCTGCACAGAAGTTCGGAGACCAGCACCTCCACGTAATTGAAAATTTAACGCTACACAAACAGCACTTGGTGATGAGGTATGAATAGGCAAAGACGAAACAGAACAACTTTTAGCATAATCTTTAGCTTGCTCTAATCCTTCCTCATCACCAACCTTCAACTCAATTATAATTGGAACCGAATCATTTGTCTGATCAACACCACGAACAAGCAAAACAACATCTGCATAACCTTTTCCTATAAGTAGCTCTGGGTAGAAATCAGCCACAGCTCGGTATCTAAAATTTACTAAAAACCCACACAGAAAACCGTGGTAATCAGACTCTGCACGAAACACTAAGCTATCTTCATGTTCATCATGGATATCAATAACATATTCCAAAATTCTTTTAACATTAGTACGCACTTCTCCTGTATCATCATTTGCCAACTCACTCATCAGGTCTAACAATTCACCTTGTTCTCTGATTGGGTTAATTTCATAAAAATTGGAGCTCCAGGTTCATCACGTTGAGGAAATCTATCTATTTCATGAATAAACCTACATTCTTCTCCAAACCGAAATATTTTATACTCTTCCCAATCCAGATCCTCATCTTCCTGTAATTCTTGTGGAAGATTCTCTTCTACCTGCTGCTTCTCTTCTGCACTAAACCTTGACCCAGGGCTGTTCTCATTATCAGCAACAGTATAACACCTGACTATTCTTCTATTTTCTTTATTAGTGAGAACAGCAACTTTTAGATTTCCATAATTGTCAAAACGAAAATAGACTCTTTCATCTTCAACTAATATACCTGCATCATGTGCAGTAGAAAACATACCAAAAAAGAATGTAGGAAAAAAGCCAGGCTTATTAGCCGAATGCAAAAAAGATGGACAGTTGTTTAAAAAACCTACAAATTGTCTACTAAACTCATCACAACCTCCACTTAATAAAGCCCTAACTAATTCACGATCTTCATTACTACCATGCATAAATACTCCTATTTGTTAACAACTGCAGCAGGCGAAATACTAACATTAGTACCCACTAACGTAGATTGAGGACCTTCAGTGCTAGCAGAGAATAAATTCAAATTTCTCGCTGACTTACACAACTCTTCTATTAAATTGCAGGAGCTAGTTGCATCTATCATCTTAGAATTCCTTGTTTTATCTAAACTATTTGCTATCCTCTCTTTTAATGATTTAAAGCTTTTGTCTGAACAACAATCTTTAGCAAACTTTAAAATACTCAAGACCAAATCAACTTTTTCACCATCGCCAGCACTTTGAGTATCCTTGCTGTTCTCCTGATCTACAATCAAATTTGAAATTGCATTTTCCATTGCAACAAAAGCAATCCTATCTTTAAAAGGATCGACAACATTTATTTTATTTTGGTTAAATACACTAGATTCCCAAAGACTGCTAATAGCTGACCTTGCTTCATTCCTGTTATCCAAGTCATAATCTTTAGAAACTACAACAAATGAAAGCGATGAGAGAAGATGTGCATATCCTCTAGGTGAAAGCATTTTCTCTACTTCAGATCTTGAACATCCCTCGCTCAAGTACTGGATAACATACTTAGTTGTGCAAAGAAAACCGTGCTCTACTAAGTAACTAAGAGGACGGTAGATCACACCCCTATCTTTCTTATTCGGTAGCCCAAGTAGTGACTTATGATCTACTTTTGCGCTTATGACTTTACCTAGAAGGGAACTTAAGGTAGAAGCAAGTTTATAGCTAGATTGCAATGGAGATAATTTTGCAATAGCAGAAACTAGCAATTTTTCTCTCTCTTCTTTCACTAATTTTTCTTCAGAACACAGACGATTATAGAAGTGTTCCACTCCCTTACTCCACTTGAAATCTACAGCCTTATTAAATCCATCTTCTGCTTCTATATTTTCTCTAAGGTTACCTGATTCTTGATCAATCCAGAAATTGAAAACAGGATCACGTCTTCCCATGGAACTTAACAATTCAACTCTTGCAAGCTTATCACTGCAAGCTAAATTCCTATCTTCCTCACATGCACCTTTATGAGATAAGTCAGATCTAAAAGACTCTAACGCCTTGTCAAATAATTGCTTAATTTCACTCTCTACACACTCAATACATGCTATTTTATATATAGCAAATGGATTCAACACACCTGATTTAGCTAATTCTCCTACCAATTTAGCAACATCTAGTGTCGCACCTGACCAACAAGATTCATCACGAAACGCATTACATAAGAGGTCCGATTGCTCAACGGTTAGACCCTCTACTGTTACAGGGTGAGCCTTGACCCATTCCTCAATAGCTGAAGTTCTATCACCTTTAACAACATCCTTCAGCTTACTTATTACTTTGCTAGAGATAATCTCTTTATTTTTTTTAGGATCAGAACTGAGACGAGATCTTTTGCTTGGGCCTGCATTACCCTTCAAATCTTCCGTTCCACGTTTAGTTTTACTTTTTGGCATCTAATTACCTCAAAATCAAATATTCAATGAAGGTATTATACAAGCATTAGAATAATATATAAATCGAAAAATTAGTGTGCACCTAAATTTAAGCAGTAATTATAGACCTGCTGCAAAAGAATTAGTTTTGTAGTAAAATTATATGAGTACATCGTATCTATTAAATCATAAGCTTTATGGATTACAGATTGAGAGCTTATTTGTTTGGGGTTATCTGGTTTATACTTAGCTTATTTAGTAGTGTAGCTAATGATACTATATCAAAATATCTAAGTTTACATCTTCAGAGTTTTGAAATAATTTTTTTCCGCTTTCTGTTTACCACTATTACCCTTGTACCTTTTATGTTTTACTATGGAATAGAAACTTTTAAAACAAGTCAAATATCTACTCAAATAACCAGGGGTGGGTTGTTGTTTTGTGGAATGACCTTATGGACTTACGGGTTGACTGCTTTCCCCATAGTAACTGCAACGATTATAAGTTTTTCTATACCATTATTTGTTATACTTCTTGCAATCCCTTTGCTAAACGAAAATATAATTTGGCAAAGATGGATAGTAACTGTTATTGGCTTTGTTGGTATTGCTATTACTACCAAAGCTCATAGTGAAGATTTTAATCCTAAAATTCTTATTTTTATTGTATCTGCATTGATCTTTGCTATATTAGATATACTTAATAAGAAACTTGTAATAAAAGAGTCAGTAATAAGTATGTTATTTTATTCAGCTCTAACGACAACTATTTTTTCTACTCCACCTTTGTTATTTTATTGGCATATGCCTTCCTTGTTGGAGTTAGTATTACTGCTGATTTTAGGAATAAGTTCAAACCTAATTCTGTTCTTCATGTTAAAAGCTTTTGCTCTTACTGATGCTACTGCACTTGCACCGTATAGATACATAGAGCTAATAATTTCTGCAATAGTAACATACGTTATATTTAATGAATTACCTGATAAAAGTGCTTTATATGGTACTTTGATATTAATACCATCAACCTTATTTATAGCTTATTCGGAAGGTAAGGCAATTAAGAAAAATAATGTAACAACAAAAGTTTATAATTGTTAATGGTATTTATTTTAGATGCTAAGCTATATTTTTAAGGTGATAATAAAATGCACATAACTATTATAGGAGTAGGGTATGTAGGCTTAGTATCTGGTACAATGTTATCGGAGCAGGGCCATAAAGTTGATTGCATTGACATAAATACTGAGAAGATTGAACTTTTGAAATCAGGGAAAATTCCTCTATATGAACCTGGATTAGCAGATTATTTAGAGAATAATATAAAGTCACAAAGGATAAGATTTTTCGATTCGTATTCTCAAATAAATCCCAATACAGAAGTAGTATTTGTAACTGTAGATACTCCATCAGACTCCCTAGGAAATGCAAATTTAAAGAATGTATATAATGCAGTAAGTGAAGTTTCTGAGAGAATTAATCAAGATTGCTTAATAGTGATAAAGTCAACTGTTCCTCCTGGTACTGCAGAAAATATACATAATTATTTATCTAATAAGGGCTATAACTTTGATTTGGGGGTTAATCCAGAGTTTCTCAAGCAAGGCTCTGCAGTATCAGATTTTTTATACCCAGATAGGATAATAATAGGAGTAAAAACTAAGCTAGCTAGGGCAAAACTAGAAGTTATATATAGATCATTTATAGATAAGAATATTCCGTTAATAGTCACTGATACAGTTACTGCTGAAATGATTAAATATGCTTCTAATGCCTTTCTAGCAACAAAGGTTGCTTTTATCAATGAGATGGCAGGTTTATGTGAGCTATTAGGAGCAGACATTGACCTTTTAGCTAACAGTATGGGAATGGACCATAGAATAGGTAAGGAATTTCTCAAAGCTGGTCCAGGATTTGGAGGATCATGTTTTCCTAAGGATTTGTCAGCTTTATTAAGGCTTGCTGAAGACTACAATGTTAAGCTACAAATTTTAAATTCAGTTAAAGAATCTAACTATAATCATATAACAAACATTGCTAAAAAGGTAGAATATGTATTAAATGGAGTCCAAAATAAAAAAATAGCAATATGGGGGCTAACTTTTAAGTCTGGTACTGATGATGTAAGAAATAGCCCAGCTATAGATATTGCAAAATTGTTAGTGAATAACAAGGCTAAAATTACTGCATATGATCCAATGGGGATGGATAATGCTAGGCAAGTTCTAAAGGATATAGAGTACGCAGACAATGCTATAGGGGCTGCAAGAGACGCGGAAGCCTTATTATTATTAACGGAGTGGAAAGAATTTAAAAATCAAGATTTTGCAAGTTTAAAGAGTATTATGGCTGCACCTAATGTTTTTGATTTCCGTAATTTATTAGATAGCGAGCTATTACTAAGATATGGTTACCATGTTTATTCCTTGGGTAAAAAATCTATCTACAAAGTTTAACTGTTGAGAAATTTTTTTTACACCGCTTTACTTAGTTTTTTTAGATCTTTGCTTGATAGTATGGAAAAGCAAACGAGTGCAACAACAGAGCAAATGGAAAAAAATGAAAACATAATACTGTTACCACAGTGCTTAACAAGTACTCCTAAGAGCACGCATGAAAATATTGAACTTGCAATATACCCAAATAATCCTGTTAAGCTTACAATTGCACACACATTATTTTGTGGAGCAATTTCTACAGCTATAACACCTGTCAGTACTTGCACTCCAAATATAAAGAATCCTGATAAGATTGCACCAAGGTTCATAAGAATTATGTTTTGACCAAAGTTCATTGCAATAAAAGTGAGTGCTATACCCAACATGTAAAGTAATGCCAGCAAGCTTCTATTTTGAAAGAAGTACATATCACTAATTCTTCCTGTGATTAAAGTTCCAAGGATTCCACCTAAATCATATACGCCTGTTATTAGTGAGGATTGTACAAGAGAAATTTGTAATTTATCCCTTAAAATTATAGGAAACCAAAAGAAGATTCCCATTTTTATAATATAAGCACAAAAAGTAGCACAACATAGAAACCATATGGAACTTGTTACCTTGATACCTATTTGAGATTTCTGCACCTTATAATAGGTAGTAAAGTTGGCACTTTCTTTGTAATATGCTTTTAATATTGTATAAATTCCAAAAAGTAAGCATAAGAGACCAGAGTACAAAAATGCACTTTTTGCATCATATATTTTAATTATACTTGGTAATACAATTAAAGTAATACAAGAACCAAGTTGCTGAGATGAGCTCATAACTCCCCATAATGATGCAATTGAAGAGATGCTAGAGTTTGTAACCATAAACTTGGTAATAGCTGGCCAACCTAACCCTTGTGTCCAAGCTAATAATATTAATGTTAACAGTAATAAAGTCAGATTATTATATGATAAAGTTATACCAATGGTTAATAATCCAGTTGCAATATTGCATAGCCCAAACATAAATAATGGATTATTTTTGGAGTCCATGATTATTCCATTAACAAATTTTGATACTCCATAAAAAAAAGAAAGGCAGGCAAAAAAATAGCTTAATTTTACATGGTCAGTATCTATTAACAGTGGTAGAGCAATTGGTATACTTTGTCTTGATAAATAAAGCAGCATATATCCACAGAAGAATAGTAAATATTGAAAGAAGACAAAGTTCACACCTATTCCCAAATAGCTCTATGCAGATGCTAGCATAATACTATATTGGTATAATATTGTTTGACAAGAAGTTTGCAAACAATTAGTGCAGAAAATTACTTACTTAGTATCTTTCTTATAGCAGATACAGTAGTATTAATATCTTCATAGCTTATATCTCTATGTGTTATAGCTCTGATTTTACCTTTGATGTTAGCCATTCTAATTCCATAATTTGTCATTAGTACGTTTATTAATTCTTGAGTAGATATACAATTAGTATGTAATGAAAAATACGCTATATTAGTTTTATACAGGTCGATATCAATTATAACTTGATCTATAGAGCCTAGGCCTTCTATAAGGTGCTGCATTTTTTTATGATCTTCTTCTAAAGAATTTACATTATTATGTAGAGCATATAAACATGCAGCTGAAATAATGCCAGCTTGGTGCATACCTCCGCCAATTTGAAACTTATAGTACCAAGCTTTTTCAATAAAATCTTCACTTCCAAGCAATATTGCGCCCATTGGAGCACCTAATCCTTTACTAAAATCAATAAATATCGAATCAAAATAACTTGCATACTCTTTTGGAGATATTTTAGTATGAGCACAAGCGTTGAACAGTCTTGCTCCATCTAAATGAGTGAATACGTCATTCTCTTTGCAGAGACTTGAGATCTCTTGAATATATTCTAAAGGCCACACAGCTCCACCACCAAAATTTGTCGTTTGTTCGATAGAAACAAGCCCAACTCTCGGAATATTTCTTAAACTAGGACGAGTAATAAACTCAACAATTTGTTCTCCAGTAAATATTCCTCTCGTACCTTTGATGGGCAAAGGAGTGGCATGTGCCTGGGCTGCGATCAAGCCAGATTGTACTATGAGTGGATGTGAAGTTTCATCAAGCAGCAAGTAATCACCAGGTCTTTGAATGTGTACTTTATAAGCAATTACATTGGACATCGTTCCTGAAATCAAAAAGATTCCTGCAGGTTTACCTAATATTTTACATGCGGTTGCCACTAATTCGTTTACAGTTGGATCTTCACATGCAGCTTCGTTTCCAACTTTTGCTTTAGCCATCGCTTCCCTCATTTTAGCTGAAGGGTCAGTGTTTGAATCGCTAAAGAAATCTATTTTTATTCTCATATTAAATTTAACACAACCTCCTTTATAATTTCAGCAGCTTTCATGATTTCTGTTTCCTTTGTGCCAAGATGGGTAACTGCTCTTATATGAGACTCGAGCCAAGGAAAAAGCAATAAACCATAAGCTTGGCACTTACTCAAGAAAACCTCATTAGTTACATTTAGTGCTTTTATACTGAAGCTTACTATATTAGTTTCTGGATAAGGTAGTACCAGTTTTATGTGTGGAATTTCTTTAATCTTATCTGCAAACAATTTAGCGAGCTTATTATCTTCTTTAAGCCTAGAGATATTATTCTGTAGTACGTATTTTGCTGCATTAGCACAATACCCTATCTGATGATAACCACTACCTAGCCAAACCTGTAGCTTTTTAGCCCTTTCAATTATCTCTCTTTTACCCATAAGCATTGAACCAAAAGGAGCGCCAAGTCCTTTAGTAAAAGAAAAGCTCATTGTATCCACATATTTAGCATAATCTGCTAAAGCAATATTTGTTTCGATATGAGCATTAAATATTCTTGCACCGTCTAAATGAAGATTTACATTGTGAGCTTTTAAAAAGTGATATAACTCGACTTGTTTTTCAAAAGGATAAATTTTACCATTAAACCCATTTATACTATTTTCTATAGAAACAAGACTCACCTGAGCAAAAATTTTATACCTCGGCTTAGAATTAATAGCATATTCTACTTCATCAACATCTAAGATTCCGCTATTATTTCTAATACAATTAAATACGATATTATTTACTTTTGCATTGCCTGCGCTATCGAAAAAATTAACGTGGTAATTATAATGAGTTATTAGTTCATCACCAGGACTTGTTTGACTGGCAATGGCTAATCTATTTGCAAGCATACCGCTGGTTACAAATAATGCTTCTTCTACTTTGAATAATTGTTTGCAATATTCTGATAAGTCATTACAGCTTTTGTCTTCACCATAAGCAAAATCTCCAACAGTTGCATTACTTATTGCATGTATAACGTTGGAGCCCTGCAGAGTTGTAGTGTCACTTCTCAGATCAATAATTTTTTCCATCTTATTTTTTGCCATTCAAACAACCAATTTGAGCATTCCAAAGTTCCTTGTAAAGACCTTGCTTAGAAACTAATTCAGCATGTTTACCATCTTGGACAATTTTTCCTTTGTTAAATACTAGAATTCGGTCCATGTGTAAAAGTGTAGAAATACGGTGTGCTATAGTAATCGTAGTTTTATTTTTCATCAATTTGAATAAACTCATTTGAATTGTTTTTTCTGTTATAGAATCTAACTGACTAGTTGGTTCATCGAGAAATAATATTGGAGCGTTTTTTAAAAATGCCCTGGCTATTATTATTCTTTGTCTTTCTCCTCCAGATAGCTTGATGCCTTTTTCTCCGACTGTAGTTCCATATTGATCTGGTAGAGTCATAATGAAATCGTGAATACCAGCCAGCTTTGCAGCTCTCATTATTTCTTCGATAGTAGATTGAAGTCTACCATATATGATGTTTGCTAAAATAGTATCATGAAATAACAATGGGTCTTGAGGTATTACAGATATTTGTTGCCTCAAAGAACTCTGTGTAACTTCTGATACTATTTGATTATCAATCTGTATATTACCTTTTTTAACATCAAATAGCCTTAGAATTAAGTTTATAAAAGTAGATTTACCACCTCCAGAATAACCAACTAGACCTACCTTTTCGCAAGGATTAATGGTAACTGAGAAATCTTGAAATAATGGCTCCTGACCTTCATAAGAAAAAGAAACATTGTTAAACGTTATTCTTCCACTTAATAAATTTAATTCTTTAGCATTTTCCTTATCTTGAATTTCTGGTACAGTAGTCAAGATTGGCAATGCATCTGAAACTTTGCCGAAATGAGTAGAAAATTGGGTAAGATTCCTAGTTAGATGGTTAAGAAACTCTATAATCGATATATTAATTCCAAGTACAAGAGCAATATCTCCTATTGCGATCTTGTTCAATTGATAATCATGAATTAAAAAATACAAGTTTACTGCTTGGAGTATATCGAATGAATAGCCATATATAAACCAAAGACAAAAGTATGCCCATTGTAATTTTCTCTCTGCAATAGTTCTTTTCTTGCATATTTGAAAAAATTTGTGTCTCTCATGTGCTTGCTGAGAAAATAACCTTACTGATATAACATTTAAAATACTATCTGCTATACTAGCTATTACTTTTGAATTTTGTTTAGAGTAATTATCAGCTAGTTCAGTAAGTACACGAAAGCTGAAAATCGAGACTAAAATAAAAATGCTTACCCAAGTGAATGTAGCGATTGCAAACTTTATGTTTACTAATGATAAGGTATAAATAGCTAAGACTAATGCTATACTGTAACCGAAAAAACAATCTATAAGCAATCTTATTAACTCTATCACACTATCCATTAAGCTACTGACCTTATGTACTAAGCTTCCAGATAAATTGTTCTGATAATAGGAATGGTCTTGTTGGAGTAGCCTACAAAAAGATATATCAGCTATTTTTTGACGCATTAAGGTAAACATTCGAATGTCAACAAAATAGCCATAGAATCTAAAAGCAGTAGTGATAAGTAATGCCATGCCAAGATAAGCGCTTACAGGTAATAAAAGATTTTCAATTACATTACCTTCCTGATATTTTACAGCTGTATCTAGAATATTTTTTACTAAATACTTTCTAAAAGACAAATCAACAGCTACCACCAGGGCAACTAAAGACATTATAAGTACATTAAGTTTGAATTTAGATACTATATTCAAGATGAACATCAATACACATTTGAAGCTATCAACTCTACTTCTGTTCATTTACAATGCTAGCTCCACTACGTTGACTTTTTTATTGAGAAATACAAGTAGTGAAAACCATAAATTTTTGTATATTTTTCCTGAGATGTCTCCAGCATCATGTAGTGCTGATGCTCGATTCAGAATAAGTAGCTTATATAAATCTCGCTTAGCCTCAGTAGTGTCGATCTCAGAAATATTTGTAGTTGTGTCTGTAATAAAGGCTAACCAGCTCTTGATAAGTTCTTCCATGTTTTTTACTTTTATACTTTCCTGGTAGCAAAATAATGACAAGCATTCTCTCAGTATAGATTCTGTTAACTCACCACAATTGAGTATACCAAAAACTGAAGGCTGAGGTTTTGGCACATAGGGAAGATCTTGATCTTTTACAATCCACCTTGTTACATAAGCAAATCTATCTTTAGCATCTGTATTCTTATCACTACCATGCCATAACCGTGAATCAAAAACTATCGCATCTCCTGCTGAAATAGGTAGTGACTTAATTTTGTAATTTTCCCGATTACTTGAGTACTGATCAAAAAAATATGGGTACCAAAAATCAACTAAAGGCTGTATTTCCCATTTATGACTGTTTTCTATAATTTGCAGTGCACCTGAAGTTTCACTTACATTATTCAAAGCTAACCAAACAGAAAAGTGGTAAGGATCATTGAAACTATAGGAGATGTCTTGATGGAAGGGAACTGCATCTATTAAATCAGCAGTTTTACATATAACATTTGATTTTTTCTGCAGTATCTGACACTGAAGTGACTTTTCAAGGTAATTTTTAATAATTTTATCTAATGCTTGAGAGATAATTCTAGTTACTTGAGATGACGTGCCCCATCTGCCGGTACAGTTTAAACCTCAGTTATGGATTAGAAAATAGATAAAAGTATAACTAAGAAGAGGGAAACAGGGTAAACTCGAGTATTTTAGTAATAATAAGAGGTTACCCATGAAGAAAGATATTACAGAACTGTACTGTTGCGTCGAGGATTTTTGTCGTGCGGTAGATGATAATTTTGCAAATAGGTTCTTATCAAACGGCAAAAAACCAACCAGAGTACCAGAAATAGCGCACTCAGAAATTCTAACCATAATCCTGTTATACCATAAATCACCATGTAAAAACTTCAAGGCTTTTTATCTTTGTTATCTTCAGTTATTCTATAGATCAGAGTTTTCAAAGCTGCCTTCATATCACAGATTTATTGCCTTAAAGCCGCGAGTTTTGTGGTATTTAGCATTACTTTTGCAATGGTTCTGTGAACAAGCGAAAATGACCGGCACTTCCTACATCGACACCTCTACGATTGCCGTTTGCCACAAAAAAAGGATCTCTAGGAATAAAGTTTTTAATCATCTAGCAGAAATTAGTAAGAGTACGTATGGTTGGTTTTTTGGCTTCAAGTTGCACTTAGTGATTAACGAAATTGGTGAAATTCAAGCACTTACCCTAACCAAAGGTAACGTTGATGACAGAAAACCTTTACCAACTCTCACTAAAAGACTGACCGGACTTTTGTTTGGAGATAAGGGCTATATAAAGAAAGAGCTTTTTGAGAAACTCTTCGATAGAGGCCTAAAGTTAGTCACTAAAGTAAAAAAAGGTATGAAAAACGCACTAATTTCACTTAAAGAGAAGATTTTATTAAGGAAAAGGTCGATTATTGAGACTGTTTTTGATTCCTTGAAAAACAAATTTGAGATTGAGCATACAAGACATAGATCGCCAACAAATTTCCTAATTCATGTTTTTTCTGTTCTGATTTCCTACTCCATGCAGTCCAAAAAGCCTTCTATTTCTATGCCTTTCTTTATCGGCTAATCCATAACTGAGGTTTTAAGTAGTCAGAAGTTGAAACACTTAGTTCTTGGGATAGCTTTGATATCTTATTTGTTATATCACTTAAAGACTGAGTTATTAGCTCTAAAGGAACCAGATTTTTGATAATAAAAAAACCATTTTTTTGTAATGTTTCCATATGATTAACACCTGACATCAATAACTGATAAGTAATCTGTTAAAGGTATAACAGCAAAAATTTTGAATCCTTTTACTTGTTTGAGTATTTTTTCCCAATTGCTTAATGTTCTTAGTTTACCTCCTGTTTCAACCATTACATTAATATCTACAGAGCCTCCATCTGGAGAGCGGTAATCTAAAATAGTTTCTATCAATAAAATACGAGATATTCCTTTGACCAATTTTAAATAAGATAATACTTTATCATCATCATAATGCTGTAGAAAGCGGCAAAAGACACCTAATTCATAATTTGTAGCTGATAGTTCTTCCTGAGTTATAAGTTTGACTTTTAAATTTTCTACTAACTGTCTTGGCACTTTATGTTCGTTATATAGGCCTATGGAACCTTTATTGTGTATATCAGAATAAGCAAGAAATAAAGAGTGTACACCAAATAGCAATATATTCTTAGCATCATCTATATTAATTCTAGAATTAAACTCTTTAGTATCAAATCTAGAATATCCTAGCAATGCTTGGTAAAACGCTATTTTCTTATCTTCTGATGCTTCTCTTTCCTTAAAAGATTCAAATGAAGAGATTGACTTCTGTTTTAGTATATCGGCAATCTTTAACCAATTCTTTTCAGCGGCAACTCTTGCCCACATCGTTGCTGCTTTTGGCAAAAATGGTATTTCCTTAAAACACTTACCTTTTGATGATAGTTGCCATAAGTCCTTGTCCTTATCGTAATCAATAAACCCTATTTCCCACAACGCCCTTAACAGCCTTTCTAGATTTGGTACGATAATGTTTAACTTTTTAGATAAAACTGGCATAGTTGCAGGTAAAATATTTAACAAATCAAGTTCAATAGCAACGCTTGTTAGGTAAGTTTTCCAAAAGGCTGAAAGTTCTGCAGAAATCCTATGCACTTGAGATTCTTTACCTAAATCAAAAATACTAAACTTTACATTTCCGGTAATATCGATTTGTCCTAACACACCTTCAAAAGTTTCAACTTTTGCCATCCCATTATAGAATGCTTCTACCATTTTAAATCTCTGCTGGTAAACAGGATCACCATTAATATCTATATGAAACCAACCATGTTGATCTTCTGCAATAGAATAACCTTTATGAAAAACATTAAGTTTTTTATACCATTTATTATGTACTAACTTTCCATGATGATTAATATGTGTAGCTTTACCATCCTTATAGACTACAGCGATACCATCCTTAAAATCTCCAACATAATCATATTCCTCCTGATAAATCCTGTTGCCATTTAAATTAATATGAAAACATTTATCATGTCTTCTAACTACACAAGCATCTTCCTGATAATTTCCAATCCATTGATAAGACTGTTTGTATACTCTACATCCAAATGAATCAATATGGTAACACCCTGTATCATCTTCTACGGCTGCTCTATTAAAGTAGAATCCAAAAGTTTTTAGAAATCTATTATGATAAACTGCTTCTCCTCTTACATTGATATGATAAGCACCTGTCTGATCATAAACCGGTGCAAGACCGGGCTCATGAAATTTACCAACCTTTATAAACCTATTTTCATACAAAGGATTTCCTAGTAATTCGTGAAAGCTCTCACACGGTGAAATTTTAATAGATCTAAGATTATCTTTGATTAATTGATCAAAGGTTTTCTCATGTTGCATGTTTTGCATAATTTGTAATTTAAATAATTCTTTTGTAAGCTTAGGTACTCACTACTCTGCCATATTTCCTCGAGTTTAACCTCATTAACATTACCAAAATTTCCTAATGTCTTACGGAGTTCATCTGGAGCACAGCAAGGACTAAACTTTCCTTCATTGTTTATCCATGCTTCTTTACCTAAAAATGGGCATTGACCACCTGGAGCCAAATCCTTAATACCTTCTTGAGAAAGAATTGTAAAATTTTCTAATTTTATCTTTTTACCATTTGGTAATAGCATATTATCTCTAAGCTCATATAACCTTCTCACCTCTGTATTCCATCTACTAATTGCTAACTCATCTCTTCTCATAGATAGATCCTTAATTTCCTCAAAATGTGCCCAAAGATGATGTCCTTTAACTCTATCTATGCCATTTTTTATGGCCATCTTAACTATGTCATAGAGTTCATGTAAATTACTTTCCAAAAATGTTAATTGTAAAGTAACGGTACACCTTTCACCTGTATCGCTAAAGTATTTATCTCTAACTTCAAGGAAAGTTTTTAAATTTTCTGTCACTACTTCCCATTTTGAACCTTTCATGATTCTTTCATGAGTTTCTTTAGTTGCCCCATTCCAGGAAATCTTAACATCAGATAAAATTGGTACCAATAGTTCAGCCCATTTTCTAGCTCCTTTAATGGGAAAAGAACCATTGGTTGTGAGGTTAAGCTTAAGGCCGAACTCATGGCACAAATTGATTATTTCATCAAAGCTTTTATACATTAAAGGCTCACCCATAGTAGAAGGAATGATTTCCCTTAAAGGTGTGCCAGCTGCTTCCTTAATTACTTTTCTGATAGTTTCTATCGACAGTATCTTAGGTTTTATTCCTTTAGCTTTCTTCTCTTCTTTAACTTTGCTGTATGGTGAAAAACATTCGCACATTATACAAGCAAAATTGCAGTAATCTGGATTAGTATCAAAAGTAATTCTCCAAGGACCAGGTTTCACAGCTACTGATTTGCCTTTCTTTTCAATAGCATTACGGTAAATCTTGTTAAGTTTCTCAGTATGCTCACCTATAGAAGGTATATTTCCATTTTCAGTATAAGGATAGCCTTTTTGGGTAAGTTTATTATATAACTCCTGATCTGTAGATAGGACTTGCATTTTTTCTGACAAACTACTTGCATCTCTGTGCTTAAATAATAGTCCATCTCTTACATATTCTGCCATGCCACCATAATCGGCTGTTATAACTGGTATTCTAAGTTGCTGTGCTTCATGTATTACTAACGGTGAATTTTCACCCCAAATTGAAGGAACGACTATTGCATCAACTTTATTAAATACGTCAGTAACTATATTCTTATTATCATAACTTCCCATCCACTCTATTCTTTCTTTAACAACAGGTGAAAACTGATCGGCAATCGCTTTTAAAGCTTTAGTTTCTTCTCTTGCCGCTCCCCAAATTCTAAGTTTTGCTTTAGATGATAAGTGAGAAAAAGCTTTCAATAATAGATCAACACCTTTTTCGGGAGTATGAGTACCAATATAACCGAAAATAAACTCTTTTTCTTGTACTCTATTTCTATTCTTAAGACGATTGAGATCAAAACCATAATCAAGATAAGAAATTTTGTTTATCGGAACATAAAAATCCTGAGTAAATTTATCCATCAAGAATTTCGATGGGGAAATAAAGTAATCTATATAGTCTATTATTTTCCTTGTGTGCTTCATTCTAGTTGCAACCCATTGTTCCCAATAATTTAGGTCTGAATTCAGGAATTCTTCATCTCCTGTAAAATATCCCTTGTAACATTGGGTTGCACATTTTTGATCCTTTTGTCCATCACAAAGCTGTAATAAATCTTCAGAATTGCGTTGAATAAACCTTCCTCTTGGACACATTAACCAAAAGTCATGTAGCGTAAAAATTGTAGGTATATTTTCTTTAAAAGCAATTTCTGGTAAAGTAATTGATAGATGATTAAGATGACCAAAATGTATAAGATCTGGCTGAAAGTTATCTATTACTCTTTTAAATTTTATATCTACTTCTTCATTAATAAATTTATAACGATATTTAGCTATGGGTATATTAATTAAATGCAGTAAGATTCGAGAATCACTACGATCTAGGACTGTAGTGTAATAAAAATCAGGTAAAAAGCTATTTTCATACCTAGTAAATACTTGTACCTCATTGTTATTTGCTAGTTCATGAGCAAGAGTTTGGCTGTAAACCTCTGAACCAGCGCTATAATAAGGAGGGTAACCATGAATAACTTTTAATATTTTCATATATTACCATATCTATATTGTTAGGATACTCTTGTATATTGTTTTGTAGACTTTTTATAAAATTGCTTAATCCTACTTCTAATGAATGCTTTGGAGACCAACCAAGTAGCTCTTTAGCTCTAGTAAAATCACCATGGAACTTAGTTACGTCAAAATTTCTTGGAGGATAAAAATCAATTCTAGAATCACTTTTCGTGACTTTTAATATTGTTTTTGCTAAGTTTTCTAAAGTACATGGGCTATTAGTAGTAAGATGAATAGCAGGAAGAGAAGATTTTTCACTTTGTAAATATTTAACAGTTAAGCATATACCCTCTATAACATCATCCAAGTAGGTAAAATCAAAAACACATTCTTTACCTTCTATTTTAATTGGATCACCTCTTAATGCATTAATACAGAGTGCGGGAATTACTCTACTGTTATGATCTAGTAAACCACCGTATACATTTGAAAAGCGTAATATTGCTACATTAAAATCTTTTAAACTTGTTATTTGCTTCTCAATAAATGCTTTACCTTTGGCATAATTATTTATTGGATCGATACTAGCAGATTCTGTAACCGGCAGTTCCTTCTGCTCTCCATAGACTTCCCTACTACTTGCATATATAAACCATGGTTTATTTGGAAGTGACTTACATAACCCTAAAAACTGCATTGTACCATCAACATTAATTTTTTTACACAGTTCAGGATAAAGTTCACCATGTATAACTCGAGAAATTGCAGCCAGATGAATAATTCCTGTACACTTAGCAAGTAGTGGTACTATATCTTCTGAAAAAAAACTGAGTGGATTGTTGCGAAACCTAATATCACAGCTTATTACTTCATGGCCCTGGTTTTCTAACTTTTTCACCAAGGTTGATCCTATCAAACCTGCAGCACCTGTTATTAATATCCCCATGTATACCCTCTCACTACAAATAGGAAAATTTGTCGTACCAATTATCTTACAAGTAAGAATCAAAAGGTATTATAAAACCAGTATAAAACAAATGTCAACTTAAATTAATGAATAAAAAAATGTAGTTATGAAAGAAAAGTTGGCTGCCTTCTTTCTTGAAAATAGTGTTCGGCTTTAATCAAATCCTCTTTATTATTTACTCCCATTGCTTCTCTTTCATCAGAAACTACATAACCTACACTCAAGTTATTGTTTGCTGCAATGGGCACTATATCATTAAGACAATATTCATTGGTCGAATTATTGAATTTTATTTCTTTTACTAAGGTAAAGAGATCTTTAGCATATAAAGCCATTATTCCAGAGTTTGCAAGAAGCATTTTATCTCCATTTTTTAGGATTTTTTGAACATTTCCGTAATTATCAATTACTAATCTTCCATATTGTTCATCTTGACTATTAAATCCAAGAAGAACTAAATTATTATACTTTAAACAATCAGTCATTTTCATAACTGTATCACTAGATATAAAGGGAGTGTCTCCATACTGTATTAAAACTATGTCTTGATCAGATAACTCCTCCAGATTTTCTAGAGCAATTTTAACTGCAGTGCCAGTGCCTGTAATATCTTCTTGCATTATTAGTTTTATATTATATTGATCGATTATACTTTTTAGGCTATCAAAGTTTTCTAAATCTTTTAGAAGGGAGTTGTTAACAACAATTGATAAGCTTTTTAGACTCAGCAATTTTGCATTAGAAATTATATGTTCTAAAAGAGTAAGATTTCCCACTTGGTGCAACGCTTTTGAATATTCAGAATTCATTCTACTGCTCTTTCCTGCTGCTAATATTATCAAAATGTTACTCATACATAACTCAGGAATTGATTAGGTAGTAAGTTAATTCATAATTAGTAAGATGTAAATCCCACTGTAATTTTTGTATATTTTCTAGATCTTGGCACCCTCATTAGAGTTTCATTTAAGAGAGCTATAACTTTAAACTCTTTACTCGATTTTCTACGCTGACATCTTGTAAACTCTGATCTGGACTTTTTAATATTTCTAATAATCTACTTGCAAGGTTTGAGTGTTTATTGATTACTGCAACCTGGATTAATGACTTGTCTTGATCATTACGAGCATTTGTTACAGCTACGCGCTCATCAGGTTTTATTGCTTTCAGCTTACTGATAATTTCAACATTACCATTTTTTGCATTCTCAAACAGCTCTTCTACTAATTTCAATAGGTTAGTAATATTTTGGTCTCGAGAAAGATCAAGTGGTGCTTTACCTTCTTTATTCTTGATGTTATAAATTGCACCATGTTTTAATAAAGATTTTACAACTTCCAAGGAGCCACCTTTAGCTGCAACATGAAGTGATGTAGTACCACTAGAAGTAGTTTTAGCATTAATAAAATCACTCAATTTATTGTGGCTTACACGTTGTAACAAAGCTTCAATAATTTCTTTATGACCTTTGGAAGCAGCAGTGTGTAATGGTGTATTACCCTTGTTAGTAACTTGAGTAGCATCAGCTCCATTTGCTAGCAAGATATTTACAACTTTTATGTGCCCATTATTAACAGCATAATGTAATGGCGTTCTTCCATCGGTATCTTTGAAGTTAACAATTACCCCTCTTTTGATGCAATTCTCAACCGCTAAAGGATTGTCATTTTCTATGGCCTCAAGTAACTTTTCAGAAAAAGCAGACTGTAACCTCTGATTGATTGACTCTAAAAACCTTTTTACAGGAATGTCAATATTAAGTTCAACCATTTCTATGAACGATCTTACATCTTTCTTTAACTCACTATGCAATAACTTATAATATTTTGTACCTTGCCCTTTGGAAACGAAGCATTCAGCCTTCCCACCGTAAGCTTCATCTGTATACCCTGACGTTATGTGTTTTGGATCAAATTCTAGTGCTACTAGCATATCATTTACTGACTGTATGCTTTTATTATTTATCGAACCAGGTACACAATCTTTGTATACCTCAACTAAGCGATATGCATTTCCTAGGTAATAAGAACCTTCCTTAAGAGTTTTCCAAGGAGAAGTATTCTTTTCTGAACTATATGGTTGCGACATGCTACGCAACATAGGAAGGTAAAGCTCAGAAAAACGGATATGCACCTCTGTAGCACTTTTAAGCTTCTCAAGTTGATCCAACTCACATTCAGGGCTAAACTGTGATTGAACTTGATCTGGCTCCTTCAGCATTTTTAACAATTTAGTTGCAATATTCTTATGTTTATTGGCTATAGCAACTTGCAATAATGTATTCCCTTGATTATTACGAGCATTTGTTATAGCTAAGAACTCATCAGGTTTTACTGCTCTTAGCTTGCTGATAGATTCAACATTACCATTTTTTATATCTCTAAACAATTCTTCGATCAATTTCAGTAAGTTAGTAACTCTTTGGTCCTTAGAAAGATCAATAGGTATTTTACCTTCTTTGTTCTCAATTTTATAAATTGCACCATGTTTTAATAAAGATTTTACAACTTCCAAGGAGCCACCTTTAGCTGCAACATGAAGTGATGTAGTACCACTAGAAGTAGTTTTAGCATTAACAAAGTCATTTAATTTATCACGACTGATATGTTGTAACAGAACCTCAACAATTTCTTTGTAACATTTGGAAGTAGCAGTGTGTAATGGTGTATTACCTTTATTAGTAACTTGACTAACGTTAGCTCCATTTGTTAGTAAGATGTTTACAATATCTATGTGTCCATTGCTAACAGCGTAATGCAACGGTGTTCTTCCATCAATATCTTTATCGTTGGCATCAGCTCCATCTTTTAACAGACGCTGAACAGTTCGTATATCACCTTTACTAGCAGCAATGTTGATATCTTTCTGCAGATGCTGGAGAACCTCTGATGCTTCGCTACCCTCAAGCTTAAATCTAAAATTAATCATCTCTATCTTTTTTAAAATATCTAAAACACTCGGATGACTTGGTCCAAAAACAGCTTTTCTTTGATCTAAACTTTCTCTGTAGACTTTAAGTGCGCTGATCCATTTCCCTTGAGCAAAAAGTACATTTGCTATGTTGTATTGAGTATTCAAGGTTTCTGGGTGATTTTGTTGTAAAGCTTTTTTCTGGATATTTAAAACCTCTTGAAAAGCTTTCAAGGCTTCATGATATTTATTTTGATTGAAGAGTACCCCAGCAATGTTATGTAACGTTCTCAAGGTATCAGCATGATTAATACCTAAAATTATTTTCTTCTTTTCAAAAACCTCTTTATAGATTTTTAAGGACTCTTCGTATTTACCTTGGTTAGCTAGTACCATTGCTATATTATTTTTGGCACTCACAGTGGCTAGATCATGTGTACCTAGTGTTTCTTTCCTCTTTTCAAAAACTGCCCTATTGATATTTAACGCTTCTTCATATTTTCCCTGTTTATCTAATACTAATGCCATGTGAAACTGAGTATTTAAGGTATCTGAATGATTTGACCCTAGTATTTCCTTTTGTCTCTGATAGACTTCTTGATAAATATTAAAAGCTTCTTCATCTTTCCCCTGTCTATGCAGCACTAAAGCGATTGTACTTCTTGTACTTAAAGTATCCTTATCGTTTAAACCCAGCATTTCTTTTTGTTTCTGAAAAATCTCTTTAAGCATATTTAAAGCTTCTTGGTAAATTCCTTGCTTATATAGCACTTTGGCTATATATGTCTGAATATCTAAAGTACCAGGATTGTCTGGTCCTAGTATTTCTTTTCTTCTTTCAAATGCGCTTCTGAAAATACTTAAGGCTTTTTGGTAATTGCCTTGATTCAAGAGCACTAAAGCTGTATCAATCTGAGCGGATACGTCACTTTGCGATATCTGCTTCAACTGCTCGACTTTTGAAAAGTTACTATGTACTGCAGCAACTACTAACGTTTTGTTCTCTCTATTACGAGCACTCATCACTGCTTTTACTGTATCAATATCCTTTATCTTATTTAGGTCATTAATAACTTGAGCATTACCATCTTTAACCTTTTTAAATGATTCACTGACTAGTTTAAATAAGCTAGTTATACTTTTATCCACAGTAAAATCTGATGGTGTTTTCCCACTGTCAGAGACAGCATTGTATACTGCACCATTAGATAATAGGGCCTTTACAACTTTTAAGTGAGAGAACTTAGCAGCATAATGCAGAGGAGTAAACCCCTTGTTACCAACCACATTAGGATTAGCTTTATTTTGTAATAGAATATTGACAACTCCATCATAGCCCTTCCATGCAGCATAATATAATGGTGTTACACTATCAGCATTTTTGGCATTAACAAACGCTCCTGCTTTAATGTAATTCTCAACCTCTGAAGAGCTATTACGTTTTACAGCCTCAAATAATTTCTCAGTTGATGCTAATAGATTGATAACGTCTTTATCGTTAGTCATTTCTAATGGTCTTCTACAAAGCTTGTCAACAGCGTTATAAACTGCACCATTTTTTAATAAAACTTCAATAACGTCTTTATAACCAAAATTAGCAGCAATATGCATAGGGGTTAAGCCATTAGTATCTTTAGCATTAACGTCAGCACCTTGTGCTATCAAATACTTTACAACTTCTAACCGACCTTTCATTGCAGCATAGTGTAGTAATGTCTGGTTAGCTGTACCAAGCTCATTAATACTCAACCCCTTGCTAAGGAAAAACTCTACGGTATCTTTATAACCTTCTCTAGCTGCAATGTGTATAGGCTTTGATCCAGAGGCATTTTTAGCATTAATATTAGACCCTTCATCTACTAGACATTTTACCATTTCCAAGTTACTTTCCTGTGAAGCAATGTGCAGTATAGTCCAATCATCATTGCCTTTAGCATTCATATCTACTTTTTTATACTGCAGTAACATTTTAACCACTTGCAAATGACCATGTGCAACTGCTAATTCTAAAGGTGTTCTGCTCTTATTATCCTTAACATTAACTTTTGCTCCATTACTTAATAGGACTTCAACAACATTAACATGGCCGTGTCCTGCAGCTATATGTAGTGGAGTACCTTCAACATTTACAAAGTTAACATTAGCCTTGTTTGCTATCAAAACTTCAGCAATTTCTTCATGGCCTTCTTGTGCCGCAAGATATAATGGTGTTATACTATTAATAGTCATAGCATCAACATTGGCTCCCCTTTCTATCAGAGCATTTACTATCCCCTTATGTCCTCTTTTAGCAGCCAAATGTAATAGTGTAGCATCTTCAGGACCTTTTATATCAATATGGGCCTTGTCTTTTAGCAAAATCTCTACAATATCCCTATAACCAGCGAGTACTGCTAATGATAAAGGTTCACCACCTTCTGCATTAACACTAGCTCCATTTTCTACAAGAACTTCAACGATCTCCTTATGATTATGCTTAATAGCAGAAAGCAATGGTGTTAGGTTGTTACTCTTAACATTAACACTGGCTCTATTTGCTACCAAAATTCCAACGATTTCCTTATGACCTCCTTCCACAGCTACATGTAATGGTGTACTACCTGCAATACCTTCTGTGTTAACTTTAGCTTTATTTTTTATTAAAAGATTCACAATATCTTTGTGACCTCCCACAATAGCTGCATGTAAAGGTGTAAGGCCATAATTAGCACTAGTATTGACTTCAGCTTTACTTTTGATTAGAAAAGCAATAGCGTCTTTATGTCCACTTAGAGCAGCTACATGCAATGGCGTCATGCCATCATTAGTTCTAGCATCAACTTCAGCTTTATTTTTTATTAGAAGATCAATAATATCTTTGCTACCATTCATCGCAGCTGCATGTAATGGTGTACTACCCTTAATATCTTGAGCTCTAACTTCAGCTTTATTTCTTATTAGGAGTTCAATAATATCTTTGTGACCTTTCAGAGCAGCTACATGTAATGGTGTTAGATTATTATTGGCTTTATCATTGATTTCTACTCCATTTTTTATTAAAAGCTCAGCAACTGCCTTATGACCACTCTCTGCTGCATAGTGTAATGGCGTAGCATTATTTTTATCTTTAGCGCGAATGTTAACCCCATGCTCGAGAAGAGCAACAACTATCTTCAAGTGGCCACTCTGCACTGCAAAATGTAGTGGGGTTATACCTTCCACAGTGGCAATACTAGCATTTGCCTTATTTGTCAGTAAAGCCTTAACAATTTTCTCATGTCCATCTTTTGCTGCGTAGTGCAAAGGTGTGTTATTATAGGTTTTGTCAACAACATTAACATTAGCTCCATGCTTCAATAAAATATTAGCTATCTTTTCATGACCGTTTTCTATTGCATAGTGTAATGGTGTACAACCATCTATAACTCTGGAGTTAACATCGGCTCCTTTGAGAATTAAAGCATTCACTACTTCTAGGTGGCCATTTAGTGCTGCTGTATGTAATGGTATTCCCTCCTTATCGTTTCTTGCATTAACATTTGCCTCATTTTTCAGTAAAAAATTAACTAGCCCTAGATAACCACTTTCTGCAGCTATATGTAGTGAAGTAAAGCCACCCATAGTTTCGTTGATGTCAACATTCGCTTCTTTTTCCAGCATAATCTTAGCAACATCAATATGATTGTTTTTTATTGCATAGTGTAAAGGTGAAAAACCAGCTATATCTTTGGTATTAGTATTAGCATTATTTTTTAGTAGAATTTCAACAGCATCTTTGTGACCATTTTTAGCTGCAATATGTAGTGATGTTTTGCCACTATTATCTAGATCATCAACATATACACCTGTTTTTCCTATAAAAAATTCCACAATATTTTTCCTTCCATATGCAGCAGCAATATGTAGTGGGCTTTGACCATTAATATCTTTAACATTAACGTCTAAATTTTGATTAAGAACAAATTTTATAATTTCAAGACTAGGTCCCTTAGCAGCAAAATGTAATGTAGTCCATGAGTTAATACTTCTAGCATTGATGTCTGCTCCTTTTTTGAGATAACTCTTTAAGTCTTCAAGATTTCCTTCTTCCAACGCAGCAAACATTTTTTCCTGATTAGTAATAGTGATAAGGTTTTGATCGTATTTATCTTTCAGCTTGGAAGGATCATCTCTTACCGACTTGCCAATTTTCTTCTTACTTTTTATTACATTTTCTGAAATAAGTTTTTTAGCGTTCAAGATAACTGCTATTGAGGGATCAGATAACAATACATCAACTAAGGTATTATCGTGTGCTAAATGATTACGCAAACATTTTCCAGTTAATAAAGGAGTGTTATCATCTAAAAAAAGTAGATTGTTTTCTAGATGCTTCTCTGATCTACCTAAAATTGACATTATATCCAGAACAAGCATTTCTACTACTGCTTGCAACTTTTTATTCCTCTTGTAGGAAGGAAGCTTTTCAGTTAACTTGCCACTTAATGCGTTATTCCTCAAAATACTTTTCAGTTCAGATAACTTCAGTTCAAGCTGGTTATTGTATTTTTCTTCTGTTATGTTGTAAGCCTTCCTTTGTTTATGTATAGGAATAAACGAACCTTTCTCATTCAACTTGTTTCTTAATTCCTCAATCCATTTAAGGTCACCTGTTCCAAGTTCAGCAATGTAAAAAATCTCACAAGTTAATCTATTTACTTTATCAAGGTTGTCATCCTGTATTCTTGACCTAACACTATGAGAAATTTTCATTGATAGTTCGGCTATTTCTTTAAGATTGTGAGACTCTATTTGGGAAGGAATATTCTCTAGTGTTTTATTAGCAAAGAATTTTATTCCTCTAATAACATTATGGTCAATCTTATTGTCATTCAAACCAACATCTAAGCTCTTTAATGATATAAACGCCGTAACATAATCAGTTCTGATATTTTTTGATTTAGTTTTTGCAAAATTGATTATGTTATCAATTTTATTAAACAGCTCCTTTTCATAATTCGTCTTTTCAGTTATATTATTGCTTAATTCTTTTATGAGTTTTTCAAGCTTATCATGTTCCATCACTTTAAAACTCTCTGTAATCATTTCATCTAATTCAACGTTACTAAATATTCCAGCAACTTCTTTTATCTCGTCTAAGTTTTCACTACTGGTAATTTTCTTTAGCAATATTATGACTATTTTAATCTTGTTATTGTAAAGAATATCAGTAATTACATTATCGATTCTTTTAGTATCATTTTGAACACCAATAAAAAAGTTAACATCTGTATTTTCCTCAATCTCTGTTCTTTTAGAGAGCGAGTAAGCATGTGATAGTGAGTTACGTAAATCTATAATGACTTCTCTTGTGTTCTTTGGTAATGATAGTAGAAGAAGCTCGCTTGTAGTGCTAGATAACTTGGGAGATTCTAGAGTGTTTTTTAAATATTCACCAATAACCTGTAAAACCCTTGTAATAATTAACTGTCCTTCCCTTTCTTTAGGATTAGCTGATAATGCCAACTTTATATAATCACTTATTTTCTCTAAAGAATGAATATCCCTAATTTGTTGATAATCGCTATACAACTCTCCAAATTGAGGATAATTGCTAACGATCTCTGCAACAACCCTCTCACGTTTTAACTTCGGGAGATCAGCAAATTTACCAATGTCCACACCTTCTATAATATCTTTTTCTTCTTTAAGTTTCTTTGCAAAATTTTCCAAGTGGTCTAGTATTTTACTTTTATTCAATGTGGCATTATAGAATAGATTCATTTCCTGTCGTTTTATGTGAGAAGAAACAAAACTGATCAAACAAAATTCCATTTCTTCCCAAGGTAGTCTATCGTAGGTTGATTTCAACTGCCGCTTTAATATATGAATATTTTGTGCAATAAATTTTGCTATGAATAAAAACTTTTCATCTACTTTTTCTGTGTTTGAATACTCTGCCTTTAACAGGCTAATATTTTGAAGTACTAACTCAATCCGCTCTCTTATGTTATTAAGATAACTCTTCACATTCTGATCTTGTCCAGAAGCACTAGAGAAAAAACGGAGGTTTATCAACTTATTTTCAACAAAAATTTCTATCTCTTCTGACAAGAATACGTTCTTTAGTTTTAATTCCTCATAAGCTCGTGAAAGAATTTCATCTAATTCCCTGAAATGAACAGCAAAATAATTACCTGGCCATTTATTAATGAGTGTATCAAGAAGTTCAACATTACCTGAACGTATAGCATAATAAAACGCATTATGGCATGTTTCATCCTCATCATCTGGTAATATAGTAGTTTCTCTGATGCCAACAGATAAATTACTGAGAATTTTACTATTATTGCCAAGTAGGTATTCTAAAATCTTTACCTTATTGTGTTTACAAGCTAAGATAACTAAGTTAGTACTCTTAACAGGATTGTTAGCATTATCATAATAGTCTCTCAAAGTTACTTGATCTTCTGCATCACTTATGTAATCAATAAAATTGCTTAATTTTTTTAAGCTGTCGACATTACCATCTGATATTGCCTCTTCGAGTTCAGTTAAAACCAGGAGATAAAGTTCTTCAGCTTTTGCTTTTCTGCGGTAGAGCTTTTTATATTCTCTAATAAACTCCTCTTTTGATGTGTAAGAACGTGATAAAAACTGTTTATCTTCTTGATAAAAACTGGTTTGTTGTTTAGGTACATGCATAAACCCTCTCTGAGATATATTTACACCAGTATTAGAATAGCAAAGTTTACTTAATATGGCAAAAATTAAAATAGCATCTTTTGTTAATAAAATATTTTTGAGAGAATATCTACTAATCCTGCAATTTCAGGACGAAAAGCCTTCACAACATTTGATTTTGGGTGTGGGAAATGTGTTGGTTGTTTAAATTATTAGTAACACCTACTAATAATAACCCGTTTGAAAACAACAAAGAGAAATGATGATCAACTTACATAAAAAAGCACTAAGTTTAGTGTTTTGGCATTATAGCAATCTCTTATGTATCACCTCTCTGGAACCATACGACTAATTGTTGTTCATAAAAAACTCTAGTACTGACAAAAAATGTATTTATTCTAATCTTGCACGTTTGGTATCATTACTTATAGAAGTTTCATAAAGTCTTGTACCAGGCTCTACGAGATTATTTAAGGAACTTAAAGATTGAAAAGTACGTTTATTGGAATCATCAAACGCTACTATAAAGTTTAACAAGTTATCATTAGATAGATATTCAGTTATATTATATGTAGAATCATGATCCAGAATAATTTTCTTTTCTTTGGCATCTTGATCTGCCACATCTAATTTAGTATAAAATTGTATCTTACTTAACTTATTTAACAAATCTGCTCTTTCTAAAAAAGGTTTTACCTTATCTAATATGATATCATTATATATAGGATAGCGTATGGAATAATCAATTTTTGCTAGTCTTACAGATAATTGATTATTATATAGTACATGTATGTTGAAGTTATTTGTAACAAATTCATATAGTGGAAGGCTATCTTTTATTTCATCTGTTTTCATTTGAAGAATTTCACAAACACAGTCATCTAGATAACTTGATAATTTACTGTAATTACTGCATCCTTTATAAGGAGATAAGTCAATAATTTTTCCGTAATCCTTATTGAAGTTCCTTACTAAAGTAAATTTAATCAACAATTTAGCGCATGCTAGATCACTTACAGCGTTATCTAAAGATGTGGAACAATTATCATAAAGCCGTCGTTCACGATTTCTTATATTAATATCAGCTCCATATTCTAATAGTTCTTTAACTACTTCCAGATTTTTACCACTTTTTTTTACAGCATGGTTCAGTGCAGTATTGCCTTTACGGTTTGTTGCATTTACATCAGCACCATGTTTCAGAAGTTCTCTAACTAATTCTAATTCCTTCCCCAGTGTTATAGCAGAATGTAGTGGAGTTTCACTATACATGTTTCTTGAATTGACTTCGGCACCACCTAACAAAAGCTCTTTAGTAATTTCTACACTACTAGTAGTATGAAGTAACGTATCTCTATTCCTTTCTACTCTAAGGTTAGCATTAGCACCTGCAGACAAAAGAGCTTTAACTTTTTCTAAGTTTCGTTCATAGACTGCTTTTTCTAATTCTTTGTTAATATTATTATTTAGCATATTTTTAAAATCCTCCTAAATTTCACTATTTTGTAACAAAATTTTTGTATATTTTCTAGATCTTGGCACCCTCATTAGAGTTTCATTTAAGAGAGCTATAACTTTAAACTCTTTACTCGATTTTCTACGCTGACATCTTGTAAACTCTGATCTGGACTTTTTAATATTTCTAATAATCTACTTGCAAGGTTTGAGTGTTTATTGATTACTGCAACCTGGATTAATGACTTGTCTTGATCATTACGAGCATTTGTTACAGCTACGCGCTCATCAGGTTTTATTGCTTTCAGCTTACTGATAATTTCAACATTACCATTTTTTGCATTCTCAAACAGCTCTTCTACTAATTTCAATAGGTTAGTAATATTTTGGTCTCGAGAAAGATCAAGTGGTGCTTTACCTTCTTTATTCTTGATGTTATAAATTGCACCATGTTTTAATAAAGATTTTACAACTTCCAAGGAGCCACCTTTAGCTGCAACATGAAGTGATGTAGTACCACTAGAAGTAGTTTTAGCATTAATAAAATCACTCAATTTATTGTGGCTTACACGTTGTAACAAAGCTTCAATAATTTCTTTATGACCTTTGGAAGCAGCAGTGTGTAATGGTGTATTACCCTTGTTAGTAACTTGAGTAGCATCAGCTCCATTTGCTAGCAAGATATTTACAACTTTTATGTGCCCATTATTAACAGCATAATGTAATGGCGTTCTTCCATCCACGTTCTTCGAATCAATGATTGCTCCATCTCTAATGGAACTCTCAATTCCTAAATAATTATTATCTTCTATAGCCTTAAATAACTTCTCAACCAATTTTAGTAATTTTATTACTTCTGGGTTTCCTCTTCTTTCCGCAAAGTGTAATGGTAAAACATATCTACCTCCTTCAGCTCTAGCATTAAAGTATGCTCCGCTCATAAGTAGAGACCTAACTATATCTAAATTACAAATTTGTGCCCCTAAGTGTAAAGGCGTAGCATTTTTATCCATTTTTGCATTAACATCCGCTCCATTTATAATAAGAGTTTTAACTACCTTAGGATGACCATATTGAGCTGCAAGATGTAGGGCTGTGCCTTTATTTTGATTTTCTTTTACATTTACATCAGCACCATGTTTCAATAGAACGGTTGCTATCTGATCATAACCTTTTTCTGCTGCAAAATGTAAAGGAGTCCAATTTGTGTGATCTAAAGCATTAATATCTGCTTCCTTTTCTAAGAGCAATTCAACCACCTCTAAATGATCATGGTCTACTGCAAAGTGTAGAGGTGTAGTACTTTTAACTGTTTTAGCATTAATGTCTGCTCCTTTATCAAGCAAAGATTTAGCAACTTCTAAACTACCATCATATGCTGCACAATGTAGAGGAGTCCAACTTCTGTTATCTAGAGCATTAATATCTGCTCCATTTTCAATCAAGAAATTCATTATTTCCAAGTGATTATGTTCTGCTGCCAAATGTAGAGCTCTTCTACCATCATCCATCTTTGCATTTATATTTGCTCCTTTTGCAATTAAGCTCTCTACTATTTTTAAAGAAAAACCATTATATGCTGCATTATGTAAAGGAGTCCAATTCTGATCATCCACGGTGTTAATGTTTGCTCCATTTTTAATTAAAAAATCACTCACCTCGAAATGACTTTGCTGAATTGCTAGATGCAAAGGTGTAAAACCTTCGTTTTTTTTAGCATTAACATTGGCTTTTTTCTCTATTAGTAGCTTCACTACTTCTAAGTGACCATTCTGAGATCCTATATGTAAAGCTGTGGAATTATCGTGGTCCTTAGCATTAACATCAATTCCCCTTACGAGAAGAAGAGACTTAACTACTCCAAAGTGATTACGTTCTGCTGCTAAATGTAGGGGTGTAAGATTCTCATAATCCTTAGCATTAACATTAGATTTTGCTTTTAGTAAAATGTCTACTAACTCTAAAAAGCCATTTTGAGACGCTAAATGTAGAGGTGTAATCTTATCATCTGTTTTTGCATTAACGTTTGCTCCCGCTTCAAGCAGAACTTTAACTATATCTAACCTACCAGTTTGTGTTCCCAGATGTAAGGGTGTAATGTTTGCATCAACTTTACGATTACCTATGCCTGAAGATCCAGCGTTAATATTAGACCCTTGTGAAATAAGAGCTTTAACTACTTCGAGGTTACCATTTTGTACTGCAGAATGCAAAGGTCTTGCTCGATCATTATTTACAGCATTAACATCTAATCCCTTTTCAATAAAAACATTTACTATATCTAGACGACCATTCTCTGCTGCTAGGTGTAAAGGTGTATTAAGTTTATCTGTTTTAGTACTAAGATCTGCTCCATTTGCAATCAAGGTGTTGACTATATCTAAATATCCTTGCTGGGATGCAAAACTTAAAGGTGTAAAGCCTAGAATGGCCCTATGGTTTACATCTGCTCCATGAGCAATAAGAAAGTTAACCATCTCTAAGTGATTTTTTGCAATTGCAAAATACAGTGGCGTAAAGCCATCGTACTTAATCTCTGAGTTAATATCTAAACCCCCTCCTAATAAAGTGTTGACTAAATCCAACTGACCATTCCTGCTGCTAAATGTAGTGGTGTAAGACTAAGATGTTTCTGAGTTTCATAATTTTCGTTTAAAAACTCTACAAAAAATTGTAGCTGATCCAGATTATTAGATATTCTATTAGTAAACATAAAGGCCTCGCATGAAGAATTTATGTAAAATATAGTATCTACAAGTTTTTAAGCAAGATAAATCTTCTTCTTAAAAAAGATACTGTGATCCAATCTGTGTGCTTATAACTTTTTTATTTGATCATGAGTGATCAGCTGTCTCAGCTGCAATAGAGACACCTGCCTTAAGTAGTTACATCAATTTTCTCTGTTTTTGCCCCTTTTTTTTCTGATGAAGATGTCTTCATTCTTCTCAGTAGCCAACATTCTTTTTAAAGTATAATCGTTACGTGCACCAAAGCATTAATAATTATACACAATTGTGAAGAAATATTCAATCTTTTTATTGTTTTGAATGTGTTGATGAAAAAAACGTCTGTCAGAGATCATCTGAGAATTGCATTTTAGGCTTTAGATGTAGAAGGGGTCTTATCGTCTTTTTATCAATACTCTAAAAATAGGCTTAAATCGCCAAGAGATGGATATCATGAATTTAGTAGCGTAAAAACATCAAAGATACCTCATATCATAAAGTTTAATGTCAACATTTGGTAGCAACATTCCCGATTTACAAAGCAGAGTCAATAAAGGTTGCAAATAATCTACGTATGTTGGACGTTTCTGTTGATGCTATTTCTAAAATAACAGATTTATCTATTGAGGAACTTGAAAATCACGCTTCCAAAACTTAACCTGAATTAAAAGCAACATTAGTTTACTGATTTCTACACAATATATTAAAATACCAACAAAGGTGATTACATAATTAATTATCTGCATTACTGGATGAAATTCTTGTGCTTCTGTATTCAATATATAATATTAAAAAAATATTTTAGTAAATTTATTAAAGTAGATACTAGAAACTCGCTTATTTTGTTTTTCTAGCTCAGTTATAGTTTTCGATTTTGCTTGCAGAATTTGTCTATCACTTTCTGGTTATCCTCTATCATTTTACTTGCCTCTTGCTGAAGAAATTTGATATTTTTGAGTGTAATATTGTCCATCTCAGTCGATGCTACTTTCAATTGCGATTGTATTCTTATGTATTTATCATCTATTACTTGTTCTAGTTGATAATCAACGCAATCCAATCCAGAAGCGAACATCACATTCAGTAGTGGCTTGATCCACCCTATTTTGCCAAATTTCCTTGAGTTAGCATACTTTATACTTCTATCTGTTCCACCAGTGCCTATTGATAGCAGTATAATCTCATCATTTGGAAATAATCTCTTGCCACTTGCATATGCACAAGCTGCTGGATTATTAGCAAACACTCCGCCATCTATCAACACTCTCTCTGTTTGGCTAATTTTCAGACGTTTTGGTGTGAAGTACGTTGGAGCAGCTGTTGTAGCTCTGAGTGCATCTTTCAACTTAATGTTTTTTTCTTTCCAACTTTTGAAGAAAAATTCACAACTATTGTGAATGTCATAACTGGTGAGCAGTAGATTACTTGCAACATCGGCCATAGTACTTTCACCAAAGTATTTGTTGAGAATAAATTCCATATTTCTATACGAGTACTGAGAACCACTCAGCCAAGAAGCAATTGATTTTCTCCAAAATGATGATTGAAAGATATAAGCTCCATACTCTTGGTACAGTCCAACTAAATCATTGGCAGAGTATTGAGGTTTATTGCTTTTACAAAGTCCAGCAACAATAATCCCACCGGTTGAGGTTCCTGCCATTAAGTCAAAAATCTGGGAAATTGGCTTTCTTGTTCTAGATTCAATTTCTGCTAGAATAATGGCAGGAATTATTCCTCTGATTCCACCTCCATCAACAGATAAAATATACTTTGCCACTTTTTTATTTTTGTCTCTGCTCAAGTTCATTAACTTCCTCAGCAAGGTTTTTGACCCTTTCTTCAAGGCGATAGATGATTTCTGTAGTCCTTTGATTTTGCTCTATAAATTTATCATGCATATGCACTCTTAAGTCGAGCTTAGCTAGCCACCAGATCAATGCTATTGTTTGTATCACCATAGTAGCAATTACTGCCATAGGAATCTTTCCTGTGTTTGTCATCTTTTTTAAAGGAAAAGTTGTATATATACATATACAAGATTCATCAAAAATACGTCCAAAAAATCTTTTCTAAAATAAAGTTAATTAGTTGCACTAAACAAGCGATGTAAATAATATAATCAACATGAAATCTAGCCTTTTTTGGAAATTGTTAACAAGTTCAATAATACCGATGATATGCGTTATTGTTCTGTATCAGCACTTTAGTACAGACCAATTATCAAAAGATGTGCCAATAAAAAGTAAGGCAAGTGGCAATGATCTGGAAACATTATCTACTGCAGCTGAAAAATGTAATTTAGATACTGTAAGATCCTTAATAAAAAATGTAGTAGATATCAATGCTACTCATCATTTTGGTGCAACATCATTACACTATGCTACAAGCGGAGGCTGTTTGGAAGTTGTAAAATTTCTAATTGAAGAAGGCATTAATGTAAACACTACTGATGCTTTTGGCTGGACAGCTTTGCACTATGCTGCACAGGAAGGACGCTTGGAAATTGTTAAATTTCTACTGAAAAATGGAGCAAATCCTCTTGCTAAAAACAAAGATAAAAAAACTCCTTTAGATCTTGCTGTAGAGGAATTAAACAATAATAAAGAAAAAAAAGATATTTATGAGGAAATTATCAATTTATTTTCCCATAACTGCTGTTAATATAGTACGATAGCCAAGGTTATCAATTACATGCTCAGCCCTATTTATTATCCATTTACCATAAACTCCTTTGCGAAATCCAGAAAGATTAATCTTTGCTTCAGCAAATAATTCAGGATTTCCTGGCATTGTGACATTGAGTGTTGCTGCATTACTCATCAGCTGATTCAACTTCGCAGATGCTGCACTTTGTGCCAAATCACTACTTGCATAAATATCTCGCAAAATATAGCTTGGTTCTTGATCACCTACTTTTTCCGTTATTGTCTCTGCTTTTTCATAATCATACCAGTAAGCAATAACCGAGCCATATTGATTACGCTCATTAAATTTTACTTTCCAATTTGTAATATCTCTAGGTGTTAAAGTAATAGTGCTTAAAGTTTTTCCGGTAACTGACTTTGCTTTTCCTTTTGAAACAAACAGTAAATACCCTCCAGCAGGTTTTGCTATTGCTCCATAAATTTGAGCAAGCCTGGTTAAAAAATGCATATCGCTCTCTGCAGTCTGATCAATATGTGATATCATGATATTTGCAAACTCTGCAGCAACCTTAGCTTGATAGCTATGTTTGTCTGCAATCTTTTTTACCAAATCATTTAAGGTGATTTGATGCCACTCATTAAACACTTGTTCCTTTAATGACTCTTTTAGATCCGCTGCATGACTCTTGATTTTTAGTCCTTGTGGCGGGCCTTGTAGCGTAATTTCATTCACTATGTAATCTCCCATCGGCACAATGCCAGTTTCTTTATACCCAAGTAAAATATTTAGCTTTGCCCCAGTTCTAGGAATTTCAAATAATGAATCACGGTCATCAAGATGAATTACAGCAGTATCACTTATTACTCCAGCTTCATCAGTAATATGCATTGATACTAACCGACTTTTTATCAACTCAGTGATTAAAATTCCCTCTACTGAAATACTAAAGTCTGGTGTCATTTTAATCCCATAGTTTTACTACTTGCTTTTGTGTCTCTTTTTGAATAACAGGAAGTTTAATGATTAATCCTGCAGGAAGAAGTTCGTACTCTGAAAGCCCAGGATTAGCTCTTAACACAATCTCAACTGCTCCTGAGCTGAATCCATAGTAGTTCCAGCAGATTAAATCTAACATATCATTTTCCTTAGTTTTGTAATATATCATTATCAAGTTGTATATCATCAACTGGATTATTTAGTGATCCGTCTGACAACACGTTATCATAGTGCTTCAAACTTAAGTGAAACTCAATCTTTCTTGCTTCACCATTTGGAAAAAAATATCTCTGCGTTTCTTCTATTTTCACAATAACAAAATGGCCTAAAATGTTACCTTGGCCATCAATGAGTAAAAGAGGTTTCGATAAATTTCGCATATTATTTATTTGCCCCAGTCCTCCTGAATAGATTACTCCCGCAAGCTCAATAACGTCCTCTCCAGGACCAATACTTTGAAGTAATGGCTTTTCTCCAATACGCTCAAGTGCAGGCCAGCGATATTCATTCCTGCGTGTGAAACCTCGCTCAGTTAATGAAAATCTATATGGACCAAGAGACAGCATAATTTAATTTATATCATAAAGTGCGCCACTAAATTGCTCTCTAATTCGCTCCATTACTTCATCAGCAATACTACGTACGTCTTGTCCAGAGCTTGGGTGAATATTAACATTAAAGTGATTATTGCGTGTTTTATTCTCTATAGTCTTATTGTGCGCTGCAATTGGGTGCTTAAGGGCGTCGCTTATAGTATTACTTACAGATCTAACTTCTAGTTTAGCCTCATTTTTTTTGCTCCATAGATTATTGATTGTTTTAAAAGGCTGAGTAATATTATTCCAAAACTTTCCTACCCAATCAGAAAAAGATTTCCATACAATTTTTACCGATTCCCAGATAGTAACAAAAAAGTTCTTTACCACTTGCCATTTGGTAATTATCAAAGTTGCAGCAACAGCAAGACCACCAATAATCAGCCCCATAGGGTTGCTCATTACGGCAATTGTCAATGCTTTAAATCCAGCAATTATTGCTGGAAAAACTGCAGAAAGACCTATTTTTACCAAAGTAACAACAGATCCAAACATTTTCCAAGTAGATAAAAGAGCAAATAAGGAACCTTTTACAAAAGTCCAAGCATATCCAAGAGATATGGCTGCTATTTTAATACTAATCAATGTTGCAATCGTACTTATGATCACTGTAGTCAGTACTGGATATTCCTTGGCACAAAGTGCTACTTGTGTAGTTGCTGACCTCAGAAGATTAACAGTAAAATTTAAAGGTGGTAATAGTACAGAACCAAGATTCATTCCTACTTCTGCTATTGAGTTTTTAAGTAACTGAAGGTTGTTTGCTGTAGTATTTGCTCTATTTTCAAACTCCCTTTGCATTGAGCCCTTATATTCCCCGTTTATTAATCGTAAAGATTTTTTGTATTCATCAAGACTACCAATAAGTAGTGCTATATCATCTTGATATTCAAGGCCAAAGAGATCAAAGAGAACGCTAGAACGTTCTTGCTTATCTAGTTTTGCAATTGTTTCTAAAAACTTAACTAATGTGCCTTGTGCATTCTTGCCAATTGCTTTCTCAAATTCCTTAGCATTTATTTTTAGCTGCTGAAAAGCTTTTTGAAAATTGCCACCTTGCTTACTTGCTGTTTGCAACTTACTGAGCATCGCATTAATTGCTGTACCTGCTTTTTCGGGGGTCTTACCAAGACTAATGAAGCTACTTGCCAGAGCTCCTGCTTCCGCTACAGTTAAGCCAAATTGCCTTGCCGTACCACCAATTCTGTTTAGTGCAGGAACAATGTCCTTAGCTTTTGCGGCAGTGTTATCAGAGATATGATTTATCGCATCACCAACGCTTTTCATTTCACCAATTTTAATTTGGTAAATATTAGAGAGCTTAGCAATAGCATCTCCTGCCTCTTCTGCTGACATATCAATGCAGTTGCCATCTTGGCCACAGTGTCTGTGAAAACCGTAAGATCCTTAGCTTCAATACCAAGCTGCCCACCACTTGCAGTAATTTGCGCAAGTTCTGCTGCAGATAGCGGAATTGTTCGTGACATCCCCTTTAATGTTTCACCAAGTTTTGTCAAGCCATTTACATCTGTATCTTCAAACTTTACAACTTTCTTTACATCAGCCATGGCACTCTCAAAACTAATTGCAGCCTTAAGTGGTGCTGCAAGGGTGAGGCCAAGTGCCACAGCATCCATCATTTGAGCTTTGAAATTTGCTCTTTGTGCTAAAACTCCTTTACGTTTTTGCATTACGGAATTTAAAGCTGTATAGTTATTTTTAAGCTTTTCAATAGAAGAGCCAAGTTTAACTTGATCTCCAATAAGAGATTTTATATCTCTACCACTTTTACTGAACTCCGTGCGTAAATGGTGGAGAGCACTTCTTTTTTGTAAATAAGCTGTTTTAGCTTTCAGCGCTGCAGTTTTAGACCTTGTAAACTCGTTTTGCAGGCTCTTACTTGGTGCTCCTGTATTTTTTATCTGCTGAGCAAGAGATTTTGTTTTTATTTCTAGTTCATTCCAAGAACGCCTAGCAAGCAGAGCATCGTGGCTTAATTGTTTAAACTTGAATACTGATTTACTTGATGATTCAAGTTGTTTTATCGTACTACCAATACGAGAAAGTTGCTTCGTGCTACCTGCTATCGTACTATTAAAACTGCTTTGCAGTGTTGCTCCAATTACTATAGAAATTGCCTTCATTTGTATAATTTTCCGCTACTTTCAAACCAAGTAATAAATTCTTCAATATCCATATCAAGCCACTGATTGATTCCACCACCAACCATTGAGCTAAGTGATAATATGCTCAACCTCAATTCTTCTGCTGAGACAAAAAACCTTGTAACGTTTCTTGAATCTTATTGTAGTCTGCTAAATCAAATTCTTCTACTGCTTCTCTTGAAATACTTGCAAGATTTGCAATCAGTGCTACTTCTTTCTCTGCATCGCTATTACCCATACGTTCAACAGCTAAACGATCTCGAACTTTTGGACGGCGTAGAGTTAGCTCTGAAACTAAAATTCCATCGATTTTTATTGGTTCAGTTAATTTAATTTTTTGCATTGTTTTACCCTTTTAGTTAAATTCCTAAAGCTGTGCGCATAGAAGTCATTTGATCAACACCGTTAATCTTACGGATCATGTTCTCAGCATCGATTTCTATTAATTCATTACTACCGATAGTAAGTTTATAGTAATGAGCAGCTACAGTACACTTCAGCGTTGCTTTTTCAGCAGGTTTCCAGCTACCAAAATCAAATTCTCTGAATATGCCCCCAAGGTTGATTATTACTCCTTCAATATCGTTACTACCACTCCCTTGCATTCCACCTCTGAGTGTCAAAGCTACTGAATTCCCATTTATCAACCCAAATAGCCGAAAGAGTTCTGTGTCATATTCAGAAAAAGTGAAATCTGCTTCAAGCTTTTCCATGCCCATATCAATATTTACTGGAATATCCATACCACCAGCACGGTACTCCTCTGTTTTTATGGTAAGTTTTGGTAGGGTAATTTCATCTATTTTTCCTGCGTAACCCCGACCATCTACGAATACGTTAAAATTCTTTAAAATCTTCGGTAACATTTTTTCCTCTTTTTTATAATATTGTACCACTCACAAGATGTGACCTGAAAGTAATCTGTTCTGCTGGATATGGTGGTGTAAACTCAAAGTCAAAGTATACTTTTCCACTTGCAATGTTTGTTGGTGTATTGAGTTCTGGGGTTGCATAACATTTTCCGCTAATAATCGCCCCTTGTGCTTTTAAACTTGCCAGATAAGAATTCACCCCCTCAATTACATCATCTATATAAGTTTTGGTGATATTGCGATCAACTGCCCATAAATGAGCTCGAAGTAAACTATCATTGATTAAATCTGCAGTCCTTCTCACTGACAAAAAAGCCCATTTTGAGTCATTTGAACATGTTCTATTTCCCCAAAGCCTGTAGCCATTTTGATGAATTATCGTTGTTACTTCATTTTCATTCAAGTGGTTTGCTCTACAATTTATATTACCGAGCGTAAAATCAATAGGCCTGCTTGTTCCAACAATACCATTTATCTCTTTATTTGAAGGTGAGTGCCAGAAGCCTTGCTCGCTATCTATCTTAGCTATTAAACCAGCTACAAATGAACTTGGAGGGAGAATTTCTTCTTTTCCTTCAATAAAAACCTTAACCCACGGATCAACAACATAAACTCTTGAGCTGCCTACACTTTTTCTCCATTTTATTGCTTCTTCATCATTGGTATTTGGTCCATCTGCTACTATTATTGCTCTTAGCTTTTCTGCTATAGGAATTAAAGCGCTAACCACTGGATTTCCAGCATCTCCAGATAATTGATGAGTAAACTGAGGTGCAATTAGTATTCTTGGCGCAACATGAACTATGCTTTCACTGCTTAAGAACGCTTGAATTCCCTGATATTCTCCAGTTTCTTCGTTAACTCCACCAATGACATTGCTGAGCGTCTCTTCTACTTTCTCCTCAACTCGAATAACTACTACTGTTGCACCAATTTGGGAAAAAATTGCATTAATAGCTGAAGGCAAAGTCCCAGATCGACCAAGTTTTGCTGCTTCTTTTAAGCTTCCTGCTATTAATATTGGTTTATTTAGTGGAAACTTTTGCCCGTCAGCATCAGGTGCAGTACCAATTACTCCAATTACCGATGATTTAGCTGTTCGTACTGTCCTCGCTCCTGAGGTAACCTCGATAACATTTACTCCATGTAGAAACTGTTCTGTCATTTCTTTTTCCCCTTTTCAACTTTCTTGCATTTTTTGTTTACAATTATCTAGCAAAGTTTGCAGCTCTTCCTTACTTTTAGCTTCACCGATTTCCCTTTCAGCTATATCCACCAATTCTTCGCACTTGATTATTGCTTTTTTCGCTCTTTTTGCTTTTTCCTGAATTATTCTTGCCATTTCTACTACTGAAATTCCTCGGACTTTTGCTAATGGCTCTATAATTTCTGCATCTTTTTTGTCTATAGATTCTGGTGCTGCTAAAATGTTCTCTGCGGCTTTTGCTTGTATTTCGTACGACTTAGACTTCTGATGAGAATATCCTGAGTATTGGTGAGTATAGTTATCATAATAAGCATGAAGATTAGAAAGTGCAGAAAACTTCGCATTTTGTAGTAACTCCAATTCAATATCTTCTTGATTCCGCTGAGCAATTTTGCCTCCTTCTGTTAAACAATAACTTTTTTGCCAATCAAAATCTTCTGGTGCTTCATACCAATCATTTTCAGTTGGCTTGCTTTCAAGTGTTGTTGTTTCTACTTGTTTATCATTTTCAAATCTAATGTAGATAGACATTGTTTGTTACCTCCAAATCTCATACGTGTTAGATAATCCTGGACATTGCCAAGCTTTTAGCGTTCTCTCCACATCTACTTCAAGTCCTGTAGTTAGAACATTGCTACGTATGTTATAAATCCCCCACTGAATAAATTGACCATAGTTGTGTACATAATTTGATGCAAGCATACCTTGACTAACTTGTGTCCTGGAATACAGGTAAGATGATGTGTAAAGTAATATTGCAACTGTTTTTCCTGCTGGAATCTCCACATTACCAGATCCGGCTAACTTGCTATCAGAACTCGTGTATTGGTAAACATTTTTCCATACTATTTTTGAAATACTTGATTTATTAGAATTAGTGTTATCAGGAGTTCCCACAAATAATCCTGCTCCCCCATACTCCGTACTCGAATACGATGATCCAACAAATTCCATTGTCTTATTTATGTTCACATTGGTTGTATTTTTTACAAATACTACTCCAAGTGCAGCATACGGGTAATAGTATATCTCATCATAACTACCAGAAAAACTTTTTGTGCATAACTCTCCGTAAATAAATGTTCCTTTACTTCCCTCTATAAAATAGAGTTGTCTTGGCCGATAAAAACTAACGTAATCTGTATTGTACGTATGGCTACCTGCTAGTAGTTGTAACATATAGTCAGTTTTTGTTATATCACTACTCCACTTTCCAAGCTCTGTCGTAAAAGTTCCGTGGCCAAAATAATTATTTTTTCTGCCAAGTACACCAAATAAGAAAGGTAATGACCCTGGTTCAACCATGTTGCGCTTTCTTATTTCATTTATAAGAGACACTTTTAACTGTTCATCCCGAGTTTTTACCTCATTAGAGATGTTTTCAATTCGAGTTTCTATTTCTCCTATAATTGATGAGCCAGGTGGTACATTATTAACAGCACGAAAATCTTCTACTAAACCTTTAAGACCATCTTTATGACTATTACTAATGCTATTTATTGCTGCAATATTGGCATTCTTTCTCGTATCAAGTAGCGATAAATTTGTTGTTCCTTTTTCATCAATTCTCTTTAATAACTGCTTCTCTGATTCAGAGATCACTGCTAAAGAACTAGCTTTTTTATTATCCAGATCAGTTAAGTGTTTTTTTGCACTATCAAGAAGCTCTTTTAGCTTACCATCAGTCATCTGTACAATTTCAGAAACTGCACTTTTGTCGACTATTGATTCCAATGCTTTAGCAAGATATGCTAATTGATCTGGAGTACTGTTTGCTGCTAAATCCTTAAGCCTCTTTTGTAGTGCATCAATTATTCCTTTTACTTCAGTCATCTGCACAACGTTGGAAATAGCTTTTTTATCTGCTATCAATTCCAGCGATTTTGCAAGATATGCCAGTTGATCAGCTGTGCTACTTACTGCTAAATCCTTTATCCTTTTATGTAACGCTTCTATTGCTTCTTTCATTCCCAAAAATTCAAAAAAGTTTCAAATCTAAATCGTTTAAAATTATTTTTTAGTTGATTATGCTCATCTTCTCTTTCGGTAATATCTTCATCTATTTTTTCTATAGCTCTTCGAATACGTACCACATCTTGAACTGCAATATTTTCTGGATGAGGCAGTGGATATCCTCGTTTGGTTTGGTCAACAGTCATTATGTGACAATCACTCTGAGATTTTTTACCTTAGGGCGATAAACAACCGTTCCACTTAAAACTAATTTTACCCTTGTCTCATTGGCATTAAAATTTGATAGCACATGAGTTCTTTCTACCCAATTTTCTCCAATTGGTTTTCCTGATGTTAAATTTACTAATTGCCAATCCACGTTTTTTTGCACATATGCTTTAACATCTGCAGTGCCAGGTATTAGCGCATCATACGTTATGGTGATTTTAGTGTTAGCTCCTGCTGTAATGCTTCTTGTTACATAATCTCCAGACTCTGAAAGATTACCTAGAACTAGCTGTAACCCAGGATATAGCACTGGACTTTTTTCTCGCCCTCCTTTTAGGCTTGCTTTTACCGTTAGCTCTCCAGATAATCTTTCACGCAGTGCGAGTGGCAAATTATCAGACAAAAAATTTTCTTTTCCTTCTTCATCTGTTAAAATAAATTCTACATTGGTATCAAATGCTACTTTTTCGACGTTCGTCAAAACAATTAAATCTGATACGTTATTTGCAGTAACCTTGCCAAGATCAATAATGTGAGAAACTTCGCTAAATTTTGCAGCCAAAAGCCGAAACGTTAAATCTAAGTTCTGATGTGGAGTCCAAGTACTTGCGTTGCTAGATGAGAGTAATACTCCTACTTGATATGGCTGACTCGTTACCCAACGGCTATTTACTGCATCATATTTGCCAAGTTCTGCTATTTTTACTGCAGTACCCTGATCATCAGTAAGCAGTACTATTGCATACTCTCGTCCTGCATGTCAAAACACTGGTGACCACTCTATACGTGTTGCTGTGCCATCTATCTTTATATCTTTTGGCTCAATATAGCTTTCAGCAATAACAGTCTGCGATGGCATTCCCACTGCTGTTTCTCTAATCTGCACAACAACACGTTTTTTGCCTTTATTTATAAACCATAACTCTAGACCTCCTATGTGCCTACTCTCATTTAAAGTAAATGTTTGCGCTAAAGGATCAATTCTTCTTGCTGCGATAACTCTTCTTCTCTCTTCTATGGTAATAGTTTTTTTACCAGTGTACGTTGCTTCTCCATAGCTTCTTTTATCACCATAAAACTGTACTAATTTAGTACCTGCTGGAATATTTGCTGGGATTTTTATTTTTCCACTTATTTGTCCTTGATTGTTAACTATTAACATATTTTTATGCTATAGGTTGAATAATTATTCCGTCAAATTTTATCTCTTTAAGCTTCTCACTTGGCTCAAAACCTTCAATTTCAAAATTCTGTACTGCTTCTCTCATAAATTCAGTTTCGTATGAAGTACTTGACAGCAGCTCTGTCGTTTCTTTAACATTAAATACTCTTGTTACTGGACTTTTCCAATTCGTGGTAACCTCTGTCCAGTGGTCAATGTTTTTATTTAGAGTAATTTGTGCCGGGACTGGATCAAAAGCTTGATACGGATTAATCTTTTCTCCTTTAGTCTGTAAAAGCTGCTCCAGTACCGGTTCAAGTTTATAAGGCAAAAGATATCTTTCCCCACCTTTTTCAATATCTGCAACTTCTACATCTATTGGCAGAACTAGCTCTCTATTTACTATTGCTGCAGACTGCGAAATTCCTTGATCACGCATATCATCGTCAAAAAACGAATCAACAAATACTCCTTTTTTGGTAGTAGGTTCTCTTGAATTTGCATCACTGCGTAAACGTTCCTGTGCAACAAGAGCATAAAGATCATTTATTCCTTTTTTCATTGCTTCAAGCTCATTCATCGGTACAGCATGAATAGCATTATTCACTATTTTTACCCCTTCGCCTTTTTTCCACGTCTGATGAATGTAGCAGAGCAAAAGTTGTCCGCTAGGTGCTTTAGGCATTGATGGTCGCCAAGGGTGAGCTATGCCTTTTATCCTTCTTATTGCGCCTTTTGCATTTATAGTGATTAAATCATAACGCGGCATTTTCCAGGTATAATCTATCAAAACCAAGCTGTTATCAACTGCTCCTTTTACTTTACATCCCTTTTCATTTATATCTTCAGGGCTTACATGAGTGCGGCAGCGATAGGTTATTAGGTAACTACTTCCAGGAGCTGGCTCTTTACCAGGTAATGACCAATCGACGTTTCCTGCGTTTAATTTGTAATCTATACTATTTTCATAAATAACATTGCCTTGTTTAATTTGAATAATTTCAAGTACTGCAGAGTCAGGTATCGGATCAATGGCTCCTGAATATGAACCGTGAGTAATGGTAATAGTTTTTTGAACAGTTATATCTACTTTTTTGATTTCACTTATTGGAAAATCATTAACCTTCAGTTCCATTACTCTTTGGCTATTTGGCTGAAAAGTATGTGGTTCTGATTCAACTGATTTTATATCCGGATCTTGATCAAAAGAAACACGAATACTGTGAGGAAGTTCAATCTCATAGCCATCAACATGAGCTTTGCCCTCATTAATCACAAATATTTTTTTCCCCTTTTCGTCTCCTTCTTCTCTCTGCAGACACATTACTTCAAGGCCATTTACAACGTAGGAACCATTGGCTTCTTTATCATAACGAGCAAGAGCGGTAGTTACTATATTTGCTTGTGGAGGTGGTGAATGTTCTATCAGTACTCCATTTTCAATGTTATAAATTGGATAAAATTCGCCATTTGTAGAGTTAACAGTAACACTTTCTACTTGGTATCCCCAAATGATGGAAACTTTAAGCCTTGCAGCTCCTACCTCCTGATAGTTTCTTGTACCAACTGCAGGATCACGAAGATTTGCATCCTCAAGTTCTGTAATCGTAGATTCTAGGTAATAAACACCTATACGCACTGTGGTACTTAGTGGAATAGTAAATTCTTCTTTTTCAACTTTTCTAACTGCTCCACGAAGATAGATTTTTCCTGACTCAAGCGTAACTTTACCAGTTTCTCTATCTATAATACAATTGCTTCCTGTTATAACATCACCATCACGAAATATTGCATCGCCTATGCCTTTAAGCTTAGAGAGAGCATATTCTTGCGTCTCGTTTAATTCTGCTGACTGTAGACCTCTTCCTGCCAGGAACAAGCTTTTTTCGTATTCTTTGTCAGGATTAAAGCGGTTATAATAGCTATTTAAGGTCATCTTTTTTTCTCTTTTTCTAAAATGTCACTACAAACGAAAAAGTTTCCCGGGTTGCTGAAGTCCTAATGAGCGGTACTGTATGCTCTAAAACTAATAAGATCCCTGGGTCTTCTATATCTTGTGGTTCAAAATATCTCTGTCCAGGAGGCAACTTTTCTTTTACCTTTGTACCAACCATAACTCCTAATTCCCGTATAACTTGATTTGCTGCGTCCGTGAAATCGAAAGTAAATTTAAGGTACAAATTATTGGTTGGTACATTTGAGGGTTTAAACCTACCTGTGGGAGTTAGAAGCTCTCCATCATCATCACCAGTACAAAAGAGTATCTCATCAACAACACGACGTCCAACTTCCTTAATTAATGTTGCAGAAGTAATTAGTTCCGGTGGTGTGTCTTGAGTGTACTCTATAGTGATTACGCTATCTGCTATAATTGCACCATTTTCTACACGCTCAATAGTGCCTGAGCTACTATCAACTATATAATCTATGCTTGACTGATAAATTGTTTGCCCTGTATAAACTTTTACATCTTTAATAGTGTGGTGATCTAAACTTATCTTGCCGCCTGCTGCAAAAGTTTTTTCAACTTTGTAGCTGCTTTCCCAGGTAGAATCTCCAGATCCCCAAGCAAGATGTATCGGTTGCTCTTTTATGCTCGCAGCAATAGCTGCTCTGCCTGATTGTGTGAGTACTGACATAGTTGATTGTGCAGTTGATATTATGTATATACAAGATCCGTAGAAAAAACGTCCAATTTTTTTGCAATAATAGGATCAAAATCTTTCCAAGGGCGATGTAAGTGGCGATGTTCATGCCAAGTAACCATACCTAGATAGAATGCTGCTACGTAATTTTCTAGCTCATGAATGGGATCTTTCTGTTTTGAATCTGAATCATTTTTACAATCAACGTGATATTCCACTAAATTAGACTCTATTATTTTTTGATCAGTAAAATTCTTCGCTTCATAGTAATAAGTTATACTAAATCGCTCTAAAATTGGTGTACGTTGAAAATTCCAAATCTGCTCAGAAAGTTTATCTTCACTTAAGTGAAATGTATGCTCTATTTCTTCATAAGTAGTTGATGCAAAACAAGCATTGATATCCCCTAAATTCCAACTATCTGACAATACTATCAATGCTTTAGCAAACTTAATTTCTGGCAATAAACTCTGTGGTAGAGGATATAGTGCTTCTAAGTTGTACCACTCATGATTTCTTTCATATGTACCGTTGTAATTCTTCGTGTGAGGCTCTGTCTCTCCTAATGTTGCAACATCTAACCTATATAAATCATTACTGTAACTTCTATCATAATGTGATCTAAAAGTGCCAAATTTAAATCTTGGATTTCCTATTTTCAGCTCAAATGAGTTTTTTCTTCCAAACGATAATACTGGTCCTTCTTTTGCTATTTTTACACCTGAGTAGTCTGAAAGAAGATCTCCAAAAATACTTTCATCTAACATAAACCGCTGAGCATTGTAATAGTCATTGAATATTCGCATTAATCGAGATCTTACCGGTGCAGAAAGTTTTGCCAGAGCAATTACACTATCGACAAAAAAGTCATTAGGAACATCAGAGATGCCAATTTGAAATTCAGCAAAATGCTCTCCTGGTGGTTCTTCTTGAATGGTAATATTATCAATGTTTGCCCACTTCAGCGCCATCTTCAGTGACTGTGGTGTACCGCGCAAACGTTGAAATCTTATTCCGTTTTGCTTAGCTAAGACCCATTCTTTTAATACACTCTTAGTAGCTTTCTTACCCCAGGATAAAATTTCTCCCAAGCCGTATTCCGCTACTAGCCACGGCAACATTTCAGTCTGTGGGTTAAATTTAAATCCCCGTAGAGAATTTGCATCAAAAGAATAATTAATTATGTCTGTAAGTATTTGCTCTTGCTTTGAAGCATTTGGAGGAAGTATCACCAATTTTTACCTAACACTTAAATTATTTAAAGTAACGCATTCATTATCTTGCACGACGATGTCTTCTATCGGCTCTGTAAGCTCTATATTCTGCATACCTTCTATAAAGAGGTGGGCAATAATCCATGATCTGGTAACATTCCACCCTAAACCTTTAGCAGATTCAAGATCTTTGATAAATTGTTCCTTTGCAGCTTCGATAACATCTTTGGATGCAGTAGGGTAAATATGCACTTTAGCATGAATAGTAATGGGAATAATACCACAGCCAATAACTGTAAGCGTATCTGTTAATACACGAATATCATCGCGAATAACGTGATTTCTGACGATCTCTAGCAATTCTTCTGAAGGTACTCCACCATTTTCTGTGGAAAGTATTGAAATCTGTACACTTCCTGGTATAGGTGATACCACTTGCGCATCTTTTACTCTCGTGTCAGCAGATAATGCATGATAGCGATAATGCTCCTTACTCCCTGCTGTTGACCAACCAACAATTTTGGCTTTTACCCGCTTCCTTAAGGATTCATCATTCTCTGACTCCTTTCTCAGCACACCATAAAATTCAGCCAAGTGATCAAGGTCATTACCTCTTGCAAAAGCAAGTAAATTTGCCTGTGCTGCATCATCAATCCTTTGCCTAAGCAAAAGTTCACGCCAGGCTGCTACTTCCAGTATCTTTATTGCTGGATCACTCTCAGTTAGTGCAGAAAAACTTGCATTCCGACGCACTAACTCTTCTTTCATTCGCGAAAAGATTTCCTCAAATTTTAATGTTTCGACAATATTTGGTGTTTTCATCCTACTACCTTATACTATAATACCATCAAGGCGGATCGGCTCTCCATTTGGTAGATAGGTTCCCTCTAAAATGAGAGTTACTTTACCTTCTTTTATTTCTGTTATTTGTACACGTTTAAGCTTAAATCGACGCTCCCACTTTTCTAATGCTTCTGCAACTGCTGCATAAAGTTCTTGTGCAAAACCAGGTACAATTGGATGATCAATCAGCTCAAATAACCTTGATCCGTAATCTCGGCGCATAACACGAGTGCCAATTGGCGTAGTTAAAATATCAACTATTGATTGTTTTAAATGCTCTATACCACTTATTGTTTTACCAGTTTCAGAACTCATACCACGCATATTATTTACCCTGCAAAAACGTTATCACTCCCTTCTTCTGCTATTGCTCCACAGGAAATTAGGTCACCAGTACGAGCAATGGCTTTGCCATTTACAAACACTGCTTTCGACCCTTGTGTCATTACTTTTCCTTCACTAAAATTATCTCCTTGCCTACAGACAGGTCTTCCGTTTATAAATACATCTCTGCTTCCACTTATACAAAAATGCAGCAACGCTCCTTCACAGTGATCTCCTAGGCGTATAACTGATTTATTCATTCCTTTCCCTAATTTAGATTTACTCTTTTTGCTTTTAGTTTTATTTCGCTCTTTGTTATCTCTACACTTGATTCCCCAACATTCAGTGTTATCTTGTCTACTACTTCAATCTCTAAATGATGTTTCTCTTTATCATATGTAAATCTTGTCCCATCTTGAAATTTTACATTATTTACTTCCTTTTTATTCTCTGGAGGAGGGTATTTTTCCTGATATATTGCCGGTAACACCACCCCCAAAGACAATTCTCCCAATGGTGATAATACTATTACCTGTTCATCAATATTTGGTGGTGACCAACTTTCAGCTCTATTTGTTATCCATGGAAGAAAATCTGTTACAAGTTCACCTATTCTAACTTTTACTTTAGCTTTTTCATAATCTATTTTTTCGACAATGCCTATACGGACAATGTTGGCCAATTTCCTCCGCAATTCTGAAATTGCAAAATTACTTTCCAACATTCACATCGATTAAATGAGGTTTTATTTTACTCACTTCCCAAATCGATCGCCCTACATGCAATTCGTGCGCCCAGTCTACCATCCACACTAAATATGCATCGAGCTCTGGCCTAAAATCATCTCCTCCTCCTGATATAAATTCTCCTGGTGAAACATTTTTCACGTTCCAAGTATTTTTATTTACTACTCTGGCAACCTCAGCAGCTAATGATCTGACAATAATAGGGGCATTTTCTATTGTGCTATCGATCACTATTCGTGCCTCAAATTTTGCTCTCAGCGCTAGCTCCTCTGTTCCTGGATCTTTTCCTTGCTCTAGACTTGACAATTCTATAAATACCGCTGGAGCTGCTAACTCTTTCCTTATTGCTGGATAAACCTCACAAGTTTGAATTGCTGGTATCTCTGCCTTTAGCGTATTACAGATTGCCTCATGTAAATTAGTCCAAAATGCCGTCATAAAATAACTTATGTGTAAAATATTTTTCAAATATCCTTTTAACTTCATAATTAACAAGATTTTCTATTATCCTTGAAGCCTCAGGTTCAAGTGGTAGTTTAACCTCCTGTATCGGTAGTGCTGTTCTTCCTACACGTTTAAAAATACCACGATAGCCTCTTGGCATCGTTGCCATAAATGCATCATTAAATGCTGTTCTTATTTTTGCTTGTTTTATATTTATATCATACAGATATGCTCTAATTAAAACCTTCAAAGTGCTTTTCCTTGCCTTGATAATTCTTAGTCTTTTTCTAATTACTTTTAGCCTAATTTGCTTTTCTTCACTGATTTCTCGGACAGCCTGAGATTTTAACCATAATGCCGTTTTGTTTAGCGCTCTTACCGCTGCCAATTCTATTTTGGCTTTGTTAGCATCAATGTTGTGAATAATTCTCTCAATATTTTCATTAACCTCAATGTTAAACATCCTTCTCTCCAAGTACTGTACATTTTATATTCCATACTATTCCTGAATTATCTCGCAGTGGTGGAGAATATACTTTATATTTACGGCCATCAATAACAAAAATATCTCCCACCATTGGCCTCAGTACATCAAAAACATTTACCTCAAGAAAAAGCATCTCTCCCACAAATTGTCCTTCACCAATCTCGTATAATTTATCTGGCTGTTGCTTTAATACCTGTACAATATATGACTTATCCTTTGATTTATATAAAGCCACTTCTCCTAAATGGGCAAAACAATCTTTAAATAATCGCTTAATATTTTCTTGCACATTTCTCCGTTATATACTAACATTTACATGCTAAGAAGAGGTAAAGCATTCTTCTACCTCACACTGCTTTATAATTGCTCTACCTGTGTTGTTATGTTGCAACAACCCTGACTAATACCCCAGGTCTGTGACACATTGGCAGAGGATTTGACTGCGTATGTAAATCAGTCCCTCTATCAAACCTCCTTGGTTCTTGCTTTGCATATAGTGGCTGTCCAAGAGTATTCACTGTCTCATTAAAATCTGCTGGTGCAAAATATGTTGTAAATGTGCTTGCTGTTCCTAGTGGAAAACAGTGCCCTGTATCTTTCTCAATAAATCTTCTTACGGTTCCTTCAGGGTCAGTTGCTTGCCCTCTATATTCCTCAAATGTAATTCCACAGAACGTAAATCCTGATCTCATATCATTTCGAAGCGCTGCTCCTTCTTGCCATCTCTCGTATGCTTCTTTCACTTTAGTATGTGAAGTTAGTGCATCAAAAAACTCAGGGCTTACCAAGGCATGAATTCCGGTCATATATTCACCACTTAGATTATCTTCTATGTGCCGCAATACTTCCAGACACTTACGTTTTACATCTGTTGTTGCTGTTCCCAGTGCAAAATTTACTACTTTTGGCGTGATTTCAAATTCGTTGTACAGATTTAATAATTCTGACCCATCAGCATCTAAAATTATTCCTTTCAGCGCTCCCATTCGCAAATGCTCTAATGTTATTGCATGTTTGTTCCTCATCAATTGCAAATGATCGGTTATTACATCTGCCAGCGCTTTAAGTTCACTCTCTGATCCAAATGCCCTTATTCCCTGTACTTCCTCTGGTAACACTACATCATCATGTGGAATATGTGGAATCGTAAATGTTCTTACCTTTCTTTTTCCTCTTTTTCCTACTGTTGCTGGTGCTCCGGGTAACTGCGTTGGTAGTAAACTTAATACTCCGTTTTGCTCTTCTATGGTAATATGTCTAAATCTTACTGACCTACTTGGAAACAAATTTAAATTTTCAACTCGTCCATAATTTACCGGCAATATATTCATCGCATTTGTTAGTGCCGTCATACTAAATGCTGTATTTGTAAATGGATTTTGCATTCTTTTTCCCCCTTATTAATTTAAGTTACACTCCCTTGCGGACAATGATCCCTCGTCCTTCAAGTTGCTTTATTGCTGCAGCTTTCTGCTCTTCAGTGATATTTGCTGGCCATACAACTGCATGATCTGCTAGCATTGCTATACGTGTAATGATTACTGCTTTGGCATTTTCTGTCGCATTTACATCACTTACTATTGCACCTATCGCTGTTTGTGTACCATCTGTGGCAGTTGGATTTATTATCTTAACCATGCTATCTTTATCGAGAGCCACTACTGTACCAAGCTTTAGGTTCTGCCCTTTTGCTACTGTTATTTGATCTCTTGAATACAGGCTTGATGCCTCATACTTTAATAAGTCACTCAGATTATTTTGTTCGGTTATAGTACTCATTTTGCTTTTCTCCTTTTGTTATATATTTTAAATGCCTACGACTTTTCGCTACCTGCATCATCAACTCTTCTCCTGAATTCTGTGGTATTGTACTTATTATCTCTGTCTTCTTTGTTCTTTCTGCAAGTAATTCCATTAAAACCTCCCTTGCTTGCTCAACACTTACACCCTGCTCAATAAATTCTCCTATCTTTTCTGGCATCTTTGATATATTACATAAACGTATTAATTCAAGAACTTCAGTACGATACTTAGTTAAATTATTAGTTTCTTCTTTTAGGTCAGTTATAGTTTGTTCGTTCATAGTAATACTCCTGTTTTTATTAATATATTTAAACTCTGAAAGAATTGTAATTCCATCTGCAAGACCTATTTCTACTGCTTTCTCGCCAAAATATAGCCCTGCTTCTGTTGATTTGATTGCCTCTACAGAAAGGTTTCTATTGCGTGCTATTAGCTCAACCAGCATTTCATATAAACGATTCACTTCGCTTTTTAGATTTTCTAAACTCTCAGAAGTTATTGGCTCATGTGGATTTAAATCATTTTTTCTACTTCCTGCAAACACTGTGGTATATTTTATTCCACATTTTTCATCAAATCCACTTTGATCTATATGACTTGCTATTACTCCTATACTCCCAACTCCTGAAGTGCGGGTGAGAAAAATCTTTTCAGCGCTAGAAGCTATAGCGTACGCAGCAGAATATGCATCATCATTTGCTATCGCTATTATCCTCTTTTTTCCTCTTGATTCATAAATAAAGTCAGCTAGGTCAAATATACCGTTTACCTCTCCTCCGGGGCTATCTATTTCCAGTATAATTGTCTCTATGCTACTATCTGCTAATGCTTGTGTAATTTGTTCTTCTATTTGCTCATATGATGTCATTCCGAGCATTTCATCAAATGCACCAGGTTTTTTAGTTAAAATGCCATGTATCGGTATTATTCCTCTTTCACTATTTCTTACTGCATGTTTTATATTTTTAAAGATAGGCTGCTTTCCTGTTTGTAGTGACAGTAACTCAAAACTCCTTGGTTCTACCATTACATCTGTTTAGCCATTGTTGTTTCATATCACCTCTTGATTGGCCGTAACGTCAGAATCAAAACTTAAGCCCAGTTCACTTGCACGTCTTTGATCTTCTGCTATTTCTTGGTCAATTTCTTCTACATCATAACCCATTTCTGATACTACTTCCGCTCGACTCTTGAATCCATTTCTTACTGCCATCTGTTGTGCTTGTTGATCTTTCAGTGGATCCACCCAATCAAATCCCTGTGGTATCCATTTTACTTCTTCTTTCGCTGCTTTTGCCACTTTTTCATCTATACGGAGTTCTCCACAAAGTACTGCTAACTCTAGCCATCTACTCCATACTGGTCTACAAAATTGGAATACCATAATGTTATGTTGCAGCATAGCGCATCGACGACGAAACTCTATCAGTCCTGCTCTGATTGATGAATAATTAACACCGGTTAAATCTCCTGTTAGTTGTTCGTATGTTATCCCTGTGCCTATTGCTATTGCCCTCAGTTGCTGTCTCATAAATGCTTCATAGCTTCCTCCTACATCAGATGGCTCTGAAAACTTTATATCCTCACCTGGATCAAGTAGTTGCATAGTACCAGGTTCTAGGCCAGATAGTGCTACTCCTTGCTCACTTGCTTCACCTTCTCCCATGATATTTGCTTCTGGATCGAGTCTTGTAATAAATCCAGCAAACATTGCTGCTGTCTTTTTTCTCACTAATTCTGCATCATCATACTGGTCAAGTTCGTAAAGTTTTAAAAGCACGTTAGAAAGCCAAGGTTCCCCTCTAATTTGTCCAGGTCTCAGTGGTTTATAGATATGTAAAACATCGTTTGCTGGGACTCTTACTGACTCTCCAAAGGTATTTTCACCAGGGTGTTCTTTAAATAAGTAATAAGCTTCTCTTTGCCCAAGCTTGTTAAACTCAATCCCGTTTCTTATTACATTACCATTTGCTAAAGTTTGATTTGTTTTATTGTCTAAATGTTCAGACTCAAGTACTTGCAGTTGTAATGGCACAGAAAATCTATCTTCCAGCTTTCTCGTTCTTAAACGTACAAAACATTCTCCACCCTCTATCATACTTCTGCATACTAGAGCTTGTAATCCATAAAAATCACTTATTCCACAGCTATCTGCTTCATCTGTCCATCTTAGCCATAATTCTTGCACTTTTTTCCTAAATTTTGCATCTCTTGCTTTTGATTGCGGCTTTATTCCTGTTCCAATAGAGTTACTTACTATTGTATCAATAATATTTGCTGCATATGGATTTTTTCTCACCATATCACGTGACCTACTACGTAAAGTTTCAAGGCTTTGAGACAGCAAATTGTTTATACTTCCTAACTCTGGTTGAAAGTGAAAAAATCTTCTTCCTGAACCTGCTCCATCCCAAGCAGAACTTTTGATTTTTGGTTTGTTAAATAATTGCTTGAAGGTTTTTAGCAGCATTTATAAAATTCCTTTACTCGTTGAAAAAACAATTTTCCTCTTTCCAGCAATCTTTAGCTCAACTTTAATTCGTTGTCTTAAGCTTAGTAAATCATTTATATCTACTTCAGCATATCTTACAATATGGTCACCATATGCAATTGATACTACTCTCTCTCCATTTTGCAGTTTCTTTATCGCTTCTTCGACTTGAATTAGATAATCTTCGTTATACATTTACTACTCGCTGATCCATTTGCTTTTCACTATTTTCTTTGATTTTTTACTTTCTGGTTTTTCACTTAAACTATTCCATTTACTCTCTGGCCATCTATCTATTCCCAGTGCTATCGATGCTGCTCTTGCATAAATCCTACAGTCTAATACTTCATTTCTTTCTCTTACCTTCTGCCACTCTTGTTTGGTGTATCCTTTTACCACTTTGCTGACTAATTGCTCTGCTGTTAGCTGCTTAAAATATTCAGGTGCATATTCGGGAAAATGACAATATCCTGCTGGAGCTTCTTCACCTTCTTTTAAAACATTAAGTAATTGAAAAAGCTCTGACTTTAATATCGATACTCCTACTGGCCATAGCTTTATTCCTCTCTTTAGCTTTTGACCACCAACTGTTATATCTACTCTACTTGGGCTGCTAAGTGGCACTAGTGCTTTATTTACACCTTTTACTGCCATTACTCTTCCAGAGCCTTGATGACTTCTCACCCAATTGTATACTTCTTGTGTCGCATATCCTGCATCTACTGCCATCATGCTTATCATATACTCAAGCCCATTTTCACCGATAAAATGATGATTGAGGAGCTCCGAAAGCTTTCCCCATACTTCTCCACTTCCTGTATCTCCTTCAAATACTCGGTAGTCTATTGACCAATTTTCTCTGCCTTTTCCCCAGGCTACAACTTCTGCTTCCAAGCGATCTTTTTGAACATCTACTCCTGCTGTGAGAACTACTTCGCCTTTTGGTACTGTGCCAATCTGAAAAAATTCTCTCCTGTTAAATAATTGCTTCCAGTCCGGTACTTCTCCTTTATCTACCCAGGTTTCTCCAAGCGTAGTATTTATCCAAACTTTCAGTAATTGTTCACTTTCTTTCGCATGGAGAAAATCCTCTACTGCTTGAGTCCAACTATACCAGCCAACTGGGCTATAAAGACTTGAAAGATGAAATCCTTTTTTCTCACCTTTTATTGGATTTGTAGCTCTCCATTCTCCACGCTCAAGAATTCCTGTCTTTTGATGATTTTCTATCTTTTTACCACATTCTATACATATATAGTGTGCTGTATTTGGATTTTTATCTTCCCATTTTATTTGTGACCATTTTAATATTTGGTAATAATTACAATGCGGACATGGTACAAAAAAATATCTCTTATCTGTTACTTCAAATTCTTTCTCAATTCTGCTTATTCCATGAATCGTTGGTGTTGACACTAAAAAAATCTTTCGCCTTGCAAAGGTATTAGTTCGAGCAATACTAAGCAGTACTGGATCTCCTTCTCCTCCTGAATCTCCTGGATAAGCATCAATCTCATCAAGAAAGAGATACTTTACTGGCATAGACCTGAGACCTACACTGCTGTTTGCTCCAGTAATCACAACTATTCCACCTGGAAATTCCTTACTTTGTACAGTATTCCCTGAATCTCTTGATCTTGGGTCTTTTACTTTACTCTTTAAACATGGCGTACTCTCTATTAACGGTGCAAATCTTCCTTTTGACCAACGCTTTCCCATTTCAACTGTTGGCTGTACTACTAGCATTGGTCCTGGTGTTTGATCGATAATATAGCCAATCCAATTGTTACCAGCTTCTGTTCCTCCAATCTGCGCTCCTTTCATGAATACTACTTTTTCAGCCTGTGAAGAAGGAGATAGTGAATCCATGATTTCTTTTAAATAAGGAGTTCTTTCTGTTCTCCATTTACCTGGCTCTGATGCTGCAGTTGGCGCTAAAACTCGATACTCATTCGCCCACTCTGATACTTTAAGCTCTGGATCTGGTTTTAAACCTTCAGAAAAAGATGTAGCGTATATCATTGTCTGCATCTACTCATAATTGGTTCTATCTCAATATTGTTAACAGTAGAGTTTATTCCTCCACACTCCTCCAATTCCATAAACATCTTTTTCTGAAATTCGTTTTCTATATATCTTTTGCTCATCTCACTTACCATTATTGCTATAACAAAAGCAAATATCCCTGTTATTGTTGCAAAAATGATTGCACTGCTTATTGTTGTTGTTATCAACCCTATATATACTGCTACTGCTATTGCGCTGAATGTAGTATAGATGCAGATAATATTATTATGTTTTTTCGTCCTTTTATCTGCTATTTCTCTCTGTGCTATATATTTATTATGAAGGGTTGGAAAATTAATAACGGTATCTCTGCAGAGCAATGACCCATTTTTTTCAGTAAATAAAACTTTAAGTAACTCCAAATTATTTGATTTGATTGCTAAGTGCAGAACAGGTGTATAATTTGCTCCTTTTTTCAGTAGTAATTTTACTACATGTAAATGTCCTCTTTCTGCAGCAAGGTAAATCGGAGAGTGACCTTTATTATTTACAATATCAATATTGATTTCTTCTTTTAAAATTGCATCTACAATCTCAATTTCTCCTCTTTGTGCAGCTAAATGGAGTAGACTATTCTTTTCAGAACCGTATTTATTACTCATCAAAGCCTTCTTTATCTCAGGTTTAGCGTAATCAAATGGTGTTTTACCAGAGGGTCTATATCTTCTCGCGTTAGTAAAACTTCTATTGTTTTCAGTCTTTCAGCATAATGTAGTGGTGTTTTATTTTCGTAGTCCTGCAAATTTACTTGAGCATTAGGCTCCTTTATTAAGCATTTGAGGATATCAAGACATAAGTCTCTTTCATCGTAATTAGTATTACTTACAGCTATATGAACAGGTGACAATTTCATTGAGTTTTGTCCCATGCGCGCGCTATTCACATCTGCTCCTAGTCTCAGTAGTAACTTTACTATCTCCAGCTTTTTGTTATTAACTGCATAGTGCATTGGTGTCTGATTTCGTGCATCAAAGACATCTATTTCAGCATTTCCTTCTTTCACTAAAATTTTGACAACATTTTCATGTCCTATGCCTGCTGCTAGATGTAATGGAGTATGATGCAGAGCATTTCGTACATTAACGTCAATACCTTTTCTGATCAAATATCTAACTGCATTAACTTCACCTATCATTGCAGCTAAATGAAGTAAGCTATCTTGTTCTGACCCGTACTTGTTATTAATTAGCGCTTGTAATATTTCTGCTTTTTTCCCTTCTTTGGCGTAATCAAGAGATGTTTTACCTTCATTATCCTCCACAAAAGGATTAATATTCTTCTTCGTGAGTAATAAATCCACCATGCTTAATTCATCAAATTCTATAGCACAATGTAGTGGTGTCTTTCCATTTAATCCTCTGACATTAACATCTAATCCAGGTTGATTAATGAGACACTTTATTAACTCCAAACTTAAGTTATCAGTCATTTTATATTCAAAATCTTTTTTATATTTGAAATTTAGTATTAGATAATTCTTGTAATGAGTTTGTAATCTCTTCAGTTAGCGCCATATGAATCTTTTCAGTGTCACTCAGTGATGCAAGCAGTGCTGAAACTCTATTTGGAATATTAAGCAAATTATTACGGACAACTCTTGCTACGTTAAATGCTTCAGTTTTTACCTCTTCAATTGACACAAATTTGCCTATTTCAGCTTTCACTTTAGCTTCCAAAAGTTTACCACGCTCGGTTTCATTTTTTATTCGCGTTTTTAGCAATATCGTTGAAAGTGTTTCTCCGCGCTCTTTTCTCCTAAGTGGTTGACTTGGATCTCTTATTGCTGCTACCGCTTCATTTGCTTGTTCTCGGTCAATAAGTCCATCTTCCAGCTCAACTATTCCTTTTTTTACTAAAGAACAGACATATTGCCTCGAAAACCCTTTTTCCCTTGCCCATTCTGCTTGCGTAATTCTCACCTTTTTTTCTCCTTTTTTAGCACTGCTCAGCTATAATTTCGTAAGTAGTTAACATTTGAAATATATCTAACGCTAAAGAAGGCCCGAGGTCAGGACCACCAAACCCGCCAGTATGGCCGAAAGGACCCACTTTCTATAGTGTTTTTAATACACTAAAATCTTTACTAAAATTCATAACATAGAACATTAATGCTAAAGAATCTGCTTCATTATCATCTGTTGGACAAAAACCCTTTTCCTGCACTGCTTCAATTACATCAGCTTTACTTGCATTTCCCTTGCCAGTTATAAAACGTTTAATAGTCTTAACTGAAACACCTTGATAGGGAATATTACTTTCCTCGCACCAAGCAGAAAGGTGTGCTAAAAACCCTCCATAGATATGTGCAGCATCAGTTCCCAAGTGTCTTCTCACTTCTTCAAAGTATACAACTTCAATACCTGGAAATTTATACTTAAGTGCATTAAGCCAATTACGAAAATTTAAAAACTGCACTCCACCACCACTAAATCTGCTAACATGAAAACTCTTACTTCCACTTTGCACTATTCCATCATGTAAAATAGTCCAACCAGTTTGTTTGCCAAGATCTAGGGTGAGCATTTCCTTTCAATTGCTGAGTACATATATATACAAGATTTGAAAAAATTACGTCCAAAAAATCTTCAAATTTTTAGGAATTTTTTTTTATAATTCTTGAATTTGAAGACCTTTCAAACGGGTTTCTCTACTTTTAGAGGTTTTTATTATTCTACTCTTATATTTTATATGTTTTTATATATGTGTATATTTTTATATATGTATTATATATATATTATATATAAGGGTTTCAGGAAGCTAGAATCCTCCATATTGGCGGACTTCAGATATGCCGTTCCTAGGAACGGTTTTAGGAACGCATGGTGAAAACCCGCCATACAGGCTAATTCTAGATTCCTGCTTCCTAATTCCTGATTTAGGAAGCCAGTAATTAGGAACGGAACTTAAGGTTATAGAGAGCATACTTTTCAACTATTTTCCTCTTAAAAATTTAAGCTATTCTTTTAATAGCGAAATCCACATTTTTAGCTCTTTAGGTGATATTGAATTTCAAAATATGAAATTCTTATATGTTTTTAATATAACTTTAGGAAGCCTGAGCTACCCATTCTTAAAAATATTGAAATCCATTCAAAATAGGTTCCAAAAACCTGAACTGTATTATTTTAAATTGTATCAGTATTATTCTCAAAAAAAAATAACAGAATATCAATAGATTAAAAATCGCATCAGTATTATTTATTTTTGCTCCTGTCCTACATAACAGCATTAATAACTCTCATCCTTAAAAGCATCAATTTGTTTTTAAGGAAAGTTATGAAATTACAAAACTACCATATAGTTATTAAAAATGTAAAATATCAAGCTTATAGACTGAAACTTGCTAAGTGCTTTATTAATGAAGCTCACGAAGATCTTGAGCAAGAACTCTTCTGTGAAATTTGGCCATATCTTGATCAGTATGATGAAGACAAAAGTAGCTTTAATACCTTTGTAGCAAGATTAACTGAAAATAAAGCTATTAACTTGCTAAAGAAACAGCGATGTGCGAAACGTGATATCAACAATTACATTAGTATTGATGTAACAGAGCTATTTGAGGGTGAAATAACAAAACGCATTGATGTAGACTATATGATCTCGGTTTTACCAAAGGAATGGCAAAATATATGTGAGCAACTTAAGTTTTTCAACTTACATGAAGTTGCCAAAATGAACAACGTTTCAAGAACCACTTTAAACAATATTATCAAGAAGATACGTGCCAAACTTTTTCCTATTTACTACGCAGGCAAAAAGAAAAATTGAACAAAATTTTTGCCTTTCTTGTATATATACACATCGTAGCATGGATAAATAATGGTTCTTAAAATTTTGAATAATAATGAAAGATTGCAAACAATATCAACTGTAAAAATGGTCATCTTTGGTCCTTATGGTATTGGTAAAACAAGTCTCCTAAAGACCGTAGATGAACCAACACTTTGCCTTGATTTTGAAGCAGGGCTTCTTGCTGTTCAAGATTGGCAAGGAGATTCAATTAGTCTTCGCACTTGGAATGAAGCTAGAGATACTGCTTGTCTTATAGGGGGGCCTAATCCTGCGCTGAAGTCTGATCAAGCATATAGCCAAAGACACCATGAACATGTATCTGGTAAGTACAAAGATCTTTTCTCTGAGTTTTCTAAATACCGATGCATCTTTGTAGATAGTATAACCGTTGCTTCACGTTTATGTCTATTATGGGCAAAAATGCAACCTGAGGCTTTTTCTGAGAGATCGGGAAAACAGGACATGAGAGCTGCATATGGATTACTTGCTCAGGAAATGATGGCTTGGCTCAATCAATTTCAACACATCAGAGACAAAGACATCATCATAGTTGGCACTTTAGGTCAATATCTCGATGATTTCAATCGTCCAATTTGGCTACCTCAATGCGAAGGGGCTAAAACTGCTAGTGAAATTCCTGGGATAGTTGACGAAGTAATCAGTATGATTGGAATCAAGAAAAATGATGGAACGGAGAAGCGCTCTTTTGTTTGCCACACTTTAAACCCTTGGGGATACCCAGCTAAGGACCGTAGTGGACGCCTGAGTATGGTTGAAGAACCACACTTAGGTAAGCTGCTTACAAAGATTAAAAGCAAGTTTTAAAATTTAAACATGGAGAGTGATATATGTTACAAAACCTATTAACTGATTTTAACACTGTAAAACCGCAAAGTAGATTGATACCTAAAGGGACAATAGTAAAAGTAAAAATGACAATCAAGCCTGGAGGTTATGAGCATTGGTTTACTAAAAGCCCCACTACCGGTAGCATTTATTTAAATACAGAATTTACCGTTATTGAAGGCCCATACGCAAAGCACAAAATTTATCAAATAATTGGTATTAAAAGTAGTAAAGCAGAAGATACTTGGGGAGAAATGGGTCGTTCTATGCTTCGCAGTATCTTGGAATCGGCACGTGACATTCATCCACATGATAACTCAGAAAATGCAATCCTTGCTCGTAAGTTAAATTCAGTTGCAGAATTAAATGGCTTAGAGTTTACAGTAAAGGTAGGTGTTATAACTGATGAATATGGAGAGAAGAACAAAATTGCCTCGGTAGTTACTCCAGAATACCGCAAAAATTATGAAATTGACAGAGTACCATTTTGAAGTACGACGAGGAAAAGCTTTGGTCTGCTGTCGTTACTAGAGGTATTCAGGACGCAGTAGGAAAAAACCCAAAGCTAAGAGAAGAAGCAATTAATTGGCTGAATTCAAAATCTTTTGAAACTGTTTGTGAGCTAGCTAATCTCAACTTTACACGTATGAAAAATATGTATGGGAATTTTATGTCTAAAAAGCAAAAAGAGTTAAAGATGTTATTGATTGATAATATCAAGGAGTGTGTTTCTTACCTACTTCCAAATGGTGAGTTTTACCGAGAAAAAACTTATATTGGAGACTTAAATGGAAATACAATTACAGTTAAAATAGTAGGTAAGGAAGCTGGTGATTGGCGTAATTTTACTGAAGGAACTGGTGGTGATATTATTGATCTTTGGATTTTAATTAAGGGTGATATATATTCTGCTAGAAAGTGGCTCAATAAAAAATCAAAGAGTGGAGAAAAAAAAGGGCGGAAAAGAGAAGAAAAAATATTTTCTGTAAAGCAGTACTTAAGTGATCAATCACCAATACCAGAAGATATAATAGCTCCACGAATTCTCACTCCAGGTGGTCTTTTAGTCATTGGTGGTACGCCAAAGGTTGGCAAAAGTTATTTTCTTCTCTCTTTGCTTGCACATCTTGCAGCAGGAGTGTCATTTCTTAAGATGAAGTCAGCAAGACCACTAAAAATAATCTATCTACAAAATGAGATGGAGTACAATTATATCAGGGAACGCATACAACAAATCATAACTAATCAAAGGCTGCCAAATCTAGCAGAAGAAAACTTGATTGTTACTACAAAGATGAGATTAACTTTAAATGATGAAGGTATAGAGAAAATAAAAGATATTATAAAAGAAAAGTTTGATATCAAAATGATAGACCTTATCGTTTTGGATTCCCTTGACTATGAAAATATATTTTCTGGCCTGCAAAGCAGAATAGAAAAACTACGTTCTGTAATTAATCCTACGGCTGGAATCATTATTACACGTCATACCAGAAAAGTATCCACAGCTACACTAGCAAAAAGTCCTTTTCAAGCTTTAATTGGTGCTAATGCTTTAAGAAGTTTTTACACGTCTGGTATGGTAATGTTTCAACCAAGTAAACGCGCAAATGTCTTGCAGGTAGTATATGAGCTAAGAAACGGTAAATCAATACCAGCAAAATTCATTAGCAGGGTAAATGGGCGTTGGCAGAATTCTAAAATTATAGCTACGGCTTAACTTGTCCGCAAAAACGGATACTATGGTAGAGCTAAAGACTCAGCTTTTGCAAAATATCAGATCTTGTCTTTTTCATCTATTACCAAGAGGGACATTTCGTGGTGATAAGTTTTATGTAGGTGATGTACAGGGTAACAAAGGCAAAAGTACTGTAATAGAATTAACAGGCGAAAGAGCTGGATTATGGAAAGATTTTGCAACAGGAGAAGGCGGTGACATTATCGACCTTTGGGCAACGGTACATGGGAAGAATGCCAAAATAGAATTTCCTGAAGTAATGCTTTCAATAAGTGAATGGCTTGGCATCAAAGAAAAAATTAATATTAGAGATCTAGAACAATACCTGACTTGTAGCTGGAACTACTACGACGAGAACAATCAAGTAATCGTAATAGTCTACCGTTATGATCCTCCTCTAGAGAAAAAACAGTTTAAACCATTTGATGTTAAAAAACAAAGATTCAAAGAGCCGGAGATAAGACCACTCTACAACATTCCAGGTATTTTAAAGTCCGATAAAGTTATTCTGGTTGAAGGAGAAAAATGCGCAGAAGCACTTATAGAGAAAGGAATAACTGCAACAACAGCAATGTTTGGAGCAAATGCGCCTATTGATAAAACAGATTGGACTCCGCTTAAGGGCAAGCATATTATTATTTGGCCAGACAACGATGAAGCAGGTAATAAATATACCAAAAACGCTGAAAAGAGACTTTTAGAACTTGGTGTTGCATCACTTGCTACGCTTAAGATTCCACCGAATAAACCAAAGAGTTGGGATGCTGCTGATTGTGTGTTAGAGGGAATAAATATTGAAGAATTTATCGAAAAAAACTCAAGAAAAATAATTATTAAACCACCACTTGATATTTTTAGCTGGAGCGTAGAGCGTTTTGTAGGCCCAGTACCAAAGCAAAGATTCTTGGTTGAAGGATTATTTCCTTTGGGTGTAACCTCCATTTTGGCTGCAATGGGAGATACAGGCAAAGGTATGCTACTTCTTGACCTAGCCCTCAAGGTTGCAGGTAGCATAGATCAGGTATGCGGATTTGGTCCACTTGTTACTGAACATGGATCTGTGGTGGTATTTTCTGCGGAGGATGATACAAATGAAATACATCGTCGCTTAGAACGACTTGATCCAAAATGCGAGAGATTGAAATATAAAGGTAGGCTATTTATTGTACCATTACCAAACATCGGAGGATCTCTTACCATACTTAAGAACGTTCGCGGTAAAGTTGTAGAAATCTCTCCAGAATTTGAGTCGGTAATGAAGCAGCTGAGCAGGATAAAGGATTTAAAGCTCATTATATTTGATCCCCTTGCTTCTTTCATTCATGCAGATTTAAATGCTGATCCAGCAGTAGGGGATTATCTCATGTGTTTATTATCTGATTTAGCATGTAGCACTGGAGCTTCAATAATTACTGCACATCATATGAGAAAGCTGAAGGGAGAAAAGCCTATATCAACAGTAGAGCAAGCACGAGATGCTATTCGAGGCACTTCTGCTCTCGTAAATGGAGTCAGGTGTTCTTTTGCTTTTTGGCCTGTTGAAGATATGACTAAACCAATGATTTTTAGGTCAATTAGAAAAATCCCAAGACAAAATGCACTATTTTATGGAGCTGTTGTTAAAGCAAATGGCCTGGCTGATCGTACCATACGCACTTACCTAAGAAATGAAGAAACAGGGCTATTGGAAGACATCACTGAACAATTAAAAGCTCAAAATATTAGCGATAAAGATCTTAAAATATATCTTATTGATTCAATTGCGCGAGCTGCTATTTCAGGACATCCATTTACTCACACAGGAAGTGCAGGAATACATAAACAACGACATAGACTGCCTGAAGTTTTTCATAGTATGGGAAGAGATAGATTAGAGCGTATAGTGCAAGAGCTTTTACAGGCAAAGCAAATAGTTAAAGGAATGGCTAATGGTTCAAAAGAGGATAAATGGCTCGATATTAAAACAGGACCATTTGCACGTGGAGTGGGAAAATTTATTCATGGAGCTGAAAAAAACTATTTTTGATAACAAAAAACTCTATTTTTTTATAGTCAAAGTAAAAGGGTTAATACGATAACCATGTGATGATCTTTGCCAACCAAGGGTTTGTATTACATCATCACGTTCAATACTTAATCCTAATTTCTCAGCCAATGTAGCTTTGATCGTTTTTTGCATCTTGTTTAATGGTTTTCTGATTTGATGTTCTAAATCTGCTTCTAAACTAAGTCCCAAGAGTTTTTCTAACTGATTAATATTGAGAAGTGTATGTTTTTCAGGTGGTAATTCTTTCTCACAGTCATGTAAAAATTGCTTGAACAATATTCGAAAAATATTAAGGCATGATGCAGCTTTTTTATTTATAACTTCAATACTATTAACATATACCATACCTTTAACTACTTGTAACTCCAAAAGTTTTGTTGGTATAATTGGTTCAACACGTTTAAGCGAAATATATGAAGCTGGTAAAACTTGCAAAGAAGTATTTTCTACCACCTCTGGTACTCCTCTTTTATCTGCCTCTTGGAATATCTCAGTTACAGTCTTAAGCTGACAAAACAGTTTCACCATTGGCACTACATATAGATTCAGCAATAGATTTGGTATATCTTTTTTTAGAGTGATGAGAACTGTCGGATGGACTCTAAGTTTATCTATAGTTAAAAATATCGCATCAGTACAAAAATCAAGGATTATTAGATTTACAATACGACCTTGATTACAAATATAATAAACTCCTTTTTCCACTTTTTCCCACATAAGTCTTGAATCATTCAACTTTGTTTCAAACCAGTCTATGACCTTTTCTGTATTTAAGTATATGGATAAGAGATGAAATCTCTGTTTTTGATAAGTATTAGGCAGAATATGACGAGAACAGTTTTCACAAATAGCGTCATCACATGCTTCATCAAAGTCTGAATCGATAAAAATCTCATTGCTACAACTTGAATCAATTACATTTGGCCAATCAAGATGATCTTCTTCACGAGAGCAAACAATATAATACCTTTCTTGCATTTTTATCAATCCAAGATCGAATAAGTATCTTGCTGCTTTAATATGATTTTGGCTTGGATTAATCCAGGAACCATTTGAACTTAAAAGATCAGCAATTTGCTCGTGAAAGAATTTTAAGACCATAAGATTGTTCCATATGTTTCTTCAGGTCCTCTCTTTCTTTTTTATTGAGTGGATGCTCTGAATAATAAACTTCCCCACTTATTTTGAAAGAAAATGTTACCTTTTTGTTTTGGAACATTACTTTAGCTGATTGAATAGATTGTAGTATGTTGCCAATAGCTGGCTTTAAAATATGTAACTCTGGTGCAATAGGATCATACGGTTTTACACTTAAAGTAAGATATGTATTACTATTTTTAAAATAATCTGACTTAAAATTTAACTCAAATATACAAATGTCAGAGTCAGAACCATCTATACATGCTTGAAGAAATTTGTGCACTTGTAGTGGAAAGTTCTTATCTTGTATATTTACAAAAGTACATTCGCAGTCAAAATACCCACTTACAATGCTATTTGCTATTTCCACAGCTTTATTAGTATTTTTAGCACAGAGATTAACCTGAGTGCCATCAAGAGAGAAATCTAAAATCATCCACTCAGGTTTATGACCATGAACAACTTTGTTTGAATTAAGCAGTAAATCCATGTCACTTCCTCGACGTACAAACATATATATTCGATCTTGATGATGGAAAAAACCCTGCAACTGGTCATCATCCTTAAGTATCTGCTCTACAGCTTCTTGTGACATAAACTCTTTAAATGAAGTGTTTATTTGTCTTGGTGATTTCTGTAGAGCAAATGATATGAAACCTTTCTTTTGTACTTTATCAAAATGATAGACAGATTTTAGAAATTCACAATTTATGTGAAACAGTAAAAATAACAAGGATCTTTTATCATACTTAGTATTATTTTTTATCAGGTACGATCTCATTAACTCTTGAGTGAGGGCAAATCTTGCTACTTCACTGACTGTAGCTTCAAGTTTCGTACGATCAAAGTAGCTAATGAGATAATAGTTAAAAAGAGAGTCAGAGTAACTGGCAAGTATCTTACGTTTTTGTTGAGTGGATCTATCATCGTAGTCTCCGTCTTGAAAAAGTTGTCCATTTAAATGATTTTTAAAGCAATGCTGAAAAATAATGCTCAGTTGTTTACCAGAAAGGGAATCTAACCAAGACTGACGTATATTAGAATCCTGAAAACGATCTAATAAAAGGTTAACAGGAACTTCTAAGTCGCTCTCCCAGAATTTATGACTTGGATAAATCTCCATAACATATTAAATAAGCCATGTTATACATAATATGATGATTTAGGCAAAGATTTTTTGGACATAATTTCTTCAAATCTTGTATATTTATTAGGGAGAATTTGTGTGAACTAGATAGCTTTCTTAAACGAGACATAAGGTGTGCATTGGTTTAGTTTAATAGAAGTCTCCTAACCTATAAAAAAATTCACAGGAAGAAAAACATGCAAAAAGGAGAGTTGGCTATTTATTGGGGTTATAAGCCTAATCGATTGGCAGATACATATCTAGCAGATGCTTATGAACAATTATTGAAATGTAAAATAAAGGAGGTGAAAGAAAATGACAACAGTAAGCTTATATGCAAGAGTTTCATCAAGACAACAAGCACAGGAGAATACGATAGAGAGTCAGATTGTAGAATTGGAGCGTCGCATTAGTAGCGATGGACATGAGTTATTAGATGAGCATAAGTTTGTCGATAATGGTTATAGTGGATCAAATTTAGAACGTCCTGGCTTAGAAAATTTACGTGATAGAGTAGCAGAAGGTAAGATTGATAAGATATATATTCATTCACCTGATCGGCTATCACGTAAATTTTCATATCAAATGATCTTACTCGAAGAGTTTAAAAAGGCTGGATCTGAAATAGTATTTTTGAATCATAAGTTTGATGATAATCCGGATTCCCATTTATTTCTACAGATTCAGGGAGCAATAGCAGAGTATGAACGTGCAAAGATTATGGAACGAAACCGTAGAGGTAAACTTCATGCGGCCAAAGCTGGGTGTATAAGTGTGATGGGTAGGGCGCCTTACGGTTATCGCTACATAGCAAAACATGTAGGTGAAGGAAGTGCTCAATTTGAGGTTGATGAAGAAGAGGCAAATATAGTGCGTAAAATATTTAGTCGGGTTGGCCAAGAAAGAGCAAGTATAGGAGAAGTTGTACATGAACTGAATAAGATACCGGTAATAACACGAACAGGAAAAAGGTATTGGAAAAGGAGCACTATTTGGAACATGTTAAAAAATCCTGCTTATATAGGACAAGCAGCTTATGGTAAAACTAGGACATGCTCAAAACCACAAGTAAAAAAATCAAAAAAAGGAACTTGTGGTAAACTTAAAAGTGGTCGCTTTAATAGTGATAAAGAGAATTGGACTTATATTCCAGTACCAAAAATAATCAATGAGCATTTATTTGATTCAGTGCAGGCACAACTAACTGAAAATAGGCAAAGAGCAAGAGTACGACAAAGAAGAGAAACATATTTATTGCAAGGTTTAATGGTATGTCAACGTTGTCAATATACTTATTGTGGTACAAACCACGTTCATAAAAAGTCGACATATTATTACTATCGTTGCTCTGGTACAAACTCTAGCAAATTCAATGGCAATAAAATCTGCGATAATAAATCAATACGCACTGATATATTAGATGGAGTTATATGGGAAGAAGTCAAGAGTATCTTGAAAGAGCCAGATAGGATTGCAAATGAATATCAACGTAGATTATCAGAGAACAAAAAACCTTTACATAATCAAACACGTGAAAAGCAAGAAAGTAAGTTAAGATTAAGTATCAAAAAATTTATTGATAGCTATGCTAAAGGGTTTATAAGCCAAGAAGAATTTGAACCAAGAATCACAACAATGAAACAGCATTTGAAAGAAATTGAAGAAGAGAAAGAAAGAACGCTTGATCAAAAAAAACTACAACAAGAATTGAGCCTTGTTACAGATAGCTTGAAAAACTTTTCCTCAAGTGTTGAATCAAAGCTTGATCAAGTGGATTGGCAGACTAAGCAAAATATTATTAGAATGTTAATTCATCAAATTGAAATCAATCACAATCACTTGTATATAGTATTTCGCATAAAAAGTCTTGCAAATTTTGATCAAAATAGCCATAATAGAATTATGCAATGTTGTACTAGCAGTCAAAAGGTAAGGATTACTTAATGTATCGGCGTCTTATGTTCAATTTTTTGCAGTATATAGATACTGTATGTCTTTACAAAACTTCATCTACATCTAGATTTTTATCTAAATAAGCTGAACGCGCTTATAAAGCGTTACAAGACATCAAAAAATGCCAATACTCGACAGAGATAGTAAAAGACTAGCTAACTCGGGGATTCTTTGTCTTTTTTTCTGCTTAGTAAATTTCTTAAACATTTGCAGCGTAAGTTAGTTGCAATTAAAAGCGGCTGAATCTCGCTTGTCAAGCGTTTAAAACATAAAAAACGCCAATATTTTAAAGCAGATAATAACCCCAGGGCTTCTTTTGCCTTTTTTTTATTTGGTAAATTTCTTAATATTTATGGCTAAACGACAATCGTCATCCCGCTGCTTGTTAGCTGATGAGATACCGCGGCGGTATGACGGTTCGCAGTGGCATGACGATAAGCTCGTCATCCCGCTACGTGTTAGCGGGATCTATGTTGAGAGATACCGCGGCGGTATGACAGTGTAGATAGTAATTCGTCATTCCGCTACGTGTTAGCGGGATCTAGAAATACCGTGAATGAATCGCGGTATGACGGTTTGCGATGGTATGACGATAAGCTCGTCATCCCGCTACGTGTTAGCGCCGCAGCGGTATAGCTATACTTAAAAATATGGTTGAATAGTTGTTAATAATAGTGTATAATTATTAATCTTTTCTCAGTATTTTTACTATGGCTCTTTCTAAATTTCTCGATCCAAAATTGGACCTAACATTTAAAAAAATATTTGGTACTGAGAGAAATAAGAATATTCTTATTCATTTTTTGAACGATATTTTAGGATGTACTGAAGTCAACACTATACAAGAAGTAGAATTCTTAAGCACCATTATGGACCCTGAAATTGCTTCTGATAAACAAAGCATTGTTGATGTTCTTTGCAGGGATTCTAGTGGGAACAGGTATATAATTGAGATGCAGCTCACTCGTGATAAAGGCTTTGAAAAACGTGCACAACTTTATGCTGCTAAGGCTTACTCAAGACAAGCTGATAAATCTGGTAAATACGTTGATTTAAAGAAGATTTTCTTTATCGCGATTTCAAATTGTACCTTATTCCCTGATAAGCTTGACTATATATCTAGCCATACCATAAGAGATGAGAAAACCAATGAGCATGACTTAAAAGATTTTCAATTTATCTTCATAGAGCTGCCAAAATTTCCTAAGAGTAGAGAAGAACAACTATAAAGTGTAGTAGACTGTTGGCTATTTTTTTTCAAATATGCAGATGAAACAACGGACGAAGATCTCAGAAAAATTGCGGAAAAATCACCAATAATAAAGCTAGCATATGATGAATTAGATAAGTTTCACTGGAATGAAAAAGATCTAATAGCTTATGAAGAAAGAATAATGGATCTGCGCAAAGAAGAAGCCATTCTTGAATACAGACTTGATCTTGCTAAAGAGGAAGGTAGAAAAGAGAGGGAAATTGAAGTCGCAAAGAATCTACTTAAAGCAGGTGTTTCTTTTAATATTATAGCTCAAACTACTGGTCTTTCTATGAGTGAGATCAAAGAATTGCAGAATTAAGTGTGAATGGTTACGAAAAATATAAGTTTTTGCGATAAACGACATAGTGATGTATTTGTTGTTCAGCATGTCAGTGGAATATTTTCTGAAAAATTTCCACATAACTCTTTCAGATTTCATAATATCTCTTGCCACTCATCTGAACAGATACCCATTTTGGAGGGATACCAATAATAGTTGTGAGCGGTACAAGTTTAGTCCATATACCTTCCAAGCATAATACGCTCACGAAACTTTAATGCAATAGCTTGATTTCTACTAAAAGACAGCATTATGCCAAGTGCGATGCTCGAAGATAAAAGAGAAGAACCACCATAGCTAAGTAACGGCAGGGTTATGCCGGTGGTTGGAAAAACACTCAATGTTACCCCTATGTTTATTATGAATTGTGTGATGAATTGCATTGAGATACCGAGAATCACTAACAGATTAAATAATTCATTTTCCCTATATGCAACGTAAAGCAAACGGGCGGAAATGATGCCAAATAACATCAATGTGGCTAAGCACGTAATCAAACCAAATTCTTCTGCTAAAACAGAAAACACAAAATCTGTATGACAATCAGGAAGAGAGGCTTTTACGCTACCTTCACCAGGTCCAACCCCAGTTAATCGACCTCTTTTGAATGCTTCTAATGATTTTGTGACTTGAAAGTTATCGCGCTGCGTAAAAAAGACAAAATTGTAAATCCTTTGCTTTATATGTGGGAGGCATAAGTAAGCTATTGTAGTTCCAGTTGTGGCCATTCCTATTATGCATAGAAAGTATAAAAATGGTATACATGCAATAAACATTTGACCAATAAAAGAATATGTTAAAAGCATAGACATACTGAAATCAGGTTGCAAAAGTAACAACACAAAAACTAACAGAAATATTATGATTGATATGTGTATTTTAAACTTCATTTCGCTGGCCAAGATACTAGCTATAACAACAGAAAAAAATGGCCTTACAAACTCAGATGGTTGAACTGAAATTTTGACAATATGTAACCATCGTTTCGCACCTTTTACCTCTATACCAAGTATTATCGCAATTGCTACTAGAATAGTAAATAAAATGAAACCTGCGAACGAGAGGTTAAGTATAGTTCTTGTGTTGAGAAAAGAAAATGTCACCAAGGTAATTAGTGACAGGACTATATAAATTGTGTGACGCCGTATAAAATAATCTTGTGGTAAAGAAAGACGCTGCGCAATTACAGGGCTTGCTGAATAAACAAGAATGAAGCTTATAGTGAGCAAAAAAAACACTGGAAGGATGAGATAGTAATCCAGCGTTCTATACCAGAGTTTAATATTCATTTTGTTCCAATGTGTAATGCCACTATTCCATAGCTCATATTATGAAACTCAACATTCTTAAAGCCTACCTCTTCAATTTCCATTTTAAAATCAGCCTGAGTTGGAAACTCTCTAATGCTCCTCACTAAATATTCATAAGAACTCTTGTCTTTAGCAACTATGCTGCCAATTTTAGGAATTACTTTAAATGAATATAAGTCATAAAGTTTGGTAAATATCTCATTTTGATAGTGCATAGGGGCAAATTCTAAGCAGATAAATTTTCCATGTGGTTTTAATACCCTGTGCGCCTCATTTAAAGCCTTCTTGCGGTCAGAAACGTTTCGAATGCCAAAAGCTATTGTGCAATAATCAAATTCGGAGTCTTCAAATGGTAAACTTTCTGCACTTGCACATACCCAATCAAAATTAATTTGGTTTGAATTTATAGCTTTATCACGTCCTCTGTTTAGCATGTTTTGATTTATATCGCATACTGTAACCTTAGCACTTGGCTCTTTTCTTACTACTCTTATTGCTATATCTCCAGTTCCTCCAGCAACATCTAAAACCTTAGAGTTTTTTGTAAAATGCACACTATTTACCATCTTATCTTTCCATAATCTGTGCATTCCGAGGCTCATTATATCATTCATGGTGTCGTAGCGACTTGCCACGGAATCGAATACCTCTTTAACTAATTGTGATTTCTTCTCGATTTTTATAGTAGACATTACGTAAAAACTCCTTTATAATTAGTAAAAATTAATTTGAATTAACACAAATGTCAACGACAGGCCTTGAGCCTGTTAAAATCTTCTTCAGCGTGGTATGATGACCGAGTTAGTGGGCTTGATGCAACCACTAGGAACCCTTTGGAGTAAGCGATATATTTATAATGCTCAAATTCCTCTGGGGTAACATACCTATCAAGTTTTGCATGTTTTGGAGTTGGTTGTAGATATTGACCAATTGTAATAAAATCAACCTCAGCACTGCGCAAATCGTCCATAACCTGAAGTATTTCCTCTTTTGTTTCTCCAAGACCAACCATAAGCCCTGACTTTGTGAAAACTTTAGAATTAATCTGCTTTACCATCTTCAGTAAATATAGTGAATGAAAATAGCGAGCTCGTGGTCTTATTTTTGCATACAATCTCGGCACTGTTTCAATATTGTGGTTATAGACATCAGGTGATGCAACAGCGATTGCTTCAAATGCTCCTTTCTTATTTAAAAAATCAGGAGTTAAAATCTCTATTGTTGTTTCTGAAGTTATCTTTCTAATTTCTTCTATGCACTGTATAAACTGATTTGCGCCACCATCTGGTAAATCATCACGATCAACGGAAGTAATAACAACATGCTTTAAGTTTAACTTTTTTATTGCTTTTGCTAAATTTTCTGGTTCATGAGGATCTAGTTTATCAGGAATGCCAGTTGCAACGTTGCAAAATGCACAAGCACGAGTGCAAACAGAACCAAGAATCATCACAGTAGCATGACGTTTATTCCAACATTCACCAATGTTTGGACATGCAGCCTCTTCGCACACTGTATGCAAGTTATGCAGTTTAACGATGTTTAAGGTCTCATTGAACACTTCACCGGTCGGAGCTTTTGCTCTGAGCCATTGAGGTTTGCTATGCATCTGAAACTGCTAACTCTACCTCTTGCTTTACTAAAACTTTTTTCAACCTTCTTTTTATCTTCTGCGCTTTCTCACTTAGTTTAATCGTTCTTGTGTTGAGCAAAAAAGCATCTAAATCACCTTTGTAATCTATAGTTCTCAAAGTTCTTGTTGCCACACGAAATCTAAACTTTTTATTCAATATATCACTTGTCAACGTAACCTTATGTAAATTTAAAAGAAAGGTACGCTTTGTTTTACGATTTGAATGTGATACCTTATTACCAAAAGATTTTTTTCTATTTGTTAATTCACAAACTCTACTCACTTCAATATACCAAATTATTCTATGTACTTAGATTACCTTATATAGTCAAATAGTCAATACTCTCTTGCTTAATTTTTATACCATATACTGCTTTATAGCCAAAAAATATCGTAATTTTTTCTATTATAAGAGAAATCATATGCTGAATTTCCAATGCTTTGCTGCCATTTGTTACTACCAGATGCAACACACCCGAATTTATATTCTGTGCATATGAGATCTTTTTCGGTTTTGTACACTCTGCTATTTCTTTCCCTACTATATTTCGCCAGTTTAAAATAAGACGTATTTCATTTTTGCTAATTTTATTTTTCATGCATTTTAATGCATAGTTTTCTATTATAGACTTTAATTTTTTTGGACCGCTACGTTTGAGCATTTTTCTGTTTTTTTAGTAGGTAGATAATATAAAAGTATACATATAACTTGAGATTTTGTCATTACTGCTACATGTTTGTGAGATACCGTGACGGTATGACCATAATCGTCACTCCGCAACGCATATTGCATAGTCGTCATTCCGCGGCGTGTTCGCGGAATCTAGCTCTGGTCACGCTACTTAGATGACAACCTTCTAACTGCTTTACAAACCTCTAGCCTCACACCGTAAAAGCAGTATTTTTATGCAAAACTTATCTCAACGTAGCACTTGTCAAGATCGTTCCATTTACCAAATTTTGTGCTGTCATCTTTGCCTCATAATTAACCTTATAGCTGTTTTAATTGTAATTAGTTAAATTATTATTAACTTGCCAGGCTAGATCCAAAAAATAGCATAATCCATATGCAAATTGTAATAGAAATCACGTTTGCGTATGGTTTATTGCTATGCGGTTAATCTTTCCTCAATCCAAGCTGCCTGAATGGCTTCGAGTATTTTCTCGTTACAGCGTTTTTCATCATCATCAAATTCCTCTAAACTCAAGACCTTTTTTTTAAGCTCAGTGAATCTGATACTAATTATATTCTCATTTGGAAATTTTTCCTCCAGAGCTTCCACAATATCTTCTATATCAAGCCATTTCATACTTTTTTGTATTTATCTGCTAAGTTAAATTGGTGCCCATGGGGAGACTTGAACTCCCAAGGTCGCAAAACCCACGGATTTTAAGTCCGCTGCGTCTACCGATTCCGCCACACGGGCTTTTTTTATCTATCTAGAGTAAAACTCTACTACTAAATTGACTTCCATGTCTGCTGAATAAGGAACCTCAGAATATTGAGGTGACCTCAAATACTTCACTGAATGCTCTTTACTATCTGCTTCTAAATAATCCGGAGCCTTGCGCTCTTGTTTTTGTTCAGCCTCTACTACTACAGGGATTTTTGCTGCCCTTTCTCTTATTTTTATTATATCACCTGGCTTCACTCGATAACTCGATATGTTAACCACCTTATCATTAACTGTAACGTGCTTGTGAGATATGAGCTGCTTTGCTGAGTAAATTGTTGGAACAAGACCAGAGTGGTATAAAACAGAACTTAATCTCGATTCTAAGATACCGATAAAATTATCAGCCGTATAACCCTTTCTGTTATAAGCATCTAAAAATGTACGTCTGAGCTGCTTACTTGAAATCGCATAGTAAAACTTAAATTTCTTATGCGCAGCAAACTGCTTACCAAAGTCGGATAACTTCTTGAATCCAAGAATACCATGTTGACCTGGAGGGTATTTCCTTTTGTTTACTGGGTCTTTAGCTCTACCCCATAAATTTACACCAAGTCTACGGCTAATCCTATACTTTCTAGTGATAACAGTTGTCATATAAAAACTCTCACGATTTAACTTTAGATTATTAAGGATTTTAGCACTCAGTGTCAACTTGTTTTTGCTGATATAATCTTTTATACTTCATTTTTAAGTTTTTCTATTAACACATGAATCATTCACATTTGGAATCTATGGCAAACGCCATCCGTTTTTTATCAATTGATGCAGTACAAAAAGCAAACTCTGGACACCCAGGTATGCCACTTGGCATGGCAGATGTTGCAACTGTTTTGTTTGCTAAATATCTGAATCATAATCCTGATGATTCTAAATGGTTCAATAGAGATCGCTTTGTTTTATCAAACGGTCATGGGTCAATGTTACTATATTCAATATTATATTTGACAGGTTATATTAGCATAGATGAGCTAAAGAACTTCAGGCAAATGGGATCCAAGACCCCAGGTCATCCAGAGTTTGGCTTGACTTCCGGAGTAGAGGCAACAACAGGCCCTTTAGGGCAGGGGTTTGCCGCTGCTGTTGGCATGGCACTTGCTGAATCGATACTTGAAAAGCAGTTTAGAATCAATCACTACACTTACGTGATGCTAGGGGATGGCTGTCTTATGGAAGGAATAAGCCATGAAGCAGCATCACTTGCTGGGCATCTTAAATTGAATAAGCTTATAGCTCTTTTTGATGATAATGATATTTCTATAGATGGCGCTACTTGCCTTTCCTGTTCTGACGATGTAGAGAAACGCTTCTTAGCGTATGGATGGAATGTTGACAAAATTGATGGCCATGATTTTGATGCCATATCCTTTGCAATAGAGCAAGCAAAAAAGTCTGATAAACCTACAATGATCTGCTGCAAAACCATTATCGGAAAATTTTCAAGCCGTGCTGGCACATCCTCTGCTCACAGTGGTGCTTTTTCGGAGGAAGACATCAAACAGATGAGAGAGAAATTAAACTGGAATTATGAACCATTCCATGTACCAGAAGATGTGAAAAATGCCTGGAAGAAAACTGTTGAGAGAGCAAAACAAAATTACAATTCATTGTCATTCCAGTGCGTGACACTGGAATCCAGAGAAAAAAATGAAGAACTAAAAAGAAGACTTGATAAGCGTTTGCCGGATAATATCGCTGGTGTTTTAGCTGACCTGAAGAAACAAATATGTGAGCTAATGCCAAACGAAGCTACTCGATCTTCTTTTGGTAGGGTAATGGAACTTTTAACACAACATATGCCGGAATTAATCGGCGGTTCTGCTGATCTTACCGGGTCAAATTGCACTAAATATAAGCACATGCAGGTAATAAATAGCAATAATTATAGTGGCTCTTATGTCCACTATGGAGTGAGAGAGCACGCTATGGCAGCATGTATGAATGGTATGGCACTTCACGGCGCGATTCTTCCTTATGGCGGCACTTTTTTGGTATTTTCCGACTATTGTCGTCCTGCTATACGTCTTTCAGCTCTGATGAAGCAGCAGGTTATGTATGTCATGACTCACGACTCAATTGGAGTGGGAGAAGATGGCCCAACTCATCAGCCAATAGAGCATTTAGCCTCTTTGCGTGCTATACCAAATCTATATGTTTTTAGGCCAGCCGATGCAGTTGAAACTCTGGAGTGTGTTAGCATTGCACTCGAAAAGAAAGAATCTCCAGCACTGTTTGCGCTCTCAAGGCAAAACGTAAGTTACATGCGCAAGTTCTACTCTGATATCGATCAATCTGCTAATTTATCGAAGTTTGGTGCATATATTTTGTGTGAATGTTCAAAAGAATTAAAAGTGACGATATTTGCTACGGGGTCCGAGGTTGAAATTGCAGTTGAAACAAGGGAGAAATTGCAGGAAAAGGGTATAGGTACAAGGATTGTTTCTATGCCATGCTGGAGGCTTTTTGACGAGCAAAGCGATGAATATAAAGCGGCAATATTAAATAATGACAGCATTAAAGTTGCAATTGAAGCCGGAAGTGAAATGGGTTGGCATAAATACATAGGTTCAAACGGTATATTTATTGGCATGAAAAGCTTCGGAGAATCAGCACCTTATAAAACACTTTATGAGCATTTTAATATCAACGCTGATCATGTGGTAAAATGTGTGTGTGAGAAACTGGTTTACATTCAGTAGACTTCTTGCATAACCATATGAAAGCCCACTCTTCTTTGTCATTCCAGCGCGTGACGCTATTTCCATCCAAGATGATGTCATTCCAGCACTTGACACTGGCATCTAGTTTTCTTTACAAATTCACCAAAAGTGCTTCATTCTATAACGCAAAACCCATACTCACCAAACCCAATGCATTACTTGCAATTAAGTTTCCTGGATCCCAGTGTCTGGGCACTGGGATGACACCTCTGGGCACTGCCGTCATAAAGGAACCAGTGTCAGCTACTTGAATACATACCACCATGTCATTCCAGCGCGTGACGCTGGAATCTAGTAAACCTCTGGCTATATTATGTCATTGCCTTCTGAACTACTTGGTGATTCTAATACAACTGGTTGATCAAATTCAGATGATGATTGTGTTGGCTCATCAGACCCAAACAACCATGAAAAAAACCCACCAAAAAATGATGCAACTAATGAAAAAGGCTTCATAAGTATACTAAACAAACTACCAAAAAAAGAGCTCGGCTGTTCTTCTGTTTGTGCAGGTTCTGTGGAAGCAACATAATTTACACCGTTGTCTTGTACATCAGTTCCTTGTCCTGCACTGGTGGTCCCCTGTTGTGTTTGTGGTGTTCCACTCCCCGAATTTACAGTTTTATCAGCTTCTTGCTTTGTAATGTCTGATCCTGATTGAGCATCACCTTCTTGTTTTTCTTTCTCTCGTGTACCAGCATCTTCCTCTGAATTTTCTTCATTGTCCGTCGATGGCTTAGAACCGTCGCCAGGGTTTTTTGCATTCCTTAATAGAGCTTGTATTTCTTTATCAGTGGCTAAATTTAAGGGAGTTTTTTCATTTTTATCTTTTATATTAACATCTGCCCCTTTATCCAATAGAGCTTGCACCACCTGCTGATAACCACTTTCAGCAGCAAAGTGTAAAGGAGTCTTTCCACCTTGATCTTTTGCATTAACATTGATCCCTTTTACTTGCAGTAGGGCTTCTACTACCTCTTTATGGCCCTTTTCAGCAGCCCAATGTAGAGGAGTCTTGTTATCTTGATCTTTTACATTAACCTTTGCTCCTTCACTTATTAGACGGGTTACTTCCTCAATATTACCTTTTCTAGCAGCCTCAAGTAATTTAGCTGTGTTTTCTAATAGAGTTTGTATTTCTTCGTTAGCAGCTAATTTGAAAGGAGTCTTTCCATCTTTATCTACTGCATTAACATTTGCCCCTTTATCCAATAGGGCTTCTACTACATCTTTATGGCCCCATACAGCAGCAATATGTAAAGGAGTCTCTCCTTTATCATTTTCTACCTTAACATCTGCTCCTTCACTTATTAGACGGGTTACTGCATCAATATCACCTCTTTCAACAGCCTTAAAAAAATTATCTCTACTTTGTGAACTACTCATCCTACACCTCTTTGTAAAACTATATTGTTATGATAAAGCCGTTAATAATCTATGAGCTCTCACCCCCTGTAAAATTATATTATCATGATAAAGTCATTAATAACCCATGAGCTCTGGATCACGCAAATAATGGTTATTCCCTGTGTTTTTCAGTACATTTGAGCTGGCTGTACATAAGAATTGCAATTGTAGAGCATGCTATTGTTAATAGTAAATTTGGTAAAATACCATAGCGAAAAAATTTTCCTACTATATATATTCCAATAGCCCCAAACATCACATTGCAGAATGAGAGAACTGCACTACCAAGCCCTATACCTTTGATCGTTTCTAAAGCAGAAGTTACGTTATTGCTTATTATTAATGCAAGTCCGATATTGGCTGGAATCCAAACAGTTTGAAGAATTAATATATTTAACTTGTCCGCTAAATAAAAATATACCAATAAACTATCGGATATTATCGGTAACACCAAACCTATTATTAGCATTTTGCTAACCCCTACTTTTGGTACATACCTTCTATTAATTAAAGTTCCAATTATGTAAAATATGACTATGATCGATATGAGGTAGCCAAAATACTGTACTTCAATGCCCATCGATTCAAATATGAAAGGGTAGTTAGCAATGTATGCCCAAAGCCACATGAAAGTTAATCCATGAATGGCTGAAAACCCAAGGAAACGATAATTTCTAAATATTGATATATATTGCTTGCAGATATTAGTAGTTATGTTAGTTATACTGGTTTCATTTTTATTTACAGTGAGTGTTTCTTGTAACTTAAAGTAGATAAAAATAAGTATAGCAATTGCTGCAAGTGATATAATAAAAAACAAAAATTTCCAACTATACCCATGTGAAATTATATAACTGCCCACCACTGGAGCTATTCCAGGTGAGAGTGCCACAACCATATTTAATTTTGAAATGACTCTCGAGTATTCACTACCCGAGTACATATCCCTTATTGCTGCATACCCAACAACACCTGCAACACCAGCCCCTGTTCCTTGTATGAAGCGAATTAGTATCAAGAGCGCAATACTGTCGGCTATATAACACATGACACTTGCCAAAGTAAAAATTGTCATACCAATCAGCATCATTGGACGCCTACCATAATGGTCCGATAATGGACCATAAATTAAGCCAGATACTGCAAATCCAACTAGATTCAAGCTAATTGTAAGCTGCACTACACTGCCTTCTACTTTAAAATAATTGGCAATGCTTGGTAGTGCAACTGAGTATAGGTCAGTTGCCATATCGACAATTGCTACAGACAATATCATAATAAGAGAGATGATATTTTGCGGAAGAGCTGTTTTCACTTAATGATTTACTGGATTAAATATACTTAATTATAATGTATTTTTTTCATTAGTATAAGTACAATGTTACATAGTAAACGATGTCATTCGAGTAGCGGACACTGAAATCTTAAGCTAAAATCATGAAAAGCCTGAATTTCAATACCTTATCTTTGATTATTCACTTTAAGCTTTAAGTCTTCAACAGAAGATGCATTTGCCTCACTTACTACCTTTAGTGGTTCACCAAGATTATGCTCTATTTTTATATTACGCTCAGGATCGTACTCTATTCTTGTATCAAACTCAAAGCCCAATTTCTCACAAAGTTTTTTGAAATACTCAATAAGCTTATTTATAATATAAGTAAGCTTATCAAACAAACCGTCATCACCAGCTTTATAGTCCTCTAACTCTTTAGGAATGGTAAGCAATACCTTACCGTCTTCATACGTCACATTTTCATCCTTACATTTCAGCTTAAACTCCGCTGAACTGCAAAAACCTGGTGTTTCGATATATGTACAATCATCATAGTTAAGCATTTTTGTATATTTCATGCTAAAACTAAGCTTTATACAATTGGGTTCACGACAATCCATAATATACTCTCTTGTCATACAGTTGCCTTGCGTTGACAAATGAAAAGATCCAAGAGCTTGATTCATATCATTAGGAAGAAAATGAGTATATCCGCCCTGATAATAGTTATTTATTAACTCCTCAATAATAGAGTTATTGGGAATTGTTGCACCAACGTGTTTAAACATTTCTGTAAAAATTTGTCTGAGAAATGGACGATAATTCTCTTTTCCGTTTTCATCCCGTAGAATTAGATTTTTATGGTTTGAATACAGATTGTTAATAAATTCGTTAGTTATTTTTTGTCCGTTAATAGCAAGGCCGTGTGTTCTATTAAGATCCTTATATGTTCCCTCACCAGAAATTACTTCGTCCCAAGTGTTAGCTTTGAAATCAGCATATTTGAGCTTCTTCACTTCAGCTTTCAACGCATTGACCATTTCCTTTGACATGTTATATCTCTACCATTAATACCTGTATATTAATTTTAGCACTTACTTTATTAAATTTCAATTACTCAAGACCTTCGCTTCCGTATTATCCAATGAATCACCATAAGTCACTGCTTTAAGGAAAAGTCGTTTTCCTGGTTGCACTTCAAAAGATATTATTGAATCATCAAGTAGAACAAATTTTTCACCTGTGGTGTGCTGATACTCTTTGGTGCCTTCTTGCCCTCTAATTAGGTTGCTAAGCTTATATTTATTTTTATCTATTAGTTCAGCACTCTGGAACTTTATCACCTCTTTTCCAACCAGTGCTAAATTGCTTACATTTATAGTACTAACGTTAGTGCTTGTAAAACCCTCTTCCGTCATCCCAGTGCCCAGACACTGGGATCCAGGAGAAATATAGTCAAGCGCTGGGATGACACCATCACTTAAATAATGGTTATATGAAGAACTCAATATACCAAAACGTAGCACTACTATAAGCCCCTCGTCGGTAGATTCCATTACATATCCGTAAGTAGACTGCTTGTTTGTGCTTGCAATAGGCTTATAATCCTTATCGTTGTACGAAATAAAGAGTGTTGCTCCCTTCCAATTCTTTTCCTCACTAATTAAAGTAAAGCTTGCACTATTACCTTTAATATCCGGTAAATCTATCATTTCTACGATGGTTTTGCTAATGTGAGAGGGAGGGTATTCCTTCAGCATAAGTGACCTTGTTGAAGGAAAAGAAAGCTTATATATAGAGTGATCATAACCAACGCCAATTACTTGAATGGACATGCTTTCGAATTTTGTTTTTATAATTCTCACCGTATGCTTTTTCTCACCGTCTAAAATCGTTATTACATCACTTGGCACAAGCCACGCATATTTTATCGGCAGCTTGAAATTGTATATATTTCTCTCTTGCCACGAAGAATAAAGTAAAACCTCAGCTATATTTTGCGCCTCTCCCTCCTCCATAATGAGCGGTATTTCAACTGTTATAGCAGCGCCTTGCTTTGGCAACTCAGCATATTTAACATCAATTGGATAGCCAAAATTGCGATTAAAATAAACGACGTTAACTTTATTGTTTAAATCTAATTGACTGATATTAGCAAGTTTTGAATTGTTACTGAAAACCATTTCACCAATTGGTATTCCAGTCGTAACTCCCCTGCCCTTTTGGACAAATTTCAGTTTAGAGTCCTGTTCAACCACATCAAAAAATAGCAACTTTGCAGCATTTTAATAATTGAACGTACCGATTGCTGGTCGTTTATCACATACCCAGACAATAACCCTTTGACGTTGCTTGCATCGAACTGATCGCTTTTTAAACCTGTTTTTTGTAACAGATCCGATAAAACATCGGAAATATTAAGCTGTGAAAGCTTTCCCTGAATCCAATGTCCTGTCTGCCAATTATGGCAGTCAGTCCACATATCACACAAATTGGGGAAATAAGGAAATGGCCTTGCATCCCATGCCCAGAGAAACATTTTTTCTACCATTTCTGAACTTTGCCACTTTTTTAGCGTTCCTTCAATTGCAATTTTTTGCGAAAGAAAGCTCACCTCTCCGTTTGAATATCGTGGATATTTGCTCTCTATGCTGCCTTTGTCAACAAACACATTTGGCTCATTAGTGCAGCCGTTCATACTGGGAAATCCATATTCAGTAAACCATATTTTTTCATTTTTGGTTGCCATTTTGTTTTACTACCACCGGGGTTTATGTGAGTTTCACTCCACCATTTCTCTATATTTTTCCACGCATACCTGCTGTCGTTATACTTTACTTTTTCAGACTCACTCTTTGAGTAATCATAGAAATAATCATACCCCACTCCACTGCTCCAACCACCCATTACATCTTCCGCAGAATAGCCAAAAGGAGGCTCTGGACCATCAGTCAGTGGAAAATAAGCATCTATGCCAACAACGTCGATGTACTCTGAAGACCACAGTTCATCCATATTATACCAACCATCATATGAATGGTATTCGCTCCAATCTGCAGCGTAGGTAACTGTTACTTCTTTTCCAAGATTAAGTTTTATTCGCTTTGCAAGCTTGACCAGCTCTATAACGGCAGGGTAATTCCCTTGTTCATCCCTGATTTTGGTAAGTTGCGCAAATTCAGAACCAATGATAAACCCTTCCACTTTAGTTTGTTTGGCAATGCTTGCATAATGCTCTATAAATTTGTTGTACTGATTCTTAAAAAAATCACTTATATCTTCAGGAGCCCCACTCAATCTTCCTCGCCACTCTTTGTTCTTTGTATCAAGTAAGGGCATTGGATAGAGCATCACCTTATAACCTCTGCTGTGCAGCTCTTCTATATATCTAGTTAACTCTGCATCACTAACTGTGCCACCATACCTTGGGTTTCCACTCGCATCTTTTGAAATTAGCTGAGCATTATCTCTGGTTACACCCCCTACTTGCCAATCATCAGGTAATATCGCGGAATCATCTTGAAATTCAACTGCAGGGTATATTTTACAATCTTTAATGTTCAGATTATTCACAAACCAATTGACTACCACCGACACCAACTCAACATTTGGCAAATCTTCTTTTAATTGATCCAAAGAAAGCATTGCATCGCTCTTTTTAGTGTGGTTGTTGTGATTTACCCTTTGCGCCAGCCCATATGGGATATATTGGTTGCTGCTTATTTTCTCTTGCGCGATTTTCTTCTGTATTTTTGTATCATATACAAACTCACCTGAACCTGGTATGATATTGATATTCCGAATATTTTTTGCTACTGAAAATTCATTTGACTTTACTGCAGTTTGCACTTCAAACGTAAATACCGGAACATGATTATTATAGTCTGCTAAAGGAAAATTCTTGATGACTATGTAAGATATTCCCCTATAAGCCGGCACATTCCCCTCTCCTTCAATTGATGACATAAATGGATCAGGATTTTGGTCTTCTCTGCCGCTGTAAAAAGTATAATCTATTTCATCAAAGCTAAGTGATGTTGTATCTGCCCAGATTCTGTTTAATTTTTCTACTTTCCCCTTGCAGATCGCAATTGCAAGCGTTGCATAGTAATTATATGTAACGTTCATACCTCTTCCAATTTTACTTTTGGTGGTTATCGCCTCTTCTTTTATTGGCTGTGCCCAAATAATATTCCCTGCAACACGAGCAGTGCCATAGATAATTGGGATCGTTCTGCCGTAGGTTGAGGTTTGAACTTGCAGATTTTTTAGCCTTGCCCCATGCGTTACTTTTTGCTCGGCTTCAAGGCCGAACATTGCCCCATCTAGCTGTGCACCAAGAAGAGCACCAAGTTCTGAGCCGATAATCCGGCCAATTGGCCCAAAAATGCTGCCTGCTTGACCAAAAATTGATGATAAAATTATTGTAGACATGGTAATCCTCCTTTTTGTTTCTATAGTTAATGTAGGCTCTACGTCATGCCGCCGCGCCGCTAACAAGCAGCGGGATGACGAGCTTATCGTTATGCCGCCGCGAACCGTCATACCGTCACGGTATCTCTAGATCCTGCTAACACGTAGCAGGGTACTTAACCGTCATACCGCGATTCATTCGCGGTATCTCTTAGCCGCTAACAAGTAGCGGAATGACGAATTTGTCGTTTTACAGCCACTTGGATGACAATTTGCTACTAAATAGTAGGAAATTCAATAATTTACAATGAATAGTTGAAGTTTGTAATTAAGAAAAGCACATGGTGTAGCTATAATCATTGTAAGCAACAATAAGAAAGTGCGGAAGTAGAAATTTGAGTTGACAAAATAAGAAAAAATATAGTATATTAATAATATTGATATTAACTTAAACTAATTATGCCAGCAGTAGTAAATACACCAGACAACATACAAAGACCGTCAAAATTAAAAAAAGCAAAAGAAATTCTGCTAGCTCCTGTAAGGTGGCTAATCATAGGTTTATCTGTAGTACTTTTGATAATATTTGTTATTTCTTTCCTGATGTTTCTCTCAATCGCCAATGTATTGAGTAAGCTATATCTTTTTGCAGGAGGCAAAGCACCAGAATGGTTAGAGCAAAGAGCTGAAGCATTTATGGAGGCAGCACGTATTCCACAAACAACGCATGATACTGATGTAAATGATGCAATTAATATTAACGTTCAAAAGCTAAAAGAAAACTACGGTGAGCCTGATATTGATGATAAGTTTATAGAGGAAATAGAAGGATTTATTGATCAGTTAGAGTGCATAGCAAATGGCACACAAAAAGCTGCAGATAAAGATCAACTTACAGAAGATGAGAAAAAACATGCACTTGAGTGCTTGAAGCGTATAAAAAATAACCCTGGTACACATAGTGGAAGCGGGTTAACATTGAAGCAAGTTTTAAATTTAGTTTGGAAGGCTTGCAACGATCAAACTAGAGCAAATAATATAGCTATTAATACCCGCATATCACAGAGAAAATATCAACTGGTTAAACATTTAGTAGAATCGCAAACAGAATACGGAGTGCGTGGTGGTCGTGGTTCAAGTGCATGTTTTACTGGCACATTTAACAGTATTGTCTCTTCCTTATACACTTTTGAAGAGTTTTCCTTCTTGCAAAAAGCAGATAAGAATACTATAAAGCAGGAATTTGAAAATGAGCTGCAAAAAAAAGGGAGAAGAACTATTTAATCAGCTTTCCAATGATAAAGAAAAAAAAGAAGTTGCAGAAGCTTTAAGTAATCCTTCTACAAATTTCTTTTCAAGCTATGTAGAGTCATTTAAAAACCACTCTGCACGTGCAGTTTTAGGTGATAAAGAATGCGACAAATTAGTTAAAACTCATTTTAGTAATCTTCAGTACAATAAAACAATATCACGCTTTACCTAAAGTAATCACTTAACTAACGGCAAAGTGATACCATGCTGATTCATGTATTTTCCTTTCATATCATCATATGATTTCTCGCATTCACTTTCGCCGCTTAAAAATACGAATTGGCATGCGCCTTCATTAGCGTAAATTTTTGCAGGAAGTGGAGTGGTGTTTGAGAATTCGAGTGTGACATGACCTTCCCATCCAGGTTCTAAGGGAGTAACGTTTACTATAATTCCACATCTTGCGTAAGTTGATTTACCAACACAAATGACCAGTACATTCCTTGGTATACGAAAATATTCCACTGTACTTGCAAGCACAAAGCTATTTGGTGGAATTATGCATACGTCTGTTTCTTTATCTATAAAACTATTCTCAGAAAAATTTTTAGGGTCCACGATGGCTGAATTAACGTTAGTAAAAATTTTAAATTTATTATCCACTCTTGCATCGTAACCGTAAGATGATAGTCCGAAAGATATAACACCTTTGCTGCTTTTGTGATTCACAAAAGGCTCTATCATTCCAAAGTTTTCAGCTTTTTCTCTTATCCATTTATCTGGCATAACTGCCATAACTGTTCCTTAAAGTTGTGTAATACTTACAATAATATAAAATAAAATTTAAATGTAAACTGTAGCTTTTGTCATGCAATTAAAGCTTTTCAGTTTGATGTTTTGTTACAATAATTAGATTTATGTTCTTAACTAAAAATAATGCTTAGAAACTTTCTCCTGATTTTTGTATTCGTATTATTCACGCCGCCGTCAAATGCTGATGCCAGGAAATACATCAGAATTGTTGGATCTTCAACTGTTTTTCCTTTTATCTCGTTTATAGCCGAGGAGTTCAATCGTGTATTCCCTTTTAAGACTCCAGTTGTGGAATCAATAGGAAGTGGATCAGGGTTCAAAATGTTTTGCTCAGGAATAGGGGAAGACACGCCAGACATCACCACTTCATCTCGCCCTATGAAGGAAGTAGAAAGAGAACTATGTAAAAGAAATAAAATTAATGAAGTGATAGAGATCATCATTGGCTATGATGGAATTGTCATTGCAAATTCAAATCAAAGCCATAGATTTGATTTCACAAAGAAGGACTTATTTGAAACTTTATCTGCATATTCTCAAGAAAATGATAAATTAGTAAAAAATAATAAGAAGTTTTGGTCTGATGTAAATCAAGCCTTACCAAAAACAGAAATTGAAATTTATGGTCCACATCAAAATACAGGCACATACGAAACTTTGGTTAATTCTATTATGCTTGATCAATATTCATGCATGAACTCGAGAATTTTCAAAGAGAATTATAAAGATCAGGAAGAAAGAAAGAAAGCATGTGGTAATATAAGGGATGACGGAAGGTATATAGAAGTTGGAATTAATGAAAACATAATAATACAAAAATTGAAAAGTAACAAGAACGCTTTAGGGATATTTAGTTTTAGCTTTTTAATGAGGAATCAAGATAAAATACAAGGGAGCACAATTGCAGGAATTGAGCCAACTTACGAAAATATATCATCGGGAAAATATATATTAGCAAGACCTCTATACCTTTATATAAAGAAAGAACACCTGGATACTGTTGATGGATTAAGAGAATTCATAAAAGAAATTATAGATTCGATCGGCATTGAAGATGGGTACCTATCTAGGCTTGGTCTAATTCCACTTTCAAGTGAAGATATAAAGAAAGCTTCAGCAAAGGTTTATGATATAACGTGACGGCAACGTTTCTTTTATATTCTTTGTTCTAGCGTAGTCAGACCCAGCGCGGCGCGCTGGGATGACAATGGATTACTAATTAGACAGTTCTGCGTTGTTGCAACACCCCAGAAACAACCGGGTCCGAGCTTTTCGTATTTGGGCTTTCTGATTTCTCACAAACTCCTCCAATATAAGCTAGTACAGCCAATGCTGAAACTGCTAAAACTTCTAAAACTAATGCAACTACAGGATATGCCAGCACATAGGCTGCAATAGCACCAACTACGCATAGTTCAACAACGCCCAGAGCGATCTTCCCTTTGTGTTCACTCCAGAAGTTTGTATCGTTTTTTTCTGGGGTTTTGTTGTCTGCAGTTGGTGCAGAGTTTACGGTGTTTTGATCTAGATCAGTGTCATCTATAAAGTTAAGATCATCATTCTCAGACGGATCCTGATTGATTTCTTGTGAAAATCGAGTCGCATACTCTTTATCCCATGCTATCTGATCATTAATCTTGGCATTATCTAGTTCATTTTTACTAAGTTTTTCCTCAAATTCTTGAATCAAATCTTGAAAGCATTGCTCACCTACTCCAGGTATTTTAGCAAAACGTTTTTGTGCACATGTAAGTTTATCCATTACATAGTTATTTCCATTGGGCTCGAGCCCAAGGAGCCCTGGAGAAGCAGCATCAAACATTAATTTAAAGCTTTCTTTTATCTTTTCCACATCTTCTTGGTTCAATTCTTCACTATATTCAACTTTCAGAGGATAAACTAAAAGGGCATCTACTCTTCCACTACTCCAATATACCTCTCGCTCTAAAACCCTTTCTACATCTTCACCACAATTCTCTAATGCTGCTTTAACTTGATCAATATCAAGGTTTTCTATTGCTTCTTGTAAGTTGGAATCAAGATCCATTACCCACTTGTGATCTTCTATTTTTTGAACAACTTGTACAAGAGCAAAATATTCTGTGCTATGAGGGTCAAATTTTCCTTGAAAGCGTTTAAGATCATCTATTGTATCCGTAAAATATGGTTGATCTTCAAAAGATTTTGTTACCTTGTAATCACACAAAAAATCACGAGTTTTTTGATCAGCTTCCTTCCAAATTAGTTCAATGATCCCTACTTTAGTGTTAACGCTAGTTTTAGTACAGCCAATAACATCATTTAAATGGTACCTTTGTCACTAGTCAGAGTCCCCTCGTGGCTCAAAACTGCTTGTATATCATTATGTTCCTTATTGTTGAGTACGTTCTGGACTTCTTGAAAATTGTCATTCCTGACTGCCTGTCTTAATGAACCTAGAATTTCTTCTTGTGCATCAGTTAATTCAACCATATCTTACCTCTAATAAAAATTTAATTATCATACATATTTACAAGTAAATCAAGTATATTGTTAATAACTGTTAATAAAGGCCAACAAAATGCTTGACGTTAGAGTAGCTTTTATGGCTTTGTATAGCGAGGAAGTAACTCTATGAAAAATCATCAACGTTTACAAACTTTACGTTCAATTGCATTTATTGTGGGAATATTCCTATTGCTATTTAGCTTAGCAATGCTTATTCCTGATATTACCAATAAGTATCTCAGCTACGAATGGAAAAATTTTTTCGCTGGATTCATAATTACCTGCACATCTGGCGCAATTTTTATTTTACTCGGTAAATTAAGTAGATTGCATGGAATGCCAGCAATTTTTGCGATTACTAGTTGCACCTGGATTGCCTTGTCTCTGTTTGCAGCTATTCCTTTCTATTTTGATAATCTGAGCTATGTTGATGCATTGTTTGAAACGATATCTGGCATCACAACCACAGGGGCAACTATATTTAATGATATTGAAAAACAATCTCCAGGAATACTGCTGTGGAGAGCAATGCTACACGGCATGGGGGGTTTTGGCGTAATCACTTTAGGAATTGCAGTTTTTCCTATGTTTAAGGTTCTCAGCCTAAATAATTTACTTTATTCTGAATATTCAGATGCTACCAAAAGGAAGTTGCCGAACACGCGAAGCGTAGTGATTCATGTTACGGCAATATATTATGGCTTAATTTTGTTATGCATATTTTCCTATTATCTAGCTGGTATGCCACTATTTGATGCAATATGTCACGGAATGTCTGCTGTATCAACTGGTGGATTTGCTAACTATAATGATTCTATAGGGCACTATAATAATCCCATACTAGAAGCCATAACGATCGTTTTTATGATTTTGGGTTCTCTGCCTTTTCTTAGCTATTTAAAAATTATAAGACGGTTAGACATTTGCTATGATGAACAGGTCTCTTACTTTGTTAAGATAGCTACTATCTCATCTTTATTTGCTTGTTTTTGGTTGTATAAAAATGTTGATTTAGGAGTGTCATTATCATTTAGATGCAGCACATTTACCATCACTTCCTTGATTACGTCAACTGGTTATGCAATCTGTAATCATATAGATTGGAGTTTCATTTCAGTCTTAGCTTTTTTTCTAACCTTTGTTGGTGGATGTAGCGGTTCTTCAAGTGGTGGTGTCAAAATCTTCCGCTTGATTGTTCTTTTAAGGTCTATAAGAAATTACTTTTACCTTTTATTAAACCCTGATGCAGACAATGGAGTAAAATTCAATGGAAAAATTCTGGAGAATGATGAAGTTCACTCTGTCTTTATATTTTTTGCAATTTTCATGTTAACGTTTACCATTTCATCAATAGTGATGTCTTACTTAAGCAATGCAGACTTTATAACTAGCATCAGTTCAGTCTCTGCAACGCTTACAAACTCTGGCCCGGGATTTAGTAATTTAATAGGTCCTTCGGGTAATTATTCCTCTTTCAGTAATGAAGTAAAATTATTTCTATCGTTTTTAATGCTGCTTGGCAGACTTGAAATATTGCCAATCTATTTTTGTATAGGTAATTTATTCTTATTTAATAGAGAGAAATAGTTGGTGAAACTTGATATTATAGCTAAACTGACTTACGACAATTTGAAAAACCGTCATTCCGCTACTCGTTAGCGATATCTATACCGCGAATAAATCCACAGATGTACGAACATTGTGATTTGGGCACACCAGGAAGAATGTCATCCAAGTAGCCCCTTTCTCGTCATCCCGCTACTTGTTAGCGGGATCTATGCTAAGAGATACCGCGAATGAATCGCGGCATGACGGTTCGCGGCGGTATAGCTATAGATAGTATTAGCTATTTAATAAAAAGATCGTAGCTAAACCAAGAAATATAAAAGCTGAGAGAATATCAGTTGTTGCCGATGTTAGGATTGAAGAAGAAACGGCAGGGTCAGACTTTAAGCGATGAAGCATTATAGGAATGAAAGTTCCGATGAACGTTGCAATAATTGACATCATAATCATGGAGACCACAAAAATCATCTCCACTTTGAAGTTGTGAAACCTTATTGCTAACACTACTAATGAAATAGTAGATAAGATCACCCCGTTTATAAGACCTATTAAAAATTCTTTCATCAGTATTCTTTTTGCATTTTGCTCAGTTAGATATTTTGTTGCGATTGCCCGGATGGTTAGCGTTACTGTTTGGGATCCTGCATTTCCGCTCATTGATGCAATTATCGGCATGATTATTGGCAGCACTATAAAACTTTTTATTACATCATCGAAAAAGCCAACTACTATGGAACACATTGTTGCAGCTAAGAGGTTAAACAGTAACCAAGGTAGCCTTTTAATTATAGTTTTATGTATAGGGGCATTTATATCGGCTTTAGAAGATACACCGCTTATTTTGAGTACATCCTCTTCTGTTTCTTGTTGAACAACTTTTATCACATCTTCAATTAAGATCACACCAATAATTTTACCATTCTTATTTACTACCGGAGCCGATAATAGAGAGTAATCTTTAAATATTCTTGCTACTTCCTCTTGGTCTACTCCAGTTTTAATGATTTTTATGTCATGATCCATTATCTCTTTTATTATTGTGTCTCCTGAGTGAGATATTACCTTATTTAAATTAACACTGCCTATAGGCTCTAATTTTGAGTTGATAATGAATATCTGGTGAAATTTTTCTGGTATTTTTTTATAGTTGCACACAAATTCTGTCAGTTGATTTATTGTCCAATAATATGGAGCTATAACCATATCTTTATGTATTAACCTTCCTGCACTTTCTTCTGGATATGATAGCAACTCCTCTACCGATTTCTGAGTTTTGCTGGGCAAATAGTAAAGTATATTTTCTACAGACTTTCTATCTAAATCTTTCACTATGGTTACTATATCTTCTACATCAAGGAGCATTAGTAACTTTGCTGTATTTTCTATTCCCAATGTTTCTATGATCTCTATTTGTAAATCTGGCACTACATGCACTAGGGCATCACTTAACAAATGTTGATCGAGGATATTAACTAATTTCTCCCTGTGATCACTGATTGAAGTAGATAAAAAATAAGCTAACTGAACGCTATCTATCGTTTTTACAATACTACAAACATTCTCTAGCTCCTCGTTATCAAGTGACTCTATTAAGTCATCAATAGCCTTTTTGTCTAAACCATAATGAGAACTTATTTTAATATTCATTACTTTACCTTATTTTTTAATAAATATACGCGCTTGATTTCCTTAAACATTAAAGTATAATGAAATTATTTAAATTAACTATCATATGGTTAAATTTCTATTTTGTTTACTGTTATTGTTATTGATAGTAAATATATTAAAATCTAAAGTATAATGAAAACTTATCCAGAAATTCTTGAACACTTTCAAAGCTTAAATAAAAGTATTTCTCTTATCAGGAGGTGTCTTTGACATAGAAAAATTAAAGTTGCGCCTTGAAGAGCTTGACTCCCAAGCGTCGAATGATGACCTATGGCAAGATAACCAAAAAGCACAAGAAGTTTTAAAAGAACGTTCTAAAATTAAGAATGACGTAGAGTCGTTTTTAAAGCTGGAAAGCGATTACAACGATGCCATCAGCTTAATGAAGTCTGCTATTGATGAAAATGATGAAGAATTTTTCTCTGAAGTTGAAAATGAATTAGCTAAGCTAGAGAAATTAATCAAGTATAAAGAAACAGAGTCCTTATTTACTGGTGAAGCAGATAATAATAACTGCTTTTTAGAAATCCACTCAGGAGCTGGCGGAACCGAGAGCAATGATTGGGCTGAAATGCTGATGCGCATGTATATAAGGTGGGCAGAAATTTATCACAACTTTAAAGTTGAAGTTGTAGAAAAATTAGAAGGAGAGTCAGTTGGTATAAAGTCTGCAATGATAAAAATCGTTGGAGAAAAAGCTTATGGGTGGGCAAAAAGTGAAAGTGGAATTCACAGGCTGGTTAGAATATCGCCGTTTGATGCAAATGGTAAACGTCATACCAGTTTTGCAAGTGTAGGAGTAACTCCAGTGATAGAAGATTCAATTGATATTGCTGTGGATGAAAAGGATCTAAAGATCGACACCTACCGAGCTTCTGGAGCAGGCGGTCAGCATGTGAACAAAACTGAAAGTGCGGTACGCATTACGCATATTCCAACTGGTGTTGTAGTTCAATGCCAAAATGGTCGTTCTCAACACAGAAATAAAGATGAGGCATTGAAATTACTTAAAGGACGTTTATACCAAATTGAACTGGAAAAAAAAGAACAGAAAATGGCTGAAGAATATGGTAAAAAATGCGATATAGGCTGGGGTAATCAGATCAGATCGTACGTTATGCATCCATATCAAATGGTGAAGGATTTAAGAACCGGACATGAAGTGGGCAATATAAATTCTGTTTTTGATGGTAATATAGATTGTTTCATAGTTAGTGTGCTTACTAAGCAAAATTAGGTAGGGTTGACTTTCTTGCCATAATATATGATAATTAAAATATTGTTAAAGTAGGAGTAAAGTTATGGCGATTAAATATGATCAGTGGAAAAGTGACCTTACCCAGAAAAAGTGGAGAGAAAGTGTGGAATGTTTTTTACAAAAAGAATGATGCATCAAATTGTTCTGGAATGCAATAGTTAATAGTGACGTTGTTTGTTATAAAAAATTTCTATGTATTCAAATATTGCAGTTCTAGTTTGTTGAGCAGAGTGTTGTGAAGTATCAATAAGTATTTCTCTTTTCAATGAGCTAAAGAAGCTTTCTGCAACAGAATTGTCGTAACAACAGCCTTTATTACTCATCTATATTCTTTACAGCTAAGAGATATTGATACCCTTGCGCAGTATATTGTGAACCTTGGTCACTGTGCAGCAGTAGATTTTTAACAGGTTTACGCTTGTTAACGTCCATTAATAAAGAGTCCATAACCAATTGTTTATTTATTGAACTGCTCATTAACTACCATGCGTGAATATAGATCGATTATTGTTGCCAAATATAGCCATCCTTCTTTGGTTTTTATATAAGTAATCCCATACTTTATTTGGTTGATCGACAATAAAGTTTTGGTCTAATATATTGGGAGCTACTGTCCGTTTGTTGTTTCTTAATTTTAAATTTTCTTCTCAATATAGCCTGAATACCATTTTTCTGCATAATACTTTGCACTGTTTTTAAGTTGCAACTTTTACCCAAAGCCTTTAATTCAGCATGAATTTTAGGAGCTCCATATCTACATTTAGAAGCTTGATATATTTTTTGAATATCTGCTAATAACTCTTTATTTGCTGATTCTCTACTGCTTATTTTCCTTGTAGTCCACTTATAGTAGCCACTAGCAGAAAATCCTACATAATTCCTGTACTTTATAGCAGTTACTATATAAAAAAATATTTTACTCTTTTTGACTGGCCAGGGCTTTTTTTAAAATGTCTCTTTCTCTTGTTACTTTTGCTTTGTAAATCAAACCTCTCTTTGTCGTAAGGAGCCATGTTACCTCTACCTGGAAATGCATCTGCTGCCGACTTTTTTTCGTTGTGTTTCTTTATCCATTTTCCTAATAAACCACCCTTTATTCCTAAATCTCTTGCTATTTTTGTAATTGTTTGACCTGCCTTTCTTTGTTCATTTGTCAGCTTAACAGCTTCCAATTTGAATTCTGCTGTATATTCTCTTCTATTTGTCATATTTTGAAAAAACGTTTTATTTTACTCCAAAAACGTCTTAACTTTCTCTCTACTTTTTCTGGGTAAGGTCAGTATGGGAAAAGGTGAAAGATGTACTAAAAAACCCAGAGATGATAAAAAAGGAATACCAACGTAGAGTATTAGAAAATAAAAATGATGAATCATCAGAGAAAAAGTTTGCAAGAAGAGAAAATCAAATAAAAGAAGGTATCGAAAAATTAATGGAAGATTATTATAGTCAAGAAAATGCAGGAGAGAAAGGATATATAAGCGAGGAAGAATTTAAACAGACAATGAGAAAAATGAAAGAACGCTTACAAGGGATAGAAGAAGAGAAAAAAAGGTAGTTGATCAGAAGGCAGTAGAAAAAGGAATAAGTCTTATTATAAATAGCATAAAGAATTTTTATTCTAGTGTAAAATCGAACCTGGAACAGCTAGATTGGCAAACTAAGCGCGGCATTATTAAAGCATTAATAGGACAAATTAACATTGGTTGTGATCAGGTAGAAGTAGGATTTCAGATCGAAGAACCAGCACAGGATGGGGGAATTCTTAATTTGTATCATTGTACTACACATCATAATAAGGGGGTTGGCGAAGGGTGTCAAGCAAGTTTTTTCGTTTCTATAAATCTGGATTTCAGCGTTATGCGCTGGAATGACAACGTGAGGTAAATTTTTCAACATCCCAAAATTACAGAATTCAGTCTGTTTAATTAAGTGTGAACTGTTACACGAAAATTTTGTAAACAGATTAATATACCCTGTTTTTGCTATTCATCTAAAAATGGAACCATAGAGTACGTTGAGGAGCGTAAGCAAATTTTAATGCAAAAATTACTATCAAAAAATAGATTATGCAAGAGGTCTAATTATTCTGCCGCAATTTTGCTCTATCACACTTGCCACATTTAATATTCCAGCTTCATCATAATAATTTCCAATCACTTGCAAGGCAAGTGGTAAACCCTCATTGGAGAGCCCAACAGGAACAGAAATAGCAGGCAATCCTGCCAGACTTGCCGGCACAGTAAACGCATCATTGATGCACATAATTAGCGGATCTGGCTTTTCATTTAAGCCAAAAGCTTCTGTTGGAGCAGATGGCACAAGTATGTAATCTATTTTTTCAAACGCTTTTATAAAATCATTTCTGATTAATGCCCTAATGCACTGCGCTTTTTCGTAATATTCATTATGATGACCTGAAGAAAGCGCATAAGCGCCAATTAAAATTCTTCTTTTCACCTCTTTACCGAAACCTTCTGCTCTTGTTAGTGAATACATTTCTTCAAGGGTATCAGCATCAACCCTGAACCCATAACGCACACCGTCATAACGAGCAAGATTGGATGAAGTTTCAGCAGAACAAATTAAATAATAGACTGGTATTGCATATTTAGTATGTGGCAGAGTAACGTCAACAACTTCAGCGCCATTTTCTTTTAAATAGGAAGCAACTTTCTCCCAATTATGGACTATTTCCTCTGAAATTCCATCCATCCTATATTCTTTTGGTATACCAATACGCTTACCCTTAACATCACCATTTATAAAGCTGGAAAATTTAGGTGCTGGCTTTCTACTTGATATTGAATCTTTTGTATCATAGCCACAGATTGCTTCCAGCATTAATGCTGAATCAGAGACAGAACGAGTAATGACTCCTGCTTGATCTAGAGAACTCGCAAATGCAATCATACCAAAACGCGAGCATCTTCCATAAGTTGGCTTTATTCCAACTACTCCACAGTAAGCTGCTGGTTGGCGTACAGATCCACCGGTGTCACTCCCTAGTGCTCCAGCGCATAAAAATCCAGCCACCGATGCTGCAGATCCACCAGATGATCCACCAGGAACAACTTTTTCCCCATCACTTTTTCTAATCCACACATTTTCGACAGGGCCAAAATAGCTGTTTGTGTTCGCAGAACCCATAGCAAATTCATCCATATTAAGCTTACCGAGCATGGCTGCTCCACTTTTTAAAAGCAAGTCAGACACCGTAGATTCGTAAGTCGGAACGAAATTTTCCAGCATTTTTGAGCATGCTGTTGTTTTTATTCCTTTTGTACAGAATAGATCTTTGATGCCAACTGGTACACCCATGAGCGGCGAGATTAAATCATCCTTTTGCCTAGAGAAATATTCATCTGCAGCTTTAGCAGCTTTCATTGCTATCTCTGGGGTTTTTGTTATAAATGCATTTAATTTCTCATTTTCAACCGCACTGATGTGCGCCTCTACGAGTTCAACGGCAGAAAAACTCTTTTTTTTGAGCCCGTCATGCATTTGTGTAATACTTAACTTTCTTAGTTCATTCATCAATATTTAATTTTTAGCAAGACGTTAATTATAACATGGCACGATAAAAAATCCATACATTTATAGTTACAGCTAGAAATGTAGCTAAGGTAACTTAGATTCACCGACAATCGTCATCCCGCTACTTGTTAGCGGCTAAGAGATACCGCGGCGGTATGACGTAGAAGCTATACTTTTATACTCACCAACTCAGTATCCAATCCGGATTGTATCTTAAAAAGGTCAAAAGACTATAATAAGCAAAGGAGTGATACTGTGTCTGAGTGAAAATCGTTGAGATCCCAGTGTCTGCTGCTTGCATAGCATTTATTTACAAAAAATAGTCATGCAAGAGACTTTGCTTGGATATTTGATATAATTTAGGTCTATTAAAGCAAAAAATACTAACATGAATGAAGTGATAACATTTGGTTGTCGTCTAAATTTTTACGAGAGCGAGTTAATCAAAGAAGCATTAAAAAAAGCAAAGAGAGAAAATGTTGTTGTGGTGCATAGCTGTGCAGTGACAAACGAAGCAGAACGTCAGGTAAAGCAAAAGATACGTAAGATTTACAAAAATGATCCAAATAAAGAAATTATCGTAGTTGGTTGTGCTGTTCAGTTGGATCCAGAAGTTTACAGTAGCATTCCTGGTGTAAGTAAAGTGCTCGGTAATCAAGATAAGCTAAAAGCTGAAAATTACTTACTAAATGACGATAAAATCTTGGTCAGTGATAACCAAGTAGAACCTGTTCTAATTAATGGATTTGAAGATAAGTCAAGGGCATTTATTGAAATTCAAAATGGTTGTAATCATAGCTGCACATTTTGTTCAATTACTGAGGCAAGAGGGAATAATCGATCTGTGCCAATAAACAGTATTATAGAGCAAATCAGGATCTTTGTAGAAAATGGATATCAAGAAGTAGTGTTTACAGGGGTTGATATTACTGACTTTGGTACAGATTTGTTGGGTAAGCCATCACTTGGTTCAATGATTAGGAGAGTTTTAAAGGATATACCAGAGTTGAAGAGGCTAAGACTTTCCTCTATCGATGTTGCTGAAGTTGACGACGAATTAATGGATTTAATAGCTAATGAGTCAAGACTTATGCCTCATTTACATTTGAGTCTACAATCTGGTAATAATTTAATACTAAAGAGAATGAAGCGTCGTCACAACAGAGAGCAAGTGATAGAATTTTATCATAAAATGAAGAGCTTGAGACCTAATATAGCATTTGGCGCTGATATTATTGCTGGATTTCCAACAGAAACTGATGAAATGTTTCAGGATACGGTTGATCTACTAAAAAAAATAAATGTAGTTTACCTACATGCTTTTCCATATTCAGAGCGGAAAAATACACCTGCTGCACGGATGCCGCAAATACCAGAAAATGTACGTAAAGAACGGGTAAAGCACCTAAGAGAGGTGAATAAGGAAATGATGAGCAGTTTTTATCAATCTTTGCTCAGCACCGAGCAAAGCGTTCTGGTTGAGCAAAATCATATCGGTAGAACAGAAAATTTTGCATTAGTAAAGCTTGAACCAAAAGCTCAAGCCAAGAGTATTGTGAAAGTTAATGTTAAAGGAGTGGAAAATAATTATCTAATCGGAAGTATCTTACCTTAATTTTTTGTACATTAAAGAAATATATGATATAGTAGTTATACTATAAATGATAATTATGGGTTCATTTGTGATAACTAAAATATCTATTGCTTTATTTTTGATTTTCATTCCATGTGTCTATTTTTTTATTACTTATATTAGTAATAGTACACACATTGAGCAAGTACAACCCTTAAAATTAGAAACAGACAATGATGAAAGTGTGATACGTTCTGAGGAGGTTACTGCAAAAGAAATACCAATAAAATATCAAGAACTTGAAAGTAGTCCACCTTCTGTTTTCCAAGTAGCTGATCAGAAAAATATGTGGTCACGTATTGCAGATCAAGCTGAGCCTACAAAAGAAAAATCAAAAAAACTTGATTTTTATGTTAGCGCTAACGGTGGTAAGGTATACCATGATAATTCAGAAATATTTGTAAAGGGTATAAAGGCAATAGGGGAGAGAGTCCTAACTTTAGTTGAAAGTCATTATGGTTTTATAATAAAAAATATAGTGGCAGATGAAATTAAAAGTATACAGCAATTTGATGGTAAAATTGATTTCCAGTGGTTTAGCAGCATGTCTTTAGGTTACTATGCTGGAGAAAATGGTAAAATTGATTTTGAAGCCGCGTATTCTATAGCCAATATTGAAGATAGTAATTCTCCTCCGGTATTTGATAAATCAGCAAGTATATTTGCGTTTTTGTTAAACTTCTATTATAATCCCAGCGTTCAGGATACACAATTTGCTCCGTACATCGGTCTTGGTATAGGACCAACAGTTTTTAGATTAAAAAGGATTAATGGGTCACCCCAAAATTCAATGCCACTGAATGTTCCTTGGTTTGCTTATCAAATAAAACTTGGTGTTGATTATTCAATAATCCCAGAAATCAAAACCTTTCTCGGCTATCGTTACTTTAGCGTTCCGATACCTGTTGCAGATGACATATCTACTCACAATATTGAAGTTGGTTTGATATTTAATTTTTAGTGATAATTTAATATATATATAAATTCTTATCTTTTCTATCTAACAAACCAAATGTTGGTACGATTGTTGCTTTTAAAAAAATGACAGTTTCTACTGTTCTAATATTATTCGCTAGCCTTTTTGATTTCTGATGCAATAAGCTTTGCTTATCTTCTCTATGTTCTATAAGCCCGCCGATTACCATAATTTCACCGCTCTTAATTTTTAACATAGAGTTCATTTCTCTGATTTCAACAATTGGAATGTCGCTATTTAATTTCATTTTACTCTGCTGTGCGACGTACTCTATATCTGGATCTTTAGTGTAGCCGTTAATTCTTGATAAAGTTGGATGTATATCCATGAATATTTCACTAGTATCAATGTTAATGCTTGGGTGGATTATTAGCACAACACCTATTGGGACGCTATTCATCTTGGTAATTAAGGTCTGATTAGAGTTTCTAGTATCTTTTTGTATATCGGAGGTAAAATAAATATGGTTTTTAGTAAATGAAATCATCGCTTGCTGATTATTTATAGCATGTACTCTGGGGCTTGAAATTACAGTTGAAGTGCCAAATTTGTCTAAATTTTTTACTAAATCTCCTAGATCATTTGCACCAAAGTTCATTGCTAGGTTAATAATGGAGTTATCTTGATTTATTATAGACTTAGTTCCATCTTGTAAGTCATTTAAGTTCATACCAGAAAGGTATTTGTCATCTAGCACAACTTCAACTATTTTTGCCTCTATCATTACTTGAGAAGACGCTAACTTCTTAACCTTATTAATATATTCTTCAACAGCTTTGTGGATATCTTTTCTAGCATTCAAAATAATAACACCAGCTTCTCTGTTGGATGAAAGGAATTCGCCATCATCCACCCCGTTAACATCCATTATTGCATTCAAGCCTTTTTCTAATGAATTCCATAAGTCACTACTGTATTGAGACTTCATAACATTGTTATAGTCCCTATCAACGTTACTTCCATCACTGTTAGTAATATTGTTATTAATGACGAAACTGCTTTGAGCAGAATGTTGAATATTGATGAAGTCTACGTAATAATTTTGTGCGTATGGCAAGTCCTGCTCAATTCTAATTACACCATTACTTGTTGAGTAACGCAGTTTGGCGCTATTTGCTATACTCTGAATTACTTCGTTTATATCCTTATCTTTTAGCTTTAAAATAATATTACCTGATATTTTTGGGTCCATATCCAAGTTAACGTCAGAAAGTTTTCCTATCTCAATCAGCAAATCCTTTACTGATACTTCTTCACTAACATTAATAGAAATAAGCTGATTACTGATTGTGAGATCGGGAAACTCTATTGGTAAAGGCATAATTTCTGGTATTGCCGGTTCATTAATCTCCAAAGAGGTGTTATATTGTTGCAACGGATAATCGTGCTTATAATTGTCTATGTTAATAGGATATTGCTTGGTAGGTAGATGTGTGCAAGAAATAATGAAGAGGAGTATTAAGCATTTAAAAATAGCCATTAGAACAGCATATAGATCTATACTAATAGATTTCTATAAAAATATTAAAAATGTATTTAATTTCGTTTTCATCGAGCAGATAATTGTCATATATTAGCTTTGGCTATGTATTTTTTGTATACTCTTCTTGTACTTAAATGTAGACCAGCATAGCCTTAGTTTTTTTATATATTTTACTTCTTTCTCTATATTTAATAATAGGCTTGAAAATAAATGGTAAGCCTATAATTGTTAGGCTTAGAGCTAGGGTTGAAAGTATACAACAGGCTTTGTGTTTACTATGTAGCTCTTTCAGGTAAAGCATCAAAAATCTGCAAAATTTTTTGTAATTTTCTTCGATGTTTTTTTTGCTATGAGCCTTGCTAATGAACATATCTATTGCGGTATGACCGTTATTACACTTAATGTTAAGGTCTGCACCTTTTTCTATTAATAGCTGAGCTATATCAAAATAATCCTTTTGAACAGCAAGATGTAGAGGTGCAAAACCTTGTTGCTCACAAATGTTCATATTGGCTCTAACTTCCAATAACATTTTCACAATTTTTGTATGGCCTTTTTTAACTGCCAGTAGCAAGGGAGTTCTGTTACATTTAGTAACAGCATTAATGTTTACCTTAAGCCTCAATAAGAGCTTAACTGTTTTAGTGTTACCATTATGGCTAGCTTTATGCAGCCTGGCGTTGCCATTAAAATCTTGATCATTTGCATCTATTCCTTTTGATACAAGAAATGTTACCATTTTTCTATTATTATGCTCAATAGCGCAATCTAATGCATCAAAACCATGATTGTTTTTTGTGCAAAAAAACTCTTTAAGTTTAATTTTATCGTTACTTGCTTGCTGTTTTTTTGCAATAAGCTTTACTATTTGCATTTTGTTGTTATACGCTGCTAGGAAAAGCGTAGTGTTATTTTCTGCATCTTTGGCTTCTATATTTGCACCTTTCTTTATCAGATATTCTATAATTTCTGCTCTGCTGTCATAATGTGCGGTGCATTGATAAATGGTTAAAAACAAAGGAGTACGAAAATTGTTATCTTCACATTCGAGATTTGCTCCGCTATCAATTAAAATTTGGACGCTTTTTTTAGAACCGTATAGTGAAGCTATATGAAGAGGAGTATAGCCCTCTTTGACATCTTTTTCATTAATTTTTGCGCCTTTTGTTATCAAAAAATCTATTAATTCCGTGTCATCTTGTAGTGCAGCAAGGTGCAGTGGAGTAAATCCATTTTTATCCTTGGAATTAATTGTCAGTTGATTAACAAAAAGTTTAGCAACTTTCTTGTGTCCATGCATAATGGCATAATGCAGTGGATTTCTATTTTCGTTGTCTACGACATTGAAATCAGCTTCGTGCTCTAGTAATGACTTTACTCCAACTAAATCACCTTCTTTTGTGAACTTGTGCAAGAGAGTGATTCCACTTGCATCTTTTGAGTTAATATCAAATCCATTTTCTACTAATTGGTTTATATCTTCCTCACGCGCCATATCACTTAAATCTCTAATTAAACTCTTTTCGCGTTAATAATACTCCTACTTGATTAAGTTTAAATGAATCTGTGAGAAATGGCTAGTGCATTCTTGCATAACAAACTTTTGGCAGCGCATTGGATGAAACGAAAAACTTACTTGACAAACTCCGCCAGCCCCCTTATCATGAAACTGAAGCTATTTATTTATCTTCGCAATCTCTGCAGTGGATTAATGACAAAAAACTTAATGTATTTGGCGTAAATCATGCTTAATTTTTTGCACTATGTGCACCTCATATCTTTATAAAACTTTTAGGTTTCTACCTATACAAGCCGAAACGCGCTTATAAAGTGTTTAAGACAGTAAAAGACGTCAAATAGACAAGGGAGAATTTGAATACTAGCTACCCTAGGGTTTCTTTGCCTTTTTTTTATTTGGTAAATTTCTTAATATTTATAGCTAAACGACAACTGTCATTCCTGTAAAGGTCAAGTATCCCGCTACTTGTTAGCGGCTGAGATACCGCGAATGAATCGCGGTATGACGGTTAGCGGTGGCGTGACGATAAGCTCGTCATTCCGCTACGTGTTAGCGGCTAAGAGATATCGCGGTGGTATAGCTATAAATTGTTGATATCTTTTTTATATCACATTTTTAACTTACAATAGTTAGCCAGCGTTTCTGACATTAACCAAATTTTTCAAATTCTGCACTCACCACTACCTATAACTCACTTTCACGCAATATTGATCGTTCTTAAAAAGCAATCTAACATTTTTTATTCCTTGATTGCGAAGCTTTGATGCAGCTGATTTAGCAGCCTGAGCACTTTTAAAAAATGCAACATATCCCTTACTTTCTGCACTGTCTTGTTTTGGGTGACGTTTCTGTATTTCTTTTTCATACTGCTTTCTGTAATGAGGAGTATTTTGTATCAATTGTTCTGACATCTTTCTTAGGTATTGGACTTTTACTTTTGCAAGCCCAGATTTATGAAATCCTAAGACTTGAGCTGCTTTTTCTGATAAGTCTATTATTCTACCTTCAATAAATGGTCCTCTATCGTTAACCCTTGTAACAAGCTTTCTTCCATTTTCTAAATTAGTGACAAGAACAAAGCAGGGTAGGGGCAAAGTCTTATGCGCTGCAGAGATCAAGTGACGGTTAAACACTTCACCATTTGCTGTAAGCGTGCCATGATCTTCTATTCCATACCACGACGCTGTCCCTATCTCTTCATAGTGTTTACAGTTTTTTGGATAATAAGTTATACCATTTATTGTGTAGCTGCTGCCAATTTTGTAATGACCTGCAGTGCAATTAAACCTGTTGCTAAAACTGCAACTACTCATCAAAACGAATATTAGACATAGGAAGGCTAGGTTTTTTATCATTGTATTCGGTAAGAGGGTTCGATACTATGAGGATTTTAAATTATACTATAATAAATTTAGTAATGAGTAAACATCTACTGCTAAATATTAACAAAACTCAAGAAGGAATAATACATATTATTGGTATAGGTGGAATCGGAATGAGTGCCATTGCTGAAATTCTTCACAATTCCAATTACAAAGTTCAAGGCAGTGATGCACAGTCAAACAACAATGTAGATAGATTACAAAAGCTGGGTATAGAAGTTTACATTGGTCACAATGCTGATAATATAAGCCGAGCTCAAATAGTTGTATATTCTTCTGCGATAGAATCTGATAATGTGGAGTTAATTGCGGCAAAAAATAACAATAAAATCGTTTTGCATAGATCAGACATGCTTGCTGAACTTTTAAGAGATAAATATGTGATAGCGGTTTCAGGTTCAAGCGGAAAGACAACAACAACCGCTATGATTGCTTCCATTTTTGATCATTCTAGCATTGATGCGACTGTAACTGTAGGAGGGATATTAAATTCCTATAAGAGCAACTTCAAACTTGGAGGGAGTGACACTTTTCTGATCGAGGCTGATGAGTCTGATGGAACTATGCTAAAAATCCCTGCAAAGATTGCTGTCATAACAAGTATCAACAATGACCACATAGATTATTACGGCACATTTGATAATATCAAAAATGCATTTTCCCAATTCGTGAATAATGCAGGTTCTGCAGTTTTACCTGATTCTGTAGACATCGATTATGATGCGGGTAATTCTATAACGTTTGGGTTTGAGAATGGTAGCATAAGAGCCAGCAACATTAAACAGCATGCTAACAGCATAGAATTTGATGTGTTGAACAACTGGATTCCAGCATTACGTGCTGGAATGACAAAAGGAAAGTGTACAGAGATGTCATCACAGTGCTTGACACTTGGATCCAGCCCTTTAAAAAACATAGTACTATCAAATGCAATTGGAATTCACAAAGTAAGCAACGCCCTAGCTGCAATATCAGTTGCGATAAAGCTCGGAATTAGCGATGCAGAGATTAAAAAAGGCCTTTTGGAATTTCAAGGAGTAGCAAGAAGATTCTCTTTGATTGCCGATATTAAAGGTGTTAAGTTAATTGAGGATTATGCCCATCATCCAAATGAAATATATGCAACTTTAACGGCTGCACGTTCGATTACTAAAGGAAAAGTAATAGGAATTATCGAACCACTTCGTTTTGCCCGCATTCGTAATTTTTTTGATGAATTCATACGAATTTTCATGATGTTTGATTATGTCATCCTCACTCCTGTTCATCCCCCAGAAGACAATCCTATTCCTGGTTGTGGGATTGATGATATACAAAAAGCTTTAATCAGTAATGGATTTAATAACACAAAAATTATGAATGATGCTTTGCTCATTTCACATTTTATTAGTGATTCGACAAGTCCAAGTGATATAGTATTATTTATTGGTGCTGGTAGTAATATAGCTAAGCTAGCAAAAGAAACTGCAGCACTTATTGCGGAAGTTAAGGTTTAATGTAATGAATAAGATAATCAATAACGTATTTGCAAGAGAAATTTTAGATAGCAGGGGTTACCCCACTATTGAGGTAGAAATTGAGCTCTGTGATGGCGCAATAGGCAGGGCATCTGTACCTTCTGGAGCTTCAACTGGTAAATTAGAAGCCTTGGAACTCAGGGACCAAGATGAGAAAAGGTATTGTGGTAAGGGAGTGCTGAAAGCTGTTCAAGCTGTAAATGGGATAATAGCAGATGAAATCATTGGAATGAATGCAGCGGACCAAAATGCAATTGATAAAGCATTAATTGAACTGGATGGAACAAAAAACAAATCAAAACTTGGAGCAAATGCAACTTTGGGTGTGTCTCTTGCAGTTGCAAAAGCAGCAGCAAACAGTTTCAAAATGCCGCTATATAGATATTTGGGAGGAAAGCAGACGAGTGTTATGCCGGTTCCACTCATTAACATAATTAATGGTGGAGTACATGCAGACAATAAGCTCGATTTCCAAGAATTCATGATTCTTCCGGTCGGTGCTGAGACTTTCAGCGAAGCGATTAGAATATCTGCGGAGGTATTCCACAACTTACGTAGCATTCTTAAGAAAAAAGGTTATAGCATAAATGTAGGGGATGAAGGTGGTTTTGCACCAAATATTGAAAGTACTGAAGAAGCACTTGATTTGATCATATACGCTATAGAATCAGCAGGTTATTCAGCGCAAAGTGATTTTGCACTAGGCCTTGATGTTGCTTCATCTACTTTTTATGAAGATGGAATTTACGAATTTGAAAGTAAGGGGCTTACTTCAGAAGAGTTAACCGAATATTATTGTAACCTTGTGGAAAGATATCCAATAATTTCTATAGAAGATGCAATGAGTGAAGACGACTATGAAGGCTGGAAATTGCTTACTGCAAAACTAGGGAATAAAATTCAATTGGTCGGGGATGATTTATTTGTTACAAATTGTGAACTAATACGTAAAGGAATAGAGGAAAAAATGGCAAATGCTGTACTGATCAAGCCAAATCAAATAGGGACGTTAACAGAAACGTTTAATGCAATTGAAATGGCAAAATCAAATGGCTATAAAGCTGTTGTTTCTCATCGCTCAGGTGAAACAGAAGACACAACAATATCTCATATAGCAGTTGCGTCAAATTGCGGGCAAATAAAAACCGGGTCGCTATCGCGTTCTGATAGACTCGCGAAGTATAATGAGCTAATGAGAATAGAAAGCACGTTAGGAAAGGATGCTAAATATTATCGTGGGTTAGCATGGGTTTTATAGACGAAGTAAAATTGTGTTTAAAAGCCGGTGACGGTGGTGATGGCTGTGCAAGTTTTCGTCGAGAAAAGTTCGTTGAATTTGGTGGTCCAAATGGTGGTAATGGAGGAAAGGGTGGAAACATAGTTTTCATCAGCGACGCTAATCTCAACACTTTGCTTCATTTTCGTTATAGAAGACACATTAAAGCAGATAGTGGAAAAAATGGTGCAGGCAGGGATAGATCTGGCACAGCAGGGAAAGACGTTATACTTAAAGTTCCAGTCGGTGCACAAATAATTGATGAAGAAAGTGAAGAGATAATAGTAGACCTTGACAAGCCTGGTATGGAATTTCAAGTAGCACAGGGTGGAAAAGGTGGACTTGGAAATACTAATTTTAAATCTTCTACTAATAAGGCACCAAGACATTTTACTTACGGTCAGCCTGGCGAAGAAAAACATGTATTATTAAAACTAAAAGTTTTATCAGATGTTGGAATTATTGGCATGCCAAACGCAGGTAAATCAAAATTTTTGACTCGCTGCTCAAATTCCGATACAAAAGTAGGCGATTATCCATTTACCACCGTAAGACCTCATTTAGGCATGGTAAAAGTGGATGATAGCGAAGTTGTAATAGCAGATATTCCTGGAATAATTACTGATGCTCACCTTGGAGTTGGGCTCGGGCATAAATTTTTAAAGCACATAGAAAGGTGTCAAATTTTACTTCATTTAATCGATGTAACTCACGATGACGTTGTTTCGGCTTATAGTTGTATCCATAATGAATTGGAACTTTACAATAGTGATCTTGTTGAAAAAGAAGAGATTGTAGTATTAAACAAATGCGACTTATTGAGGGAAGCAGAAATTCTGGAAAAGAAGAATCACCTAGCTAATTATCTCAATAAAGAAGTGCTGTGCTTATCAATTAATGGTGATTTACAGCCTATTTTAAGATTATTAAGTGAAAAATTGAAAAAGAGTAATTCTAAGGAAATCGATGTATATGATCCTTTTAAGATGTGAATTTCATTTATTTTATCATATAACTAGAATATATTTGTACGAACATTTGTTTTTGTTAAACACAACAAATCCCAGTGTCAGCTACTTGCATCTACCACACAACTGTACGAACATTGCAATTTGCAGGCAATTTGCGTGGCAGATGGTGTCATCCCAGTGCTTGACACTGGGATCCAGCCTTTTCATAATCATCAAAACGTTGTATTTTAACATAAAACGGCTACTTTTATGCTTACCAACTTAATAAAATTTCTGGATCCAAGTGTCAAGCACTGTGATGACATCATAGGGGCGCTGGGATGACACCCTCCTGCTAGACAATGTTCGTACAGTTGTACATCTACCATGCAAGTTACCTGAAAATTGCAATGTTCGTACACTTGACTACTTGGATCTAGTATGATTTAATTAACCAAGAAGTAGGCATGAAAAAATTATGTAGTGAACCAGTTTGCATAACACCAGGAGGAAAATATGGATAGAAAGACGAGAATAGAATCAGACAGCTTAGGGGAAGTAAAAGTACCAAGTGAACATTACTGGGGAGCGCAGACTCAGCGTTCTTTAGAAAATTTTAAGATTGGCACAGAAAAAATGCCAGAGCCTCTGATTAAAGCATTAGCAATAGTAAAACTTGCAGCAGCACATGTTAACATGAAGCAGGGTAGCATAGATAATAAGGTAGGGGACGCAATCTGCGCAGCCGCAAAGGAAGTAATAGATGGCAAATTTAATAATGAATTTCCGCTTGTTGTTTGGCAAACCGGATCCGGAACGCAGACTAATATGAATATGAATGAAGTGATCAGCAATCGCGCAATAGAGATTTTAGGTGGTAATTTGGGTAGTAAATCTCCGATACATCCAAATGATCATGTGAATTATGGTCAGTCGTCAAATGACACCTTTCCAACAGCAATGCATATAGCAGCAGCAGACCAGATAAACCGCTTGCTTATTCCAAATCTTGAAAAATTGCATAAGGTGCTGGATAATAAGGTTCAGGAATTTAAAGATATAATAAAAGTAGGACGTACTCATCTGCAAGATGCAACGCCCCTAACACTAGGACAGGAGTTTTCTGGCTATGCAGCCCAGATTAAAAAGGGGATAGAGAGAGTAAAATCAACTTTAAGTGATATATATGAGCTTGCACAAGGTGGCACTGCGGTTGGCACGGGACTCAATACTAAAAAGGGTTTTGCTGAAGATTTTGCAAAGCAAGTTGCAGGAATTACTAACCTTCCATTTACTTCAGCAGGCAATAAATTTGAAGCGCTAGCAGCAAATGATGCTTTAGTTGAGCTCAGTGGAACACTCAATACAGTAGCAGTCAGTTTAATGAAAATTGCAAATGATATAAGGCTGCTTGGTTCTGGTCCAAGATGCGGAATTGGGGAAATAATGTTACCGGAAAATGAGCCTGGTTCTTCAATTATGCCAGGTAAAGTGAATCCAACTCAGTGTGAAGCGGTGACTATGGTATGCACTCAAGTTATGGGAAATCATGTTGCTGTAACCATTAGTGGTTCAAACGGTCATTTTGAATTGAATGTGTTTAAGCCAGTGATAATTTACAATGTTTTGCAGTCTATAAGACTTTTAGCTGACGCAAGTTTAAATTTTACAGAAAAATGTGTAGTTGGTATTAAAGCAAATGAAGAGAGGATAAAAGATTTACTGAATCAGTCGTTGATGTTGGTCACTATATTAAATACGCATATAGGGTACGACAATGCAGCAAAAATAGCGAAGCTTGCTTATAAAGAAAATATCACTCTAAAAGAAGCAGCAGCAAAACTTCAACTGCTCACTGAGGAAGAGTTTGAAAGGATAGTGAAACCAGAAGAAATGGTAAATTATTTGTAACCGCTCACACTTAATTCTTCAATCTCACTAATAGAAAGGCCAGTAAACTTGACAATAGTGTTAACATCAACATTATTATCTTGCTTTGTCTACCTTATTTTGCCGCTCCCCTGAACGGATACGGTTTAAGACATAAGATCCTTTTTCATAGCTATACTACGCTATCCAGCGTCTGGTCACTGGTTTCTTGGTACTTATTCCGCAATAATTTTTTTTTCCTTCAATAAACTTTGCAGTTCGCCTTTTTCGTACATCTCGCGAGTGATGTCGCAACCACCAATAAACTCTTCCTTTATATATAATTGTGGAATTGTTGGCCAATCAGAAAACTTTTTTATAGATTCACGTATTTCATCATTCTCCAACACGTTAATATACTTAAACTTCACGTTCAATTTTTTTAGGATTGACACGACGAGTCCAGAGAATCCGCATTGAGGAAAATCAGAAGTGCCTTTCATATACAATACCACATCATTTTCTGTTATATCTTTTTTTATTTGTTCAAAATTGCTCATAAATTCACCTTATTTTAAAGTATTAGTTTCCAGTTGCAAGGCGTGTATAGACTGACCTTCCAGAGCTTTATATACCATTTTATGTTGTTCTATTTTTGTCTTTCCAAGAAAACACTTGGAGTTTATTTTTAAATGATAATGGTCATCATCTCCAGCAAGATCATGAATTTTTATATCAGCGTCGGGGAACGATTGTTTGATGATCCTCTCTAATTCGTGAATTGCAATAGTCATTGATTTGCTTTAAATTACAATACTTTCATTATAAATCTAAAACGATTGAGCGCAATAAAAAGTTGCTATCATAAAAAATAGAAGCATACTATAATAATGGAATGACAAGTTATGCAGGGAGGCTTTGTGGTGGGCGAAAGATTTAAATTCACATATCTTTGGTTTTGCTAACTTTTTCATTTAGGTGCTTATCTTACGATGATAAAATAAATAACTTAGAGAATGTTTACATCAAAGCTAACTATTTTGGAGCATTCTTCAATGCAATAGGTTCTCTAGAAGGAAAAGAAGATGCAGGTGACAATATAACAGAGGGGGTTTTTAGTTTTAATAAGAAGGAGCGAATTGAAGCTGGATACAGTCCTAAATATGTTCCAGGGTTTGCCGGTAGTGCTGCAATAGGGTATTTATTCAAAAATATGAGAGTTGAGTTTGAAGGCTTATATTCTCAGACTAACTTATATGATGAAGATTATTCAGATAAGAAAAAAGCAAGATATATTGAACTTCGTCGTCACAATGATGCGTCTACTGGAGCGGAATGCAATTCACCTTGGAGAAGTGGAAAGGTTGATATTCACATTCAAGAAAATTGTAGTGTTGAAGCAGAGTTCAGAGCTGCATTTAAGATGAAAAATGAAGGTTTTAATAACTTAGCTGGAATGGTCAATGTATATCGTGATTTTAATATAGCAAAAATGCCATTCACCCCATATGTTGGTATTGGTGCAGGTGTAACTAGGGTTAAATTTCTAGGAAAAACCAGATATGCCTTGGCTTACCAAGCAAAACTTGGTATCAATCACCAACTTACAGCACAAACTCAAGCATTTGCTGGTTTACGCTATTTTGGTATCCTTGATAACCAATTTAAAGATATTGTACCAGGAATAAAGATACTAGCTGGTGAAGGATATATTCCTGCCGGTGGAGGAAGTAAAGTTGATGAAACTGCACGTGTTGAATCAACAACTGCAACCATTACCAATAGGTTTGGCATATATGGCTTAGAGTTTGGGTTGGTTTATCACTTTTAACTTTATCCAATAAATTACATATGTGAAGATAGTAAATTCAGCGTGCTGAGAACATTAGAAAGACGAGATTTTAATTGATTTTCATATTTACTCCAATCTTGTATTGCCTTTCTTGCAACACCTGAATCAACTGCGGCTTTTGCAACAGCAGGAGCTACTATAGAAATTAATCTTGGGTCAAATGGAGTAGGTATTATATATTCACGTCCATAGCCCATTTTACGACCGCCATAGACTGCAGATATCTCACCTGGTACTGGCTCACGGGCAAGCTTTGCTATTGCATCTGCAGCTGCAATTTTCATTTCATCATTTATTGTTGTTGCATGTACATCAAGTGCCCCTCTAAATATATAAGGAAAACCCATTACGTTGTTGACTTGGTTGTTGTAATCTGACCTACCAGTTGCAATTATTGCATCTGGCCTCACAGATTTTGCAAACTCAGGCCTTACTTCTGGATCGGGATTGGCAAGAGCAAAAATAATCGGGTCTTTGCCCATACTCTTTAACATCTCTTCATTTAACACATCTTTTGCAGATAGTCCGATGAATACATCAGCGCCTTTTATTGTATCAAGTAGAGAACGTTCGGAAGTATCAATTGCATATTTTTCCTTCCACTCATTCATGTCCTCGTTTCTACCTTTGTATATTACTCCTTGCTTATCACACAGCACTATATTTTTAGCGCCCATGGACTTTAGTATTTCTAAACATGCAATACCGGCTGCTCCAGCACCATTCATAATGATCTTAACGTCCTCTAATTTCTTTTCGACAATATCAAGAGCATTTTCTATACCAGCTGCAACAACCACTGCAGTTCCATGCTGGTCATCATGGAACACTGGAATATCCATCAGTTCATTCAGACGTTTCTCTATTATAAAACAATCGGGAGATCTTATATCCTCTAAATTTATCCCCCCCCAACTTGGCCCAAGGTACCTTACTGCATTGATAAAATCTTCTATATTTTCTGTACCAACTTCTATATCAACTGCATCAATATCAGCAAAACGCTTAAATAAAACAGCTTTGCCTTCCATGACAGGTTTTGCAGCAAGAGGACCGATATTACCAAGTCCAAGCACTGCAGTGCCATTTGAAATGACAGCAACACAGTTGCTTTTTGCCGTATAATCATAAATAACCTCAGGATTTTTAGCTATTTCAAGGCACGGAGCTGCAACGCCAGGGGAATAAGCAAGTGACAAATCATACTGGGTAGATAAAGGTTTTGTTGGCATGATTGAAATTTTACCAGGCTTACCACCTCTACTGTGATAATTAAGTGCCTCTTGTTTTGTGGTACTATCTAAATCATCGTTCATCATTACATCCTTATATTTTAAGCTTATATTTTTTAAGTATATGGAGTTTTTATAAATGTTCAATTGTAAACTATTAGCTTGTGAACTCTGGTGTACTTCTGTATAAGTTTACCTACTACGTAGAATGGTATTACATGCTTAAGAAAAACGTGCCTAATTTGCTTACAATTTCTCGTGCGCTTGCAGTACCAGCAATAATATTAAGTTTTTATATAGAAAATAAATATGCAGGCCTGATAACAATATCAATCTTTGTGTTTGCGTGCATTACGGATTTTTTTGATGGTTACTTGGCGCGTGCGTGGAAAGTCCAATCAAAATTTGGCAAGCTATTTGATCCAATTGCTGATAAATTAATAGTGGTTTCAACGATAATTATGCTAGTTTATAAGCAGAAGATAAATGATTTTACAATAGTACCATCGATTATCATCATCTGTAGGGAGATATTAGTCTCGGGTTTGCGGGAGTTTTTGATAGCTACAAATGTTAGTCTACCTGTAAGCAAAGCTGGCAAAATTAAAACATTTTTGCAGATGGTTGCTGTAGTAGCGCTAATAATGAACGATTATTATATGATTCAATATACAGGTGCGATTTGTTTATGGGTTGCAGCTATTATAACTATGTGGTCAGGCTATAATTATATCCTAGCCGGCATCAAACAGATTGGTTAAATCTCCTAGGAAATAGTTAATAGACAAGAGTAGTTAATATCTTAGTGATATTGACTCAGAAAGCAAAAAGGTGTATAATTGTATTAACTTACAACTAATTAGGTTAATATTATGAAAATACCTAGTGGCAAATTTTCTTCTACCAAAAAGGTTCCAGGAAAGAATAAGAAAAAAAGAGATTTTGAACCATTAGAAGAGTTTTTTTGGGATTTTTGGCCAACAGTTGATAAAGAAGTCAAAAGAGAAAGGCTAGAACAAGAACTATTAGCACTAAAAAAAAGAGAGCTATATAGACAATGTGTATCATTGGTAACAATGGTTCCATTTGCATTATTTATGGCTATTGAACTGGAAAAAATATGTAGCGATCAGGTATTACTTGGCGTGATAAGTGGCGCGCTAAGCCACACTATATTACCTTTTACAGTCTTATCTCTTATTTGTACGCTATATTTAATTTACAATAATAGGAAGATAGCACAAAAAGAACGAGAGTTGGAGATTATTGAAAATGGAGAGGAAGTAAAGGAAAAAGAGCACAATATTTCTGATATAGGTCAGTGTTTGATCTATATTGAGGCTATAACAACTGCACTGGTTATTGTAGGTATGATAATGGGTGAAACATCTTCACTTGAAGCAGCAGAGGATGCAATTTTATTTCTTGCCAATGCAATTGCTTTTCTTGCAACTCTTGTTTCTTATATTGATAAGCATGAAAAAAATAAGAAAAAGGAAACAGAAAAGTCTGATCTTGATGAGAAATCTAGCAAGAAAACTAGCAATATATCTGTAGCCGGATTGGCGCTTGCTGGTTCTTCTATATTTTTAATAAGAAGGATAATGTTAATGGCATTAGCATCGTCCTTAAATCCTGCTGTTGGACCTACTTTAGGCTTGATAGGTATTGCAATTTTTATGGCTGTACAGATCTTAACTATACATTCCTACAGCAAGACGCTGAAAGATCCAAAAGTGGAAGGACGAGGTGAATCAAGAAATGCAGGTAGTTCTGACCGTAGTTATAAAGAAGAAGGGCCGGCTATTGCCTAAGAAATTTATTTATTTAAGTAATATTTAGGTCTATACTTTATTTTGATCGAAAAAAATCTTATGTATAAGACTTTAATCACGTGCTTTATTTTCCTAATTTGCTCCTTTACACAATCGTATGCGGATGATCTTGAAAAAACTGAAACTGAACTATATGAAGAAGCAGTTGAACTTTTTGACCAGAAAAAATATAAACAAGCTATTAGGGCATTTCACAAGATAGAGGATTTGTATCCTTTGTCTTATTGGGCAATGAAAGCGAAATTATTATCTGGAGTTTCTCACTATAATATGGGTAACTATAGCAGTGCTGCAAGTGATATGGCTGATTATATATATGTTTATTCAAATGGTGAAGATTTACCATATGTATACTACTTAAGAGTATTATCTTATTACATGCAAATTAATAAAGTGCAACTTGGACAGCAAACTGCATATAAAACTTTAGAGCTGGGTACAGAATACATTAATCTCTTTCCAGGCAGCGAATATGTAGACGAGATAAAGGAAAAAACAAAGCTAATCACAGAGCATATATCAACAAAAGAGTATTCTATCGGTAAATTTTACCTGAGGCGTGGTGAATATTTAGCAGCAATTAAGCGTTTCCAGAATATGGCAAGCTATAAGGATTCTAAATATTTTTCTAAATCTATTAACTATTTAATAGCAGTCCATTCAGCTATTGGCCTTGACTTAGAAGCTGAGCAGTATGAAAGTATGTTATTAGCAGAAAACCTACAAGATGCCAAGCCGGAGGCTTGAAAATTTGCTTTAGCTTTTTCTATGCTTTGATATATAATTTAGATTTTTAACTATTTGAATATGGCTGGTCATTCACAATTTTCAAATATAAAACATCGGAAAGGCGCTCAGGATGCAAAGCGCTCTCAAAAATTTACGAAGCTGATTAGAGAAATAACAGTTGCTGCAAAGCAAGGGCTACCCGATCACGAACTCAACCCACGCCTTCGTTCTGCTATATTTGCTGCGCGCAAGGAAAATTTGCCAAAAGATAAAATAGAAACAGCAATAAAAAATGCAACTGGTAACGTTGCTGGAGAAAATTATGAGGAAATCCAATATGAAGGTCATGGGCCTTCTGGCACTGCACTCATTGTCCATGCCTTGACTAATAACCGCAACCGTACTGCTTCTGAGGTACGTTATATCTTTTCTCGTAAAGGTGGAAATTTAGGAGAAACAGGAAGTGTTAGTTACCTTTTCGATCATGTAGGCTTAATCGTCTATAAAGCAGAGGGTGTGAATTTTGACGATTTATTCAGTCATGGAATCGAATTAGAAGTATTGAATATTGAGGAAAATGACAAAGAAGGATTACACGTTATAACTTGTGAAATAAAAGATTTTGGTAAAGTACGCGATGCCTTTTATGCAAAATTCGGAGAACCAGAACTTGCTCGTCTTTCATGGCAGCCAAAAGATCTGATTGAAATTAGCGATAAAGAGTTGATTGATAAATTATCTGCATTGGTTGAAGAGCTGGAAGATAATGATGATGTACAGTATGTGGAAGGTAATTTTACTTTTGTTGATAAGCTATGAGGCTGGTAATATTTGTATTGCTTTGTATTTTACCAGCATATGCTACTGAAACATCAACAGATCTTGCACAGCCATTCCAGCATGGAATCAGAAAAAAAAAAGCTACTTTGACGACAGAAAGTGATAGAAAGTTGTTATTCATATCCAGTACCATAAAATCTTCCTTTTTTGCCACGGAAGGGTTGGCGCCAAATACAGTGGTGAAATTGATCAACATATATAAAGATTTTGGTGTTGATTTTAAAAAAGACATTGTGCCAGAGAGTAAATTGGAGGTTCTTTTTGAGAGATTGCCTAATAATCAGAAGACTGAAGAAAAAATTTTATATGCTTCACTGACAATAAACAAAAAAGCTATTAGTTTATATCATTATAAATCACAAGACGGCAAAGAAAGGTATTTTAATAAAGAAGGAATAAGCTTAAAAAATGGCGAAATTTTTGCAAATCCTTTAAATGGAGATTATCGCATATCCTCAAAATTTGGCAATAGAAAGCATCCTGTTCGCGGTAAAATTGCTTTTCACAAAGGAGTGGATTATGCAGCTAAACTTGGCACTCCCATATACGCTGCTGCAGAGGGTGTGATAGAATATATAGGAAAGAATGGTGGCTATGGAAATTACATCAAAATAAAACACAAAAATGAGTATTCAACCTGTTACGCGCATATAAGTAGATTTAGTGGCGATATAAAGTTAGGCTCTAAAGTAAAGCAGGGGCAGGTCATCGCCTATGTTGGTAGCACTGGTGTTGCAACAGGACCTCATTTACATTACGAAGTTATATATAACGGCAAACACATCGATCCGCTTACGATAGCGCATAAAACTGAAGTAAAATTGCCTGATCATGAATTAAGAGAGTTTAAACTATTTGTAAATAAGATAAATAAAACGATCAACAGAGAGGGTTCAAGTGAAAAAGAAGTTTAAAGACAATATGGATAAGAATACGATAAACGATAGAAATTTAAGTCAACTCCGGTTTTTTCCTGTACTAATAGCGCTAGGATTAATTTTATCGCTGCTTTTTTTGGCATATGACAGCACAATTGCACTTGGAGTTGCTGCCGTTTCAATTTTGACTTTTCTTCAAGGATTTTTTATTAATGACCCTAATGAAGCAAGAGTGATAGAGTTTTTTGGTCATTATATTGGAACTTATTTTAAGTCTGGAATATGTGTAACGCTTCCCTTTTCAAGCAAATATATAGTTTCCCTAAAATTTCAAAATATCAACACAGAAAAAATAAAAGTGAATGATGCCAATGGAAGTCCAATAGAGATTTCAGCAGTGATTGTTTGGAGAGTGAACAGCCCGGCGAAGGCGTATTATAATGTTAACAACTATCACGAATTTGTTTTTGTACAAAGTGACTCAGTAATAAGAGAATTAGCAAGCAATTATCCGTATGATAGCGAAAGCGATGAGGAGTCTTTACGTAAAAATTCTGATAAAATTTCAGATGAATTGCGGTCAATGTTACAACAAAGATTAGATATTGCAGGAATTGAGATTACAGAAGCAAGAATATCGCATTTGGCGTATTCGTCCGAGATTGCACAAGCAATGTTAAGGCGTCAACAAGCACATGCTATCACTTCGGCAAGAAGGCATATAGTGCAAAATGCAATAGGAATTGTCGAGGAAGTAATAGCTCATTTTGAAAAAAACAAAAGCTTACAATTAGATGGCAAGCAAAAGGTTCAATTGATAAATAATTTGTTGGTTGCCCTAATCTCTGAGCAAGATGCACAACCGAAGATTAGTTTAGATAATAATTAGCATAGGAGCCGATTGGGTTTCATAAATGCAAGTCACTATTAATTTCTTGATTAATAGACTAAATGATGTTATAAATTACACGCATTAGGGGTGCTCTAGAAAAGCTGAGAGTACATAAAGTACAACCCTTTGAACCTGATATTGTTAAAGCAAGCGTAGGAAAATGTATGTATATAAATATTGAAGAATGCTTCGGCTTCATTGCGTTAATTGCATCTCTAATTGGATTATCACCTCAAGTATATAAAGCATATATCACTAAAGTTACTCATGATGTATCGATGTTAATGTTAGTAAACTATCTTATTTGTTCATTGTCTTGGATTGGCTATGGTCTTTACCAGAGCTCAATTTTTGTGGTGCTTAGCAATATTGCTGGATTAGTGATTAGCATAATATCAATTATTCAAAAATGTTACTACGATGCAAAACCTGCACCATGATCATGTGCTGCACTGCAGTACACAACAACAATATCGTTCTATTGTAGTGCTAAATGGAAAAATACCGAGCTCATCGTTTTTTAAACGAGATATACCTATTATTGCTGTAGATGGAGGAGCAAACAAGCTTCTATCAATTGGCGTAAAACCTGATCTTGTAGTAGGAGATTTGGATAGCGTAAATCTGGATTTACGTGCTAATTTGAATACGATATATCTACCTGATCAAGATTATTGCGACTTTTCTAAAGCAATGGCTCACTTAAAAACAGTAAAGTTATTGCCATCAATAGTAACGGGTATTACTGGAGGAGCAATTGATCACATACTACAGAATATTAACATTTTTCTAAGTACGGGCAGTATCTTTTACACACCTTCACCTCCCATGGTAGGTTACACTTTACAAAAAGGTATTACCCATTTTTTTTCTTTGCCAAAAAATACTAAAATATCTTTACTTGGTATACCGAGAGCTTAAATATCAACTAAAAGATTAAAATGGGAACTGCACCTTAGTAATCTTGCTTTTCCGGGAAAAAATTCTTGCTTTAATCGAAGTTTAGGCAATAAGGTATCCGTAGAAGTACACAGTGGTATATGTCTAGCAATGATTTATTTAGAGACAGTAGATGATGCTGCAAGACATCATGTGCGTCAAGTTAAGAAGTAAATAGACTTCTTGCATAACCCAAACTAAGTAGAAAAAAGGTATCATCCAAGTAGCTGACACTGGTTCCTTTATGACGTGTCATTCCAGTTTCAGCTACTTGAATGACAGCAGTCCTACGTCATACCGCCGCGGTATCTCTTAGCCGCTAACAAGCAGCGGGATGACGGTTGTCGTTTAGCTATAAATATTAAGAAATTTACCAAATAAAAAAAAGGCAAAAGAAGCCCCGTGGTTGGCTAATTACTTACATTATACTTTCAAGTATGGCGTTTTTTTTATTCTAAACGTTTAATAACCGCGATTCAGTTGCTTTTAAGCCGCAACTAATCTAAATTATAAACATTAAGAAATTTACTAAACAGAAAAAAAGGCAAAAGAAACCCTAGGGTAGCTAGTTATTCACTATCTATTTTTTAAGTTGGCGTTTTTTAATGTTTTAAATAGCGTATTTCAGCTTGTGTAGGTAAAAACCCAGAAATTTGATAAAGACATAGAGTGCACATAGTGCAAAAAATTAAACATGAGACGCCAGATACGTGAGTTTTTTGTCATTTAATCTGTACAGAGAAGATAAATAAATAGCTTCAGTTTCATGATAAGGGGGCTGGCGAAGGGTGTCAAGTAAGTTTTTTCGTTTCTAACGGTTGTTGCCAAAAACTATACAAGAAGTCTTTTAAGATCAATCACTTATCTTCAAGGCTTGAATAAAAGCATTCTGTGGAATATTTACGTTCCCTATAGAATGTAACCTTTTTTTACCCTTCTTTTGCTTTTCAAGTAGTTTCATTCTTCGCGTTACATCTCCACCATAGAGTTTAGCTGTTACATCTTTTCTGTATGGGTTAATCGTTTCTCTGGCAATAATTTTTCCGCCCACTGCCGCTTGAATCGCGATTTTATATTGCTGACGTGGTATTAGATCCTTCAAGCGTGCACATATTTCACGCCCCCTTTTTTCTGCCCTACTTTTGTGAACGATACAAGCCAGTGCATCTACGGGCTCTCCATTAATTAAAAAGCTTAATTTATCTATTTGGCTTACCAGATAGCTGGAAATTTCCCAATCCAAACTTGCATATCCTTTGGAAATTGATTTTAATCGATCATAAAAGTCAAAAACAACTTCAGATAGTGGTAATTTATATCTTAACAATGCTGTTGTTGTGTTACCAATGTAAGATAAATCCTCCTGTTCTCCCCTCCTTTCTTCACATAGAGATAGAATCTCTCCCAAGTATTGGTCAGGGACCATTATTGTTGCAGTAATCCACGGCTCTTCCACAATTTCAATTTTCGTTGGATCTGGCATATCACTTGGGTTATGAATATTCAAAACTTCACCACTTCGTGTTGTAACCCTATATATAACACTCGGTGCAGTTGCTGTTAGGTCTAAATCAAATTCTCTCTCGAGCCTTTCTTGAATAACTTCAAGATGCAACATTCCCAAAAAACCACAACGAAATCCATAGCCTAGTGCATTTGAAGTTTCAGCTTCGAAGGTAAAACTTGCATCATTTAAATGTAACTTTTCTAGAGCTTCTCTTAGATATTTAAAATCATCCGTTTTATGAGGAAAAATGCTACAAAATACCACAGGATGCACTTCTTTAAATCCAGGAAGTGCTTTACTACAAGGTCTCTTTTCCTCAGTGATAGTGTCCCCTACCTTGCAGTCTGCTACTTCCTTCATTGAAGCAGTTATAAAACCAACTTCACCCGCTGAAAGTTCACCCGTCATCACTTTTTTAGGGGTGAAAATACCGATATTATCTATCTGATATGTAGCATTATTAGACATCATAACAATTTTCATGCCTTTTTTTAGCACTCCATTTTTAACTCGCACTAAAATTACTACTCCTAAGTAAGTGTCATACCAACTATCAACTAAAATTGCTTGCAATGGAGCATTGACATCACCTTGAGGAGCTGGAAGTTTTGCTACTATTGCTTCCAGTACATCTTTTATTCCAAGTCCAGTTTTTGCTGATATTAAAACTGACTCACTTGCGTCAATGCCAATTACTTCCTCAACCTGGAGTTTTACCTTTTCTGGATCTGCAGCAGGAAGATCAACTTTATTGAGCACAACTATTATTTCATGGTTGTTGTCAATAGCTTTATATACATTTGCAAGGGTTTGTGCTTCAACGCCCTGGCTACTATCTACCACTAAAAGTGAACCTTCACATGCGGCTAAGCTTCGACTTACCTCGTAAGAAAAGTCAACGTGACCTGGGGTGTCCATGAGATTTAGGCAATATTGATTACCGTCGTTTGCCGTATAATTGAGTTTTACCGTCTGTGCCTTAATTGTAATCCCACGTTCGCGTTCTATATCCATTGAATCGAGTATTTGATTGGTCATTTCTCTTGCTTCAAGGCCGTTACATTCCTCTATTAAACGGTCAGCAAGCGTTGACTTACCATGGTCTATATGCGCTATTATTGCGAAATTCCTTATGTTGTTCATTCATGGCCCACTATACTTAATTAGTGAAACTATTTTACATTTTAAGTGTTGTGAGGGCAATCCTTTATTAAGAGACTATTTACTCCTTCAACATAGACGACACTTTTTTCGAGCAGGAAATCACTTTATTAACCATATAGTTTTCATGATTATTATCTATTTTAGGCAACTCATATAGATAATTTACCATCATCCCGGCTGACTGACTAATACCCTTTTCAGAAGTATCCGCCATCCAGTTTAATTGTTTTATTGATGCGCCATTGCTTAAATGAAAATGCGCCACCGGGTCATAAGTATTTCCATTACTATTATTCACTTTTAGTAAATAATATGCACATAGTTTAAGCATGTATTGTTTAGTTTCATTTGTACATTCAACATTAGTTTTTAATTGCTCTGCACTTTCTAAAATTTCTGCACTAGATTGTTTTATATTTAGTTTGCCCAATAAAGTGACATCTTGGTTTAGATTGTTTTTTAGCCATTTCGTAAAGCCAGGTATTGGAGAAAGAGTTGCATATGTTTTTATACTTTTAAACTCCTGTGATAGCTTTTCTACAACCCTTTTGATCAAAAAATTACCAAGGCTGATTCCAGATAACCCTGCTTGAGTATTTGATATTGAATAGAATATAGCAGTGCTCGCATTACTCGGATCATTTGAAGGTACTGACTCATCTAAAAGGTGTTGAATGCTATCTGCAATCTTATCCACCAATGCAACCTCTACAAAAATTAGAGGTTCGTTTGGTATCTTGTAATGAAAAAAAGCAAAACAGAGACGATCAGAGTCTAGTCTGTTTTTTAGGTCGCCCCAAGAGGAAATTTTATGCACAGCTTCATATTTTATAAGTTTTTCTAGCAATGATGCAGGTGAATCCCAGGTGATTTGACGAAGATCGAGTAGATCAACATCAACCCAAGTATAGAGTATATTTTTTAATTCGCTCTCTAGTGGATTCAAGCTTCTATATTGGTTCTTTAGCTTAAGCACATCAGAACGCATATCAACAATAAACTTAAGGCCTTCTGGTAAAGAAATAAATTGCTTTAATATTTTAGAACGCGGTGATTCAAGAATTTTTATTAAATCCTGTTCAAATTTATAGTTTAACTCGGGATCTTGGTTTTTCTTATACTCTCTAATTTTCTCATCTATTTCCGCTTTATTCGGATTAAATTTTTCTGCCAGGGTTTGTAGAAATTTTATTTTACCTTTCTCTGATAAGCTTAAGTACAAGTTACCAAGAGATACAGCGTTTTTACGTGCTGAAACCTCCCCTCCCTTTGGATTTAAGCACTCGTTCATCTTCAAGACTAAACTATCGATATCGCGACTGTTGCTTAAATCAGGACTGATGTTACCAATCCACGATCTTACAGCATCTGCCACTCCACCTAGTATTTTAAAAAAGCTTCTTACCGCCTTTTTGTCTTCAACTTTCACTATATCAGTTTTTACCAATGATTCTTTTGTCATAGATTCCCTTTATTATACATAGCTAATGCAAGTCAGGGTCATACCGCCGCGGCATCTCTAGATCCCGCTAACAAGTAGCGGGATGACGAATTTGTCGTTTGTCAAATCGTCGGTAAACCCAAGTTATTTTAGCTACATATAGCTTAAGTTAAAGGAAAATTTTAGCTACATAGCAGGCACTATTACTGAATTATTAATGATTCAGTAATACAATAGACTTCTTGCACTACCTCCCAAGCCACAACTGTCATTCAGTAGAAACAAAAACTTCCTTGACACCCTTCGCCAGCCCCCTTATCATAACAGTGAAGCTATTGTATTTGCTTTCGCCAATCTGCAGATTAAAAGGTAAGGATTACTTAATGTATCGGCGTCTTATGTTCAATTTTTTGCAGTATATAGATACTGTATGTCTTTACAAAACTTCATCTACATCTAGATTTTTATCTAAATAAGCTGAACGCGCTTATAAAGCGTTACAAGACATCAAAAAATGCCAATACTCGACAGAGATAGTAAAAGACTAGCTAACTCGGGGATTCTTTGTCTTTTTTTCTGCTTAGTAAATTTCTTAAACATTTGCAGCGTAAGTTAGTTGCAATTAAAAGCGGCTGAATCTCGCTTGTCAAGCGTTTAAAACATAAAAAACGCCAATATTTTAAAGCAGATAATAACCCCAGGGCTTCTTTTGCCTTTTTTTTATTTGGTAAATTTCTTAAATATTTATAGCAACATGAATTGGGCAGGAAGGTGTCATTCCAGTGCCCCTGTGATGTCATTCCAGTGCTTGACACTGGAATCCAGTTTTCCATATAATCTCATCGAAAACGTTGTAACCACTTTCTATGCTAGTTTGCTTGTAAACAAGCAAACTTTCCTGGATCCAAGTGGGCTTTGTTGCATCACACTTTATGAGATGGTGATTTATGGTAAATTCATGTAACTATCTCAAATTTAGCCATACCAATATCAGTGAATTTATTAAGCAAATAGCATTTGATTGGCAGTTCTTTTTCTCGATTTATCTCAGATTTATTCCTAAAACTAAATCCGAATATTTGCTTTAATCTTGAGAAAAACCCTTCAATATAAGATCTTTTCCCATAATTTACTTCTTTTTTCCATTCTTTCATGCCATCTTCACCGTATAATTTTATTAACCTAATAGCAGCATTCCTGTCAGACATATAATCTATTTCTGGATGTTCTGCCGCATTGTTTATTGGTGGAATTTTTGTCTTTATATCATATTCGTTACACAACTTATAAAACTTGTGCCTATCACATGCTCTATCTGCATATAGTGCTTTTATGGCATGCTGAAAATCGACTTCTTTTAGCAAATCACAAGCTCCATAGTGATCAGCCGTTACTGTATTTTACAGCTATGGCTTTTTTGCTGTTTGTATTCAACATTACATGCAATTTTCTTGTCTGTTCATAGCTGCGATACTTTCTATCTTCGCTATTTTCTTTGCTATGACCAGGAGTGTTGTTGTATATACTAATTCCTGTACTGTCTATAGCAATTTCGATGTCTTCCATATTATTTTCTGCAATCATTTATCTTAATATTAAGTTTCTTAAACCTTCTTGATGCTTGTGAATAGCTGATAACTGCCAAATCTCTTCCTATTTGTTGCAAATACCCTTTTATAAACCCGACTGTTTGTCTTAAACCAATTCTAAAGAAACTGACGATTATATGCACCAAAATCACAACTTTATCACTATAAATATAGTTGCCGCCCTGCATTTTTGGACAATTCTCGTACCAATTTTCTATGGCGTCATTGATATAACAAAAAATGCTTCCTCTTTCTTGGAGAAATTTGTTATATTCATGGCAGTTACTGACTCTCATTTTTTGTGGCATATTTTTTCTTCAACAGTTAAATGGCTATTTATAATGAATTTTGTCAGTAGCCACCAGATTTTTTCAGTTGCTATGCAACAAAGCTATCCCAGTGTCAAGCACTGGGATGACAGGAAAAGAGGCTATTTGGATGACATCTTTCTTCTTGGTATAAATTATTTTATATCTCAATGTTCATACAGCTATGCACGTTGCTGCATAGTGGATGAGGTGTACTACCTCTAAGAATATACATTATCTCACATAATAATATAATATTTCGTTCATAAATCAACGTTTTTAACATGCAGCAAGAACATTTCCGTTGTAATTAAGGTTCTTAAGATGTATATTAATGAATCTTGTTTTCAATAAATAATGAAAGTAATAATTGTCATGATAATGTTATTGTGTAGCAGTTACACAATGGCAAGCGAGAGAATAAGTCTAGTGGATAAAAAACTATCTCAAGGATATGTAGCTCCAGTGCTTATAGAAAATAGCGTTATTTTATCAGACAAGCACGGCGCTTTATATTCCTTTGATATTGATAACTCAAAGGCTATGAATTGGAAATTACACCTCTCACATAGGAAAAAAATTGGTAACATGAGCCTATCACATTATGAAAAAAATGTTTTCTTTATAGTGGATAACACTTTACACGCAATAGGCGCAAAAACTGGCAAGATTGAGTGGGAAAAAGAATTGAGAGCTCCAGTAAGAGGAAAAGCAGCAGTAATAAATAATAAATTGGTAGTATTGACTATTGATAATTATCTGTACGTGTTTGATATAAAAGATGGCAGCTTCGTTTGGACTTATCAAAACGGCATCAATGAGGTTCGAGGTTTGTATTCCATATCGCCAGCAATTTCTAATGATAAAATAATAGCACCATTTTCAAATGGTGAGTTAATAGCTTTTAATGAAGACGGTAAAAAATTGTGGAGCCAAAAATTGGCTACAAACCTTTTGGATACACAGCTCACAGATGTAACTACTACACCGAGAGTGCTTGGCGATACTTTAATAGCTACAAATAATTCTTATATTTATAGCATTGACGTGAAATCAGGAAATATTTTATGGTCAAAGTCACTGCAAGTAAAAAGTGTATCAGACATTGAGTCATATTATAGTCCTCTTATTCCTGCAGAGAAACAAAAAGAAGGCGGCAGAATTTTTATAGTTACTAAAGACGATAAAATAATTGGCCTGGATATAAAAAATGGAGAAACAGTCTGGACATCTGATTTAATAGAAAATACGCAATTGTTTGCTCCAATTATGCATGCCCATACACTGTGGGTGACAAGCAATAAAGGTTCAATGTTTGCTTTTCCGGGATCTGAAAGTGCAGGAAAGGTAGTCAAAGTACCTGGTAATGTGTTTCACACTCCAGTGTTTACTCGCAATAAGATATATGTAACAACTGAGGGAAAAGGTGTTTATTCTTTAGAAAATAGGTTTGTTTTTTATGACTGATTATGATTTAATTGTTATAGGTGGTGGCCCAGGAGGCTATAAGTGTGCTATCGCTGCTGCAAAACTTGGATTGAAAGTTGCCTGTATAGATAAAAATAGCATTTTTGGTGGCACATGCCTCAGAGTTGGGTGCATACCCTCCAAAGCATTGCTCCATTCTTCCTATCAGTATGCTCACACGAAAAATGATCTGTCGAAGCTTGGCATAAAAATTAAGGACGCAAGTTTCGATTTAAAAGAAATGCTAGGCTATAAGGACGCCAGAGTTCAGGAACTTGGAAAAGGTATAGAATATCTGTTTAACCTTCACAAAATCACTAAAATCAATGGGCTTGCTTCTTTTGACCAAGGTAATCTTGAAGTTTCAGTTGAAGGTAAGGTGCTGAAGACAAAAAATATAGTAATTGCAACCGGTTCTGATGTTATTTCTTTGCCAGGAATTAATATCGATGAGAAAGACATTATTTCTTCCACCGGTGCACTATCTTTAACTGAAGTACCAAAAAAACTTGTCGTAATCGGAGCCGGGGCAATAGGGCTTGAAATGTCTTCTGTATGGAGAAGGCTAGGGTCTGAAGTCACTGTAGTAGAATTTTTTGACAGAATCGCTGCAGCAATGGATGGAGAATTAAGTAAGTCTCTACTTTCTAGTCTACAAAAACAAGGAATAAAATTTTTACTTAGCACTAAAGTCGAGGAGATAAAACAAAGTAGCAACTCTTTGAGTGTGAAAGTTTGCTCTGTAAAAGATAACCAAACAAACGTTATAGAGGCAGATAAGGTGCTGGTTGCAGCAGGACGCAAACCATGCACTGAGAATCTTGGTATTGATGAAAAAATAGAAAAAGATAATCGCGGTTTCGTTCAAGTTAACAACAGATATGAAACTAATGTAAAAGGAATATTTGCTATTGGTGATGTGATCGGTGGAGCAATGCTTGCTCATAAGGCAGAAGAAGAAGGAGTGGCAGTTGCAGAGATAATCGCTGGGCAAGTACCTCACGTTGATTATGAAATCATACCATCTGTCATTTACACTCACCCTGCGGTTTCTTCAATCGGTAAAACTGAAGAGGAGTTGAAAAGTGTTGGCCGTAAGTACAAAGTTGGTAAATGTCAATTTGCTGCAAACGGCAGAGCAAAAATCACTGATGATGCTGAAGGATTCGTGAAAGTGCTGACTTGTAGCAGAGCAGATACAATACTAGGTGTGCATATCATAGGAGCATACGCTGACACGCTAATAAACGAAGCAGCGGTTGCAATGGCATATGGCGCAGCAGCAGAGGATATATACAGAATTTGTCACTCTCATCCTGATATAAATGAAGCCTTTCGAGATGCGTGCATCGATGCTTTCTTTAAAAAATAATTGTGGACCTCGGTTCAATCATTGAAAAATGGTATGAGTGGCTGAGGTGCAACAGATCTTATTCACCAAATACTTTAGAGTCATACATGAGGGACTTGAAGGATCTTATAAGTTTCCTAAATACTCACATTGGCGGAGAAGTAAATGTTGGTACTCTGAAAAATTTAAGCATACCTGAGTTAAGAAGTTGGCTTACCTCTCGTTACGCAAGAGGTGTAAACGCAAGATCCAACACTCGAGCACTCTCAGTAATCAGAAATTTCTTCAAGTACATAAAAAATAACCACAATATAGACAATGAAGCTGTATTTTCCTTATCAAGGCCAATTCAGAGAAGAACTCTGCCCAAAGCATTATCAATACCTAATATAAAAACTTTATTGAAAGAAATGAAACTATCCGACCTGGGTGAACCTTGGGTGGTAAAAAGAGAAATTGCGATTATCGTCCTGCTATATGGTACAGGCTTAAGAATCAGTGAAGCGTTGAACCTTAGGGTTAGTGATATCAGTAGCGAAAACTTAATAATTACAGGTAAAGGAGATAAACAAAGGCAGGTATTCATTCTCCCCGTAGTAAAAAAATGTATACAAGAGTATATAAAAGCTTGCCCTTACCTTGATGAAGCACAACATCTTTTTTTGGGAGTAAGAGGAAAAAAATTGGGAAGAACTTATGTGGCCAATCGTTTGCAGAAAATAAGGAGAATGTTAAATTTACCAGAAATTTTATCTCCACATGCATTTCGCCATAGTTTTGCTACTCATTTGCTTCAGGAAGATATTGACATAAGATCAATACAACAACTGCTTGGTCACTCAAGCCTGGAAACTACTCAAATTTACACTCACCTCAATTATCAAGATGTTTTTAACATGTACAAAAATTTTCAGCAGGGCCTGGAGAAGAAATCAAAACTTTAACTTCGTTCTAAACCACCAAGCTGAGTGCTTTCAACATCACTAAGTATTGTGTTTGCTTTATATAAATTACAACATCCTAATAAAAAAAAGCCAGTGCAACTGCTGTAAAGAAAGCACTTATTATCCCTGGATAATCTTCTATTACTAAACATGCAACAACAGTATATACTCCGAGCAATATAAAACATGCAGAAGCGTAGTTGCTTAGTTTTCTACCAGAAGAAATTGCTTGCGAGGATTTTTCGTTTTTATTACTACGGAGCAGTCTATTTTCTGATGAAAGCCTATCTCTTTCTTCCCTTACTTGTTTCAAATCTCTTTTTAATTGTAAAATTTCGACAGTGTCGCTTGCTCTTCCATACACAATTCTATTAAGTCGAGTTACTTCACTATTTAGATCATTGATTTTTGTTTTTTGAGCCGATTTTTCCTGTCTTACTTGCCCTAAATCTCTTTCTAATAGTGAAATTTTGCTAGTTTTATTCGTTAGCTCTTGCTCTTTTTCTACAAGTTGAGCTTTTGTTCTTTCAAGCCCTTGTAAAAACTTCTCAAAATCTTCTGGTATATTATTCGTATTTGCAGGAAATTTTTCATTTAAATAATCTTTAATAGAGTTAACTGGATTATCAACACCCCCCAATGCAGCAGTAACAACTGCACGATTTATAAAACAATTATCTTCTACTAATTTTTTCACATCATCTAAATCTTTTCTATTAATAGTATCAGTTAATCGGCTCTGAATAGCTTGTTCAATTGTTTGCTTTAATTGTGCATACTGCTCGTAACTAAAATCTAGGTCTTTATGTTTTAAAAGTTTTGTCAATACTTCTTTTTCATCTTCTGTTATCGTTCGTAAACATAATCGAATAATTAAGCTAAGTGGTGTTTTTATTCTTCCATCTTGGGTTCTTCTCCAGCAATTAGGATGAAGCTCTTGATTCAATAGTCTTTTCGCTTGGCAAATATTTCCGCTAGAAAGAGCAGCTAATAATTCTTTTCCTTTCTGTGCTTTTTATATTTCTATTATCAAATGCCCAGCACGATTTTGTCTAGCACATTCCTCAGGATTTTGATGGTTTTTATTGGTTAGATAAGTGTTTATGTTTGGATGACTTAGTAAGAGTTGTAAAGTTTTCTTTTGTTGAAAGCACATTGCTAGATGCAAAACTGTATTGTTATTATTTTGTTCAGAAATATTAACATCTATGCTCCGGTGCAGTAGGAGCAACCTAATCATATTCTGATATTCTTTTTCTGTTTCAGAGCCTGCAGACAAATTAGTAACTATGGACATCAAAGGTGTCATGCCTTCTTTATCAAACGCATTAACATCCGCACCCTCTGCCAGAGCTTCTTTAAAATCTTCTAGGTTTCCATCATCAATAGCCTTAAATAGCTGTTTTGTTGATTCACTTAGCTGTCTTGAAGTTGTCGGATTTCGAGCTTGCGATGCCGTGTTATCACCACCTCCATAAGCTCCATAACATGCTACACCGTTTCTATAAGGCATACTAAACCCTCTTTATTAATGATTTACTAATATAATTATGTAAAAGAAAAGGAAAATTGCAAGCAATTTATCTAAAATCCTAGAATTAACTACGACTCCAAAAACTTTTCTGCATCAAGCGCAGCCATGCATCCTGTTCCTGCTGCAACTACTGCTTGACGATATACCTTATCTTGAACATCACCTGCAGCAAACACTCCTGCCCTACTAGTTAAAGTTGTTCCAGGTTTTGTAATGATGTAACCCTGCTCATCCATTTCAACAAAGCCTTTAAAAATACCCGTATTTGGTGCATGCCCGATTGCAATGAACACTCCATCCACTTTTAATTCTTGGGTTTCTGCTGATTTAATCGCAATACCAGCAACCCTTTTTGGATTTTCTTCTCCAAGAATCTGCTCTACGGTATGGTTCCACATTACTTTTATTTTATCATTTTTAAAGAGCCTATCTTGCATTACTTTTTCCGCTCTTAATTTATCACGCCTGTGTATTAATATCACTTCTTTGGCAAATCGAGTTAAAAATATTGCTTCTTCAACAGCAGTGTTTCCACCACCAATCACAGCTACAACTTTATTCCTAAAAAATGCACCATCGCAAGTCGCACAAGCTGAAACCCCATAACCCTGAAATTTCTTTTCACTTTCTAAACCAAGCCACTTCGCTTGCGCACCAGATGCAATGATAATTGCATCTGAATAGTAGTCATTGATATTACCAGAAGATCTAAACCTATACTCATTAGAATCCTCAAGTTGTTCAACGCTTTTTATCTCATCATCTATTATTTTTGCTCCAACCTTTTCTGCATGCAACCTCATTTGCTCCATTAGTTCTGGACCCTGTATTGAAACAAAACCAGGATAGTTTTCAACATCTGTAGTAATTGTAAGCTGACCACCAGGCTGCATTCCCGTTACTACAATTGGCTCTAAGTTTGCACGTGCTGCATATATAGCAGCAGCATAACCCGCTGCCCCAGATCCAATAATAAGAACTTTTGTACTAAATTTATAATTCTTCACTGTATGAGTTTAGATAATCAGCTACTCCTTCATCGCTTGCCTGCATTGCTGGCTTACCTTTTTTCCACCCTGCTGGACACACCTCACCATGCTCTTCATTATGTTTAATTGCATCAACGATTCTAACGAATTCATCGATATTACGCCCTAAAGGCAAATCATTTATCGATTGATGACGTACAATAAATTTATCATCAATAACGAAAGTTGCTCTCAGCGCAATTGAGTCATCATATAAGACCCCATAGTCTCTTGATATAGACTTTTTGATATCAGACACTAAAGTGTAGCTAATCTCTCCAATACCACCATCATTAACTGGAGTGTTTCGCCATTTATAATGTGAAAATTTTGAATCTACACTTATTCCTATCACTTCAACACCACGCTTTGCAAACTCATTTATTCTATTATTGAGCGATATCAATTCAGTTGGGCAAACAAAAGTAAAATCAAGTGGATAGAAAAAAAGGACAGCATACTTATTTTTTATGCGCTTACTCAGACAGAAATCATCAACAATTTCTCCGTCAGAGAGAACAGATGAAGCAGTAAAATCGATAGCAGATTTTGTTACAAGATTCATAATTAACCTATTCTTTTAAAATAACTTTAATTTTACATCTTGATAAACTTATATGCAAGTTTTCTTTGGTTTTAGTCCTATAAAAACTTCCTAAAATAGCTCTTCTTTTTTACCGATAAGATACAATCCAGGTTGGAATACTGAGTTGGTGAGTATAAAATTCTACGTCATACCGCCGCATACCGTCATACCGCGATTCATTCGCGGTATCTCTTAGCCGCTAACAAGCAGCGGGATGACGGTTGTCGTTTAGCTATAAATATTAAGAAATTTACCAAATAAAAAAAAGGCAAAAGAAGCCCCGTGGTTGGCTAATTACTTACATTATACTTTCAAGTATGGCGTTTTTTTTATTCTAAACGTTTAATAACCGCGATTCAGTTGCTTTTAAGCCGCAACTAATCTAAATTATAAACATTAAGAAATTTACTAAACAGAAAAAAAGGCAAAAGAAACCCTAGGGTAGCTAGTTATTCACTATCTATTTTTTAAGTTGGCGTTTTTTAATGTTTTAAATAGCGTATTTCAGCTTGTGTAGGTAAAAACCCAGAAATTTGATAAAGACATAGAGTGCACATAGTGCAAAAAATTAAACATGAGACGCCAGATACGTGAGTTTTTTGTCATTTAATCTGTACAGAGAAGATAAATAAATAGCTTCAGTTTCATGATAAGGGGGCTGGCGGAGTTTGTCAAGTGGTTTTTTAGCCACGTTTCCCTGTTATAATGTTCGTTTGCTTGACCTAAGATCCGGGAGTATTTAAACTGAACTCTATATAGTGTTAAAAATGATAGGAAATCTAAGCGGAATAGTTGATGAAGTGCGCAGTGATCACATAATCCTGAATGTGAATGATGTTGGCTATATGGTGTATCTTTCAGCCAAAACTTTAAGTGCTTGTGCAATTGGAAGTAGAATCAAATTACTTATCGAAACCTATGCAAATAACAGAGAAAACACTACTCAGCTATATGGTTTTATAAGCGAAGAAGAACAGCAGTGCTTGAGGTTGCTTGTCAAAGTAAGCGGCGTTAGCTATAAAACTGCAATGTCAATTTTGAGTAAATTAACTCCAGAACAGCTATTTTTGGCAATTATGAATGAGGATAAAGTAGCACTCAAGATGAGTGGACTTGGCCTGAAACTCATAAATCGAATCATCACTGAATTGAGTGGCAAAGTGAGTAAACTAGAAATAAATAACAATAACTTTAATCCAATTAATGAAGATGCCCTTTCAGCATTGATCAATCTTGGATATGAAAAAGTGAAAGCTTATGATACGATAAAGAAAATACAAGACAAATCGTCAAATCTGGACACTAAGGATATTATTCGCATAGCGCTTAAGGAGCTTTCAATACTATGAAATCAATATCGTGCGGTAAAGAATATACTGAAGATGTGCGCAATATCAACATCAGGCCTGAGCAACTTGATGATTTTGTCGGGCAAAAAGACTTAATACAAAATTTAAAAGTGTTTATAAACGCTGCACAGACGAGAACTGAAGCCTTAGATCACGTCTTATTATACGGTCCTCCAGGACTTGGCAAAACAACTTTAGCACAAATTGTCTCTAAAGAATTAAGGGTCAGCTTCCGCGCAACTTCTGGTCCATTGCTCAGTAAAGCTGGAGATTTGGCCGCAGTGCTTACCACTTTAAATGCAAAAGATGTCCTATTTATCGACGAAATCCATAGATTAAATCGCAGCATCGAAGAAGTTTTATATACTGCTATGGAAGATTTTTGCTTGGACATATTAGTAGGTGAAGGTCCATCTACTCGCACTTTAAGGATAGATCTACCACCATTTACGCTAATTGGAGCAACTACACGGCTTGGATTACTTTCTGCGCCACTCAGAGATCGTTTTGGCATTCCTTTGCATCTTGAGTTTTATTCTTTTGAGGAGCTAGTCGATATTATAAAAAGAGGCGCAAGAGTTCTTTCTGCTGAAATTGAAGAGGGTGCTGCACGGGAAATTGCCTGCCGTGCGCGCGGTACTCCAAGAATTGCTTTGAGGTTACTCAGAAGAATAAGGGATTTTGTTGAAGTGAAAGATGATAAAAAAATCACTTATGAAGTCGCTGATTCTGTATTACTAAAATTAGGTGTAGATAAAATGGGACTCAATAAACTTGATATGAATTATCTAAGATTTTTATTCAACACTTCAGGCCCTGTTGGAATTGACACCATATCTATTGCGCTATCCGAAGATGTTGGCAATATTGAAGAAACAGTAGAACCTTATTTAATCAAAATTAGTTTTGTAAAGCGCACACCAAGAGGGCGCGTTCTAACCGATCAAGCAAAGGAGTATTTGAGCTTTCAACATTAAACGTCATAATTTATATTGACTAATTGAGATAATGCTCGTATGTTGACATTTGTGTATTAAGGATAATGGAGGCATATATGTTAGATAGTAATGAAACTGTATCTTTGATTGTTGATCAAAATATTGCTGCTGGTAGCGTATCTGGGTCAATACCGAATAAGGATAAATGTAGGTACGTCACTCTTGATGATGAAGAAACATGGAAGAGGTTCTTTGTAGATCAGAACAACCCTTCTACGAATACTACTAATAAAGTAATAGTGAAACCTCATGTTCATAAGAATAGCGATGGTATGTATAGATATACTGCTGAGGAGACCAAATATCATGGTCGGGAAATTGTAGGCAAAGCTGCTAAACAAATTGAAGAAGAGATATCTAAAAATATTGATGCAAAGCTTATAAAATTAAGAGAAACTAAAAATATAGATAACAGTGTTAAGCCTGTCATAAGAATTGCGCTGAACGATTATATAAAAGAAGTAAACTTGCATGATATTCTAAGTGGTAATATGTGCAAAAAGTACGATGTAAAGACAGTTACGTTGCTACTACCTGACCAAAAAACAAGGGGGGTACGTTGCCAAATTGATAAGGATGGGGCAAGAATTTATGAAGTGGCTAATGGATCATATCAAATGGCTCTAAAGTGGTATGTTGATGGACAAGAATGCAAAATTAAAATCCTCATTAGTGATGATGGTACTATAAAGCCCATCGAGGGTAATGGCGTAACTGAAGAACAGTTACGTGCAAACCAAGAAGTAAAAGTGGGAAGGCAATATGAAGCAAAGCCTTTACATGAAGCATTAGCATCACAATTGCCACAAACACAATTACAACAAAGTTCTGAAGAAGTAAAATCTTGGAGCAACTTTCAACAGATGTAACAGAGAGCACAACACAAAAGCATCAAGCTCCTGCTGCTCAAATGAGTAAGTAAGAAAAAACAAAAGTAATAATTAGTATAAGTTGCTTGCACCTGCAAGTAACTTATACTCTTATAATGAGCAACATAATACTACCAAGAAATTTCTACGAGCGGCCGACCTTAACTGTAGCTGGAGAGTTATTGGGAAAAGTCCTTAAATTTTCTAACTTTAGTGGAGTAATAACCGAAGTTGAAGCCTATATAGGAATGAATGACCCAGCTTGTCACGCGGCAAGAGGCTATACTAATCGAACTTCAGTAATGTTTGGTATGCCGGGATTTTCGTACGTATATTTTATATATGGGATGTACTATTGTCTAAATATTGTAACAGAAGCAGAAGGATTCCCAGCAGCAGTGTTAATACGAGGATTAAAGCTCATTGAACCGCTTGAAGCAAATTTAGGTGGGCCAGGAATATTGTGTAAAAGATTAAATATTACAAAAGAACATAACAAACAGGACCTTACTATAAGCCACAAATTTTGTGTTTATGAATCTCACCTCAAACCAGATTATATTTGCACCCCGAGAATCGGAATTAGTAAAGGCCAAGAGAAATTTTGGCGGTTTAAGATCTGAGCTCCAGTGATCTTACGTAGATTATTTGCCAATCGGATAATCACCAGTGAAACAAGCATCACAATATTGTGGTGTAGCATTGTTACGCACCTCTCCTTTAACAGCCTGATATAGTCCATCAATACTCAAGAAGGCTAGGCTATCTACTCCTATAACTTCCTTAATTTCCTCTACAGATTTATTTGCAGCAATTAAATCTTTGCACTCTGGTGTATCTATTCCATAAAAACAAGAATGCTTAATTGGTGGGCTTGAAATTTTGAGGTGAATCTCTTTTACTCCTGCATCCTTTAGCATAACTATTATATTTGTTAACGTACTACCACGCACTATACTATCATCTATTAAAATTATGTTTTTACCTTTCAAAGTGTGCTTATTAGCATTGAATTTTAATTTTATTCTAACTTTACGTACTTCAGCGGTTGGTTGTATAAAAGTTCTTCCTATGTAATGATTACGAATTATTCCCAGTTCCATAGGTAATCCTGAATGCTTTGCATATCCAATAGCTGCAGGTATTCCAGAATCAGGTATTGGTACAACCATATCTACATTGTTTTTTGGTGGGCTCTCTTCTGCAAGTATTTTTCCTATTTCTTTTCTTATATCATATATGGACCTATTCTCCATTATGCTATCTGGTCTTGAAAAATAAACGTATTCAAAAATACAAAAACTTGATTTTTGCTGTGGGAAAGGAAATGCTGAAGCTAGATTACCATTTCGATCAATGGTGACTAACTCACCTGGTTCTATTTCTCTAACAAACTCTGCATTTACTATATCAAGAGCACAAGTTTCAGATGCAAGAACGTAAGAACCGTTTAACTTTCCTAAAACAAGAGGCCTGATTCCAGACGGATCACGTACTCCAATAACTACTTCTTGATTGATTGCCACAAAAGAATAAGCACCTTGTATTTGCTTTAATGCATATATAAAACTCTCTAAGAAGCTATCTTTTTCACCGCTTGCTGTCAGATGCACTACTACTTCTGTATCAATATCTGACTGAAAAACGCACTCTTGTTTAATTAATTGTTTGCGTATCGGAGAAATATTAATTAAATTACCATTATGTGCTATGGCAAAATCCCCAAATTTGCCACTTTTGCCAAACATGGGCTGCACTCCAAATTTACTACCACTTGTTGAGTATCGAACATGACCTATTGCACAATCTCCAGGTAAGGATTTCTTTATTTCATCTATATCATCAAATACGCTGCTCACTTGACCTTGAAAGTGATAAGAGTGCAGCTTATCGTTGTTACTGGTTGCTACGCCAAAAGACTCTTGACCTCTATGCTGCAAAGCGTGGAGAGCAAGTATAGAGTTAAAAGCAGCACTTTGGTTGCAACTTATGCCAAATACCCCACACTCCTCACGCATTTCATCTAGCATAAAAACTATTAAGTAAAGTTTAATTTTACTTTAGCATAGGTAAAATACAAGCATTTTGTTGTTCATCTGCTTTTATTGCCAGCAATAATCCTATGCATATCAAGCTTGCAGCAGTTGTACTTCCTCCATAGGAAAGAAATGGCAATGGGTCGCCTATCACAGGTAAGAGGCCCATTGTCATTCCGATGTTTATAAAAAAATGAGCGCTAAAAAAGGCGAAAATGCCGATAGATAACGACTTAGAAAAATAATTTTTCGACCTATAAGCGATAGAGAAAATTATGCCAAGTAATGAGGTATAAAGCAAAATTAAAGCCATGCTACCTAAAAAGCCCCACTCCTCACTCAGCACTGCAAAAGCAAAATCTGTACGCTTTTCCGGCAAAAATCCAAGTTGAGTTTGACTTCCGTTAACAAAGCCCTTACCAAGCAAACCTCCTGAACCAATAGCTATCTGAGATTGCTGCGCATTATAACCTATCCCAAGTGGATCCACTGATGAATCCAAAAACGACAATATCCTTTGCTTGTGATAAGGACGTAAAAAAGGCCAAATAGCCGGTACTGCAAAAATGCCAAGCGTTCCACATATTACCGAATGAGATCTTTTTATTATTGCTGTGAATATAATTGATATCCCTATAAATAACATTATCACAGCTGTGCCTAAATTAGGTTGCTTTAACACCAAGAACACGGGTAAGAAAATAATTATAAGTGCCTTAAGCAATATTTTAAATTCCATCATTTTATATACACTCTGCTTATCAAAATAGCGAGCAAGCGCAAGTATTAAGCCTACTTTTGCAAATTCTGATGGCTGCAAACTAATTGATCCAATTCTTATCCACCTTGTTGCACCCATTATGTGTGAGCCAAAAAAATTTACTGCTAATAGCGAAATCGCTGCTGCTATATAAAAAAAGTAGGCGTACTTCAAGTAAAAATCTAGCTCTATGAATGACATAGCTATAGCGAATAGGAAAAAGAAGGAGAATATGACCAGTTGGTGAATCGCAAATGGCACCCACTTTCCTCCAGCAGAAGAGTATTGAACAACAATGCCAACGCAAAACAGCGCTATCACGTTAATGACTAACAACCAATGAATCTTCTTCAGCCTATCCACAATAAAGACCTTATAACCTTAAAGTATAGTAAAATATGAAACAAAGATAAAAATCAAAAAACCAACTTCTCAACTACTAACCGAATTGAAGTACTATATATTCCAGTTACTACTGTTAAAGCTGCCATAAACAATAGACAAAAAAGCATAGGAAATGGCACATCATTAATTTTGTCCGGTGTCATTCCAGTGCGTGACGTTGCATCATTTTCAAAATACATTTTCTCTACCATCTTCCACATATATATCAATGCAAGGAAAGAGCCAGCAGCAAATGTTACAAGGGAAATCCACGCATGAGATTCGATAATTGCTTTCATTATATACCACTTGCTTATAAAGCCATTTGTTAAAGGCATACCGATTAATGCTAAACTGAATAGAGTGAACGCAAGTGCTGTATAAGGCATTGATTTCTTGAGTCCCGATAAATTCTCTATTTTTGTTGTATCAAATTTGTAAGAAATACATCCTGCAGCCATAAATAAAGATGTTTTTATTATGCTGTGGTTTACTATGTGAAGAATTGCTGCAAATACACCTGTTTTTGAGTTAAAACTCAGTGCTAAAATTATATAACCAATTTGGCTAATACTAGAGTGAGCAAGCAGTCTTTTTATGTCTTTTGCGGTTATTGCAAATATCGACCCAAATACAATAGCGCAAAGTGCGAGGATAATTATCACATTGTCCAGTAGCGGCTTAAACAAGAAAAAATTTTGATGAAAAACAGTATAAAAGATTCTGATGAAAACATATATCATCACTTTTGTCACTGTGCCTGAAAAGAATATGCTAATGAAACTTGGCGCCTCACTATATGCATTAACCAGCCACCTGCTTAATGGAAACAGTGCCATTTTGATTGAGAGACCAACAAAAATGAACAACGTGCCAAGTTTTATGATGTTGTTATCGTATAATGGAACTATTCTTTCAGCCATGTCAGACATATTGAGCGTTCCAGTCATTGAATACAAGAGCCCGATGCCAAATAAATAAAATGTTGCACCTATTGTTCCACTAATTAGACATTCAAATGCTGCAACCAAGGCTTTTTTATCCCTTCCCATTGAAACTAATACATAAGAAGAAAGAGATGAAATTTCCAAGAAAACGTAAAGGTTAAATATGTCGTTTGTTACTAGAATCCCGAGCAGTCCGCTTAAGCACAGTAGAAATAGAGAGTAAAAACCAGTGATTTTGTTTTTGCTAATCTCTTTTTCGTTAATATAAAAGCTATAAAGCACACTAATCAGCGCTATAAAATTCACTAGGGTTAGAATTAAGGAATTTAACACGTCGATTCTTAACTCTATTCCATACGGAGGAGCCCAATTTCCAAGGTGATAAGTTATAATTTCACCTTTATATGTTTTAATGAGTAGTATTGATGAAATGATAAGAGTGATTGTTGTTGCAATAAAAGAAATAAACCAAGATACCTTGTGTTTCTTGGCAAGAAAGCAAAACATTGATGCAATTATTGGGATAATAACTTGTAAGATTGGTAATTGCATTAAATTGTTGTTAATATATCGTTAAAGTATTAGTATATATAATACTTTTTGTTTTAATACCCTTATGTTATCTAAAATTTGTAATGCAATAAAACGCCTATTACGAAGAGAAGATAAATTTGTAGGAAGAGATGAAAATGGAAATTCTTACTATGAATCAAGTAAAGGAAAAAGGTGGGTTATGTATAGCAGTGTTTCTGAGCCTACAACAGTGCCTCCGGAATGGCATATATGGCTTCACTATACTGATAATGTAGTACCAGTTAATAATAAAAAAAGAAAAGTAAAACATACTCCTAATTTAACGGGTACAAAAGATGCATACTATCCAAACCAAAAAGTGAAAAATTACTATAAAAGCTGGAGTCCTGATAACTAAAGATGCGAAGGTCAAATATACTTGAAATAACCGCTGGATTATTTGTATTAATTTTTACTATTTTTCTGATTTTCTTTGCTATTGATAAGCTATCTTACATAAAGAAAAACTATAAGGATTGCTATAAAATATATGGTCTTTTTGCTAACGCTAACGGTATAGGAGTTGGTGATAGTGTCAAGATCTCTGGTGTAGATGTTGGAAGCATAACTGGTGTATCACTTGACAAAGCTACCTACGTAGCACGAATCGATATGTGTATAAGCAAAGACATAAAATTGCCAATTGATAGTTCAGCTCTGATCACTAGCAGTGGAGTTGTTGGCAGTAAATTTGTTAATATATCACCTGGATCAGATATTAAACTAATCTTGCATGGTGGTAAAATAGAGTATACTCAAGCTGAAGCAAACATGGGTGGAATAATGGACAGAATTCTTGGTATGTTTACGAAGTGAAAATGGCAGGATTCCAAGTGTACCCGTTCAGGTGAAGCCTCCTGTAGTTCTAAAGTATTTAAGGAGTTTACCTTATTTCTTGCCTTTTCTACCGCTTGCTTTGGGGTTTATAGTATAGAAAGTGCCTTAACAGTTGCAGTGCATGTCTATTAATGATAAAATGAAGATTAATTCATTTTGATATTATGATTGGTTTACTGTTTGCCGTACTATTGTTCCTCTGTGGTAGTGATGCACTTGCAAAACAGGAGCCACGTTCAATAGCTGGAGATAATCACATAAAGGTAATAAATTATAACCCACAGGCTATACATAAGTATACGGGTTTTTATGGTTATCAGTCCAGTATATTGTTTGAACCAGGGGAGATAATACAAAACCTTTCAATGGGTGATTCAACTGGTTGGCAACTTCTTCCTCAAGGTAACAGATTGTTTATTAAGCCCATAGATGATATTGCTGATACTAATGCAACTATAATTACCAATAAAAGAGTTTATTACTTTGAACTTCATGCTGAAGAAGCAACTGGACTAGATGATCCAAGATTAGCATATGAAGTAAGGTTTCTTTATCCACTATTTAGCAGTGATGAGATTTACACAACAAATAACGGTGATATCTTCGAACAAGCTAGTCATACCATTATTCCTGATATCAATGATATTGAAGTTGTAAAGAAGGGATTAAATTTTAATTATTCCATCTCGCACGTCAAAGGTAGTCAGTCAATAATACCAATTAAGGTTTTTGATGACGGAAAATTTACATATCTACAATTCAATAAAATAAACTCTGATTTTCCGGCAGTTTTTATGGTTGATTCTGCAGGATATGAGTCTTTAGTAAATTTCCGTACAGTTGATAACTACCTGATAATCGAAAGGGTAAGTTCAGTGTTTACCTTAAGGAATGGATCGAGTACAGTTTGCCTATTTAATGAAACCATACCTTTCAAAAAAGGGTAAAGGCTATAATGCCCGAGATATGGGTGCAAAATTTTTTCTATGATGTTCTGTAATTCCATAAAGGCCAATAGCGTTAAGGTGCTCTTTTGTCCCATATCCTTTATTTTTATACCAATTATATTCAGGATGCTTATTGTGCAATTCTTGCATAAGCCGATCTCTCGTAACTTTTGCAACGATTGAAGCTGCTGCAATTGATGTACTCAAATTATCACCATTTACTATGGATTTCACTTGCCATTTCACTTCAGGTGGTTGATTACCATCAACTAGCACATAATCTAATTCTAGGTCCAAGTCTATCAACGCACGTTTCATTGAAAGTTTTGTTGCTTGCAAGATATTGTATGAATTTATTTCTTCTACGCTTGCCATTCCTATACCAAATTTTGCAACGGATATTATTTTTTCATATAGGACTTGCCTACATTGAGGAGTCAACTTTTTCGAGTCGTTGATTCCATCAATAATTGTATTTCTATCAATAAACACTACGGCTGCGGATATTACTGGACCAGCTAGCGGACCTCTTCCAACTTCATCCACTCCTGCTATCACTCCTGATAATTTATTTTCTAATGTAAAGTCTGGGTATTTCATAGGTTTTTATAATAAGAAAGTTATAGTAAAAACTGAACAGATAATAGAAATTATCCAAAATTTCATAACGATTACATTTTCTGACCATCCCTTCTTTTCAAAGTGATGATGCATTGGTGCCATAAGGAAAACTCTTTTTCCTTCTCCATATTTAAACTTTGTATATTTAAAATATGATATCTGAATAATAACAGATAGAGTCTCTATTACAAAAATTATTCCAATAACGGCAAAAAGCATTTCTCTTTTAATTAGGACACTAGTTAACCCTAAGGCTGCGCCTACCGACAAGCTACCAACATCACCCATAAATATTTTTGCTGGATGTGTGTTAAACCACAAGAAACTTAGAATAGCTCCTATAAATGCAATGCAGAATAAAGTAATATTCATATCTGCTTGAGTTATATATGCAATTAGCCCCAAAAAAGCAAAGGAAGTGATGACTTGAGTTGCAGCAAGGCCATCCAAACCATCTGTGAGATTCACAGCATTAGAAGAGCCGACAATTACAAACGCAGCAAACGGAACATATAGATAGCCAAAATCTATTATTACTCCTTTAAATAGGGACGTTTTTGTAAAACATTCAGCAGAGTATAGCTTAAGTATAAACACACCAACCAGAGCAACAATAAACTGAATAAGTATTTTGGTTTTTGCACTTAAACCTCGATAGTGATTTGTCTTCAATTTTAAATAATCATCAATAAATCCAAGTAGAGCAAAAAATAGAGTTATCAATATCAGCAGCAAAATTTCTGGTGTTAACTGAACCCAGAGTAAAATTGGTAATAAAGAAGAAGTCAGTATTATTATTCCGCCCATAGGTGGTACATTCTTTTTTGTTATTAAATGACTTTCTGGTCCACATGATCTAATTGGTTGCCCATCTTTGCTTATTTTTTTTAGAAGCTTTATAAAATAGGGAAAAAGAATAAACCCAAAAACAAATGAGGTAAAAAATACTTTTGTAGCTAAGATCATCTGCTTACTTAAATTGACTGAGTGTCATACCACCTATAGCTAATAAAGTCAATTTCTGTCATCCTATAGCCTGACCCACAACTGTACGAACATTGTGATTTGGGCCCATCAGTAGGGTGTCATCCCAGTCTGGGATGGCTTTGTTGCATCGCTCAAGTGAAAAGAACTGGCAGTTACTGACAAAATTCATTATAAATAGCCATTTAACTGTTGAAGAAAAAATATGCCACAAAAAATGAGAGTCAGTAACTGCCATGAATATAACAAATTTCTCCAAGAAAGAGGAAGCATTTTTTGTTATATCAATGACGCCATAGAAAATTGGTACGAGAATTGTCCAAAAATGCAGGGCGGCAACTATATTTATAGTGATAAAGTTGTGATTTTGGTGCATATAATCGTCAGTTTCTTTAGAATTGGTTTAAGACAAACAGTCGGGTTTATAAAAGGGTATTTGCAACAAATAGGAAGAGATTTGGCAGTTATCAGCTATTCACAAGCATCAAGAAGGTTTAAGAAACTTAATATTAAGATAAATGATTGCAGAAAATAATATGGAAGACATCGAAATTGCTATAGACAGTACAGGAATTAGTATATACAACAACACTCCTGGTCATAGCAAAGAAAATAGCGAAGATAGAAAGTATCGCAGCTATGAACAGACAAGAAAATTGCATGTAATGTTGAATACAAACAGCAAAAAAGCCATAGCTGTAAAATACAGTAACGGCTGATCACTATGGAGCTTGTGATTTGCTAAAAGAAGTCGATTTTCAGCATGCCATAAAAGCACTATATGCAGATAGAGCATGTGATAGGCACAAGTTTTATAAGTTGTGTAACGAATATGATATAAAGACAAAAATTCCACCAATAAACAATGCGGCAGAACATCCAGAAATAGATTATATGTCTGACAGGAATGCTGCTATTAGGTTAATAAAATTATACGGTGAAGATGGCATGAAAGAATGGAAAAAAGAAGTAAATTATGGGAAAAGATCTTATATTGAAGGGTTTTTCTCAAGATTAAAGCAAATATTCGGATTTAGTTTTAGGAATAAATCTGAGATAAATCGAGAAAAAGAACTGCCAATCAAATGCTATTTGCTTAATAAATTCACTGATATTGGTATGGCTAAATTTGAGATAGTTACATGAATTTACCATAAATCACCATCTCATAAAGTGTGATGCAACAAAGCCATCCCAGTGTCATGCTACTTGGATGACAAGAAGAGGGTACTGGAATGACAGGAGAAGGGGGGCTACTACCGTCATAAAGGAACCAGTGTCAGCTACTCGGATGATACCTTTTTCTACTTAATTTGGGTTATGCAAGAAGTCTATTCGCGGTATAGATTCCGCTAACACGTAGCGGGATGACGGTTGTCGGTAAGCCTAAGTCAGTTTAGCTATATGCTTTTAATTCCCTCAAAAGGAGAATTAAATATGTGAAGTTCTAGTTGATATGATTTAATGAATGGTTAGTTTAAATTACTAGTTTATTTAAGAGATTTTGATAATATTTAACCCACTTGCTTTTCTGTTTTCCATATCGCGATGGGCTTGAATTATTTCATCAAATTTATATTTTTTATTGATCCGTACAGTTAAAAGTTTTTTTCTTATCATCTCGAAGATTTCCATTGTGGTAAGCACTAATGTGAATCTATCATGCTTATAATGATATATTAAGGTTCCAGTTGCAAATAACGAGCGTGAACTAAGTAAAGAAAAACTAATAGGAGCGTTACCTGATATCTGCCCATAGGAAACGTATATGCCGAACCTGCCTAAAGATTCAAAAGAGAGCTTGCTTGTAGCGTAACCTATGGGGTCATATACTGCACCTACTCCTCTGTTTTGCGTAATCTCCATAATTTTAGAAACGAAGTCTTTATCATTGTAGTTTATTGCGTATGTGCAGCCACTTTGTAAAGCTATCTTCATTTTTTCATCAGAGCTTACAGAACCTATCACTACACCTTTTTTATCCTTCGCCCATTGACATATTATTTGCCCTAAGCCACCATTAGCTCCATGAACTAGCACAAAAGCACCAGGCCTGATTTTATAAGATTGATTAACTAAATAGTGAGCTGTCATACCTTTAAACAGCACTGCAGCAGCAACTTCATCAGATATGTCATCTGGGATTTTTATCAGATATTTCTGGTGTATAATGCGCTTTTCACAATATGCCCCTGGAGGAGCTGTGCAATATCCAACTCTATCTCCGACCTTCAACCCATCACTGATTTTTTTACCAAGCTTTTCAATAACTCCCACTGCTTCTACCCCAAGCACTGATGGTAAATTTTTAATTTTGCGCGTACCTTTTCTGTGCTCTAAATCATAACGATTTAAGCCGATAGTTGTGTGACGCACTAAGACTTCCTCGCCTTTTGGCTCACCTATATTCTTATCTACAAATTCTAATACTTCTGGTCCCCCAGTTTTTTTAATTTGTATAGCTCTAACCATGATGAATGTAAGATAAAAACTTTGATTATGTTATCTAACAATTAATATTTTGCAAAATGTTATTTAGAGTTTATATACTATATAAGTGCATATTAATAGTTTTAAGGTATAAATTATGATGGATAGAGAAAATTTGCTTTATAGTGTTTTGTATAATGTGTTGTACAAAGTGGATAAAGATAACGGTTTAGATACTAGTAATATAATAAAAAAAATAAAAGAAAGGCTAGAAAGTGGAATGCGAACTTCAAGCAAAGAAAACTATTATGAATATTTATATGCTTCTTGGGAAAAAAAGGTTTTGATATTAATCACAAATTTGATTTGAAAGACTATGATGGCTTTCCAGTAGATAGTCTTTTTTCTATTGCTATTAATAACAAACCTCACGCTTTACCAAATCTAGCGCAAGTTTTAATAAAAGCAGGTACTAACGTGCAAAATGAAAAAGGATATTTACATGCCTGCGCTTTGACTCGTTCTCCAGACGTGTTAAAGGCTCTCATAGAAGCGGGGGTAAGTGATAGCCCACATGAACACTACGGTGGAAATACCGCTTTAGATTGTGTTACTGAATTATATGATGCAGAGAAGTCAATTGAATGCAAAGATTGCTGTAAGATTCTAATTAAGCATACATTGGAAAAAAACCTCATGAAAAAATGCCAGATTCTGTAAAAAATAATAAGGAATTGGCTCAATATTGGAATGCTTGTGAAGCAAAGAATGAAGGATGGGAATTGATAACACCAAGCACTGAGACACAAGTAGTCGGTGCGCAAAAAGCAAATAAGAACTCCTGCTCAATTCAATAGATCTGTTGCATAATCATTATTTGAATAACAACGCACTCCTTCTATAGCTAACACGTCATACCGCCGCGGAGATCCCGCTAACAAGTAGCGGGATGACGAGGTTTACCTTATCGGATTACGTCATACCGCCGCGGTATCTCAAAGCATAGATCCCGCTAACGGGTAGCGGAATGACAGTTTTTCAAATTGTCGGTAAATCTAAGTCAGTTTAGCTATAGCTCACGCTGCTTGGGTGACAATAGGAAAAAGTTTATTACTTAAGCTTAAAAAACGTGTATGATAGTGTTATTTCGCTCAAATCTTTCGTATTACTATCAAGCATTATCTCAGGATCTATATAGAAAGATACGGGCATAGCTGCTTTTTGTTTTGCTAGCAACATTTGCTCTTCAAAACAAAAGCATGCAACTTTATTGAAATACTTACCTGCTTTGAAAGGCGTAACATTATACACCGCCATACCAAATGAAGGCTGATCAGATAGATTTTTTGCGTAATAAAACGCTAAACTTTGTTCTCCTATGTTTACGTCAACGTAGTTAGTTTCTGATTTAAACTCCCAAGGTAGATCGGACATTATATCAGCATTGAAATGGACCCTGATCTTTTGGTTAGTTATATTTGTTGTTGTGTTAGTTACTTTTCTTATTGTGCCACCATACCCAGTAGCTTTACAAAAAATGCTATATAGAGGCACCGATGCATATGCAAGACATAACATCAATACAACTAGAGATATTAGAAAGAAAACTATAGAATTCTTACTGCCTTTCCTTAAAAAGGAAAACATCTAATCCCTATTGTTGAACAAGTTAAGTAACCTGAGTAGATTGAGAAATATATTAATAAAGTCAAAATAAAGATTAGTTGCACCGAGTATTGCCAATTTAGTAGTAGCAACTTCTGATCCGTCATTATGTTTATAATAAACGTCCTTGATTCTTTGAGCATCATACGCAGTCATTAAGGTAAATACTATTACTGATATAAACGATATTGCAAAGTAGAGAGGACTACTTCCAAGGAATAAATTTACTATAGACGCAATGATTAACCCCCAGATTCCCATAATCAAGAAAGAGCCCATACTTGTAAGATCTCTTTTTGTAGTATTACCATATAAAGCCATAGAGCCAAACATGATTGATGTAATGAAAAACGCCCTTGCTATATTTTCTGCAGTATAAACTATAAAAATATAAGATAAGGAAAGCCCCATTAACACTGAGAACGAGAAAAATATAGTAACGGCAGACTGAGCACTTAGGTGTTGAATTCTATAAGACATGTAGAACACCAATGCAACTGGAGATAACATTACCACAAGCGATAGGACGGGATTAGAATGAATCACCTGAAAAAGACCAGAAAACACTGTTAGGAATGCAACAAGCCCTGTGACGCCCAAAGCTAAAGCCATGTAATTATATACTTTAGTTAGGTAACTTCTAAGCCCAGCACTATAATAAGCGCCTTGAGAGCGAATATCCTGTTCATTTCTCATATAAGACATAATATAACTCCTTTTATCCATTACTTAACACATTATAATATAAAACCATATTTTTATCAAGTGTTTTTATTATAAACAGCTATGCGCTGGCATTTGTTTTAATATAAATAGAATATAGGCCTATTGCTGCTGCATTTGAAACATTTAAGCTGTCAATTACGTTTGATATTGGGATTTTTAAAAGATAATCACAGTTTTCTTTAACTAGTCTTCGTACCCCTTTCTCTTCAGAGCCAAAAATGATTACTCTTTTTTTTTCAAAGCTCTTTATTTCATCTATATTTTCTTTAGCATTGCAATCAAACCCGTAACACCAGTAGCCGACCTTTTTTAAATACTCCATAGTTTTCACTATATTTGTAACGTATATTAGCGGAACGATATCTAAAGCTCCACTTGCTGCTTTTGCAATAGATGCATTTTCACTCGGTGAGTGGTTATGTGGTAAAACCAATGCATTGACATTAAAACAAGCTGAAGTTCTTAAAATTGACCCAATATTGTGCGTGTCAGTGACTTGATCTAAAATGACTATAGTAGAGCTGTCGTTTGAGCTTTCAGCTACTTCTTCGATGCTTAAGTTATGAAGGATAGGAGCAACTTTTAAAGCAATCCCTTGATGATTAGCACCTTTGGGTAAAACGTCATTAAGTATTTTGTTTTCTACTAATCGAACTTTAATGGCCTTACTATTTGCACATTGCTTAATTTCTTTTTCGTGTTCTCTATAGAAATTTTCTGTTACTAACAGTTCTATACACCGCCTATTTTTATTCTTCAGTGCTGACATGCAGGTGTGCTTTCCATACAGCCAAAAATTCTCATTAGTTTTTGACGATTTCATCGTATTATCGAAAATCTGGTTTTTATAGAATAAGCAACATTTTACTATGTTTGAATATTGTTGTAAAATTATACAATTCGATTAATGCGTTTATGTCGGACGATGAGTTGGATTGGCAAAAAAATGTTAAGCCAATAAAATGTGGAAAAGTTACTTTGAAAGTTGATCATAAAGTAAATATAAAGTCTATGGTTGATAAAGGTACCTCCGACTTACAAGGGAATTTTCTTAATACCAATAATGGTAACTCATCATTTTGTCTTGACCAAAACACAAAATCAAAAGTTGATAGGGGTAAATATTTTATAAGCGACAAGCTCGATTTGCATGGCTATAATATAGAGGATGCTTACTGTAAATTGATAGATTTTATTATCAAAAATTATCGAGCAGGGAATAGATGTTTATTGGTAATTACGGGATACGGCAGTGCAACAAATAAAACAGACACTATAAAGAATAACTTAAATAAGTGGTTAAATGATACTAAAATCCAGCATATGGTTCTATACTACCAGCAAGCTACGAAAAAACATGGTGGTAAAGGAGCTTTTTATGTTTTATTAAGAAGGCTTAGGTCCTATTAGCTGCTTAAGTTTCCCTTTAAGCCTTAATTTTTCTTGTATAACCATACAGTGTTCGGCAGCGCGTGACGCACAACTGTGCGAACATTGTGATTTGGGTCTACCAGGAAGGATGTCTCCCAGTACCTCTTTTCCCGTCATCCCGCTACGTGTTAGCGGGATCTCATTTCACTTTATGAGGGTGTCATCCGAATAGCTTGACTACTTGGATCCAGATTGGATACTGAGTTGGTGAGTATAAAAGTATAGCTTCTACGTCATACCGCCGCGGTATCTCAGCCGCTAACAAGTAGCGGGGTGACGAGTTACTATACCGCTGCGAACCGTCATACCGCGATTTATTCCATAGCTGTACGAACATTCATTTTTGAAGGTAAACTGCACAGCAAATGGTGTCATTCCAGTGCTTGACACTGGATTCCAGTGGGCTTTGTTGCATCGCTAGCTATAATGGATTAAAGATAAAAAAAGGTGGAGAATATCAGTAGCTTATTATTCTGGTATTTATAACAAGAACGGTCAGTGAATACCTAAATTTGAGTAAAAGAAATTTCACTACCATTTACCAATCCGGCTAAAATTCAAGAATTTCAATGCTTTAGCTATTTTCAATAGAATTAAATTTATTAATATAAATAACAAATTACTATTCTTAAATTTGATCAGATTGATTGCAAAAAAAAACAAGATTTTCAATAAGTTGCTTATAATCCTAACTATAGTTAGCCTTTCATAAGTAGCGATGCAACAAAGCCATTCCAGCGTCACGCGCTGCCATGTGATATACAATTTCCTTCGAATTACAACGTACGTGCGCTCTATATGCACTTGATTGACAAATGCTCTCTTATCAAAATCTCAAGAATCTGCACTATATTTAATGCTGCGCCTTTGCGCAGGTTGTCAGCCACTATCCACATATTTAATCCGTGCTCAACAGTATTGTCTCTTCTAATACGCGATACATATACAGCATTCTCCTGTACAACATCAATTTGAGTTATGTATTCACTATCTTCACGCCTGTTGTACACTAAAACTCCACTATCTTCGGCTTCACTTAGCACTTCACGAGCTTGTTCTTCAGTGATATGTTGATCAAATTCCACATTTACTGCCATAGCGTGACCGATAAAGACGGGTACCCTTACACAAGTTGCAGTAACTTTTATATCTTCCTCTAAAATTTTTTTTGTCTCCTCTTGCATTTTCCATTCCTCTTCTGTAGAACCATTTTCCATGAATTCTCCTACATGGGGAATGCAATTGAATGCTATTTGCTTAGAGAATATCTTGGGTTTTTTAGCTTCGTTCATAAAGATTTTTTTTGTCTGGTCATAGAGCTCATCCATTGCTGCTTTGCCTGCACCAGAAGTTGATTGATAAGTTGAAGCAACGATTCTCTTTATTTTTGCTTTTTGGTGTAATAGATGTAGTACTAGCAGCATCTGTATTGTAGTACAGTTTGGATTGGATATTATGTTGTGGTTTTTATATTCCATAATTTTTTCTTTATTAATCTCTGGAATAATGAGTGGCACACCCTCTTTCATTCTAAAATGGGAACTGTTATCTATCACGATGCATCCAGCCTGTGTTGCAATTGGTACATACTCTTCAGAAACATGAGATCCAGCACAGAAAATGGCTACATTAGTTCCAACGAAGTCATAATCCTCAAGGCATAAAACTGTTAACTCTTTGTCACCAAAGCTCACCTTCTTCCCTTCTGATTTTTTCGATGCAAGTGCAATAACGCAATCTATCGCCTCATCTTGAAATTCAGCAAGCGTGCTTAATACCTCACGCCCTACTCTTCCGGTTGCTCCAATAACAGCAATTTTGTATCTCATATAGATGAACCTCTAATTTTAAAGTTCTATTATATTTTTACTGACAAAATTTACAATTGTTTTAATATTTTTACCTTGCAATTAATTGTAATTTAGCTATTATTATGCAATATTAGTAATATTACATAATGAAATGAAAGATGAGTAAGGAATACGATGAAACTAAGGTTAAACCTGCAATGTCTACACCTCAAGGGCCTGAAGGAACCAATGGATCAAGGGCCCAAAGTGTTCTTTCAAATAAAAGAAAGCCTACAATAAATTTTGATGATAAAAAGTATGGTGTAAAAACCTCTAAAATAGACCAACAGTCTCTAAACAAAAGACAAGAATCTTCAAAGCTAAGAGATCTCTTAAGGTCAATACCAATAATAAGGAGATTTTTAGCAAGGATTTTCACACCTGAAAAAATAGAAATCATCAGTAACCCTATATATGACAACATGGAAGCATATAAAAAATCGCAGGAAGATTACCCTAGTAAGATAAAAGATGAAACTAGTATAGATGATGAACACACAAAAGAAGTAGATAGTAAACTTGAGAAGGGTAATGTTGAACAAGTGGACAACAAGAAAAGTCGTAGTTCATAAATATCAATCATTTAAAAATTATCTCTAGTTATAACATTGTATCTGTTCAGATGCATGGCTCATGTACAAATATTGAAACAAAAATTCCAGTGCTCCTTTCTCGTCATCCCAGTGCGTGACACTTGTATCTTTATGATGTGAGGCATTAGAGCTAAAATACCTCACAGGGAGGGTGAAGCTGATGCGACACTAATGCCATTAAGCCAGATTTTGCTTCCCTCCCATAGAGTTAAAGACTGAACAGTATCTTTTGGAATTATATCCCGTATTACAAGGTTAGTCTAAACTCTCAGTTTATTTATAGTCTTGGAGGCAATTTTATGCAAGTAAATGCTATTTTGGGTGTGGATATTTCAAAAAAGAAATTTGATGTTTGTTTGTTAGTGGACAGTAAAAAACGACACAAAGTCTTTCAAAATAATCAAGATGGTTTTGCAAAACTTGTAGTTTGGTGCAATGGCCATGGAGCAAATCTTACTCATTTATGTCTTGAAGCAACTAGTTGGTATGGAGAAGATTTGGCTACTTTTATGCACGATTTAGGACATAATGTCAGTATAGTAAACCCAGAAAGCTTTTGGCAAAAGTGAGCTGCTCAGAAATAAGACAGATAAATCAGATGCAGCTATGATAGCTAGATTTTGTATCGCCAACAAACCTGCTCTTTGGAAGCCCATTGCACCTGAAATGAGGCATTTGAGGGCGTTGCATGCAATCGCTAAAAGATGATAAGGTGCAACAGACAAATCGCTTGGAAAACAAAAATATGCATTCCAGTTGCAAAGAAGCTATATCTAAAGTAATTTTGGCAATAGAGGAGCAAATTATTGTTCTCGAAAAAGAAATTAATGAGCATATAAATAACTATCCACATCTAAAAAATATGGTGGAAAACCTTAAGACTATAAAAGGTATAGGATATCTTACTGCTGTTGCTGTTGTCGCAGAAATGCCATCAGTTGATAACTTTGACAATGCTAAACAATTTACAGCTTTTGCTGCCAGGACATTATCAATCGGGATCGTCAGTAAGTAAGAGAAGTTGCATATGCAAAATAGGATCTGAGCGTATTCGAAAAGCTCTTTATATGCCAGCTATAGTAGTCAAAAACCATAATAATCATTTTCAAAAGTTTTGTCAGCGTCTAGCAAGTAAAGGCAAATGTCCAAAAGTCATAGTTCTTGCGTTAATGCGAAAATTAATGCATGTCTTTTTTGGTATTCTTAAAAAGAATCAACCATTTAATTGTAATTTTGTTGGATAATTTGTTTGACAGCAGAGACAGTATCTGGGATCCAGATTGGGCACTAAGTTGGTAAACACGAAAGCGATTAATCCTTTACAACGTTTTTGATGGAACTGCGCGAAAGAACTGGATGCCAGTGTCACGCACTGGCATGACACCCATTTCTTCCTATAGTTGTCTTTTCTCGTCTACCTTATTTTGCCACTCTGCTGAACAGATACATAACATTTGCTATACAGAAACTCTGCGATACCAAAATAAATAAAGAGGTACGCCACTTGCAGTGAATAAGCTTGCGATCAGCAAGGTATTCACAGAAGTTTCAAATATTACCCAGCAGCAAAAGGTTGTTGCTATACTGCCAATTAAAAATTTGTAACAACTCTTTTCTTGCACAATAACTTTGAGAAAAGCAAGACTGCATGCAAGGTAAACAAATAAAAATGAAACTACAGAAAAGTCGATAATTGATGTGATCTGCTTAGCAAAATTGTTGCTTGAAGTGAGGATTAGTAGAACTGAAGTGCCAACGGAGCTGATTGTTATGCCCCAGAAAGGAGAACCGTGCTTGTTTCTTTGAGCAAAAAACTGTGGCATCAGTTTATCTTTTGCAAGGCCAAGGGCCACTTGTCCACTAGCTAGTACCCAAGCGTTTAAAGTACCAACACAAAAAATGAACGCAGTTATAGAAATAATCAAGTGCCAATTGCCAGAGGCCATAATTTTTATTGCGTCAACATATGGTGCTCTTGAACTTGCTAAATCATTGCCATTTATTAATCCCATAATTGCAAGATTGTTGATAAAATACGCAACAGCAACAGAGATTGTTCCAAGTACCACAGCTCTTGGTATTGTTCTAGCTGGATTATCAACTGACCCTGCAGGTGCTGTTGCCAATTCAACTCCAATAAAACCCCATAGAGTAATAAGTGTAGAACGTGCAAGAATCTGCGATGTTGTAAGATTTGATATTTCTTCACTTATGATGAAGTTATTTCTATCAAAAAAAAACAATGCTGCTATAGGTATTACAAGCAATACAGAAATTTTTATCACCGTCAATAAAAACTCAACACGTCCAGCAGTAGCTACTCCTCTAAAATTTATTAGTGTAATAATTGTAAGTAATAACATCTCTAAAAACAGATGTACGTTTTGAATATCTTCATGGAAAAATGGTGTAAGATAACCAACACCCACAACTATTACGGCTGTTGTGCTAACCCATGAGATCACCCAATACGTCCAACCAACAAAAAAAGCTGCAGCAGGGCCAAAAGCATGCTTTACATAGACGTGAGGGCCACCCGTTTCCGGAAATTTTGCGCAGAGTGAGGCAAAAACTAAAGCAAGAGATATAGCACCAAGCCCTGATATTATCCAGCTTATAAGGCTATACATGCCATATGGAGCAAGGCTAATTGGAAGCATAAAAATTCCAGAGCCAATTTGGCTGCTAATCACTAAGGCAAAAATAGCCCAAAAACCTATTTTATTTGACACAATAATTCTTATCTAAATAGATTAACAATATACCCTAAACTCAGAAATTTCAATTGATCTTTTAACATAAAAACTTGCATTTTTTTCAATTTATTCCTAAAATAGATTATATTAACAGATTATTAAGAGGGGGTTATGAATCCGAGATTAAAAGCATTTTTGGTTGTTTGTAGTATTATTGCATTTTTGATTCCACTTTTGTTTCTCGTGTATTATTTAAATCTTCTTGTTAACTATATCCTTGACCCGATTCTAGTTCGTCCCTTTGAAAGATTATACAAAAACTTAATTGTTGATGGTCTTTATGCCTATTTATCTACAAGCACTTCTAGCCCTGCACTAGCATTTTTGGCTACAGGTTTTATTGTTATTGCTGCGTTTATTTGCCTGAATAAAATGCCTCTTCCCTTGCAAGAGAAGATCATAAACAACTATACCTCCTTTAAAAACAACAATATTGATAGCAATAGCATGTTGTTTGAGGTTTATAAAGATCCAACAATAAAATTAAAGGACAAAATCTTATTCTTCAGTATACACTTGATATATTACCTACAGCTTCCATTTTTGTATATTGCATCAAAGGTATCAGCTCTACGTGGGTTTCTTATATTTAATTTTGGTTTATTATTGTTAAATTATGCACTGCTAATTCCAGTGGCACTTCTTGAATTGATAAAGTATCCATTAGTGAGGCTTTTCTCACCTTTGGGTTTGAATGTAAAGCAGCTAAGCTTTTTGTTTAATGTAAGTGATGTGGGCACTGGCAGTCAGGGCGTTCACACGAGTAGTTTTGAACATAGTATTCTCCAATGCGCTCAAGAGTTAAAACAGAAATTTGGAGCTCAACCAAATGTACTCAATAAAGAGTTTGAAGACTACATAAATAATTCAGATGAGCTTACAACTGAGCAAAAAGAGCAATTAAAACTTTATCTTAACTTTAATGGTTCCAATGAAGCAGCTTGGCAAGAATCAAAAACTGGACTAACTCTCACACAAGCTGCAAACTTAGTTTCAACTGCTGCTAAGAATCAAAAATCAGATGTGAATTCACTATTACTAATGAATTTAAAGGATGGACTTGGTTTATGTACTCTGGGAATGTTCGATCGTATTATTTATTCGCTTAGTTGTCTTGAAGCGAAAAATAATTTCTTGGTTCAAATAAATGGAGCAGTGAACGTATTAACACCTAAATTTACTGAAAGATTTTTAAAAGAATATTGCAATTATAAAAAATTAAAAATTTTGGTAGACAAGTTTGAAGATTTTTACTCCGAAGATTATGCGGATAAAAATAATATAAGCGATGAGGTGAAGAGCAACATTAACCAATCAATAATAGAAATAAGAGAATTTGTCTTTAAAGAGCTTTACATAAAATTTTACGAAGAGTGTGGAAAAAGTATTCAAAGAGGTGCCATAAAGCAAAAATTAAGGGAATTAGTTACAGATGATAGTATAAAGGAAGCAGTGTATTATTCAATGTATAATATAGAAATCCCTGCAGAACCACCTACTTATCTTGAAAGAGTAAAAGCATTTTTTGGAGGTCATGCAAGGTCTTCTGCTGCTTAGTGGTTTAGTTCGTGCTATATAGCTAAACTAACTTAGATTTACTGACAATTTTAAAACAACAAATTCGTCATTCCGCTACTAGTTAGCGCCGCGGCGGTATGACGTGTTCTATAGCTTTGTCTTCCCTTTTCTGAATGGCTTGCAAGCTGCTATCTCTACAAAAACTATATTTTTCTTCAGAAGAGAGTTATATTGTAACTATGGACAAAATAATCATAAAAAAATTTGGTGGGACTTCGCTAACTGATTTAAACCGAGTTGCAAATTTGATAAAAAACGATATTGAGAAAGGTTGTAATGTAATCGTTGTTGTATCTGCTGTTGCAGGATTTACTGACCAAATGGTTTTTCAGGCTAGGCAAATCTCAAATTTAAGTTATAGACAAGAGTTATCAGAGTATGACGTTATGCTTTCAGCAGGAGAACAAATCTCTTGCGGTCTATTAGCTATCACTCTCCAATCGATCGGAGTTAATGCTAAATCGTGGCTTGCCTGGCAGTTACCAATTGCAACTGATGATTTTTATTCTGAGTCTAAAATAAAAACAATAAAGATTGAACGTGTGAAAAGATCTTTTGCTGAGGGTTATACTGCTGCGATCATTGCTGGTTTTCAGGGTATAAATGATGATAGAATCACTACTTTTGGAAGAGGAGGCTCTGATATATCAGCAGTTGCCTTCGCGGTAGCCTTTGGTGTTAGAACTTGCGAAATTTTTACTGATATTGATGGAATATATACAGCAGACCCGAGAATTGTTCCAAAGGCACGCAAGCTCAAATTTATCTCTTACGATGAAATGTTGGAAATGTCGTCATCTGGTGCTAAAATACTGCATAATCGTTCAGTACAACTTGCAATGAAACATAACATTAAAGTGCAAGTGCTATCCACTTTTAAGGAAGTAGAAGGCACCACAGTGCTACACAAAAGGGATGTACTAGAGAGATACTTAATTACTGGAATAACTTATAGCACTAATGAAGCTCTTGTAACTTTCACTAACCTTGCAAATAACTTGCGTACTTTAAGAGATATAGCAGGAGCAAACGTTAAAATTGATATGATACATGGGTCAAGTTTTGTTATCTCCAAATTTGATATTGATTCAATGGAAAAGTTACTGAATAAGAATGAAAATTATGCTATAAACGATAATGTAGCTAAAATTTCAATAATTGGTATTGGTGTTATGTCTAACACTGAAGTGATGCACCGCACACTCAAGGTTTTAAGCGAAAAAAAGATAGAAATACTTGCTATCACAACATCTGAAATCAAAATCAGTATAATTGTTCAAAAAGAATGCGCTGTAGCTTTAGTCAAAGATTTACATACTGAGTATGAGCTTGATATGCAGCACTAGGATAGGCTTGACGTCCAGTTGTCTAAGAGTATGTCTTGAAAAGGAATGAGGAAAAAAATATGATAGTGTAAGTAAAAAATAGGAGGGAAAATTGTATCCAAGTGATATAAGTGATAAGGAATGGGAAATTTTGGAGCCACATGTTGCACAAGGAAAGATAGGGAGGCCAAGAAAGCACAATATCAGAACAATTATTAATGCAATAAGGTATATAATGAGAGGTGGTTGTCAATGGAGAATGCTGCCGAAAGATTTTCCTCCATGGAAGACGGTGTATGACTATTTTCTCAGGTGACGTAGTAATGGCAAATTGGAAAAAATACATAATATGCTAGTAAAAGAGGTAAGAAAAATGTTTGGTAAAAATGAAACACCTTCAGTAGGAATAATTGACAGTCAATCAGTAAAAACCACTCAAAAAGGGGATCCAGAGGATATGATGCTGAAAAAAAATAAAGGGTAGAAAACGTCATATTGTTGTAGATACAGTGGGCTTAATTATTGCGGCTGATGTTCATAGTGCAAGTGTTCAAGATCGTGATGGTGCTCTAAATCTTTTCACTCAAGCTAAATACAAGGCTCCAACTTTACGTAAGTTTTTTGCTGATCAAGGATACATAGCAAAACCGCTGTTTATTGGAGACAGGATACGATTACCAAGAAAGCTGTTGATGTTACAGGATTTTTCGACAATCTGGACCACAATTTAGCACTGCAGGCTATCAAGAAGCACACAGACTGCAAATGGGTCATACTGTATGTTGAAAGGTGGATGAAATCCCCTATTCAGCAAGCAGATGGCAGTAAGGTAGTTAGGGAAAAAGGAGTTCCGCAAGGAGGTTCAATAAGCCCAATCATTTCAAACATATTTATGCACCATGCATTTGATATATGGATGAAACAAAATCACCCAACAGTACCATTTGAAAGATATGTGGATGATGCGATAGTGCACTGCAGAACTAAAAGACAGGCAGAATTTATGCGAGCAGCAATTGAAGAAAGATTGGCACAATGTAAGCTAAAATTGCAACCTGATACCAATGCCATTCCAAAACTCCATCATTATACTGCCTTAGTATAACCTTCTCACTTCTATTGTCTATTTGTTTGTTATGTAATAGAAATTGGTATGAGATTGAAGAATTAAGTGTGAACGGTTACAGAATTTTTGCCAAGAGAAACATATAGTTAAAGTAATTCAGATTTGTAAGATATGTTTATCTGCAATTATAGCTTCAACAGTAGGCAATGTTGCTTTTAATTACCTCAACATTTTCTCTTGGCAATTCTTTAATGAACCGAGAAGTGCGCATCGGTTGCCACTGGTTGTTAATTTCCCTCCTATCTGCACATGAAATGATTAACCTTTCTTTGGCTCTGGTTATGCCAACATATGCGAGTCTCCTTTCTTCTTCTAAAGCTTTACCACTTTTGTCATCAAAAGATCTTTGATGAGGAAATAATCCCTCTTCCCAACCAGGTAGAAACACGCACGGGAATTCAAGTCCTTTGGCTGCATGAAGAGTCATAACATATACGGTGTCATCGTTATTCATATTATCCACTTCCATCACCAGACTTATATGCTCCAAGAAAGTTGTGGCATTATCGAAATTTTTTAAAGATGAGATGAGCTCTTTAACATTTTCTATTCGTGCTAAGCCTGTTACCTCCTCATTTTCAAGCATTTCAATATATCCTGATTGGTTTGCTACGATTTTAACGAATTCATGCAGTGGTTTTACGCTTACTATTTCTTCCCAAGCTTTAATTTTATTTAAAAAATCGTTGAGTGAGAGTTTAATTCTTTCGGTTACCTGATTACTATTAACTAATATTTTTGCTGCCTCAAAAAAAGAAATTTTGTTATCCTGAGCAGTCGTGTATATTTTCTTTAGAGTTGTAGCTCCTATGCTTCTTTTTGGCCGATTTACTATCCTTTCGAAAGCTAAGTCATCGTTATTGTTTGTAACAAGTCTTAAATATGCAATTATATCCCTGACTTCCTGACGTTCGTAGAATTTTACGCCACTTATAATCTTGTAGGGAATTGAATATTTTATAAAATACTCTTCGAGAACTCTAGTTTGAAAAGTGGCCCTTACCAGCACTGCAATGTCACTAAATCTGTATTTATTGAGTTTCAATATCTGTTCGCTTATGAACCTTGCTTCAGCTTTCCCATCCCATAATTTTATTAGATTTACCTTTTCCCCTTCAATGTTTGTTGTCCACAATTTTTTTTCTAAGCGAGTCTTATTGTGATTGATAACATATGACGCAGTTGCAAGTATGTGGGATGTTGACCTGTAGTTACACTCTAGTTTAACGGTTTTTGCATTTTTAAAATCATCAGAAAACTTCAAAATATTTTCAACTTCTGCACCACGCCAACTATATATCGACTGGTCATCATCTCCTACACAGCAAATATTTGAGTGCTCTTTTGCAAGGTATTTTAGCAAAAGATATTGTATCGCATTTGTATCTTGATATTCATCTACCATGACATATTTAAACTTGTTTTGGTAGTAGGACAGAACTTCGGTCTTTTGATTAAAGAGTTGTATGTTATATAGCAATAAGTCACCAAAATCGACAGAGTTAAGGAATTTCAACCTTTCCTGATACTGGTGATAGACCTTGAGTGCAGTTACATATACTGGCCTAAATGATTGAATATCTTCCACTTCAGATGGCAATAAGCACTTCTCTTTCCATTGCTGAATAATATTCATAATGGTCTTACATTTTTCTGATAGGTAATCAGGATTTATTTCATTGATAATATTTTTTATTACCTGTAATTGGTCATCCACACCAATGATTGTAAAATTGGGGTTTAAGCCCACAATTTCTGCGTGCATGCGCAAAATTTTTGCTGCAATTGCATGGAAAGTGCCAAGCCATGGTATGTTTGTGCCCGTTAGCTCAAGTACCCTTGATACCATCTCATTTGCTGCTTTATTTGTAAATGTAACTGCTAATATCTCATCAGAATAAGCGTGACCGTTTCTAATTATGTGTGCTATTCTTGAAGTAATCGTTCTTGTTTTTCCCGTCCCGGCTCCTGCCAGTATCAAAACTGGTCCATCTATGTTAGTTACAGCTGATTGTTGTTCTGGATTTAGCAGTGAGAGATAATCGTTCATCGTAGCCCTATAGATTATAACTTCGTAAAGTTAAACCTATGATTGAAATATTGTAAAGGTTTTATTGAATAGAACAGTTAAAGAATGCTTCACTCAAGTGTTACGTTTTGTATATACCTTTGTTAGGCAGCTTGGATGTGGTGGGTAACGATAAATTGATCTGATCTAGGCTGCTGTTTGTTAGGTGGATAGGTGGAGTTTGGAATGACTTATATGTACGGTTTAGCTCCTCCATTTCTCTTTCTTCAACTTTAACAGGGAACTTTGAGGCATAGTGGTTATGCGTTGCAGGTCGTTCAGTGAGATTTTCATATGTTTCTTTCAACCAAGTTCCGATATCATACATAAATCCATACGCTTTTTCTTTAAATTCTCTCCATGATCTACTGAAACTTGCTAGTGTGTTATTGAAGTAAATTGTCATGTAATCTCTTGTAGTGTACTGATAACTTTCACTATTTAATTTACCACTTTGTGTGTTACAAGTTTTGAAATAACCAAATATGTTGTACATTTCGCGCTGCCATTAATTATGAATATACATATATTATACGTTAATAAATTAAAATTATCAAGAACAAGTTAAGTGTTTATTGCATTACTGAGAAAATGCTCTATATAATAATTTAAAATGGAGCTGGAGCTTTGTAGTACAATGTTTTTAAACGTTTAATATAATATTGACTTTACCACGATAGTTACTTTAAATTAGTAACTATTGTTGCAGTTAAAGTATCGATGCCTTTTTTCTTTTATTTTTTTGCAATTCTTAGCATTTTATCTGCTGTATGCGTAATTAGTGTAAGAAATCCTGTGCATGCAGTATTATTTTTAATTTTCACCTTCGTTAACTCTGCAGTGCTTTTTATTCTCCTTGGAGCTGAATTCATTGCTATGATGGTGCTGATAGTATACATCGGTGCGGTTGCGGTGTTGTTCCTCTTTGTAGTTATGATGCTCGATATTGACTACATAAGGTTGCGCCAGGGTTTTGCAAAGCATTGCACTCTTGGTGCTATGTTGTGTGTTGTGTTTTTTCTAGTCATCAGCTTTGTAATCCGCAGCTCAGCACCGAATATAAGCAATGTTATAAACTATAATACCAATAATGTGAAAGCTATTGGTAATTTGCTGTATACCGACTACATGTACGCTTTTCATCTTTCTGGAATTTTGCTACTTGTTGCAATTGTCGGTGCAATTGCTCTTACTTTGCAGGACAAGAAAAAAGGAGTTAAAAAACAGAATGTATTAAAGCAATTGACGCAATCTTCATCTGTAAAATTGGTTAAGGCTAAATTTGGAAAAGGAGTGGAATGGAAATAGGATTAAATCATTTTTTGATAGTTGCTGCTATTTTGTTCACTGTTGGGGTGTGCGGTATTTTCATCAACCGTAAGAGCATAATCAATATATTGTTATCAATAGAAATATTATTGTTGGCGATTAACATCAATCTAGTTGCTTTTTCTGCCTTTATGAATGATATAGTTGGGCAAATCTTTGTGATGTTTGTGTTGACTGTTGCGGCAGCGGAGTCAGGAGTTGGACTTGCAATATTGGTTGTATATTATAGAAGCCGTGGCAATATAGATGTTGAACAAGCGAACTTAATGAAAGAATGAAAGTATGATGGATATACTGAAATTAATAGTATTTTTGCCACTTTTTGGTTCACTATTTGCAGCACTTTTTAGAAAGGATGTTTTTGGTCAGTTAATTACAACGGCAGGGATTGGAATATCTGCAGTTTTATCTTGGTATGTTTTTCTTACCTTCTCTGAAAATTATCACTTGAGTTTATTTCCTTTATTTTCATTAAGTGTATTAAAAGTAAATTGGGCAATTAGTGTGGATGCTCTCTCATCCTTAATGCTGATTGTTATTACCACCGTTTCGCTGGTAGTGCATCTCTATTCTATCGGCTATATGGAGCATGGGAAGTCGAGGTTTTTTTCTTACCTATCGCTGTTCACATTTTGCATGATTGTGCTGGTTGTAAGCGATAATTTCGTGCAGCTTTTTTTTGGCTGGGAAGGAGTTGGCCTGTGTTCTTATTTACTCATAGGATTTTGGTTCCAAAAATATTCTGCAAATAATGCAGCAATTAAAGCATTTGTTGTGAATAGGGTAGGAGACTTTGCACTATTGATTGGAATCTTTCTTATTTATTATACATTTCACTCTTTGAAATTTACTGAAGTTTTTGACACAGCTGATCTTCTTGGCGCGCAGAACATTAGGGCATTCTGCTGTGAATTCAAAGTAATTCATATAATATGCATATTACTTTTTATTGGCTGTATGGGTAAATCTGCACAGCTTGGTTTACATGTTTGGTTGCCAGATGCAATGGAAGGGCCAACCCCTGTTTCTGCACTCATTCACGCAGCAACGATGGTAACAGCCGGTATATTTTTAATAGCAAAATGTTCTTCATTGTTTGAGTTATCAAATGTGGCACGAGAATTAATAGTTATCGTTGGTGCACTTACTGCTTTTTTTGCAGCCACCGTTGCGATTACTCAGAATGATATAAAAAAAATAATTGCTTATTCAACCTGCAGTCAACTTGGTTATATGTTCATGGCATGTGGGCTTTCTGCTTACAATGTTGCTATTTTTCATTTAATGACCCACGCTTTTTTTAAAGCTCTACTATTTCTTGGTGCTGGCAATGTGATTCATGCAATGCATCATGAGCAAAACATTCAGAAAATGGGAAATTGCTGGAAGAAAATCCCTTGCACTTACACTCTCATGTGGATTGGGTCTCTTGCGCTTTCTGGAATATTTCCATTTGCAGGTTTTTACTCAAAGGATTTGATAATTGAACATGCTTATAGCACGGATAGCTTTGCTTTTGTAATAAGCTTAGTTGTTGCATTCTTCACAGCGTTTTACTCTTGGAGGTTATTGCTTCTTGTGTTCCACAGCCAAAAACAAAGTAAAATTAATATACATGAAGCACAGAAGATTATGCTTATACCATTACTGATACTTGCTTTTGGATCGGTATTTTCTGGAGTGTGGGGAGCAAATATTTTGAACATAACTAGTAATGCGTTTTGGAAATCAAGTTTAGTGGTGGTTGATGAGCATGGAGTTCATAATTTCTTTATAAAACTACTGCCAACCTTGGCGAGCCTAAGTGGAATAGCACTTGCGTACCTAATTTACCAATATCAAGTAATTAGGCAAATTAAGAGTAAATTTTTACTTAAATTTTTGCAGAATAAATGGTACTTTGATGAGGTGTATGAGTTTGTTATAATTGTACCAATAAGGTTTATATCTAGGCTTCTATGGAAGTTTGATGTTAAGGCTATTGATTCATTTGGACCAAATGGTGTTGTAAGGTTGGTTAATGAATGTTCAAAAAGTTCTATAAAGTTGCAAACTGGTTATATATTTGATTATGCACTTATTATGTTTGTTACTTTAATAATCGGTGCTTTATATATTATTGGAATTAAATAGAAGGTGTTGTTACTTAGTATATTCTTGCTTCCACTGATAGGAGCGTTGATTTTATCCTTAATCAGGATTAATCATCAATCTATACACCTAAGATTCCTTGCCCTATTTTTTGCTGTACTTCCATTTTTGCTTAGCATTGTAGCTTGTATAGAATTTGATTATAACAATGCGGACTTTCAGTTTGTCAGCTACCCAATTAGAAATGTTGGAATAGGGATAGATGGTATATCGTTGCTTTTCCTTCTGCTTACAACTTTCTTGTTTGTAATTTGTATACTCTACAACTGCAAAATGAGTTATACGACCCTCAGTCCATATATGGCATTGTTTCTACTGCTTGAGAGTTTTGTAGTCGGTTTTTTCGTTTCACTGAATGCTATAAGCTTTTATGTGTTTTTTGAAGCTGTTTTAATACCAATGTTCTTTATTATTGGCATCTGGGGAGGAAAACACAGGGTATATGCAACGTTTAAGTTGTTTCTTTATACATTAACTGGCTCATTATTATTCCTACTTGGCTTGGTGTACATCTATAGCACTTTTGGGACGTTTAATATACAAAAATTAGCTACATTAGTGCCAAGTCTTGATCTTGAAGTGCAGTCATTGCTATGGATTGCATTTTTTATTTCTTTTGCAATAAAAGTACCGATGTTTCCATTTCACACTTGGCTTCCTGATGCGCATGTGCAATCACCAACTTCTGGATCTGTGATTTTAGCTGGCTTGCTTATTAAAATGGGGGGATATGGATTTTTAAGGTTTTCTATTCCAATGCTTCCTCAGGCAAGTTTGTATTTTTCAAATTTCGTTGTTGTGCTGAGCATTATTGCGGTAATATATGCTTCTCTAGTTGCGTTTGCTCAAGATGATATAAAGAAGTTAATAGCTTATTCTTCAATAGCACATATGGGGATCGTTACTGCTGGCCTCTTTTCATTTTGTGAGGAAGGAGTACTGGGTAGCATATTTCAAATGATTAGTCATGGCCTTATTTCTGCTGCTTTATTTTTGTGTGTTGGAATGCTATATACTCGAACTGGAACTTTGGAGATTGCAAAATATTTTGGCATAGTAAACACAATGCCAAAATTTGGTTTTATGTTCATTTTATTTTCAATGGCTTCAATAGGGCTACCTGGAACATCTGGATTCATAGGTGAGTTTTTGGCTATGGTTGGAATGTTTAAGAGCATAGGGTTTTTTACAGGATTTATCGCACTTGGCACTATTTTAAGCGCAGTTTATATGCTGAATTTATGTAAGCAAATAATATGGGGGGTTAGCTATTCTAAATTATTAAATAACCGCTTGGATAGCATAGAATTTTCTGTCTTAATTCTGCTTGCAGTGTTTGTTATTTTGCTTGGATTCTACCCAACCCTTGCACTGAATTATTTGAAGCCATGTATGGCAAATTTGTTAGTCAAATATAATGCGCTATGAATTATATACAGATATTGCCGGAAACGTTCTCTATTATCTCCTCGTTAGTGTTGCTGCTGCTTGGAATTATATTTAACCGCCGAACTATCAACTTATTAGCACTTGGCTGCACAGTGGTAACTTTGATTATTTTAATTATTTCGGCAGAAAACAATGAAATTTTTCTCTTTAATTCGTTGTTAAAACTCAATTTATACATCAGGTCAGCCCAAGGGTTAATTCTCAGCACAGGAATTTTAATACTTTTGATGCTGAATTTATCAAAATATGACTATAAATATGAATTTTCAATACTGATTCTTTTTGCGCTATTTGGCATGATAACTTTGGTTTCAGCAAATAGTCTGATTTCTTTTTATTTAGCTTTTGAGTTGATGAGTATATCTTTGTATGTTCTTGCGAGCTTTAATAAAGATTCAGCTTATTCATGTGAAGCAGGAGTGAAATATTTTACACTTAGTGCACTATCTTCCTGCATTATGCTATATGGAATGTCGCTGCTTTATGGATATACAGGACAAGTCAATTTCTCTGAGCTCGGTTCATTCTTGCAAAGCCATCAGATAACTTATGGAATAGTTTTTGGATTAGTCTTTATCCTAATTGGTTTGTGTTTCAAGCTTGCTATTGCTCCTTTTCATATGTGGGCTCCAGATGTCTATCAAGGTGCACCTACCATAGTAACTGCGTTTTTTTCTACAGCTCCAAAAGCTGCACTTGTAACATTTTTAATTCGATTGATGAATGAAGAGTTAGTAAATGTAAAAAGTTATGTTCAGCCTATTTTCTTATACGTTTCAGCATTGTCTGTGCTTATCTCAGCTTTTGGGGCCTTGCGTCAGCAAAACTTAAAAAGGCTGCTTGCTTACAGTTCAATTGGTCACATTGGTTTTATATTTGCTTCACTTTCTATTTTTACACAAGCAGGAACAGATAGTGCCTTAATGTATCTGGTGATATATATCATCACAAGCATAGGGCTATTCTCATATCTCGTACAAATTGACGATGACGATTGTGATATTGCAAATTTATCTGGTATAGGGAAGAAACGCCCAATTGTAGCATTTCATCTTTCTGTGCTGTTACTCTCGATGTCGGGAATACCTCCACTTGCAGGTTTTATCGCTAAATTTTTTATATTCAAAAGTTTAATAAATTCTGGCTTTATCAGCCTGTCCTTGATCCTTGTAATAGCGAGTGTGATATCATGCTACTATTATTTAAATATCATGAAAGTTATGTATTTTGATAAAGCTAGTGGTAATAAGGTTGCTTATTCTAAGGGTCTATTCATTATTACTTCAGTGGCTTCACTGATCAACCTCGTTCTTTTCTTGTACGTTTTACTCACTCATTGAACTAAAGGACTGACAAGGTGATCCCTGAGGGTTTTCATATTCATCATTACAAAGAAGTTTCAAGCACTAATAAAGAAGCGTTGGATTTAATTGGGAGAGGAATATCAAATGAAACCGTTATTATTGCCGATAAACAAACAGAGGGTAGAGGGCGCACTGGAAAAAACTGGATTTCTCCAGAGGGTAATTTTTATGCGAGTTTGGTAATAAACCTCTTTAACGATTATCTTAATGAAAGCCAGCTTTCGGTGTCATTCCAGCGCGTGACGCTGGAATCTAGAAAAAAAGAAGAATGGATCCCAGTGTCAAGCACTGGGATGACATCAGAGGGCATTGGGATGACAGAGAGGGGTTTGGTGAATAAAATTGCGGATGTCAGCAAATTAACAGAATTGACTTTTGTTACTGCTCTTGCTGTTGGAAATACTATACTGTCATTTATAAATGGTCTAAATCTCCAGTATAAATGGCCAAATGACATTCTAATCGATGGCAAGAAAATAAGTGGAATATTGCTTGAAAAAAGATCCAATTCGAATTGGCTCATTATAGGAATTGGAATTAATGTCAATCATGCACCACTTCCAGGAACAACGTGCATTAGCAATTACGGTGAGTCTGTGTCTAACATAGATCTACTAAAAAAATTAATAATAAATTTTAATAAGCTAAGAAAGCAATGGCTATTTGATGGGTTTTATGCTATAAGAGAAATGTGGTTAAAAAAAGCATTCAAAATGCATGAACAAATCAGTGTAAAGTTAGCTGACAAATTGTATGAAGGAATTTTTGCTGATATAGATAAAAGTGGTAAATTGGTGTTGCAGCAAAAGGATGGAAGCTTAATTTATTTTGATGCAGGTGAGTTATTTATTGGCAGTGCATTATGAATACATATGTAATTTTTGCTTACCTTATTAGTTTTACGTTGATTACCGGAGAACTGATTTTTACCATTTCTTGCTATATTAAAAGTAAAAAAATTCTAGAAAGCCTGAAAGATAATAATGAAGAAGAAACATAAGCGATTACTTATAACTTCAGGAATTTTCTGCTTTTTAAGCTGCATAGTCTTTTTTATTTTAACAACGCTCAAAGAAAATATCTCATTTTTCTATACAGTAAGTGAGGCAATAGTTTTACCAAATAGTCAAAAGCCAATCCATATTGGTGGAATGGTTGTTGAAGATAGTGTGATACGGAGCGAAAGTGAAGTAGTTTTTCAAATGACAGATTTTAACAAAAGCGTTGTGGTAAAATACCAGGGAATACTTCCACCAATGTTTTCAGAAAAAAGTGGTGTTGTTGTGCAAGGTAAAATGTTTGATAATAATACCTTTCTTGCAGATACGGTGTTTGCAAAACATGATGAGAACTATATACCGAAAGTTTTAAAATAGATTCCTTAACCTGGCTGTATTGAAACGGTATGTAGAGAGAGTCACAGCCTGCTAGCAAGCTGTGACTTTCTTAACTACTATAATATATCATGGTGAGTTGGTGCTTCCCATTCATCTATGTTGTCATCACTAACCGTTCCTATTTTTAATTTTTCAACTTCTTCTCTTAGATTATTAAAGTTTTTTTCCAAAATTTCATAATTCTTACTAGTATCGATAACTACCTTGTCCAAATCATATAAATCCTTACTCAATTTATTCTGAACATAGTTTGCATTAAGCCTCAATTGGTAATCCAAGTCAGAAACAAATGTGTCGTTTAATTCTGTGATTAGTTTGTCTAGAACTTTGTGAACATAACCAACCGACGCATTCTTTTCTTTATTGCTCTCAAAAGATTTAGGCTTAATTTTGACTTCTATGTCATCTATTATTCTATATTCGTCTTCGACTATTCTTCCTATTGATTCATAGTCTTTTTCGCTTTCTTTTACACTGTAATTACTCATATTAACTCCTATAAAAAATTATACTTTTAAAATCAACTCAGCTACACTGAAATGGTATGTGGAAAGAGTAACAGCCTGTATCAGGCTGTTACTTTCCTAACTACTACAATATATCAGGATGGGTTGGTGCCTCCTCAGGTAACATACTATTTACCTTACCTGCTAACTCACTTAGATCTTTTTTTAATCCTGCATCATCGTTGCCTATAATATCTTCCAAACTTTTAACTTTAGCTTGCTCTTCTCCTAACATAATATTCAACCCACTAATAAGTTGTTCATTTATATTATTAACTAATGCATCAACTGCTTTTTTAACAGTATGACCACTTGCTGTTTTGCCAAGGTCTTGTATATCCTTATCAGTACCTGTCTTAAGTATAATAAGATCAAGAGCGCTTATAAGTTTTTCTTTATTACCAGTAGTAAAATTATCCTCATTTTGTACAAGGTTTTGCGAGTTCTTGCTCATATAAATTACCTCCATAAATTATTAAAGTTTAAATTATTTTTTAGTTTCACATGCAAACTGTTTTTTCTTTTAACTTATAAACATTAATTTATAAGTATCCAAGTTCGCACTAAACATCTATTACTGTAAATTCAGTATTAGTATCTTGAAAGACGTAAGGTGATAGATGTGCATTATCCCAATTTGCTTCACTTTGCTCAGGAAGCATCTGGTCAATCTTATCCATAAGCTCTCCTATCTTTCCATTTTGCTCTTCAAGTTTCTCTTTTAATGCATCAATAATAGCTTTAGACTGATCCTTACTGCCGAGATCACCAATCACAGCTGTCACTTTCTCATAAGGCAGTTTGTGAATGATATCTTTAAGCTCTTCTGCACCCACGTTATCCAAAAGTTCCTTAAACTGCTCATTAGACATATTGCGAGCAAAAGCTTGAAGTTTTTCTGGGTTGTTAGCTAAAGACTTAATGATAATCTGGATCCTATTAGAATCAGTTAAATCCTGAGCAATTATGCCAAGTTTATCATGATCAAGCTTATTAACTAAGTCTTTCAGTTGGTCTTCTTGCAGACTATTTACTAAAGCTTTCAACTGGTCACCTTCTAATTCTTTAGAAAGTATTGTCAAGTGGTGCTCAGCCAAGTCTTTTGCAAGCACTGTAAATTGTTCGTCATTTAAAGTTTTAATAAGTGCTTTGAACTGATCCACTTTTAAGTGAGGTAAAATTTCTTTTACTTGCTCTGGATTTAAGTCTCTAACTAGAGCTTCAAGCTGAGCATCATTTAAAATAGGAACAATTATTTGTAACTTTTCTGGATTTAGTTCCTGAGCAAGAGTTTGTAATTGGTGATTGGTTAGATGATCCACTAAAGCTTGGGGTTGTTCATCTGTTAAGTTCTTTGCTAAGGTCTGTAGTTGGCTTGAGCTCAGTTCAGGAATTATTTTTTGCAGTTGCTCGTTACTAAGAGTATTGGTAAGAGTTTTTAGTTGGTCGTCTGTTAGGCCCTGAATAAAAACTTTGGTAAACGTGCTTGATAGCAACAGTAGCACATCTCTTATATGTCTCTCACCGTAGTATAACATAATGTCTTGTAATACCTCATTGTCAGGTGAATCGATTATATTTCCTGCCTCGTCTGAAAAATAATATTTATTGTTGCCAGTATCTGAATCTTCCCATGTTACATATTTGTATTCCAATTTTTTTGATTTAATAGAACTGCTACACATAGTTTTGAAAGGCTGCACAAGTTCTCTTGTATATGATAACTTAGCCAACTCATTACCGTAATATACAAATGTATGGTTACTTTTTACATAATCTAAGTTAGAATCACTTTTATAATCTTTGGCTACCAGATTTCCTTCATTTTCTTCCTCCAGACATATGTAACTGTCTAGGCAAGAACTGCCGCAAAGTTTTATAGGTAATAAGCCTAGTGCTACATCGTTTTTATCATCCAGCGATACAAGCTCAACTTTTTTAATAGACATTGTAGGATCATAACCTTCAGGCCACTTTATCAATTTAGTCGGGGTTTTTCTAAACACCTCTTTTCCAGGTACCATCTTAAAAACATGCTTTTTTCCACTCATAGGCGTTACCAATAAATTAATTGTTAGTATTCTAACATTTATTGATTAATTTATTGTTAAGTTGGTATATATTACAATTGTAATAACCAACATTACTTGTGTAGAGAAAAGTTACGAAAAGAAATAGGGATTTTCAGGGAAGTAGTATAAAATCCTCATAGATTAAAATAAGCTGCTTTGACAGGTTTTGTGGCGGCTAGAGCTAATATAGACTGGTGGAGGCAAGCGGGATCGAACCGCTGACCTTCTGCGTGCAAAACAGATGCTCTACCAGCTGAGCTATACCCCCAGGTAATTCTTGCTTAAAGCATAAATCACTCAGGCTGAAATGCAAGAAATATTTATCTGTTAGGCTATTGCTAAATAGTGCACAAATTCTGCAGTTATGTACAATTCTCTATCTTTTTGTCTTCTCAGATTTTTACATCACACTATAAGCTTTGCCAAATGAATCTGTGAATTGAAAATTAACAAGAAGTTTTCCTTTAAAAATTTTTTAACTAAATTATCACTAACGCAGTATATTATATAATTTATTTAACCACACATGAAAATTTTAGTTTGATTAAAATGGATAAAAACTGTATTGATGTTTAGTATAGCTGAAAAATGAAATGATCCCGTAGCTCAGCCGGTAGAGCAACTGACTTTTAATCAGTGGGTCACGCGTTCGAATCGCGTCGGGATCACTCACAAATTTTGAAAAACATGCTAAAAGAACAAGACAAAATATTCACCAACCTAAATGGTAAAGAAACTCCACTACTTGAGGGTGCAAAAAAACGTGGTAGCTGGCAAAAAACAAAGGAGTTACTAGATTTAGGATCAGAAAAAATCATTGATGAAGTAAAGAAATCTGGTTTGAGAGGTCGAGGAGGTGCAGGATTTTCTACCGGCCTTAAGTGGAGCTTTATGCCCAAAAATCTTCCAAAAAAACAACCAACATATTTAGTAGTCAATGCAGATGAGTCAGAACCTGGTACATGTAAAGATAGAGATATATTGCGATATGAGCCACATAAGTTACTTGAGGGAATTCTCCTGGCCGGCAGAGCGATCAGCGCATCAGTTGCATATATTTATATCAGGGGTGAATTTTATAATGAATATTTAGTTCTAAAAAAGGCACTTGAGGAAGCCTATAAAGAAGGTTTAATTGGAAAAAATGCCTGCAAATCAGGCTATGATCTTGATGTGTTTATCCATAGGGGTGCAGGAGCTTACATATGTGGAGAAGAAACAGCTCAACTTGAATCAATTGAAGGAAAAAAGGGCTTTCCTCGCATGAAACCTCCATTTCCTGCAGGTGTTGGACTTTTTGGCTGCCCAACTACAATAAACAACGTTGAAACTATAGCCATGGTTCCAGATATTCTGAATCGCGGAGGAGAATGGTTTGCATCTCTTGGTAAACCAAATAATACTGGTACCAAGGTCTTTTGTATTTCAGGGCACGTAAACAACCCGTGTAATGTTGAAGAAGAGCTCGGAATTCCATTACGTGAATTGATTGAAAAATACGCAGGTGGAGTGCGAGGGGGTTGGGATAATTTACTTGCTGTAATACCTGGTGGGTCTTCAGTGCCATTAATTCCAAAATCTATATGCGATACTATTGAAATGGATTTTGATTCATTAAGAACTGCACAATCAGGGCTTGGTACTGCTGCTGTAATAGTGATGGATAAATCAACTGATATAATAGCTGCAATAGAGAGGTTATCACACTTTTATATGCATGAGTCCTGTGGGCAATGCACACCATGCCGTGAAGGTACTGGATGGATGTGGAGGATTATGAAGAGGATGGTGGCAGGAGATATTAAACCTGATGAAATAGATAAGCTGCTTGACCTTACAACTCAAATAGAAGGACATACAATTTGCGCGCTTGGCGATGCTGCAGCTTGGCCGATTCAAGGATTAATAAGACATTTTCGCCATGTTATCAAAGAGAGAGCGATAGTTTAACTCTACTTATACTTCTTAAGCCGTCTTGCTACTTAGCAACCAGAGCTAAAAAATATTGATTCCCTTCCCTTTTAGGTGCTAATTCTACCTTTGCGATATCTTCAGTGTCTCTAATTAGCCGTTCTAATTTTTCCAATCCAACTTCAGTGTTTATAAGCTCTCTGCCCTTAAATCTCATTGTAACTTTGATTTTATGTCCGTGGGCAAGTAAGTCTCTTGCTTGACGCAATTTTGTTCCGTAATCGTGATCACCAATATTGGGACCCAGTTTAATTTCTTTTATAGTTAATGTTTTTTGTTTCTTTTTTGCTTCACTTGCTTTCTTTTTTATATCATACTTTTGTTTGCTATAATCCAGTATTTTACATACTGGAGGAGTTGAATCAGGTGCAATTTCTACCAAGTCTAAACCAACACCCTGTGCAAGTTCCAAAGCTCGTTCTATTAGCACGATTCCGACCATTTCACCACTGTGATCAACTAAGCGTACCTCCTTAGCTGTGATGAATCCATTAATTCTGTTTTTATTGTTCTTTTTAACTTGCAAACTTTAACTCCCTTAATTCAAATTAATACTTTTTAACAGCGATTCATTAGCCTTTTCCAAAGAAAAAGACTCCTGTCTTTCCGATCCTAAATTTCTCACTGACACAGTTTTACTTGTAACTTCATTTTTGCCTACAATCCACAATATAGGAACCTTGTTTAGACTATGCAAACGTATCTTATAACTAATTTTTTCATTGGTCAAATCAGTCTTGACTCTCACACCTTGTTCTTTTAAGACATTGCTGATTTCTGTGGCGTAACCGTCAGCCTCATTTGTAATGGTCAGAATAGCAAGTTGCGTTGGAGCAAGCCAAACTGGAAATTTTCCTGCATAATTTTCTATCAAAATTCCAATAAAACGCTCAAAAGTCCCAAGAATTGCCCTATGTAGCATAACAGGGTGATGCTTGTGTCCATCTGCCCCTATATAAAAAGCTCCCAGACGTTCTGGTAAAATGAAATCAACTTGCAATGTTCCACATTGCCAGCTTCTGCCTATTGCATCTTTTAAAACAAACTCTAGCTTTGGACCATAAAATGCACCTTCACCAGGATTAAGTTTATAACTCAAGCCCGCTTCTTTAACGGCTTCAAGCAGCGCTTTTTCAGCTCTATCCCATACTTCATCATTACCTGCTCTAATACCTGGACGGTCTGAAAATTTCACAGAAATTTCATTGAACCCAAGCTCTGAATATACTTCTTTTAAAAGGTCACAAAACTTTATAGTCTCAGAATTCACTTGTTCTTCCATACAAAAAATGTGTGCATCGTCTTGCGTAAAACCACGCACTCGCATCAGTCCGTGCAATGAGCCTGAGCTTTCATTTCTATGGCATGTGCCAAACTCTGCCATACGTATTGGTAAATCACGATAGCTTCTGGTGTGAGAATTAAAAATCTGCACATGACAAGGACAATTCATGGGTTTTATTGCTAGCTTTTTGCTTTCAGATTCATCAACAATAAACATATTTTCACGAAACTTATCCCAATGTCCAGATTTTTCCCACAGCTCTTTGCTTACTAAAATAGGAGTTTTTACCTCAAAATAGCCATTATTTATTAGCTTCTTTCTGATGTAAGACTCAAGAACATTATATAGAATATATCCTTGTTCATGCCAAAAAACCTGCCCAACAGCTTCCTCTTGGATGTGAAATAAATCCATATCCTTGGCAATTTTGCGGTGATCACGTTTCTCTGCTTCTTTGAGACACTCAAGATAAGCGTTTAATTCATCCTTATTTCTCCATGCTGTGCCATATATTCGCTGCAACATTGGGCCCTTTGCATCACCTCGCCAGTATGCACCCGCTACTTTCATAAGTTTAAACGCTTTAACTCTACCGGTTGATGGTGAGTGCGGACCACGACATAGGTCAATAAAATCACCTTGCCTATAAACAGTTAGGTTTTCACCCTCTGGTATGGATGAGATAATATCAACCTTATATTTTTCGCCTATACCACTAAAGAAATCAATTGCCTGCTTGCGAGTCCAAACTTCTCGAACAAATCTGTGGTTACTTTTTACAATCTCTTTCATTTTCTTTTCTATTGCGGTAAGATCGTCCGTAGTGAAGGTACGATCTGTAGCAAAATCATAGTAAAAACCGTCCTGAATTGTTGGGCCGATAGTAATCTGAGTATTAGGAAATAGCTCTTTCACTGCCTGCGCCATTATATGAGCAGCATCATGCCTTATTATATCTAAACCCGCTTCGTCACTCAGTTGTATTACCTCTATCTCTGTATCAGATTCAATTTCACGTGAGAGATCATATAACTCACCATTTACTTTCAATGCAACTGCTTCCTTTAAAACATTCGGCTGTAGTATATCAAAGCCAGTGACTTTACCACTGTATTCTTTTACTTTTTGTTCGGTTGAGAAAGTAATCCTAATCATTTATCGACCCTTTTGTCTAACCCTCTCTTTGTCATCCCAGTGCGTGACACTGGGATCCATCTTATTTTTATAATGGAAATTAGTTTAACGTATGCTCCTAAAATCTGTTGTCCATTGCACAATTTGCAAATATTTTTATACCTGGATCCCAGTGTCAAGCACTGGGATGACACCTTTGTGTTTGAGGCAAAACAGGCCATAACATTTAACATACTGCCCTCGCAAACAAATGTTCGTACAGTTGTGTATCAGCTACTTGGATGACACCACCCCTAGTGGGCACTGCCCCTAAATCATAATGGATAACAGGGTTATAAGCTCTGAACATTAATAATAAGGTCTATTCTTTTTTAACCTGAGTGCAATTGCGTCTTCCCAAATTTCACCATTACGCAATAACTTTTCTTTATTGTACATTAGCTCCTCTCTCGTTTCAGTAGCAAATTCAAAGTTAGGACCCTCCACAATTGCATCAACTGGACATGCCTCTTGGCAAAGCCCGCAGTATATGCATTTTGTCATGTCAATATCATAGCGTGTGGTGCGACGACTACCGTCTTCTCTTTCCTCTGCTTCAATAACTATTGCTTGAGCAGGGCAGATAACTTCGCATAATTTACAAGCTATGCACCGTTCTTCACCGTTTGGATACCTACGCAACGCATGCTCACCACGAAACCTTGGACTTAAAGGGCCTTTCTCCATAGGATATCTTAACGTAACCTTTGGTTTGAACATATATTTCAATGTAATAGCAAACCCTTTGATTAACTCTGCAAAAGACCAATACCAAGCTAATTTCTTGAGCATAAAATATTTAAAACTTGTGTCAGTCATTATAAATCATATTATCAGTTTTCAAAATAAATATTTTCACCTGGGTGACTTTTACAGCTTTTCTATATAATACATTCACTAGTATGATAGTACTGCATTAATATAAACTAGCAAGATAGATAAAAATTTTGAATATTTTCAAATTAGGTATTTTGGTTTCTTAAGTGTAATATTGCTAAGTAGTTTATATAAATAATGACAAACACAAATGAAACTATTTTCGCTTTGTCGACCGTATTTGGTAAGTCAGGAGTTGCAGTAATCAGAATTTCAGGCAATTACGCGCTTAAAGCTTTAAATCATTTTCATATTAAGAAAGAAATTAAACCAAGATTTGCTACTTTAGTTGATCTATATGATGATTTCAATCAATTGATAGATAATGGAATAATCATCTATTTCCCTGCTCCAAACAGTTTCACTGGCGAGAATGTTATAGAGTTACAAGTGCATGGAAGTAAGGCAGTCATAAAAATCATCTTGGAGGAATTATCAAAAATTTTCGTTATGGCCAGGCCTGGAGAATTCTCACTTAGGGCTTTTCTAAATGGTAAATTTGACTTAACTCAAATAGAAGGAATTGCAGACTTAATTGACGCTGAGACGAAAATGCAAGCTAAACAAGCGATTAAGCAGATATCAGGAGAATTGGAGAGACTATACAGCAATTGGAGGCAAAGATTGATAACGATACAATCCAAAATCGAAGCATATATAGACTTTCCAGAGGACATTTGGGCAGAAAAAAGTGAGTTGGAAAAAATTAATAATGAAGTGCAATCTCTCGTGCGATTGATACAAGAGCATTTAAATGATAATAGACGGGGCGAAAGGTTGCGTGAGGGTTTACATATTGTAATAACTGGTAAACCAAATGTCGGTAAATCAACTCTGTTTAATTTCTTAGCCAAGCGTGATATTGCTATTGTTTCTGAATATGCAGGCACAACAAGAGATATACTTGAAGCTCATATTGACATTGGCGGATACCCAATCATTCTCTCTGATACTGCTGGAATTCGTGAGAGTTCAGATCCAATAGAATCAGAAGGTATAAGTCGAGCGAAAAAGAGGTCTTTTGAAGCTGATTTAAGAATAGAACTATTTCCTTTTGAACAGCGTCATAATATCAATTGCAACGTTGTAAATAGCGATACTATTTATGTATTGAGCAAAGCTGACGATGTTATCAATAATCACAATATAAAAATTAATGGCATAGATCTTTTACCCATTTCTATTCTAAAGGAAATAGGTACAAACAAATTGATCTCTCTCATAAAAGAGAAGGCAGAGGAAAAATTTGGGCATGATAGAGACACCCCTGTAATCACTCGGCAAAGACATAGGAATCACATGAAGAAAGCACTGGAACATTTACAACGTTTTAATATCGATAATCCAATTGAGTTGATATCTGAAGATTTGAGGCTTGCTGCATTTGAACTTGGTGCGGTGATTGGAATTATTGATGTTGAGGAAATATTGAGTAGTGTGTTTAGCAACTTTTGCGTGGGCAAGTAAAGCTTTTATAGATTGCTTAAAATCAAATGTTGTGATAGAAAAGAAATGGACGGATGGCCGAGCGGTTTAAGGCACCAGTCTTGAAAACTGACGTACGTGATGAGCGTACCATGGGTTCGAATCCCATTCCGTCCGCACAGCATCTCGCTATGCTAGCTGATTTTTAGAGCTTATTTGGACTATGTGGTTCATAACGCTGGAAATCTTGTCTAATCTAGCCACATCTTTTAAAAATACATCCCTTTGTAAATTGACCTTGTTAGCAAAGAAAGCTAATATCTATAAATAGATCACCATCTGAATATGAAAACCGATATAGTAATAATAGGTGCAGGACCTGTTGGAATATTCACTGCTTTTCAAGCGGGAATGCTTGATATGAAATGTCATATAATAGATGTTTTGGATCAAGCAGGAGGACAATGCACAGCTCTTTACCCAGAAAAGCCAATATATGATATACCTGGTTATCCTGTAATTACTGCCCAAAAATTAATTGAGCAGCTAATGGAGCAAGCTTCGCCATTTAAGCCTATTTACCATTTAAGTCAAAAAGTAGAAAAGATTTCGAATAACTGCGATCAAAGCTTTATTATCATAACTAATACAGGTACAGAGGTAAAATGCAAAGCCGTTATTGTTGCTGCAGGTAACGGAATGTTTGAACCTAACCGTCCGCCCTTGAATGGTATATTAGAATATGAAAATAAATCTGTATTTTACAGTGTAAATAAAATTTCTGATTTTCAGGATAAAACTATAGTCATTGCAGGGGGGGGTGATTCTGCGGCTGATTGGACTGTAGAACTTTCTAAAGTTGCGAAGAAAATTTATGTGATACATAGGAGAAAGGAATTTCGCTGCACTCCTGAAACTAGAAATAAATTAGAATCACTTGAAAGTGATGGAAAGATAGAACTGGTAGTGCCATATCAATTACACGAACTAGCAGGAGGTAATGGGCAATTGAGCACAGTGATAGTAAAAAACATTGCCTCTAAGGAAGAAAAAGAAATATCCGCTGATTTTTTGCTGCCATTTTTTGGATTGTCAATGAATCTTGGTCCAATAAACAATTGGGGTATACAGTTAGAACATAGCCGCATAGTTGTCGACCCAGCTACACTTAAAACCAGTAGAGATAGGATATATGCAATCGGAGATATAGCTATTTATTCAGGCAAACTAAAGTTAATATTAAGTGGTTTTGCTGAGAGTGCCATGGCTTGTCATGACATATACAAAGTAATCCACAATTCTCCAGTCAATTTTCAATACTCGACTTCGAAGGGAATTCACGGGAAAGAAAAACTTCCTTGACACCCTTCGCCAGCCCCCTTATCATAACAGTGAAGCTATTGTATTTGCTTTCGCCAATCTGCAGATTAAAAGGTAAGGATTACTTAATGTATCGGCGTCTTATGTTCAATTTTTTGCAGTATATAGATACTGTATGTCTTTACAAAACTTCATCTACATCTAGATTTTTATCTAAATAAGCTGAACGCGCTTATAAAGCGTTACAAGACATCAAAAAATGCCAATACTCGACAGAGATAGTAAAAGACTAGCTAACTCGGGGATTCTTTGTCTTTTTTTCTGCTTAGTAAATTTCTTAAACATTTGCAGCGTAAGTTAGTTGCAATTAAAAGCGGCTGAATCTCGCTTGTCAAGCGTTTAAAACATAAAAAACGCCAATATTTTAAAGCAGATAATAACCCCAGGGCTTCTTTTGCCTTTTTTTTATTTGGTAAATTTCTTAATATTTATGGCTAAACGACAATCGTCATCCCGCTACTTGTTAGCGGGATCTATGTTGAGAGATACCGCGAATGAATCGCGGTATGACGTAGGACTGCTGTCATTCCAGTGCTCCTTTTTTTGTCATCCGAGTAGCTGACACTGGGATCCAGGAAACTTAACTTTACACCAGGTGAATGTACAATAAGAACTGGATTCCAGACTGGAATGACACCGAAGGGGCTACTGGGATGACAGGAGAAAGAGGCACTGGAATGACAAAGAGGGTACTTGGATGACAGGAGGTAATGCAGGAAGTCTAATAGTGCAGCAACACGGAACCCCAGGTCAGGCCTGCACCTATTGAAATCAGCAGTACCAGATTTCCTGATTTTATTTTTGATTCTTGTATTGCATAGTCTAAGGCCAGTGGAATTGATGCCGCTGAGGTGTTTGCATGCTTATCAACGGTATTAATCACTTTCTCTATAGGAAAATCTAATTTCTTTACTACTGCTTCAATAATACGAATGTTTGCTTGATGGGGAATTAACCAGTCAATATCAGTGATTTTCAAATTATTGCATTTCAGAGTTTCCTCTACTGAGGCTGTTAACTTATCCACTACATGTTTAAACACTTCTCTTCCATTCATGCATATTTTTCCAGAATCACCAGTAGAGGATACCCCTCCGTTCGTACATAGTATGTCCACATTGCCGTCAGAGTATAAGTTTGTTGATATGATGCCGCTTCTACCCATTTCTGATTTCATCACCACTGCACCAGCACCATCACCAAAGAGTACACAAGTTGACCTATCTTCCCAATCAACAATCCTAGACATTATTTCAGCACCTATAACCAATGCATATTTAATTCTATTGTTAGATTTTATGAGCGAATCAGCAACTGTAACTGCATATATAAAACCAGAGCATGCTGCTTGTACATCAAAAGCAAATGCGTTTTTACATTTTAACTTACTTTGTACAATCGTTGCACAGCTAGGAAAAGTTTTATCAGGAGTTGTTGTAGCAACTATAATCAAGTCAATTTCATCTACTGAAATTTTAGCTTTTTCTATAGCACTTTTTGCTGCATTTACAGCTAGATCTGACGTTAGTTCTCCTTCATCTGCTATATGCCTTTGAACTATTCCTGTTCTCTGCCTTATCCATTCATCGCTCGTCTCAACTATCGATGCAATTTCGTTGTTACTCAACATTTTTCTTGGTAGGTAAGATCCAGTGCTTAATATGAAACTTTTATTCAATATGACTTACCCCGTTAATTATCTTTTGATTTAAATTTTCACTAATTGCATTTACTGCAAATTTTATGGCATGGGCAAAAGAAATAGCATCAGAATTTCCATGACTTTTAATGATGATACCATTCAGCCCTAAAAACATAGCTCCACTTCTAATTTTGGGATTAAAACGCGTTAAAGCTTTATTTAGTTTGGATTTTAACAATATACCAATAAGCATTTTCGCTATCCACGAATTGAATACTTCCTGCTTTATTAGATTGATAAAGGTACTAGCGGTTGCCTCAGCCGTTTTGAGCATTACATTGCCAACAAAACCATCAGCAACAATCACATCTATACTACCCTCTAAAAATTCACTTGCCTCTATATACCCTTTGAAATTAATGCCTGGAGCGTTTTTAAGCAACTCAAAAGCGCCGCGCACTGAGTCATTACCTTTAACTTCTTCTGTGCCGATATTTAGCAAAGCAACTTCAGGATTGTCAATTTTTAATGCTATTTTTGCAAATATACTACCCATTAACGCAAATTGAAATAATGAGTCGGCATTACAATCAACATTTGCACCAAGGTCAAGCAAAGCAAAGCTTTTTGTCTTAGTTGGACAGATAGAGGCAATAGCAGGACGATAAATGTTTGGTAATGTTCCTAAAATAAATCTGGAAATTGCCATCAATGCTCCGGTGTTGCCTGAAGACACCACTCCGAAAGCTTTACCTTTTTTTACTGCCTCAATGGCAGCTTTCATACTTGAGTCTTTACGATGCCTCAGTGCAAAAGATGGCTTATCATTTGCAAGAACATTGTCAGAACAATGAGTAAACTCAGAATTGTTACTTACTTTTTTGTATTTTGAAAGCAAAGGAGATACTTCTTCCTTATCTCCATAAATATGAAAAAAAACTTTAATGCCTGGGTCAACAAGGTTGTCTAAAAAAAAACCAGCACCATGAATTACGGAAAGAGGCGCAAAATCGCCCCCCATAGCGTCAAGTGCAATAACTATATTATTATTGACCGTAGGTAACATATCATAATAGTCACTCTGCCTGTTGCTTGATGAAAACCCGTTTTCCTTTGTAACTGCCATCAACTGCTACGTTATGAGGCAACATGAATTCCCCAGTTGTTGAACATACCACAATATTCTTAGGCTCAATAGCATGATGAGAACGATGCATATTACGCCTTGACTTTGACTTTTTTCTTTTTGGAACTGCCAAAACTTCCTCCATTCTACTACAAAATTCAATTCATTAGTAACATGTTTTTTACAGGAAGTAAACAGGGATAGTAAAATAAGTAAGGTTTGCTTATGTAATTGAGTTCTATAGCTAAAGTGGCTCTACAATTTGAAAAACCGTCATTCCGCTACTCGTTAGCGGAATCTATACCGCGAATGAATTGCGGTATGACGTAGGGAAACCTTTCTTGGGTTAAGCTTTAAATTAAAACATCAAGTATATTGAACTTAAAACATATCTCAGCTATACTTTGCGATAAAGTTAATAAAAATTTTAATAAAATCAGTAAGACTAACCTCTAGCTAAAATGAATACAAAGTGAGCTTTTTTGATATAAATAGTGTTAGAATAATTGGTAGGTACTTTATCAATTTTTTGTTAAGGCTTGGTAGTGCATTCATATTTTTTATTCAATCTCTATACCACTGCCTTGTGCCACCATATTATTTTAGCAACATAGCAAGACAAATTATAGAGATAGGCTTTTTCTCTCTGCCAATTGTTGGGCTCACTGGAGTTTTTATAGGAGCGGCAATAGTTTTACAAAGTAGCTTGAGTGACCCATTAATTAACCAAGAACAGATAATACCCAAACTTGTTACGATCACTATCATTAAAGAGTTAGGACCAGTTTTGATCAGCTTAATAATGGTAGGAAAGGTTGGATCATCAGTTGCAGCAGAAATTGGTACAATGCGCATCACCGAGCAAATAGATGCACTTACAACCTTGAACATCAACCCTTTTAAATATTTAATTGCACCAAGGATTTTAGCGTCAATCATAGCATTTCCCATACTTACAGTATGTGCAGATTTAATAGGAATATTTGGAGGATGTATCACTGCAGTCTTCGAATTTAACCACAATTTAAATATATACATTAAACACACAGCTCAGTTCTTTAATACGTATGATTTTATAACTGGGCTAATAAAAGCAACTGTATTTGGCGCCATAATTTCTGTCTCAAGCTGCTATTACGGTTACCATTGCAAAGAAGGTGCACGAGGAGTAGGTGTTGCTACAACATCAACTGTTGTTTTATCGTCCATACTGATCATTTTAGCAAACTACATGATTACTTTGATACATGCGTAACCCCATAATATCAATATTGAACTTAAGCTTATCTTTTGATGATAGGACAGTACTAAAAGATCTAAATTTTGATATATTAAAAGGGGAATCATTAGTCATACTTGGTGGCTCAGGAAGCGGCAAATCTGTATTAACAAAAACAATTATCGGCTTGCTTGCTCCAGACTCAGGGTCTGTTAAAATAAATAGTAAAAGCAAAAATAAATTTGGGGTTTTATTTCAAAATTCCGCTTTATTTGACTACGTTACAGTGTGGGAAAATATATCTTTTAATTATAAAAAGCGCTTTAATATCAGCAAAAAAGAGGCAAAACAGCTAGCAATCGAGAAGTTAAATGATGTTGGACTGGAGGAAAGCATAGCAGATATGTTTCCAATAGAGCTATCAGGTGGAATGAAAAAAAGAGTGGCACTTGCAAGGGCGATTGCACACAATCCAGAAATCATTATTTTGGATGAACCAACTTCAGGATTGGACCCAATTATGTCAGATATAGTAAACGAGATAATAATAAAATTATCTAGAGATCTTAACCCTACAATTATCACGATTACACATGATATTCATAGCGCATTTAAAATAGCTGATAAAATAGCAGTATTATATGAAGGGGAGATCATTTCCCATGGAACTGTTCAGGAAATACAAAATACTAATAACGAATATATAAAAAAATTCATTCATTATATATAGCTAAAGATATATACACTATTGCTAACAGTCATATTTTTAAGTTTTAACTTTGTAAAAGGTAGTGGACATTGGAATTCAGATTTTTTTCAAACTGGATCCTATAGCTAACACGTCATACCGCGATTCATTCGCGGTATCTCGGCATAGATTCCGCTAACTAGTAGCGGAATGACGAATTTGTCGTTTTTCAAATTGTCGTAAGTCAGTTTAGCTATATATAGGATGACAGAAATTGTTTGTATTAGCTATATTCAAAAGCTCTATTGATATTTTGCAATATTTGTGATAAAATAATAGCTTAAGGTTGAGAGTAAAAATTTATGAGTGAAGCTCAAGGTCCAAATATTGCAGAATGGCAAGCGCAGCAGCAACACCAAGAGGCTGCTGGTGAGAAAAGTGGTTTTGGTCTTGGTCATAGTGACTCTGTTTCAACAGTCGTGGATGGAATGAAATGGTTGTTCAACTTTCATGAAGGAGCAATTGCTGCTTATAGTAACGTGTTTGAAGGTTTGGTGAGTGGTAGTAGTCTAGTAACGCTGTTTGGAAAATCAGGTAATATGTTTGGCATAAAATTTCTTGAAGGCCTTGCAGAATATTTTTCAGGTGGAGGTGGGGAAGATATGCCATCAGAAGGAATGGATATGGCTCATGGTGATGATGGACATCACTCAGATGATTACCCTCATGCCAATAACGAAATAGCTCATAATGCTGATGGTTTGCAAGACATGCATGATGCAGGTGATCACCATGGTCAATCTTTTTCACCTGGTCCTTCACCATCTGTTGGCGATGACCACGGACATGAACTTGGTTAAACGCTTAAAAACTGCTGAATAGTATGCGAGAAGGCCTAATAAGAAAAGTTGCTGTTGTTATAATTAACATGAGTTTGTCTTAGTGAAAAAGGTTTCAGTTTTAGGGTCAACAGGAAGTGTTGGAAAAAAGACTGTAGATTTGCTCTCAAAGAGAAAAGAAGAATACCAAGTGGAAGCACTAAGTGCCCATTCGAACTTTGCTCTACTGGCACACCAAGCAAAACTGCTAAATGCAAAATATGTTGCTATCTCCGATGAAAGGCTTTACAAAGATTTAAAAGAAAATCTACTTGGTACAGATGTAAAAATAGCAATTGGTGCTACAAATATTGCTACCATACCTGTTGATCTCTCAGTTGTTGCAATAGTTGGCATTGCAGGCCTTGAGCCAGTTATGGAGGTTATAGAAAGCGGTACCAAAGTCATTGCATTGGCAAACAAAGAAAGCATTGTTTGCGGTGGAAAGTTATTACTTAAAAAAGCTAAAGAAAAAAACGTACAAATAATCTCTATTGACTCTGAGCACAACGCAATTTTTCAAATTTTGCAAAATGACGACAAATGCATAGAAAAGATCATACTTACTGCTTCTGGTGGACCATTCTTAAATTATAGTTCTGAGCAATTAAGAAATGTCATAGTAGATCAGGCGCTTAGTCACCCCACTTGGAATATGGGAAAGAAAATCTCGATTGATAGCGCAACAATGATGAATAAGGCACTAGAGATAATAGAAGCACATAACTTGTTTAACATCAGCCCGGATAAAATTGAAGCAATAGTGCATCCTGAGTCAATAGTACATGGAATTGTAACTTATAAGGATGGGTTCAACTTTGCTGTGCTTGCAGAGACTGACATGGCAATTCCCATTTCATATGCTTTGTCTTGGCCGGAAAGATCAGCTTTAAATCGTAAATTAGATTTAACAAAGCAAGGAAAATTGACCTTTCAAGAACCAGACCATAAGCGTTTTCCTGCGCTAAAGCTTAGCATGGCAGTGTTAAACTCTTCTGCTCCACAAACAAACAGTATTGTGCTCAATGCTGCAAATGAAATAGCTGTTAATGAATTTTTGAAGTCACGAATCGGCTTTTTAAAAATAGTAGAAGTAGTGGAATCAACAATGGAAAGTTTTGATAGTTATACTGATATTAATTCACTATCTGATATAATAAATATTGATTGTGAAAGTCGTATTATTGCTCACAAAATTGTTGAAAGTAAAGTTGTTGCGTATAGCTAGAGTAATGTAACCAGACTGCATTCTGTGATTTTTAGCAAAACACGATCTTTCATTTGATCTTTCTTCAATTTAAAGTAAATACAGAAAATTGCTGCCTATAGCTAAACTGACTTAGATTTACCGACAACCGTCATCCCGCTACTTGTTAGCGGCTAAGAGATACCGCGGCGGTATGACGGTTCGCGGCGGCATAGCTATCTTCAAAAATATGGTTGAATAATTGTTAATAATAGTGTATAATTATTAATATTTTTAAGCACTTTGGCTATGGCTTTATCTAAGTTTCTCGACCCTAAGCTGGATTTAACCTTTAAAAGAATCTTTGGCACTGAAAAAAATAAGAATATTCTCATACATTTTTTGAATGATATTTTAGGGTTTACCGAGATAAATACTATACAAGAAGTGGAATTCCTCAGTACTATAATGGATCCTGAAATTGCCTCTGATAAGCAAAGTATAGTTGATGTTCTTTGCAGGGATTCTAGTGGGACCAGGTATGTGATTGAAATGCAGCTTACTCGCGATAAAGGCTTCGAAAAACGAGCTCAACTGTATGCTGCTAAGGCTTACTCAAGACAATTAGATAAATCTGGCAACTACATTGATTTAAAGAAAGTCTTCTTTATTGCTATATCAAATTGTAACTTACTTCCTGAAGAAGTTGATTATATATCCAACCACACTATAAGAGATGAGAAAACCAATGAGCATGACTTAAAAGATTTTCAATTTATATTTATTGAACTACCTAAATTTCCTAAGAATAAGGAAGAACAGCTAGAAAGCATAGTGGATCGTTGGTTATTTTTCTTCAAATATGCAGATGAAACTACGGAAGAAGACTTAAGGAAAATAGCAGAAAAAGCACCAATAATAAAGTTAGTCTACGATGAATTAGACAGGTTTAGCTGGAATGAAAAAGATTTAGTAGCTTACGAAGAAAGAATAATGGATCTACGGAAAGAAGAAGCCATTCTTGAATACAGACTTGATCTTGCTACTGAAAAAGGCATCCAAATTGGCGAAGAAAGAGGCATCAAAATCGGTAAAGAGGAAGGGAAAATTGAAGGCAAAATTGAAGGGAAAATCGAAGTCGCAAAAGCAATGCTGGCTAATAATGTTGATGTTAACACTATTGTCAAGTTTACTGGCCTTTCTATTAGTGAGATTGAAGAATTAAGTGTGAACGGTACAGAGTAATTTCAAAGTGCATTTGCAGTTGGAACGGATACATTTAATGAGAGTCCCATTTCACGGTGTTCAAATCTACTCCTTCTTGTACCATCTCCCAAAGTGGGCTCATTTCTCTCAGTCGGCCAACATTTTTAGCAACAAGATCTGCTGCATACAAAACTTCTTCTTTAGTTGTAAATCGGCCTAGGCCAAATCTAATTGATGAATGCTCAAGGTCATGGCCATTATTTAGCGACCGTACGACATAGGAAGGCTCAAGAGACGCAGACGTGCACGCAGAACCAGAACTTACTGCTAAATCCTTGATTGCCATGATGAGAGACTCACCCTCAACATAGGGAAAGCTCAAGTTTAGGTTGCCAGGAATTCTATTTTCATAATCACCATTTAAAACGATATCAGGAAACGCTTCTTTTATCTTGTTATACAAAATATCCCTTAATTCTTCCACTCTAGTTGTTTCTTTTTTCATTTCTTCTTTAGCAATACGTGCCGCTTCACCAAAACCAACTGCAAGAGGTGTTGGAACTGTTCCAGAACGCATGCCTCTTTCCTGTCCACCACCACTAATTAGTGGTATCAGCCTAACACGAGGATTCTTTCTACGGACATATAATGCACCTATTCCCATAGGCCCATAAATTTTGTGGCTAGAGAGACTCATAAGATCAATGCACATCTCATTAACATCAATTGGAACTTTTCCAAAGCTTTGAGCTGCATCTGTGTGGAAAAATATATTACGCTTCCTGCATATTTCACCAATCTCCTTTACAGGCTGAATTACTCCGATTTCATTATTTACCATCATCACTGAAACCAGGATTGTTTTATCAGTAATTGCTTCCTCAAGCTTTAATAAATCTATAATTCCGTTTTGCTTAACAGGCAAATATGTAACTTTAAAGCCTTCATTTTCCAGATGCCGACAAGAATCCAGAACACACTTATGCTCCGTGCAGACAGTTATTATATGATTTCCTTTATTTTTATAAAAGTGAGCAACGCCCTTGATTGCCGTATTATTTGACTCAGTTGCACCTGAGGTAAAGATAATTTCTTTGCTATCTGCGTTCACCAGATCAGCGATGTGTTTCCTTGCTTTTTCCACTGCTTCTTCAGCAGTCCAACCAAATGAATGGCTGCGAGAGTGTGCATTACTGAACTCACCAAAGTAAGGTATCATCACCTCTAAAACACGGGGATCTACTTTAGTAGTAGATTGATAATCAAGAAATATTGGTAATTTTATTTTAGCATCGTGTATTTTTTTACTTTCAACATTCATAAAGCTACCACGGAGACAAAATTTACAATTATTTTATAGCATTAAAACTTAATTTTTTCAAGATATAATCTTGCATCAAGTACAAAAGTGTCATCCAAGTAGCTGACACATAACTGTACGAACATTTATTTGCGAAAGCAGTGTGTTAAATGTTATAGCCAGTTTTGCCTCAAACACAAAGGCAGTGCCCAGACACTGGGATGACACCCTATTGGTGGCAATTGCTTCCAAATCATAATGTTTGTACAGCTGTGCGCCGTGCGCTGGAATCCGTTTTAGCCCTTATCTATATCTCAGTTCCACCAACAGTTATTGCGTCGACTTTGAGTGTCGGCTGACCAACTCCAACGGGCACATTTTGTCCATCTTTCGAGCATGTGCCAACACCAGGATCTAACTTTAAGTCATTACCAACCATAGATACTTTTTTCAACACTGTTTGACCGTCACCAATTAGTGTTGCTCCTTTTACTGGCTGTGTAATTTTGCCATTTTCTATTAGGTAAGCTTCCGAAGATGAAAAAACAAATTTTCCTGACGTTATATCAACCTGCCCACCACCGAAATTTACTGCATATAGACCTTTCTTTACGCTAGATATTATTTCCTTCGGTGTATACTTTCCGGGCAACATATAGGTGTTTGTCATGCGCGGCATAATAACTTCTTTATAACTTTCTCTTCTACCATTACCAGTTGGGCTTACACCCATGAGTTTAGCGTTCATATGATCCTGCATGTATCCTTTTAGGATCCCATCCTCTATCAATATATTATAACTGGGTGGAGTGCCTTCATCGTCTACGCTGATAGAGCCGCGCAAATTGGGCAGAGTTCCGTCATCAACTACTGTGATGTCACTAGCTGCTACTTGTTTACCCACAGAATTTGAAAATGCTGAGACTTTTTTGCGATTGAAGTCGCCCTCAAGTCCATGACCCACGGCTTCGTGTAACAATATTCCTGGCCAGCCTGGACCTAAAACGACTGTCATTTCTCCGGCTGGAGTTGGAGTTGCTTCAAGATTTACCAGTGCTTGTTCTAACGCTTGGTTTGCAACTTCTTTCCACTTTTTCTCAGAAATAAACTTACTATAAGAGTCCCTTCCACCATGCCCTGCAGAACCTCTTTCGGTACGGCCATCTTTTTCTACAATGACTAGCACATTAAAACTTACCAGAGGCCTGATATCGCTTAATCTGTGATCACCCTTTATTATTTGTACAACTTGCCATTCTCCACTTAGAGTTATTTTTACTTGCTTCACGCAGTTATTTTTGGACCTTACATACTCATTAACCTCATTGAGTAGCTTAATCTTTGAATTCAGATCCATTTCATTTATAGGGTTAATCCTCGAATATAGGCTTTTTGTCTCTTCGTTTAAATTTATTGAATTTGTCTTGTTTAAAGACACTGAGCTTTTTACCATAGAAGCAGCATTACTAATTTCTTTTTCGCTGATCTCAGAAGAACAAACGAAAGATGTACTATCTTCACAAAAAGACCTTAAACCAAATCCCCTTCTAGTATTCAAGTCCATGTGTTTTAATATGTTATCCTCAAAAACCAGGGACTCCGACTGGCAAAATTCTAGAAACAGCTCACCACCATCGCTATTGCTCAAAGCGTTATTGACTATTTTATATACGTTATTAATATTAACATTGTTTTGAGCAAAAAATATTTGATCTAGATTTGGCATTACCTTTGAACTAAAAATTGTTTAAGTATATTATTTAACTTTAACATAGTAAACTATAAAAAGCCCGGGTGGCGGAATTGGTAGACGCGCTAGCTTCAGGTGCTAGTAACTTTTTAAGTTGTGGAAGTTCAAGTCTTCTCTCGGGCACTCTTAGCTTCCATATTGCTTATTGAATTAATTAATGTTATAATATAACATATTAGGTAATATTCATGCTATGTATAGTGAAAAAAATAAGTTAGCCTGCAGAAAGAAGGTACGAACTTACTCGAAACGCTTAGTTACTACACTATCTACTATCTCTTTCATTGGATACATAGCGGCATTGGTCTTGAATATTCCTGTCTTAAGTCTGTATTTTAGTATTGCCTGCACTATATTAAGTGTACTTTCATCTACCTTAAACATATGGTCATTAGCTGATCATTTTAGGCAGCGTGATCTTAATAAGCAGCTTGGTGTAGAAAACACTCCTGGACAAGAAAAACTAACGAAGATCTGTCTTGATATTACATCTAACGTTTTGTTTTTAATAGGAGGAATTACACCTATATTGCCCTTTGAATCTCCTATCATTCCTTTTGTTTCCACTGCCTTTTTTATTCTAGGCTGTGCCTTTATGGCAACTAATATCGTTCGGACTAGGATTAGCGAACCACAGGCAAAAAAACCTACTGATGACCACTCCCTAACTGCAAAAGCAGCTTAAGTATTAACTTATACAGGAATATTAGCTATATAATTCCACTGAAGAGAGCCATTCAAAAGAGTTCGATGTAATTAGCGTCAAAAAAGTGTAAGCAGAAATTGTGGGCTTATTGGGGTAGGAGAGCTTAGTACTCCTACTTCCACATCAATTACTTGAATAATTGCTCAAGCTATCAAAATAAAAGTTTTTATTCAGTAATTTGTGTATAAAGGGTACTATTTTACTAGTAGTGAAATAAATCAGAATGAAGTCTATTTTATTAACGAGGCCTTTATTGGACTCGTTCAATACAAGAAATATATTGAGAAAGTATGGATACAAAGTTTTTATAGAACCAGTATTCACAATAAAGTACTTAAATCCTGATATATCTGCGTACGAATTTGACGTTGTGATATCTACAAGTAAAAACAGTGTAAAGGCTCTTAGTCAAATATGCAAAGAGGATGACTTTCCGATTATTACAGTTGGTAATTCAACCATGCAGGCTGCAAAAAATTTGGGATTTTCTGATATAATCTCAGCAGACAGCAACGTTGATGGTCTGATATCATTCATAAAAGCTCATTATTCAAACGCAATAAAGTTCTTGTATATAAGGGGACAAGAAGTATCATGTGATCTAAAAAAGAGATTATCTGAAGAAGATTTTAACATAAGAGAAGTTGTACTCTATAAAACAATTATTAAAAGGAGTCTAACTAATAGGTGTAAAAATTTGCTGTTGGATGGTAAAATTGATAGTGTTGCTTTTTTTTCCTCACAGACAGCAAGGGTATTTTGTTCATTAGTTCTAAAAAGTGGGCTATCTCATGTGATGAGCAATATAACTGCATATACCATGAGTAAAAACATTGCTGATAGTTTAAAGTTAATCAAATGGAAAAAAATTATAACATCGAGGTTGCCTACTGGGGAGAGTTTAATTGATATAATTAATAAGGATTGTTGATGCTAAAGATTGCAACTTGGAACGTAAACTCTATACGCAAAAGAGTTAACCAACTTTGTAGTTTTATAGTTGATAGTCAGGTAGATATAATTTTGCTGCAAGAGATAAAATGTACAGAAGAGCAATTTCCTTACGCAGAGATAGAAAAGTTAGGATATGAATATGCTATCTATGGACAAGTTGCAAGAAATGGCGTTTGTGTCTTATCTAAATATCCGATACTGGAGAAGTTTAAAATTGACATTGTGGAAAGTCATCAAGAAGCACGTTATATAGAGTGTGTGATAAAACACACCAATCATAAGGTAAGGGTAGGAAGTGTATACGTTCCAAACGGTCAAAGCCCGGACTCTCAAGCATTTGAATATAAACTCAAGTTTTTTGATAATCTACATGAAAGGATGAGCACTTTGTTAAAGAATGAAGAGTTAACTATTATAGCTGGCGATTATAATGTTGCACCGGATGAAATTGATGTCTTTGATTCAAACTTATTGAATGGCCAAGTGTGCTTTCATATAAGAGAACGTGAGAAGTTAAGAGCGATCTTGAATCTTGGGTTTAAAGATGCGTTTAGAATATCTCACCCAAATTTGCAACAATTCACTTGGTGGCATTATCAAGGCAATTCACTCAGAAATAATCAAGGAATGCGAATAGATTATATGCTGTTATCACCACAAGCTGTAGATAAATTGGAAACATGCTACATAGATGATAGATTGCGTAAGCTAGAAAATCCGTCTGACCATACTCCTGTTGTATGTGCTATAGAATAATAGTAGACCTCTTACACAACTCACTTTTTGGCAAACTTAGGTAATCCCTGCTTGTTTGTTGCTTGTGTTTTCTTCCCTTCGTTTGTTTTCCTTTCTTGTCCAAGGTTGATCTTGCTGTTTGCTTTCTTCGTTTCCCCTGTTGTTTTCCTGGGAAATTTGCTCAGGAACAGGTTGTTGTTCACTCTTTTCTTTTCCTTGGGAAATTTGTTCAGAAACAGAGGTGCCTTTCTCAACTTCTGTAACTGGGGTTTTTAAAATATCATCAATGCCCTCGAGAATTTTTCCATTCAGTTTTGCTCTCTTTTCTGTATCATCTTTATCTTGTGAGCTAGGGTCATACAAAGTACCTTTTTTGTTATTTGAAAAAAGAACCTCCACTCCTCCTTTTATGGCAAATATTGTGCCGATAGCAGTAAGAACTACTCCGAGTGTAGTAGGACCAAAAATTAACATTGGAATAGTGGAAAGAAGGACAGGAAAAAAGATCTTGCTTAAGAACGTTGTTACCATCTCTTCATCACTGAGTGGTGGTTCATCCTCTTCTTTCTTGTCTTTACCTAAGAATGGTATTTTTTCTTTCATCCCATCCATAAAGGAGCCAGAAATATTTTTCGGGTCTATTTTGATCCCTCCAATTAGCAGCAGCATTTCCAATACAAACTTTATGGATGAATCTTTAGCTTCTGTACCGCGTATATCAGCTACACAGTCATCTACTACTTCTTTTATTTTACCATTCTTGAGATTCTCCTCATTAGCTAATTTTTTCTCTCTAATTTTCTCAAATACGGAAAGTAAAAACTGAGAAAAATTCTCTTCACTGAGTGGTTTTATATCTTTTGGATTGACATTATTAAGTAGTATGTCCTTATAAGCTGATATAAAATAATCAGTTATTTCTTTGTTCTCCTTTAATTCGGCTTTACCTTCTAATACTTTTACAAAGTAATCATAGATTACCTGATGTTCCTCTTTTTCAAAAATTTTCTCATCTTTGTTAGTTACCTGATTTGAAGGTTCCAAATTCTTTGTTTGTGGAGTTAATATTTTTGTCATAACTGAGTTACTCACATTTACTATACTTCAATTGTAGCATATTTTTCATATTAATTCAAATAATCTATACTCTTAGAATCCGCCATGTTTAAGTCATAATTAAGAGCCCAGTTGTCGCCAACTTTTATTTCTACTTCAAGTGGTATAGAAATTTCTACTACACCTTCCATTATATTTTTCACAAGTTTTGCTGTTTCTTGCACCTTTTCGTCTTCTACTTCAACCAGTAGTTCATCGTGAACCTGGAGGATTATTTTACCTACTTTCAATTGATCAAAAAGCTGAATTGTCGCACGTTTTATTATATCAGCAGCGGTTCCTTGCAGTGGTGCGTTTATTGCTGCCCTTTCTGCAAATTGTCTTATATAAGGAATTGTATTGTTTATGTCTCTTACAAAGCATCTTCTGCCAAACAAAGTTTCTACATAACCATGCAATCTTGCGATAGACACTGCTTTTTCCATATAGGCCTTTATTTCTGGGTAACAGGAAAAATAGTAATTAATGTATTCAGCAGCTTCCGCAATGGTAATTCCAAGCCGCTTTGCAAGACCAAATGGGCTAATGCCATATATAATTCCAAAATTGATGGATTTTGCTTTGCGTCTTAATTGCTCATCTATTTCTTGCACTCCAAAAACTTGCCTAGCGGTGATCTCATGAATATCTTGTCCGTTTGCAAAAGCTTCTTTAAATGCTGCAACGTTTGCAACGTGTGCCAGGAGTCTCAATTCTATTTGTGAATAGTCAGCAGAAATTATCTTATGCCCTTTTGGCGCAATAAATGCTTGTCTGATAAGATTTCCCTCTTCGCTTCTGATAGGAATATTCTGTAAATTAGGATTGCTGGAGCTCAGCCTTCCAGTTGCAGTTGCAGTCGTTGAAAAGCTTGTGTGTATTCTACCATCAATGGAATCAGCTTGCTTTATTAGCGCATCAGTGTAGGTGCCTTTTAATTTACTTAAATGTCGCCAATTTAAGATTTTACTTGCGATTTCTACCCCTTCTTCTTCGAGTGCCTCTAGAACTTCATAATTGGTGCTATACGATCCAGATTTTTTTGACTTTTTCTTTTTATTAAGCCCCATTTTATTAAATAAAACATCACTTAATTGTTTTGGCGACGCAATATTAAATCTTTCCCCTGCTAAGTTATATATCTCATCTTCAAGCACGGCAATTACCTGCTGAAATTTATCGGACAATTCCTGTAATTTTTGTATGTTCAGTAATATCCCATTTTTCTCCATATCAAATATTACTTTCATAAGTGGCTTATCGAAGCGCTCGTAAATTGTGAACAATTTTTCCTGAAACAACCTTTGCTTTAGCTTTTCGCGAATTGCTATTAAAGTTTTTGCCGAGAAAATTTCTACATCTCCACTCAAATTATGTGCAACTATGTTTGGAATACTGTGATCATGCTTTCCTGTATCCAAGCTATACGACATTATCATCAAATCATCAACTGAATCTAACATCTTCTCTATTGCAGGGAAGATTTTCCTGATCTCTTTAATGTTATGTATTATTTTAAGCACTCCATTTGAGAGTAAAGTTGAGTTAATTGTAATAAGTGCATCTTGTATGCTGTCTTGCTCTATATAAAAAATATTACTTTCGCTATAAGATAAGGAAATTTTATTTAATAAGTTGTCTTCAAAGTGGCAATGAATTGCAATTCTGCCTTCATATCTACAATGCTCCAAAAATTTCTCTAACTCTTCACTACTATATTCTATTTTCTCTTTTGTGCTAGACCCATTATAGGAAAAAAGCTTTTCCATTTTACCTATTAAAGAATTGAATTCATACTTCTTTAAAAAGGATAATAGTTTTTCCATATTTGGAGAATGGACTTCATATTTTGCAATATCATGTTGAAGGTCTACTTTTTCGCATAGTGATAAAAGTTCTCTTGAAATTAGAGCTTTTTCCTTATGTTCGGTGAGAATATTACGAATCCTCGTTTGCTCGATATTATCAATGTTCTCTATAATATTATTCAATGAATCAAATTCATCTAGTAATTTAGCTGCAGTCTTCGGACCTATTCCCGGAACGCCTGGAATGTTGTCAGATGCATCACCAGTTAGAGAAAATAAATCAAGAAGCTTGTGTGAGTTTACACCAAATTTTTCTATTACTTGTTTTTCATCTATATATATATTTTTAATGGGGTCGAATATTAAAATATTGTGGTTCAAGAGTTGAAATAAATCTTTATCTGATGAAACGACTACCACTTTAAAGTCTTGGTGGTTGGCGTATTTTGCAGCTAGTGTTGCGATTATATCATCTGCTTCATAACCTTCAATCTCTTCATAGCTGAGGTTAAAAGCTTCTACCGCTTCTCTCAGTATGGTAAACTGTGGAGTTAGATCCTCAGGAGGCGTTACTCTGTTCGCTTTGTACTCAGGATATAAATCGTGCCTAAAATTCTTTTTTCCTGCATCAAGTGCTATAGTTAAATAGTCCGAATGGGCAATGTACTTAAGAACCATATTCAGAAAGCCATATACACCACCTATTGGCATTCCTGTTGTGGTAATTAAGTGAGGTAGTACATAGTAAGCTCTGAAAAGAAAACCATAGCCATCGATGATTGTGAAAGTTTTTTCTTTCATTGTAGATATTTATGCGTGCTTTTGATGGTCCACTATTTAACTGAGAAAATCAAGTTTTTGTTTTTCTGCTTTTGAGCGTTGTAAGAGATTTTACCGAAAATAGCATTCATGATGGGGATGTACACATATGACCTTACCCAGAAAAAGTGGAGAGAAAGTGTGGAATGTTTTTTACAAAAAGAATGATGCATCAAATTGTTCTGGAATGCAATAGTTAATAGTGACGTTGTTTGTTATAAAAAATTTCTATGTATTCAAATATTGCAGTTCTAGTTTGTTGAGCAGAGTGTTGTGAAGTATCAATAAGTATTTCTCTTTTCAATGAGCTAAAGAAGCTTTCTGCAACAGAATTGTCGTAACAACAGCCTTTATTACTCATCTATATTCTTTACAGCTAAGAGATATTGATACCCTTGCGCAGTATATTGTGAACCTTGGTCACTGTGCAGCAGTAGATTTTTAACAGGTTTACGCTTGTTAACGTCCATTAATAAAGAGTCCATAACCAATTGTTTATTTATTGAACTGCTCATTAACTACCATGCGTGAATATAGATCGATTATTGTTGCCAAATATAGCCATCCTTCTTTGGTTTTTATATAAGTAATCCCATACTTTATTTGGTTGATCGACAATAAAGTTTTGGTCTAATATATTGGGAGCTACTGTCCGTTTGTTGTTTCTTAATTTTAAATTTTCTTCTCAATATAGCCTGAATACCATTTTTCTGCATAATACTTTGCACTGTTTTTAAGTTGCAACTTTTACCCAAAGCCTTTAATTCAGCATGAATTTTAGGAGCTCCATATCTACATTTAGAAGCTTGATATATTTTTTGAATATCTGCTAATAACTCTTTATTTGCTGATTCTCTACTGCTTATTTTCCTTGTAGTCCACTTATAGTAGCCACTAGCAGAAAATCCTACATAATTCCTGTACTTTATAGCAGTTACTATATAAAAAAATATTTTACTCTTTTTGACTGGCCAGGGCTTTTTTTAAAATGTCTCTTTCTCTTGTTACTTTTGCTTTGTAAATCAAACCTCTCTTTGTCGTAAGGAGCCATGTTACCTCTACCTGGAAATGCATCTGCTGCCGACTTTTTTTCGTTGTGTTTCTTTATCCATTTTCCTAATAAACCACCCTTTATTCCTAAATCTCTTGCTATTTTTGTAATTGTTTGACCTGCCTTTCTTTGTTCATTTGTCAGCTTAACAGCTTCCAATTTGAATTCTGCTGTATATTCTCTTCTATTTGTCATATTTTGAAAAAACGTTTTATTTTACTCCAAAAACGTCTTAACTTTCTCTCTACTTTTTCTGGGTAAGGTCAAGAAGCCTATTGTCTAATTATGTACCTAAATTTTATTACGGCACTTTCACTACTACTTTAACGAGTGAGCTACCTTTCTATAAAAGACCTATCGACTGTTGCAATTATAGGCGTAAACAAGAATGATAAAAGAGTACGAGATTGAGTAACTATGTACACTTCTGCTGGCATACCAGGGTATAGGTATACGTTTTTAAACTGAGCAAGCTCTGGTTTTGGTATCACTACACGTACTGAATAATAACGCCCTAGCCTTGGATCATCAAGGGCATCGGGAGAAATATTGCTTACTATACCATTAATTAAACTTAAACGACGTGCACTGTAAGCACTTAAACGAACTTTAACCTTTAGCCCTTCTAGCCCATCAATAGAGACTATGTTGCTATCTTTCTTTTGTGCTGACAGTATCTCTTCTATGTTTCTGGTCTGAATTTTAGCATCTATTATTAGGTCATCATCCGATGGCACTACGCTCATGATCGGAACTCCAGATTGTATAACACCACCTTCAGTATGGTATCTTATATCTGTGACTATCCCATCTTGAGGCGATTTAATTATTGTACGTGCTAATGAATCTTCAGCAACCATCAGTCTCTCTTTCAAGTCTGCAATAGACGTACTAACTTCCTTAAGTTCAGCGTTTGCTCTTTCTTGAGAATCATTTCTCACGTTTATAATTTCTAATTCGTTCTCTCCAATTTTTTGCTGCACTTGAGATATTGCAGAACGGTAATGTCCAACTCTGCCTTCAATTTCAGCAAACTGCTTTTCTAAAGCTAAAATGTGTGGTTTGCTTATATGGCCACTATCAAGTAATTGTCTTTTTGTTTCCAACTCCTCAGTTATCAAGTCATATTGCTTATGAGCTGCATTTAGTTGAAAGTTTAGCCCCGCTAATTCATCATTTAACTGCTTTATACGTTGTTGCAGTATGTCTGTTTTTCCCAATATGCTCTTTCTCTGAGAGTTGAACAACTTTACTTGATTCTTTATCGCTTTATTTACAAGTTCATCGTGAGATAATTTTTTAACCTCATCAGGAAACTCGAGCGTGTCCAAATCTACTCTGATTGCAAGAAGCCTTGCTTCTGTTGCTAAAAATGATAAGAGCTTCTCTTTGATGATACTTAAATTCGCCTTCTCGTTAACATCACTCAACAAAACTAGAGGCCCATCTTTTTTAACTGCTTGACCCTCTTTTACTAAAATTTTGCTTATTATTCCTCCACCCAAGTGTTGAACTATTTTTCTATTTGAAGATACAATAACTTCTCCACTTGCATGCACCGCACCGTCAATTGGAGCTATAGCCGACCAAATACCACCTATCCCAAAAAAGATGAGTATTACTACCAGACCAAAAAATAGTGGTCCCCACGTTACTTTCAGGACTTCATTTACGTTATTACTTTCGCGTTTTAAAATAAAATTTATCACTGCATCAATCAATGCAAACGTCTTATCCAAAAATTTTGGGTACTTCTTCTTTTTATTTTTTGCTCCTTGCATATTTATATTATCACCATGGCCAATCAAGCCTGTCAAAGAAAATCCAGCGCTAAGCTTTTTTAACTTACTTATCATAATACTACTGTGAATTTGTGTTAACTCAAGATAACACACAAAAACAAAGAATCTATAATTTAAGCATTCCATTTAGACTGTAGAGCACCAGAATAAACTATTTAGTAACAATTCCTGCATCAACTATGTTTTTAAAATTTTTTGACGTTTAACTTTATTATAACTTTTTCTTTATTTTGTGAATATCTGAGTTACTTATATTATGTAAGAAATCTATTGCCAACTAGTCAATATTCTGTTAGGAATTAAGATAATATAAAGTTATTATGCTTAAATTGGAAAGCAGAAAGTTCCTGATTACTGGCGCATCAGGCGGAATAGGGCAAGCAATTGTAAAAATTATGCACAAAGCCGGAGCAACTTTATGTATTTCTGGCACAAAAAAAGAAGTGCTCGAAGAAGTTGCTAAACAATATGAAAAAAACATGCATGTACTCCCTTGTGATTTATCAAATGCTGAGGAAGTAAATCAACTAATAAATAGAGCAAGTGAGCTGATGGAAGGCTTTGACGGGCTCGTATGCAATGCGGGTATTACGCGAGACAGTTTATTATTGAGAATGACAGATGAAGCATGGCAGAAAGTAATTGATATTAACTTGAGCTCTACATTTAAGCTGAGTAGAGAAGCATGCAGAAAACTAATTAAGAATAATTGGGGAAGAATTATAAATATTTCCTCAATAATAGGGCTGACAGGAAACGCCGGGCAAGCAAATTATGCGGCGTCTAAAGCTGGAATAATAGCTATGAGCAAATCCATAGCAAAAGAAGTTGCAAGTCGTAATATAACAGTAAATTGTATTGCTCCTGGGTTTATAGATACTAAAATGACTGAAGTTTTAAATGAAGGACAAAAGGGAAAAATATTAGATAATATTCCAATGAAAAGAATGGGAACAGGGGAAGAAATAGCAGCAGGGGTCTTGTTTTTAGCAAGTGATGAAGCAAAATATATAACAGGGCATGTGCTTAACATTAATGGTGGGTTATTTATGTAGCAACACTTATGTATGGACAAATTATAATTTTTACTTTAAAATAAAAATATGTGTAGGTTTAGGTTTGCGTTAATTTATTATTTAGAGGCAAAAAAATGAGCTCTATAATAGGATTTTTTGGTGTTTTGTGTGTAGTATTGCTTTTCTCTTTCTCAGGTTATGCAGATAACCCTGGTGTTGATATGGATGACACAACTAAAGTAATATGCAATATTATTGGTTATGTTTGGGGGATAGGCGGTCCACTTATGACGGTAGTAATAATTGGTGCAGCTTTGCTTGCAATATTTGGCAGGATGCCGTGGCCAGCCCTCTTTGCTCTTGGCATGTTCTGTGGTGTATTTTTTGGCGCTAAAACTATCATAACGAAAATTATGCCCAACGTAAGCGATGAAGCAAAAACTATGTTGGAAAAGTGTGGACAAAAATAATCCAAAAAGTGCAGAAATGCTTTTTTGTTATCCATTAAACCGCTTCATATCTTCAACTTGCAACAAATAAGGGCTATCTTTTGGTAGAGTTTTAACAGCTAACTCAGCGTATTTCATAAATTGCTTTAAATCACCTTCAATACAAGCCTTTTTTGTCAAGGCAAAATAATGCATTGCCGTATCAGCTTCACATTTATATGCAATGCTTAAATATTTCCAGACAAAAGCGTTATTTGGTTCTACATTCAAAATCTGCTCCAGGTAAAAAATCGCCTTTTTTGCATCACCGTGTAATAATAAAGTATGAGATAATGCAAGTTTCACTAAATAACTGTTTTTCTCAGATAAATACCTAAGCGATTCCTCATACATTTTTATTGCTTCACTTAAATTTCCGGCCTTGTATAGCATTTCTGCTTTTAATTCATATAGGTATGGATCACTGTGTGATTCTTGAATCAATGAGTTAACTTTAGCAATAGCCTCTTCTATCTTTCCTTGCCTATAGCAAACTATAGCATTTACATACTCAGAATTATCTTCATATTTATTAGATAACACATGAATAGGAGCAAAGAAAGAGTCTAGCTTTGCAACCACACGCTCAAACTTTAGTAACTTATCCGCAAAAATTGGTTTTACGTTGTTTTTAACCTTATAATTTTGTACAGCAAATATGCGTTTCTCACTAAGTGGGTGAGTGCGGAAATATTCCTCGGTGTTCTCATGCTCAATACTTTTAAAATAATCAAAAATCTCTTTCATACCTGAATTATCATAGCCAGATTCATCAAGATACCTTAAAGCATAGCTATCTGCTACACTTTCTTGCTCTTGAGAATAGTTAAAAAATAGCCTTGAACTAAACGCTACACCACTAAGCAAAATTGCACCAGCAACCTGAGGGTTAATGATAATACTAGAAACTAATCCTACCATATAACTAATCATTGCTATCGATTGAAAATAACCCATAGCACTACTCATTTGCAATATATGACCAGCAGATATGTGAGCAATCTCATGTGCTAATATACCAAGCAGGACATAAGGTTTAGCCGAATATTGTAAAAGTCCTAAATGAATGAAAATACTGTTATTGTTAATTACAAAAGCATTAATCGAATTGTCATTAATTATAAAAACTTTTATTTGCTCATGATCAATATCCGCAGCAGAAAATAAAGGTTGCGCTAGCTCTTTCACTATTGCTTCCACTTCACTATCTCTAATAATGTTAATAGAGTAAGCATTATTACAATATGCAAAAAAGAACAATAAGGTCAAAAACTTAGCAACTCTAAACATGAAAATTCTGTGCTTGTATAATTTATAGAAATCCTATATTTTAACACTTAAATTATACAAATTTATAAACGCTAGTTTAAATTTTTAACGTAACTGATAAGTTTGTCGATGGTAGTTAACTTAATTTTATGTTGTTCAGCAAATTTAAGTAACTGAGGTAAGCGCATCATAGAGCCATCATCATTCACTAATTCACAAATAACTGCTGAATGATCAAACCCTACTAACTTCGCCATTTCAACACTCGCTTCAGTATGACCAGCACGTTGTGCCACCCCACCTTTATGTGCAATTACAGGAAAAACATGACCTGGAGTTATGATGTCATCCTGAGTACCATCCTTGTTGATAGCAGCATGTATAGTTTTCGTTCTATCCTCTGCTGAAACACCGGTTGTAATGCCATAACGTGCATCAATTGATGTAGTAAATGCGGTATGATTTTCACCAATATTTTTCTTTTCCATGAAATTAAGGCCCAACCTTTTCATGTGAAATTTAGTCATTGCTAAGCAAACAACCCCTGTACCGTACCTAACCATAAAAGCCATATGTTCCGGCTTTATTTTCTCAGCTAAGACAATCAAATCGCCTTCATTTTCTCTATTTTCATCATCAACTAAAATGAATAATTTACCGGAACGAGCATCCTCTAATACATCTTCCACAGAAGAAATACCTGGTAGACTCATTGAAGCATAAGTGGCCTGTACCATAATAATTTACTTAAATTCAATCTTAACTATTTTATACAATTTCTCTCCATTTGGCACTGTCACTTCCACATATTCACCGACTTTTTTGCCGATTAAGGCACTCCCAAGTGGTGAACTAGTAGATATTAACTGCTTTGAAACATCAGCTTCATATTCGCCTACAACCTTATAAACATATTCCACTTCACCGTTATTATCACTTAACATGCTTAATGTCACAGTTGCACCAAACATTACTGAATCACCAGACAAATTTTTTACTTCTATTACTTCCGCATGTGAGAGCTTACTTTCTATCTCCATTATACGGCCTTCAATAAAACCTAACCTTTCCCGTGCTGCATGATACTCTGCGTTTTCAGACAAATCACCTTGATCACGAGCATCAGAAATAGCCTGTATCACAGAAGGTTTTTCTTCCTTTAATTTTTCAAGTTCGGCTTGCATATTCTCAAAACCTTCCCTCGTCATAGGAAATTTATTAATAATGGATGAAGCCATAATCACCACCTAAACGCAATTAAATTGAGTAACGAAATTACTCACAATGTTAAAAATATCACCTTTTATATCATCACTCATGTCATTTGACAACTTTTTTAAAACCCCAGGGTGTACAGTATGAAAATAATTAATAAGATCATGTTCAAATTTATTAATGTAACTTATTTGTATTTTACTTAACTGATTATATAGGTTAGAAAAAATATACATCAGCACTACTTGCTCTTCTATTGACATAGGTAAATGTTGTTTTTGCTTTAATAACTCGACAAGATATTTACCCTTATTCAAGGATAATTGAACACTAGCATCAAGATCAGAACCAAATTTTGCAAAATCTTCTAATTCTCTATACTGAGCTAAGCTTAGCTTTATAGAACCAGCAACTTTCTTCACAGACTTTAGTTGTGCAGCAGAACCAACCCGTGAAACTGACAAACCTATATTTACTGCAGGTCGAAATCCTTTATAAAATAATTCAGACTCAAGAAAGATCTGCCCATCGGTAATTGAAATAACATTTGTTGGCACATATGCAGATACATCACCAGCTTGAGTTTCGACAATTGGCAAAGCAGTTAAAGAACCCTGCCCTTTTTTATCAGACATTTTAGCAGCTCTTTCAAGCAAGCGAGAATGTACATAGAATATATCTCCAGGGTAAGCTTCACGACCAGGAGGACGTCTGAGCAATAAAGACATCTGCCTATATGCCACAGCATGCTTAGATAAATCATCATATATAATCAAACAATGCATTCCATTGTCACGGAAAAATTCCCCAATAGTGCAACCAGCATAAGGTGCTAAAAATTGCATAGGCGCGCAGTCAGATGCACTAGCCACAACTACAGTTGTATACTCTAATGCTCCGCTTTCTTTCAGCTTATTTACCACTTTTGCTACTGTTGAAATTTTTTGCCCAATAGCAACATAAACACAGTAAACTTTTTGATTTTCGTTTACCTCATCGTTAATCTTCTTCTGATTGATAATAGTATCAAGCGCAATAGTAGTTTTACCAATTTGTCTATCACCAATAATTAATTCACGCTGCCCTCTACCTATTGGAATTAGCAAATCTATAATTTTAATTCCTGTTTGCAGTGGCTCATGCACAGACTTACGATCAATAATGCCTGGCGCTTTAGATTCTATATCCATTCTGTTTTTGGCTCTAATTTCCCCACCGTCGTCCATAGGATGGCCCAACGCATTTACAACTCTCCCTAACAATTCATGCCCTACAGGCACCTGCACAACATCACCACTACATTTTACAACGTCCCCTTCTTTCACATCACGGTCATTACCAAGCACAACTATTCCAGCCGTATCATGATCTAAATCGAGAACTATTCCTTCTACACCACTTGCAAAAAATACCTTTTCACCGAATTTTGCTTTTTCCAGCCCATAAACCAATGCGATACCATCTGTTACTGAAATTACTTCACCTATATTTTCCCGCTTTATAGGATTATCAAACGTCTCAACCTTTTCTCTTATTATACTTGCTATCTCAGAAACATTCATACTGTTCTTCATACAAAATTCCTTACTTTTAATATTTCCATTTTACTTAAGTCAACTAACCTATCCAAGTAACTTTTTAGCGAAGCATCGATCAAATTAAAACCATACCTAACTACGAAGCCACCTAGTATAGAAGGGTCAACCACATTGCTTACTTTTATTATTTTACCAAGAAAGCTCAAAGATTCAGTAATTATTTTTATATCAGATTCCTTTAAAGTTTCTGCTGACTTTATAGTAATTTCGAATTCATTTTCATTTTCTCTTGCAAGACTTAAGAATTTTTCTAATATAAGGATCAATAAACTAGAGCGTTTATTTGCAAATATAACCATAATAAATTTTACTAAATTCTCACTCAAGTGCTCATTTATAGAAAGCATCACTTCTTTTTTGTGTGCAAAAGAAATCATAGGATGAGATAGGTACACAAAAACATCACGTTGATCCTTAAAAAAAGCCAACAAAAATTCTACTTCTTTCCTTATAATACCTAACCTGCTTCCTGAGACATGAAATAGCACTCTAGCGTAAGATGAAACTAAATTATTGTATTGGGTCTTTTTCATATTAAATCCAGTAAATCTAAATTAATTCAGCTACAAATCTTTCATTCTTCAATCCAAGCATTTTTTATATAAACAGGTCTTCTCTTTAAGGAAAGAAAATATAAATCATATCTGACTGAATAATCTAAAAAACTAAGGTTTTTACTTAAGAAATACTTAGAAGAATTTATAATAGACTGACATTGAAGATGAGATATCGGTATTTCTTTTCCAAGTAAACTTGTTTTAACTTCTATAAAAATCAGCTCCTTTTTTTTAGATACAATTAAGTCAATTTCACCGAACTTACAACGGTAACGGCGTTTTATAACATTATACCATTTCAGTTTTAAATATACTAAAACTAATAACTCGCCAAAGTAACCTACAAAGTAGCGTAACCTACTTACCACAAGAAGAACAATTATGATAACAATTAACTTTGTGTAACTACTTTGCCTCCTTCTTTATTTTTACTATAAACCTTACCTCTTGCTGCAATATCCCTATCAACCAGTTCTATCACTGCCATTGAAGCGCAATCACCCTTTCGAGTGCTAAATTTTATTATTCTAGAATACCCACCTTTACGATCTTGATAACGGCTGGCTAAGACGTTTAATAACTTATCAACTGCTAACTTACTATTATGAAGGCGTGAAAGCAAAAGTCTTCTACCATGTAAAGTATTCTTATTCTTAGCAATTGTAATAAACTTTTCGACATATGGACGAAGTTCCTTAGCTTTTGGTAAAGTAGTTACAATCTGCTCATGGTTAATTAATGAGATAGATAGATTCTTTAACGTCGATAATCTATGTTCAGTACAACGAGATAGTTTACGTTTTTTTATTCCATGTTTCATATATCACCTAATCTTCATCAGTATGTTGTTTAGCCAACTCATCTATATCCTTAGGTGGCCAGTTTAGCACATTCATACCCAAAGACAAGCCAAAATTAGTCAAAACTGCCTTAATCTCATTCAAAGACTTTCTGCCAAAATTAGCAGTTCTTAACATTTCACCTTCTGTCTTTTGCACAAGATCACCTATATAAGTGATGTTTTCGTTTTTCAGACAGTTATGAGACCTGACAGATAATTCCATTTCATCTACCTTACGCAATAAGACAGGGTCATAACCCAAATCTTTAGCACCACTAGACGAAGAAACCTGCGATTTTTTATAACTTACATCAGAACTAATAAAGGGCTGAAGTTGCTCCTGTAATATTCTTGCAGCAGAGTCAACAGCTTGACTCGGAGAAATTGTACCATCAGTTTCAATTGACAATATCAGCTTATCCTTATCAGTCACTTGGCCAACACGACTGTTCTCTACCCTGTACGAAACCCTGTTGACAGGGCTATACAAAGCATTAACTGGAATAAAACCAATTAAATCCTGTTCACTCATAAGCTTCAAAAGTTCATTTTCTTTATATTTAGTTACAGGAAGATAACCTTTTCCGCTAGCCACATATATGGTCATGTTAAGCTCCACATTTTGCCCCAGCGTACATATTAACAAATCTTTATTAACAATAGAGCATTGATCATCAGTTTCTATCATCCCAGCTAATACCTGGCAAGGCCCTTTAGCGTTTAAATTTAAGCATTTATTAGAAGCACCATTTAATTTACACCTCAACATACCCATATTTAATACTATATCAGTTACGTCTTCTCTCACCCCTTGAATTGAAGTGAACTCATGAGTTACACCTTCAATTTTTATTCCATAAACAGCACTACCTTTAAGAGAAGATAACATTACACGTCTTAATGCATTACCTAATGTTAAAGCAAAACCACTTTCCAACGGTTCTAGCACTATATCACTTTTTTCACTTGAATCATCTGATATTACCTTAACTGAACTAGGTTTAATCAATTTATCTAAATTGCTACAGAGAGAAACATCATTATTATAATACATAAAACAACCTTTTCAAATATCCTATACTCTTCTTTTTTTTCTTAACCTGCACCCATTATGAGGAATTGCGGTTTTATCTGCAATTGAAGTCACAGTCAACCCACAGCTCTGAAGTGCTTTAACCGCAGCTTCGGTACCAAAGCCAGGACCGCGAATTATTACAGAGACAACCTTCATACCAAATCTCTCCATTGCGTTCTTCGCAGCAGACTCCGCAGCCTTACCTGCAGCATAAGGTGTGGATTTTCTCGAACCTGAAAAACCACATGCACCCACAGAAGTTTGACATAGCGTATTACCATGAACATCAGTTACATTTACAAAAGTATTATTAAAAGTTGCACGAATATGGACAACACCAGTAATAAACTCCTTCTTACTCTTACTAACCGTTTTGACTTTTTTCATTAAAACTCACAATAATAATAAATTTTATTTTTTCCCAGCAATAGGCAACCGAGATCTACCTTTACGAGTCTTAGCATTAGTATGAGTCCTTTGCCCTCTCACAGGTAAACCTTTTCTATGTCTCACCCCTCTATAGCATCCCATTTCCACTAAAGATTTTATGTTCATAGCCACTTCTTTTCTGAGCTCACCTTCTATAACATAATTTTGTCTAATGAAACCGCTGATCTTTTCTATATCTTCATCTCGTAATTCTGAAACACGTTTGCGCTTATCAACTTCGCAAGCGTGACAAATTACATTCGCAGTAGCAATACCTATACCATATATATAAGTTAATGCAAAAGGAACACATTTCCTCACTGGAATATTTATGCCTGCAATACGTGCCACTGGTACCTCGATACTTTATTAATAACAACTCTTAATTTATACCATAAAACAACTCAGAGTCAAACCAAATTACAAGAAATTTTACTTTCAATCTCTTGCGTTACCTCATCAACACTCAAATTAGCGTCAATTGTTAATAATTTGCCTTTATAATACTCGCGTAAACCTTTCATTTGAAGGTGATATTCACTTATTCTCTTATTAATTGCAGACATATCAGCATCATCAATTCTTTTCTCTAACCTCGTACTTTTACATTTAGCACAAGTAGTACTCTTAAAAGAAGATACACTATATATGCTTTTACAGTCCAAACACGCGAGACGATTTTTTAACCTATCGATTGCAATATTATCGTCAAGCTGCAGCTCAACTACAATGTCAACATCCCTATTATATTTTTCTTGCAAAACTTGAGTCAAAAAATGAGCCTGGTTTAAATTTCTCGGAAAACCATCTAATAAGCAATTATCATCCACTAATGCAAGCTGGTCACGTAATAATCCACATATAATTTCATCTTGAATTAAATTACCAGATTCCACGGTACCCTTTATTTTTTTACCTAACTCACTACTGCTAGATATAATATTCCTTAATAAATCCCCTACTGAAATTAATTTTAAATTATATTTTGCTATTAACAAGCTTGACTGAGTACCTTTACCAGAACCTGGAGGACCAAAAATCGTAATGATCATCTTACTTTCCTCGTTTTAGACTCATATTTCTTTATCCAGTTGTCGTACCTATTTGAAAAAATATAAGATTGTATTTGCATAATAGTATCAGTAATAACGTTCACTATAATCAGTAAGCTCGTCCCACCAAAAATAAATGGTATATCATAATAATATCTCATAACTTCAGGTACAGTACATATGACTACCAAATACGCAGAGCCAATGAATGTCAACTTAAAAACTATATCTTGAAGGTAATCAGAAGTATGTTTCCCAGGCCTTCTACCAGGTATAAAACCACCATTTTTTTTAAGAAAATCTGCGTTTTCCTCTGGATTAAATATAAAATTGGTATAGAAAAAATTAAAAAATACTATCAGCACCAAATAGGCTACAATATATACTACTTTATTTGCCATAAAGTAATTCAAAATAAAATCAGAAAAAGCGTGCCCCTTATAGAAATTTGCAATTGAAATAGGTGTCAATAAAATTGCATTAGCAAAAATGGTTGGTACTACACCAGATAAATTAATCTTCAATGGAATATAAGTAAAATCGTCATTATGTAATCTTTTAAATTGCTTTTTAGGATGTTGAACAATAACCTTTCTATAAGAAGACTCTACAAAAATGACTAAGAGTAGCAGCAAAAAAAACAATACCAAAACAAAAAGGATAATAAATAACGATACGCTACCGTTTTTATTTAACGTTAACAAAGATGACAAAGCGCTGTGTAACTCTGATATTATACCCGTGAAAATGATTAATGAGATACCATTGCCTATACCGCTAGCGCTGATTCGTTCACCAAGCCATATTAAAAGCATAGTTCCACCTAAAAGGCTGAAAACACCTATTGTACGAAACATAACACCAGGTTCGATTACAACCAATACCCCTTCCCTATTCATCCCTTCCAATCCAACCAAAATTGGAATTGATTGAAATACACAAATTACTATGGTCAGATAGCGTATATAAGAATTCATCTTTCTACGGCCTGACTCTCCATCATTCTTAACTTCCTTCATTCCTTTAATCGCAGAAGAAAGTAACTGAATAATGATAGAAGCCATTATATATGGCATAACGTTCAATGCTAGAATTGTCATTCTAGCCAATGCACCACCAGAAAATAAATTAAATACTCCAAAAACGCCTGAGCCATCTTTGGGAAATATATCATTAATTACATCAAGATTAATTCCAGGAATAGGCACATAAGTACCCAAGCGATAGCAAATTAAAGCTATTAGCGTAAAAAATATACGCTTTAATAAATCGCCTTTATATAACAACGTAGGATCCAAGCTATTAAATGCTGATTTATTGCCCATGACTTACGATAGTATTTCCACACTACCACAAACTGAAGCTACAGATTTTTTTGCAGCTTCTGACGCAAAATCAACATGAAACACAAATTTTTCGCTCAACTTACCTTTATTAAGAAGTTTAATTTTATCCTTAATAGACTTTATAAAACCTAATTTATACAGCCTCTCCTTATCTATAACAGAGTCTTTCACTATTTTTTTAGCTTCCATTAAGCGCTGTATATCGCCAACATTAATTATAGAGTATATGCTCCTACGTATAGGCTTAAAACCTCTTTTAGGCAAACGAGTATATATAGACTGTTGTCCACCCTCAAAACCATTTATAGAAACTCCACTTCTAGCCTTCTGCCCTTTATGCCCTCTACCGGATGTTTTACCTTTACCACAACCGATACCTCTACCCAGCAACTTAGGCTTCTTTTTCTTAGATAATTTAGTAAATATAGAGTTTAATTTTACAGCATTATTCATACTTTACCTGTTTCCAACTATCTCGCTAATCTTTTTGCCTCTTTTGCTTGCTACCTGACGAGGAGATAACATACTATCAAAAGCCTTAAACACCGCACATATAACGTTATGAGGATTATTTGATCTAGTGGATTTAGCTACCACATCCTTTATACCTAACACCTCAAAAACTGATCTAATCGCTCCACCAGCAATAATACCTGTTCCGGCTCTTGCGGTTCTTAAAACTATCTCACCAGAACAAAATTTAGCTTTAATATCATGATGCAAAGTTCTACCTTCACGCAAGTACACTCTAATCATTGATTTCTTTGCAGCATTTACAGCTTTGACTCTTGCTTCAGCAACTTCTGCGTGCTTACCTATTCCACACCCTACCCTACCCTTCTCATCGCCAACAACAACCAAAATTGAAAATGAAAATCTTCTACCACCTTTGGTAACCGTTGTCACTCTTCGTACCGAAACTAAAAGCTCTGATAAATCATTATTATTTTGTAAATTCTTTATAGCCATATTCAAAACCTTCTAAAATTCAAATCCAGAACTTCTTAAAGCCTCAGCAAATTGAGAAACTAATCCTGTGTATTTATACGCTCCACGATCAAACGTAAGCTGCTGCTCTAATTTCATGCCAGACAGACGCTCAACCATTAAAGAAGAAACCTGTTTTATAGTTTCAGCGTTGACTTTCCCTTTACATACATCCTTAATTTTAGCATCCAAAGTAGAAGCTGAAGTGAGAGTTATTCCTTTTACATCATTAATTAACTGGACATAAAAATGCCTATTAGATTTAAATATGGATATACGTAAACGTTCAGCGCTCTTGTCAAGCTTCGCTCTATTACGTAACTTCCTTTTTTCAGAATTACTTAAAAAATTATACGATCTTTTCATTTTTATTACTTCTTTTTACTTACAACCTTACGCAGCATAAATTTGCCTTTTATTACAACACCCTTACCTTTATAAGGATCATATTTTCTAATTTTGCATATATCAGACGCCACCATATAGACCTTCTGCTTATCCATACCACTAACTACTAAGTGAGTTGGCTTTATGCACTTAATCTCAACATCTTTAGGCACTTTATATTTAACATTATGGCTATAACCAAGATATAAAGTCAAATACTTACCATCACACTCTGCCTTATATCCCACACCGTTAATCTCAAGATTAACAGAAAAACCATCAACCATGCCGTTAATGATATTATTAATATTACTCCTATAAGTGCCCCACATAGGCTTTATTTTATCATAATTATCTTTATCTTGATCAACAGAAAGCAATAGCTGATTATCAATAATCTGACACACAACATCCCTGATCAAGCTAACTTCCTTTTCAGCCTTAGCGCTCTTTATTAACATACTACCATTATTATATTCAACTGAAACACCAGCAGGAATATTGATAGGAGCAGCACCTATACGAGACATGAATTTCTCCTATTATTTAAAACACACGACACAAAACTTCTCCACCAACCTTTAACTTATGTGCATTATAATCAGTCATCACTCCTTTGGGTGTCGATATAATAAAAATACCAAGACCATTATATGCTTTAGAAATGTCCTTATACTTAGAATAACGACGACAACCAGGCTTTGACACCCTAACTATGTCACTAATTACAGGTGACTTCTCATAATACTTCAATTTTACAATGAAAGAAGGTAAATTATCTACAACTTGCTTTTCATAATCAAGGATATACCCTTCCTCTTTTAAAATCTCCAATATAGAAGAATTCATCTTAGAAAATAGTACCCTTGTTGCCCTATGCATTGCCAATTGAGCATTACGTATCCTTGTTAAAAAATCACCAATACTATCAGATAACGCCACAATATACTCCTTATATTATATTTACCAACTAGACTTTGTAACTCCTGGAATTTGCCCAAAAGAACATAAATCACGCAAAACAATTCTACATAAACCAAATTTTCTATATACTCCTCTTGGTCTCCCAGTTAAAGCACACCTATTTCTAATTTTGGTTTTAGAAGAATTTCTAGGCAATTTTTTAATTAATTTATTTTGAGCTGTAAACCTTTCTACAATAGACAAATTCTTATTATTTATTATAGATTTCAATTTTTCTCTTTTTTCTTTATATTGATCGCACAACTTTATTCTGCGAAGATTTCTTTCTATCATAGATTTTTTTGCCATATATTTCTCCTCTCAATTAATCAAAAAAAGGAAATTTAAGAGCCAGTAATAATTCCTTTGCTTCCTTATCACTAACTGCACTTGTTATAATATTAATATCCATACCTCTAATTTTACTTATTTTATCATAGTCTATTTCTAAAAACGAGATATGTTCCTTTATACCAAAGGAAAAATTACCATTACCGTCAAATTGCTTCACACTAAATCCTCTAAAATCTTTTTCCCTTGGCAAAGCAATATATATCAATCTTTCTAAAAACTCATACATTTTATCTCTACGCAAAGTTACTTTGCAACCTACTGTAGCACCTTTTCTGATCTTGAAGCCAGAAATAGATTTTTTTGCAAAAGTTGATAAAGGCTTCTGCCCAGCAATCAAATATAGGCTATCAAGTGGTTCATTTATTGCTTTACTATCTGTAGCAGCATCTCCAACGCCCATATTGATACACACCTTGACAAGTTTAGGCACTTGCATTATATTGCCGTAATTAAACTTATCCTTCAAGGACTTTACTATGCTATCTTTATACAATTCTTTAAACATATCAACCTAATCTATCACTTCTCCAGAAACTTTTGCAAAACGCACTTTTCTACCGTCTATAACCTTAAACCCCACTCTAGTTGGAGTTTTATATTTAGGGTCCAATGTTGCAACGTTGGATATATCAATAGCTAACTCTTTATTTAATATACCACCACTACTACCAGCTTTTGGTTTAGTATGTCTCTTATGCACATTCACTCCAGAAACAATTACTTTCTTTTTAGCATCACGTGCTATAACTTTGATTACCTTACCAATTTTTCCCTTATCTTTACCAGTTAAAACTATAACGTCGTCACCACTTTTTATTTTAGCACTCATTATAAAACCTCAACAGCTAATGACATTATCTTCATAAAAGAACCAGATGATAACTTTTTTACCGGACCAAACACCCGAGTGCCAAGTGGTTCACCTTGATCATTAATCAAAACTACAGCATTGCTAGAAAAACGAATTACAGAACCATCAGATTTTCTAATAGGGCTTTTCACCCTCACCACAACTGCTCTATATACTTTTCCCTTCTCAACTTTCCCTCTTGGAGTAATAGATTTAGTAGATACAATAACTGTGTCACCTATAGATGCAGATTTTCTACCACCCAATAAACCAATACAAAGCACTGCACGCGCACCAGAATTATCAGCTACTTCCAACAATGTATTTTTTTGAATCATATAAATATCCTATTCAATGTGAGCTATTAACAATAACCCATTTTTTAGTAGTAGAAATAGGCTTGTGTTCTTGTATTAAAACCTTGTCCCCTTCTTTACAACTATTATTCTCATCATGTGCTGTATACTTCTTGTATTTTTTTATAACCTTTTTATACAGCTCATCCTTATACACTTGTAATACCGAAACCTTTACAGTCTTATCACACTTAGCCTTAGTTACAGTACCACAAAAAACCTTTTTAGGCATTCTTTTCCTCTCTTCTTCTTTTATTTAATGTAGTTAAAATACGAGCTATGCTCTTTCTTATTAAGCTAAAACGCGAAATATTGTTGCACTGGCCCAGCTTCTTTTGAAAAACCAAATTAACAAACTCTTTTCTCAAATTCACAAGAATTTCATGCAATTCTTGCGAGGACCTCGATTCAATGTCAGCTATATCCATTGCAACTCCATTTAATTATGATTAGATACAAATTTACACTTCATAGGAAGCTTAGCAGTTGCCTTTTCAAGCGCCAATCTTGCTAAATGCATGGGAACATCACTGCTAATTTCAAACAACATTCTACCGGGCTTAGCTTTAAATACCCAAAACTCAACACTACCTTTCCCTTTACCCATACGCACATCCGCCGGCTTTTTACTAACAGGGGTATCAGGAAAAATTCTTATCCACACTTTACCAGAGCGTTTTAATGTTCTAGATATTACACGCCTTGCAGTTTCAATATGCTTAGATTGAATCCTACCTGCTTCCATAGCCTTTAGACCATAATCTCCAAAAGATAATGTGCTACCACCTTTCGTGTTACCCTTAATTCGTCCTTTAAATACTTTTTTATATTTACTTTTTTTAGGAATAAACATTTCAATATACCTAATTAGTTACCAATATAAACCCAGACCTTAACTCCTATGATGCCATATATAGTTTTTGCTTCAGCAAAAGCATAATCTATATTAGCACGTAAAGTATGCAAAGGCAAACGGCCTTCTTTATACCACTCAGTACGAGCTATCTCAGCTCCGCCAAGGCGCCCAGAACAACTTACTTTAATACCTCTAGCACCCATCCTCAAACAACTTTGAATAGCTTTTTTCATCGCTCTTCTAAATGAAACCCTTTTTTCTAACTGCTGTGCAATGCTGTTTGATATTAAAACTGCATCTATTTCAGACCTTTTAACCCCTACTACATTCACTTCCACATTATTTTTTACTTTTTCAGCTATCTTTTGCTTTATCTTCTCAATATCCGAGCCTTTCTTACCTATTATCACTCCAGGTCTAGAAGAATGTATTATTACAGATACCAAATCGATCGTACGCTCTATAATTACTTTAGAAACACCAGCATGCTTAAAAGATTCATTTATATAACTGCGAATAGATAAATCTTGATGCAACCCTTGTTTATAACCCTTCTCAGCATACCAAATAGATGACCAAGTATTAATTATTTTTAACCTAAATCCTTTAGGATTAACGTTTCCCATATTTTTGCACTTTCCTTATTAATTTTCTATTTTTATGAATCATATAATTTCCCCCAATTTTACAGTTATATTACTATAACGTTTACTAACTCTATTAGCTCTACCCATAGCTTTTGGACATACCCTACGCAAAGTAAGAGACTTACCTATTAAAATTTCTTTTATATATAAATTATCGATATCCAATCCATAATTTTGAGCATTAGCAATCGCAGAATTTAATACCTTCCTTATAAGACCTGCAGCTTTCTTTTCACAAAATCTTAATTGCACAGTGGCAAAAGAAACTTTTTTATTACGTACTAAACCAGCAACCAAATTCAATTTACGAGGAGTTGATTTTAAAACCCTAGAACCAGCTTTAACTATTACATCTCTGTTTTTCATATCAATTACCTTCTTGTCGCCTTTTTATCACCACTATGCCCAGTAAATTTACGAGTGGGTGAAAACTCACCAAACTTATGACCTATCATATTCTGATCATTAACATTCACAGGAATGTAATCCTTACCATTATAAACAGCAAACTTTAAACCTAAACAATTAGGAAGAATTACAGAAGCCCTGGAATGAACTTTTATAGCCATGTTAACAAACCCCTTGTTTAAAGCATTATTCACCGACTTTAATATAGAAGGATGACAAAAAGGAGGCTTCCATGCAGATCTACTCATAAACTAACCTTTCAATTGTTTTATATACTTATCACTAGATTTATTTCTCCTTCGAGTTTTCTTTCCTTTTGTTGCAACACCCCAAGGAGTAACAGGATGACGACCACCAGAGGTTTTTCCTTCCCCGCCTCCATGAGGATGGTCAACCGGATTCATTGCAACTCCACGTACAGTAGGTCTAATCCCAAGCCACCTACTTCTCCCAGCTTTACCCAACTTTCTATTCTTATGGTCAGGGTTAGATACTACACCAATAGTAGCCTTGCAAGAAGATAAAATCAACCTAATTTGACCAGACCTGAGTCGTAATAAAACATATTGGCCATCACGACCAACGATTTGTGCATAACAACCAGCAGCTCTAGCAATCGCAGCACCATTACCTGGCTTCAGCTCAACATTATGAACGAAAGAACCAACAGGTATATGCTTGAGTAGTAAACAATTCCCTGGCAAAATATCAGCATCATTCCCAGCTGTAACAACATCACCTGGCTTCATACCTTGAGGAGCTAATATATAAGACTTAATATCATCTTCCTTATATGATATTAACGCCAAAAACCCACTTCTATTTGGGTCATACTCTATTTTTTCAACTATACCTTGACCACTTCTATTACGCTTAAAATCTATCACTCTATACTTCTTTTTGTGACCACCACCCCTATGACGAGTTGTAATTCTACCATGATTATTTCTTCCACCACTGGACTTTTTACCGGATGTAAGAGACTTTTCTGGCTCATCTTTTGATAAACCAACTTTACTTACTAACACAGTCCCACGAGAAGACGGAGTAACAGGATTAAAAAATTTCATACCCATACTAAACGCTCATTATATCTAATTTTTGACCATCCATCAAAGAAAAATAAACTTTCTTTTTCTGTTTTTCACAACCAATCACACCCCTAAAACGCCTATATTTAGGCTTAATTCTAACAACATTTATAGAAGAAATTTTAACATCAAATAGAGACTCTATTGCCAACTTTATTTGACGCTTATTTACATTTACAAAAACATACAAAGAATATTTATTAAACTTCTCCCTCAAAAAAGAGGCCTTTTCTGTAATTATAGGAGATTTTATTATATTATTATATTTGATCATAACAATCTACCTTCAAGATGCTTTAAAGTATCCTTTGTCAACATCACGCATTCGTGATTCAATATATCAAAAACATTTAACCCAATAGGTTTGATTAAGTCTACATAGTGCAAGTTTTTAGCCGCACGCAACAAATCATCTCCATAATCACCAACTATCAAAAAGGAAGAAAATTTAAAATTTTTAATACATTTACACATTTCAGACGTTTTCTTCACATCAATATTTAAATTATCCAGAATAATTACTTGATTATTTAAATACTTTAGAGATAAAGCAATTTTTAAACCAAATTTGCGTACCTTCTTATTAAGAGAATAAGTATGACTCCTCACAACAGGGCCGAAAATAATCCCACCACCTCTAAATTGAGGAGATCGCAAGCTCCCTTGTCTTGCCCTACCGGTACGTTTTTGATCATAAGGTTTAGCTGTTGTACCAGAGACATCACTAATACCTTTTGTTTTATGAGTACCAGCTCTTCTCTTCGCTAATTGCCATCTCACTATATCATGCAAAATACTCAATTTTTGCTTAGCAGAAAATATCAAAGGATTGAGCTGAGCAGTACCTACATTATCATTAGATAGATTAACTAAATTACATTCCATAACTAACTTACCAAATTACTAGCATCATCATTTACATCTAACAGTAAACCTACCGGAAAAGGAACATCTTTATGTAAAGATTTTTTAACTGCATCTCTTACAAAAACATAGGAATTTTTAAACCCAGGAACATTATTACCCTTCACAGCAATTATACTATTTTCATGATCAATGGATAATATCTTCATATTTTGTGCAGTTATCCTGCTGTTACCTAAATGACCAGCCATTTTCTTTCCTTTGAATACTCTACCAGGATCCTGACATTGGCCAGTGGAACCTTGTGATCTGTGAGCAATAGAAACACCATGAGATGCCCTAAGCCCACTGAAATTATGCCGCTTCATCACACCAGCAAATCCTTTACCTATAGAATAACCCGTAATATCAAGATATTGACCAACCACAAAATGATTGATTCCCACTTTTTTACCACATTCTATTCCCGACAGGTCATTTAATCTACTTTCGTATAACTTACATTTATTATTTATACCCTTTTTCTTTAAATATTCCAACTGAGGTTTTGCTATATTTTTAAAATCTCCTGTGCCTAAAATGACTGAATTATAGCCACATTTATCTTGTCCTTTTATATCAATAATATAAGTTTCGCTGAGATGCAATAAAGTTACAGCCATGCGACTATTGTCAGAATACATAGCAGTATGACCAATATTCATCATTAGTAAACCAATTCTCCTCAGCGAATTTATTCTCTTCATTTCCTTCTCCTAAACCTTAACTTCCTTGACTTTTAAATCCACTTCTACGCCAGCAGAAAAAGATAAACCTGTAAGCATCTGCATCATAGTAGGAGTAAGATCATGTAAAACAATCAAACGCCTAGAAGTTCTCATTTCAAACTGTTCACGAGATTTTTTATCAACGTGAGGAGATCTATTAACAATAAATTTAGAATCTTTCCTTGGCAACGCAATCGGACCAGATAATTTTGCACTGGACCGCTTTAATTCATCAACAAATTTTCGAACACACTCCTCCAATAAAGAACAATCGAAAGCCTTAATGTTAATATATATATCTTGCTTCATCTTAGTTACTACACTCACTCCAAAATTTCAGAAACAACACCAGAACCAACAGTTCTACCGCCTTCTCTTATCGCAAAACGCAATCCCTTATCCATTGCTATCGGTACTTGCAATTCTACTTCTACACTCACATTATCTCCTGGCATTACCATCTCCTTCCCATCTAGCAATTTTATGCTCCCAGTTACATCCGTTGTCCTTAAATAAAACTGTGGCTGGTAATTCGCAAAAAATGGTGTATGCCTTCCTCCTTCCTCTTTCTTTAATATATAAACCTCCGCCTTAAACTTTCTATGCGGTGTTATCGTCCCCGGTTTCGCTAATACTTGCCCTCTCTCCACCTCTTCTCTTTTTGTTCCTCTTAACAATATTCCTACATTGAGTCCTGCACTTCCCTTATCCAGCAACTTCTTAAACATCTCAACACCTGTGCATATCGTCTTTTGCGTCGCTTTCAGACCTATTATCTCTATCTCTTCTCCCGTCTTTATCTCTCCCTTCTCTATTCTTCCTGTTACCACTGTTCCTCGCCCCGATATCGAAAATACATCTTCGATTGGCAATAAAAATGGTAAATCCACAGGCCTTGGTGGAACCGCTACATATTCATCTAACTTTTCCATCAATTTGTCTATTGATTTCTTTCCATATTCGCTGCTGTCATCCTCCAGCGCCTTGAGCGCTGAACCAACCACCACAGGCACTTCATCCCCTGGAAATCCGTATTTACTCAGTAATTCCCTCACTTCCATTTCTACTAAATCTATCATATCAGCATCAGCAACATCAGCTTTATTTATATACACCACGATATATCCAACACCTACCTGCTTCGCCAGCAATATATGCTCTCTCGTTTGTGGCATTGGCCCATCAACCCCCGACACTACCAATATCGCCGCATCCATCTGTGCTGCACCTACTATCATGTTCTTTACATAGTCAGCGTGTCCAGGACAATCAACGTGTGCATAATGCCTTTTTTCCGTCTGATACTCAACATGCGCTGTTGCTATCGTTATCCCCCTCTTCCTTTCTTCTGGCGCTTTATCTATCTGATCGTACGCTACAAAATTTCCATAATGCTTCGTTATCGCCGCTGTTAACGTCGTCTTCCCATGATCCACATGTCCTATTGTTCCCACATTTACATGCGGCTTTCCAAATGCTTCCACTATTGCTGTCATAATTTAAACTTTTCTACCTAAAATACAAATACATCAATAAATAATATGTTGATTTTATAAAAATACAACAAAAAAAAGAGCGGATAGTGGGAATCGAACCCACGTCACTAGCTTGGAAGGCTAGAGCTCTACCATTGAGCTATACCCGCACAATGGAGGAGGTAGGATTCGAACCTACGTACGCTCACGCGGACAGATTTACAGTCTGTTACCTTTAACCACTCGGTCACTCCTCCGCAAAAATTTGTTAAGAGAATACTATTTTAGCATCTTAACTTAAGCTCTTATTGTATTTAATACTAAACGCCTAAAATTAAAAAATCAAGCAATAAAACCTACCCTGATTAAAATCACGCAGATTTCATTTTATACAACACAATATTGTCAATAAAACGTTTAAACAAATAATGCGAATCATGCGTACCTGGCGCTTCTTCTGGATGGTATTGCACAGAAAAGACTGGGTAATCCTTCATCATTATTCCCTCTACACTATTATCAAATAGAGAAATGTGAGTAATTTCAACATTACTTAGAAGAGAAGCTGAATCAACAACGAAACCATGATTTTGGCTAGTGATCTCAACTTTTCCACTAATTACATCATAAACTGGATGGTTACTCCCTCGGTGACCTATATCCATCTTGATGGTCTTTGCCCCCAAAGTAATCGCAAGTAATTGATGGCCCATGCATATGCCAAAAATTGGTATTTTAGATTTTATAATAATGTCTATTTCTGAAACTACACTTTCTCCTATTTCTTGCGGATCACCAGGACCATTTGAAAGCACTATCCCATCTGGATTCATACTCAACACTTTTTGAGCAAAACCTGTGCTTGGTCTGATTAATTCAACTGTACAACCAAGTTCTATTAAGCGTGAAACTATACTGATTTTTACGCCAAAATCAACGATTACAACCCTATATTTTGCATTAAGGTCACTTTTAAAATTACCATGCAAGCTGACTTTATTGGTTATTTCTATCCCATTTACAGATTTGTATTCCTTCAATTTGTCCAACGCATGCGCCTTACTCGATGAGCATATCATTCCATTTTGAGATCCATGTTCTCTCAAATGTCTCGTTAAAGCTCTAGTATCAACTCCTGATATCCCAATCACGTTATTTTTCTCTAACCAATCATTTAAACTGATATATGAAGAAGGGTGGGACATAGAAGAAAGTTCACGCATAACCACACCACTTGCAAAAATTTTCTTTCCTTCATTATCCTTATGGTTTATTCCAACGTTACCAATATGAGGAAAAGTGAACGTTATAATTTGATCGGCAAAAGAAGGATCAGTTATAGTATGCTGATAACCGGTCATACCAGTGGTAAAACAGACCTCACCTATGCATTTGCCTTTTTTACCTACTGATTTTCCCCAAAAGCACTTGCCATCTTGTAAAATTAAAACTGCGTCCTGCACTTCATTATCTATTTAACTGATTCAAAACAGTATACAAGAATTTCAAATAATACGTAACTCTTTCTAAAATTCCAAATTTAACCACGAAGCAGCAAAAAATAACATGAAAAACTTTTAATACAATCTTTCATATAAAATATATAGTTGACTACCTTCATATTTCGTATTAGATATAGGTAAATCATAAGTAAAGTGGAGGGTAATAATGAACACTGGTACAAATCAATCAAAAAAAATAAATGAGAAGTGGTTAGCTGGAGGAATTGGCGCGCTATTATTTGTAATGATGCTACCGTCGATTCTTCTTTTAGCAAAAATAGCTATAGGGCTAATTATGGTTTCAGTTGCAGCAATAGCGATAAAAGTTGCCTTAAAAACAATATCGAATGCTTTAGAGGATAAACAGGCAGATCAAAGCCAAGCGACGCAACAAACAACACAAAGTAAAATTATAAACCTGGCTATTGGATTAACATCTATATTCGTAGGAGGATTATTACTATTCATTATAGCACAAACTGGCTTAATTGCAGCATGTGCAGCTATAACTGCTTTAGCTCTACACGAATATGTTAAAAATCAAGAAATAGGAAAAGAGATAAATGATAAATTCGATAAGGTAGCTGACGATACAATCAATTTTATTGTTAGCAGTGTTGAAAAACTTATTCCAACAAAGCCGCCAGGCATAACAGCCTAAACTGTCTCCGTTCAGGGCATAAGTGTTACAAGTAGCATTATATAAAGCGATTAATGGCATCCTCCTGATAATAGAATAATTGTATCTGTTCAGGGGCATCGCAAATATTGAAGCAAAAGTGGTCAGTGCTTACTATACGAATATTGTGATTTGAATCCACTAGGGAGGATGTCATCCCAGTGCCCAGACACTGGGATCCAGGAATTTTGATTAGAGATTAAATTGGTGAGTATAAAAGTAGCTAATCCTACGTTAAAATACAACGTTTTTAATGGGACTGCGTAAAAGGGCTGGATCCCAGTGTCAAGCACTGGGATGACACCTTTGTGTTTGAGGCAAAACCTGCTATAACATTTCTTCGCAAACAAACGTTCGTACAGTTATGTATCAGCTACTTTCATGGCACCATTTGTTGTAAACTCACATTTCTCTATGATTATCTTTATTTGCCGCTTTCCCGAACGGATGCTCTACAGTTATTTCCTCATTAATAGAGCGAGGTGCACCGGAATCAGGTACAACGATATTCTCGTGCGATTGCATATCCTTCTTTTCCTCACATGGTGTTTGCTTAATGAAACGTGCTGCTAAAACTTCATGTAAAGCTTTACCTTTTATAAGCACAGCCTCGTTTTGCTTAGCTAACTCTAAAATTTTCTTTGGTTCAACATCTTTACCGTCAATAGTTGATTTTTTAATACTAACTTGACCTAAATTTATATTTAGAACAACAGTACAGTTAAGGTCTTTTCCAGATTCATCTTTTGCACCCCAACTAATTTCGATGTCACATATTGCAAATTTTGTAAAGGAGTAGTTCCTCTATTGTTTCTCATTCTTCTCAATTGTTACTATTCTTTCACCATTGCTGTATATTTTTGCTCTTTTTACCTCGCTTTTCTCTTCTTCCATTCTTTTAGTTTTTTCAGTGAAAAGACGACTGGTTTCTAAACTTTGTTCAGGTTTAGTAATGTTGATATTAAGATGGTCATAATGATTAAGAAGACGGTTTGCATATGGACATGGCACATAACACCCATCAAAGAAAGCAATTGCACTACCAGTTTTTAGAAATTCTTGTCCATCGCTCATTCCTTCACCAATTCGAATAAGATATCTACCCAACCTCTTTTTAAAATTTTCTTTTAACTCCTCCTGATCTTTAGAAGTAAGCTTCTTATCCAATATACCCATTATTTCTTTTCGCTTACTCAATACCACATAATTGAAAAGGAAAATATCATCCTCTCGATAATAATTTGCTATCTTGTCAAATGGATCTGCCGGCCAACCGTTATTATAATTTACAGAATCAGAAGAATCTTCACACTTATTATCCTTAAAATCAAAATTCAATCTTTCAAAATCTGATAATACTTTTTCTGCCCTATCTTCAAAAGACCGAAGTCCATCTTGAAGTTCTTTTCCATAACTCATTCCTTTGTCAATTTGAAGAACATATTGACCATATTTCTTTCTAAACTCCTCCTGTTCTTCGAGGAGAGGAAGATTCCTATCTAATATATCGATTATTTCTTTCCGCTTATTCAATATTACATAGTTAAAAAGGGCACTCTCCCCCTTCTTTTCATAATCGTCTGCTATTTTGTCAAAACACTTATTATCCTTAAACTCCAATTCCTCAAAATCTGAGAGCACACTTTGTACCTGAGTCTCATCGAATTGAAGATTTGCTTGAGGAGATAGAAGAGTCAACTTTTCTTCACTTTCCTTGGTACTCGAATTTTTGAAAAAACCATTCAATAGATTTACAATACTAGAAAACATTTCACACCCCTATTGTTATAAGTAAACTTAATTATATCTTAATGCTAAATGTTGTAAAGCTAAAATTAGAAACTAAAAAAGCTAACATAAGTTCTGCATTGTTTGCAGCTTTATCAGGTTGTTAGGTAGAATTATTAAAGAACTAGTTGAACATATGTTATCAACTCCATCCACAAGTTCTCCGCTTGTTACTCCAGTTGCAATGAACACTGATTCACCTCTTGCCATATCTTTTACGGCGTAGACTTTTTCTGGGTCATCAATATTTAAATTTTTTGCTCTTTCTTTTAACTGATCTGTGTCAAATATCAATCTTCCCTCCATCTGCCCACCGATTGAACTCAGCGCTGCAGCCGCAAGCACCCCTTCTGGTGCCCCTCCTATTCCGATATACATATCATGATTGCCATTTACTAGTGAAACTACGGCCACAATATCACCATCATCTATTAGTTTAATTTTTGCTCCTAACTTCCTGATTTTTACTATTAATTCATTGTGCCTTTCACGATTAAGTATAGTTACCACGAGATCATTTACTTTGCATTTTTTTGCCTTGGCTAAATTGTCTAGATTCTTTTCAATGCTATTTTTTAGTGAGACTACACCCTCTGGAAGATTTTTTCCTACCGCTATTTTTTCCATATAAACATCAGGTGCATGTAAAAAATTACCTTTTTTCGTTGCAGCAAGAACAGACATTGCCCCTGGTTTGTAATGAGCACAAATCGTAGTGCCCTCAAGTGGGTCAACGGCAATGTCGATTTCAGGACCATTTCCAGTGCCAACCTTCTCGCCAATATATAGCATCGGTGCTTCATCTCTCTCACCTTCACCAATTACGATAGTACCATTTATTTCCATTGAATTTAATACTGTACGCATTGCATCAACTGCAACCTGATCAGCCTTTTTTTCATCGCCGAAGCCTGCTAGTTTATATGCAGCAAGCGCCGCAGCTTCGGTCACTTTAACTAATTTATAGGCTAAATCTTCCATCATTTGCTTTAAGAACTATATTCAATATGTATCATGATATATCATGCTGCTTGAAACTGCAATATGTCTTGACTGATTATTAGGGAGTTGATATAATATAAGCATTATAGTAGTGGGATTATAGTTATGGCATATAGTGATGATGATGTTAGAAATTTCTATCTAGATATAGATAGAATTACAGGACGTGATAACACAGTTACTAGTTTGGAAGAACTAAAAAAGAGGTTAAGGAAAGAAGTTAATTTTCAAGATGAATGTGAAGGAGGCAATTCATTAGGGAACCTACTTCTAAAACATGCAACCGAAAATAACAACCCACGCGTTAAGGATTTTCTCCTCCAAAATGGGTGTGAACCCCTTCAACAAGAGCAAATAACCGCAGCAATAAACAAGGAAGAAGAGGCACCTAATGTGGAAGAGAATAGAGCAGACAGTAATGAAGTAGATTCTAGTAACTTCATAAACCCTGGTATGACTGCTGAAGTACTTTACGAGCAACTAATACAAGGGAAAGAAACAAATCTGGCAATTTTTGACTCGTTTGCAAATGCTGTAAGAGAGTCCAATATTACCGGCGATCGTGGCATATTTCTAGATGTTGTAAAATTGTTTACAGATTTAGATGCTGTAATCCATCTTACAGATACTGCTTCCAGAACTATATTGGGCATAGCTACAATAACAAAACAAGCTGACGTTGTTAAGGTACTTTTGGATAGTGGCAAATTTTATGAAGAAGAAAAATTTAACGCTCTGTGTCTTGCTATTACTCAGGATAATGCCCAAGAAGCTGAGCTAATTTTAGGTTACGTGAGTCCTGCAAACAGGAAAGAGGCTTTACAAGTGGCCATACAGGTAGGTAAAACTGAAATTGTTAATGCGTTCTTGAATAGAGGTAAGCTTAATGAAGAAAATAGAGCAGAACCCAGCAGCAGTAATGGAAACATTGGTAGTAGACCTGTAGCAACAGTGCCTCCAGTTAGTACTAATGGTGATAATCGCAATCACGACAATGAAATACCTGTAGTAACAGAGACTAACCAAACTACCACGCCAAATAGTGATAATGTTAATGGCCAATCAAATCATAATAACAAAAATAAAACGCCTGTAATACCAGAGGCTAAGCAAACTGCCACACCAAATAATGATAATAAAGCTAACGGCTTTGTAGATGCTCAATTTTCTGTGCCAAATGAAAAAGAAGCTAAATATAAAAAAAGCAAGGAAAATTTTTACACCTCATTAACAAAAGATGTTGTTGGAGTTGTTATTACAGGATTATTCATTACTGCTGCTGTGATGGTTCCATTTGTAACTGGTGCAGTGATTTGTGGTGTTATAGCTGCTTTGGTTGCAATAGCTACCGGGTTGCATGTAAAAAATTCTACATTACCAAGCTATAGAGAAATGGAAGAAAATAAAGTTGAACACGTCCAAAAAACTGCAAAAACGTTGTGATTCAATTTCGCTAGGGAGGATGTTATGCCAGTGCGTGACACTGGCATCTAATTTACCCAACACACTTAGATTTTATGCTAAACTGTGCTGCCACTAACTTTGCAACCGGTACTCTATAGGGTGAGCATGAAACATAATCCACCCCTGATTCGATGAGAAACTCTATAGATTTTGGATCTGCTCCATGCTCTCCACATATACCCAGTTTTATTTCTTTTCGGGTTTTTTTGCCTCTTTCAATGGCCATCTTGATTAACTCCCCTACCCCTTCGATGTCCAGCACTTCAAATGGGTCGTTTTCGAATATGTTGCTTTCCTTATAAGAATCGAGGAAATTAACTGAATCATCTCTTGAAAGTCCCATGGTTGTTTGCGTTAAATCATTAGTGCCAAAACTAAAGAACTCTGCATGTTTTGCTAACTTATCAGCAATCAGTGCTGCTCGTGGTAGCTCTATCATTGTTCCAATTGAGTACGCCTTGTCTGATGTCATTCCAGCGCGTGACGCTGGAATCTGCTTCTTGATCCTAGCTGAGATGACAGAGGATTCTTTCTTCACTAACTCGCATATCAAAACAAACTCTTTCTCATTCATGATAAAGGGGACCATGATTTCAGGCTCCACTTCTATCTTCTTTTCTTTCTTTAATTCACTTGCAGCACTAAGTATTGCCCTAATCTGCATGCTATATATTTCAGGATGAGAAATGGCAAGTCTACAACCTCGATGGCCAAGCATTGGGTTCTTTTCTGATAACTGTGCTATTTTATTTTTTACTGATTCAACTGACTTACTAAGTGATTTGGCGATTTTTTCTATAGTAGACTGATTATTGGGTAAAAATTCATGCAAAGGTGGATCAAGCAGCCGTATAGTGACCTCCCTGCCCTCCATAATAGAAAATATTTCTTTGAAATCAGACTTTTGCATTTCTTCCAGTTTAATGAGCGCATTTGCCCTTTCATTTTCATCGTCAGCCATTATCAACTTTTGAATGAATTCGATTCTATCACTAGCGAAAAACATATGTTCTGTGCGACATAAGCCTATACCTTCTGCACCGAATTCTTTTGCAATTTTTGCGTCTTTTGGAGTATCAGCGTTCGCTCTCACTTTGACCGTTTTGATTTCATCTATCCAGTTGATTATCGTTTTGAATTCTTGCGATAATTCAGGTGAAATTGTAGGAAGAATGCCAAGCATAACCTCCCCTGTTCCTCCGTTGATGGTAATTGGTTCACCTTTATTTACTTTTGTATCCCCCACAGAAAAGAAAGTTCCATCTTTATCGATATAAAGTCCACTTACACTGCAAATGCATGGCTTACCCATTCCACGGGTTACAACAGCAGCGTGCGAGGTCATCCCTCCCCGTGCTGTTACTATGCCACTTGCAGCATTCATTCCATTAATATCTTCGGGACTCGTTTCTGACCTTACTAAAATCACTTTTTTACCCTGCTCTGCAGCTTTTTCAGCATCACTTGCACTAAACACTACATATCCAGAAGCAACCCCTGGAGAAGCCGGCAGTCCCTTCCCTATTACTTTTTGGTCACTCTTAACGTCAAGAACTGGATGCAATAAATTGTCAAAAGTTTTTGGATCAATTCTCAATATTCCTTCTTCTTTTGTAATCGTTCCTTCGTTTACCATATCAACTATTATGCGAATAGCAGCTTCAGCCGTGCGCTTGCCAGACCTAGTCTGCAAAATCCATAATTTACCGTCCTGTACAGTAAATTCGATATCCTGCATGTCTTTATAATGCCTTTCAAGTTTTTCACATACCGCGCATAATTCCAGGTAGACACTTGGCAGCAACTTCTCCATGGTGTTTTTTTGCTCTCCGTCAATTGGCATAGGAGTATAAACACCAGAAACCACATCCTCACCCTGAGCATTAACCAAAAACTCACCAAAAAGCTTTTTTTTCCCAGTTGAAGGATTTCGTGTAAATATCACACCAGTTGCAGAATTATCATTTAAATTACCAAAAACCATTGCTTGCACGTTGACCGCTGTTCCAAGGTTTTCAGGAATATTATGTATTTTTCTATAGGAAACAGCCCTATCATTTTTCCAAGAAGCAAATACTGCATTAACTGAGTTTAACAATTGCTCTTCAACGTTCTGCGGGAAATGTTTCTCAGTTTTTTCATATACTATCTTTTTAAAATCGTTAACAATTCTCTTTAAAACATCAACATCAAGATCAGCTAAGCTTTTTGCTCCACTCTTTTGCTGCTCATTATCAATAACATCTTGAAATAGGTGATGATCAAGCTGTAGTACAACATTGGAGTACATCATGATGAAACGGCAGTAGCTATCGTAAGCAAAACGTTCGCCACTTTTTTTTGCAAGCCCAACAACGGTTTCATCATTTAGACCAACATTTAAAATAGTATCAAGCATGCCCGGCATTGAACTAACACTACCAGAGCGTATGGAAATTAATAAGGGATTATTTAAATCCCCAAATTTACAACCGATGTCATTTTCGAGCATCGTCATGTAGTTTTTAATTCCACTACATATGTCATTCCAGTGCGTGACCACATTTTTTTCTGGATCCGAGTAATCAGATACTTGGATGACAGAAGATCTATTGTCTTGATAATAGACTTTGCAAGCAGAGGTGGAAATTGTGAAACCAGGTGGAACAGGAATGCCAACATTGCACATTTCTGCTAAATTTGCCCCCTTTCCTCCCAGCAGATTTTTCATTTCTGCATTGCCTTCGCATTTACCCTGGCTAAAGTAATGTATTAACTTTTCCCCCATCATTTTCTCCGGATTTTCACTGATAAACACATTGTACATATAGTTCCAATAAACCTGTGAGAACTTGAAACCTTAGGATAATAAATTTTACAAAATTTTGCAACAACGTTCCCTCTGGCAACATCAGTAAAGTTAACAAAAAAGATGACAAATTATTGAATTATTATCAATAAGAATATATAATATAAAGATACATTTAAAAATTTTTTTATGGCTCTTTCTAAGTTTCTCGACCCCAAGAATGATGTTGCGTTTCGGCGTATTTTTGGTACTGAAAAAAATAAAGACATCCTCATTCACTTTCTCAATGATATTTTGGGGTTCACTGGCAAAGATGAAATAAAAGAAATAGAATTCCTCAGCACTATTCAAGATGCTGAAATTGCCTCTAAAAAACAAAGTATCGTTGATGTTCTTTGCAGGGATGAAAATGGGGTGCAAGTAATAGTCGAAATGCAAGTTGCCAAAACTAAAGGCTTTGAAAAACGCGCTCAATATTACGCTGCTAAAGCTTATTCAAGGCAAGCTGATAAAGGTGATCAATATCAGGGTCTTAAAGAAATCATTTTTATAGCTATTGCTGATTGTATTCTCTTTCCTAATAAATCTGAGTATAAGTCAGATCATGTAATGTTAGACAAAGATAGCTATGAACATGATTTAAAAGATTTTTATTTTACATTTATTGAGTTACCAAAATTTCCTAAAACTAAAGAAGACCAATTGGAGAGTATAGTTGAAAAATGGATCTATTATTTTAAATATGCAGATGAAACTAGCGAAGAAGAATTGGAAAAGATAATAGGTAGTGATGTAATAATTAAAAAGGCATATGAAGAACTAAATAGATTCAACTGGTCAGAGAAAGAATTTATTGCCTACGAACAGGAAATAAAACGTATTCGTGATGAACGGGCTGTTCTTGAACAAAAACTTGATGATGCTAAAAAGGAAGGAAAAATTGAAGTTGCAAAAACAATGCTAGCTAATAATGTTGATGTCACCACTATTGTTAAGTTTACTGGCCTCTCCATGAGTGAGATCAAAGAATTGCAGAATTAAGTGGACCCGCAAACGGTTACACGAAATAATGCTGCAGCCTGACCAGATGATAAGTACATTTAGCCTATTTATCTTTATACTTTCATGTCAATTTTATAAATCAAATTTATTTCTGTGAGTAGCTACAATTTAAAGACCTTGCTTCATCAATGTAATGGAACAAAACCTTTTTAGTAAGTTCAAAACCCTCTAAAGTCTCTCCTTCGCATCTTGCTGTAATGCAGTTTTGCGTATTTGATACCCTAAGAAGCCACCAACCTTTATTATCGGTTACCTTAACACCATCAAGATCTGAAAATACAATATTTTGCTGCTCCAGTGTTTTCTTTATTGACTCAATTATTTGAAACTTTTTCTCATCTTTCACTACAATCTTCACTTCATGAGTGATATATAACTTCGGTAAATCCTCAATCACCTGAGATAGGCTTTGGTTTTTCTTAAGCAAAATGTCAACTGCTTTAACAGCAGAATATAGCCCATCATCAAAACTTAGCTCAGAAAAGAAGAAGTGCCCGCTTAATTCACCAGCAAACTTTGCCTCTTCCTCTACCATCTTCTTCTTAACTAGTGAATGTCCAGTAGCACAGGTGATAACTTGCCCTCCTAACTTGCTAACAAAATCATGCACTTTCATACTCATTTTTACGTTAGCAATAACTTTGCTTTCTGGATATTCCTCCAACACTTCACGTGCAAAAATTATAAATAAATGGTCATTGGAAACAACGTTGCCTTTATTATCAATTAAGCGCACCCTATCGCTATCGCCATCTAGCGCAATGCCAAGATCACATCCATATTCCTTCACAATGTCAATTAATTGAGCAAGATTTTTTTCCTCTATGGGATCTGGATCATGCAGTGGAAATGCCCCATCTATAGAGTTATTGGTTACGATGTGCGTATGACCAGGCAAGATCTTTTCAATATACCTTATAATTCCACTTGCTGGACTATTTCCACAATCCCAGGCTATTTTTAATTTCTGTGTAGTATTATTCTTCACTGCACTTTTCAATATGCTAATGTACTCACTATATATATTTATGTTAATTAAGCTTCCAATTCTTGTGCTGTTTTTAATTGGACTGCTTATAATTTCCTTCATTTCTTGATCTGAGAAGACTTTTTTATTACTAAAAAATTTAAAGCCATTATATTCGCTGGGGTTATGAGAGGCAGTTATTATGATACCAAGATCCGCCTGTGTGATTTGTGTTGCAGCGTAAAGCATAGGTGAAGAGCATAGTCCAACGCGTATAACATTTGCACCGGATAAAGTTAAGCCCCTAATTAATTCTCTTTCTATACCTGGTGAATCTATTCTGCTGTCGTAGCCGACACAAACACTAGCTACGGTTTGGCCAAACTTTCTACCTATCTCGTACCCATCATTAATCTGCAAATCTTTGCCTACTATACCTCTAATATCGTATTTTCTTATAATGGTATTGTCCATACTGTACTTCTTGAAGTGACTACTATATAACATTTTGGCCAAATGCTCAAGTTTATTTATCCAACAATTAGTTGACTCTTTAAAGAAATCTGTTAATATTATAGTATATTTTTTAAAATGTAAAATTATGCCACAGGAAAACGAAAATGTATTTATAGCTGAAAGTCAAAGTTTAGATGTAGATGAACAGCAGAAAAAGGATATTTTAGATGTGATTGAATCTTGTAGCAGCTTTCAAGAGACTATAAAACAATTGGAGGAAAAAAATTAATCTGGTATTTTATTGGCCCTTTACGCAAAGATGAGGACATTACAGGACAGATAAATTTAAAGTGGGAAAAGGAGTTCCAAAAATTTGAGCAATCAATAAATGAAACACATAGAGAATTTGAAGCATCTTTACCAAATCAAAATTTCTTAGCGTATTCAACAAAAGATGATGACTTCAAAATTAGATTTGAAAATGAAGAAAAACCAATAGAAATTAGCAATATTTTAAGAGCTAGCAGTGAAGGTAAGGTTTATAACATATCTTTAGGGAAAGATAGTCAAATAACTGCAACCAAAAAAGGCAGCGAAAGGCACTATGATTTTACTGGTTCAAGCTCATGTGAAATGACCATTAATTGGCAGGCTAAGGATTCTGAAGGTAACAGCATAGACTGTAGCATGACCGTAAAATTGGATTCTGGTGGTATACAGAGTGTTATTGGTGAGCCAAAATTTGGAGGAATAACGAGTTCAGAAGAAGTATTAAAGTTAGTTGGACAAAATAAAGAAGTTTTTATCAACAGAAAAACTCTGTATCAAGCTTTTACTGATATAGGTCAAGATATGGACAGTCTCGAGCCCACACAAGATCTATCATCGCAATTGCCTACACCAAGCAGCAGTGGGTATTCCTCTCCTAGCACACCTTCTTCACGTAGAAGTTCTATATCCACCAGCAGTGAATTTAGTGATGAAGATGAAATATTTGAGGATGATATGTCTGGTGATGAAGAAGAGTATGAGCAAGAAGGATTAAAAGATAAAGTAGATGAAATTATAAACGAAATTGAGGAATTAAAGGAAGGAAAAGAAACATTTGCTCAACATTTTGCAGCGCAGGCAAAGCAGCTTGAGGATCTAAGATTAGAACGTGACTCCTTGAGAGATAAAGTCAATGAACAACAGCGAGCGATATTTGAAAGAGGTCAAAGAATAAAGGAACAAGAGGAAGAACTACAGGATAAAAATGATGTAATAAAGAACTTAAATAATCAGTTGAAAGATAAGGAAGGTGAAACAAATGAGGCAAATAAAGAATTACAGAGAAAAGTGAAGCTAATTTAACTGTACTAAAGGAAAAGAATGCAAATTTGGAGAATGACCTGAAGAAAATAGTGGAAGGTTTAAAGGATGATCATAAAAAGCAGTTGGCAGAACAGTTAATGGAAACAAAAAAGGAAAACAATACATTGGCTGAAACGGCGAGCCAATTGTCTGAAGAATTAAATGAATTACAGAGAGAAAAGGAAGACTTAGAGAGGGAAATTCGACAACTTGAACCTGGAAGATCACTTGCAGATGAGCTAAGCGAAGAAAATACGAAGGGGGAAATAGAAAAGCTTCAATATCAACTTAAGGAAAAGGAAGGGATGTTAACGTGTACACAGGAAGAGCTGGCATCTGTCAAAGAGAGTCTAGAGCAACTGCAGAACATATTACAGCAGGAAAAAGGTCAGGCAACTCAAACTGAAGTTGAATATGAAAGTAGAGGAACAAGCATGCAGCAGCAAGACCAAGGTATACAAGCTGTAAACAACAACTCAAGCAGAACAGCTAGTGGGTTAAGACAAGAAAACAAAAAATTGACTAGAGACAAACTAACTATATCTGAACAATTAAAACAAAAAATAAGAGAGATTGACGAGTTAAAGAAAAATTTAAAGCAACTGCAAGAAGAAAATAAACAACTCAAACAAGAAGTTACTAAAAATGCAGGAGTTGATGCATCATCTTCAACAGGTCAAAAAGAAGCTAAAGAAGCAGAAGTTATACCGCAAAACATTATGGATTGGCCTGTTCCAATTCCAGATGATAAACCGGAAGAGCAGAAAACTCCATTAGAGCCAATCAAGGTAAATACAGAATTATCAGATCCAAAATCAATCCCTGCTGAGGGTCCGGAAAAATCTCCTCCTCTTTCAAAATGATGAGTTTTGCTTCTATAGCTGACCCAAGCAACACGTCATCCCGCGATTTATTCGCGTTATCTCAGCCGCTAACACGTAGCGGGATACTTAACCGTCATACCGTGATTTATTCACAGTATCTCTTAGCCACTAACAAGCAGCGGGATGACAGCAATCCTACGTCATGCCGCCGCGGTACCTCTAGATCCCGCTAACTAGTAGCGGAATGACGAATTTTTGTTTTTCAAATTATAGCTAAACATACTGTAATTGCTATTGAATGATGGAGAGACATACTCCATTATTTTAGCACGAAGTAACAAATTCAATGAATTGGTTCTTCAAAAATAATTTAAACTTTTACAGTAGGTCATGAAATATTATAGCGATCTCATTAAAAGAAACTTTTATAAGTATCGTTGATGAGAAAGGAAAAGTTGTTAAGGAAGAAGTTGTTGCAAGCGAAAGTAAGGCAATAGCAGATTAGCCAAGGCAAAAAATACGAACCCATAGGAATAGAAAGTGGATAGTTGTCAATATCAATGTGCAAAGAGTTAAGGAGTTTTGGATTACCAGCAATTTGTGTAGATGCAAGGCATATGGCAGCAGCGTTGTCTGCAAGAATCAATAAGAATGATAAAAACGATGCGAGGGGTATAGCGCAGATGATGAGAAGTGTTAGTAAAATCAGTTGTCAAATTAAAATAGCGCTTGGAAGCAGAAGACAGCTAATGTGTAGCAAACAGCAGGTTATTGGAACAATAAGAGGGTTGTTGAAGATACATGGTCGGTAAAGGATCAAAATTTGAAACTTTCGCTTTAAGAATACAAGAGGCAATAAATAATTTGGATGAAATCAGTAGGAGTTCAATTGAAGCGTTAGTTTGTAGTTTGGAAGCAATAGAAAAGTCATTAAGAAAGCTTGACAAAATGCTTTCAGAACAAGGTGAAAAAGACGATGATTGTAAATTGTTAACTACCGTTCCAGGAGTGGGGATTATAGTAGCAATGACGTATAAAGCTGCAATTGATAACCCACATAGGTTTGAGAAATCTGATACAGTTGGAGCATATATAGGGTTGACACCAAGGCAATATTCTTCTGGAGAAGTTGATCGGCATGGCAGCATATCAAAGATGGGACCACCGGAATGTAGAAGTATGTTATATGAAGCTGCACAAACAATGCTTACAGTTACCAAGAGGACATTTAAATTAAAAAACTGGGGTTGCGAAGAAAAAAGGAATGAAAAAAGCAATTGTAGCAGTAGCAAGAAAATTAGCTGTAATTATGCATAGGATGTTGGTTGATAAAACAGAATTTTATTATCAATAAACATCAAAAGAGCATAGGACAATAATTTTATTGAAAATAAAGATAGCAATGCCGATGGAAGGGACAAGCAAGAACTTAGTTAGACTTCGTGGTAAATATGTTGCCGTCCACTTCCGCCTAACAAGTATAATGCGGCTTGACAAATTTATTGTCATCTCAGACCGCGGAGAGAACCATATGCTACTTTTAACTTATGTAAAATTACCAAGGATTATGGAGAAGATATGCTGTTTTGATTTGTGTGAAAATTATTGTTGACTTATGTGCAATTAGAGAACCTAAGTCACTTTAGCTATAATTCAGAATTGAGAGCTTTTAATAACTTTCCAATTCCCACTTTGGTCTTGGTGCAAAATTAAGTGGATCTATATAATTTTTCTGTAACCTTTCAATTCCTGTCCATCCAACCATAATTGCATTGTCTGTACATAGGTCGTTAGGGGGAAAAAATATGTTTAAGTTTATGTGTTGTTTTAATTTTTCTCTCAAGAAATTATTTGCTGCAACTCCGCCGGTAATCACAAAGTCATTGATTTTGATATTTAAAGATTCGGCCATAATAATCGCATTACTAACCCTGTCCAGCAGTATGTCACTAATACACTCTTGAAACGAAGCACATACATCACACACATCTTGCTCGCTCATTTTAAGTTCTTGTACTAAGTTTTTTACTGCTGTTTTAATCCCAGAAAACGAAAAGTTACATCCAGAACGTTTTATCATTGCCCTTGGCAGTTTGAATCTTGTGCCATTGCCTTTTTTAGCCAACTTTTCAATTAATGGGCCTCCTGGGTAGCTTAAACCCAGCATCTTAGCAACTTTATCAAATGCTTCTCCTAGTGAATCATCGAGCGTTTCTCCAAGTTTAATGTATTTACCTACATCCTGTGCAATTAAAAATTGACAGTGACCACCTGATATTAGTAGGACTAAAAATGGAAATTTTACCTCATGCAGTAACCTAATAACCAATGCATGCGCTTCTAAGTGATTCACTGCAATGAACGGTTTTTGTGCTACATGCGCAATTGCTTTAGCCATCATTGTACCAACTATTAATCCACCTATGAGTCCTGGTCCTGATGTTGCTGCAATTGCATTGAGGTCACAAAAGTTAAGGTTAGATTTTTCCACGGCGCTTTTTATTAGACCACTTAAATGCTTCATATGAGCACGTGAAGCTATTTCAGGGATCACCCCACCGCGTTTTTTGTGTTCTACTTGAGAAAGAATCTTGTGAGCAAGGACTTGCTTGTCACTATTTACAATCGCTACTGCAGTTTCGTCGCAGCTTGTTTCAACAGCTAAAATGGTTTTCATGTATATTTAGTTACTGTATTACCAAAACTATACTTTGAAACGCTATAGAAGTTAACTGCAAAGTTAACTTCTATAGCTAAAAGATTTACCGACAACCGTCATTCCGCTACGTGTTAGCTGATGAGATACCGCGCACAACTGTACGAACATTCATTCTTAAAGGTAAACTGCACAGCAAATGGTGTCATTCCAGTGCTTGACACTGGAATCCAGCCTTGCCGTAATCTCATCAAGAACGTTGTGTTTTAACATAAGATCAGCCACTTTTATGCTCACCAACTTAGTGCCCAATCCAAATTCCTGGATTCCAGTGTCAAGCACTGGAATGACACCATCTACTACTCAAATTACCTGCAAATTGCAATGTTCGTACACCAAAAGAATGAATCGCGGTATGACGGTTCGCGGCGGCATGACGTAGGAAAACCTGCACTATAAGCTAATCATCATCTCCAAATATAGAGCTAATTTTTTTGCCCCCAGGAGAAAATTTATTAGTCCAACTGCTTTGCACTTTGGTTACGTCTTTAGTGGCAGTTTTATTGCTGTATTCCTTGATTTCCTTATCTATTCTCTCCATCATTTGTGAATCAAGGTAGCTCTTTTTCCATTGGCCAGTAGCAAGGAACACTTTGTTTAAGTCTTGAGTGCGGATTAAGTATTCTTTATCTTTAGGGTAAACCTCCTGCGCCCAAGCAAATAGCTCAAAATAGCGTGCAAATAATTCAGATGCACGTGATTTTGCAGTTTGATAAGCCTGTATCTCCTTAAATATAACTTGGCCGATAATTTTCTGCACAAGAATATTTGCTTGCTTTAGGTTCTGCTCAATATCCTGGTAAACTTTATGGAGAAATTCCTGTTCCAAACTTAAGTTCAGTTCATTTTCAACCATGTGTGAAAGTTCATGCACTATAATGTATGGGTTTGACTTCCTCAGTACAATAACATATCTATTTACACTGGAAGACCTGATTGTCTTACACACTCCCTCTTCCATATCCACTAATCCCTCTTGGTATATTTCAAATGAGAGCCTGTTTTGCTTTATTAGTGATAAAGTGAGGTTTAATGTGTTTCTAAACTTCTCAAATTGATAGAGATATTCGACATACCGTATTGCATTTTCACTGCTTCCCACTTGAGTTGCTTGTTTTATTAAATTCCTGATTAGCATACCTTATTATTAAAGGAATTCTTTTTATACTCAAGAATTGATTGGCTACAAAGTGTTTTTAGGAAGCCTGATTGCATAGCTAAAGTAATTCATGTTTACTGATAACCGTCATACCGCTGCTTGTCAGCGGGATCTATGGTGAGATACCGTGAATGAATCCATAGCTGTACGAACATTCATTTTTGAAGGTAAATTGCACAGCAAATGGTGTCATTCCAGTGCTCTTTTTTTGTCATCCCAGTCTGGGATCTATTTTGCATGTAACTCCAATTGTGTTTTGGCATAAAACGCGACACGTATTAGACTTATTTGCAAGCAAAGCTTGCTAGATCCAAGTAGTCAGGGCACTGGGATGACATTACAGGGGCACTGAAATGACACCATTTTCGGTCTCTTAAATTGCTTTAGCCATAAATATTTAAGAAATTTACTAAATAAAAAAAAGGCAAAAGAAGCCCCGTGGTGGTTGGCTATTTACTATGTACTAAAATATCGGCGTTTTTTTTATTCTAAAACGCTTGATTAAGAGCGATTTAGCTGCTTTTAACTTGCAACTAACCTACACCGCAAGTGTTTAAGAAATTTACTAAGCAGGAAAAAAGGCAAAGAAACCCCGTAGTAGCTAGCATTCAAATTCTCCCTTGTCAATTTGACGTTTTTTGCTGTCTTAAACGCTTTGTAAGCGCGTTTCGGCTTATATAGGTAAAAACCCAGAGATTTTTAAAGACATGCGATGCACGTAGTGCGAAAAATTAAACATGAGACGCCAAATACCCTAAGTTTTTTGTCATTAACCTGCACAGATTGCGAAGATAAATAAATAGCTTCAGTACCATGATAAGGGGGCTGGCGAAACTTGTAAAGGAATTTTTTACATCTAATTTATAGCTCCCTGCATGATATCACGTATTATCTATACCAAGGAGTTCTGCTTGTAGATATTATACCAACAATCCACTATTTTTTTTATGTCTTGTGGTTTAGTTTCTGGACCTATACTGATTCTAATTGAACACTCTGTTTGCTCTTTTGTTGCCCCCATTGCAAGCAAAACATGGGAAGGCTCAACTTTTCCAGAAGAACATGCGGAGCCATTACTAACTGCAATATAATTCAAGTCAAAATGCATGAGCTGCACATCACTCTTTACTCCTGGCATATAAATAAAACTTGTGTTTGGCAGCCTCTTAGAGTTTTTACCGAAGATTCTTATGTCACTGACAAGATTTAATAATTCACACTCTAATTGATCGCGTAGCTCCTTTACTTCATCCATTTTTGATAGAAGATCTGGAATATTTTGCAGTGCAGCAGAAAGGCCTGCAATCGCAACAATATTTTCCGTACCACCACGAAATCCCTTCTCTTGTCCACCACCTATTATAATAGGTTCTATCGCAAGTTCTTTATTGAATATTAAAACTCCACTGCCTGCTACACCGCCAAATTTATGGGCGGATAAAGTGAGTAAATCCACTCCTAAATCTTCCATATTAACTTTAATTTTCCCAACACTTTGAGCAGTGTCAGTGTGGCAAATTGCTCCAAATTTGTGGGCTATTTCAGCTATTTCCTCAATAGGTTGAATAACTCCGGTTTCGTTATTTGCCATCATAACTGAAACTATTGCTTTGTTTCCTTTAAGTTCGCTTAGAATTTTTTCTAGCTCTAAAAAGTCAACAATGCCCTCCTGATTAACGGGTATTATGTATGGATTACATGCAGAATTAAGAATTGAAGGATGCTCTATAGCTGAAATTACATGCAGGTAGCCTGCTATTCCTCTCATAACAAGGTTATTCGCTTCGGTTGCACCAGACGTGAAAACTATTTCTTTATCACTTGAGACGCCAATAGCACCACGTACGTTATCTCTTGCATCCTGAAGAATCTTCCTCGCTTCTTGTCCTCTTTTATGTAGTGATGATGGATTGAGCGTTTGTTTTAACAAGACCTCAAATATACTTTTTTTTACATTTTCACTAATTGGAGCAGTTGCATTGTAATCAGCATATACGCAACCACTATTTTCTAAAGAGAATGGACTCATCTGTCACTTAAATAAGTTTACCATCAACTATAGCCATAACTATGTACGTTAGCTTTAACACGATAAAAAATTTATTGCAAAAACAGCGAAATTAATACATAATTAATAACTCACGTCATTAATACCTGTCAAGCGGGTTCTTATTAGGGGTTACCATGGTTGAAGTTTTTTTGAATAATGCAACAAGAAAGATAGAAGGTGAATACCACCAAAGCAAAGATGCCAACGCGCCGGTTGTGCTGGTTTTACATCATCATCCTCAATATGGTGGTAATATGGATAGTAAAATTGTACATAGTACATATACGTCTTTTATCGATAACAATTTTTCTGCATTGAAGATTAACTTTCGTGGTGTGGGAAAATCTACCGGAACTTTTGATAAGGGTATAGGAGAATTAACTGACGCTGCGGTAGCCATTGATTGGCTTCAGGAACATAATCCTAGCAATGTTCCAATTTGGATCGCTGGTTTTTCTTTTGGAGCATGGGTGGCTATGCAGCTAACAATGCGCCGCCCTGAGATAGTGGGTTTTATTGCTCTTTCTCTTCCGGTAACTAAGTACGATTTTTCTTTTCTTTCTCCCTGTCCAGTTTCTGGGCTTATAATACAAAGCAGTAATGATACAATCTCAGAAGAAAGCGATGTAACAGAATTAGCAAAAAGGTTGATAAATTCAGTAAGAAGTGATCACATGAAATACCATATAATAGATGATACTAATCACTTTCTAAAGGATAAAGAAGAGGAAGTGACTCAAATCGTGGACAATTATATAAAACTGCGCTTGAATAGTGCAACTATTTCTTTTCAAAAGGTCAAAAAAGAGGTAAGGGTAAAAGAATATGCCTAATCTTTACAAACAAGAGAAATGAGTGTAGTAATATAAATGAAAAGGTTTTGTTATGTTTAAAAAGCTATTATTTTTTGTTTTAGCTGTGTTTATGTTATCGGGGTGTTCCCTAAGTAAACAGCGCAAGTTAAAAAGTCCGTGTATAAAAAGCAATGAAAGCATTTCATGCGAGTTGTACTCTGTTAATGATCATTGGTTAGATAAGTATAAGGCATAGAAATTGTGCTATTTTTCCTATTCACAACTTCACTAATGATCGATCTCTCAATTGGAAAATGCAGTCTGCCTTTTCTGCAAGGAGATGATTGTGTGTTACTATAAGCATAGAGCTGTTATTTTCCTTTACGTATGAATGTAGCAGTAAAAACACCTTAAAAGAATTTGTTGGATCTAAATTTCCTGTTGGCTCATCTGCAAGTAAAAGCTTTGGAGAATTTACAATGCTTCTTGCAATTGCAACTCTCTGCCTTTCCCCACCCGAAACTTCAGATACCATGCTACTTGCTTTGTTTTCCAGACCAAATTTTTCCAACATTGCTTGCGAATTTTTTTTTGCTTCAGCTTTGCTTTTTCCTGCAATGAGTTGAGGAAGCATAATATTTTCCAACACCGATAACTCTTGTAACAAATAGTGAAATTGATAAACAAAACTAAGAAAATTTCTTCTTACATGAGTTTTATGCTTATTACTGGCTTGTGTGCAATTTATTCCATCTATCGTAACTATACCTGAAGTTGGCTTGTCCAACAAGCCTGCGATTTGCAATATAGTTGTTTTCCCTGCACCTGAATTGCCAATCAGCGCTACTACTTGCCCTCTTGTAACACTTAAATTGATATCCTTTACAACAGCAGAATTGTCCTTGAAGCTTTTATCTACAGAAGTTAGTTCTAGTGCTACATTACCACCCATGTTTAAAAGATCCAGAAGGCATCTAAGTTTTAGTAATAATTAAACCGAAAAGCTGTTACCACAACCACATTGAGACTTAGCAAAGGCATTCTTTATTTGAAAACCAGAACCACTGAGATCCTCAGTATAATCTATAACTGAGTTATTTAAAAATTTTGCTGAACAATTATCAACCATTAATACAGGGTTTCCATTTTCATCATTAATTACTATATCTTTACCTTTTTTGCTAAAACTGGAGTGGCTTCTATAGTCCTCACTTTCTTCATAGTCATCATCTTCGTCTTCATCATCCAAAGATAGATTTTTATTCATTTGATCCATAAGAAAATTGTATTTGAAGCCAGAACATCCACCACCTGAAACTGCAACCCGTAAAATGGAACTCTTATCCCCTTCCTGCTCTGCAAGAGAGTGGATTTTTTTTAGTGCATTATCAGTTAAGTTGATGTTGTAATTTGTTGACATAGTAACCACCGTTTATTATTGATAACTTATTATAGTAGAAATTTTACATGTCAAACAATAATTTTCTATTAAATTATGCATGTTTTCCAAGCAAAACAAAAGGGAGATACTTCAAAGAGCCAGAAGATGAGAATCGCAGCTGCTTTCAGCGTGATAGGGACCGTATCATTCACTCTAATGCGTTTAGAAAGTTGGAGTACAAAACACAAGTTTTTATCAATTATGAGCACGACTACTATCGCACTCGGCTTACTCATAGCCTTGAAGTTGCACAAATTGCAAGGTCCATTGCGCGTAGACTTGGCTTAAATGAGGATATCACTGAATGCATAGCGCTCGCACATGATCTTGGTCATCCTCCATTTGGTCATGCAGGTGAAGATGCTCTAAAGAAATCAGTTCAAGATTTGAATCTTGATAATGAGAAGTATGAGTTTGATCATAATGTTCAAGCTATAAGGATTTTAACTTATCTTGAACAAAAACATGCTGATTTTGATGGTATGAATCTAAGTTGGGAGGTGATTGAAGGAGTTGCAAAACATAACGGTCCCTTGCTTGGTCAAAACGCGGAGTCTTCTACAAGTAATCAGCTGTTATTAGAATACAACAAAAAATATGATCTAAAACTTGAAGAATTTTCAAGCATTGAAGCGCAAGTTGCTTCAATTGCCGATGATATTGCTTACAGTGTTCACGATCTTGATGATGCACTCAGGGCGAATTTAGTAACCATCGAAGATTTGCTGAATGTTCCTTTAATTGAAAAAATGTTTAAAGACATAAGGAGCAGATATTCAGAATTGCCTCAGAGCAAACTCATACATGAATCACTGAGTGGAACTATAGGAACTATGATAAGTGATGTTGTTTCTCAGACTGAAAGAAATATTGAAGATCACAAAATAAAAAGCGTAGAAGACGTAAGAAGTCTAAATAAAATGCTAGTCACATTTTCACCAGAAGTTGCGAATGCTACAAAAGAAATGAAAAGATTCAACATGGAGAAAATATACAGAAGCTATAAACTGAGTAGAACGATGAACAAAGCAAAACGCATAATACAGGAACTCTTTCAATGTTTTTATGAAAACCCAGGATTACTTCCCACAGAGTGGAGCAAACTCGCTTGTGAATCTCAGCGTTCAGTAATAATATGTGACTATATCTCAGGTATGACAGATAGATTTGCTATACACGAGCACAGAAGAATTTTTGATACCTCATACGAAATGACTTCTTTCTAATGACTGATGATCATTTCATGTCAATTGCATTAAGGCTTGCAGAAAAAAATCTTGGAAATGTTGCACCAAATCCTGCTGTCGGGTGTGTTATTGTAAAGGATGGTACAATTGTTAGTGAGGGATACACAGGGATTGGTGGGCGTCCGCATGCGGAGGTAGTCGCTTTGCAAAACGCTAAAGATTCAACTCATGGCGCAACTATATATATCACTCTTGAGCCATGTTGTCATCACGGAGTCACGGGGCCTTGCACTGCAAAAATCATAAAAGCTAGCATAAAAAGAGTAGTAATTGCAACTATTGACCCAGATAGTAGAGTTTCAGGCAGAGGCATGAAAGCTCTGAAAGAAGCAGGAATTGAAGTTGAGCAAGGTATTATGCAAAAAGAGGCAAAAGAACTGAATGTCGGTTTTTTCACCACTAAAGAATTACATAGACCATTTATAGCTTGCAAAGTCGCAACAACTCTTGACGGAAAAATCGCAACATTTACAGGCGATAGCAAATGGATAACAAGTGAAAATACGAGAAATTGGGTGCATGAGCTTAGAGCAAAATATGATGCAATTATGATTGGCAGCAATACTCTTATTAATGATGATCCACTCTTAACTTGCAGATTACCAGGACTTGGAAGTAGATCGCCAATAAGGCTAATTATAGATAGCCAAGGGAGATTAAAGGAAGAGCATAACATTGCAAAGACTGCAGACAAAGTAATAACTTGGGTCATCACAAATAAAGAAGTAGAGAAAAAAATAAAAAACATTAACTACTTAGTAGTTAATTCAAGCAACGCAGGTAAGGTTTGCCTAAAGGACATGGCATTAAAACTTGTTTCAGAAATTGGTATAACAAGATTATTAGTTGAAGGTGGAGGAGTGTTAATCACAGAACTATTAAAGTGTAATTTAATCGACAGGTTGATAATATGCCGCAGTGGTAAAATTTTAGGCAATGATGCCACTCCTTTTGTAGGAGATTTAGGGATTCAATTCATTAACAACCGTTATCAGTTTAAAAAAACAAAGATAATAGAGTTTAGTGAGGATATAGTTGAGGTTTGGGATAGGTCGTCATAATCCTTACATACTCAAACAGTAAAAAAAAGGTATCCGTTCAGCGGAGCGGTAAAATAAAAAGTAGACAAGGAGTGCTAAAAACACAATATCACAAGTAGTATGTGTGGTAAATATGTCTGATCTACTAGCTAGTCTTCTCAAGCTCTGTGAAAGCTTTAAAATAGAGATAGAGCAACTAAAAGCAGAGATAAAGAGGTTAGAGATAGAAAACGAAAATTTTAGATCTGAGAATAAGGCGCTAAGAATCGAAAATGCTGAATTGAAAGAAAGACTAGGTCTGAATTCACAAAATTCATCGATACCGAGCTCAAAAGAGTTATACAAGCTAAAGAAGAAAAAGAAAAAAAGTGACAGGAAAATAGGGGCACAGATTGGGCATGAAGGAAAGTATCGCCCTAAAATGGAAGCAGATGAAGTGGTGAAAATAGAGTTCTTGCGAGTGCGGAGGAGAAATTGCGATATCGAAAGAGCCATACATTCATCAAAAAGTTGATTTGCCAGCTTATGTTGTGGAATACCAATGGCCGCTGTTGCAAGTGTGGAAAAAGAAAAAGTAGCAAGTTACCAGAAGGTGTTACTGCGGATACATTTGGTCCAAAAGTTAAGTCAACAATTGCGGCGCTGAGCGGATTTTACAAGAACTCGAAAAGAGAAGTAGCAAATATTATAAAAAATATTTTCAACCTGGACATCAGTGTTGGTAGCGTGTCAAATAGCGAGGCTAGAGTTGCAGAAAAATGCCAAGAAGCATATGAGCAAATCGAGCAAGAAGTAAGTAAAAGTGAAGTTCTGCATATCGATGAAACGAGCCATTATAACAAAGGTAAACTTGGCTGGTGTTGGATGTTTGCAAGCAATACGGCAAGTTTTGTAAAATTGACAGAATCAAGAGGAATGAAGGTTTTGCAAGACAGCACATTTTGCAATCGCAATAGTTTGATAGTAACTGATAGATATTCAGCCTACAACTACTTTAATGATAAGAAAAGGCAAATCTGCTGGGCTTATTTAATAAGAGATTTTGAAAGGCTGGCTCATAGCTGGAACATTGAAGTTAAGATTCTTGGCTGTTATGTAAGAGATGTCACTACTGAATTATTTGCACTAAAAAAAGCTTTACTAAAAAATGAGATAGATGTTTTTAGATTTACCAGACGTGCCAGAAAATTGCGAAAACGTACAAGGTATTACTTGAAGCCGTTTACCTGAAGCAATTGGAGCTTCTCGAGTTGCAAAAAATATTTTGAAATCTGAAAGAATAATGTGGAATTTTTTAGATGACCCAGAAAACATTCCGCTGACAAATAACCATGCTGAACGGCAAATACGGCATTATGTCGTTTATCGCAAAAATTCATATTTTACCCAATCGAAGTGGGGAACTTGAACGGATAATTTCATTATACTTGACATGGAAACAAATGGGCTTTCCAAAACCTCTTATCTATCATCTCTCACACCGCTTAGCTGAACGGATACAACCCAAGAAAGGTTTTTCTACGTCATACCGCCGCGGTATCTCAGCATAGATTCCGCTAACGAGTAGCGGAATGACGAATTTGTTGTTTTTCAAATTGTAGGTAAACCTAAGCCACTTTAGCTATATAGGGTCACAACGATGGATTTTTAAGATCGTTTACGGCTTTCTTAATGTCTTCAGCCTTGAATATCGCCGATCCCGCAACTAAAATATCTGCACCTGCTTTTATTATATCAGCTGCGTTAGAAAAGTTAATTCCACCATCTACTGAAATTTGTGTTTTAAGATTACGCTCCTGTATCATTTTTTTTATAGTAGATATCTTGTTCAACTGTGAATGAATAAATTCCTGCCCTCCAAAGCCAGGGTTGACTGTCATAATCAGCACAATATCTAGCTCATGTATTATATATTCAAGCACACTTGGGGAAGTTGAAGGAACAATTGAGACTCCAGCTTGAATCGGTTTTTTTGCATCGTTTACATTTTTGTATGACTTTATCTTTCTTATCAACCTCTCAAGGTGTATCTCTGCTTCTGCATGTACAGTGATAATATCAGCACCAGCATTTATAAAGCTTTCAATGTGGTTACCAGGAGATTTGACCATTAAATGCACATCAAAAGGAAGATTGCTATATTTACGTATTGCAGAGACAACGCTAGGACCAATTGTAATATTTGGAACGAAATTCCCATCCATAACGTCTATGTGTATGTAATCTACACCTAAATCGCTAATTTTTCTTACTTCTTCTCCTAATTTTGCAAAGTCTGCTGAAAGTATAGAAGGTGCAATTTTAATACTCATGAGCTGCCTTTTTTACTAAAAAATAACTTATTTTTAAACTCTGTCACCCTAAACACCATCTAAGTAGCTAGAGAAGCTGGATACCGATATCGGTATGCCTATTTAACTAGATCTTAAATTAGATAAAAAAAGGTAGTCTTGATAAAACTTATTTACAGCAAGTTTTTTTACATTTGGACTTTCTGTTTGTTCTTTTTTGTACCCTAATTTATAGCTTATTGAATCCTTGTATAAACTGATCGTTTTGTATGCTTTGTTCATCTCTCTAGGAAAGATGCCATTAGCAATTACGACGCATAACCCTGTAGCTGTTGCAAAAGCTAGAGTGGTAAATGCTAGATTTTGTAAAAAATTCCTTCCACTAACTTTTTTTTCCTGTATATTAGCAGAGTGCGATTTGTTTGACACTTCTTCTAGATATTCATGCCATATGTGATTGCAGTTCGTACATTTTACCTTTCTTCCAGATGCACCTATTTGCTTAGGAGATACTAAGTAAGTTTTAGTACAACTATTACATTGTATTTTCATAGCACTTACATATAAGTAGTAACAAGCCCAAATGATACGAGCTACAAATTTAATATCAATATATATATAACAAATGGAAGGTTTGCAACTAAAAAAAACACAGAGTGAGATAGAAGATATTTGGAAAAATAGAGAAAAATTTAATGACTGTAATCTAAAGAAAACAGCAAGAATAGCAATTAAAGAGGTAATTGAGCTCCTTGATAGTGGCAAAATTAGAGTAGCAGAAAAGCTATCAAGTGGAGAATGGGTAGTACATAAGTGGATAAAGCAGGCAATATTATTACATTTTCTCACCGAAGAAAATAAAATAATAGATAATACTAATTGCTGGTTTGACAAGATCGGTAACAAATTTAGTGAATGGAATGAGGAGAAATTTCGCCAGTTAAAAATTAGAGCAGTTCCTGGGTGTTTTGTTCGCCGATCTGCTTATATAGGTACAAATGTTGTTCTAATGCCAAGTTTTATCAACGTTGGTGCATATGTTGATTCAGGAACAATGATAGATACCTGGTCAACGATTGGTAGCTGTGCGCAAATAGGAAAAAACTGTCATATTTCCGGTGGAGTGGGAATAGGTGGAGTTCTTGAGCCTATTCAAGCTTCACCTGTCATTATAGAAGATAATTGCTTTATTGGAGCACGTAGCGAAGTGGCCGAGGGTGTGGTAGTGAGAGAAGGATCAGTCCTTGGCATAGGTGTGTTTATTGGGGCATCAACAAAGATTATTGATAGAGAAACTAGCAAGGTATTTTACGGCGAAGTGCCACCTTATTCTGTAGTGGTACCAGGGTCTATTCCATCTAAAAATAATATTTCAACCTATTGTGCAGTCATAGTAAAAAAAGTGGATGAAAAGACGAGATCGAAAATCTCTATAAATGAAATATTGAGGGATTAAACTATCTTACTCCTTGTCGTCACTTTTTTTATCATTATTACTAACCACAGTAATGGCATACGCGCATAACTCTGAGAAAGAGACTCCATTTTCTTGAGATAGTTTATATAATTTTTGTAGACTTTCTTTTACTTTATTAGGAATATTCCCTCCACGTTCTTTTACAAGCCAGGAATCTTGATGATGAATTGGATGAGCATCACTTTTTGGATTTCCTATGTATATTGCAAAAGGTGAACTTTGTCCTTTGAAGTCACATTGTACAGTAAATTTTTTTATAGATTCAGCCATCTAAAGACCTCTACTTTTCTTTTTGGTCGATTTTATAGCAGGTGGAAGAGGTGGTTTCTTTATAAAATCTTGTCTATTGACAACACTTTCTCTACCTTCCAAAGCTCGGCGAACATCAGCTCTGCTTAATTGCGACTCTTTTGCTACCTTCATTCCATGCTTTGCCATAATATTAGCATATGCTAGTACTTTTTTTACCAATGCTAGATCACCATCTAGCATTTGAACTAGCACTTGAAACACTTCCGCTAAAGTTAGCCCATCAGCATTTATAACCTTGTTTTCTATAAAATTGACAGCTTCTTCAAATTTGTATTCAATACTATCATCTTGAGCTATAAGGACAACATAATCGGTGTTTTTGTCGTCCATAACTGAAGCACTATTACTCACAAACTTAAGTGTATACTATATATATAAATACTCTACTATTTTATATTATGGCACGCTATAGTTAAACATTTATTAATAACATGCTCACTTATATACACGAATTAATTGACAAAAGTCAAGGATCAATATCCATCAGTGATTTCATGAATGCCGTTTTGTACCATGAAAAATACGGCTATTATACAAGTAAATTACCGCTTGGTAAGGATGGTGATTTTACTACCGCACCTGAGATCAGCCAATTATTTGGTGAAGTAATTGCAGTTTGGATAATGCATACATGGGAAAAATTAGGAAAGCCATCAAAATTTTCTCTAGTTGAACTTGGGCCAGGCAAAGGAACACTCATTCACGATATAATAAGAGTCACTAAAAAATACAGCAGCTTTTTTAATTCAATGTTGATCCACTTAGTTGAAATAAGCCCTACTTTACGGAAGATACAAAAGGAAAAATTAAAAAGCTTAGATGTTAATTGGCACAAAAATATTGACAACCTACCAGAACAACCAACCATTTTTTTAGCAAATGAGTTCTTTGACGCTCTTCCGGTAGATCAGTTTGTTTACCGCGATGGGCAGTGGTATGAAAATATGGTGACAAAACAAGATGATGGCAGTCTCTTGGTGTCATGCCAGTGCGTGACACTGGAATCCAGAAAAAAAGAATCATGGATTCCAGTGTCAGCTACTCAGATGACAAATGGAAAATTCTTTAATGGTGCAGTGGTGGAAATATGTTCAGTTGGGGTTGAAATATTAAAAAAACTTGAGAAGAAGATATATAATAATAAAGGAGCTGCTTTGATTGTAGATTACGGTTATGTATACCCCGCATATAAGAGCACTTTGCAATCGATAAAACAACATAAGTATGCTAATTTTCTTGAGAATGTTGGTAATAGTGATATTACCGCACTTGTGAACTTTCAAGCGTTAAGAGATTCATTAAAGCATGTAGATTGTGAGATTTTAACTCAAAGGGAATTTTTATATCTTTTTGGCATAAAAGAAAGAACCCAGGCTTTAATGAAAAGCGCAAGTGATGAACAAAAGAATAGGATCTTTAGTGAATTCCTAAGGTTGACTGAAAATATGGGCACTCTTTTTAAAGCAATGCTATTGATATAGCTAACCCAAGAAAGGTTTCCCTACGTCATACCGCCGCGATATCTCAGCATAGATCCCGCTAACAAGTAGTGGGATGACGAGCTTACCGTCATGCCGCCGCGAACCGTCATACCGCGATTCATTCGCGGTATCTCAGCCGCTAACAAGCAGCAGTTCTACGTCATACCGCCGTGGTATCTTTTAGCATAGATCCCGCTAACACGTAGCGGGATGACGAGCTTATCGTCATGCTGCCGCGAACCGTCATACCGCCACGAACTGTCATACCACCACGAACCGTCATACCGCGATTCATTCGCGGTATCTCTAGATCCCGCTAACAAGCAGCGGGATGACGGTTGTCTCCTAGCTGTCATCCCAGTACTGGTAGACTCAAATCACAATGCTCGTATAGCTGCAACCCTGGAGGTACTGTTTCTCACCCACTGCAAATATTGCACGGTACTATCCACTTGATCATCGTGTCGAGTTTCAGGAAACATTAAAATCTCATACTCAAAATCGTTCAGCCATACTGCTTGGTGCGGCAGAAAAACCTTGCCAGACTCTATAATCGGAACAATTTGATAAAATCGAGTGAGTTTGTCATCATGTGGTACTATTTCGATAATTGGTAAATCACTGTTTGTCTTTAGCTCTTGCACCAATTGCTGACCACTTGTTTTTGCTTCGATTAAAATTGCGTGCGGTGTCCATCTTGCAGCTAGTGACAGAACTTGCTCTTTAAGCTTTGGATACTCAAGCTTTGCGCGATATACATCGAGTAAATAGAATTTATTGCCCACTTTTGTCCAGGTGGTGCAGACGCTAAAGTTGCTCATGCTGCTTGTTGAAACCGCAGTATCCCAACTTTGTGTTATATGCGAGAGATTATCAGGAAATTTTTTATAGCGTTTCAACCACTCTGGTTTAATTATACCACTTGAAAGCGGCAGAGGGTTTTGTTGATATTGAGCAGCAAAAGCGTAACTCCCAAGTTCAACCTTTATCATCTCAATTTCTTCTTTTCCTCCATCTAGGGGATATAGCAACTGACTTTCTTCTCTTGAATATAATATCCTTACAGGTGACGCTGGTTTATTATATAATCGCCTGGTCGCACAGTGCTGAGCTACTCGGATGACAGGAACGGGAGGCATTGGCTTTTTGATTGAATAAATAACCTGCTTATTTTCAGAAATCATTGGCAAACAAATATGATGCCATATGTTTTTTGGCTTGGAGAGAAGGTGTCCAGTTAAGTCCTCCTGGTGTAGCCTGTGCATTACAAGAACGATGACTCCTTTTTTTCTATCGTTCAGCCTGGTTACTAAAGTCTGATCAAACCAGTTTATGGCACGCTTTCTAAGCGTTTCACTCAAAGCTTGAGCAGAACTGAGCGGATCGTCCACAATGATAAAATCACCACCTTCACCAGTTAGTGTTCCACCAACTGATGTTGCGATTCTGTATCCTCTCTGCACTGTTTGAAATTTATATTTTGTATTCTGGTCTTTGGATAGTTCTATCTCTGGAAATAGCGCTCTATACCAACTAGACTGCATTATGCATCTTGTATCGAGCGAGTGCTTTTCGCTGAGCCGCTGAGAATAACTTGCAACTATTATTCTCGCAGTTGGTTGGTTTCCCAGTATCCATGCGGGCCACGCAACACTAGCGCACAGGGACTTCATTGAACGCGGAGGCATATTGAATATTATTCGCCTCATTTTGCCAACATTTGCCGCTTCAAGTCTGTCTGCTATGACTTTTATATACTGATAATCATTATACTCACACCCCGGCACCACCGTTTGAAAGCACAGTTCAATGAATTTTAGAAAGTTCATGATATAATGTTGAAACCAACGCGTGACGCTGGGATGACAAAAAAAGGAGCACTGAAGGCTATAGGTGAGACGTCGCGGTATCTCTAGATCCCGCTAACAAGCAGCGGGATGACGAATTACTATGCCGCCGCGAACCGTCATACCGCCGCGGTATCTCAGCCGCTAACAAGTAGTGGAATGACAACAATCCTACGTCATACCGCCGCGGCGCTAACAAGAGATCCCGCTAACAAGCAGCGGGATGACGAATTACTATCTACACCGTCATACCGCCGCGGTATCTCTCAACATAGATCCCGCTAACAAGTAGCGGGATGACGGTTGTCGTTTAGCCATAAATATTAAGAAATTTACTAAATGAAAAAAAAGGCAAAAGAAGCCCTGGGGTTATTATCTGCTTTAAAATATTGGCGTTTTTTATGTTTTAAACGCTTGACAAGCGAGATTCAGCCGCTTTTAATTGCAACTAACTTACGCTGCAAATGTTTAAGAAATTTACTAAGCAGAAAAAAAGACAAAGAATCCCCGAGTTAGCTAGTCTTTTACTATCTCTGTCGAGTATTGGCATTTTTTGATGTCTTGTAACGCTTTATAAGCGCGTTCAGCTTATTTAGATAAAAATCTAGATGTAGATGAAGTTTTGTAAAGACATACAGTATCTATATACTGCAAAAAATTGAACATAAGACGCCGATACATTAAGTAATCCTTACCTTTTAATCTGCAGATTGGCGAAAGCAAATACAATAGCTTCACTGTTATGATAAGGGGGCTGGCGAAGGGTGTCAAGGAAGTTTTTTGCAATATCAGGGGATAATTTCGACCATAAATCCCTATCAATAAATTTTAACAAAAATACTTCAGTGCATTTTCAAATATAAGCATTCCATCACCATATTTTGGCATAGCCACTCCTAAACGTTTACATTTTTCTTTTTCAAGAGGCCAATTATCTTGCTGAGTAAAAAATATTCCCCTTTCTGGATGGGGCATTAAAGCCAATACTCTCCCACTTTTATCTGATAAAGCTGCCAGATCGTATGTAGATCCGTTTGGATTGTGAGGAAATTGTAGGTTAGCGTAGTTGCCATTTTCATCAATGTAACGTAATGCGGCGGAATTGCTCTCAATCAATTGGTTCAAAGTATCTTGATCCATAAAAAATTTGCCTTCCCCATGAGCAATAGGGAGATATAGTTCACTCAGGCCCCGTAGCCAAACAGAATTACTCTTTGAATTAACTCTCACTCTAATCCAACGGCATTGATAATTGCCTATATCATTATGGATTAAAGCTAGATTAGAGAACTCTGGAATTAATTTTACTAATATCTGACAACCATTACATATTCCTATAATCAGCTTGTCCTGAGATAAAAACTCTTGAAACTCATCCAACAAGTTGTTTTTAATGCGTAAAGCAAATGCATTACCAGCACCAGTGTCATCACCATAGGAAAAACCCCCTGGAATTGCAAGTATATTGCTTAATTTCAGTTCACCTGGATTATCTATGATATCGTTAATGTGAACGATTTTTACTTCAATATTACCAATACCAAGTTTTCTGCTGCATTCCATAAATGCAAATGCAGTTTCTTTTTCGCAATTTAAGCCATAACCAGATAAGACTGTGATTTTCATGAATTGCTAAAAATTAAAAAATTCGAATTTCCTTTTTACAAAATTTGCTACTAAATTTAACGCAAATAACACCAATAATAAAGCTATAATTGCGATAGCAGCAAGTTCAACAAATGCAATTTCAGGATTGCTTGACCATATGTATATTTGCACAGGTAGAACAGTTGCCGGATCGAAAAAGGACGTAGGTGTATCAGCAATAAATGCCACCATACCCATCATAAGTAAAGGAGAAGATTCACCTAAAATCCTTGCAATTGCAAGCACAGTACCATGTATTATTCTTGGTAACGCAATCGGTAAAGAGTGATCTAATATCACCTTGATGTGAGGTGCACCGAGCGCAAACGCTGCATCTTTTATCGTAATAGGAACATTCGCAAAGGCATTTTTTGTTGCAATTATAATATTAGGTAACATCATAAATGAAAGAGTCATTCCACCAACAAGTGGTGAAGAGCGTGGTAGCCCAAATATGCCAAGATAGAGAGTTAAGCCCACTACACCAAATATTATTGAAGGCACTGCAGCAAGATTATTTATGCTAATTTCTACAATATTAGTCATTAGCCTATTTTTAGGCATAAATTCGTAAAGACAGATGCCCGACATAATTCCTATTGGTAATGCTAATGCTAGGCACACTATAATTGTCATTAATGAACCGATAAACGCTCCTAAAATCCCTGCATTCTCAGGTTCACGAGAGTCAGATTTAAGGAATAAAGACTTATTAAAAAATTTTTTCACTCTCCTCTTTTCTTTTAGCCAATCAAGTAATTTAGCATAACGATCATTCAAATATTTATCTTTATTTATTGAATTAATTATACTTGACGCGGTAAACCAGATCTCATATTCACCACTATCTTTTACTTTCTTACGAAAAAATTTCTCTAGTTCTTTGTAAGAATTACGACTTAAAATTTCGTCACCGTCTTTAAAATCAGTTCCTCCAAACACCTTACGTAAAGAATCGTTGAGTAAGCCAATGGACTTATACCGCAAATCACTAGGATTACTCGCCAAAGTAAGATCAGCATTTATTTCAACTGGCAATAAAATTTTCGTTACTGTTAAGGCACTGTAAGAGTTAACTAATATACTCAACAATATACACACAGGACAGCCAAGTGAGATAACTAGTGCCGTGAAAGAACAAAAGCGTAGCGCTCTGTTCTTTTTATTTTTCCTTTTTATACGAGCATGTACACGCCTTGACTGAAGTAATTTAAGGAATTTTTTCTTTATACTCATTTATTTTTCCTGGATCCCATCGTCAAGCCCACAGCTGTACAAACGTCCAGTTTAATAACCGTTGATGTCATTCCCTATTGTATCTACTTAGATTTCTTTTTAACATAAGTAGTACGTTCTTTGATCCTTGCAGCTTTTCCAAATAGTTTGCACAGATAATACAGTTTTGCTCTACGAACCTTTCCTTTTCTTGTCACTTGCACTGAAACCAGTGCAGGAGAATAAACAAAAAACTGAGACACTATACTTTCTCCATGGCTAACTTTTCTGACTGCAAAAGAAGAATGTAACCCGCGGTTCCTTTTTGATATACATACACCTTCAAATATCTGTATACGTTCACTTGTACCGTCAACTACTTTAAAAGTGACCTTCAAATCATCGCCAGGACGAAATTCTGGTATTTCTTTAGCTAACACTTGCATTTGCTGTTCGTTAAATTTTTTAAGTAAATTTGTCATTTATCTCTCCACTCAATAATTCAGGCCTACGCTTTTTTGTTATAACATGAGACTGCTTCTGCCTCCAATCACTTATTTTTTTGTGATTGCCAGATAACAAAACCTCAGGTACTTTATATCCCTTCCACTGCTCAGGTCTAGTATATTGAGGATATTCAAGTACACCACCACCATAATTAAAACTTTCTTCAGTAATACTATCGGTATTATTTACTACACCTGGAAGAAGTCTAATGCATGCATCAAGAACCACCATTGCAGCTGGCTCACCTCCTGAAAGTATATAATCTCCAATACTTAACTCATAAGGAGTATACGCATCAATTATCCTTTGGTCAATACCTTCAAATCGACCACACAATATTGTTATATGAGGAAACTCTAATAATTCTCTGGCAATATTCTGATTAAACTTAGCTCCAGATGGAGTCATGTAAATAAACTTAGTGTTTTTATGAACAGAGAGCATACTATCTACTGCATCACCAACTACATCAGAACGCATAACCATTCCTGCTCCACCTCCATATGGAACATCATCCACAGTTGAATGTTTATCTTTCGCAAAAGAACGAATATTTATTACTTCAAGGTTCCATATTTTTTTTTCTAACGCTTTTCCGGCAAGAGAATAGTTCAAAAACCCCGGGAACATTTCTGGAAATATGGTTAATATTGTAACATTGAATGCCATTAAGGTTTATTTTAAGTTATTTGGGGCTATACTCTAAGAACAGTAAATTGATATAATATATAGTTAAATTAAACATGTCACTGAATAAAACGATATACGAAGGTAAAGCGAAAGCCATTATTGAAACTGAAGATTCATCAACTGTCATACAGCACTTTAAAGATGATGTCACAGCATTCAATAAGGAAAAATATGAAATTATTGAGGGCAAAGGAATAATTAATAATCATGTTAGTGCTTTTATCATGGAAAAGCTCGAAGAAGCAGGAATTAGCACGCATTTTATAAAAACTCTGAATGAAAGAGAACAGCTAGTCAAAAAGCTCAAGATAATACCTCTTGAGGTGGTAGTTAGAAATGTTGCAGCTGGCAGCTTTTGCAAACGTTTTAATATCAAAGAAGGTGAGAGGCTTGCATCTCCTATAATCGAGTTTTTTTACAAAAATGATGACCTAGCCGACCCAATGGTAAATGAAAATCACATACTGTATTTTGATTGGCTATCTAGCAAAGAAATGGATGAAGTAAAAACTACAACTTTAAAGATCAATGAAATCCTAACTGATTTATTCTCAAATGCAGGCATAGATCTAGTTGACCTTAAATTGGAATTTGGCAGATTGATAAATGACAGTACTAAAATCATTTTAGCCGATGAAATCAGCCCTGATAACTGCAGGTTATGGGATAAAAATACTTATAAAAAGCTAGATAAAGACGTCTTTCGTTTGAATTTAGGAGATTTAAAGGAAGCATACCTAGAAGTTGCAAAAAGACTGTCAGTAAAGTTAGGTTAACTAAATACTACTCTATCAAGTGGAGGGTTACATGCCTCATCAAGTTTTCCAATAATTTCAATTTTTTCTCCATGTTTTTGGAAATGATTTTTCACGTTTTGCATATTCTCAGAACTTACGATCAATACCATACCAATACCACAATTAAATGTTTTTAGCATTTCTTTCTTCTCTATTTTACCCTCCTTTGTTAGCCATAAAAATATATCTGGCCATTTCCAGGAATTAATGTCTATGTTTGCAAATAAGTTTTTTGGAAGAATTCGCGGAATATTGTCTACCAAACCACCACCCGTGATGTGCGCAATACCTTTTACTTGTGACATGATAGGCAGCAAAGAATCAACATATATTTTTGTTGGTTCAAGTAGTATTTCACTCCAAGATTTATTATTCCATAGAGATGTATCGTTATAATTTATACCTAAGCTTTTGAAAACATGGCGCACTAAAGAAAACCCATTTGAGTGAATTCCACTTGACTCTAAGCCAACTATATAATCACCTGCTTTCATCATACTACAGTTTGGAAGAATTTGCTTTCGATCAACTACACCAACCACAAACCCTGCAAGGTCATAGTGATTATTACCATACATTCCAGGCATTTCTGCAGTTTCCCCACCAACCAATGCTATTTTAGCTTGCTTGCACCCCTCTGCAATGCCCTTAACCACAGATAATAAAACATCTTTGGTCAAAACGCCTGTTGCAAAGTAATCAAGGAAAAACAAAGGCGTTGCTCCTTGTGCAAGTAAGTCATTTACACACATTGCAACTAAATCTATACCTATAGTATCATGTTTATTCACTTCTTGAGCTATCAACAGTTTCGTACCTACTCCATCAGTTGAGGAAACGAGTACTGGATGGTCATACTTCTTACTTAGTGCAGCAAAATCAAATAACGCAGAAAATGAACCTATTTCGCTGATTACTTCTTCTCTAGTAGTTTCTTGAGCAATAGGCTTGACTTCTTTTATTAACTTATTATATAGTTCAATATCTATTCCTGATCTGGTATAAGTATTCATAATCCTTTTATAAATTTTAAAATTGTTAATACTATATTAATGCCTTGATATAAAAAGTGCAACGAAACTTTCTCTTAATTGACTATTATATACTTACCAATATAGGGTAACTTAAATCATTTATAATTATCCAATGAACGAAAATACCAAAAACATACTGTTAATAACGGAACTGCTATCAGGACGGCTGCTTCATGACTTTGCTAACTCTATGAATGGAATAACGTTTGGCGTAGAAGAGCTTGAAGTAATAGATAAGAATGATGCTGATGCGCAGAAGGAAGCGTTGTTGTTTCTTAAAGAAAGCTCCGATGATTTAATATATAAACATAAAGTTATGAAGCAGGCATATTCTTCTTCAATGGATAATTATAGCTTTGATAAGACCAAATCTAATATCGAAAATTATTTATTAAAAAAAAAGTAAAGCTTACGTGGAAAATAGACGCATACTCTGCAAAAAATAAGGAAGATTTAATTGAAAAGATAAATAAGATAATTTCTAATATGGTGCTAACTATAGCCAGTGCAGTGGCGGAAGTTGAACTAGTATCTGTTTTACTGAGTCAAACAGAAGATAAAATGCTATTAACTATAAAAATTCTAAATGAACACAAACCAATAAGCAAATCATTAGTAGACAAATTAATCAAAAAAAATGACACTAATTTAAATACAAAAGATATTAATATCTATATGACCTCTTTATTATTAGAGTACTATAACACTGAAATGCATTATACTTGCGAAAATAATTTGCTGGAAATAGGTTTAACTATAACTTGAGTTGCATATTTGGTTATTACAACTTTTTCTTCGTGTCAAGGCATTCCCCGACAAGGGGTACCAAATCTAATTTTTGTAATCACTTAAGTCTAGTACTATTTTATTAATGTAGCGCTCATTTGCATCTTTGATGATAAACTTCATACCATTTTTATATTTAATGACTTCATCTACAGAAGGCACTTTACCAGCAATCGAAAGAATCAAACCACCAAGTGTAACATAGTCTTCTTCAGGGTCACGTAATTCTATTTTTAGATCCTCTTCTATATCTTTTATAAGAGCCCTTGCTGATACTTCAAACTTATTTTGAGACAATTCAGTAATGGTATATTCTGAATTTATTTCGTTTTCACTATCAATGTTTGGTATTAGTTCCTCTATAAGATCAGTCATTGAAATTAAACCATCAGTTCCACCATATTCATCCAATACGATAGCTAAGCATGATTTAGAAGAGTTCATCCTAACAAAAAGATTAGTTGTCTTCATCGAGGGTGGAACAAATATTACGCTTTGTATAATATGTTTCAGATTAAAATTTTTATCCCTATTAAAAATAACATCTTTTACATAAAAAAAGCCTATTACGTTATCAAAGTTATTTTTATAAATTGGTATTTTAGTGTGGCAAGTGTTTTTTATCTTCTTTATTATTTCACGCTCGCTTGACTCAATGTCTACTGCGCATATCTCTGTACGTGGAGTCATTATATCCATTATACCACAATCGCGGAATTTTAATAGACCATTAAATATATTAAGGTCTGGCAGATCTTTCATTAATGCCTCAGTCGCACACTTTTTCAACACAGAAGCTTTTTTGAAAAGGAAGAGAAAAATTCTATATGCTATTTTTTCTACTAAGGTTCTTTTTTTACTCAATTTATTCCCTGTAATGGCAAAAACGTTTTCAGATTAGATTTATCAAGAAAACTGTTATTAAATGTTTAATAAGCATGTGAATAATGTCAAATTAATTTGTGAATTATTTGTTGATATAAAATACCAACAATTGATCAACAACTTTTTCAACAACATATACATAGTTGTGTAACAATGCATGATGGTAAAGTATTTTCCATAAAAGAAAATTACTAACACTCTAAACACCTTACTTATACACATAAATCATAACAGAAAATCAATAATATACGAAAGTTACTCACATATTTATCCACAAGTTGAACAACGCCAATTTTTACTGAATTTTAAGTTAGTAACAAGTTATTGATAGAACTATTATTATTGCTATACTTTAATATACAAAAGAATAAACAGAATAGATTGGAAAGCGGCAAAACAACAATAGCGAAAATTATTAAGAGAAATGAGCCGGGTGGAAGAGTGCCTATCTGGCTAATGCGTCAGGCTGGCAGGTCTCTTCCTGAGTACTGCAAAGCAGTAGAAAATATGAATAATTTTATGGAGATATGCTACAACACAGATTTAGTGACAGAATTGACGTTACAGCCGGTGACAAGATTTGACATGGATGCGGCGATAATTTTTTCAGACATTTTAATAATAGCTGATGTTTTGGGTTGTGACGTGAATTTCGTACGCGGTGTAGGTCCAATAATAAAACCCGTGGAAAGTCCTAAGGAATTGAAGGGTCCACAAGAAATTGAAACTAAAACCTTACCAATTCTAAACGCTATAAAAAAAGTCAGAAGCCAATTACCAAAGGAAAAATCTCTCATAGGATTTGCTGGTGGACCATGGACAGTAGCCTCATACATCATAGAAGGTGGGAGCAGCAAAACTTTTTCCAAAGTATTAAATTTTTATCCTTCGTGTTTGAAGGAAATAATTGAACGAATAACGGAAGTAACGATTATTTATCTAATTAAACAGATAGAATTTGGAGCAGATGTTATTCAGCTATTTGACAGTAATGCTGGTGCGTTATCGGAACCATTGTTTAAAGAATATGTTATCGAACCAACAAAGAGAATTATCTTGGCAATAAAGGATAGATTTTCTGATTTTCCAATAATAGGTTTTCCAAGGTCTGCTGGAAATCTTTATAAAGATTACTGCGAACAAACAGGTGTATCTGCAGTAAGTATAGATTATAATGTTCCAATAAAATGGGCGAAAGCGAATCTAAACATCCCTCTACAAGGAAACCTTGATCCTAATCTTTTAGCCTATAATAAAACGGAAGCAATCAAAGAAGCAAAACGTATAATAGATTGCTTTAGAGATTTACCCTTCATATTTAATCTCGGACATGGAGTACTCCCTGATACTCCAGTTGAAAATATTGCTGCGTTGGTAAACCTGGTAAAAAGCTACTAATACAATACACAAAATTCCTAGCTTTTTTGTTGTACGGGGTTTATCATTTAAATTTAGCTTCAGTAAAATATGTCAGACCTTGCAAAAAGAATGTTCCTAATAAAACCATCACCTACGATTGCTGTAACTGATAAGGCAAATAAGTTGAAAAATGAAGGAAAAAAGATCTGTGTTTTAGCTGCAGGAGAACCGGATTTTGATACTCCAGATCATATAAAAAAAGCAGCTATTCAAGCAATAAGTGAAGGTAAGACTAAATATACTGCTGTTGATGGAACGCGTGAGCTGAAAGAAGCAATAATTAATAAGTTAAGAAAGGATAATAACCTCGAGTACACGCTTAACCAAATCTGTGTTGGTACAGGTGCTAAGCAGGTGTTATTCAATTTGTTCATGGCAACAATTAACTCTGGAGATGAAGTTATTATTCCAGCTCCTTATTGGGTTTCATATGTTGATATGGTAAGTCTTTTTGGCGGCTTGCCAGTTGTAGTAGAATGCAAACAAAATTTTAAACTGACAGCGGAATTATTGAAAAGCAGGATAACTAAAAAAACTAAATGGTTAATTCTTAACTCACCGAACAACCCTGCAGGAGCTGTGTACACATGTGATGAATTGAAAGACATAGCACAAATATTGCTTGAATATCCACATATGAATGTCGTTACAGATGATATTTATGAGCATATAATATACGACGAAAAGTTTTTTACTATCGCTCAGGTTGAGCCGAAGCTTTATGATAGAGTTTTTGTAGTCAATGGAGTATCAAAAGCCTATGCAATGACAGGCTGGAGAATAGGGTATATTGCAGGTAGAAGTGATGTGGTAAAAGCTATCTCTACGCTGCAGTCTCAAAGCACTTCTAATCCAAATTCGATAGCACAAGCAGCAGCAGCAGCAGCATTAAACGGTGATCATAGTTTTTTGAAAGAAAGAACAAGGATTTTTAAGAGTCGTAGAGATTTTATGGTGAAAGAGCTAAATTCTGTCCCGGGATTATCAGCGTCTGTTCCACAAGGTGCGTTTTATTTATTTGTCTCATGTGAAGGATTGCTCAGTAAAAGCACAAAAAGTGGTAAGATAATAAATAATGATTTAGATTTTACTGAATACTTACTGGGAGATCATTTGGTTGCTGTGGTTCCAGGAATTGCATTTGGTCTAGAAAATTTTATCAGAATTTCTTATGCAACCTCTCAGGAACAATTAGAAATTGGATGTGATAGTATTACTAAAGCGTGCCAGGAGTTAAAATGAAATAGACTATCCATTAATTACCCATTTCACCGCGTCAAAAATATTCACTAAGGTTATCTTGAATGCTCTAATTTGTGTTTTTCTATGGAAGGCATTTTTATTGATTGAGCAAGTGTCTTTCTAATATTAAATTCCTCATTTTTTTCATTTTGTTGCAGTAAGTTAATGTTATTTATTTTATTTACTAAATCTTTCCCCTTTTCCAGAGTCTTTAAATCACTTTCGTTAATGTGATGTTCATTGTAAAATTCTGCAACAATTTCTTTTCTTTTCGGATAAGTATTTAAAAATTCCAACACCTGATGTTTAGCAACAGCTTGAATAAATTTCTTATTAAATCTTGAATCGTTATATAGATCTTCTAAATTTTCATCGTAGTGTTTTGCTTCATTTACAGCAAGCTTTATTATCTCTTCTATACCACTTAGAAGTTTCCTATACAATTTGTCGTATCTATTGCCTAGCACGTGTGTAGCGAATGTTTGTTCAATGTATTTTGTTATGTAATTTTGCAGCGTATTATCTATCGTGCTTATATTCATCAGCCTGCTTTAATATTATATTAACTATTTTACACATAAAAAGGTTAATATTGAATTAATAGAATACTTCTGAAGTCAAATTTTACTGAAAATTATGGTATTTAAGATATAATTGTCAGCATGAAATAAAAACATAAATAAAATGGATCTTGTAACAAAAGTGAAGCTCAAGATAAAGATGAATAAGGGTAAAATCATAAATATACTTATCATTTGTGGTGTAATTTTTTTTATATACCTTATTCATGAGCCAGTTGTAGATATGGTAGAAAAAATTATAAGTAAAATAAAAGGTCTCTTTTAAAAATAGAAAAAGTGAACTTTTTCCATCATCCAAACTTGAACCTGGAAAATTTAGTTAATGCATAAACTACTTATGTTGGCTATGAGTTCAACTGTATAAAATTCCGGTAAATTAAAATAAGTATTCATAAAAATATTGTTTTCTATAAACAGAGTATCTATAATACTAGCTTTGGGGTAAAGTATTGCAGAGGAATTTTTAATCTGGTTGTTGGCGTCACTGTTTTATGCATACCAATATATATTACGCGTAATTCCAAATATTATAATTCCTGAATTGGTAGTAAGGTTTAATATAGGAACAACAGAAATAGGACAATTTTGTGGACTGTATTATGTAGGTTATGTGTTAGCACATATTCCTGTAGGTATTCTTTTAGATAGATTTGGTTCTAAAATTGTTATACCGATTTGTATTGCATTAACATCTTTAGGTGCTTTACCTTTAGTCAGTTCTAATGATTGGAGTTATTCTATTATTGGAAGAATAATTACTGGTATTGGATCCTCTGCTTCAGTACTTGGACTCTTTAAAATAATAAGTATTTATTACCGTAGAGAAAAATTTGCCATGATGTTTAGTATATCAGCTATTATTGGCATCTCAGGTGGTGTATTTGCCACTAAACCGTTACATATCTTATTTAATAAGTTTGGGTGGGACTATGTGTTTGTTACATTTATAACACTGGGATTGTTGCTTGCTCTTGTTTCCTTTATGTTTATACCCAAAATTGATACTTCAGAAGAAAGATTAAATATTAAAAGTTTAAGTGAAGTTATATTCAATAAAAATGTTCTATTAATAAGTTTATTTGGTGGCTTTATGGTTGGACCATTGGAAGGGTTTACAGATGTATGGTCTGCAACATTCTTGCATGAGATGTATGCTATAGATAGACAGGTTGCATACAATATTTCAAAATGGATACTGATAGGCTTTGGTTTTGGATATTTATCACTTTCTTACTTACTAGAAAAAAACCAACCAAACACTATGAGATAATAATTTCTTGTGCTATGGCTATGATAATTGTGTTTTTATTACTTTTTATATGTAACATTAATTCACTTTTAGCATCCATATTACTATTTATAGTTGGTTTTGCTTCTGCGTACCAAATTGTTTTGACTGCCAAAGTTGTAAATCTTGTGAAGGATGATGCGGTAGCAAGTGCAGGATCTGTAAGTAATGCTATAGTTATGAGTTTTGGCTATTTTTTTCATACCGTTATTGCAAATATAATGAATTTTTATTGGGATGGTAAGATCGTTGATGAAAAACCGCTTTATGGAGCCGATGTAATGGTTAAATCTATGTTAATAATACCTATATGTTTACTAATAGGTATGATAGGCTTTTGGCTACTTAAAGTTATAAGCTGTAAAAAGAGCTAAGCAGATTTAGATGATTAATATAGTATTGTTTTTTATAACTAAAGTATCTATAATCCTAAATTTTAGCTGAGATTCATGTTGCAGAGGAATTTTTTAGTCTGGCTGTTGGCGTCACTGTTTTATGCATACCAATATATATTACGCGTAATTCCAAACATAATTGCGCCTGAATTGATAACAAAATTTAACATAAGTATTACAGATGTTGGCCAGTTTGGTGGGTTATACTATGTAGGCTATACGCTGGCTCACATACCTATTGGTCTTGCTCTTGACAAATTCGGGCCAAAATTTGTTTTGCCTATTTGTATTATCTTAACATTTACCGGAACATTACCACTTATATGCTTTGATGAGTGGTATTATTCAATACTTGGCAGAATAGTCGTTGGAATTGGGTCATCCGCTTCAGCAATTGGGCTTTTTAAAGTTGCAAGCATGTATTTTGCGCAAGAAAAATCAGCAAGAATGGCCAGCTTATCTATAATTATAGGAATTTTGGGAGGGATATGTGGCGGGTTACCTTTAGACTTCTTACTCGATAAATTTGGCTGGAATTATGTTATCTATACATTCTCAGCATTTGGGTGTTTACTTGCTCTGTTGCTGTTCTTAGTAACGCCTGAAAGCAATGCTCAACAGGAAAAAGTTAGCATTAGAGACTTAAAAAACATACTTTTCAACAAGCATATTATTCTAATTAGCTTTTTTGGTGGACTCATGGTCGGTCCAATGCAAGGTTTTGCCGATGGTTGGGTGAAAGCATTCTTTTTTGAAGTATATAAAATGAATGAAGACTTGGCATCTTCTCTCTCTTCCGTAATATTGATAGGAATGTTAATAGGATCATTCTCTTTGGCTTATTTATTGGAAAAATATAAAAATAAGCATTATGAAGTTATTATTGTCTGTTCCTTTGCAATGATTGCTAGTTTCCTTTTACTTTTTACACAGGCTGGCGGATTGTATATTGTATTGCCTGCACTTCTTGTTATAGGTTTCGCTTCTGGATATCAAATAGTAACACTGTACAAAGCATTAAGTTATGTAAATAATAACTTAATAGGATTAACTACAGCTGTGTCAAATATGATAGTCATGGTTTTTGGCTATTTTTTTCACACTGGGATCGCAAAAATAGTAGATTTGTGTTGGGATAGAACAATAATACAAGGAAATCCTGTGTATGGTGCTGAATTGCTGATAAAAGCAACATCAGTTATTCCTGTATGTTTGCTGGTGGCTGTTTTTGGGCTCTTATGGTTAAAAAAGCAGGATAAGCAGTCTTAAAATTGCTTGTGCATCTTAAAATTAAAGCGAGGTTTGATCTATGATGAGTGTTTTAAAAAAAATCTGTGGCTCTAAAAATAGTTTAAAGTCTTTTGATAACGAGGTTTATCAGTCTATAGAAAAAGAATTACAACGCCAAAAATCACAATTGCAATTAATTGCATCAGAAAATTTTGCAAGCAAAGCGGTAATGGAGGCACAAGGCTCTTTTCTGACTAATAAATACGCAGAAGGTTATCCAGGTAAAAGATATTACTGTGGTTGTGAGCATGTGGACAAAATTGAAAGTCTGGCTATAGAGAGACTTTGTAAGTTGTTTGGTGTAAAATTTGCAAACGTTCAACCTCACTCTGGTTCTCAGGCGAATCAAGCAGTGTTTGCTTCACTACTTGCTCCAGGTGATACGATACTTGGATTGTCACTGAATTGCGGTGGGCATCTAACTCATGGTGCGGCACCAAGCCTTTCTGGTAAATGGTTTAAGTCAGTTCAATATACAGTGAATAAAGACACTTACTTGCTGGATATGGATGAGATAGAAAAGCTGGCGCTGGAGCATAAACCGAAATTGATCATAGCTGGTGCTTCTGCTTATCCGAGAAAAATGGACTTCAAACGCTTTCGCGAAATTGCAGATAAAGTTGGTGCTTATTTGCTTGCAGACATTGCTCACTATGCAGGGCTTATTGCAGCGGGCGAATATCCATCCCCTGCTGAATATGCACATGTTATGACTTCCACAACTCACAAAACTTTGCGTGGTCCTCGTGGTGGAATAGTGATGACCAATGATGAAGCATTACACAAAAAAATTCAATCTGCAGTTTTTCCAGGATTGCAGGGCGGGCCACTTATGCATGTGATAGCTGCAAAAGCTGTTGCATTTAAAGAAGCATTAGCACCAGAGTTTAAGACTTATAGCAAGAAAGTCGTGGAAAATGCGAAAGTGCTGGCTCAAGAATTGCAAAAGCATGGACTTGACATTATAACCGGTGGCACTGACTCTCATATAGTGCTAGTTGACTTAAGATCGCAGAAATTAACTGGAAAAGACGTTGTAGATAGCCTTGAGAGAGCCGGTATTACCTGTAATAAAAACTCTGTACCATTTGATACAGCAAAGCCGACCATCACTTCAGGGCTCCGTTTTGGCACCGCTGCTGAGACAACACGCGGACTTGAGGCAGAAAATTTTAAAGAGATAGCTGGTCTAATAAATGAAGTAATTCAAGGATTAATCAGCGGAAATAGCTCAAGTGTCGAAAAAGCAGTAAAAGCTAAAGTTGAAAGGATTTGTAGTAATTTTCCTATTTATTAATTTATGTGGTGTCATCCAAGTAGCTGGTAGAAACGAAAAAACTTACTTGACACCCTTCGCCAGCCCTCTTATCATGAAACTGAAGGTATTCATTTATCTTCAATCTGTGCAGATTAAACGACAACAGTATTACGTAATTGGCGTCTTATTTTTAATTTTTTGCACTATGCGCACCCTACCTCTTCACAACATTTCTGGGTTTTTACCTATATAAGCTGAAACGCGCTTATAAAGCGTTTAAGACAGTATAGCACGCCAATTTGCAGGATTAGAGAGTGACAACTAGCTAATACGGGATTTCTTTTGCCTTTTTTTCTGCTTAGTAAATTTCTTAAACATTTAAACTAAGATGAGTTGCATTTAAAAGCAGCTAAATTGCAGTGTTTAAGACTTAAAAAACGCCAATACTGAAAATAGACAATGACTAGGGCTTCTTTTGCCTTTTTTCGTTTGGTAAATTTCTTAATGTTTGTAGCTAACATGAACAAACATTTGAGAGTAACTTCTGCTAGTAGGGTGTCATCCCAGTGCCCAGACACTGGGATCCAGGAATTTTATTAAGTTGGTAAGCATAAAAGTAGCCGTTTTATGTTAAAATACAACATTTTAATGATTATGAAAAGGCTGGATTCCAGCGTCACGCGCTGGAATGACATTGTAGGGTGTTATCCGAGTCCTTTTTCCGTCATCAGAGGACCATATGACGTCATCCAAGTAGCGTGACTACTTGGATCTAAGCTGTATTACCAAGTCCAATTAAGTGCAGCATCATCACTTGTTGGAGGCTCAAAATACGGTTGTGACATTTCCTCTTGCACAGCTCTTTTAAATTCTGGACTTTGTATGCTTATCTTTGTTACATGCTCTTGTAAGGCTTTCTCAGCAGCTATTTCAGCAGCTGTTGGACTTTTACCATCTGCTCCTGTCTCCCCTTGTGGGCCTTGAGCTCCATCTTTACCATCTGCTCCTTTAGGACCAGTGGCTCCTGTCTCTCCTTTTAGCCCTTTACCTCCTAAGAACACCTTTGCTGTTTGGTCATTTTTGTCACCATACGCTGTGTCAGTAGCATCAAGAAATCCTCCTAATTTATCCACTAAAATTGATTTGTCGCCGTCTTTTGCATCAAATATAGCATTCACGACATCTTTCGCTGCAGCTTTTGTTTTAAGCTCTGTAGCTTTAACAAAAGCAGTCTCTGCAGCAGTTTTAGTGTAAACTTCATCGGCTGGAGCAGCTTTAATATATACCTTATTTGTAAAATCAGGAGAAGCAGTTATAGCATCCACAACAGGCTGTTTTACTACTTCTGTTTTTAGCGTATCTGTAAGTCCTAAAGTTTTAACAAATGCATCACCAACACCTTTTTTGGTATAGATACCTTTATCATCAGCACCTTTTGCTAATTCTGGTATTAAAGCATCCACAACAGCTTTTTTTGCAACTTTTGTTGCAAGATCTGCAGTTTTAACAAACGCAGTATCTGCATCATTTTTAGTGTATACTTTATCGGTAAAATCAGTAGAAGCAATTATAGCATCCACGACATCTTTTGCTGCAGCTTTTGTTTTAAGCTCTGTAGCTTTGACAAAAGCAGTATCTGCATCAGTTTTAGTGTAAACATCTGCAGTATTAGCTTTGTTGGCTAGATCAGCTGCACCAGCTTTCTCTCCTAGCTCAGCATCGACGTAATTCTTGTCAGCTTTTTTTGCCAACTCATCATTTACATTTCTTTTAGTGTAAACATCTGCAGTATTAGCTTTCTTTCTCAACTCATCATCCACACCTTTTTTAGTATATATACCTTTATCATTAGCACCTTTATTGAGTTCCACTATCAATTTTCCTAAAAAATTTTTGTTAGTTGCAAGGTTTTCTATTGTATCTATTGTACTCAATTTTTCACTCAACGCCATATCACCCTCCATTAATTACAAAAACCATAGCATGCATGAAAATAGTATAATTTTCGTTAATGTTAGATTTTACATAAGATTTCCTTGAAACTTGTTGTTTCAGAATTCTTCTCTTGTCATTCAAGTGTGTAGCAGATGATGTCATTCCAGTCTGGAATCCAGCCTTTATTATGCAGCCACTTATTTAAAGTTAAGTTTTCTGGATCCCAGTGGGCTTTGTTGCATCGCTAGCTATAATGGATTAAAGATAAAAAAGGTGGAGAATATCAGTAGCTTATTATTCTGGTATTTATAACAAGAACGGTCAGTGAATACCTAAATTTGAGTAAAAGAAATTTCACTACCATTTACCAATCCGGCTAAAATTCAAGAATTTCAATGCTTTAGCTATTTTCAATAGAATTAAATTTATTAATATAAATAACAAATTACTATTCTTAAATTTGATCAGATTGATTGCAAAAAAAACAAGATTTTCAATAAGTTGCTTATAATCCTAACTATAGTTAGCCTTTCATAAGTAGCGATGCAACAAAGCCATCCCAGTGTCTGGGCACTGGGATGACACCGAAGGGGCTACTCGGATGACAAACCCTGTCATTCCAGGGCGTGACGCTGGTTTCCATCCAAGACGGCAGTGCTTGACACTGGAATGACAAGAAGAGGGCACTGCCCTCCTTGTATGTATTAGATATAGGCCGAGTTGTGGTCGTGATAAATGTGATCGCTTGCGCAATCGAACATTTTCACAAAACCATTCTCTAGATAAAGATTATATTCGTGATGTTGATCTGATAATACAATATTATCTTGCTCCTCTGAATTGAAATGACTTGAATCTGACAGCAATTCGTAATTTGGATTATCTATTTTACTAATGCTGCTTATTACTTTGCCATTACCACTTGATATAGCTAAACTATAACTATCACCATCCTTCATTATCTTGATGGACACCTTATCTTCAGGTAACACTATAAGCTTTTTCGTATCACTATCGTGGATTACGAATTTGCCTTTTTCAAAATAGTATTTGTTTTCCGGCAAAGCACCAACCTTGTATTCTGATGTGTGCAGTTTGTTCCAAAAATCTAACACAGATTGCTTTTCTGCTCCTTCCGCTCTATCATATAAGGCTTTTACATCATTATAATCTATCGTTACATTTGCCTTATGCTTCCCTTCTGAGTCCTGCTCGTAGCTCTTTTCTATTTTGAGAATTGTGTCTTTAATACTACCTGTTCTTGCTCTTTCTCCTCCACTGAAGCTGACCTTTTTGCCCTTGTTGGAATTTGTGGCTGGTCAGACTGCATTTCACTATTGTCGTTTGATGCAGTTTTCTCTTCAGCAGCTTGTGCAACAACATTAGTAGTACTATGAACTTCTGTCTTAGTTTCACTTACTTGCCCTTTTGGACTTTCGGTTTTTGTATATATTCTCTGATAGTCCGTGTAGCCTCTATTAGTATCACCGATATCACCACTACCTTGATCGAAAGTTATTTTTTTACTTCCATTTCCCATATCCTCAATTTCAACTTGAGGAGAAACAGATGCTAGGAAATCGTTATAACTGTAGTTGTAGTCAGCAGAAAAGAATATTTTACCTTTGAAGTTATGGAAGTTATTAGATAACATTCCAATTTCTTCGTCGCCATCAAACAATTTTACTTTAGTGAAATATGTTTGATCTTTTATTCTAACTATTTCACCGCTAGAGTTTCTTTGTATGTGGTAATCATTTGGGTCGTACTTTATAGCAAAAAGTTTGCCAGAGCCATATTTCTCTAAGTTTATAAGGCCCACATTTACATGTTTATGGGAATAATCTCTCTTTTCATATTCATGTGCAAATATTGGATCTATGTATCTATATTCATCTGATATATTTGGCATACCTATTGGATGTTCATTACCATCTTTTGTCACCGGAACAAGCTTATATGCTCCGTCTTTTTCCACTAATTTTAGATGAGTAATACTTTGTGGTAGTTGAAACCTTACATTTGCTCCATGGTCATGAATAAATAGATCACCTTTCTCGGTAATATAAAAGCCCATATTTTTAAATTCATGTAAGCGCTCGTCTCCTTGCTTTACGACAGCTTCATATACATCATCGTCTGTCCTATCTGTTCCCTTATTATCCAGTAATTTTCCTTTTTCCACGATTACTCCATTTGCCTTTTGCTCATCAGAATATTGTGCATGTTCTGAATCCTGATGATTCAAAATTTTGGTACCTCTAAGAAGCAGAGAATCTAAATCTTTTTGGATGTGTCCAGTGCTAGGATGCAACAATTCATTTTCATGTAAATGCGCTTCATCAAAGTATTCATCGCGTTCAACTGTTCTGCCATCTATTAGGGAAGCTTTATAATGACCATTTTCTTTTGTAACTGCCATGTAAGCACCGCCTTCGTATGAAACATTTAAGTTGTGTAATATATCCTCAAAAACGAAAGTTTCTTTAGTTTGGCCTTCAACTTGCTTAAAAAATCCTGATTCGCTCAATAATTCTCCAAGCTTTGTATTTCCGTCATATATAGACAGTGCACCCATATCTCCTTGACCATGAGCTTGCATAGAAAAAATCTTACCTTCTTGTAGATCAATATGATTTGTACCTCTTATCAAGTTTGAATCGATATTGATCATCTCTTCTAACATCTTTTCTACATCGATGTTCTTAGTCGCTTTTACTTGTTCTAAGCCAGTGTTTATGGTTTCATCAAGTAAGGTACTTTTTAATTCCTCATATTTGGAGGGAATTGAATAATATTTGTCTGAATACTCTTCGTAAGAAATCTTCCCTTCGCTATATTCTTTATTTATCTTGGGATATTCCATTTGCCTCTGCTCATCCAGATTTTTTAATGCATCATCATAAGCTTTCTTTAAATTTTCATCATACTTTGATAGCATTCTAAAAGCCTGATTTTTATACTCTAGACTGTTTCGGTACTCATTACCTTGTTGGTCAGAGTAAGTTAGTTTATCTTGTCCATCGGAAGTTTTTACTACCTTGAGGAAATGATATTCCTTTGATATATCAAGTGTATCATTTGTTGCCCTATTTATAGCACGAGCAACATCATAAAATGCAACGTGTTCTACAGGAGAAAAACTTCCAACGTTTTCTCCATCCATTTTTTCTATATTTGCTTTATAGTAGGATACGTTTTTAATTTCTCCACCCACTATTTCTTGACCAGTTGCTATGAAATCTCCTTTTGTAACTTGCAAAGCGTTGAGATGTTCCATTGCAGTTTCTGTATCATTCTCAGCAAGCCAACTTTTGAAGTCAGTATCGTGTCCTTTTATGTCTTTCAAGAAACTTTTTGACTCATCTGAGTTACCTTGACGTAAAGCATCTAGGTAGTCTCTTAATAAACTAGGATCTTTTTCCTGTAAGTACATTATCAACGCATGACCTGTTTTATAAACTAGGCTATTTGCTTCGCTGTCCTTTGAGTATTCTAAACTTAAAATTTTATCTAAATCCAAATTTGCAGCTTCGGTCTTGTCAATACTTGATCCTTGAGAATTGAATTTATGATCTGAATGATGCTCAAAGTAATCTGCAATTCCTTCCATTAATACTGTAGGTAAAGATTTGCCTCCTGTAGCCAAGTAAGTTAAACCATGTGCAAATTCATGCTGAAGATTATGAACGCCACCTTGCTGGTAGACGTACATTTCAGCAAAAACATCAGCTTTCCCTTTGTAGTAACATTTACCACCTTCGTCTCCAAGGTAAGAACCGAAACGCTCGCTTCCACCAAGGTGAGTGTAATCATCCTTGTCATCAAACATGTAAATTTTAAATGTTTGTTCTGAACTGCCGCGTTCTAACTTGAATGTATCTTTAAAACTAGTAGCTGTTTCTCTTATCTCACTTTCAATGTTAGCAACTTTACTTGCTCTTAAATTGTGAGAATAAACCTCTACTTTAATATTTAAATCTTCAACTTCTATAACATGTGGCGAATTAAACCCTTTGCCGTTATTGTTGAAGTATTCTTCTTTAGTTATATTTTTATTTACTTGTTGATTGATTGCCATGATTCTAACCTATAATTTATTAACTCTTCAAATATCAAGCATAAAGTAATTTCCCTAAAAAAAACGTAAATTCCTGTATTAATATAATTTATATCTTAATAAATAAAGTATAGATAGTTAACTTAATATGTAAAATTTAGAATATGGCTGAAATTCTATACAGCTATATTTCGGAATCACATTGGACAAGGACAAAAGCAAAGTGGTTTATTGACTTTCATTCCACCAAAGCACTATACTAAAACCACGATGGGTAATTAGCTCAGTTGGTAGAGCACTTGCTTGACGTGCAAGCGGTCGCTGGTTCGAACCCAGTGTTACCCACGTTTTTGTTCATGAAAAGATTTTATATGACAGCAGTGCATAACGGTAAACACTCAGCAGCGCAGTCCAAGCGCTTAATCTATTCCATAATAATAGTTGCGATAACAATGTTTATGGAAATAGTAGGTGGAATAATTTCACATTCGCTTGCTCTATTATCAGATGCAGGGCATATGCTCACTGACCTCTTTGCCTTGGTTTTAAGCTGGTTAGCACATAGGTTTTCAGCTAAGAAATCCGATTTGCAGAGATCATACGGGTATCATCGGTTGCAGATAATTGCAGCATTTGTTAATGGTTTAACTCTATTCCTCATTGCAGTAATCATTATAATTGAGTCAATAAAAAGGTTTATTTTTCCAGTCAATGTTGAGTGGAAAGTAATGTTAATAATTGCTACACTTGGCCTGATCTCTAATATCATAGTCTTTTTTATATTACATAGTAAATGCGAGAGCAATATAAACATAAAAAGTGCTGTACTACACGTTATAGGAGATATCTTAGGTTCTGTAGCTGCTATACTTGCATCCATAATTATCATGCTTACTGGATGGCAAATAGTAGATCCAATCTTATCAGTATTTGTTAGTGTGATAATTCTAAATAGTGGCTACAAAATTCTAAAGAATTCTTGCCATATACTCCTTGAAGGTACACCTGAGGGTATATCTGCTGAAGAGATAAAAAGTAAGATCACATCAGAATTACCTGAAGTGATAGATGTGCACCACATACATACATGGTCGCTGTCTGATAATTATTTTATAATTACCATGCATGCTAAAATAAAGCAAAATGTGCAGCACACCAATGTTTTATATGAAATAAAAAAAATATTGCTAGATAAGTTCGAAATAGCACACTCTACAGTTGAAATCGAGTATGATGAATGTGCGGATAATAAGATACTTAAACATTGACGTTTTAAATTATTATGCTATTACTAAAGTGTAATGATGTTGAAGGTAAGCTATGATAGGTATTTCTCAAATACAATTTCCTTCAAAGGAATCTAGCAGGCTAAAGTTTGTTAGTTATTTTGCAACTTTTGTTTCTTTAAGCATTATCACTAATCCCGTTAATGTTCTTTTTTCTCTTGGTACTATATTCTTCAGGTCTGAAATTAAAACTCTTTATATCTACAAAGAAATAAAAACGGCAAAACAGCAAAAGATGAGCAAAAGGGAATATTGGGAAATATTTTTTAAGAACAATACAATCAAGGTAGCAGCCTTCCTCTTGTTTTCTGCTTTTATAACATATCTAACTTTCACTACCACTTTTTTGCTTATTTCGTTACTGGGAACTATACCACTTACAATGCTATTGGTTTTATTGCAGAGTGAACTGAGACCAAAAGATTTTAACCCATTTACGCTGCTTAAAGCTTCTATAAATTTCTTTTTGGAGGGTATAAAAGAGAATTTACGTGGTATGGTTAATAGTTTTGATGTTAAGCTTGAACATTTACTGCCCCATCAATTAAATGATGATATCATTAAAAATATTGATAAATTAAAAGATAAGTATGGTGAAAAAGTATCCGAAGACGTTATTAATGATAGAGAATTTAAGCAATTTATTGAATATATAAATGATTTAAATGAACTTAATTATCGTCAATTTAGTGATGAGGATAAAGGAAGAGTAATTACATTTTTAAATGACTTTTGCAAAGATGATCAAAAGCATAGCTCCGGCTTTACAGGTGGACAGATTTTACTTTTAGTTCTGAAAGCCTGCAATGATGGAGACAGAGAAGCTGTAAAAAATAAAAAAGACGCGTTAATTACAAATTTGCTTGATAGCCAAACTTTCTCTAGAAAAGAGCGAATCCCTAACACCTGTTTTACCGGTATTGTCTACAGAATGTTAAGCACACTAGAGGGTATTCATCCTGATCCAGAAATTAGATTTACTGCTCCGCAGCAAATATCAATTTCAGAGGCAAAAAATGAAGCACGTAAGTTCATGTTAGACAGGTTAAAAAACAAAAAAAACAGTAAAGAAATTCTTAAGGCTTGGTACAAAGCTCAGAATGACCCTAACGATGAAAGTCAGAAGATAGTTGATAATTTTATTTCAGAAGTAAGTATTCCTTTAATGAGAAAATTATTGAGTTTCACTTCTCAATATAGTGAACAAATTGTGCTGATGTTAATGAAAGATATTAGTTCTATAAAGTTAGTAGAATTCTTGGATGAGCGCTTATCTTTTTATATTGCACAAGAAACAAACACAAGATGTTGTGCTGATATAAAAGAAAAAGTTTTTCTAGAGCTTTTAAACCAAAATTTACTCAAGACAGATTTTTCTCTCAAGGATTCATCTGTGGATGAAGCTAAAAGAATAGCTAGCAAAATAATAATAGGAGAAGTCGAGAAATTTAGGTCAGAAGCTGTTGAAAAGGCTAGGAAAGTTAACCCTATAGAAGTTCAAGTAGATGCTACATTGCAAAATCTGTCAGCCTTGCCACGAGAAAAGAAGTGTTGCATTGCGTATAGCAGACTAAGTAGCCAGTATAAAGGTGATGAAAGAGAGATAATGGAGAACATCTTACTAAAAAAATTAGAGATAACGAAAAAAGAAATGAATAAGATGCTAGAAGAGAATGATATACGTAAGCTAAAATTAGCACTTGATGATGCATGTAAGAAAAGTGGAAAAAGCATGGAAGAAATGATAAAAGAAGTAGAGGAAGTAGTCTCAAGTCGTTTCTCGCATGAAGTATCTGTTAGTAATATAGCAGCAGAGTCAGCATGCTTATAAAAATTTATTTTCCTTACCTTGCAGAAGATTCACAATATTTCTGTGGTGCTTTAAGAAAACTAGTGCTCCTATAATTAGTAATGTTAAGAACAAATTCCTCTGAAAAAAAAAGGACCATGCTACAGCCGTTGAAGTAGCACTGAGTGAAGCAAGGGAAGAGTATCTAAAGGCAAGAAAGACTATTATCCAAATTATTACGAATACTAAAGTAATATCAATGTTAAATGCTATCAGTATCCCTAGAGTGGTTGCAACGCCCTTTCCTCCACTGAATTTTAGCCATACAGGAAACATGTGTCCTAAAACTGCTAAAATTGCAGATATGTATATACAAAGATTATCATCAAAAAATTGTTGTGCTATATAAACGGCAATAAATCCCTTAAAGGAATCCAGAAGTAATGCCAAAGCAGCAAGAAATTTATTTCCTGTTCTTGCAACGTTTGTAGCACCAATATTACCTGAACCTATTTCTCTTAAGTTTATCCCTTTTATTCTTGTAATGATTAAGCTAAACGGTATTGAACCGAGTATGTAGGATAGTATAAGGATTACGTACCTCTCCATCATATCCACAGTTGTTGTAATTTGAAGGCAATTTGTTGCCTTGAACGACGTCGTTCCAGCGTTTCTTTTCGTATCATCTGAGTACCAGAAGGGTGTCATTCCAGTGCTTGACACTGGAATCCAGATATAAAAGTATTTGCAAATTATGCAGTTGACAACGGATTCTAGGAGCATATCTTAAAAATAATGTCCATGATGAAATAGACTGGATCCCAGTGTCACGCACTGGGATGACAAGAGAGAGTTCTGAGGTAACAAGAAGATGGTACTGAAATGACATCTGTTGTTGTACCTTCATATGCCAAAATTTAATTAATTTTATTATTCCTCAGCCTTTTTAGGTAGCACTGAACTTCATCGTTAATCTGATTGCTAAACAGTATAAGCGCTGTCATGTTGATCAAAGCTAAACAAGAGAACAAAGTTCCACCGATATTGGCAATAGCCATTATATCTTTAGAAAGGCCAGAGAAAAACGCCACAATTATTACCGCTATGCGGTATATCACTATACTTTTTGCACCGAATAAATATAGCCACCCCATTTCACAACAATATACAAATGAAATTACCGAAGAAAATGCAAACAAAGGAGCAGCTACTGTTAGAAGGATAGGAAACCATGGAGAAACTGTCTCAAATGCCTTTTGAGTAATTAATATTCCCTCACCAACACCTGTTTGGTATGCACCTGTTATTACTATCGTTATTCCAGTTAAACAGCAAATGAGCATTGTATCAAAACACGGCTCTATCATTGCAACAAGCCCTGTTCTTACTGGTTCTTCATCTTTAGTTGTTGCATGAGTAATTGAAGCAGAACCAACACCCGCTTCGCTGGCAAAGATTGCCCTTTGAATTCCAGCAACAAATGCTCCTACCATCCCTCCGCCAACAGCATTGAAATCTATCATAGTGGAAAATAATATTTTCAACGTATAACCAAGGTTATGAATATTAAATGCAATAATAATAATACAACTAAAGATATATATAAGTGACATAATAGGCACTAGTGCAGAAGATACTCTAGCTATCCTTTTAATTCCACCAATAATCACTAGAGCAAGCAGCGCAGAGATTATGGAAGAAAGAAACCAAGAGTGACCATCTACCCAACTTGAATAGCCAGATAATATGGAAACCATTTGGTTGGTTTGAAACGCTACACTTCCACCAAGACCTGATAATACAAAGAATACTGCATACATGGCAGCCAGCACAATACCAAGTTTTTTAAATCCAAATTCCTCCAGACCATTCCTTATATACTGAAAGGGACCACTAAACAATTGGTCCTGATCTTCTGTTCTATGTCTAAACGCCAACGTTACCTCAGCAAATTTTGCTGACATACCAAAAAAACCTGTAATCATCATCCAAGGCACCGCTCCTGGCCCTCCCATTGAAACTGCAATTGCGACTCCAGCAACAGTTCCAAGGCCTACTGTGCTTGAAAGTGCAGTCATAAATGCCTGAAAATGCGTAATATGACCATCATGGTGATTCGTGTCATATTTTCCACATAAAATAGCAAATGCATGCTTAAACATTCTTATGTTGAGAAATCCAAAACGTAATGTTAGAAACACATAACCAAAAACTAGTAGAAGGATTATAAATGGCACGTAAAGGATCTTGAAAAACAGCACTTCATTCATGAAGTTATTTATTCCATTCAACACAGCGTCATAACTTTCGTAAAAACCTGAAGCAGCATGCGCATCATTAAACAATAGACAAAATAACACCATACAAAGTAATCTATAAGTCATGTTTAATACCTTTAGAATTGTAATAGGAATCTATTGTACTCAAGACTTCCCTTCTCAGTAGATATATTGCAACAGCATTTGGAATCATAAGGCACATAAACAAACTGTCACCTAGATAAGATATAAATTCTATATTCTTTGACATACAACTGATATACACTGAAACCACTATAAGAATTTGGAACGGTATCAGTATTTTTTTACTACCAAATAAATACAGCAAAGCAACTTCACAGTAGTAACAATAAGCTATTATTGTGGAAAATGCAAAGGAAAACATCATTAGCGGAAAAACTAACTTGCTGAACAAGGGCAAAGCTGTTGAAAATATCGAACTAATTAGTGTAATATCACCCACGTTATCAGTGCTATGCATACCAGTGATAATTATCACAATACCAGTCAAAAATGAGATTAATATTGTGTCTATAAGTGGTGCAATCATTGCAACGCACCCAACTTTAATTGGATCTTCTTCTTTTACAGCTGAATGTGCTATAGCTGCTGTTCCGGTACCTGCTTCGTTAGCAAACACTGATCTTCTCACTCCGGCTATTAATCCGCTCAATACTCCGCTTCCTATAGCTGATTTATTGAAGATATCTTGGAATATTATGGATAGAGCATTCAGCAAATTACTTCCGTTTACATAAATTAAATATATACACATACCCACATATAGCACTATCATAATTGGTGCTAAGCTCGTTGAAACGAAAGCAATGCGCTTTATTCCTCCCAATATTACAATAAAGACAAGCAGGGATATAATAATGGATGCGTTGTATTCTAGGAGGTTATTTGATAGTGCTGCTATTTGATTTGCTTGAAATGGTATACCGCCCAAAATCATTGCAATAAGTAGCATAATCGCATAAGTGAAGGCAAGAAATCTACCAGTTTTTGCAAATCCAATTTTTGCAAGCCCGTACTTCATGTAATAAAAAGCCCCGCCAGTTGTATTTTCAGAGCGATAAGTAAATGCAAGCACCACCTCGGCAAACTTTATCGACATACCAAGTATTCCGGTAATTACCATCCAAAAAACTGCACTTGGGCCCCCTATTGTGATAGCTATTGCAACTCCTGATATTGTTCCAAGACCAACTGTTCCTGAAATTACTGTTGCAAACGCTTGAATATGAGTGATTATGCCATTGTTGCTGTTATTACACTTTAGATTGAATAGCGTCTGTATTCCATATTTAAGTAACCTAAAGTTAATGAATTTGAACTGGGCAGTACAAAAGATTCCAGTTGCAATTACCCAAATAATTATAAATGGAATGTTGAATATCTTTATATACAGAAATGAATTTAATAGTTCACTTATCTTCAAAATCATGCAGTTTTCTATTTTTTGTTAGCTAACGAGTTTTATATGTAAAATATATGTAAAACCCGATGCTTATTGGAATAGTAAGTGTATACACTATACCTAAAATTGGTAGAGTCATCCAGGGCTTACTGATGAAAAATACAATAAGTACTCCAAAAAATGACACAAATATATAGGATAGGCTTTTGGGAATATAAATATATTTTGCAGAGAAAGTTGGAATGTGACTTATCGAAAAAAATGAAATGGCCAGAAAGTAACAAGCTACGTTTCTTGTGTTAAAAAATCGCTCTATGAGAAGTAAGTATTCACTCTCATGAGATTGAAAGGTAATAATTATTGGTAACAAAGAAAGTAAAGCACACACTGGAGCTGGAACACCAGAAAAGAAAAATTTTTCCCAGTATGGTTGTTCTGAGTGTAGCGAAACATTAAATCTTGCAAGTCTTATTGATATGCAGATTACGTATATCATTACTAAAATCCAACCTATGACTTTGATTTCGTTTAGCTTCCAAAAATACAAAAGAAATGCAGGCGCTGCACCAAAATTTAGAAAATCTGCAAAAGAATCAAGCTGGGCTCCAAAATCGCTAGTTGATTTTAGAATTCTAGCTATTCTGCCATCCATTCCATCTATTATTGCTGCAATGATGATAAAAATTACTGAGAATTCCCATTGTTCATTAAATGTAAATTTAAGTGAAGTGAGACCAGAACATAAACCCAATAAAGTTATAAAGTTTGGGAATAATTTAGTAATAGGTAAGAATCTACTGTTACTTCCATCGTTATTCATATAACGTCAAAAGTAAGCTTCTCTTGAACGTTTTCCTTATTTAAGTTTGCTATAATTGTTTCACCACCAATAACAGTTTGCCCTTCTGAAACTCTGACTTCTGTATCAGCAGGAACATAGATATTCACTCTACTGCCAAACCTTATAATTCCAAACCTTTCACCTGCTTTTACGTTCTGGGATATTCCTAAATTACAAACGATACGACGTGCAATTAATCCAGCTATTTGCTCCACAATAATTTCTTTCCCCTTTTCGTATTCAATTACAATAACCTGCTTTTCATTTTCATTACTAGACCTATTGCTCATTGCGGATACAAACTTGCCTTTTTTATAACTCATTTCCTTTATCGTACCAGATATTGGTATACGGTTCACATGGACGTTCAAAACACTTAAAAATATGCTAACAAGCGTAAACTTCTTCTCCTCTCCGTTTTCTGCTGATAAAGGATAATTAACTTCTTCAATTTTTGAAATCACACCATCAGCAGGACTTAATATAAGATTCTTATTGTTTGGCACAGCTCTTGCTGGATCACGAAAGAAATAAGTACACAATAATGTCGGAAACAAGCACGTAACGCCAAACCCCCAAGATATAGAGAATGCTATACACGTTACTATAAAGGAAACTACTATAAATGAATAACCTTCCCTGTTTATATTAGGTAAACCAAAACACATAATCTTATTAACAATAACCTATTGTTAACAATTTATCATTTATAATTTCTCATGAAAAGCTTTTTTTAACTGCTTCAGCAAAGTCTTTTTGATACAAGGTAACATTACAGATTGTTATATTAGCACATAGAATTACCGTCATACTGTAACAACCCGTCCAACACAAAATCTAATGCCTAAGTTTAGATCAGAAAACTGATTCTTCTAAAAGTTGCTCACTATCCTCGTCTATTATGATAGAATTATCATGATTTCTGAGTAAATCTCTGATTTTCGTTTCTATTTCATTTGCGACTTCTTTGTTTGTTTTTAGGTAAGTTTTTACATTCTCTCTTCCTTGCCCAAGACGTGTGTTGTTATATGAATAGTAAGCGCCTGCTTTTTCAAGCACACCAAGCTTTGCTCCCATATCTATTATTTCTCCGAGTTTTGATATACCTTCATTGTACATTATATCAAATTTCGCTTCTCTAAATGGAGGAGCAACTTTATTTTTTACAACTTTAACTCTTGTTTCATTACCTGTAATATTTTCTTTGTCTTTTATTACACCAACTTTTCTTATATCAAGCCTTACAGAAGTATAGAATTTTAATGCATTTCCACCCGTGGTAGTTTCAGGATTTCCATACACTACTCCTATTTTCATACGAATTTGATTAATAAATATCAATATACAGTTCGCTTTTGAAACGGCAGAGGTTAGTTTCCGTAGCCCATGACTTAGAAGCCTTGCTTGCAGCCCCATATGTTGATCACCCATATCACCTTCAATTTCAGCTCTTGGAGTTAATGCTGCGACAGAGTCAATAACTATCACATCAACCGCACCAGAACACACTAAATACTCAACAATATGCAACGCCTGCTCTCCAGTGTCTGGTTGTGAAATCACTAAATCATCAGTGCTTACCCCAAGTTTACGAGCATATAAGACATCCAATGCATGTTCTGCATCGATAAATGCGCATGATCCTCCTTTTTTTTGTGCTTCAGCAATCACGTGCAAGGCAAGAGTGGTTTTACCAGAACTCTCGGGGCCAAATATTTCAATTATACGCCCTTTTGGCAGACCTCCAACACCTAGAGCCGAATCAAGCGCAATTGATCCTGTGGATATTGTGTCTATTTTTTCTACAGGGTTTTGCTTCAACTTCATTATTGCACCTTTACCGAATGCTTTTTCAATCTGGCTTATTGCGTTATCTAGCGCTTTTTGTTTATCACTATTTCTTTCTTCTGGGTTACTTGCCATAGATCATTTATTAATTTATATAATTCTCTATGATAATCAAACGCGAATAACCTGCCAAGGTTTTTCTAGTATTTATGTATTATTTCAATGAAAAATATTAACGTTTTCATAAAGCAGATATTTGTTTGCCTTCGTTAGTAACACACTATACTTTAGTGTACGAACGTTGCAATTTGCAGCATAGCAGGTGGTGTCATCCAAGTAGCCAACACTGAAATGACTAAATTCGAAATGGCTACATGAATTTATTGTAAATTACTACCGTATAAGGTGCGATGCAACAAAGCCATTCCAGTGTCAGCTACTTGAATGACACCTCTTAGATGGGTCAGCTACTCAGATCTGCCATGAAAACTGCAACCCTAAATGTTGGAGCACTGTCGTACACTAAGCGCTGTAATGACAATTTTAGTCGCTTCATACACTTATCATGCTAGTCATAACAGAAATAATTTTTACCAAAGATATTTATGAAATAATTGACATAGTTTGGAAATATGTATATTATAGAACATTAATAGTTAGTTAATTTGTAGGTGTAATGTGGCTAGAAATGTTTTGAATGAAAATGAGTACCACGCTTTAAAGCAGTTGTTTTTAACATTTAATATTCAAAAGGAGGATGTGGTAAATTCTGACATTAAGAATATTAAGAAAAAGCTTAGTCAACAATACCGTAAATTATCGTTAAAATATCACTCAGATAAAAACCCAAACAATAAAGAAGCGGAGGAGAAATTTAAGGTTATTGCATTAAATAAGCCATTTTTTGAAGAATTTATAATAGAGCCATTGGAGAAAGGTCTCAATAAAAGAAATAATTTAATAAAAGAATTACGCGGTAAGTTGTGGAGTCGCAGTTATGAAGAATTGCAAAAATACTTAGATGATAAGTGCAGAAATAAACTCTATAATAAGCAGCAGTCAATTAACAATAATGTAACTGCTTATGTAAAATATTCTTCTTATTCAAATCTCTTAGGAGTTCTTTTAGTATCCTTCACATCAATTGCATTTTAATAATTAATGGTATTTCTTCTAATGTACCAATAGCAGTAGGTTTTCTTGCTCCCTTGTTAGCAGGATCTATTTTGAGTCTAGCTGTTAAGAGCATTTATACTAGAAATGGGAAAGAGTTTAATCATCAGACTAATATTTTATTATTGTTTAACTTTGACCAAGAATGCGAAAATTTTTCAAAGAGTGATAGGACTAAATTAAAGTGGCTAAAAAATTCAGTTATTTTGAGCAACACAATCTGTACATCTTTAATGTTTTTCGGTGTGGGATTAGATTTAGTTGCCAACGGCTTTGGTATAACTAACTCTATGATGTTATCCGGCTTATTACTTTCATTACCATTTACGCTTTTAATTGTTACTTCACCTATTTTAAATGCTGCAAGTAATTATATTCTCAAAAAGACAGCTATAAATTCAATTGAGGAGCAATTTAAAGGTGATGATCAGTTTATAGAAGTCGATAACGAAAAGCCAAGCAGTACTATGAGCAATCAAAGTTATTTCCCCATCGGTCAGTTAATATCATCAAAGTTAGCTATTCTCCATAGCGAAGTCTCTAGCTAGGAACAATGAGCCACAGATTAGTATGGTTTTGACGTTTTGGATAGAGGCTTTTAATATGTGATTTGATATTGCATCGCCAATTGACTCACACTCAATTGCTTTTATTCCTATGTTATTGGCTTTTTCCCTAATCAAGTTTGTATTTGTTGCTTTGGGCTCAGACTTAACACAAACCGCACATAGTAGCTTGATATATGGCTTTAAGTGCTCTAAGAACTCTTCCACATTTCTGTTACGAGTAACACCAAAAATTATATAGATACCTTCAGCAAAATTATCTTTTACCCACTGAAATAGTACTCTAGCACCATCATTATTGTGCGCACCATCTAAAAATAATTGCCAATCTTTTGGTAGTAAAGAAATTAAATTGCCCTCTTTTATACGCTCCAGTTGTGCAGGCCAATAAGTGCACTGTAAACCTGAAGTGATATCCTCTTCTCCAATATCAAATCCATATTTTCCACTCAAAATGCTACATGCTGCAATAGCATTGCCTGCATTGATTATTTGGTGATCACCCTTTAAAGACGGCAAAGGAAATTCTATTGATTGAATAGCTGATTGGAAAACCATTTTGTTGTTCTTTTTTTTGCAATTCCATTCAAAACCTCCTCTATATAAGGGAGATTTCTTATTTATTGCGTGGTATTCTAGCGTGTTCATTATAGATTTTTCTTGTGGTGCTATCACGCAAGGAACATTAGGTTTCATTATTCCAGCCTTTTCACCTGCTATAATTTCTATAGTAGGGCCAAGATATTCCGTATGATCAAGTGCAATGGAAGTAATTATTGTTAAAATCGGACTATCTATAACATTTGTTGTATCAAGTCTTCCACCCATACCCACTTCAATTAAAGTTATATCGGCTTTGTGACGAGAAAAAGCTAAAAAAGCTGCAATAGTTGCAGCTTCAAACAGAGTGATAGGTTGTTCTGCAATTACGGCACGGCATTCTTCTAACAAGCTATATAATTCATTATCGTCGATATAACTGCCTGCAATAACTATTCTTTCATTAAAATTCACCAAATGTGGAGAAGTGTATGCGTGTACCTTATACCCTGCTGCTTGCATTATATATCTTATAAATGCTAGTGTTGAGCCTTTCCCATTAGTTCCAGCTATATGAATTACGGGAGGCACTTTTTTCTCGGGATTATCTAGTTTACTAAGAAAGCTTTTTATGCGATCAAGAGAAAAATCATTCGGCCTGCTACCAAGTGGCTTAGGCCAATGAGGCATATATATCATAGATTATTGTTACATTTTAATTCACCTATCACACTTGCTATGCCATGCGTGTCAATCTTCTCACTAAATTGAGAACGTTGATTAATAGCAATACTTATTCCACTCATTACAACATCACTTATCAAGAAAGAACTGTGATTTTTAGTAACTTTAAAATCAATATTTGTAAATTCTTCATCACCGTAAGAGAACCTTGTGCCAATTAAGCAAGTTTCATCGTCAACTGCTTTTGTACTCATTATGATCATTTCACTATTACTCATGTATTTAGATAAAATTTTAACGCACAAACGTGTAAGATACACTTCATACTCTCTTAAGAAATCTTCCCTTTCCTTCCGGGTAGTCAAAACCCAATATTTTCCCATGACAAATCGAGATATTTCTTTGAGGTTAACATTATTCTGAATGACCTCCTGAAGCTTTTCGTGTACATGCTCTAGGTTTTTTCTATTTCCTTTTGTAGATATGCTGTCTACTTGTTGTTTCATAGTATGCACAAAAATTTTGTGATCTGTACAATTAGTGTAAGCACTTGAAGAAATTACAATAAAAACAATAATGATTAAAACTTTAGTAATATTCATAAGATATACTTAAAATGCAAAGTTTAATAAAGATTAAATAACAATTACTGACTTTAATATACCTATAGACATGCCCTGTGTAAATCATCTATAATTCAAGTAGGGGTCTGTGCTATGCGTTATGAGTTAAGTTAAATTTCCCGAGCGATAATTTCTAGAGAAGGGAATTGCCTCTGCTGGTTTCGTTGAAACTAATATGCGATGCCCACCTTAACTTCAGGTCTCAGGAATCTACTAAGGCTGACGGTAGATACGGATCCTTTTTTGATTGGTACTAAATTTATGCTTCATCAATACAGAGAACAAGGTACCTTCCTATGTTCGCCTAATGAAGTATTCCAAATTGTAATTGATGTTGAAAGGTATCCTGATTTTGTTCCTTGGTGCAAAGCCGTTTATATAAAAGAAAAAATTGACAATCAAATGGTTGTGGACCTTCTAGCAGCTTTTCATGGAATTAAAGGAAGATATACATCAGAGGTAACCTTTCTTTCTCCAAGTAGAACAAACGAAGGTTGGATAAAAGCTGTATCATCAAATGGAATATTTAAACATCTATGCAATAAATGGCAATTCATTCCCATAGATGAAAATAAAACTATGGTAAAGTTTTATATAGAGTTTAAGTTTAAGTCCAACTCATTTTCAACCCTATTAAACTCAGTATATAAATATACACAAAGTAAAATAATTGCTGCATTTAAAGACAGGGCTGAAAGCCTTGCTAAACAAAAGTTACCTTGACACTATTTATATAAATATATAATTTTTTTAGTAAGTTAAGTATTTATATCGTAATGATTTTTAGACTATTGCTTTTATCAATTTTTATAAGTGTTAATTCTTATGCAGTTGTTAACCAACATATTCAAAAAGAAACTAATGAAATAACATCAAAGGAGTTACTATCACTATTACCCGATGATAAATTATTAGGAGATCCAAAAGCACCAATTCTAATGATAGAATATGCTTCATTAACTTGCTATCACTGCTCTCTTTTTCATAAGAATGTTTTTCCTAAAATAAAAGAGAAATATATAGACACAGGTAAGATGTTATATATATTTCGTCATTTTCCTTTGGATTACAGAGGGCTAAAGGCTGCAATGCTAAGTCATTGCTACGAAAAACAAGAAGACTACTTTAATTTTAACAAAGCTGTTTTTAACTCAATAGATTCGTGGAATTACTACAATTTAAGTGATTTGACTTTACTACAAAGAATTGCTGCACTAAGCAACTTAAAGCAAGATGCATTTAACCAATGCATTAATGATAAGAAAATTATGGATAAAATCATAAATGATAAATCACTGGCAATTAATAAACTTGGTATCACAGCTACCCCAATATTTTTCATCAAGCTTAACGATGGTAAGTCATATATAGAGCATAATAAAGTTAAACATGAAGGGTATAAAGAGCTGAAATACCTCACTGATGTAATAGATAAATTATATGGAAAAGCTATAGTGAAGTAATACCACTGTAGCTTACCATATAAAAGACTCTATGCTGAGTCATTGTTTTTTACGACTGTTTGTTGTTTTTTACGCTCAAATTCTCTTTTTTTACTGTGCCAAGCGTAGTAATACATAGCAATTTTATTCTCTATTAATACTATTGTTCCATCATAAAACTGAACCATATCCATAACTTTTCTCTGAGCTTCATCAAAACGTTCTTTATACTTTTCACGATAAGCTGGATTATTTAGTAACATAACCCCTTCATTCTTGTTAGATTTTTTGTTTAACGTTTCAACTTCGCTAGCAATAGTATAAGACATATAACCCCCTCTAATTGATTATAAAAATTATATTTTAATAAAGAGAAATGCGCATAAACAATCTCTTTAATTCCAGCACAATAATCGACTGCTTATTATACTAGTTAACTATAGTACAATATATAATAATTCTTGTCACTTAAAATTTTATACTATGAAATAATAACTTAAAATAAATGTTTTTATTATTTCAAACTATATTATTATATTTATAAATTGTGTATGAATTAAGCTTCCCTAATTTATAATCTATGCGTAATAATTTTAGTATAAAATTGTCATACATAAGAAATCTATTTGCAAAAGAATTTAAAACAATAGAAGAATATTGTATTCTTGAAAAAAAGCAACATATTCAGATCGGCCATGAAGAAGGAAAGCTATTAAGTTTATTTATAAAAATCCATAAAATCAAAAGTATTGTTGAGATTGGCACGTTATACGGTTATTCGTCGATTTGCATGGCAAAAGCTCTACTGGAAGATGGTCACATATATACAATAGAAAATAACCCTCAATACTCAAGAATAGCAAAAAAAAATTTTAGTGCTTTTAATCTGAGTGATAAAATTACTCTAATAGAAGGCAATGCATTGGAAAAACTTAATGAATTATCAGCAAAAGCACCATTTGACATGATATTTATCGATGCTGATAAAGGTGGTTATCCTAAATATTTAGATTGGGCAGAGTCATACATTAAACAAGATGGGCTAATCGTTGCAGATAACACTCTATTGTTTAACACAGTATTTTTAGAATCGCCTCCAAAAGAAGTATCAGAAAAATCATGGCATGCTATGAGGGAGTTTAATAATAGATTATCAGATGAAAAAAAATATTTCTCTATATTGATTCCAACTGATGAAGGAATGACTGTAGCTTTAAAGCTAACATAAGTTAAAAATCAAGGTCAGCATAATGTTTAGGAGGGATTAAACCAGAAATCCTCTCTAATAATATCTCACGAAAACAAGGCTTTGATTTAACAATGGAGTACCATTCTTTTAAAATTTTACTTTTTTCCCATGGAAAACTACTTACATAGTCTATTACAGAAATATGCGATGCTAAAGTAATATCAGCCAAAGTGAACTTATCGGTTGCAAGCCAAATGTTCTTGTTAATTAAGTGTTCAACATATTCTATATGGCAAAGCAGATTATGCTGAGCTGCATAGATAAACCTAGAATCAGGGCTGCGGTTAGTAATTACTTTTTCATTCATAATATACTTAGTAACTTCATTGTAAAATTTGTTATCGAACCAATTGATTAGAGCGCGTATTTTAGACTTAATAATAGTGGATGAACCAAATAATTTGACGTCGCTATTGTAAGTTTCTTCTATATATTCACAAATGGCATTACTATCCGCTATTACAAAGTTATTATCTATTAATACTGGTACTTGCCCGGTTGGATTGATCTCCATAAATTCATTCCGTTTTTCCCACGGATTTTCATACACTAGATCACAGCCCAACTTTTTTTCTTTGAGAAGGGCTCTAACTTTTCGTGAAAATGGACAAAGAGGAAAATGATATAAAATCATAATATTCCTCTTTTGTTATCCCAGTACCTATAGGTTGTTATTCCAGTGTGTGACACTGAAATCCACATCTTTTTTCTCTGGATCCAAGTTGGGATGACAAGAGAAGAGTATTTTAGGTAACAGTTGTTTACTCCAAAGTAATGTTGCAAGAGGTCTAACATATAAATTATAAGACTAATATAGGATATACCTTGCTAAATAAAAAAAAAAGTATAATATTTTATAAGGTATGCAGGCAAAAACTCTGTAATTTGGTCAGATCAGAAATGAAGCAGCCATATCAGAACCTTTTTGGGTTGCATACCTACTTCATTATTTGTTTTATCCGAAGCTGTGAATATAGCATTAAAACATCGTCCTAGTAGCTTTAAAGATCTAGTAGGTCAAGATATATTAGTGCGTGTATTAGAAAATGCTTTTATTTTAAACAAAATCCCACAATCTATACTGCTCTCTGGTAGTAGTGGAGTTGGTAAAACCACCACTGCAAGGATAATAGCTTTATGTTTGAATTGTTCCCTGGGGCCAATTTTTGAACCTTGCGGATCATGTGAAAATTGTCTAGCAATAAAAAATTCAAGCCATCCAGATGTGATTGAAATCGATGCAGCAAGTCACACTAGCATTGACGATATTAAAGTAATCCTGGGAGATATTTGCTATTCACCTATAAGCTCTAAATTCAAAGTCTACATTATAGATGAAGTACATATGTTATCCAGCAGTGCATTTAACGCATTACTTAAAACCCTAGAAGAGCCACCATCTAGTGTAAAATTCATTTTAGCAACTACGGAAATAAAAAAGATACCGATAACTATTATTGCACGTTGTCAAAGATTTGATTTACACAACATTCCTGTAGCTAAAATAGTGGAACGTTTAAATGATGTTGCACAAAAAGAGAGTTATTCTATTGAAAAGGGAGCATTAGAATTAATTGCACGACACTCTGGAAATTCAATGCGTAACGCCTTGTTTTTGATGAATCAAGCAGTGCTATATAGCAAAGATGGTGCAATATCCACTAAAAATGTGACAGACATACTTGGCCTAGTGGATAAAGATATTATATTTGATCTATTAGGGGCAATATTAGAAGGTGATTTACAGAAAGCTCTATCAGTGTTTGACAAGGCGATAAAAACAGCAAACCCACTTAGTATTTTTGAAGGTCTATTGCAAACAATTCAGTTAGTATGCCGTTTTTTAATTACGAAAGAGATTGATAGTGCAGTTACAGAGTATGAAAAGAATAGGATAAAAGATTTAAGTATAAAGAGATCTTTAATATTTTTTTCAAGATTGTGGAAGGTGTTGCTTAAAGGTATTCAAGATATAAAAACTTCAACATGCAACGATGTTGCTGCTGAAATGATGCTAATTAGTCTTTGCTATCTCTCTGATCTACCTTCTCCAGAACAGGTGATCAAAAAAGTTCTTTCACAAAATGTAGAGCAAGGAAATAGACAGGGCAGACCTGTTGCACCTTCCCCCTCTGTCATCCAAGTAGCTGACTACTCAGATCCAAAAAAATATGTGGAAAGTAAACAACAACCCCACTCTGTCATCCCAGTGCGTGACACTGGGATCCATGTGGAAAATAAACAACAAAATTACGATTTTGATAAGATTTTGCAACTATTAAGGCGGAGTAACCAAATTTATCTTTACAAACAACTGTGTAATAATCTACAATTAATAGATTGTAAACCTGGGTATTTAAAATTAAAAGCTGTATCTAAGTTGGACAGTAATTTTTGCAATGATTTAAAAAATTACTTAAACCAGGCAACTCAGCAGGAGTGGGTTATTACAGTTGATACGGGTTATATAAACAGGGAAGTGAGTAATTTAAATTATGCACCTGCAGTCAAGGATATACTTGACATGTTTAAAGGTGCAAAAGTAGTTAATATAGAAAATAAGGAGTAAGTTGTGGATTTTAGTCAAATAATGAAACAAGCGCAAGAGATGCAAAAAAAGCTTGCAGAAGCTCAAGAAAAATATATTGGAAAAGAGTTTCAAGGTATTTCTGGTGGTGGCAAAGTTTCTGTATTAGTGGAAGTCATAAAAATAGGTAGCTATAAAGCTAAAAAGGTGAACATAGACTTAGAACTTATGAGAAATGAGGAAAAAGATATAGTAGAGGATTTAGTAACAGCAGCGTTTAATGATGCCGTTAAAAAAGCAGAAGAAGATATGGCAAATGCAACTTCTGATCTCGCAGGTATGATGGGTTTACCACCTGGATTTAAACTTCCTTTTTGAATTTACTACTGAAGTTTCTTTTAGTGTAAGTATTTTTTTTCTAATACTAGACTTCTTTATATAATGCGCCTATAGCTAGCACAGCCCTATGTCATACCGCAATTCATTCCACAACTGTACGAACATTGCAATATGGCACATAGTAAACGATGTCATTCCAGTCTGGAATCCAGCCTTGCCGTAATCTCATCAAGAACGTTGTGTTTTAACATAAAACGGCTACTTTTATGCTTACCAACTTAATAAAATTCCTGATCCCAGTGGGCTTTGTTGCATCGCTCAAGTGAAAAGAACTGGCAGTTACTGACAAAATTCATTATAAATAGCCATTTAACTGTTGAAGAAAAAATATGCCACAAAAAATGAGAGTCAGTAACTGCCATGAATATAACAAATTTCTCCAAGAAAGAGGAAGCATTTTTTGTTATATCAATGACGCCATAGAAAATTGGTACGAGAATTGTCCAAAAATGCAGGGCGGCAACTATATTTATAGTGATAAAGTTGTGATTTTGGTGCATATAATCGTCAGTTTCTTTAGAATTGGTTTAAGACAAACAGTCGGGTTTATAAAAGGGTATTTGCAACAAATAGGAAGAGATTTGGCAGTTATCAGCTATTCACAAGCATCAAGAAGGTTTAAGAAACTTAATATTAAGATAAATGATTGCAGAAAATAATATGGAAGACATCGAAATTGCTATAGACAGTACAGGAATTAGTATATACAACAACACTCCTGGTCATAGCAAAGAAAATAGCGAAGATAGAAAGTATCGCAGCTATGAACAGACAAGAAAATTGCATGTAATGTTGAATACAAACAGCAAAAAAGCCATAGCTGTAAAATACAGTAACGGCTGATCACTATGGAGCTTGTGATTTGCTAAAAGAAGTCGATTTTCAGCATGCCATAAAAGCACTATATGCAGATAGAGCATGTGATAGGCACAAGTTTTATAAGTTGTGTAACGAATATGATATAAAGACAAAAATTCCACCAATAAACAATGCGGCAGAACATCCAGAAATAGATTATATGTCTGACAGGAATGCTGCTATTAGGTTAATAAAATTATACGGTGAAGATGGCATGAAAGAATGGAAAAAAGAAGTAAATTATGGGAAAAGATCTTATATTGAAGGGTTTTTCTCAAGATTAAAGCAAATATTCGGATTTAGTTTTAGGAATAAATCTGAGATAAATCGAGAAAAAGAACTGCCAATCAAATGCTATTTGCTTAATAAATTCACTGATATTGGTATGGCTAAATTTGAGATAGTTACATGAATTTACCATAAATCACCATCTCATAAAGTGTGATGCAACAAAGCCATCCCAGTGTCATGCTACTTGGATGACAAGAAGAGGGTACTTGGATAAGAGGCATTGCCCTCCTGGTAGGCCCAAATTGCAATGTTCGTACAGTTGTGGATTTCTCATCCGCTAACAAGCAGCGAGATGACGAGGTCTTTCGATAGTAAATCTTACCTGTGTTAGCTATACCAAAAAATCAAAAGTCGTATTTATTCATTAATAAAATCTTTGTCTTCTCCTAAAAATTAGTTAAAATGTAGAATATTTTGTGTTATTAAGTTAGCACTTGACTTAACTTTAGTTGTTACTTAGACTGCTAAAGTGGAATTTTAATTTTTTTTACGAGGACAATTATGCATTATAAAAAGTTTTTTTCAGCAGCCGCTTTAGCAACGTTGCTAAGTTTATCAAACTCTGCTTTTTCAGATCCTGTTGGTCCAATAAGTGATGAAGAAACTAGCTACTACGTTCGTTTGCAATACAACGGTGAAATTTTACCTCTTTTCACAAAAGTTGATGGTGCTACAGGTGCTAAAAAGAAGACTGCGGATACTGATACAACTACTGACCTTTATAAAGCTTCTTTTATGGCTGGTGGTGGTGCATTTGGTTACAAAATGGACGACATCAGAGTTGATGTTGAAGGGCTTTATTCGCAGCTAAGCAAGGATACACTTGATGTAGCTCCTACTCCAGCAATTGCAGACAGTTTAACAGCATTTTCAGGATTAGTTAACGTTTATTACGATATAGCAATTGAAGATATGCCTATCACTCCATATGTTGGTGTTGGTGTTGGTGCAGCGTATATTAGCACACCTTTGGCAACCGCTGTGAGTAGTCAAAATGGTAAATTTGCTTTTGCTGGTCAAGCAAGAGCTGGTGTCAGCTATGACATAACTCCAGAAATCAAACTCTACGCTGGAGCTCGTTATTTCGGTTCTTTTGGTGCTCATTTTGATAAAGATACTGCTGCAGCAAGCAAAGACAAGGGGGAACTCAAAGTTCTTTACAGCACTGTTGGTGCAGAAGCTGGAGTAGCGTTTAATTTCTAGTCTATCTCAGTTTTGTTATCCCAGTGGGTTTTTTCTTGTCATCCAAGTAGCATGACACTGGGATCTAGAAAAAAGAAATGTGGATTCCAGTGTCAAGGCACTGGAATAACACTATTTGCTATGTGTTTAGGCTATAACGTTTACCATTGTACTGGTAGAATATCATCTAAAGTTACATAATGTTATCCAATTAGCTAACACTGCGGCCTACTGTCTCCAAGAAATTAGATGGAAAATTTGTACTTTTTTCAAATCAAAGCTTGAATTTTTGCTGGAAAATCAATATATTATATGCATGAAGTTTTAATTTAAGTTGTTATGTTGACCCCAATGGCAAGCTTATGTGTCGATAGCAGAACCAATCTCATGCAATATATTGCTAGGGTGCGAAAATTTCCCATGCTGTCTCAAGAGGAAGAAGTACAACTAGCAAAAAATTGGAACCAATACAAGGATATTTCTTCTGCTCATAAATTGATTACCAGCCATTTGAATTTGGTAGTGAAAATTGCAATGAAATTCAAAAATTATGGACTATTGTTGATGGACCTGGTCATGGAAGGGAATATGGGTTTAATGCATGCAGTAAAAAAGTTTAATCCTGATTTAGGGTTTCGTTTTTCAACTTATGCAGTGTGGTGGATTGAAGCTTCAATAAAAGACTTTATATTGAAATCTTGGTCATTTGTGAAAATAGGCACAACGCAAGCACAAAGAAGATTATTTTTTAGTTTACGTAAAATAAAAAAAAGAATTTTACAGTATACAAACAGAGAAACTTTAAATAATGAAGAAATAAAAGCAATATCTAATGAGCTTTCTGTATCCGAAGGAGACATTATACAGATGAATTACCGTTTGGCTTGTAAGGATCAGTCGCTAAACGATTGCATAAAAATAGGTGATGACTCTAAAAGGGAGCTACAAGATATGATCCCATGTAACTTGGTCAGTCAAGAAGTAACTTACCAAAATCATGAAGAGAAAGAATTAAAAGAAACAATTTTAAACAATGCACTAGCAAGTCTCAACGAAAGGGCGAGAGACATTTTTATCAGTAGATATTTGTCTGAAAACACTCAAACTCTGGATGAACTTAGTAAAAAATATTGTGTTTCAAGAGAAAGAATAAGGCAGTTGGCTGAGCAGGCGATGGCTAAGGTAAAACAATATATACAATCAGAAAGTTTGAAATTTGGTTTGCATGCGTAGTTTTTTTATATTTCTAATATTTTTTTCAATAGGCGCTTTTGCATCAGTTAGTGATGTGCAATTGAAGGAAAAATATAAAGATTGGCTCGTGTATACTGCATTGGAAGATGGAGAGAAGGTATGTTATATTGTATCCTATCCTAAAAAAAAAGCGAACATTATACAACCAACCGAAAGCCATATGTAATGGTTAGTTATGTTGATAAAAAAGCAGATGAGGTAAGCGTTACCTCTGGTTTTCAGTATGATAAGGAGCCTGTAGCTCTCAATATCGACAAAAAAATTAAATATACACTGCCTATAATACAGGGAAGTTTTGCGTGGGCAGAGCATACAAAAATAGATCAAGATCTCATTCTAAAAATGAAGCAGGGATTATCAATGGTAGTGAATGGGAAAACAAAAACAGTGACCATTGATGATACTTATTCCCTACTTGGGTTTCAAAAAGCGTATCAAAAAATGCATGATTCATGCCATACAAAGTAAATTATTGTAACAGAATACCCAGCTATAGTATAAAATAGACTACTCTTTCAATGAATAGCACTTTACTTTATATGGAATGCGGATATCATTTAAAATATATTTTTGAGAGTTAGTAATGTCAGAGGTTGCAGGTGTAGACACAGAAATCAAAAAGCAAAATTCTGTGTGCGAGCAGATGCGTTTTAGCGTGAGCCGAACAAGTCTTTTAAATACATTATCCAGAGTAAGTGGAGTGGTCGAAAGGCGTAATGCAATAGATGTTTTGGCATGTATAAATATCAAAGCACAACATGGCAGCATAAAATTAATGGCAACTGATCTTGACATTTCAATGTTTGCCTCACTTGCTGCAACCGTATTAACAGAAGGAGAAGTAAAAATTTCAGCGCATACTTTACATGACATAGTGAAGAAGTTACCCGCTGATTTGGATGTCAATTTTGAAGTAAACAACCAAGGAAAATTATTGATGTCTTGCGGAAATGCAAACTTTTCTTTACCGAATGTAGTTTCAAGCAGTTTTCCTGCTCTTGAAGAAGACAATTATAAATATGATTTTACTCTACTCAATACGGACCTGATAGACTTATTAACCAAAACAAAATTTGCTGTATCACTAGATGATACAAGGTATAATTTAAATGGAATATATCTACATACAGATGAGCAGTTTCTGTACTGTGTTGCAACTGATGGCCATCGTTTATCGTGTATAAAGAGGCCAAAGCCTGGAAATATTAATGGCGAATTCGGTGTGATCATTCCACGTAAAACTGTTATGGAGTTGTTAAAAATATTGGACGATTGTAATGAAATTAAAGTAAAACTCTCAGACAGAAAAATCAAGTTTACATGCGGTGAATATATTCTAATATCAAAATTAATAGATGGAACTTTTCCAAATTATAAAGCAGTTATTCCAGCATCTCAAGATAAGCATATGATTATTGAAAGTAAAAAACTTTCAGATGTTATAGATCGAGTTTCCGTTGTTGTATCTGATAAAGTAAAATCCATTAAATTCTCACTACAAGAAAAGCTGCTAACTCTGCATTCAAACTCCCAAGAGTGCAGTGATGCAACTGAATCCATAGAAGTGGACTACAATGAAGCCCCTATAGAAATAGGGTTCAACTCGCGTTATTTGCTTGATGTTCTATCTTGCATAAAAAATAAATGTAAGTTTAGCTTAGCCGATGGTAATAGTGCTACAATTATCACTGATGAAGATGATTCAAATGTATTATATGTAGTGATGCCAATGAGAACTTAAACTCGTCATCTCGCTGCTTGTTAGCGAGATCTGGAGATACTGCGGCGGTATGACACTTATTTCACTAAGAACGTTACTTTTTATTAAATTAGTAATCTATCTTTACCAAATACAAGCCAAAAGGCGGCGCGGTAACCTCAGCAGCACTTCTTTTGCATTGGCTTAATATATGTAGCATTTCTTGCGGATTGGTTCTATTTTTTCCAAATTCAACTAAAGTACCCGCAATAATCCTCACTTGGTTATGTAAAAAGGAAATAGCAGATATTTTGATGTGTATATGATTCCCGTTTTGTACTATATCGATATCATCAATTGTTCTTATCGGATTTGCGGCGTGACAATCTTTTGAACGAAAACTTGAAAGGTCATGTTTTCCAAGTAGATGTTTAGCAGCTTCACGCATAATATTTACATCAAGTGGGTTAAACACTTGCCATACATAACCCGTCTCCAGAGCGGCAGGAGCATAGCGATTAACTATTCTGTATTCGTAATATCTTTTTTTTGCTGAAAACCGTGCGTGAAACGCATCATCTACAACTTCTGCATTAAGCACAACTATAGGAATTGATTTTAAATGATAATTTATTGCGTTTCTTATTCTATAAAGCTCACATTCCTTTTCCATATCAAAATGAGCAACTTGTCCTAAAGCATGAACCCCAGCATCGGTCCTTCCACCACAGTACAAGGCAATTTTCTCACCACTAAAATTAAATATAGCATTTTCTATCTTCTCCTGGATTGAGTTAGCAGAGTGTTGCTGTTTTTGCCAACCAGAGAAACTACTACCATTATATTCTACCGTTATTTTGTATCGCACTGCATTACATCAAGCTCTATCTAAAATAGTCATTTTCTATCTTAACATAATTTATGGTCAAGCCTACAGTGCTGCCACTCCCATAAAGTAGTTCGTCCAATCTTAAATCTTGCTGCCACTGCTTCTCTGCTTTCTCCTTCGTCTAGCGCCTCCATTGCTTTTTTTCTTAAATCATAACTATATGCTGCTGGCATTCAACCTCCTTATCATTATCTATCCTTATCACATCCGGACTTCTATGAAAAGAGCTATAAATCGTGAAAAAGAACTGCTCATTAAGTGCTATTTGCTTAATAAATTTACTGACATTGGTATGGCTAAATTCGAAATGGCTACATGAATTTATCGTAAATTATTACCGTATAAGGTACGATGCGACAAAGCCATCCCAGTGTCAGCTACTCGGATGACACCGTCATAAAGGAACCAGTGTTAGCTACTTGGATGACAACCATTGTGCTTGAGGCAAAATTGACTATCACTTCTTTTTATAGAGCTTGCTCCAAACTTTGTTGTTAGTTAATACAAAAAACACTGTTAAAATTATAAAATACGCCACTACTTTTAATCCAAGTTTATGCCGGCGCTCTAATTCTGGCTCTGCTGCCCATTGTAAAAAATTTATCACATCATACGCCATATTTTCAACTGTGGCTTGCCTTGCACCATCATATTCCACCATTCCTTCAGAAAGTGGTGGCGCCATAGCTAATCTGCCTGTTGGAAAATACGAATTAAAATATAAATCATTTTCATCGTGTTCGCCGTTTTGATAGCCTGTTAACAATGAATAGACATAATTTGCACCATCATGCCTTGCTTTAATAATTAATGATAAGTCTGGTGGGACTGCACCATTGTTGCTTGCTGCAGCTGCTTCTTTTGTATCAAAAGGCGCAATAAAATAATCCGAAGGTACTCCAGGTCTGTCAAACATTTCACCCAAATCATTCGGACCATCTTTAACTTGATAAGAAGCTGCTATTTGTTTTACATCTTCTTCAGAAAAACCGACATCTTGCAAATTACGAAATGCTACCCTATTCATTGAATGACAAGCAGCACAGACTTCTTTATACACTTTATAGCCACGCTGAATTGACTCTCTATCGAAAGATCCGACAATTCCATCAAATTTCCAGTCTATTTTCTTATTTGGTGATGATTTAAATTCTTCTGCAGATATAAGACTAGATAGAAATAACATGCAGAAGATTGCAAATACATTAGATCCCATGCATAACCACTGTTTTAGTAAATTTCGAATTGATGTCATGCAAGTAGCTGACACTGGAATCCAGCTTATTTCATCACTGACATTATGGTTATCATGCACTCCTAGAATCTGTTGTCCATTGCATGATTTGTAAGTATTTTTATACCTGGATCCCAGTGTCAAGCACTGGGATGACAACGGAAGATAGTGGAATGACACTGTGTGTTGTATACAACGTTCATACAATTGTGTACATGATGCTGGAATCCATTTATTTTTTTTCTGGATCCCAGTGTCAAGTACTGGGATGACAAAAGAGAGCTCTGGGATGACAGAGAATTTTGTAAGAGATCTGCTTTGAATTGACATCACCTCATCTCCGGCACAGAATCACTTAAGGTTTTTGGTGGTTCTTTTGGCTTTTCATACTTACTAAGCAGTGGTAAAACTATCACAAAGTATGCAAAGTAATAAAGAGTAGATAGCCTACTCATAGTGATGTAAGGCTCTTTTACCTCTTGTCCTCCAAGCCAGGCAAGAAGTACAAAATTTATTGCAAAAACCCAAAAAAATTTCTTAAACACCGGGCGATAAGCACCACTTTTAACTTTTGATTTATCAAGCCAAGGTAACAAAAACCACACTAAAATAGACGCAAACATGGTAAGCACACCAGTAAGTTTATCTGGAATTGAACGTAGCATTGCATAAAAAGGTAAAAAATACCACTCTGGCACTATATGTACCGGAGTGACCATAGAATCAGCTTCTATATAATTGTCTGGATGCCCAAGATAATTGGGAGCATAGAAAACAAATGCGAACAAAACTACAAAAAACAGACCAAAAGTTATGCAATCCTTGACTATATAATAAGGATGGAGAGGGATGGTATCCTTATCTGATTTTACCTCCACTCCACTTGGGTTACCAGAGCCAAACCTATGCAGAGCTATCACATGAAGCATAGCTAAAGCAATAATAACAAAAGGCAGAAGATAATGCAGAGCGAAAAAACGGTTAAGTGTTGGGTTATCCACTGAAAAACCACCCCATAACCATATAACTATTTTATTGCCAATTAAAGGTATAGCAGAAAATAAGTTGGTTATAACTGTTGCACCCCAGAAACTCATTTGTCCCCAAGGCAATACATATCCCATAAAGGCAGTTGCCATCATTGCAAAAAATATAAATATTCCAATAAACCACACCATCTCTCTCGGTCTTTTATAAGATCCGTAATATAATCCACGCATTATATGAACATAGACTACCATAAAGAAGAGCGATGCTCCAACAGCGTGAGTGTAGCGTATTAACCACCCGTAATTCACATCCCGCATTATGCGCTCTACACTATTAAACGCATAATCAACATGCGGAGTGTAGTGCATAGCAAGAAATATACCTGTTATTATTTGTAAAATCAGCGCTATACCAGCCAAAGAGCCAAAGTTCCAAGCATAATTTAAGTTTTTTGGCACTTGGTAAGAAGCAGTGTGTCTTAGAAAAGAAAATATAGGCAATCTATATTCTATCCATCCTAATATGCCTTTTTCTTCTTTTATTGTTTCTTTTTTGTTATCTTCCTGCATAACTTAAACCTTTCTGAACACATGTCCATTGCTACTTTTATCTTATTTTTTTATTGTAGCAACTTATCCTTTACGCACAAATAAAAACTTTAAAGCAATATTAATTACCTCTTCAGCAACCTGTCACGTGCTGCGTTTAATTTTTGTGCAAAATATTCCGAGCCTCCTTTATCTGGGTGAACTAATTTCATTAAATTTTGATTGCTTTATTGATTTCATTTTGGTTCGCTCCAGAATCTATTCCTAGCACTTTAAATGCTCCATCTCTGAACATGTTACTACTACCAGACTAGTATGATTTTGTCTTGTAAATTTATTCAACAACCCTATTCTAACTATATAATGAAAAATTATCTACAAAGTGTTTATGAAGATGGTATGAAAATCCAACTATCTAAAGTCAACAAATATTTATTAGTTTTACTGATTACTGTCTCAGCATTTCTCATATCTGGGCAAGTATCCAGTTCAAGCAATATCGAGAATGATTTTCAAGATTTACAAGAAAAATTACCATTATTGAAAGATCAGGATTTGTTATTTTTAGATCCAGCTTCAGCTTTAAATTATGGTGATAGGGCAGGTAAAAAAGTGTTAATGGTTATAGTTCACCATACTGAAACATCAACACTAAAAGGTACAAAAGATACGCTGAATGCTAGAGGATTGTCAGTTCATTTTATTGTCGATAGGGATGGCAGCATCACCTTAATGGTTCCATTAGAGAAAGAAGCATGGCATGCTGGTATTAGTTATGCAAGAGTTAAGGTAGATAGTAAGCTTGAAGAGTTACGGAAGCTTAACAACTATTCTGTAGGTATTGAAATTGTAAACACAGGACTTGAGCCTTTTCCGGAAGAGCAAATGAGATCTGTTAAAGAGCTGATTTTATACCTTATGGAGCGTTTTAAAATTAAAAGGGATATGATATTTAGTCATTCTGAAATAGGAACTATAGTGTATGATCCAGAGCTTGGCTATACAATGCGTAAACCAGATCCACACAAATTGTTTGATTGGGAGTTATTAGAGAAAAATGAAATTGGATTGCACATAAGTGACAGAATAAACCCTAAAGATGCTAAACACAAAATGGGCAAAACATTGTATAAAGCAGGTGATAGAAATGAAGGTATTTTGAAATTAAAACAAAGGCTGAACAGATTTTTCTATAAGATAGAACCTTGGAATGATAAGAAAGGTAATGTAATTTTTCCTGATAATAATGCTGATTACTCAGATGAGTTTGATGAGAATTTTGTATGGGTTATTTATCAGTTTTCAATACATAATTTACCAAGAGAAATTAGAAAAGATCTACCTCTTAAACTAGAACAAGCAGATATATTTCCTGAATTCTTTAGTGAATATAGTCATGGCATTTCTTCTAGTTATCTAACCTTTAGTGAAAAAATTAAATCGACTCTACAACCATGTTTAAGCAAAGTAGATTATGAGAATTTATTATCTTCTCTTGCACAATATGAGAATAACATTTCTCCTGATGCATCTACCACTTTAATGTACAAAATTAAGTTATACTATGATTCTTATTTAAGATATCGCATATGGTCTTCACTCTATAAACCATTTAAGCTTAATGTATTGGAAGAGTTAGAGATTTTAAAGAGTGGAGTGTTATCTTTAAAATCACTAGATAGCTCTAAAGCTGCAGAAGTTTCCAGTTTAATTGATAGCTTTAAAGTAGATATTTCTTTAGAATTTCAGGGTTTTGAAAAACAGTGGTTTCAGGAGTTTAAGAATGCTTGGAGACAAGAATTTATACCTTCCCTGGAAGAACAGATAACATGGACTGCACTACATGAAGCAATATTGGAGTATTTAGAAAAAGCAAAGGAAGAAATTCGTTAAACGAAAACTTTTTTTAAGATCACTTTTTTAACAATTTATCACGTGCCGCATTTAGCTTTTGCGCAAAATATTCCGAGCCTCCCTTATCTGGGTGAACTAATTTCATTAAATTTTGATATGCTTTATTGATTTCATTTTGACTTGCCTCAGGATTCAGCCCCAGTATCTTTAATGCTTCATCCTTGGACATGTTATCACCAGTGTAATTTTCAGTATAACTTCTACTGCTACTAAATTCGTTCAAAAACTTACTCAATATAGAGTTCATCATGAAACTCATATTATTTTTTTTTGTCAGGAAAAGAAAAAATATAACAACGCTAGGCAAGACAAATGTAACTACTATGAATATCAAAAAAAGGAAAAAGATGAATGACATGTATATTTTTTTATCATTTTATGATTAAATAGTAACAATTATAATCGTCATGGTAAATAACATGTTCATTCAGATTGAAGAAACACCTAATCCAAACACACTGAAATTTCTCCCTGGATTTGCAATTCTAAACGAAGGAGAAACGGCTGATTTTTCAAATGCAAATGAGATAAAAAATTCTAAACTAGCAGCAAATCTTTTTCAAATAGAACATGTGGTAAGAGTGTTTTTTGGTCATGATTTTATTTCAGTAACAAAATTGGGTGAAATTAATTGGGATACATTAAAAGTAGAAATTTTAACTACAATCATGGATCACTTTACTTCAGGTGGAAAAGCGCTAAATAAAGAAGGAGTGAATGATAATAACATACCAAATGAGGAATTTTTTGATGAAAGTGATATAGAAATTGTAAATAGAATAAAAGAATTGATGGAAAGTTATATCAAACCTGCAGTTGCTCAAGATGGTGGCGATATCAAATTTCGTGGCTATAAAGATGGAATAGTTTATGTTGAATTACAAGGAGCTTGCTCTGGATGCCCAAGTGCTGCAATTACTTTAAAGCAAGGAGTGCAGAATATGCTGAGCTACCACATACCAGAGGTTGCAGGTATAGAGACCACACTATGACTAATCAAACAGTTAGAGGAACGAAAGACCTTCTATTTGATGAGTGGTATAAGTTTAAATACATTCAGCAAACAGCAAATAGAATCTCAAGTCTATACGGCTTTTTGCCCGCCCAAACTCCAATATTTGAGTACACGGAGGTTTTTACAAAAACTTTAGGTGATAGCTCAGATATCATCACTAAAGAGGTGTATAGCTTCAATGATAAAGGGGGAAAGAGCATAACTTTACGTCCTGAGTTCACTGCAGCGATTGTCAGGCTATTAATTGAAAAAAAACTGCAAACGCCGATAAAATTATTTTCAACAGGGCCTGCATTTCGCTATGAAAGACCGCAAAAGGGAAGACAAAGGCAATTTCATCAGATAAATTTTGAGGTTTTTGGCATAGAAGATCCAAAAGCCGATGTTGAATTGATATCACTCGCTCAGCACTTACTAACTGAATTTGGCATCAATAAAAATGTAAAGCTGGAAATCAACTCTTTAGGTGATGGTGAGACAATAACTAAGTATAGAGAAGCTTTGATCTTATACTTTACAAAGTATCAAAATGATCTATCAGAAGATAGCAAAAATAGGTTGATCAAAAATCCACTCAGAATACTAGATTCTAAGGATGAGAAAGATAGATTAATAATCTCTGATGCGCCTAAAATCAGCAATTATTATACGAAAGAGTCCTCAGATTTCTTTGAACAAATACTAAATGGATTAACAATTCTTGATATACCTTATACCGTAAACAATAAACTAGTTCGAGGTTTGGATTATTATTGCCACACAGTGTTTGAGTTTGTTACAGAGGATTTAGGTGCACAAGGGGCAGTTTTTGCCGGTGGAAGATACGATAATTTAGTATCTTCAGTAGGTGGAAAACACACTCCAGCAATAGGATTTGCAGGGGGTATTGAGCGCATAATGGAGTTAATCAATTATTCTCCGAAAGAAGAGCGACCTATTTACCTAATTCCAATCGGTAGAGAGGCTGAAAAACATGCTTTAACACTTGCAAATGAATTGCGCAGAAATAGTTTATATGTAAGTTACGAACACAGTGGAACAGTTAAAAATCGCATGAAGAAAGCAAGTCAAGCAAATGCTAAAATTGTATTGATCTTTGGGAATGATGAGTTAAACAACAATACTGTTAAAGTAAAAAATATGGATACAGGTGAAGAAAAAATAATTGCTCGCGATAACACAATAGAAAACATCTAATTAGGAGCAATGCAAATGTTTTTCTCAGTCAGCTATAGAAGAAAATTCGTCTGCACAAGAATTTTTCATAGCATTCAATGTATCATAATCTGTAAAATCTAATTTTACTGGTGTGATAGTAATAAATCCTTCTTTTATTTTATTTATACTACCACTGCCTGAGTGCTCTCGAGACCAATTTAAGCTAAAAGAGCCATTCGAATTTTCAGTAAAAATTAAATCCCCATCAATGTTATATTCACCTTGTTCAGCAAATTCTACTCCTTTTACTTTTTCCGTAGCAGGAAAATTTACACTCATCACTATGTTTTTAGGCCAACCAACCTTAACTAGCTTGGCAATAACCTTTGGTGCAAAAACCTTTGTATTGTGCCAGTCTATTTTATCATGATAAACTTGGCTCAGTGCAATAGAAGGTATAGACCTTGCAGCACCTTCCATTACAGCACCAATTGTTCCTGAATAACAAATATCGTCCCCAACATTTGATCCAATATTTACTCCGGACAATATTAAGTCTGGTTTTTTATTCATAACTTTATTTAGCGCAATAATGACACAATCTGCAGGAGTACCAGACACACTAAATTCCCTTTCACTATGTTGGTTTATTCCAATAGATTGTTTCACTGGATAATCAAGAGATCTTGCAGCCCCGCTTCTATCAGTATCTGGTGCCACTATCCATATTTCTGACGCAAAATTCCGTGCAATCTCTTTGAGTAATTTTATTCCTTCACTTCCAAAACCATCATCGTTTGTTATTAATATTATCATATACAATACTCAGCTATACAGCTCCAAATTATGTAAACCACTGGCTGTAAATAAACTCATGAGGCTTTAAGTTTCTTTGCATAACTACGAACTGTAACAAAGAACCTGCTGTAAATCAATAGATTTCTTGCACAGGCCATAACTGTCATTACAATAGAAACGAAAAAACTTGCTTGACAAACTCCGCCAGCCCCCTTATTATAGTGTTAAGGGTATTTATGACTCAAAACTTGTTTTTGACCTGCAGGCTCAATGACAAAATTCAGTAAAAAACTCAGGGTATCTTTTGGCGGATTACATAACATTATAGCGGCTGCATGTCTTTTAAAATTTTTCTACATTCAGCCAAATCGCGCTTAAACTAAGCGTCAGCACATTATTATAGCGCCAATTTAAAGTATTAGAGAGTCAAAACTCGCACTACGGGGTTTCTTTTGCCTTTTTTTTCATTTGGTAAATTTCTTAATGTTTGTAGCTAAACGACAACCGTCATCCCGCTGCTTGTTAGCGGGATCTAGAGATACCGCGAATGAATCGCGGTATGACGTAGGACTGCTGTCATTCCAGTGCTTGGCACTGGAATCCAGCCTTTCTGCAATCTCATCGAAAATGTTGTAACCACTTTCTGTGCTAGTTTGCTTGCCCACAAGCAAACTTTCCTGGATCCCAGTGTCTGGGCACTGGAATGACACCGAAGGGGCTACTGCTGTCTTGGATGGAAACCAGTGTCAGCTACTTTCATGACACCCTGACCTCGTCATCCCGCTACTTGTTAGCGGGATCTAGAGATACCGCGAATGAATCGCGGTATGACGGTTCGCGGTGGCATGACGTAGGACTGCTGTCATTCCAGTCTGGAATCCAAAAAAAAAGGATGACACCTCTGGGCGCTGGGATGACAGGAGAAGGAGGCTACTTTCATGACACCATTCTTTTTTCTGGATCCAAGTAGTCAAGCTACTCGGATGACACCCCACTGGTGGCCCACACTACAATGTTCGTACAGTTATGAAATGAATCGCGGTATGACGTGTTGCTTGGGTCAGCTATAGTATTTCTTAAAATTAATAATAAATTTCTTGGCTAGCAAGAAGCTGTAAATTTTTTTGCGAGACCTAAGCCGCTTTTGATATAGCTAAAGGTTTACTGATGATTTGTCTCATTCCACTACCTGCTGACTTACTTTCTGCTTAGCATATCCATCAAATCAGATTCTTTGAGTTTACTATGGTCAACTTTACTGAACTTATTTACCATAGAGCTCATTTGATTATACTGCTTAATTAGAAGATTAATGTCAGTTACAGTTGTTCCGGACCCCTTAGAAATTCTAAGTCTTCTTTTGCCATTTAAAATATCTGGATTTTGCCTTTCTTTTTCAGTCATTGAGTTTATGATGGCTATATATTTTTTCACTTTATTGTCATCTGGCACACTGCTACTTAGCTTTTTTGTAAATGAACTAGGAATGAATTTCATTATGTTGCTAATGCCATCCATTTTACTCAGAGTTTTTAACATTCCCACTAGGTCGTTTAGGTCGAATTTACCTTTTTTCACTTTTTTTTGTAACTTATCAATTTCTTCCTGACCAACAATCTCAGCAGCTTTTTCAACCAATGAGACAACATCACCCATGCTAAGTATTCTTTTTGCAATTCTATCTGGATAAAAATCATCGAGGTCACTTAATTTTTCACCACAAGCAATAAATTTAATTGGACAATCGGCGATCATTTTCATAGAAAGAGCAGCACCACCACGTGCATCACCATCAACACGGGTAAGAATAATGCCGGTTACACCTATTACCTCATTGAATGATTTGGCAATGTTGACCGCATCCTGGCCTATCATTGCGTCGGCTACTAAAATAACTTCTGCAGGTGAAGCTATTTCCTTTACGGCTTTCAACTCATTCATCATATTATTGTCAATATGAAGCCTGCCTGCGGTATCTAGTATTAATACATCACAATTATCGTTCTTTGCTGTTGCTAGTGCCCTTTTTGTAATTGTAATGGGCTTCTCGTCTATTACTACAGGTAAAGTTTGCACATCTATTTGTTTACCTAGCACTTCAAGTTGTTTTTGGGCAGCCGGCCTATAAATGTCTAAAGAGGCAAGCATCACTTTTTTCTTTTGCTTTTTTAGCTTTAAAGCAAGCTTTCCTGAGGTGGTTGTTTTACCTGCACCTTGTAAGCCCACCATCATAATCACAGCAGGGGGTTTAACTGCTAGATTTAAGTCACTTTTCTCTGATCCGAGAACTGCAACTAAATTATCCTGCACAATTTTAATTATCATTTGTGCTGGAGAAACACTTTTTATGACTTTTTCCCCAATCACTTTATCTTTAATGTCATTGATGAATTTTTTTGCAACTTCAAGTGAAACGTCAGCTTCAATTAAGGCTATGCGTATTTCACGCATGGCAAGATTAAAATCATCTTCAGAAATGATCGACTTTCCTCTTAGTTTACTAAATACAGAATTTAAACTTTCGGTTAACGACTTAAACATAATAGCATTAGTAGAATACTCATTAAAAAGAGAGAAGAAGCTGAAACAAAACTCACTGAGTTATAACCCAGCACTTCCTTAAGTTTAGTAATATTATCAAAGTATAAACTAGTAAGTGAATTAGTCAAGTTTTGCAGTACGTTGGCAGACATTTCTCTCACTTTAAAGACCAATTGATTGAACAGCAAGATAATATAGGGTATGAAAGCTCTAAAAATCCAATCAACATCCATTTTAAAATTTATTCTCGGGTAAAATAACTTGCGTAAAAGAATGAACAATAAAGTGGTACATAATAACAAATTAAATTGCGACAAAATATTTTTTGTGTTGTACACAAAATCGAAAATCGAAGGTTTATTGTAAATAGGTAAGTAAGGGTTGCCAGCAATTACGCATATAAATGCTAAAATAATCATAGTCATTTTGCCTCCCCTCTCTGCTAAAGGTTTTGACTTACTTTTTGCAATAAATATGTAGTAAAGAAACTTGAGCCCCACGCTTAAATAAAGCAGTAAATTTAGAATCTTGTATAAGTTTTTATACACTTCTAAATTAGCACCACTTGCTTCAATCTCGGCTGTAATGTATGATTTGCTAATAAATCCAGCGGTTCCAGGAAATGCAGCCATTGTAAGTATTGCGATTATAGCACACATGCCTTCCACTGACATCAGTTTGCCTACTCCATTAAAACTAATTGTTTTTGTTCGTGAAATAATCGAATTGCTGACTACAAACAATAATGATTGATAAACAAGAGAGAAGATTATATGCAGTATCAAAATTGGTATTGCCTTTTCCGAAGGGCTGAGTAAACCTCCTGCAATAATCAGCAAGCCCATTTGTCCTACAACGTTATAGCATAAAAATCTACGAATATTTTGCTCGAGAGAAGCAAATATAATGCTGTAAATTGCAGTGATGGTGCCTACAAGCGCTAATATTTCAGTACAATCTTGCCATAGGTTATAAGTGTGTAAAAGCATCACTAAAAAAGAGACTTTAGTGGTAAATAAAGAGAGATATGTGGTGCCATGTAGCGATGCAGCAGGATATGCATCAACAACCCAAAATGAAAAAGGAAAACAAGCGCAGTTTATCAATAAACCCAAAATTATCAGGTTAGTGCTTTGAAGTGCCAATCCTGCTATTAATATAACTCCAACGAAAAAGTGTACACAAGCGTACCTTATTGCAGGTCCACTATCTCTACAGCTAGCTGCGATAATAAAAAATGCACTGATGGTCATTAATTCACAGAATATTATAACCAATATCATATGTTCAGATAAAACTGCATAAAGTGAACTAATAGTGTAAGCAGCAAAAGATAGCATCTCTGAAAAAGTCAAATTTTGTGCTGGTAGAACAGCTAAAAATGCAACTGATAAAAAAGATATTAGTATGGTACGAAAAGATAAATCAAAATCTAGAATTGGGAGAGACCAATTTACTGCAATGCTCAAATTTTCAGGTAATTTTAGGACTATAACTATTAATACAGTCAGTAGAAGTAACAGTGACGATTTATAAAGTTGCACAATAATTAAAACCAATATGGTTTATGCTATCTCAATATATGAATAAAATCAATTTGCATATTAACCACTAATTAAACTAATTATCATATAATTATATCAGAGTTTAGAGGGTTATAGAGAAACCGGTCAGATTAGGTTTTTAATCTAATCTGACCGATAGCTTTAATAGTGAGGTAAGCTTTAATATAGCACTCCTAATTCATAACGCTACACTCGTGCATAATTTATTTTTAATTTGTGCACGAGCGTTAGTAAATTATTTACTTTTTGAAATAAAATTTGACATCACTTTAATATTGAGACTTAGTAAACCTCAGTAGGTCTGCCAGTTGGGCCCATAAGAATTATTTGCTCGCCTTCTCTTAAGTGTCTGCATAAATTAGTGGAGCCGCCGATTTCCAGCACAATAGTGGAAATAATTCCTTTTTTTTTGTCTACTTCAGTGCCGGTTACGGCTATACCTTCCATAGCAAGGTTTGTATTATTGGCTTTTCTGCCATTGGTTTCAAAATTTTGCAATCTAAAGAATTGCCCAGGCTTAAAATTCTTTGCCGCAAGTGGTGCTTTGATCACTATTTCCACAACTTTGTCTGTTAAATATTGAACTTTTATAACCTTTGCAGTGAATTGCTCTTTGATTCTATTAAATAATTCTTTATTAGCCAGGTCTTCAACACTTGGCCACGCATTTTTTTTCTGGCCCACAACATCACACACTGGAATGACAGAAACGAAGCTATTAACTCTATTCAAAAGCTGGGAAATAATAGGGTAGCCGTTCTTAGCACTTGCCATAGCTTTCACAACGCTGCCGCTATACGAAGGATGAAGATCACCAAAAAAGCTGATTGTTTTATTGCCTTGCTTATACACTAATATTCTATCTTTATTTTGCATTTTTGGAGAAAATATTGGATCTATTTCTTTTCCCAATGAATTCAATTGAGTAAAATACCCATTACTTAATTTAAAATGCTTTTTATCTTCTGTTGCAATAACTGTATTTGGCTCAGTACCTGCTGCTATAAAAATAGAACGTGCTTTTATACGTTTGATTTCGCCGGATTTTGTGTCTATCAGTTTTATTAATTCAGCATGGTTATATTTATCCGTCACAACTTCAACTGGCTCTAAGTTTTCAATAAAGTAAATCCCTTCTGATAATGCGTTTTGCACCTCTTCGCTATTTAATCGATAACTTGGTGAATCTTTTAGCTCTTTTCTATATATAACTTTCACTCCCCCGAGGCTCTGCATTAACTCTAATATTTTTATTTCTCTATTCTCTTTTTTTGCTAACTTTTGCTTTTCTCGGATCAATTGTGCGTGCGATATAAACTCATTCGCAATTTCGCGCTCTTCTTCTGTCCAATCTTTTTCAACACAGTCCTTTCCATACTTATCAACTAATATCTCATAACGAAGAAGAAATTTTTCTACTTGAATTGGATAATACGCTAAAGCTTCAGTGGCAGTGTCAATCGCAGTAAGCCCCGCACCTATGACAACTATCGGCATACGAACTTGCAGATTTGCTATAGAATCGAATTTAAGAGCGCCAGTCAGTTGTAACGACATCAGAAAATCAGATGCCATGCGTACTCCACGAGCTAGTATGTTTTTTATTTTGATCATTCGTGGCTTACCAGAGCCAAGTGCTAGGGCGATGTGATCAAAACCCAAGTTGAACGCGTCATCAGCATTAATCGTGCCACCAAAACGAATGCCTCCATAAAGTACGAAATTCTCACGTCTTTCCAGCAGTAATCTAATAATCTTTAAGTAATTCTTATCCCACCGAGAAGTAATACCATATTCTGCCACCCCACCAAACCCTCCTGCCATGCGTTCACTCAATTTTTCGTGTTTGAAATCTTTAATTAGCTGGAAATTATCGATCAAAGGCTCAATTTTTAGTCCATCAATGGCAATAACGTTATGCCCATCATTCAACAAATGATGAGCTAAATTAAAACCAGCAGGACCAAGGCCTACAACTAGAACGTTTTTTCCAGTGTTTCCTCTTGGCAATGAACGCTGAAAATTTAAAGGATTCCAACGGCTGAGCAGAGAATATATTTCAAATCCGTACGGTAAACTGAGCACATCATCCAGAATCCTTGTTTCAATTGCTGGCACATTTACGGGTTCTTGTTTTTGATATATGCACGAATTCATGCAGTCATTGCATATTCTGTGCCCAGTGGCTGCGCATAATGGGTTATCTATCATCACAATTGCAAGACTTGCTATGCTGTACCCTTCGCTTTTCACCAGATTCATTTCTGATATTTTCTGCTCTAGTGGGCAGCCGTGCAGTTCAACTTTTAGTGGAGATTGTTTAAAAGTATTGTCGTTATTAATTAGCCCCTTTGAGCAGCTGTCCTTACTTTGCTTATGACAAAATATGCAGTAGTGAGCATTATCTAGTGCTTTATTCAAACTCACCTTTTTGCTTGTTAGATCAAAACCGTATCGTCTTTTTACTTCATTTGAATACAGCACTTCAACTTTGTCCACTTCTTTTTTAGAAAATGGTATGAGGTTTTCGTGGTCGATTTTTTTATGAATACTGAATAATATACTCTGTTTATTTTTTACTCTCCACACTGCATATTGTGCTGCAAGTTCTATTTCTTCTTTGTGATTTTCTTTATCTTCAAACCAATGCATCACCTGCTCAGCAAAATTTTTTTCTGTTGTTGGCAAAGTGAGAAAATGACTTAGTTTGTTAGTAATATCTATATTCGCCACATTAGTGTATTTCTTCAATGCATAGCGTTGGACAAATAACCTTTTGCATTTATATATTACAGCAAAGTCGTTGTGCTTTTTCTTTAGCTCCTCTATTTCTTTTTCAACATTGAAAAGTTTTGCAATAAATTCATCAAGTAAATATGAGAGGTCTACTATTAACTGACTATCTGTCATCCAAGTAGCCGACCGTCCTTCTTGTTTTCTAGATCCCAGTGTCAAGCACTGGGATGACGGGGGGTGACACTGGGATGATGGGAGGTGACACTGGGATGACATCGAAGAAGAAGCTGCTTTTTCTCTTGCTTCAATTAATGAACAAAACAAGCTCTCATCACATGATTTGATATAATTCAAAAATGTCTCATCTAATTTTATTAATCCATTGCGAGTATATAGATTCGAAAATGAGATTTTGAAATTCAGCTTCATTGCTATACTATACAGTGTACATGCTGTTTCTTACAGATGAAGATTTTATTTATTTTGCAATACTGCTGAGATTGTTGCTTCTGCAACTTTTTCTTCGCTAACAGATGCAATACACCTAAATTTGTGTACACCTAAACACACACTTTGAATGTTAGCTTGAAGAATCAATGTGTCCCCTGGAGTAACTGGCTTTCTGAATTTTGCATTTTCAATGGATCTCAAGTAAACAACTTTATTTTCTATTGTTTCTTTACCTAGAACACATATAGCAGATGCCTGAGCTAGAGATTCAATTATCAAGACTCCTGGCATTATCGGATGACCAGGGAAGTGGCCAATAAAAAATGGCTCATTGAAAGTCACATTTTTGATTGCTTTTATACTTTTACCAGGATCACACTCTATAACTCTATCTACTAAGAGAAACGGATAAGAATGTGGTAATATTTTTATAATATCACTGATATTAAATTGCATAAGCCTACTCAATGCCTTTCAAAGCAAATTCAGGTATTTTCTTGTTTATATTGTTTAATACCACATCTGATAAATCAACTTCATCCATGGAGTATAAAACTTGGTTCTTTTTTGAAATAAATAGTACCAAATCTATGTTGTTTTTTTCTGCCGTTTTTTTAGCGACTTCTTTTATCTTGTTAAAAACATTCTCTACTGCGTCTCTATAGCTTTCTTCTAAATGTAACATTTTTTTAGCGTAATTATCTCTAGTATTTACAGTGTGCTTATTAAACTGTTCTGTCTTTTCTTTTTTTGCTTCTTCTGACAAAAGTTCAAATTCTTCTTTTGATGGCTTAAGTTTTTCTAACTCACTTTCAAATTCTTGTTGTAATCTAGAATTCTGCTCCTTTATTTGTTGTTGTATGTTTTGCAGAGCAAGAGATTCATTGATAACTTTATCACTATCAATAATGGCAGCCTTTGTGTTCTGAGGTTGATATCCTACAAACTTATACCCCACAAATAAGGAAATAATTAAGGCAATAACTGATATAAATAACTGTATATATTTCATTCAAATCCCCGCTTCAATAGAAAATTTAACATTTGGTGATGGTATTATATCATAAGATTCCTTTACTAAAGGAAACCCGAAATCCAATCTAAGTCTACCAAAACGAGAAAGCATTGAAAAGCCAAAACCTGGTGACACTCTCACAAGCTTGCTATCATAGTATTTCCCTTCATACTTCTTATTTTTATCATCTAAGCCAAAAAGTGTCGCATAGTCAACAAATAGTGAGCCTTTGATACCAGCATAGTCATATAGTTTTGGTAGAGGAAAATCCACTTGCTGTGTTAGATTAAAATAAGTTTTGCCTCCTAATGAGCTTTTATTTTTGTCTTCTGCTCTTGGTCCAATACCGGAAAGGTCAAACCCTCTAATCTCATTACCCCCTTTAAAAAAGTGCTGGCCAATGTTTAGATTTTCATCAGTATAAGAAAAAATATGACCTGCCGCCATCTTAAAGCGTAGAGTTATATCATCGTCAATTTTGCTTAATATAGGGTGCGTATAAAAAGATAAGAATTCAGATTTTAGGAAATTCACGTTTCCTCCCAATCCTGAAATATCCTGACTTAAGCGCAGTAAATACCCTTCTTTTGGAGTATAGAGGTTATCCAGTTTATTATGTGCCAACGTGTATCCCACTGATGAAATCTGATGTTCACCTTTTCGGTCCAGTATTATTTCAGAGATATCGGTGTCTTGTCCACCCTTATTATCCATGTGTATATGATTATACTTATAAGAATAGCGAAGGGAATTAGTTAAGTTCTCTGTGACTTTATATGATAACTTTGTAAAAAATCCCATATCGCAACTATCAAAAGTAGTGTTTGGCTTATCTTGTTTTTCGTAAAATACGTCTACACCTAGTGACGTATCAGAATCATTAAAATTATTTTCAACAAACTCTAAATCAGTAGAAAATACGTATTGACTTTTTTCAAGAGCAAAAGAGAGCTCTTTTCCAGTACCAAATAAATTACGGTCTTTGAGGTCAATTTTAATCAATGCTCCACCAGGAAGAGACACACCGCCTCCCAAATACAACGAAGTAGTGTTTTTTTCTTTAACATTTAAGTCAAGATTTACTGTATTGTCATTAACTGCGTAACTATTTACTTTCACTGTTTCAAAAAAATCACTACTCATTAGTTTTTTACGTGACTTTTGAATCTCAGATATATTGTACGCATCACCTTCTGCTACACTTAGCTTACTTCTGATCACTTTATCTAAAGTGCGATCGTTACCATCAATTGTAATTTGATTTATATAAATCTTTTTACCCGGCAGCACTCTGTAGGTTACATCTACAACGTTGTCACGTTGTGCATACTCTGGATTAACTTTTGCAAATATATATCCTTTTTCATTTAAATATTTGTTTATTTTTTCTACTGTATTATTAATTTTAACTCTATTAAATATCTTATCGTTTTCCTCTGTTATAAAATCCAATATTTCTTCTTTTAGGCTCAAATCCTGAATTTCAGTTTCAATATTAACCTCATTATTTCCAAACAAATACTGCTGTCCTTCGTCAATCAAAAAAGTTAACTCTGTTTGATTGTTATTATCAACCTCAACAATTGGTTGAATATTATTTTGAATATATCCCTTAGACGAATAAAAACGATCGAGCAATTCTGTGTTAATCAATAGATATTGCGGTGAATAATGATTTTCGCCTTTAAAAATGGCTCTAAATAACTTACTAAATATGTCATTACTATGTCTTTTAATAACTTGCTCTAGCTCATTTTCAGAAAAGTTTTTATTGCCTATAAATCTTATATCCTTAATTTTAGAGGTTTTGCCTTCTTTTATTTTGAAAATTAGATTGACCCTATTACTATCGAGCTTCTCCAACTCATATTCAATTTTAACGCCAACCTTACCGTTATTTCTATAAGTAGTGATTAAATTCATTAAATCGTTTTGCAATTTTGTTTCAGTGAAAATAGTTAGCGATTTTGACTGAATCACATTATTTAGTAACTCTTTGCTATTAAATAACTTATTACCCTTTAATATTATCTTGTTAATTAGTGGATTTTCTTGAATTTTTATTACCAAATTTTTTTTATCATCTATGTAAGCATTAACACTAGCAAATAACTTTGTTTTATATAGATCTTTTATAATTGAGTCTATATCATCGTCGTTTATATAATCACCAGATTTTAGTTTTATATAGAACCCTATTGTCTGGTTGCTTACCCTCTCATTACCAATACATTTGACATCTTTCACCTGCACTTTTTCCGCAGTTCCTAAAGCAACAAGCAGGGCAGGAAAAGAAATAAAAACCACTACCAGTATATAAAATAGCTTTTTCATATTTTATTTCAAAAAAGATCCCTAATATCATTTGACATTCCAGTTGCCATAAGCAAAAACAACACTAAAGCACCAAAAATAGCTGCATATTTTTGACATTTCAAGCTTAAATCCCTACGTATAACCGCTTCTATGATATAATGAAATAAATGCCCACCATCTAGCAGTGGTATTGGCAGCAAGTTAATTGCAGCTAAATTAGCTGAAATGATTGCCATAAAATATAGAACCATAATAAATCCCTTTTTAGCTGATTGTCCTGAATATTTTGCGATTTTTATTGGTCCACCTATTTCATTGATACTCCTTTTACCAACAATAATGTGAAAGAGAGCTTTGATCGTTAAGCACATAGTGTGGTAAGTTTCACTTACTGATAAGCTCACAGCCCCAAGAAAAGACGACTGCTTTAATGTATTGACTGAAATAATCCCTATAGTTTCTCTTTCTATTGTGTTGCCAAAAACGTCTTTGTCCTTGATTATTAATGGAGTTAAACTGGTCCTGTGCTTCTCATTATTTCTGCTATACTCAATCTCCATTCTTGTTTTAGGATTCGACATTATCACACGTGAAATATCTTCAAAGTATTTTATTTTATGCTCATTGATTTGTGTAATAGTGTCACCTGGCAACAAACCAGCTTGCTTAGCTGCACTACCTTCGATTACATTTTCAATCACCGGTGGAGTGCGATAATAACCTGCTATGCTAAAGAATATTGTAAAAGCTATAACAGCAAATACCATGTTTGCAAAAGGCCCTGCAAAAACTACTGCTGCTTTTTTATGACGCGGTTTTGTATGAAATGAATACAATTTTTCTTCTTCCGTTAATTCTTGTTGATCAGCTGGGACACTCGCTGCATTAGTATCTCCTAGCATTTTAACATAACCACCCAATGGAACAGCGCTTAATTTCCATCTAGTTCCAGACTTATCGTTAAAACCAAAAATTTCAGGACCAAAACCTATGGAAAAAGATTCAACTTTAACTTTGCATGCTTTGGCAACAACATAATGCCCATATTCATGCACGAATACTATGACAGAAATTATTAAAGAAAATGATAAAAAATAATATATTCCATCGCTAAATTGATGGATAAGATTAGAAATTAATTCCACCTGTATATTTAGATCTTAACAAAATGTTAAGTATATTAAAATGCGCCTCGCTTGACAAGTATTTAGTTTAACTTTTAAATTAAAAAAAGTTTAATTGTAATGACAGATACCTCACTACTCAGAAGAAAATTAATATATAGAAGCTGGCATAGGGGTTGCAAAGAAACCGATATACTTTTAGGGCATTTCGCATTGAAATATCTTGATAAATTTTCCTTAAGCGAACTAATCGAATACGAAAAAATAGTTGATCTTGATGATTACGAATTATATTGTTACATAACTCGTAAGACAAACCTCCCTCCTGGCTTGAATAGTCAGATAGTCAATTTAATTGCTTGCTTTATTGAAGCTAATCCTTTATGCACTCAAGATTAGTGATAATCTTATTTACCTTATCTAGTACCTCAGTATATTCTATTCTTTTCTCGTTTCTATACTTTTCGCGCTCTTGATTTACTTCATCTAATCGCTTTGTTAATTCTAAAATTTTATCCTCAAGAATTAGTGCTGCAAGTAAGAAATTTAATGCATCCGAACCCTTACCTCCAGTTTTTTGAGATACAGAACTAACTAACTTGTCAAAACTATTAGCAAGGCGTAATAAATGATTCCCCTTCCCACTTTCGCAAGATATTTTATATGTGTTATTACGTATAACTATTTCTACTACTTGCATATGGTGCTAAAAATTTCTATCGTACAGTATAAACTCAAACCTCTACTTTCATCTTATTTATGGTATAAATTTTTATTCATTTATCAAATCAGATAATTTTTTACTGCTACGAAAATATGTTTTAAAGTATTGATTCTTTGTAAACTTCTGTAACATTAAATGGCTTGTTTCTTTCAAGTTATAACTTCTAACTGAAAAAGAACCAAACCCCCTAATTTCAACTCTATTATGATGTTTCAATGTGCTTGAAAGTATCCCAAAAAATCTATCAACTATAGCTGCTATAACAATCTTATCTAAAAAAGGATGTCTTTTTGCTACCCTCGCTATTATATCAGACTTTGTTGCCATTTATATGAAGCCAAAATAAGTAAACCTTATCACTTAGCAGATAATGCTATGTTATATTCTTCAACACCCAATACTTCAACTTCTATTTTTTCTGATATAGAGAATTTTTTATTCTCTGGTAAATGCTCTTGATCTATTAGAAGGGTTACATCGTTCTCAACTTCAACGACTAGTCCATTATCTTCTCTCTTACCTACAATAACCTGTATTTTATCACCTACCTTAACTTTCTTTATCAGTTCTTCAAGAGGATCATACTCTATTTGTTTTATTCCAAGATAAGTTCTTGCCCGATTCACGTTAGCCCTTATTACTTTTGCTTCTATTTTATCACCTACATTATACTTCTTTATCTCATCTGAACCATTTTTAGACCAACTAAAATCTTTCACATATATTGTCCCTTCTACGTTCTCATCTATTTCAGAATCACCGAAAGCAACAGATACATATGAGCCGGTATTATTCTTCACTTCACCAGAAACAATAGAACCAGGAGGATATTTATTGATAAATACTTGCCAAGGGTTGTCTACACACCTTTTCATGCTTAAACTCATCCTACTCTTAGCAATGTCAATACTGAGAATTTTTACATATACTTCTTGTCCCCTTGTTACGAGACTACTAACTGGTAAATTACTCTTAACCCAAGTTATTTCTGACGAGTGCACTAAACCTTCAATTCCAGGTCTAAGCTCAACAAATAATCCATAATCTTCTATGCTTGTTACATAACCCTTATTCACACTATCAACTGGATATTTTGACTCTGCATCTTGCCAAGGGCTATCTTCTAGCTGCTTCACACCCAAGGAAATTTTAGCATTTTCCTTATCTATTTTTATAATTTTAACTTTTATAGTCTGACCACAAGTAAAAACTGCAGACGGATGACTTACCCTACTCCAAGAGATATCTGTAATATGTAACAATCCATCTATAACTCCCACTACATCTGATTCATGAATACCGACAAATACACCGTAATGAGTGATACTTTTTATTTTCCCTTCTATTATATCGCCTTCATTTAAAGATTCTAAAAATTTAATTTTTTCACCAGCGTGCAATTTTTCTAACACCAGCTTTCTTGATACTACAATATTGCCCTGCTTCTTATCCATTTTAAGCACGATGAACTTTTGTTCAGTTTCAATAAGGTGCTTCGCATCTTTTACTTGCTTCAAATCCACATGACTCAGCGGTAAAAAAGCGCTTATTCCGTCACCAAGATCAACAATAAAGCCACATTTAATTGAGCGTTTAATAACTCCGCTTACTTCAGCCCTTGTAACTGTATCTTCTTCCAACTTATTCCATTTTTCGTCCCTAATTGCTTTTTCACGACTAAGAACAACATTACCATGATAATCTTCAATTCTTTCCACATAAACTCTGATTTTCGAGCCAATAATGACCTCATCATTACAACCGAGTTCCTTGATCAGAATTCTCCCGTCAGATTTTAAACCAATATCAACCACAACGTCGTTAGGGTTTATTCTTGTAATTACACCTTCTACCACATCTCCTTCTTTAATTTTGTTAACAAAAGAATCTTCAAACAAGGTATTATCTTGATCCTCAAATTGGCCTTGACATATCTCTTCTATAAATTTGTTTGATGATAGCTTTCTGATAGTAACCGGTAGATTTACGACTGGATTATTATTATTCATACCTTTAACTTAAACTTTATTAGAACTCATATATTATATAATATTAACAATTATTGACAAGTAATTTTTCATTAACTCATTTCGAGAATTGTTTAAGCTATATAAAATATAGTGAGAAAATTATATATGTATCAAGAATATGCTATTTAAGAATAGCAAGTGGATTAGATCGTTCTCCAGAAGGTCCAGGCTAAAACCTGATGTTGATGAAATATTGGAAAAATATTCTATTCAAAACAGCAAGGAATCTATAGAGAAAATTGTAAATTCACAAAAAAGAATATGGGTAGAAATAGGCTTTGGCAACGGTGAAAATATGCTTTACCAGGTGCTCAATGAACCTGATCTATTATTTATAGGATGTGAGCCCTACTTAAAGGGGGTTTCTCGCTTGCTGACAAACATAGAAATACAGAACATAAAAAATATTTTAATGTGGACAGAAGATGCAAGAGAATTGATTGCAAATTTTCCTGATAACAGTGTTGAAAGATTCTTTATTCTCTTTCCAGATCCATGGCCAAAAAGAAGTCACAATAAAAGACGATTAATTAATACGGAATTTTTAAATTTATTAGCAAAAAAAATACTTATAACAGGGGAAATATTCATTGCAACCGATCATCAGGACTATGCAGAGTGGATAGCATCACATATAAAGCAGTGTAACTCTTTAATCTATAGGGAAGACGATTTCACAAGTTATACTCTTACAAAATACCACAGAAGAGCGCTCAAAGATCAGCGTAAAGTGAGGTTCTTTAAAGTAAGTGTTATTAATAATTTGCAGACTATGGATCAATAGAGTTTTTGCATATCTCTTTTACGTTAACTATAGATTAAAAATAATAAAAAAAGAGGGAGAAATAGAGTAAATTCCTTTAACTACTTCTCCTTATGAAGGAATAGACTTCTTGCATAACCCAAACTAAGTAGAAAAAAGGTATCATCCAAGTAGCCCCTTTCTCGTCATGCCACCGCGAACCGTCATACCGTCACGGTATCTCTTAGCCGCTAACAAGTAGCGGGATGACGGTTGTCAGGTTAGCTGTTATCCCAGTTTTTGACACTGGGATGACAACGAAGGGCTACTTGGATGACAGGGAAGGATGCTGAAATGAAGGTTTTTCAAATTGTCGATAAACCTAAATCTATAATAACTATTTGCCTTTTTTCTAGGTTATGCAAGAAGTCTACTGAATAACAGTAAGATTTTTCAATCCTGTTCCACAGCAAATTTTAGTGCCATGTGAGTAGTTACAGTGCTGTTAACAATCAAAATAACAAAAACTAAGATGGTGATTAGTAGTGTATAAATATTCAAGGATAAATTTTCAAATTGAGTTAGCATTTTAAAATACACAAAGGTTGGCATTATCATTGGCAAAACAAGAATTTGCGATACTCCTGATGCTAAGTTGTTTTGACCAATCATCAATGCATTTCCAGTAGCTGAAATATTAGTGATTATCAGCGTATTAAATAATAAAGACACTCCAACTGCTATTGAGTGTTCAATACTATTGCCTAGAATTGCAAAGCTGAATATGGAAGAAATTACTGAAATCGGTAACCCAAATAATAACCAGTGAGCGAAAATTTTATAAGCAACTATAAGCCTAGAAGAGAGTGGCTGTACAAAGATTTGCTCTAATATTCCATCATGATAATCAGATGTAAACAAATTATTTGTAGAAATCTGCAAAACAAATGTAGCACATATCCATGTTAATGTTAACATAACTTCTTGTTTATTGTTGTTTTTAAGTGTAAATGAAGATAAACTTAACATTATGATAAAAATACATACTATATAGGTAAAGTTCTTATCATCTATTACTAATTTTTTTACTGAGTCGATCATACTAGGCTTTTAAATGTTTATTATAAATTATAGTGTTTACTTTGAGGTAGTATAATTTTTTGTTCATAAATTATATAGGTTTTATTATTTTTTTGATAATGCAATTATGGAAAAGTTACCAAAAATAAAGTCACCAGAAGATTACACTCCTTCAGAAGATGAAGAATATATGAGCGTAAAACAACTGGAATACTTCAGCTTAAAGTTACAATCAATACTCGCTGAGTTAGAGAAACAAGAACTAGAAGATAATAGTATTGATACATACTATTCTGATGAAGATAGTGGAAACGAGGAATTAATCAAGCGTCGAAAAGATAGAAAAGAAAAAATTAAGGAGGCGTTAGAAAAAATAAAATTAGGCACTTATGGTTACTGCGATGGAACAGGAGAAGAAATAGGAGTCGAAAGACTTAAAGCTAATCCGCTTGCTATATATTGTATTGAAGAGCAAGAGAGAGTAGAAAAAGAAAAGAACGTGTACAACATTAACGATTAATTTACACATAAGTGGTGAGCCCATTGGACTTCAAGAGGAGCAAGAGGCGCTGAAGTATGTTATGCTATAAAGAAAGTGGAAAATTGGACATTCTCAACTTGACTCCTGCAGATTAAAAATTAAGTTGTATCCGTTCACACAATGGCGTCAACTTAAGGAAAAATATCAGCGATAGTGTATAAAATTTCTCTCTAAATTTTTTATCATTAAATTATCCAAAGAGTGCAAGGGACAGCACTTTTGTTTCTGTTTTATTTCAACAAAGAAGTCTAAAATGTGTCCTTTTTAGGTGAAATATGCAAAAAGGAAAAAACCTTATTCTACAAATTAAAAATATAATATACTCGAAAACTTTTCAGAAAATCCATTGTGTTGAGTTTTACACGAACAAGAAAACTTCCTTTTTCGACAGTATTTTCTATGATTTTAAAGTTAGTTAAAAAAAGTTTGGGAATAGAATGTGAACTTATGGAGCCATTGACATGTACCCTCAAAGCAAGCTTTTTCTAAAGCAAGGTATAAGATTTGCCATACAGGCTTTCAAGAATTTAAGCATCCAAACAGCCTATCAGGATGAACCTGAGTTGGAGAGGCTATAGACTTATTGCAGCAGATGGTTCTGGTATGAGATTACCCAGCTCTGGGGAAATTGTATCCGAGTTTGAACCAAATGGAACAACAGGCACCATTGGCAATTTGTTTGTTGATTTGTGTACTTCGCTAATTTGTAGTGCTCGTCTTGCAGCTTGGAATATAGGTGAACAAACGTTGGCGGCAGAGCAATTACCCGAAGTTATCACTCAAATGCGTTTATTAAATCAAGAGAAATTATTATTTATCTATGATCGTCTTCAGTAAAATTCATTCAGCAGCATTATGATTTGGAAGTAGATTTTATTTTTCGCTTGCAAAAAAGAAATTATAGTAAGCTATGGGAACGCTGGCGAATTAGATTTTGATTTTATATTAGAAAATGAAAAGCTAAAAAATAAAATGAAAGGACAGAAAGTAAGAGTTATAGTGCTGACATTAGCCAACTGAGAAACAGAGTTTTTGACCGAGACTTTGGAGCAAAGCTTATGTGTTAAGGTGGCACATAGAGGAGTGCTATAAACGACTCAAAGTAGGAGCAGAGTTAGAGAATTTTTCTGGAGAGGCTGTATTACAAGAATTTTGGGCAAACTTGGTCATGTGCAATATATTATCGCTTCATATGTGTGATGCACAAGGGCCTTGGAACCCAGATCAAATTACTGAGTATCGTTTAAATTTTTCAGTTTTATTTGGTGTAATGAGGCAGAAACTCTATCAGGTACTTATTGCGCCAAAAAACTTTCAAGCCCTTTTTAAGTATACGCGCTAAAGTTAAAATCCGACCGGGACAGCCGCAATAAAGTAGATAAGCCTAAACGCCATCATGTCTTTAGGAGAGTTTGCTAATGAAAGTTCTTAAGTTGACGCCATTGGCTGAACGGATACGATTTATTTCAGTGCATGAGCTGGTCCTTTTCGGATTTTAGCGCTGTGTACATAACTGCACGAACGTCTAGTTTAGGGGTAAGAAAAATTAGGGCCCGCAAATTAATCCAAACACATAAGTGTAGTGTTACCACCAAATGCTGTAGTGTTAACACTTACAACTTTTTCTGTAGAAAAACGCTGTAAATAATGAGGACCACCAGCTTTTGGCCCAGTGCCAGATAGTCCTCTACCACCAAATGGTTGTATCCCAACTGCTGCACCTATCTGGTTACGGTTGATGTAGACATTTCCAACTGATATTTTTTTACTTATAGTGTCAATTTGACTTTGTATACGACTCTGCAAAGAAAACGTAAGCCCATATCCAGTACTATTTATATCACTTATAACTTCATTTAATTGTGACTTGTTAAAACGTATGATATGTAAAATAGGACCAAATACTTCTTGCTTTAATTGCGAAATTTTTTGTATCTCATAAATATATGGAGGAAAGAAATAACCATTATGAGAATTTGTATCCATGGGTACTTTAAATAACAGATTTGAATCTTTATCCTCTGACATTTTTTGCGTATGTTGAGTGAGCATATCGATAGATGCTTTATCAATTATTGGACCAATATCAGTACTAAGTTGTATTGGGTCACCAATCTTGAGTTCTTGCGCTGCACCGCATATCATTTTTATCTGCTTCTCTGCTATGTCCTCTTGAATAAACAGCACTCTAAGCGCAGAACAGCGTTGGCCAGCGCTGCGAAACGCAGAAAGCAAAACATCCGTAGTCACTTGCTCTAAGAGAGCAGAGCTATCAACAATCATAGCATTTAATCCACCAGTTTCAGCAATAAATGGCACAATAGGACCATCCCTATTTGCAAGCATTCTATTAATTATTTGAGCGGTTTGTGTTGAACCAGTAAAAGCTACACCGGAAATTCTATTGTCTGGAACTAATATTTTGCCTAAATATCCACCATCCCCAGGAATGAGGTGCAACACATTTTTTGATATCCCAGCTTCATGTAGTATCTTAACAGCTTCATAGGCAATAATCGGCGTTTGCTCTGCCGGTTTTGCCAGCACTGCATTACCTGCTGCAAGTGCAGCTGAAACCTGCCCAATGAAGATAGCGAGCGGAAAATTCCACGGTGATATGCATAAGAAAACTCCTCTGCCTTCAAAAAAGATGAAGTTATCTTCACCTGTTGGCCCTGGCAATTTTCTCCAGTCGCTCAGTTCATTTTTTGCTATCGTTGCGTAGTAACGTAAGAAATCCACTGCCTCTCTTACTTCCGCTATTGCATCAGATAAAATTTTTCCTGCTTCTACGATCAGAATGTAAATCAACTCTTTCATCCTTTCTTCAAGCAAATCTGCAGCTTTTTCAAGGCATTTAGCGCGCTCTACTGCTGAAACATTCTGCCATTCAGTAAAAGCATTATGTGCTATTTCAAGAGCGTTTAAAGCTTGAACACTTGTTGTATTTGACACTTCTCCAATTACATTTTCTAAATGTGCAGGATTCACTACTTCGATAAATTCAGCACTATCAAATAGTGCTTTTCCATCAATTATTGGTCCAACTTGCCACTTTTTTTCACTAAAACCCTTTATATCATCTGCAAATTGTGAGACTATCACAGAATCACTAATATCCATTCCCAAAGAATTTTTTCTTTCTGGTCCCAAAATATCTTGTGGTAATGGAATGCCTGGATGAGGCTCATAATTAAAATTTATAGCTTTTTCCAGTGGATCTGAAATTAACTCATCGATTTTAACGTTAGGATCACTTATTTGATTAACAAACGAACTATTAGCTCCATTTTCAAGAAGACGTCTTATAAGATAAGGCAACAAGTCACTATGTTCCCCAACGGGTGCGTAGACACGACAGCTAACATTTGTTGCAAGCTCTGACATTGCATAATCATATAAGTCTTTTGCCATTCCATGTAAGCGTTGAAATTCAAATCCAGGGTGGTTTTTATCAGCAAGTTCCATGATAGAAGCAAAAGTATAGACGTTATGAGTTCCAAAGCATGGGTAAAAGCTGTTTGGTTTACTCAAAAGTTTCTGTGCGCACACGAGGTAAGATACGTCAGTATAGCTTTTTCTTGTAAATACTGAGTAATCATTTAATCCCAATTCTTGCGTACGCTTGATTTCTGAATCCCAATATGCACCTTTTACAAGCCTCAACATAATTTTGTGCTTTGATCGGATAGCAACATCTTCAACAAAGTCAAGAACAGATAAAGCGCTCTTTTGATATGCTTGCACAGCCAAGCCAAGCCCTTCCCACTCAGAAAGTGATTCATCAAGCCGTAATTGTTCAAACAAGATTAAGGAAATTTCAAGCCTTTCTGATTCTTCTGCATCTATGCATAATGAAATGTTGTATTTTTTTGCCTCGCGGCAGAGCTCTAAAACCTTAGTGAATATCTCACCAGCAATTCGGTCAAATTGGCTGAATTCATAACATGGGTGTAAAGCAGAAAGTTTGATTGAAATTCCATGGGATTTAAAACAATCATTTATTTCAGTGGATTCACCTATAGCTTTTATTGAATGCATATATGAATTAAAATACTCTTCTGCATCCTCAGCTGTGTGAGCAGCTTCACCAAGCATATCAAAAGAGTATAAAAACTTACTATTGTCATCTAGTTTTGCGTACCTTAAAGCTTCTTCTATGGTTTCTCCAACAACAAAATGATTACCAAGCATAGACATTGCTTGTTTTACTGCTTTGCGAATGATCGGTTCTCCTAAATTCTTAAGTAACTTAGAAATTGCGTAATAGAACTTCGAATCGCCTTCATTGTCTCTCAATATACTGCTACCTATCATTAAACTCCACGTGGAAGCATTGACGAACAATGAAGAAGAATATCCTAAATATTTACTCCATTCTTGATTGGCAATTTTATCTTTGATTAGCTCGTCTATTGTATAATCATCTGGTATTCTAAGTAGCGATTCAGCAAGGCACATCAATGCTATTCCTTCATCATTGGAAAGCGAGTATTGCTGCATAAAGGAATCTACAATACTTAATTTATTGTGTTTGATTTTTTCAATAACTTGTTTTGCAATATTATAAATTCTATTTTTTGAATCAGCCGAAAGCTCTGCTTTTTCTACAAGATAACGTATATAACTCTTTTCATCAGTACGATAAAATCCTTGTAAACGTTTTCTCAATTCGTTAGGTTCTTGTATAGAGCTTATCATATATAATTATCTCCAAAAAATACTCCGACACCATATGTATGGTGAAATTATATCATAACTTTGCGCAGAGCAAATTGCTATTTACAAAGGGATCAGGGCTGGCTAAAAGAAGTCCATGCAATAACTTCACTAAATCAAAAAGATTGTGCAAGTATGTAGCTCAACACTCCACCACACATCAAGTATTTAGTCTCAGTTGCGGTTTGTACACAGCATTTGAGTTGAATTGATTGCTTTGAATTATCCTTTCTTTTGATGATGCATTCTAGATTTCCACCTGGCACTATTTCACCTTTTATGCTTATTACCTCGCTACCATCAAATATCTTTCTGGTTATTCCATTTTGGAATATAAGTGGAAGAACACCCATGCCGACCAAGTTGGACCTATGTATACGCTCAAAGCTTTCTGCAATGACAACTTTAACCCCCAACAATAAAGTACCCTTTGCTGCCCAATCCCTACTTGAACCTGTGCCATACTCCTTTCCTGCCACAATGATGAGAGCTTCCTTGTAGCGCATTGCTGCATCAAAAATCGACATAGTTTCTTGAGAAGGAATATATTTTGTATAGCCGCCTTCGATGCTTACCATTTCATTTTTTATTCTAATGTTAGCAAAAGTCCCACGCATCATTACATTGTGGTTACCACGACGAGACCCATACGAATTAAAGTCCTGTGGCTCAATTCCAAGATTTTTTAAATATATACCTGCAGGACTACTTGAGGCAATATTTCCAGCAGGGGAAATGTGGTCAGTGGTTACGCTATCGCCAAACATTGCCAATATTTGTGCACCTTTTATATCGATTTTATTATTTTTAGGTGATAAATTATCAAAATAGGGCGGATTTTGTATGTAAGTGCTATTTGCATCCCAATTATAGATTTCACTTTTTTCACACTTTATCTTTCGCCAATGTTCATCACCAGAAAAAACATCCTTATACTTTTGTATGAACATCTCACGTGTTACCACACTTTTAACACAATCTTCGATTTCATTGTTTGTTGGCCATATATCTTTGAGATAGACATCATTTCCATTCTTATCTTTGCATATTGAATCTTTTGTCAGATCAATTTGCACAGTACCAGCAAGTGCATATGCAACAACAAGTGGCGGAGATGCCAAGTAATTAGCTTTGACTAACGGATGAATTCTTCCTTCAAAGTTACGATTACCAGATAAAACTGCAGCAACGGTTAAGTTTTTGTTTTTAATGCCATCTTCTATATCTTTATTAAGTGGACCAGAATTCCCAATGCAAGTTGTGCAACCATATCCAACTAAATTAAAGCCCAGAGCATTTAGATCTACCTGCAATCCAGACTTTTCTAAATATTCTGTTACAACTTGTGACCCTGGAGCAAGAGAAGTTTTAACCCAAGGCTTTGATTTTAATCCAAGTTTAATTGCATTACGAGCTACAAGACCTGCAGCAATCATCACACTTGGATTTGAGGTATTAGTGCAGCTTGTTATTGCTGCAATAACTACACTTCCATCTTGGAGTTTATCGTTTTCCTTTGACTCATTAACTGAAAATGATTTAGAAAAAGACTCTGCCACTTGTGAAAGAAAAACTTTATCTTGTGGTCTTTTGGGACCAGCCATTACTGGCTTCACGCTTGATAAATCAAGTTCTAGTGTGTCAAAAAATGCTAACTCATTATTGCTACGCCACAGTCCTTGCTCTTTCGCATAAGCCTCAACTAGCTTAATCAGCTTTTCTGGCCTTCCGGTTAAGCTTAAATAATCTAGCGTTTTTTGATCAATTGGAAAAAATCCACAAGTTGCGCCATACTCCGGGGCCATGTTTGCTATAGTGGCTCTATCTGCCAAAGATAAATAATCTAAACCATCACCATAAAATTCTACAAACTTACCAACAACGCCTTTTGTTCTTAGGATATTGGTAACCGTCAGCACTAAATCGGTCGCAGTTACTCCTTCCGACAATCTGCCAATTAATTTAAATCCAACTACTTCTGGAATCACCATACTAATTGGTTGACCAAGCATCACAGACTCAGCTTCTATGCCTCCAACACCCCAACCAAGGACTGATAACCCGTTAATCATTGTAGTATGGCTGTCAGTACCAACTAAAGTATCAGGATATATGACTCCATCATTATTACACACAACTTGCGCTAAATATTCAAGATTCACTTGGTGGCAAATCCCTGTGCCAGGCGGCACTACTCTAAAATTTGTGAAGGACGATTCTCCCCACTTTAAAAATTGATATCTCTCCAAATTTCTTTTTACTTCTAACTCAACATTCTTACTGAATGCGGAAACACTTCCATAACTATCTACTTGAACAGAATGGTCAATCACAAGATCAACCGGTACAGAAGGATTTATGTTGCTCGGGCTTCCTCCATTTTTCTTGACATAACTCCGCATTGAAGCTAAATCAACAACAGCAGGAACCCCTGTAAAATCTTGCATCAACACCCTTGCTGGTTTATAGCTAATTTCGTGATTAGTGTGTTTATTAACGCAGTCTGCTAGTACTCTTATGTCATCCAGCTTTACGTTTACTCCATCTTCATTACGCAATAAATTTTCAAGCAGCACCTTAAGTGAGCAGGGCAATTTAGTTACATCTGTCCCTAAAAATTCACTAGCACTACTTAGGCTAAAATAGTTATATGACTTCCCGTCAATGTTTAAAGTCGTTTTTGCGTTTAAAGAATTGTTCATCCTATCACACTATATTAGTTAAAATTGGAATTACTACCGTTACTTTTTTGTTGTTGACCTTGCTGCTCATACATAGTTTCAAAATCTATAGGATCTAGCATCAGTGGGGGAAATCCACCACTACTTGTAACTCTTGCAATTATTTCTCTTGCAAAAGGGAAAAGAAAAGTAGGTCCGCCAATAAACAAAGCTTGTCTTACCTCTTCCTCACTCAACTCTTTTAAATTTTCTATTGAAAAAATGCCACAATATTTCGTCTCACAAATGAAAGCTACACCATCTTTTATGCCTTCATCTTTTACCGTTGCTTTGACTTCTATATGCAAAGTAATTTCATGAAAAGATTTTTCTTCATTCACTTCTTCTTTGTTTTTCGTCCCTTCTAATTTTGCTGAATTGATATTAACCATTACATTAATATCTGGAGCTTTACTAGAAGAAAGGAATGGCGAATTCGGATTCTCAAATGATAGATCTTTAACATATTGACCGTGAATTCTCATTTTTTGTTGTGGCATTTCTTACGTCTCCTTTAATTAAGTTGAGATATTTAATACTTTCTTATATAATATATTCATTTACAAACGAATAGCAAACCTGATTATAAGTTGATATGAAAAACATATTTTCATTAATAATTAATAATGTTCGGATACTTTATATGCCAAGGAGTTGAGTTACTATGATAGAGCTTGTAATATATGCTTTATTAGCGGCGTTCATTTTTTCACGTTTGTATAATTCTTTAGGAAGGTCAGCCAACCTCAACCTAAAAAAGCTAACTAATGTATTGGATGTAAGCCGAAGTAGAGAAGATGTAGTAGAAAACATTGAGGGTTACATTGATAGCAATGATGAAAATTCAATAAAATTTACTTATAAACAAATATTAAAAAAAAACAAAGATTTTTCTATTTCCCACTTTATAGAAGGTTCAAGCATAGCTTTTGAATTAATAATAAAATGTTTCAATCAAGGAAATTTGTCTCAGTTAAAACCACTTCTCGATAAAGACTTATATGATAATTTTGCAGAGAAGATTAAACATCGTAAAGAGGTGCACGAGTCTATAATTGTTTCTATTGTTTCACAAAAGATTTTAGAAATAAAGCTAGTAAAAAACGCAGTGTTTATTGCAGTATATTTCCTTTCAGAGCAAATTAACTTCGTTAAGAATAATAAAGGGGATATCATATCAGGTAGTACATCCACCATTAATAAAGTTGAGGATGTATGGCAATTCAAAAAAAATGTTAATTCATCAGACCCAAGCTGGTTGCTTGTTTCTATTCACTATAAAAAGACAAGTAACGATAAGACAAATGACAAGTAAGATGAGTTTTTTTTTGAAATGGAAAGCAAGCTACGCGAAATAGTACTTGACACTGAAACGACAGGTCTTGACACTGAATCTGGTCATCGAATTATTGAAATAGGGTGTGTGGAATTAATTAACCGCATTCCAACAGGTAAAGTATTCCATCGGTACCTTAACCCAGAAAGAGATATACCTTATCACTCGTTTAAGATTCACGGTATTAGTGAAGAATTTTTAGAAGATAAACCATTATTTTCAAATGTTGCACTTGAATTTCTTGACTTTATATCTAATGATATTTTGGTAATTCACAACGCTGAATTCGATGTTAAGTTCCTTAACATGGAGCTAAGCAAGCTGAATGCTGGGTTAATTTCCTCAGATAGAGTGCTAGATACATTACCTCTTGCGAGGAAAAAATTCGCAGGATCACCTGCTTCTTTGAATGCATTATGTAAGCGTTTTGATATATCGCTAGAGAATAGAGAATTGCACGGAGCACTAGTTGATGCTCAATTGCTTGCAAAGGTATATGTTGAACTTACAGGAGGGTTACAAACCTTTCTGTTTGATAATCAATGCAATCAGGACAGTAACTCTACATTCGTTCAGCATAAAGTGCGTAATCTAACTCCCAGAGAACATTCACCAAATAGTGAAGAAATTGATGAACATAAGAAACTGTTAGACAAAATTAACAATACACTTTGGAATAAATATATTGAATAGGTCAACTAATAAAGATACAATTTAATTTTACTGAGAGCACCCTAATGGTAAGGTTTATAAGATTGTTATCTAATGTGCTAGCAGCATTAGCAGTTGTTTTTTTAGGTTATTGTTATTTCACTAAAAAAGGCATATTTGCCCCAGCAGCGATTCACAACGCAGAAGTTAAGATAGGCGGAGATTTTTCTTTAATTAATCAGGACGGACAGATCCTGCGCAGTAGTGATTTTAAAGATAAATACATGATGATTTTCTTTGGGTTTTCCTCATGCAAAAGAATTTGCCCTATGAACCTTGGGATAATTTCAGAAACACTTGCAAGGTTAGATGAGAAAACTAACAACAAGCTACAAACATTTTTTATCACAGTTGATCCTGAGCGCGATAGCACGGAAAGACTTAAAGAATTTCAGCAGCAATTTGACCACAGAATACAAATGTTAACTGGTGAAAGAGAAAAAATAGACGAAGTAATTGCAAAGTATAAAGTATATGCTAGCAAAGTTGGTGGAGAAGAAGAAATCAACCATTCTTCAATAATGTACCTTATTGGCCCTGGAGGAAAATATGTTACACACTTTGCAGCTGATTTAAATTCAGACGAAAGTCAATCTGATAAGATTTTGGCTGAGATCAGAAAATACGTAAACTGAATTATAGATTTTTCTGTTAATTAGTCGAACACGCAACTGCATGAGCGTTATAATTTAATCTCCATCGGGAAGACACATTGGAATGACACTATTTGCTGTTTTCAAAAATAAACATTCGTAAAATTGTGCTTTTAATATGGGTTATCAGTTTAAAAATGTTGCTAATCAGCATATATGAATGTAATATTAATTAACATTCATAAATGAAGCAATACCATGGAAAATAGTTATAATGCCGATGCAATAAAAATCTTAAGGGGTCTTGATGCTGTAAGGAAACGTCCAGGTATGTACATTGGTGACACTGACGATGGATCTGGCTTGCATCACATGGTATATGAGGTTGTTGACAACGCAATAGATGAATCTTTAGCTGGATATTGTGATAAAATTGAAGTTAGCATAAATAAAGATGGTTCAGTATCAGTAACCGACAATGGTCGTGGCATTCCAACTGACATTCATGAAGAAGAAGGAATATCAGCAGCAGAGGTAATAATGACTCAACTCCATGCTGGTGGTAAATTTGACAGTAATACCTATAAAGTTTCTGGGGGATTACATGGTGTTGGAATCTCAGTTGTGAATGCATTATCAAGCTGGTTGGAATTAACTATTTGGCGCAATAAGAAAGAACACTTTATGCGTTTTGAAGATGGTGAGTCTATTGAACCTTTAAAGGTAGTCAACGAAAATACAAACAAAAGAGGAACTAAAGTCACGTTCATGCCATCAACAGAGACTTTTAATGGCATTAATTTCAGTTACTCAACGCTTGAAAGTCGTATAAGAGAATTAGCATTTTTAAATTCAAATATCGACATTACTTTACGTGATCTGCGCAATGAACCATATACAGAATCTCATTTCAATCAGAGCAATCAATCTAAAGACAATTTTGGTACAGCAAATTTTGTGCAGTATTTAGATAAGAATAAGACACATGTAACTAAAATTGCCAGTATGAAAGGAGATGCAGACGATCTTGGCATCAGCTTGGAAATATCGATGGAATGGAATGATTCCTACTATGAGAATATGTTGTGTTTCACTAATAATATACGGCAACGAGATGGTGGTACGCATTTGGCAGGATTTAGATCTGCACTAACTAGATGTATCAATACCTATGCAACTAATGAAGGGTTTTTAAAGAAAGCAAAAGTAAATTTAACTGGAGAGGACGTTAGAGAAGGTTTAACTTGTGTTTTATCTCTTAAGATGCCTGATCCTAAGTTTTCTTCACAAACAAAAGATAAACTAGTTAGTTCTGAAGCACGTGCAGTTGTAGAAAGTATAGTTTCTGATAAATTGAGCACAATCCTTGAAACTGATCCCAAATTGGCAGCAAGCATAGTAGAAAGAGCAATCAGGTCAGCAAAAGGAAGAGAAGCTGCAAGAAAAGCGCGCGAGCTAGTTAAAAGCAAAAACAATATTGATATTGCAACTCTGCCAGGAAAGCTTGCTGATTGTCAGGAAAAAGCTCCTGAGTTATCGGAATTATTTATAGTAGAGGGTAATTCAGCAGGTGGTACTGCAAAGCAGGGGCGTAATCGTAAAACACAAGCAGTGCTTGCCTTAAGAGGAAAAATTCTAAACGTAGAACGTGTAAGTTTAGATCGTATTTTTTCATCTGCAGAAATAGGCTCTTTAATCACTGCAATTGGTGCTGGAATAGGGAGTGAACACTTCGATATTGAAAAAGCTAGATATCATAAAATTATCATCATGACAGATGCAGATGTTGATGGTTCACATATAAGAACTTTGATTCTAACTTTCTTTTTTAGACATATGCGTGAAGTTATTGAAAAAGGTTACTTATACATAGCACAGCCACCCCTCTATAAAGTTACAAAGAATGCCAAAGACACTTATATTAAAGATGACGAAACTTTTGAAGAGTATATAATAAACTCAGCAGTTAAAAGATTAACACTAAGTGGTACAGCTACAGAATTTAACGACTTGCGCCTTATTTTGAATAAATGCGTTAGCATTTCTAATATTAGCAAAAATTATGATAGAGAAATACCACAAAATCTCCTAGAGTCATTGCTAATTTTAAGCAAAAAGAATGCTCTATCATCGGCTGATGAGATATTAAAGTATTTAAAATTAATGTACAGCGAATACACTTGGGAAGTAGAAATAAAAGATGAAGAAAAAGAAATTCACATCTCTAAATTGTTTCAAGGATTGGCAGACAAATATATATTTGCACTTAGTATGCTTGAAGGCAAAGATATGCAAAGCATATTAAGTTTGCTTGATGGTATAAGTAATTTATTTAATGGTGATTCATTTTTAAAGTCACAAGAAACTGAAATAAGAATCACTTCTCCAAGTACGCTTGCAAAAATAATAATGGACTATGGTAAAAAGGGTTTAACTCTGCAGAGATTTAAAGGTCTTGGTGAAATGAATGCTGATCAGCTATGGGATACTACGTTAAATCCTGAGGCTAGAACTTTACTGAAGGTTGAAATAAAAGATTGTGAAGAAGCTGATTCCATATTTTCAATACTAATGGGTGATATAGTTGAACCACGCCGTGATTTTATTAATAGCAATGCACTCAACGTGCATGATGTTGATATTTGAACTTTTAGCAAAATGTACGAACGTTACGGGTTTAAGCAAAGACTGTGTCATTCAAGTAGCTGACACTGGTTCCTTTATAACGGTGTCATTCCAGTGCTTGACACTGGAATCCAGGTTGCTCACAAGCAAACTAGCATAGAAAGTGGTTACAACGTTTTCGATGAGATTGCAGAAAGGCTGGATTCCAGTGTCAAGCACTGGAATGAAAGCAGTCCTACGTCATGCCGCGATTCATTCGCGGTATCTCTAGATCCCGCTAACAAGCAGCGGGATGACGGTTGTCAGGGTGTCTCCCACTACCTTCTCCTGTCATCCCAGTGCCTCCCTCCCCTGTCATCCAAGTAGCTTGACACTTGTATCTTTATGATGTGAGGCATTAGAGCTAAAATACCTCACAGGGAGGGTGAAGCTGATGCGACGCTAATGCCATTAAGGCCGAATCCCAGATTTTGCTTCCCTCCCATAGAGTTATAGCTCTTCTCATAATAATCCAAATAAGGTAAGAATGGATTTATGGTAGAGGGGTTTGTATGCCAGCAGCGTATAGTTACGACTTAAGGAAAAAAGCAATGGAAGCATTGGATGAAGGAGAAAGTAGAGCAACTGTTGCCAAGAGATTTAAAATTGGAAAAACGACTTTATATGAGTGGCAGAAAAGGCGTGAGGAAACGGGAGATTTTCAGTCAAAAAAGCCTGGAAGCGTAGCATAAAATTACCGACTGGAATGTCTTCACCGAATTTGCAAAAACCATGGTGGCAAGACTCAGTCAGAGATGGCTAAACTCTGGAGTCGACAAATGATTCACCGCGCACTTAAAAATATTGGATTTACAAGAAAAAAAGACCTACGGATATAAAGAAAGAAATGAAGAAAAGCGAGCTCAATTTGCAAGGGTTATAGCGACAAAACATCGTGATAATCTTGTATATATTGACCTTACCCAGAAAAAGTGGAGAGAAAGTGTGGAATGTTTTTTACAAAAAGAATGATGCATCAAATTGTTCTGGAATGCAATAGTTAATAGTGACGTTGTTTGTTATAAAAAATTTCTATGTATTCAAATATTGCAGTTCTAGTTTGTTGAGCAGAGTGTTGTGAAGTATCAATAAGTATTTCTCTTTTCAATGAGCTAAAGAAGCTTTCTGCAACAGAATTGTCGTAACAACAGCCTTTATTACTCATCTATATTCTTTACAGCTAAGAGATATTGATACCCTTGCGCAGTATATTGTGAACCTTGGTCACTGTGCAGCAGTAGATTTTTAACAGGTTTACGCTTGTTAACGTCCATTAATAAAGAGTCCATAACCAATTGTTTATTTATTGAACTGCTCATTAACTACCATGCGTGAATATAGATCGATTATTGTTGCCAAATATAGCCATCCTTCTTTGGTTTTTATATAAGTAATCCCATACTTTATTTGGTTGATCGACAATAAAGTTTTGGTCTAATATATTGGGAGCTACTGTCCGTTTGTTGTTTCTTAATTTTAAATTTTCTTCTCAATATAGCCTGAATACCATTTTTCTGCATAATACTTTGCACTGTTTTTAAGTTGCAACTTTTACCCAAAGCCTTTAATTCAGCATGAATTTTAGGAGCTCCATATCTACATTTAGAAGCTTGATATATTTTTTGAATATCTGCTAATAACTCTTTATTTGCTGATTCTCTACTGCTTATTTTCCTTGTAGTCCACTTATAGTAGCCACTAGCAGAAAATCCTACATAATTCCTGTACTTTATAGCAGTTACTATATAAAAAAATATTTTACTCTTTTTGACTGGCCAGGGCTTTTTTTAAAATGTCTCTTTCTCTTGTTACTTTTGCTTTGTAAATCAAACCTCTCTTTGTCGTAAGGAGCCATGTTACCTCTACCTGGAAATGCATCTGCTGCCGACTTTTTTTCGTTGTGTTTCTTTATCCATTTTCCTAATAAACCACCCTTTATTCCTAAATCTCTTGCTATTTTTGTAATTGTTTGACCTGCCTTTCTTTGTTCATTTGTCAGCTTAACAGCTTCCAATTTGAATTCTGCTGTATATTCTCTTCTATTTGTCATATTTTGAAAAAACGTTTTATTTTACTCCAAAAACGTCTTAACTTTCTCTCTACTTTTTCTGGGTAAGGTCACTATTTGTTAAGTAATTTACACTTCAGAGTTTATCTGCTTTAAAGTTTACTCTATTCTGTTTCAGCATTTGTCATAAATCCTTAATTATTTCTGACTTTTTAGTTCAGTTTTTAACCATTCTTTCCTTAACTTAATGGCAGTGACAATAAGCCTATCTATCATTCTGATGTGATTTCAGTTTTGTTTACGTGCAAACTCTCTAATCCCACCTTGTAGTTAGGATAAATTAGAGAGACATTAAGATCTTTTTTAATTTTAACATTACTTACTCTCTTTGATCCTAAATAAAAACTCTGTGCATAATCTGGTAACTCAATTGGTTCTGGAGGGCTAACATTGAGAAGTTTGGTTGCATATATTACCACTTCAGATTGTGTAGTGGGTAAATCGTCTGCACAATTGTATATTTCACCAGGTTTTATGTTTTGCATGGAAGAAAATAAAATATTTGATATATCTTCAACGTGAATACGAGAAAAAAAATGCCCTTCTTTTTTCACATTTCTTGCTTTGCCAAGCTGCAAGTCAATTAACACGTTCCTACTAGGGCCGTATATTCCAGCTAAACGAAAAATATGTACAGGCAATCTGCTATTCAGCCACTTCCTTTCAGATTTAAGGCGCTTTTCTCCTCTGATTTCTATAGGTTTTGTTTCAGATTCCTCATTCACCCAATTACCAGAGTGATCACCATAGACGCTAGTTGCAGACAAATAACCAAGCCATTTTACATTTTGCAGGCAATCACCGTATCTCTCCACAACATCATCGCCATCTGGAGGAATAGAAATTAAAACGTGCGTTGCGCTTTTAAGCAGATCTTGACTAACTTTCTCATAATTAAAGAGGATTACATCTTGTATATTTTTACTTCTTGATGTGCCACTAACTTTCCAACCTAAGTTCAGTAGTTTTTTCGATAAAAATTTAGCTACATATCCATAACCAAAGCAAAACAAGTGCATGAAAATTAATTTTTAAAATTCTTCTTGATAAATTCTACTCCTAATTTTATTCCCTCTTCATTAATAATATGCCCTAATGCATGAATTGGGTGTCCTTCAACATTTACTCCATTTTCTTTCAGAGCTTTAACCGCTAAGTCGAGGGACGAAAAAGGTACCACGTCGTCAGCATCACCATGGATAACACATATGTTAGGTTTTGACTTGATCTCTGGTGCAGTTTTTGAAGGTGAAAGAAATCTACCAGAGTATGCAACAACTGATGCACAGGATTGAGAGCGGGTGAGAGCTGTATGTATTGCAAGCATTGCTCCTTGAGAAAATCCAACTAAAGAAAGTTGCGTATCTTTTAAATTAAGCTCCTTTAATTTTGTATCAATGAAATGATTTACAATTGATGTAGCATTTTTTACTCCATTATATAGCGCTTCCTCACTACGATCTTCCAAGCTGAACCACTGATAACCATCACCTATTTCTCTTTCAAACGGAGCATTGGGTACTGCAAAATATGAACCCAGTAAAAACTTGCTCATAACTTTAGCAAGGTGAATGAAATTATCGCCACTTGAGCCCCAACCATGTAAAAAAATAATCAAATTTTTCTTATTTCCGCCTGCACAAATTTCTGGGCCTTTAAGTTCAATCATTTCTTTTCCTTTTGCGTTTATATTTTTATTTAACACTAATTTTCAAATTTGTAAAACCAATGTGCAATTACGTTCCCGATACTACAGATAAAGTAACTTAGGTTCATCGACGATTTGAAAAACCGTCATTCCGCTACTCGTTAGCGGCTGAGATACCGCGAATGAATCGCGGTATGACGTAGGGAAAACCTTAGCTATAAACCTCAGAAATAAGAAAACAAACTAGAAAAAATACCTCACTATAACTGCAGCCTTAAGCAACGTACCTTATTTATTTACGAAAACTGGTATAAATGCTATGCAAGTAGCTACACTACTTGCATGGCATCAATAATTGACCTCGACTTACCGTCCAACTAGAAAGTTGTATATAGAATGACAGAAATCCAGATGTTATTTATTTACTTTCGATCTTTTCTATCAATTTTTTAACTAAGCCTCTTAGCTTTTTACTGGATTCATCAAGCTCTTGAATCTGCGAGCTATGCTCTTTCATTAGTTCCTTATAGTTACCTCTTATGTAGTCAATCATTTCCTTCATCTGAGCAATCATCTTGTTAACATCCATACTGCCCAAATCAGGTATCATGCCAGGCATAGCCCCTTCTAACATACCGCCAGCCATAAGCTGCTGAGACATTTGCATAAATGGTTTTAAAGTCTGATTAAGCAATTCAGGATCCTTGGCTAATTTTTCTATTTGCTCTTTGCAAGTATCCATATACTGCTTCATAAATTCATCTTCTTGCCCTTTGTCTATCATAATTATAACCTACCTAAAAATACGTGTTCTTTATTATATATTATTTTAAAATTAAAAACAATACAAAATACCTGTCACAATTGCATTAATACTTTTTAAATAATAAAAAATGCTCCTTTGCTTATAAAGGGTCACATACCTTCTTTAACCATTCCTTATCTTTTACGCTATTTTCTAAGTTTTTATAGACAAATTGATGGTAGCCATTTATCCATTCAATTTCATCCTTAGTAAGCATTTGCACATTTATTAGTCTTCTATCATATGGAATAGAGGTCAGTTGTTTAAAGTTTAAGAAGCCATTCTCTTGCCTGTCAACATATATCAGATTTTCAATTCTTATTCCATACTCTCCCGGAATGTAATAGCCAGGTTCGTTGGAAAGTATCATCCCTGGCGTGAGTTTCACTTTATTACTTTTTGATATTGCTTGTGGTCCTTCGTGTACTGATAGGTAACTTCCTACTCCATGCCCTGTACCATGCATATAGTCCATTCCAAATTTCCATAAATGCGTACGTGCCAATATATCCAATTCTCCACCAGTAGTGCCGGGGGGAAAGATGACACTTGCTATAGCAATGTGAGCTTTCAACACTATTGTATAGTGGATTATTTGCTCATTGGTCGGATTACCAACTACTACAGTTCTTGTCACATCAGTTGTGCCACTAAGGTATTGGCCACCAGAGTCAATCAAATATAGTCCATTTTTCTGAATTACCTTATTCGTCTTACTGCTTGCACGATAGTGAATTATTGCACCATTTTCATTAAATGCGGAAATTGTTGGAAAGCTCAATTGTTTAAACAAATTCTGCTCTTTTCTGTATTCTAAAATCTTTTCTTCAGCTTCAAGTTCTGTACCAACATTATTTTCAAGCCAAGATAGAAAATTTGTAACTGCCACTCCATCTCTGATATGCGCATTTATAGCCCCAGCTATTTCAGTTTGGTTTTTTGCTGCTTTATAAATTAGACAAGGATCTTCTCTCTCAGCTACCTGTTTATCTTTTATTACAGCCATGATACTCATTGGAGTTGTGCTTGGATCCATGACTATTGAATTTAGCTTGTGCAGCGAATTTTCTAGCTCACTAATATCAAAAATATTTATATGATTGCCTAAATTTGCTTCTATAGTTGAATGTTCTTTATCTTGAATAAACAAATTAACATTACCGCTTTTATACAATATAGCACGGCCCAATATACATGGAGTGTATTTAGCATTTTCATTTCTTAAATTTAATAACCATGAAATTGAATTTGGATCAGTTAAAAGCACTGCTTCAGCTTCTTTATCTATGCTTTTGGCAACTTTTTCACATTTGTCCTTACTACTTTCACCAGCATGTTCAATAGAATGTAAAACCACTGCTTGTTTTCGATAGTCACTTTTTTTTCCAGCTAAACAGGGTATTAATTTACAGATATTCTCATACTTTCTTATATCTTCTATGGTAAAATATTGCAAATAATAACCTAGTGAGGCAGTCGATGTTAAGTTTGCTTTTATCCATTCGCGTGGATCCTCTTCTTGTATATTATATACTTGAAAATTGCCCTGATCGAGCTGATTGTGAGCTTGTGTGATATAGCGTCCATCCGTAAAAAATGGGCACTTGTTGTTTTTTGTAACAATGAGCAGCCCATTTGTTCCTGTGAAGCCACACAGCTTTGTTAGCTCCTCTGAATACTCATTTAAATATTCATCTTTGGTGTGCAACATAAACGCCTCAGCATTTATTGCACGCATAAAAGAACGAAATTCTTCGATTTTTGACATAGAACACCTCACACAAAATTAGCAGCCACTTTCGTTTTCCTGTTTCTCAAATACACTAATATGCTCACTATCGCTGCAGGAGTGATGCCTTGTATTTGCTTTGCAATGCCAATCGTCGCTGGTTTTATCGTCTGCAACTTTTCTATTACTTCACTTGACAGGCCTTTAACTTGTGAATAGTTAAAATCAATTGGAATTTGAGTGTTAATTTCCTCTCGTAAAAACTTCATATCCGCTTCTTGTCTTATTAGATAAGGTTTGTATTTTGCTTCAATTTCAACCGCTTCGCATATTTCATTCTTAGTTATGCTACCCATTGCGGTGCCATCCCAGCGCGTGATGCTGCTTAACTCCGGCCATATTTCTTGTAATTTATTCCAGTCGATGTTTGGATAGCTAAGTAAATCTAGTGCCGTTTTTCTTATCCCATCATAAGATATTTTGATACCATAAGACCTAAGCTGCTCAGGAGTAATCGTCAGACTCCCTAACTTCTCTTCAAGCTGCTTAATGGATTCAAGTTTATTCTGTAAAACAGAGTATCTCTCATGCGAAACAAGGGAAATATCATAACCTTTTTGTGTTAATCTTCTATCTGCATTGTCTGACCTGATAGCTAGCCTATATTCTGCACGTGAGGTAAATAATCTATAAGGTTCGATCACCCCTTTGGTGACTAGATCATCTATCATTACGCCGATATATGAGTCTGTGCGATGAAGAACAAAGCTTTCTTTTTTTTCAGATGCAGAGAGTGCTGCATTAATTCCGGCAATAATTCCTTGCCCTGCTGCTTCTTCATATCCAGTAGTGCCATTAATTTGGCCAGCAAAATATAGGCCTTTAATTTTCTTAGTTTCAAGAGTATGGCTTAGTTCTCGTGGATCAATATAGTCATACTCAACTGCATATCCAGGTCTTAGTATTTCTGCATTTTCAAGTCCCTTGATACTCTTTATCATTTCACACTGCACTTCAATAGGCAATGAATTTGAAATTCCGTTCGGGTATATAGTATCATCATTCAGGCCTTCTGGCTCTAGAAATATTTGATGACTACTTTTTTCTGCAAATTTTTTAACTTTAACTTCAATTGATGGGCAGTATCTTGGTGCAACAACGTCATCTAAATATGAAGAAGCTGACCTGTGGAGATTTTCTCTGATTATTTTATGCGTGTTTTCATTAGTATGGGTAATAAAGCATGATACCTGAGGTTGGTTAATTTTTTCTGTTAAGTAAGAAAACGGCACAGGTGGGTTATCACCCACTTGTTCTTGCAATATTGACCAGTTTATAGTGCCACGATCGAGCCTTGGTGGAGTTCCGGTACGCAGTCTACCTAATTTGAAATTATATTTCTTCAACGTATTTGCAAGTTCTACGGCAGACTTATCTCCCATTCTCCCTGAAGGAGTTGCTTGCTCTCCTATATGAATCACACCTTGCAGGAAAGTTCCTGTAGTTAAAACGACTTTGCTTGTCAGTATATGCTCCCCTGAGCTTGTTATTACAGCTTTAATGCACAATTCTCCATTGTTATTACTCTCTATAAGAAAATCGTCAACCGACTCTTCTTTTACCGTCAAATTATTATAATTTAGAATAATTTCCTGTATTGCTTGCTTGTATAATTTTCGGTCTGCCTGTACACGCGGGCCCCATACTGCTGCACCTCTGCTGCTATTTAAAATGACTGAGTGTATACTTGCTTGATCGATTGCTCTTCCCATTATTCCATCAAGAGCGTCAACTTCCCTGACTACAACACCCTTTGCAACTCCTCCGATTGCTGGATTGCAGGACATTTCCCCTATAGTTGAAATTTTATGAGTTATAAGCAGCGTGTTTGCACCAAGGCGAGCTGCAGCAGCAGCAGCTTCGCACCCTGCATGACCACCACCTACTACTACTACATCATATTTATGCATGCCTTCTTGAGTAATTCTTACTCTACTAATATTCTAACTATTAGCGGTTAATGTCAAATTTTACAGTAATTAACTATTTCAATCATCAGTGGCCAATGTATAGCTAACTCACGTCATACCGTCACGGTATCTCTAGATCCCGCTAACAAGCAGCGGGATGACGGTTTTTCAAATTATCGGGTTTTAGTGGGGCGAGCGACCAGGATCGAACTGGCGACATTCAGTACCACAAACTGACGCTCTACCAACTGAGCTACGCCCGCCAAGATATAAAATTTCTAACATAAGAGCGCAAATAGTCAATTGATTATTTAACTCTCTTTTTGCAGAGGGTTTTAAGTTTAGCCAATAAATATTTTCATTGATACTTTTACCATTATAGTTAATCGTATTGACACTAATGAAGTAGTGGTATGTTTAAAAGTATTTTCACATTTAGTTTTTTTACGGCTATTTCAAGGATCTCAGGGTTAATAAGGGATGTATTAATTGCTACGGTTATTGGTGCGAACTCTCTTGCAGACATATTTTTTTCTTCGTTTCGCTTTGCCAATCTATTTCGAGCATTTTTTGCAGAAGGAGCGTTCACTACCTCATTCATACCGTTATATTCGACAGAATCATATGATAATAAAAAGGCATTTAATTTTGCAAGTAGTGTAATATCCATTACGTTTATTATCTTAGTAATTTTTTGCCTTATTATGCAAACTTTCTCCCCTTATATGATTCAAATTTTTGCTCCTGGATTTGACCAAAGTAAGTTTACCCTTACTGTTACTTTATCAAGAATTATGATGCCCTACATAATCTTTGTTTCAATTGCATCACTTATTGGTGGAATGCTGCAAGTAAAGCAGCATTTTGCTTCAACAGCTATTGCACCAATTGTTTTGAATCTCTGTTTAATCATCAGTTTATCTGTGCCTTACGTAAAAACTCCAGCGCACAACCTTTCTATAGCTGTGCTGATAGGAGGAGTTTTTCAATTGTTGCTGATGCTATTTAGTGCATACAAGTTAAAGGCAGCTTTTTCTTTTAGCCTTGAATTAAGCAATGAAGTAAGGTTGTTTTTTAAGCGTGTGGTACCTGCAATTATCAACAATTGTGTAACTCAAATAAGCTTATGGATTGATACAATCATGGCGAGTTTTATACCAAATGCGGTGTCCTATATATATTATGCCGATAGACTAAATCAACTACCGCAGGGAATAATCGGTACTGCAATTGGTACAGTGCTTCTTCCTTTAATTTCAAAACAGGTGGATAATACTGAAAATATAGTCAAAATACAGAACAAGGCTCTCAACATAGGATTAATGTTAATTATGCCAACAACTGCTGCCTTTATCATTATTCCCGACATAATTTTACTTACGCTTTTTTCTTACGGCCGGTTTGATCATTATGCAGTGCAGCAAACTGTTCCCACTTTAATAGCATTTTCTCTTTCTTTACCTGCATTTATTATAAATAAAGTATTGCTACCTACATTTTTTGCTAAAGGCAATCTGAAAATACCAACCATATTTTCGCTAATGTGTCTTGGAATTAATGTAGTGCTAAACCTTTTGTTAATGAACGAGTATCAGCATACGGGGATTGCTATTGCTACTTCCGTTTCCACTTGGATAAACTCTATTCTATTAATTAGTTATTTAACAATAAATAAAATGTATAAGGTTAGCCAAGCGTTATTGTTAAATGTCATGAAAATTTTTGTAGCAACGGCAGTCATGTCAATAGCCCTTTATATTTTTAATTCTTTGTTGGCAGGATTATTTTTTGATAAAATGTTGGCTCGTATTGTTTATTTAACGACTTTAATAGCTTTGAGTGTTATTGTTTATTTTGGTATTCTCTATTTAATATTTAAGGGAAACTTTAAGCATGTGTAAATTATGAGACTTTCTTTATATGCTATATTATCAATCTCACTGCTATTAATTCTCATGCATGTTGCTGCAACTTTTAAGGATTGGAGTGGCTACAGGAAATATATCATAAAAGAGTTAGAGAAGACGTATGATGCTAAAGTGCATATTGGGGGAAAAATTAAAGTTTCGTTGATTACCCCAAAGCTCACTATTTATAATGTATACGTACAATACAACGAAAATAAAGAGCAAAAGTTGTCAGATTTAATTAGTGTAAGAAAAATTGAAATAAGGCCATCGTTCCTATCGTTGTTTTTATTTTCGTTGCAACCAAAGTCAATCACATTGTTTGGCATGAAAAGCAACAAAGAAAATTTACTTAATATTATAAATACAAACGCCAGTGGTAACACAGTCGATATAGTAATAAAAGACAGCCAAGTAAGTTTCAAGAATGATTTCGCTGATATTGTTAACATAAAGGAAGTTGCTGTAAAAAAAAATAAGCAGTTTTTTGGTAAAGTAAAGGTAGGTGATAATAATTACGATTTTTCAGGAAAGGTTAATATCACAAAAAGGAATGTACACATTAGTGTTGAATCAAATTTTGTAAATTTGCTATTTACAGGTAATAGAAATCAAGAAGAACTCCAGGGTAATTTAACATTAACAATTAATAACAGTTCCGGTTCTGTGAGTGATTTAGCAAAAATCATTAATCTTAGCTTTCTCTCTTGTGTTATTCCTAGCGAAAATATCAAGATATCATCCAATATAAGTCTTAATGAAAGTGAGTTTACGGCAACTGACTTAAAAATTGATTCCAAAAGCATGCAAGCCAGAGGTACAATACAAAATGATAGAAAAGGCAATCACACTAATTTCAATATTAGCTTCAGTAAAGTTGATTTAGATTCCATACAAAATGATTCACAAAGAACAATGAATATGAAGGATCTTCTGGAATGTTTTAGAGCAGTTGTGCCAAAGAACTTGAGCTTAAATTTTAATATGGAAGCTTCTAACATTCAATATCAAAACAAAATATTGGACAATTTCCGTGCTGTACTAAAATCCACTGATGGCAAAGTAAAAGTTAATACGCTTCTTAAATTTCCTGGAATCAATAATATATCTTACTTATCAGGAGAGATCTCAAACAATAATGTCCTATCTGAATTCAACGGTGATTTATTAGTCGAAGGAAATGATTTTGAGTCATTCATTTCATGTTTTTTCCCTTCTATAAAGATGAAAGAAAACCAGAAAAATCAATTTACACTAAGTTCTAAACTGCACCTTGCACCAAGAATATTATCTATCTCAGACATTAGACTGCTAAATAATAAGGAATCCTTGCAAGGGTCAATTAGAGTAAGCCATACAAAAAAACACAATGTGGTCAATGGTGAATTTAGCATGCATAATCTTGATGCAGATAAATATGATCATTCATTATTTAGCAGTTTACCTAAAATGCAATGGCTGAAAAATTTTCAGTATGATGCAAATATAAAGGCCCGTGTTAATAACCTTACATTGAATGATACGAAAATTAAAAATTTGGATTTTTTGCTGAAAATGGAAAAAGGTAAGCTAGTTGCAGATAAAATAAAACTATCTGGAGAAGATTTCGATATTACCGGTAATGCAAAAATATTAGCAGATCAAAAATACGCCAAACCTTTATTAGATGTTAACCTTACGGGCAGTAAATTTAATGGAAATATCTTTAAATTACCGAATTTAGTAGAGACGAAAAGAAATTCAAGAAATGAGATAGATCAAATTCAATGGTCAACAAAGCAGCTTGATTTTTTGTATGATAAAGAAGGCTTTGATGCAAATGTGCAAATCAATACTGCAGAATTTAAAACCGAGCAGAATGTTTTAAAAGATTTTAATTTGGATGCGGTAATGAGAAACAACACTATCACTATCAGGCAGGCAAGTTACGTATTAGAACACGGGCAAGTGTTTTTTCAGGGTTATTTAAGATCAGACTCAATAAATACAAGGTTTTCTATTGTAAATTTGGACACTAAAAAGATTGGTAAGGTTATAGGAATTGACAATGTAAATGGTCAGGTAAGCTTAAATGGTGAAATCAAAACTCAAGGAAAAAGTTTTCATGATTGGGCTAGTAACTTATCAGGAGATGTAAACTTACAAGCGCAAGGAATAGAAGTTACTAATGTAGATTTCAATTCATTTATCACTAATTTGTTAAGCAGTAAGAATAAATCTGAAATTTCCACACTTGCTTATGTTGATATATATAACGGTAAAACATCTTTTGAAAATATTAGCGGAAAAGCAAGTATTAAGAGTGGTATATGTTCAACTAGTTTACAATTCGGGATTGATCAAGCATCAGGGTCAATCTCTTCTAATTTAACCTTATCTAACTTCGCTTTAGCTTCTATATTCAGGTTCTTTTTCATACCACCAAATTATAGTAATCCAATCTATATCGATATGCATTTGGATGGCCCTATTTGGCGTCCTAAGATGAGTTTTGATGTAGACCAAATCTTCACCGCTCTGGTTGGCAAGAAAAATAGTTGATTTACTTAGGCGTACGGTTTAGGAGACAATGAACTCATCTGAACGGGTACAAACTTAACCTAACTCATCACCACCTGGCAGTGGTGGCAAGCCAAATGCTTCTCTCTTTTCGTTGAGCGTCATGAAGCTTGCGTTTTCTACGTATTTCCACAACTTTTGTCTCTTTTCCATGAGAATCTCTATTGCATCTTTGTCGTACGACAAGCACAGATCTTCACCAAATTTTGGTGTTAGCCAAGAATTCAGGTGACAGATAATATTTTCTAGCGTTGGTAAAACCGTCTGTTCCCAAAGGGACAAGCGTGCTTCGACTAAATTGCTATAAGTGTTATCACCTGGTATGCCAAGCAACTGCGGCGGAACGCCAAAAGCCAGGGCAATATCACGAGCTGAACTGTGTTTGGACTCAATAAAATCCATATCCCTTGGTGATAAGCTCATTTCTTTCCACTCCAAGCCTCCTTCAAGCAATATCGGCCTCCCAGCATTGACAGGACCTGAATAATGATCATTTATCTGTGCTTTTAAGCGTTGGTACTGCTCTTGACTTAAACTTCCACCACTTCCATCTTTTGCTGATTTTACAACTATTGCACCACTTGGTCTTGCTCCGTTTTGCAACATCGCTTGATTCCAAGCACCAGCCTGATTATGCTGATCTATACTATATGCAGCCGCCTCAATTGGTGATAACCCATACCAATCATTCAAAGGGTTAAAGGTCTTTAGGTGCAACACTGCTGAACGTCCGGTTAGTTTATCAACTTTAAAGTCATAACTGTTGTTATTTATGGCATAACGATAGTTATAAGGAACGTTATTTCTCCCTGGAACAATTTCAACCCTATCGGGGCGCAGAAGATAAAGCTCTGTTGGTAGTTTTCTATTGTTCTGCGACTCAACCATCAATATATAAGAATTGCCGTTAACTAACCGATAAGTTACAATCCCCTCAATAAATTCCGATTTTGATGTCATTGGATTAGGAGAATAAAGTAATTTCAGTAATGGATGGGCTTTTAGTTGCGATTTTCCCTGTTCAGTAAGCTGGCAGAGAGTAAGAGGTACCGAAGATGCAGCACTTGCAATCATATTGATTGCTCGAAAGGCAATAACATTTTTTATGTAACCTTCCTCAGCAAAACTTACATAATCACGCTTACTCCAACTTGGCTCCATCATTAGTTGCAAAGCAGAATATTTAGTAAATACTGCGCTTTTTTTTCTTTGAAAGATGTTGAAATTCATATGTGCCTCCTAAAAAATTGAATTTGTGGTAGAATTATATCAATTGGTGTCACAGGAAGGATATACTAACGTACGAACATTATGTTTGAGAGCAATCTCTACACAGTAGTTAAATGGCAGGCACAATAAGGGGTAGCAAAAAGAATGAGCTTTTTTTTTGAGCTGAGCGAAGCCACCTAAGGTAGAAAATGAATCAGGAAGGAGTAAAAATATATTTAATATTTATATGATGTACTTACTTATAAATATCTTTTCTGTGTCCTATCTCTGTGATAACCACTTCATATTTTATAATATTTACGGAATAGATAACGCGATAATCACCTACCCTTAATCTTCTTTGTCCTTTAAATCTGTAATATAATGGCTCACCAAGGTTAATGGATCAACTGTAAGGCGCTTATTTATCGCATTTATGATCCTTAATCTTATTGTTTTTGGAAGAGCTGGAAGGTCTTTCTCAAGAACGCTTTCTATGAAGATAATATTGTATTCCAGTCTACATCCTCACTTCTAATTTTCTTCACACCTGAAACATTACGTCTAGCAGCACGCTCAATTAGTATTTTATCTTCCTCATTTTCAATTGCTTCTTGTATTAGCTTCTCTGCTAGTTCTTTAATGGACTTATTTCTTATTTTAGCCAGTCCAGCAAGACACTCTGAAATTTCGTTGTTGAAAGTTATGCTAAATTTTGAGTTTGCCATATATTTTACCTAAAATCTACTAATAATTATACAACATTTTTCTGAATTTTTCAATAAAAAAAGTTGCCTATACGTAAAGAGGACCTGTGTTGACAAATAATTAAACATTTGTCATGTACTATGTTTGTTAAGGAGAAATAGCACAGAAGTTAGTATTAAGTATATTAGGAATAAGAAAGGCTGCGCCCAGTGTCACACACTGGAATAACAGGAAAAAACGAACTGCTATACTAAAAAAAAAGAAATAGAATATGACAGAATGGCTAATATCTAATCAGCTTATTGATTATAACTGTGCTGTAAAATCCATGGAAGAGAAAATTCAACAAATTCACAATAATTCAGCAGACGAATTGGTATGGCTACTCCAGCACCCTCCACTTTATACTGCAGGAATCAGTGCAACAGCTGATGATATTGTTGAAAAACTATTTCCCATATATAAAACAGGAAGGGGTGGTAAACACACATATCATGGTCCAGGACAGCGCATTATATATTTAATGTTAAACCTTAAAAAAAGAAACAAATGCGATATAAAGCTATATATTAGAGATCTAAGTAAGTGGATCATAAATGTTTTAAAGCAATTTAATATACTTGGAGAGTTTAGAGAAGATAGAATAGGTATTTGGGTAAACCATAACGGAGTAGAAAAAAAAATTGCAGCTTTTGGTATCCGTTTAAGAAAATGGGTAACTTATCATGGCATAGCGCTTAACGTCTTTCCAGACCTCTCTCATTATAAGGGTATTATTCCTTGTGGACTGCAAGATTATGGCGTCACGTCAATGGAAGAACTAGGAGTGAAAGTTCCACTCTCTGAATTGGATGATATACTAAAAAAAGAGTTTTATAAGATATTTTAATGATTGTTTACCTTTTATATTTCATTCTCACTTTATGTGCTAACACAGGTATTCATGCAATCGACCAAGTTGATATTATTGCTCCTTCTTCGAAGGGAAAAGAATCAGATCTGACTACTATAAAAGAATATGTAGAAGCTTTGGATTTTAATCCCCATATTTCGGAGAAAATATATAGTAATGATAATCCATTTTATTCCAACTCTGATGAATTCAGAGCAAATGATTTGATTAGTGCACTAACTAATGACAGTAAAATAATTTGGTGTATCAGAGGAGGAGAAGGGGCTTCTCGGTTAATTCCCTATCTAGAAAAGTTACCCAATGATAAAAAAGAAAGGATTGCTCAAAACAAAAAAATCCTCATAGGCTATAGCGATATAACTGCCTTGCACACCTATCTACAAGCTAAATATAATTGGCAAACTCTTCACGGCACCATGTTGGAAATGATAGTAAATAACTCCATTTCTGAAAGCTCTGTTAAAAAATTGAAAGAGTTAATTCTTAACAAGCAGGATTCTATCAGATTTGATAAGCTAAAGATGATAAATAATGGCATTAGACTAAAAGATGGCAGATTAAAGTCTAAAATCATCGGTGGTAATATGACTTTAGTTGAAAACAGTATAGGAACTGTTTGGCAAATAAATGCGAAAGGTAAAATTCTATTTTTAGAGGACATAAGAGTCTACCCATACGCAATAGAGCGCAGTTTAGATCACCTAAAACAAGCTCACATCTTTGATGGAGTACATGCAGTAATCTTTGGGGATTTCGTTAACTGCTATAACGATAACCTTGTTGAAGTTGTAAAAGAAAGGTTTGCAAAAAGTGTTAACTTTCCTGTATTTACAATGAAAGGGGTAGGCCATGGACATACAAATGATCCTTTACCTTTTAACACTCACGCTATTATTAGCGTTCAAGACGAAAAAGAAGGTTTGTTTTTTATGGACGTGCAGAATTTAGCTAATCTTATAGCTAACGCGAGCTCTACGTCATGCCGCCGCAGTATCTCTTAGCCGCTAACACGTACTTAACCGTCATACCGCGATTCATTCGCGGTATCTCATCCGCTAACAAGAGATCCCGCTAACAAGTAGTGGGATGACGAGCTTACCGTCATGCCGCCGCGAACCGTCATACCGCGATTCATTCGCGGTATCTCAGCCGCTAACAAGCAGCAGTTCTACGTCATACCGCCGTGGTATCTTTTAGCATAGATCCCGCTAACACGTAGCGGGATGACGAGCTTATCGTCATGCTGCCGCGAACCGTCATACCGCCACGAACTGTCATACCACCACGAACCGTCATACCGCGATTCATTCGCGGTATCTCTAGATCCCGCTAACAAGCAGCGGGATGACGGTTGTCTCCTAGCTGTCATCCCAGTACTGGTAGACTCAAATCACAATGCTCGTATAGCTGCAACCCTGGAGGTACTGTTTCTCACCCACTGCAAATATTGCACGGTACTATCCACTTGATCATCGTGTCGAGTTTCAGGAAACATTAAAATCTCATACTCAAAATCGTTCAGCCATACTGCTTGGTGCGGCAGAAAAACCTTGCCAGACTCTATAATCGGAACAATTTGATAAAATCGAGTGAGTTTGTCATCATGTGGTACTATTTCGATAATTGGTAAATCACTGTTTGTCTTTAGCTCTTGCACCAATTGCTGACCACTTGTTTTTGCTTCGATTAAAATTGCGTGCGGTGTCCATCTTGCAGCTAGTGACAGAACTTGCTCTTTAAGCTTTGGATACTCAAGCTTTGCGCGATATACATCGAGTAAATAGAATTTATTGCCCACTTTTGTCCAGGTGGTGCAGACGCTAAAGTTGCTCATGCTGCTTGTTGAAACCGCAGTATCCCAACTTTGTGTTATATGCGAGAGATTATCAGGAAATTTTTTATAGCGTTTCAACCACTCTGGTTTAATTATACCACTTGAAAGCGGCAGAGGGTTTTGTTGATATTGAGCAGCAAAAGCGTAACTCCCAAGTTCAACCTTTATCATCTCAATTTCTTCTTTTCCTCCATCTAGGGGATATAGCAACTGACTTTCTTCTCTTGAATATAATATCCTTACAGGTGACGCTGGTTTATTATATAATCGCCTGGTCGCACAGTGCTGAGCTACTCGGATGACAGGAACGGGAGGCATTGGCTTTTTGATTGAATAAATAACCTGCTTATTTTCAGAAATCATTGGCAAACAAATATGATGCCATATGTTTTTTGGCTTGGAGAGAAGGTGTCCAGTTAAGTCCTCCTGGTGTAGCCTGTGCATTACAAGAACGATGACTCCTTTTTTTCTATCGTTCAGCCTGGTTACTAAAGTCTGATCAAACCAGTTTATGGCACGCTTTCTAAGCGTTTCACTCAAAGCTTGAGCAGAACTGAGCGGATCGTCCACAATGATAAAATCACCACCTTCACCAGTTAGTGTTCCACCAACTGATGTTGCGATTCTGTATCCTCTCTGCACTGTTTGAAATTTATATTTTGTATTCTGGTCTTTGGATAGTTCTATCTCTGGAAATAGCGCTCTATACCAACTAGACTGCATTATGCATCTTGTATCGAGCGAGTGCTTTTCGCTGAGCCGCTGAGAATAACTTGCAACTATTATTCTCGCAGTTGGTTGGTTTCCCAGTATCCATGCGGGCCACGCAACACTAGCGCACAGGGACTTCATTGAACGCGGAGGCATATTGAATATTATTCGCCTCATTTTGCCAACATTTGCCGCTTCAAGTCTGTCTGCTATGACTTTTATATACTGATAATCATTATACTCACACCCCGGCACCACCGTTTGAAAGCACAGTTCAATGAATTTTAGAAAGTTCATGATATAATGTTGAAACCAACGCGTGACGCTGGGATGACAAAAAAAGGAGCACTGAAGGCTATAGGTGAGACGTCGCGGTATCTCTAGATCCCGCTAACAAGCAGCGGGATGACGAATTACTATGCCGCCGCGAACCGTCATACCGCCGCGGTATCTCAGCCGCTAACAAGTAGTGGAATGACAACAATCCTACGTCATACCGCCGCGGCGCTAACAAGAGATCCCGCTAACAAGCAGCGGGATGACGAATTACTATCTACACCGTCATACCGCCGCGGTATCTCTCAACATAGATCCCGCTAACAAGTAGCGGGATGACGGTTGTCGTTTAGCCATAAATATTAAGAAATTTACTAAATGAAAAAAAAGGCAAAAGAAGCCCTGGGGTTATTATCTGCTTTAAAATATTGGCGTTTTTTATGTTTTAAACGCTTGACAAGCGAGATTCAGCCGCTTTTAATTGCAACTAACTTACGCTGCAAATGTTTAAGAAATTTACTAAGCAGAAAAAAAGACAAAGAATCCCCGAGTTAGCTAGTCTTTTACTATCTCTGTCGAGTATTGGCATTTTTTGATGTCTTGTAACGCTTTATAAGCGCGTTCAGCTTATTTAGATAAAAATCTAGATGTAGATGAAGTTTTGTAAAGACATACAGTATCTATATACTGCAAAAAATTGAACATAAGACGCCGATACATTAAGTAATCCTTACCTTTTAATCTGCAGATTGGCGAAAGCAAATACAATAGCTTCACTGTTATGATAAGGGGGCTGGCGAAGGGTGTCAAGGAAGTTTTTTCGTTTCTATTCCCAATAAAAGTTTGTTATATGGTTATGCAAGAAGTTTAATACTCATAGTTTCAAGCATATACTGAAATATCTCATTAGCAATTGCAACATCTTGGCGTGGGGCTTTGCCGTGTTCTATAAACACAGAGATTGCATAGCGCGGGTTATGGTAAGGGCCATAGGCGATAAATAACTTATGACTTTCGCCCTTAGAGTTTATTTCTGGTGTACCGGTTTTGCCAGCAATTTGTATACCGCTTAGCCCTTTCTTATAGGTTCCAGTTTTAGAATTCACCACATCAAACATAGCTTTTCGAACTATGCTAAGATGCTCACAATCCACATCAATATCGGGAAAATCTTGTATCGTTTTACTCATCTCAATGTGGGGAATTACCTCTTTTCCTGTTGCAATCCTCGCTGCAAGAACTGCAAGCTGTAGTGGTGTTGTAAGCATATACCCTTGTCCTATAACTAAGTTGATAGTGTCACCTAAATACCACTGCGAATATAGCTTTCGTGTACGCCAATCTCTATCTGGCAACAACCCTGGAGCTTCTTCTTTAAACGTTCCAATCAGTGGCCCACTTCCAATACCAAATTTTCTGGCCATTTCTACTAGAGAGTCTACACTTATTTTTTTCCCTATATTATAAAAGTAAGTGTTGCATGATAATGCCATTGCCTCATTTAAAGATACATACCCATGGACTTTGCTTTTCAGACAACGAAATTTCCGCTCACCTATTTTCATATAGCCCTTGCACGAGAATTTCTCTTCTGGTGTTATTATCCCGTCTTTTAAACCCGCAAGCGCAACTATTACTTTAAATATTGAACCAGGTGGAATTTGATATGATAACGCACGATTCACAAGCGGTAATGAAGGAGCATTCAAGTTTTCCCAAGTCTCATTTGATAGCCTGCTAGCAAAAAGATTATTATCGTAAGAAGGTGAATTATATAATGCTAAAATTTCTCCATTATTTACATCAATTACCACTGCGGAGCCTTGGTGATCTTTAAATACCTCTGCGGTTTTCTCTTGCAGATTAATCTCAATTGTCAGTTGTACATCTTGTCCGTCTTGTTGTGGTATGCTTGATAATTCTTTTATGACGCGTTTTTTAGAATTTATTTCCTGCTCAGATTTTCCTGACTTGCCTTTCAATATATGATCATATGTATATTCAATACCGCTGATTCCTACTTCGCTTATGCCTTGCTGTCTTTTTGTATATCCGATTACATGAGAACACATTGAACCAAACGGGTAATAACGTTTATAAAGAGCAGTTATTTTTTCTGACGATTTTGCTATTTTAGACTCGACTTCTGATAATGTCTGCAAATCAACTTCCTTACCAGAACCATCAAACAAAACAACATACGAAATTTTGTTTACCGCAAGTTCAATGCTATTCCTATCTAAAATTTTGCCCCGCTTAGGCATAATAGTAGCAACTCTTATTCTATTACTATTAGATAGTGCTTCGTACTTTTGTCTGTTTCGTATTTGTAAATTATATAACCTGCAACTAAAAACCGCAGAAATGGTAAGCTGAATACCACCTAATATGAATGCTCTGCGGTTAAAGACTTTGTTTTTTGTCCACATAACATTCCTTCAAAACACACTTTTTCCCCTCTTTTATTGTTACACTTCTGGCTTTTACCGTATTACAAACCCTTTTTTCCCACTCACTTAAGGTCACAAACTTATAATCTGATTTTTTTAGTATTTTAATAATATGAGGTAAAGCTTCAATTGTGTTTGACCTGTTATTGTGATCATGAAACAGTATAACTGCTCCATTATGTACATTACTTAAAACTCTTTCAACTAAAGTTTCTGGCTTATCACCTTGCCAATCTAGCGAATCAACTGTCCATAATATTGAATACATATTTAATTGATCAGTATTTTCAATCAGATTATCGTCATAACATCCATATGGCGGACGAAACCATTTTACATCTTGTTTTATTGCATTTTTAATTGCTGTATTTGTCTTTTCCAATTCTTGCAATTGTTCCTCACTTGAAAGTGATGTCAACTTCCTATGCGACCAAGAGTGATTGCCTAACTCATGACCTGATTCATGAATTTTCTTTACTATTTCAGACGTTTTTTCATTTATACGTTCACCAAGCACAAAAAATGTTGCTTTTGCTTCATAGCTTTCCAGAACATTAATAATATCGTTTATTCTATTGTTGGAAGGTCCATCATCAAACGTAAGCGCAACAAACTTATCGTCGTTATTCAATAATTTTTTTATATTACTTAAATTTCTATATGATAGATCTAGATTACAACTGAGCCCACAGTATGGTAAATTAAAATTACAATCACTACAAAAAGCCGTACTTGAATATAGTAAGAAAAAAGTGATTATCCTTATAAACATTTGTAATCAGCAAAGTGATAGAATACTACACTTTTTTGCTAAGTTAAGCCATCTTTAATTGCTGTAGCCTTTACTTCATCGCTTCTTTAATATATTATATTAACAATTTTATATAATATATTATGATTGCAAATATAAATACCGTTGCGCTTCAGGGAATTAGCACAGTAAATGTCAATGCACAAATTCATATGGCAAATGGTATTCCAGCTTTTAAAGCAACAAGGACAACATTGCAAATTTAGAGTTCAAAAGGGTTATTCCTCGAGAACTACTGCGTCAGAAAGTTGGCGTTGAATTTGTATATAATGTTGACCTTGGAGGTTTTTATGAATAATAGTGAGAGAAAAGAAAAATTGGAAACTCGCATTTTATCAAGTAGAGGCAGGTCTTTACTTGACCATGAGCTACTGGAACGTACTCTATCTGAATGTGAAGAAGGAAGAGAAGTGGCCAAAAAGCTAATAGAGCTCTTTAGTAGTTTAGGAAGGGTAATTAACGCTGACTTTCATGAGCTAAAAAATGTTACAGGAATGAATGATGGAGCAATAGCAAGTATCTTTTGTCTGAAAGAGATTTTCGATAGGATACTGAAAGGTAAGTTAAAAAAGCTGTCGATTCTTGATAACAGAGAAGAGCTACTAAAATACTTTAAAACAGCAATAGGGCAGTCACGAAAGGAAAGCTTGCGAGTAATATACTTAGATCGAAGTGGTCATTTGATATACGAGTATATTCAAGACTGTGGAACTATAGACAGAGTACCTCTATATGTGAGAGAAATAATCAAACAGGGATTACTGATCGATGCATCATCTATTGCAATTTCACATAATCATCCAAGTGGAGATACAGAACCATCAAAGGAGGATGAGGATAACACACTTACATTAGCTGCAACCTGCGAAAATGTAGGAATGAAATTAATAGATCACATAATCGTAACACAGAAGAGCCACTTTAGTTTTTATGATAGTGGTTTATTGTAATCTGTAGACCGGAAGGAAAGTTCTCCAACTTTCCTTCTTTTTTTCTACTTCATAAATTAAAAAATTCAATATAAGCTTGAGCAGCTAAAATTAGTAATGAAAGGTGGAATTAGGCAAAAAAATAAAAGAGCTTAGATTATACTGTGGTTTAACACAAACTGAGTTGGGAAAGAAAATAGGCGTTTCGTATAGACAAATACAAAGGTACGAAAATAGTTCAAACCAAATTTTGGCCAGTAGGCTATACGACTTAGCAAAAGCACTATCGATTAATGTGGCTGATTTTTTTACTGATGTGCATGTCGACTCACATGAAACTTATGATGAAGAAATACTAAAATTAGTCAAAGGATATAATGAAATTAAAAGCAAAAGGTTACGTAGCGTAGTTTATATATTGGTAAAATCTTTTTCTCAAAGTTACAATGAGAGTTAGTATTGCTTCAATACCTCAGTTAATATATTAATAAATGATTGTACAAGATGAACAACATCCTATTGATAAACAAATAGGTGAAAGAATAAGGAAGAGAAGGTTAATATGCGGTTTTAGCCAAAGAGACTTAGGAAAAAAGCTCGGAATTTCATTTCAGCATATACAAGGATATGAAACTGGAGAGGTAAGGCTTGTAATTGATAGATTGTATAATTTGGCAGAAGCTTTGTCCGTTGATATGTCATATTTTTTTACCAAAGCTTCTGAAGACTTACACGATAAGGCCTTTTGTAGCGATGTGGGTAGTGAAGAAATATCAAGGCTAGTGAGGGAATACAGGAAAATTAAGGATGAAACGTTGCGTGATATTGTGCATTCAGTGATAAAAGCGCTTGCCAATAAATAATATTGCCTGAATATATCTTCAATCCACTTCTACAAGCAATGCTAGTTAAGGTAAATTTTTTATGGTAATTTTGATTAAATTTCAAGAACTACTTTACTTTGCAATAATTATGGCTATGTAAAAACATAGCCACCAATCAAGAACGTCCTACAGATGTCGTTTTGGTATCTTTTAATTTGCTCACCCAAGAAAAGGTCTCACTACTTTTAGAATTTTGGTCGCCCCACCTTCCACATCTAGTAAAGCTGCCTTTTTCCACTACTTCTTTAACAGACATTCCACCAAATAAACAACCCTTTCCTACGATTTCTCCTATTTCTTGCAACTCGTTCCACATTTCTTCATCTTCTACCTCAACTTGTACTTGATGATAGTCTTCTGTGTCATGATATACCATTAAATTTAGCTCTCCTAGGCTAGTGCAAAGTGTTACTGTAAAAGCGCTGTTATCGGATATATCTACGTAATTTCTTTTACCGTCTTCCCAGTTTTGACCTCAACTTCACCATCACCTATTTTTATGATACTACCGCCAAGGTTTAAGTCTCCTTTACTTAAGCCCAAATTTTTTGCACCTTCTACAACTTTGGCAACATCAACTATGCAGCTATGTGAAAATTCAATATAGAAGGTCTTATTATCGATTTCTACATCTTCAACAGTTCCTTCTATAGTAGCGTCTTCTCCAACTTCCCTAAGTTTCTTGAGCCTACTATATATTTGTGGCTCAATTTCTTTTTGCACTTTTTGATACATTTCAGTTATTTTCTTATCAACTTGTACATTAAAATCTGCTCCATTTAAGGCTAACCTCCTGATTATATCCTCTTGTTTATTTCCTTTGAATTCATCACGATACATCTTAAACATTGTAACGTTAGCAAAGCTAAAGCCATCTTCATTGGCAGCATTTATTCTTATTCCTAAGTCCAAAGCTTCATCGATAACTTTACTTAACTCGTTTATATTTTTAGCTGCAATAGCTTTTTCCAGGAATTCATTTAGTTTCATATTTTCATATTCACTTAGTCTTATCCTGCATAAAGCTGATCGAAATGGATTGAGCTCCTCAGGATATGTTAAGACAGGCAATTTACTAATCTTTTTATTTGCTGTTGGAGCAGCTTTTATAAAATTAGGTAATAACCCTTCTTTTGCTATTCGCTCTACCGCTTTTAACATTTTACTAGACAATTTTTTACCATTTATTTTTTTCATTGTAACCCTCACTTAATTTCATTACTATTCGATCATATCGTGATAAATATTATTTAATTGTTAATATTATACGACTTATTGATTTACTGTATATTATAATAACAAGTTTTGCGGGCATCTACACTAGAAAAACACATCCTATAAAAATTATTTCAGTTTCAACAAAAATGGGGTATCGTAATCGTAAAATTGAAAAAAATGGATATCCTATCTTACTCTACTGAAAAGCTGAAAAAGCATTGTCAGCTACTTGATGATGAAGAAAAAATAGTTCTATATGAGCAGCTGCTAGACAAGGCTAAAGATATACTTGAAAACTCAAGAGATGATATTGCAAAGTTGAAAGAGGTAAGCAAAGCAGTTGTAGCAATAGAGGAAACTACCGATAAGCAGTTACTAGAAAAGTTTAATGATGATCACCCGCTAAGAGAAGTGGACATTTTAATCTACTCTCCTCAAGGAAATACTGAATATCTATTCAGCATAGATAACTCATCAGAGCTTTATGATTTAAAAGAAGACAAAGAAAAAGCTCTTTATAATGCAGTAAAGTTAAATGATGTTGAGCTTGTAAAAAAGCTGCTAATGATCCTTTCACCTACAGAAGTAAGTAATTTTGACACGAAATACTTGGAAGAATTGAAAATATTGCTGTCAGGAATTCACAAAGAATTGCAATTATCACAAGATATGAAAAATTATCTTGAGAAGACGATAAAGTTCTATAGTTTTTTATGTAGTAATTTTAACTTACTAGTTACAAATCCTACTGACGTAAAAGCCATAATTGATCTATTTGCTGCTCAACCAAATATTGATTACCAAATAGATAAGCTTCTACTTTCTTTTATTGTAAGAGATGTTGAGGAAAAAAAGCTAAACTCTGAAATTAGTCATATGATAGAACTTCTTGAGCAACACGAAAGATTTGCTGAGCTCGAATACAAGGTTAGAAGATTAAGATCAGAGTTTGCAAGTGGCAAAAGCAGATACTCGGCTGAAGTAATACGAAATAGCATTGCAGAACGAGAAAAAGAGATGAGGGAAATTGAGAAAAAATACGTAAGGCCAAACGATTTAATTAGCGAGAGGCAGAAATTATTAAAGCAATTACTTTGCTAGCTTTTTTTCCACTTCATAAAATTTGTTGTAAATTTGAATAAGAGGTGAAAAGTGCAATTAGGTAAAAAAATAAAACAACTTAGGTTAGATCGTGCTTTGACACAGACCGAATTGGGAAAGAGAATAGGTGTTTCGTATAGACAGATACAAAAGTACGAAAATGGTTCAAATTGTGTTTTGGCCAGTAGATTATATGATTTAGCAAAAGCACTATCGATAGATGTTGCTAACTTTTTTACTGATATGCACACTGACTCACATGAAGCTTATGATGAAGAAATACTAAAGTTAGTCAAAGGATATAACGAAATTAAGAGCAAAAGGTTACGTAGTGCAGTTTATATATTGGTAAAATCTTTTTCTCAAAGTGATAATACATAGTTAATATTACCTGATACGTAAAATGACTATACAACATCCTATCGATAAACAAATAGGTGAAAGAATAAGGAAAAGAAGGCTAATGTGTGGTTTTAGTCAAAGAGACTTAGGAAAAAAGCTTGAAATTTCATTTCAGCATGTACAAGGATATGAAAGCGGAGAGATTAGGCTTGTAGTTGATAGGTTATATAAATTAGCAGAAGTACTATCGGTTGATATGTCGTATTTTTTTACCAAAGCCTCTGAAGACTTACATGATAAGGCCTTCCATAGCGATGTAGGCAGCGAAGAAATATCAAGGCTAGTGAGGGAATATAGAAAAATTGAGGATGAAACTCTGCGTGACATTGTTCATTTAGTGATTAAGGCTCTTGCTAATACAGGCTTTAAAGCATAAATTCTCTCCTTGAGTCGTTGAAGAAAACTTAAACTTTCATTTTCTTCATCATTTTGCTTTTCTTTCACTTTGATGCGTGTAGTTATACCCTACACAAAGTATAATGTTTTAAAAATAAAAACCTGCACCATAAAATATTGAGATTTAGAATATTAACTTATAAAGTCTTTTCGGCAGTTTTAGCGAGGGTTTATTAGCAAGGATGTTGGAGGTTAGCAATGACTATATCTGAAGGTGTAATACAGCGTATAAGGCATAATGATAAGAACGCGATAGGGGATGATTTTTTGGTCAAGGTGGCTGTGCACCATCCAGCTAAGTTTGATAGCTTAGAAGTAACAAAATTTTTAGTAAATAATAAAGGTGTAAGTTTTAACGCTAAAACTAATGACGAAAACAAGCCTATTCATATTGCAGCTGATTTTTGAAATATCGATATTGTAAAATTTTCTCTTAATAAGGGAGTAGAAGTTGGTACAAAAGGTAAAAACAATTGGACTCCTTTGCATTATGCTACCAATAAAGGATATCTAGGAATTGTAAAGCTTCTAATAGAAAAGCAACAACAAGAATCATTTATTAATAATTCTAATATTAATAATTCTAAAACTACAGATCAGTCTACTATGCTGCCAAGGAAGGCCATTTACCATCTGTAGAATTTCTCATAGAATATAATGCACCCCATAAACTAGACCAAAAAAAATGGTTGATCCGAGTAGGAAAGTAAAGGGGTAAAAGTATGGCAACAAAAAAATATGAACCAGAGTTAAAAGCAAAGATAGCTTTGGAAGCAATAAAAAATCAAAGAAGCACAGCTGAGATATGTAGTGAATATAAAATACCATCAACAAATCTATATGATTGGCGTGATAGAGTATTGGCAAGGTTAAAAGACCTATTTGTTGAAGAAAGTGAAAGTGCGAGAAAACAAAGAATCTTAGCGCAAGAAATAGAAAGTTTACATAAAGTAATAGGAGAATTGACAGTGGAAAATAGTTATTTGAAAAAAAAATTACTGAAATAAGCAAAAAAGATAGAGTAAGGTTTATAGAAAAAGATTCTGATCTGTCAATTAGGAAACAGGCTGATTTACTGGGGATTTGCAGATCTAGCCTATATTATAGGCCTATAATTAATAACGAAAGTGAAATTTGATTCAAGAAGTATATTTGGCTTCTGATTGCCGTTATGGATATCGTAAAATTACTGCTGAGATCATAGCGAGTGGAGTAGTAGTCAATCACAAAAAAATCTTAAGAATTATGAAAAAAATGAAGATTAGTGGGCTGTATTGTAGAAAAAGATGTAATACAAGTATTAAAGAAAAAAAGCATAAAATATATCCTTATTTACTCAAAGATTTGATTATTTGTAGAGTTAATCAGGTATGGGCTACTATATATTATGGTAGAAGGTAAGTTTGTCTATTTTGTGGCAATAATGGACTTGTATAGTCGCTATATTATTGCTCATTCATTATCACCATATCTCGATGCTGGATTTTGCCTTTATACTCTCAAAGAAGCTCTAAAACAAGGTAAACCTGAGATTTTTAATAGTGATCAAGGGGTGCAGTTTACTAGCTACAACTTTATTATGGAATTAGAGCGTGCTAATATTAAAATCAGTATGGACCATAAAGGACGTTGCTTCGACAATATATTTGTTGAGCGCTTATGGAGAACTTTAAAGCAAGAAGCTATATATTATTATAGACCAAATAGTATCAGAGATTTGAATCTTATAATAAACGATTTTGTTGCTTGGTATAACTATAGAAGGCGACATCAGACTCTACATTATAAAGTTCCTGCTGATCTCTATTATCATAAACAGTAAATGAATATATTCATAAATACTTTAAATATGTGTCGACGTATTTATCAACATATTCATTTTAAAAATCGGATCACTTTGAAAAAAATGGTCTAGACAAATGGGTGCATTATAATGTATAACAATGTTACAAAAAATAATATCATAGAATTCAGTAGGATAATTCCTAGAAAACCCCTACATACTAAAAAAAGCAAAATGCTGTTAAAATGAGCTTAAGAATAAATAGCAAACATCTAACATAACAATTCTATTTGTAAATCAGGTGAGGCTTATCCTATAGAAAGCTTTCGAACTACGCAAGCGTATCTTTTGCCTTTAGTATTTCTTTATTGTTTAAGATAACTGTCTGAGCTCCTCTGCCTTAGCATTATATCTCCACTTTCTGCAAGTTATTCCATTAAGTAGTAAAAATATTAGACTTGCCGCAAAACTAAGAAAAAAAGACCAAAGATAGAGCAGATTGAACTTACAGTAAAAATAGAACAAAAAAACTCCAACAATAAATTATACAAACTTCATCAGGTTAACTTTAACTTAAGAAAACATAAATCAAATTTTCTTGCTCAAAGACCTTGCTTTTTCTCCAACCTTACTCAAACGTACTCTAGCTTAATGCATAATTTTACCCATAAACAACCTTATCTTTGGTACTTTTATTAGTTACAAGTCATCTAGAAAACCCAGATGCTCTACGAAGCCCACCAATCAATATCAGATCCTGCTCTTGTCCTACAGCATTTAATATAGCGTATAACAAAACCATCGCATCTCCCCCAGTAATACGCTTGCATCCTCCACAAAATTCGTATTCACTTAACTGTCGATTTGCCTCCACCCTTTTTCGTTCAACTTGTTCTGCGGTGTTAGCATACTTCAACTCTATTCCAATTGGATGAGTATCATCATTTTCCGCAGATTTTGATAATACTAGGTCTATTTTCCTTCCTCTCTGTAGCTGGAACTCAATAATTACCTTGGCAGGATTATCGCAACTTTGAAATATCCCACGCAACAAAGCCTGAAATTTAGCTTCATTGTTCACGAGTAGACGGGTTCCATTTAATAACGGAGACAACAGACGAGAAATCTCATTAAATAAAACTTCATACCTAGCCCTGTACTCACCATTAACATTACCATCATTACCAAAATTAGGCTCAGCACTCATCAACTGATCTGCAAGTTGATGTAAATTCCTAACATTACCCATTTGTTCTGAAAACCTTCCCTCGAAATAACCTTCACTATGAGAACGTGAGTAAGCACGTAGTGATTCGAATTTCTTTGCAGAAGCCACTTCCAGATGACCCTGGACATCTACTTCACAAAGTACTTGACGCACCTTAGCATCATCTGTGGCTTGAGGCAGTAACGACAGGTTCAATGCCTTGTCTGGTAAAGTCTGCCACTTTAAACGACGAAAAATGTGAAGCACAACAAAACCAATATTTGATAAAAATAGAGCTAAAGTTAACGCATGGCTTACAATATCTGCTGCATCTCCCCTACCACCTGTACGTTTCATTTTCTCTCCCTGAGAGTGGTTAAATAGATACTTGGTAACCCTTACCTCCCGCCCATCATTTGTTTCTAAGTCCCTCCTTGTAGATAAAACATTTCCAAAAACAAACGATGACGTACAGGAAAAAGTGTTACAATGAGGCGATTGAGTGAACTCTGATGCTATGGGTTGTAAAAAACGTTTTACATTTCCCCTAACTCCATTTCCATGAGGATGTAGTAAACCCGGTATTAAGGAAAGACCACCTTCTGAAAAGGCCTGCACAGAAGTTCGGAGACCAGCACCTCCACGTAATTGAAAATTTAACGCTACACAAACAGCACTTGGTGATGAGGTATGAATAGGCAAAGACGAAACAGAACAACTTTTAGCATAATCTTTAGCTTGCTCTAATCCTTCCTCATCACCAACCTTCAACTCAATTATAATTGGAACCGAATCATTTGTCTGATCAACACCACGAACAAGCAAAACAACATCTGCATAACCTTTTCCTATAAGTAGCTCTGGGTAGAAATCAGCCACAGCTCGGTATCTAAAATTTACTAAAAACCCACACAGAAAACCGTGGTAATCAGACTCTGCACGAAACACTAAGCTATCTTCATGTTCATCATGGATATCAATAACATATTCCAAAATTCTTTTAACATTAGTACGCACTTCTCCTGTATCATCATTTGCCAACTCACTCATCAGGTCTAACAATTCACCTTGTTCTCTGATTGGGTTAATTTCATAAAAATTGGAGCTCCAGGTTCATCACGTTGAGGAAATCTATCTATTTCATGAATAAACCTACATTCTTCTCCAAACCGAAATATTTTATACTCTTCCCAATCCAGATCCTCATCTTCCTGTAATTCTTGTGGAAGATTCTCTTCTACCTGCTGCTTCTCTTCTGCACTAAACCTTGACCCAGGGCTGTTCTCATTATCAGCAACAGTATAACACCTGACTATTCTTCTATTTTCTTTATTAGTGAGAACAGCAACTTTTAGATTTCCATAATTGTCAAAACGAAAATAGACTCTTTCATCTTCAACTAATATACCTGCATCATGTGCAGTAGAAAACATACCAAAAAAGAATGTAGGAAAAAAGCCAGGCTTATTAGCCGAATGCAAAAAAGATGGACAGTTGTTTAAAAAACCTACAAATTGTCTACTAAACTCATCACAACCTCCACTTAATAAAGCCCTAACTAATTCACGATCTTCATTACTACCATGCATAAATACTCCTATTTGTTAACAACTGCAGCAGGCGAAATACTAACATTAGTACCCACTAACGTAGATTGAGGACCTTCAGTGCTAGCAGAGAATAAATTCAAATTTCTCGCTGACTTACACAACTCTTCTATTAAATTGCAGGAGCTAGTTGCATCTATCATCTTAGAATTCCTTGTTTTATCTAAACTATTTGCTATCCTCTCTTTTAATGATTTAAAGCTTTTGTCTGAACAACAATCTTTAGCAAACTTTAAAATACTCAAGACCAAATCAACTTTTTCACCATCGCCAGCACTTTGAGTATCCTTGCTGTTCTCCTGATCTACAATCAAATTTGAAATTGCATTTTCCATTGCAACAAAAGCAATCCTATCTTTAAAAGGATCGACAACATTTATTTTATTTTGGTTAAATACACTAGATTCCCAAAGACTGCTAATAGCTGACCTTGCTTCATTCCTGTTATCCAAGTCATAATCTTTAGAAACTACAACAAATGAAAGCGATGAGAGAAGATGTGCATATCCTCTAGGTGAAAGCATTTTCTCTACTTCAGATCTTGAACATCCCTCGCTCAAGTACTGGATAACATACTTAGTTGTGCAAAGAAAACCGTGCTCTACTAAGTAACTAAGAGGACGGTAGATCACACCCCTATCTTTCTTATTCGGTAGCCCAAGTAGTGACTTATGATCTACTTTTGCGCTTATGACTTTACCTAGAAGGGAACTTAAGGTAGAAGCAAGTTTATAGCTAGATTGCAATGGAGATAATTTTGCAATAGCAGAAACTAGCAATTTTTCTCTCTCTTCTTTCACTAATTTTTCTTCAGAACACAGACGATTATAGAAGTGTTCCACTCCCTTACTCCACTTGAAATCTACAGCCTTATTAAATCCATCTTCTGCTTCTATATTTTCTCTAAGGTTACCTGATTCTTGATCAATCCAGAAATTGAAAACAGGATCACGTCTTCCCATGGAACTTAACAATTCAACTCTTGCAAGCTTATCACTGCAAGCTAAATTCCTATCTTCCTCACATGCACCTTTATGAGATAAGTCAGATCTAAAAGACTCTAACGCCTTGTCAAATAATTGCTTAATTTCACTCTCTACACACTCAATACATGCTATTTTATATATAGCAAATGGATTCAACACACCTGATTTAGCTAATTCTCCTACCAATTTAGCAACATCTAGTGTCGCACCTGACCAACAAGATTCATCACGAAACGCATTACATAAGAGGTCCGATTGCTCAACGGTTAGACCCTCTACTGTTACAGGGTGAGCCTTGACCCATTCCTCAATAGCTGAAGTTCTATCACCTTTAACAACATCCTTCAGCTTACTTATTACTTTGCTAGAGATAATCTCTTTATTTTTTTTAGGATCAGAACTGAGACGAGATCTTTTGCTTGGGCCTGCATTACCCTTCAAATCTTCCGTTCCACGTTTAGTTTTACTTTTTGGCATCTAATTACCTCAAAATCAAATATTCAATGAAGGTATTATACAAGCATTAGAATAATATATAAATCGAAAAATTAGTGTGCACCTAAATTTAAGCAGTAATTATAGACCTGCTGCAAAAGAATTAGTTTTGTAGTAAAATTATATGAGTACATCGTATCTATTAAATCATAAGCTTTATGGATTACAGATTGAGAGCTTATTTGTTTGGGGTTATCTGGTTTATACTTAGCTTATTTAGTAGTGTAGCTAATGATACTATATCAAAATATCTAAGTTTACATCTTCAGAGTTTTGAAATAATTTTTTTCCGCTTTCTGTTTACCACTATTACCCTTGTACCTTTTATGTTTTACTATGGAATAGAAACTTTTAAAACAAGTCAAATATCTACTCAAATAACCAGGGGTGGGTTGTTGTTTTGTGGAATGACCTTATGGACTTACGGGTTGACTGCTTTCCCCATAGTAACTGCAACGATTATAAGTTTTTCTATACCATTATTTGTTATACTTCTTGCAATCCCTTTGCTAAACGAAAATATAATTTGGCAAAGATGGATAGTAACTGTTATTGGCTTTGTTGGTATTGCTATTACTACCAAAGCTCATAGTGAAGATTTTAATCCTAAAATTCTTATTTTTATTGTATCTGCATTGATCTTTGCTATATTAGATATACTTAATAAGAAACTTGTAATAAAAGAGTCAGTAATAAGTATGTTATTTTATTCAGCTCTAACGACAACTATTTTTTCTACTCCACCTTTGTTATTTTATTGGCATATGCCTTCCTTGTTGGAGTTAGTATTACTGCTGATTTTAGGAATAAGTTCAAACCTAATTCTGTTCTTCATGTTAAAAGCTTTTGCTCTTACTGATGCTACTGCACTTGCACCGTATAGATACATAGAGCTAATAATTTCTGCAATAGTAACATACGTTATATTTAATGAATTACCTGATAAAAGTGCTTTATATGGTACTTTGATATTAATACCATCAACCTTATTTATAGCTTATTCGGAAGGTAAGGCAATTAAGAAAAATAATGTAACAACAAAAGTTTATAATTGTTAATGGTATTTATTTTAGATGCTAAGCTATATTTTTAAGGTGATAATAAAATGCACATAACTATTATAGGAGTAGGGTATGTAGGCTTAGTATCTGGTACAATGTTATCGGAGCAGGGCCATAAAGTTGATTGCATTGACATAAATACTGAGAAGATTGAACTTTTGAAATCAGGGAAAATTCCTCTATATGAACCTGGATTAGCAGATTATTTAGAGAATAATATAAAGTCACAAAGGATAAGATTTTTCGATTCGTATTCTCAAATAAATCCCAATACAGAAGTAGTATTTGTAACTGTAGATACTCCATCAGACTCCCTAGGAAATGCAAATTTAAAGAATGTATATAATGCAGTAAGTGAAGTTTCTGAGAGAATTAATCAAGATTGCTTAATAGTGATAAAGTCAACTGTTCCTCCTGGTACTGCAGAAAATATACATAATTATTTATCTAATAAGGGCTATAACTTTGATTTGGGGGTTAATCCAGAGTTTCTCAAGCAAGGCTCTGCAGTATCAGATTTTTTATACCCAGATAGGATAATAATAGGAGTAAAAACTAAGCTAGCTAGGGCAAAACTAGAAGTTATATATAGATCATTTATAGATAAGAATATTCCGTTAATAGTCACTGATACAGTTACTGCTGAAATGATTAAATATGCTTCTAATGCCTTTCTAGCAACAAAGGTTGCTTTTATCAATGAGATGGCAGGTTTATGTGAGCTATTAGGAGCAGACATTGACCTTTTAGCTAACAGTATGGGAATGGACCATAGAATAGGTAAGGAATTTCTCAAAGCTGGTCCAGGATTTGGAGGATCATGTTTTCCTAAGGATTTGTCAGCTTTATTAAGGCTTGCTGAAGACTACAATGTTAAGCTACAAATTTTAAATTCAGTTAAAGAATCTAACTATAATCATATAACAAACATTGCTAAAAAGGTAGAATATGTATTAAATGGAGTCCAAAATAAAAAAATAGCAATATGGGGGCTAACTTTTAAGTCTGGTACTGATGATGTAAGAAATAGCCCAGCTATAGATATTGCAAAATTGTTAGTGAATAACAAGGCTAAAATTACTGCATATGATCCAATGGGGATGGATAATGCTAGGCAAGTTCTAAAGGATATAGAGTACGCAGACAATGCTATAGGGGCTGCAAGAGACGCGGAAGCCTTATTATTATTAACGGAGTGGAAAGAATTTAAAAATCAAGATTTTGCAAGTTTAAAGAGTATTATGGCTGCACCTAATGTTTTTGATTTCCGTAATTTATTAGATAGCGAGCTATTACTAAGATATGGTTACCATGTTTATTCCTTGGGTAAAAAATCTATCTACAAAGTTTAACTGTTGAGAAATTTTTTTTACACCGCTTTACTTAGTTTTTTTAGATCTTTGCTTGATAGTATGGAAAAGCAAACGAGTGCAACAACAGAGCAAATGGAAAAAAATGAAAACATAATACTGTTACCACAGTGCTTAACAAGTACTCCTAAGAGCACGCATGAAAATATTGAACTTGCAATATACCCAAATAATCCTGTTAAGCTTACAATTGCACACACATTATTTTGTGGAGCAATTTCTACAGCTATAACACCTGTCAGTACTTGCACTCCAAATATAAAGAATCCTGATAAGATTGCACCAAGGTTCATAAGAATTATGTTTTGACCAAAGTTCATTGCAATAAAAGTGAGTGCTATACCCAACATGTAAAGTAATGCCAGCAAGCTTCTATTTTGAAAGAAGTACATATCACTAATTCTTCCTGTGATTAAAGTTCCAAGGATTCCACCTAAATCATATACGCCTGTTATTAGTGAGGATTGTACAAGAGAAATTTGTAATTTATCCCTTAAAATTATAGGAAACCAAAAGAAGATTCCCATTTTTATAATATAAGCACAAAAAGTAGCACAACATAGAAACCATATGGAACTTGTTACCTTGATACCTATTTGAGATTTCTGCACCTTATAATAGGTAGTAAAGTTGGCACTTTCTTTGTAATATGCTTTTAATATTGTATAAATTCCAAAAAGTAAGCATAAGAGACCAGAGTACAAAAATGCACTTTTTGCATCATATATTTTAATTATACTTGGTAATACAATTAAAGTAATACAAGAACCAAGTTGCTGAGATGAGCTCATAACTCCCCATAATGATGCAATTGAAGAGATGCTAGAGTTTGTAACCATAAACTTGGTAATAGCTGGCCAACCTAACCCTTGTGTCCAAGCTAATAATATTAATGTTAACAGTAATAAAGTCAGATTATTATATGATAAAGTTATACCAATGGTTAATAATCCAGTTGCAATATTGCATAGCCCAAACATAAATAATGGATTATTTTTGGAGTCCATGATTATTCCATTAACAAATTTTGATACTCCATAAAAAAAAGAAAGGCAGGCAAAAAAATAGCTTAATTTTACATGGTCAGTATCTATTAACAGTGGTAGAGCAATTGGTATACTTTGTCTTGATAAATAAAGCAGCATATATCCACAGAAGAATAGTAAATATTGAAAGAAGACAAAGTTCACACCTATTCCCAAATAGCTCTATGCAGATGCTAGCATAATACTATATTGGTATAATATTGTTTGACAAGAAGTTTGCAAACAATTAGTGCAGAAAATTACTTACTTAGTATCTTTCTTATAGCAGATACAGTAGTATTAATATCTTCATAGCTTATATCTCTATGTGTTATAGCTCTGATTTTACCTTTGATGTTAGCCATTCTAATTCCATAATTTGTCATTAGTACGTTTATTAATTCTTGAGTAGATATACAATTAGTATGTAATGAAAAATACGCTATATTAGTTTTATACAGGTCGATATCAATTATAACTTGATCTATAGAGCCTAGGCCTTCTATAAGGTGCTGCATTTTTTTATGATCTTCTTCTAAAGAATTTACATTATTATGTAGAGCATATAAACATGCAGCTGAAATAATGCCAGCTTGGTGCATACCTCCGCCAATTTGAAACTTATAGTACCAAGCTTTTTCAATAAAATCTTCACTTCCAAGCAATATTGCGCCCATTGGAGCACCTAATCCTTTACTAAAATCAATAAATATCGAATCAAAATAACTTGCATACTCTTTTGGAGATATTTTAGTATGAGCACAAGCGTTGAACAGTCTTGCTCCATCTAAATGAGTGAATACGTCATTCTCTTTGCAGAGACTTGAGATCTCTTGAATATATTCTAAAGGCCACACAGCTCCACCACCAAAATTTGTCGTTTGTTCGATAGAAACAAGCCCAACTCTCGGAATATTTCTTAAACTAGGACGAGTAATAAACTCAACAATTTGTTCTCCAGTAAATATTCCTCTCGTACCTTTGATGGGCAAAGGAGTGGCATGTGCCTGGGCTGCGATCAAGCCAGATTGTACTATGAGTGGATGTGAAGTTTCATCAAGCAGCAAGTAATCACCAGGTCTTTGAATGTGTACTTTATAAGCAATTACATTGGACATCGTTCCTGAAATCAAAAAGATTCCTGCAGGTTTACCTAATATTTTACATGCGGTTGCCACTAATTCGTTTACAGTTGGATCTTCACATGCAGCTTCGTTTCCAACTTTTGCTTTAGCCATCGCTTCCCTCATTTTAGCTGAAGGGTCAGTGTTTGAATCGCTAAAGAAATCTATTTTTATTCTCATATTAAATTTAACACAACCTCCTTTATAATTTCAGCAGCTTTCATGATTTCTGTTTCCTTTGTGCCAAGATGGGTAACTGCTCTTATATGAGACTCGAGCCAAGGAAAAAGCAATAAACCATAAGCTTGGCACTTACTCAAGAAAACCTCATTAGTTACATTTAGTGCTTTTATACTGAAGCTTACTATATTAGTTTCTGGATAAGGTAGTACCAGTTTTATGTGTGGAATTTCTTTAATCTTATCTGCAAACAATTTAGCGAGCTTATTATCTTCTTTAAGCCTAGAGATATTATTCTGTAGTACGTATTTTGCTGCATTAGCACAATACCCTATCTGATGATAACCACTACCTAGCCAAACCTGTAGCTTTTTAGCCCTTTCAATTATCTCTCTTTTACCCATAAGCATTGAACCAAAAGGAGCGCCAAGTCCTTTAGTAAAAGAAAAGCTCATTGTATCCACATATTTAGCATAATCTGCTAAAGCAATATTTGTTTCGATATGAGCATTAAATATTCTTGCACCGTCTAAATGAAGATTTACATTGTGAGCTTTTAAAAAGTGATATAACTCGACTTGTTTTTCAAAAGGATAAATTTTACCATTAAACCCATTTATACTATTTTCTATAGAAACAAGACTCACCTGAGCAAAAATTTTATACCTCGGCTTAGAATTAATAGCATATTCTACTTCATCAACATCTAAGATTCCGCTATTATTTCTAATACAATTAAATACGATATTATTTACTTTTGCATTGCCTGCGCTATCGAAAAAATTAACGTGGTAATTATAATGAGTTATTAGTTCATCACCAGGACTTGTTTGACTGGCAATGGCTAATCTATTTGCAAGCATACCGCTGGTTACAAATAATGCTTCTTCTACTTTGAATAATTGTTTGCAATATTCTGATAAGTCATTACAGCTTTTGTCTTCACCATAAGCAAAATCTCCAACAGTTGCATTACTTATTGCATGTATAACGTTGGAGCCCTGCAGAGTTGTAGTGTCACTTCTCAGATCAATAATTTTTTCCATCTTATTTTTTGCCATTCAAACAACCAATTTGAGCATTCCAAAGTTCCTTGTAAAGACCTTGCTTAGAAACTAATTCAGCATGTTTACCATCTTGGACAATTTTTCCTTTGTTAAATACTAGAATTCGGTCCATGTGTAAAAGTGTAGAAATACGGTGTGCTATAGTAATCGTAGTTTTATTTTTCATCAATTTGAATAAACTCATTTGAATTGTTTTTTCTGTTATAGAATCTAACTGACTAGTTGGTTCATCGAGAAATAATATTGGAGCGTTTTTTAAAAATGCCCTGGCTATTATTATTCTTTGTCTTTCTCCTCCAGATAGCTTGATGCCTTTTTCTCCGACTGTAGTTCCATATTGATCTGGTAGAGTCATAATGAAATCGTGAATACCAGCCAGCTTTGCAGCTCTCATTATTTCTTCGATAGTAGATTGAAGTCTACCATATATGATGTTTGCTAAAATAGTATCATGAAATAACAATGGGTCTTGAGGTATTACAGATATTTGTTGCCTCAAAGAACTCTGTGTAACTTCTGATACTATTTGATTATCAATCTGTATATTACCTTTTTTAACATCAAATAGCCTTAGAATTAAGTTTATAAAAGTAGATTTACCACCTCCAGAATAACCAACTAGACCTACCTTTTCGCAAGGATTAATGGTAACTGAGAAATCTTGAAATAATGGCTCCTGACCTTCATAAGAAAAAGAAACATTGTTAAACGTTATTCTTCCACTTAATAAATTTAATTCTTTAGCATTTTCCTTATCTTGAATTTCTGGTACAGTAGTCAAGATTGGCAATGCATCTGAAACTTTGCCGAAATGAGTAGAAAATTGGGTAAGATTCCTAGTTAGATGGTTAAGAAACTCTATAATCGATATATTAATTCCAAGTACAAGAGCAATATCTCCTATTGCGATCTTGTTCAATTGATAATCATGAATTAAAAAATACAAGTTTACTGCTTGGAGTATATCGAATGAATAGCCATATATAAACCAAAGACAAAAGTATGCCCATTGTAATTTTCTCTCTGCAATAGTTCTTTTCTTGCATATTTGAAAAAATTTGTGTCTCTCATGTGCTTGCTGAGAAAATAACCTTACTGATATAACATTTAAAATACTATCTGCTATACTAGCTATTACTTTTGAATTTTGTTTAGAGTAATTATCAGCTAGTTCAGTAAGTACACGAAAGCTGAAAATCGAGACTAAAATAAAAATGCTTACCCAAGTGAATGTAGCGATTGCAAACTTTATGTTTACTAATGATAAGGTATAAATAGCTAAGACTAATGCTATACTGTAACCGAAAAAACAATCTATAAGCAATCTTATTAACTCTATCACACTATCCATTAAGCTACTGACCTTATGTACTAAGCTTCCAGATAAATTGTTCTGATAATAGGAATGGTCTTGTTGGAGTAGCCTACAAAAAGATATATCAGCTATTTTTTGACGCATTAAGGTAAACATTCGAATGTCAACAAAATAGCCATAGAATCTAAAAGCAGTAGTGATAAGTAATGCCATGCCAAGATAAGCGCTTACAGGTAATAAAAGATTTTCAATTACATTACCTTCCTGATATTTTACAGCTGTATCTAGAATATTTTTTACTAAATACTTTCTAAAAGACAAATCAACAGCTACCACCAGGGCAACTAAAGACATTATAAGTACATTAAGTTTGAATTTAGATACTATATTCAAGATGAACATCAATACACATTTGAAGCTATCAACTCTACTTCTGTTCATTTACAATGCTAGCTCCACTACGTTGACTTTTTTATTGAGAAATACAAGTAGTGAAAACCATAAATTTTTGTATATTTTTCCTGAGATGTCTCCAGCATCATGTAGTGCTGATGCTCGATTCAGAATAAGTAGCTTATATAAATCTCGCTTAGCCTCAGTAGTGTCGATCTCAGAAATATTTGTAGTTGTGTCTGTAATAAAGGCTAACCAGCTCTTGATAAGTTCTTCCATGTTTTTTACTTTTATACTTTCCTGGTAGCAAAATAATGACAAGCATTCTCTCAGTATAGATTCTGTTAACTCACCACAATTGAGTATACCAAAAACTGAAGGCTGAGGTTTTGGCACATAGGGAAGATCTTGATCTTTTACAATCCACCTTGTTACATAAGCAAATCTATCTTTAGCATCTGTATTCTTATCACTACCATGCCATAACCGTGAATCAAAAACTATCGCATCTCCTGCTGAAATAGGTAGTGACTTAATTTTGTAATTTTCCCGATTACTTGAGTACTGATCAAAAAAATATGGGTACCAAAAATCAACTAAAGGCTGTATTTCCCATTTATGACTGTTTTCTATAATTTGCAGTGCACCTGAAGTTTCACTTACATTATTCAAAGCTAACCAAACAGAAAAGTGGTAAGGATCATTGAAACTATAGGAGATGTCTTGATGGAAGGGAACTGCATCTATTAAATCAGCAGTTTTACATATAACATTTGATTTTTTCTGCAGTATCTGACACTGAAGTGACTTTTCAAGGTAATTTTTAATAATTTTATCTAATGCTTGAGAGATAATTCTAGTTACTTGAGATGACGTGCCCCATCTGCCGGTACAGTTTAAACCTCAGTTATGGATTAGAAAATAGATAAAAGTATAACTAAGAAGAGGGAAACAGGGTAAACTCGAGTATTTTAGTAATAATAAGAGGTTACCCATGAAGAAAGATATTACAGAACTGTACTGTTGCGTCGAGGATTTTTGTCGTGCGGTAGATGATAATTTTGCAAATAGGTTCTTATCAAACGGCAAAAAACCAACCAGAGTACCAGAAATAGCGCACTCAGAAATTCTAACCATAATCCTGTTATACCATAAATCACCATGTAAAAACTTCAAGGCTTTTTATCTTTGTTATCTTCAGTTATTCTATAGATCAGAGTTTTCAAAGCTGCCTTCATATCACAGATTTATTGCCTTAAAGCCGCGAGTTTTGTGGTATTTAGCATTACTTTTGCAATGGTTCTGTGAACAAGCGAAAATGACCGGCACTTCCTACATCGACACCTCTACGATTGCCGTTTGCCACAAAAAAAGGATCTCTAGGAATAAAGTTTTTAATCATCTAGCAGAAATTAGTAAGAGTACGTATGGTTGGTTTTTTGGCTTCAAGTTGCACTTAGTGATTAACGAAATTGGTGAAATTCAAGCACTTACCCTAACCAAAGGTAACGTTGATGACAGAAAACCTTTACCAACTCTCACTAAAAGACTGACCGGACTTTTGTTTGGAGATAAGGGCTATATAAAGAAAGAGCTTTTTGAGAAACTCTTCGATAGAGGCCTAAAGTTAGTCACTAAAGTAAAAAAAGGTATGAAAAACGCACTAATTTCACTTAAAGAGAAGATTTTATTAAGGAAAAGGTCGATTATTGAGACTGTTTTTGATTCCTTGAAAAACAAATTTGAGATTGAGCATACAAGACATAGATCGCCAACAAATTTCCTAATTCATGTTTTTTCTGTTCTGATTTCCTACTCCATGCAGTCCAAAAAGCCTTCTATTTCTATGCCTTTCTTTATCGGCTAATCCATAACTGAGGTTTTAAGTAGTCAGAAGTTGAAACACTTAGTTCTTGGGATAGCTTTGATATCTTATTTGTTATATCACTTAAAGACTGAGTTATTAGCTCTAAAGGAACCAGATTTTTGATAATAAAAAAACCATTTTTTTGTAATGTTTCCATATGATTAACACCTGACATCAATAACTGATAAGTAATCTGTTAAAGGTATAACAGCAAAAATTTTGAATCCTTTTACTTGTTTGAGTATTTTTTCCCAATTGCTTAATGTTCTTAGTTTACCTCCTGTTTCAACCATTACATTAATATCTACAGAGCCTCCATCTGGAGAGCGGTAATCTAAAATAGTTTCTATCAATAAAATACGAGATATTCCTTTGACCAATTTTAAATAAGATAATACTTTATCATCATCATAATGCTGTAGAAAGCGGCAAAAGACACCTAATTCATAATTTGTAGCTGATAGTTCTTCCTGAGTTATAAGTTTGACTTTTAAATTTTCTACTAACTGTCTTGGCACTTTATGTTCGTTATATAGGCCTATGGAACCTTTATTGTGTATATCAGAATAAGCAAGAAATAAAGAGTGTACACCAAATAGCAATATATTCTTAGCATCATCTATATTAATTCTAGAATTAAACTCTTTAGTATCAAATCTAGAATATCCTAGCAATGCTTGGTAAAACGCTATTTTCTTATCTTCTGATGCTTCTCTTTCCTTAAAAGATTCAAATGAAGAGATTGACTTCTGTTTTAGTATATCGGCAATCTTTAACCAATTCTTTTCAGCGGCAACTCTTGCCCACATCGTTGCTGCTTTTGGCAAAAATGGTATTTCCTTAAAACACTTACCTTTTGATGATAGTTGCCATAAGTCCTTGTCCTTATCGTAATCAATAAACCCTATTTCCCACAACGCCCTTAACAGCCTTTCTAGATTTGGTACGATAATGTTTAACTTTTTAGATAAAACTGGCATAGTTGCAGGTAAAATATTTAACAAATCAAGTTCAATAGCAACGCTTGTTAGGTAAGTTTTCCAAAAGGCTGAAAGTTCTGCAGAAATCCTATGCACTTGAGATTCTTTACCTAAATCAAAAATACTAAACTTTACATTTCCGGTAATATCGATTTGTCCTAACACACCTTCAAAAGTTTCAACTTTTGCCATCCCATTATAGAATGCTTCTACCATTTTAAATCTCTGCTGGTAAACAGGATCACCATTAATATCTATATGAAACCAACCATGTTGATCTTCTGCAATAGAATAACCTTTATGAAAAACATTAAGTTTTTTATACCATTTATTATGTACTAACTTTCCATGATGATTAATATGTGTAGCTTTACCATCCTTATAGACTACAGCGATACCATCCTTAAAATCTCCAACATAATCATATTCCTCCTGATAAATCCTGTTGCCATTTAAATTAATATGAAAACATTTATCATGTCTTCTAACTACACAAGCATCTTCCTGATAATTTCCAATCCATTGATAAGACTGTTTGTATACTCTACATCCAAATGAATCAATATGGTAACACCCTGTATCATCTTCTACGGCTGCTCTATTAAAGTAGAATCCAAAAGTTTTTAGAAATCTATTATGATAAACTGCTTCTCCTCTTACATTGATATGATAAGCACCTGTCTGATCATAAACCGGTGCAAGACCGGGCTCATGAAATTTACCAACCTTTATAAACCTATTTTCATACAAAGGATTTCCTAGTAATTCGTGAAAGCTCTCACACGGTGAAATTTTAATAGATCTAAGATTATCTTTGATTAATTGATCAAAGGTTTTCTCATGTTGCATGTTTTGCATAATTTGTAATTTAAATAATTCTTTTGTAAGCTTAGGTACTCACTACTCTGCCATATTTCCTCGAGTTTAACCTCATTAACATTACCAAAATTTCCTAATGTCTTACGGAGTTCATCTGGAGCACAGCAAGGACTAAACTTTCCTTCATTGTTTATCCATGCTTCTTTACCTAAAAATGGGCATTGACCACCTGGAGCCAAATCCTTAATACCTTCTTGAGAAAGAATTGTAAAATTTTCTAATTTTATCTTTTTACCATTTGGTAATAGCATATTATCTCTAAGCTCATATAACCTTCTCACCTCTGTATTCCATCTACTAATTGCTAACTCATCTCTTCTCATAGATAGATCCTTAATTTCCTCAAAATGTGCCCAAAGATGATGTCCTTTAACTCTATCTATGCCATTTTTTATGGCCATCTTAACTATGTCATAGAGTTCATGTAAATTACTTTCCAAAAATGTTAATTGTAAAGTAACGGTACACCTTTCACCTGTATCGCTAAAGTATTTATCTCTAACTTCAAGGAAAGTTTTTAAATTTTCTGTCACTACTTCCCATTTTGAACCTTTCATGATTCTTTCATGAGTTTCTTTAGTTGCCCCATTCCAGGAAATCTTAACATCAGATAAAATTGGTACCAATAGTTCAGCCCATTTTCTAGCTCCTTTAATGGGAAAAGAACCATTGGTTGTGAGGTTAAGCTTAAGGCCGAACTCATGGCACAAATTGATTATTTCATCAAAGCTTTTATACATTAAAGGCTCACCCATAGTAGAAGGAATGATTTCCCTTAAAGGTGTGCCAGCTGCTTCCTTAATTACTTTTCTGATAGTTTCTATCGACAGTATCTTAGGTTTTATTCCTTTAGCTTTCTTCTCTTCTTTAACTTTGCTGTATGGTGAAAAACATTCGCACATTATACAAGCAAAATTGCAGTAATCTGGATTAGTATCAAAAGTAATTCTCCAAGGACCAGGTTTCACAGCTACTGATTTGCCTTTCTTTTCAATAGCATTACGGTAAATCTTGTTAAGTTTCTCAGTATGCTCACCTATAGAAGGTATATTTCCATTTTCAGTATAAGGATAGCCTTTTTGGGTAAGTTTATTATATAACTCCTGATCTGTAGATAGGACTTGCATTTTTTCTGACAAACTACTTGCATCTCTGTGCTTAAATAATAGTCCATCTCTTACATATTCTGCCATGCCACCATAATCGGCTGTTATAACTGGTATTCTAAGTTGCTGTGCTTCATGTATTACTAACGGTGAATTTTCACCCCAAATTGAAGGAACGACTATTGCATCAACTTTATTAAATACGTCAGTAACTATATTCTTATTATCATAACTTCCCATCCACTCTATTCTTTCTTTAACAACAGGTGAAAACTGATCGGCAATCGCTTTTAAAGCTTTAGTTTCTTCTCTTGCCGCTCCCCAAATTCTAAGTTTTGCTTTAGATGATAAGTGAGAAAAAGCTTTCAATAATAGATCAACACCTTTTTCGGGAGTATGAGTACCAATATAACCGAAAATAAACTCTTTTTCTTGTACTCTATTTCTATTCTTAAGACGATTGAGATCAAAACCATAATCAAGATAAGAAATTTTGTTTATCGGAACATAAAAATCCTGAGTAAATTTATCCATCAAGAATTTCGATGGGGAAATAAAGTAATCTATATAGTCTATTATTTTCCTTGTGTGCTTCATTCTAGTTGCAACCCATTGTTCCCAATAATTTAGGTCTGAATTCAGGAATTCTTCATCTCCTGTAAAATATCCCTTGTAACATTGGGTTGCACATTTTTGATCCTTTTGTCCATCACAAAGCTGTAATAAATCTTCAGAATTGCGTTGAATAAACCTTCCTCTTGGACACATTAACCAAAAGTCATGTAGCGTAAAAATTGTAGGTATATTTTCTTTAAAAGCAATTTCTGGTAAAGTAATTGATAGATGATTAAGATGACCAAAATGTATAAGATCTGGCTGAAAGTTATCTATTACTCTTTTAAATTTTATATCTACTTCTTCATTAATAAATTTATAACGATATTTAGCTATGGGTATATTAATTAAATGCAGTAAGATTCGAGAATCACTACGATCTAGGACTGTAGTGTAATAAAAATCAGGTAAAAAGCTATTTTCATACCTAGTAAATACTTGTACCTCATTGTTATTTGCTAGTTCATGAGCAAGAGTTTGGCTGTAAACCTCTGAACCAGCGCTATAATAAGGAGGGTAACCATGAATAACTTTTAATATTTTCATATATTACCATATCTATATTGTTAGGATACTCTTGTATATTGTTTTGTAGACTTTTTATAAAATTGCTTAATCCTACTTCTAATGAATGCTTTGGAGACCAACCAAGTAGCTCTTTAGCTCTAGTAAAATCACCATGGAACTTAGTTACGTCAAAATTTCTTGGAGGATAAAAATCAATTCTAGAATCACTTTTCGTGACTTTTAATATTGTTTTTGCTAAGTTTTCTAAAGTACATGGGCTATTAGTAGTAAGATGAATAGCAGGAAGAGAAGATTTTTCACTTTGTAAATATTTAACAGTTAAGCATATACCCTCTATAACATCATCCAAGTAGGTAAAATCAAAAACACATTCTTTACCTTCTATTTTAATTGGATCACCTCTTAATGCATTAATACAGAGTGCGGGAATTACTCTACTGTTATGATCTAGTAAACCACCGTATACATTTGAAAAGCGTAATATTGCTACATTAAAATCTTTTAAACTTGTTATTTGCTTCTCAATAAATGCTTTACCTTTGGCATAATTATTTATTGGATCGATACTAGCAGATTCTGTAACCGGCAGTTCCTTCTGCTCTCCATAGACTTCCCTACTACTTGCATATATAAACCATGGTTTATTTGGAAGTGACTTACATAACCCTAAAAACTGCATTGTACCATCAACATTAATTTTTTTACACAGTTCAGGATAAAGTTCACCATGTATAACTCGAGAAATTGCAGCCAGATGAATAATTCCTGTACACTTAGCAAGTAGTGGTACTATATCTTCTGAAAAAAAACTGAGTGGATTGTTGCGAAACCTAATATCACAGCTTATTACTTCATGGCCCTGGTTTTCTAACTTTTTCACCAAGGTTGATCCTATCAAACCTGCAGCACCTGTTATTAATATCCCCATGTATACCCTCTCACTACAAATAGGAAAATTTGTCGTACCAATTATCTTACAAGTAAGAATCAAAAGGTATTATAAAACCAGTATAAAACAAATGTCAACTTAAATTAATGAATAAAAAAATGTAGTTATGAAAGAAAAGTTGGCTGCCTTCTTTCTTGAAAATAGTGTTCGGCTTTAATCAAATCCTCTTTATTATTTACTCCCATTGCTTCTCTTTCATCAGAAACTACATAACCTACACTCAAGTTATTGTTTGCTGCAATGGGCACTATATCATTAAGACAATATTCATTGGTCGAATTATTGAATTTTATTTCTTTTACTAAGGTAAAGAGATCTTTAGCATATAAAGCCATTATTCCAGAGTTTGCAAGAAGCATTTTATCTCCATTTTTTAGGATTTTTTGAACATTTCCGTAATTATCAATTACTAATCTTCCATATTGTTCATCTTGACTATTAAATCCAAGAAGAACTAAATTATTATACTTTAAACAATCAGTCATTTTCATAACTGTATCACTAGATATAAAGGGAGTGTCTCCATACTGTATTAAAACTATGTCTTGATCAGATAACTCCTCCAGATTTTCTAGAGCAATTTTAACTGCAGTGCCAGTGCCTGTAATATCTTCTTGCATTATTAGTTTTATATTATATTGATCGATTATACTTTTTAGGCTATCAAAGTTTTCTAAATCTTTTAGAAGGGAGTTGTTAACAACAATTGATAAGCTTTTTAGACTCAGCAATTTTGCATTAGAAATTATATGTTCTAAAAGAGTAAGATTTCCCACTTGGTGCAACGCTTTTGAATATTCAGAATTCATTCTACTGCTCTTTCCTGCTGCTAATATTATCAAAATGTTACTCATACATAACTCAGGAATTGATTAGGTAGTAAGTTAATTCATAATTAGTAAGATGTAAATCCCACTGTAATTTTTGTATATTTTCTAGATCTTGGCACCCTCATTAGAGTTTCATTTAAGAGAGCTATAACTTTAAACTCTTTACTCGATTTTCTACGCTGACATCTTGTAAACTCTGATCTGGACTTTTTAATATTTCTAATAATCTACTTGCAAGGTTTGAGTGTTTATTGATTACTGCAACCTGGATTAATGACTTGTCTTGATCATTACGAGCATTTGTTACAGCTACGCGCTCATCAGGTTTTATTGCTTTCAGCTTACTGATAATTTCAACATTACCATTTTTTGCATTCTCAAACAGCTCTTCTACTAATTTCAATAGGTTAGTAATATTTTGGTCTCGAGAAAGATCAAGTGGTGCTTTACCTTCTTTATTCTTGATGTTATAAATTGCACCATGTTTTAATAAAGATTTTACAACTTCCAAGGAGCCACCTTTAGCTGCAACATGAAGTGATGTAGTACCACTAGAAGTAGTTTTAGCATTAATAAAATCACTCAATTTATTGTGGCTTACACGTTGTAACAAAGCTTCAATAATTTCTTTATGACCTTTGGAAGCAGCAGTGTGTAATGGTGTATTACCCTTGTTAGTAACTTGAGTAGCATCAGCTCCATTTGCTAGCAAGATATTTACAACTTTTATGTGCCCATTATTAACAGCATAATGTAATGGCGTTCTTCCATCGGTATCTTTGAAGTTAACAATTACCCCTCTTTTGATGCAATTCTCAACCGCTAAAGGATTGTCATTTTCTATGGCCTCAAGTAACTTTTCAGAAAAAGCAGACTGTAACCTCTGATTGATTGACTCTAAAAACCTTTTTACAGGAATGTCAATATTAAGTTCAACCATTTCTATGAACGATCTTACATCTTTCTTTAACTCACTATGCAATAACTTATAATATTTTGTACCTTGCCCTTTGGAAACGAAGCATTCAGCCTTCCCACCGTAAGCTTCATCTGTATACCCTGACGTTATGTGTTTTGGATCAAATTCTAGTGCTACTAGCATATCATTTACTGACTGTATGCTTTTATTATTTATCGAACCAGGTACACAATCTTTGTATACCTCAACTAAGCGATATGCATTTCCTAGGTAATAAGAACCTTCCTTAAGAGTTTTCCAAGGAGAAGTATTCTTTTCTGAACTATATGGTTGCGACATGCTACGCAACATAGGAAGGTAAAGCTCAGAAAAACGGATATGCACCTCTGTAGCACTTTTAAGCTTCTCAAGTTGATCCAACTCACATTCAGGGCTAAACTGTGATTGAACTTGATCTGGCTCCTTCAGCATTTTTAACAATTTAGTTGCAATATTCTTATGTTTATTGGCTATAGCAACTTGCAATAATGTATTCCCTTGATTATTACGAGCATTTGTTATAGCTAAGAACTCATCAGGTTTTACTGCTCTTAGCTTGCTGATAGATTCAACATTACCATTTTTTATATCTCTAAACAATTCTTCGATCAATTTCAGTAAGTTAGTAACTCTTTGGTCCTTAGAAAGATCAATAGGTATTTTACCTTCTTTGTTCTCAATTTTATAAATTGCACCATGTTTTAATAAAGATTTTACAACTTCCAAGGAGCCACCTTTAGCTGCAACATGAAGTGATGTAGTACCACTAGAAGTAGTTTTAGCATTAACAAAGTCATTTAATTTATCACGACTGATATGTTGTAACAGAACCTCAACAATTTCTTTGTAACATTTGGAAGTAGCAGTGTGTAATGGTGTATTACCTTTATTAGTAACTTGACTAACGTTAGCTCCATTTGTTAGTAAGATGTTTACAATATCTATGTGTCCATTGCTAACAGCGTAATGCAACGGTGTTCTTCCATCAATATCTTTATCGTTGGCATCAGCTCCATCTTTTAACAGACGCTGAACAGTTCGTATATCACCTTTACTAGCAGCAATGTTGATATCTTTCTGCAGATGCTGGAGAACCTCTGATGCTTCGCTACCCTCAAGCTTAAATCTAAAATTAATCATCTCTATCTTTTTTAAAATATCTAAAACACTCGGATGACTTGGTCCAAAAACAGCTTTTCTTTGATCTAAACTTTCTCTGTAGACTTTAAGTGCGCTGATCCATTTCCCTTGAGCAAAAAGTACATTTGCTATGTTGTATTGAGTATTCAAGGTTTCTGGGTGATTTTGTTGTAAAGCTTTTTTCTGGATATTTAAAACCTCTTGAAAAGCTTTCAAGGCTTCATGATATTTATTTTGATTGAAGAGTACCCCAGCAATGTTATGTAACGTTCTCAAGGTATCAGCATGATTAATACCTAAAATTATTTTCTTCTTTTCAAAAACCTCTTTATAGATTTTTAAGGACTCTTCGTATTTACCTTGGTTAGCTAGTACCATTGCTATATTATTTTTGGCACTCACAGTGGCTAGATCATGTGTACCTAGTGTTTCTTTCCTCTTTTCAAAAACTGCCCTATTGATATTTAACGCTTCTTCATATTTTCCCTGTTTATCTAATACTAATGCCATGTGAAACTGAGTATTTAAGGTATCTGAATGATTTGACCCTAGTATTTCCTTTTGTCTCTGATAGACTTCTTGATAAATATTAAAAGCTTCTTCATCTTTCCCCTGTCTATGCAGCACTAAAGCGATTGTACTTCTTGTACTTAAAGTATCCTTATCGTTTAAACCCAGCATTTCTTTTTGTTTCTGAAAAATCTCTTTAAGCATATTTAAAGCTTCTTGGTAAATTCCTTGCTTATATAGCACTTTGGCTATATATGTCTGAATATCTAAAGTACCAGGATTGTCTGGTCCTAGTATTTCTTTTCTTCTTTCAAATGCGCTTCTGAAAATACTTAAGGCTTTTTGGTAATTGCCTTGATTCAAGAGCACTAAAGCTGTATCAATCTGAGCGGATACGTCACTTTGCGATATCTGCTTCAACTGCTCGACTTTTGAAAAGTTACTATGTACTGCAGCAACTACTAACGTTTTGTTCTCTCTATTACGAGCACTCATCACTGCTTTTACTGTATCAATATCCTTTATCTTATTTAGGTCATTAATAACTTGAGCATTACCATCTTTAACCTTTTTAAATGATTCACTGACTAGTTTAAATAAGCTAGTTATACTTTTATCCACAGTAAAATCTGATGGTGTTTTCCCACTGTCAGAGACAGCATTGTATACTGCACCATTAGATAATAGGGCCTTTACAACTTTTAAGTGAGAGAACTTAGCAGCATAATGCAGAGGAGTAAACCCCTTGTTACCAACCACATTAGGATTAGCTTTATTTTGTAATAGAATATTGACAACTCCATCATAGCCCTTCCATGCAGCATAATATAATGGTGTTACACTATCAGCATTTTTGGCATTAACAAACGCTCCTGCTTTAATGTAATTCTCAACCTCTGAAGAGCTATTACGTTTTACAGCCTCAAATAATTTCTCAGTTGATGCTAATAGATTGATAACGTCTTTATCGTTAGTCATTTCTAATGGTCTTCTACAAAGCTTGTCAACAGCGTTATAAACTGCACCATTTTTTAATAAAACTTCAATAACGTCTTTATAACCAAAATTAGCAGCAATATGCATAGGGGTTAAGCCATTAGTATCTTTAGCATTAACGTCAGCACCTTGTGCTATCAAATACTTTACAACTTCTAACCGACCTTTCATTGCAGCATAGTGTAGTAATGTCTGGTTAGCTGTACCAAGCTCATTAATACTCAACCCCTTGCTAAGGAAAAACTCTACGGTATCTTTATAACCTTCTCTAGCTGCAATGTGTATAGGCTTTGATCCAGAGGCATTTTTAGCATTAATATTAGACCCTTCATCTACTAGACATTTTACCATTTCCAAGTTACTTTCCTGTGAAGCAATGTGCAGTATAGTCCAATCATCATTGCCTTTAGCATTCATATCTACTTTTTTATACTGCAGTAACATTTTAACCACTTGCAAATGACCATGTGCAACTGCTAATTCTAAAGGTGTTCTGCTCTTATTATCCTTAACATTAACTTTTGCTCCATTACTTAATAGGACTTCAACAACATTAACATGGCCGTGTCCTGCAGCTATATGTAGTGGAGTACCTTCAACATTTACAAAGTTAACATTAGCCTTGTTTGCTATCAAAACTTCAGCAATTTCTTCATGGCCTTCTTGTGCCGCAAGATATAATGGTGTTATACTATTAATAGTCATAGCATCAACATTGGCTCCCCTTTCTATCAGAGCATTTACTATCCCCTTATGTCCTCTTTTAGCAGCCAAATGTAATAGTGTAGCATCTTCAGGACCTTTTATATCAATATGGGCCTTGTCTTTTAGCAAAATCTCTACAATATCCCTATAACCAGCGAGTACTGCTAATGATAAAGGTTCACCACCTTCTGCATTAACACTAGCTCCATTTTCTACAAGAACTTCAACGATCTCCTTATGATTATGCTTAATAGCAGAAAGCAATGGTGTTAGGTTGTTACTCTTAACATTAACACTGGCTCTATTTGCTACCAAAATTCCAACGATTTCCTTATGACCTCCTTCCACAGCTACATGTAATGGTGTACTACCTGCAATACCTTCTGTGTTAACTTTAGCTTTATTTTTTATTAAAAGATTCACAATATCTTTGTGACCTCCCACAATAGCTGCATGTAAAGGTGTAAGGCCATAATTAGCACTAGTATTGACTTCAGCTTTACTTTTGATTAGAAAAGCAATAGCGTCTTTATGTCCACTTAGAGCAGCTACATGCAATGGCGTCATGCCATCATTAGTTCTAGCATCAACTTCAGCTTTATTTTTTATTAGAAGATCAATAATATCTTTGCTACCATTCATCGCAGCTGCATGTAATGGTGTACTACCCTTAATATCTTGAGCTCTAACTTCAGCTTTATTTCTTATTAGGAGTTCAATAATATCTTTGTGACCTTTCAGAGCAGCTACATGTAATGGTGTTAGATTATTATTGGCTTTATCATTGATTTCTACTCCATTTTTTATTAAAAGCTCAGCAACTGCCTTATGACCACTCTCTGCTGCATAGTGTAATGGCGTAGCATTATTTTTATCTTTAGCGCGAATGTTAACCCCATGCTCGAGAAGAGCAACAACTATCTTCAAGTGGCCACTCTGCACTGCAAAATGTAGTGGGGTTATACCTTCCACAGTGGCAATACTAGCATTTGCCTTATTTGTCAGTAAAGCCTTAACAATTTTCTCATGTCCATCTTTTGCTGCGTAGTGCAAAGGTGTGTTATTATAGGTTTTGTCAACAACATTAACATTAGCTCCATGCTTCAATAAAATATTAGCTATCTTTTCATGACCGTTTTCTATTGCATAGTGTAATGGTGTACAACCATCTATAACTCTGGAGTTAACATCGGCTCCTTTGAGAATTAAAGCATTCACTACTTCTAGGTGGCCATTTAGTGCTGCTGTATGTAATGGTATTCCCTCCTTATCGTTTCTTGCATTAACATTTGCCTCATTTTTCAGTAAAAAATTAACTAGCCCTAGATAACCACTTTCTGCAGCTATATGTAGTGAAGTAAAGCCACCCATAGTTTCGTTGATGTCAACATTCGCTTCTTTTTCCAGCATAATCTTAGCAACATCAATATGATTGTTTTTTATTGCATAGTGTAAAGGTGAAAAACCAGCTATATCTTTGGTATTAGTATTAGCATTATTTTTTAGTAGAATTTCAACAGCATCTTTGTGACCATTTTTAGCTGCAATATGTAGTGATGTTTTGCCACTATTATCTAGATCATCAACATATACACCTGTTTTTCCTATAAAAAATTCCACAATATTTTTCCTTCCATATGCAGCAGCAATATGTAGTGGGCTTTGACCATTAATATCTTTAACATTAACGTCTAAATTTTGATTAAGAACAAATTTTATAATTTCAAGACTAGGTCCCTTAGCAGCAAAATGTAATGTAGTCCATGAGTTAATACTTCTAGCATTGATGTCTGCTCCTTTTTTGAGATAACTCTTTAAGTCTTCAAGATTTCCTTCTTCCAACGCAGCAAACATTTTTTCCTGATTAGTAATAGTGATAAGGTTTTGATCGTATTTATCTTTCAGCTTGGAAGGATCATCTCTTACCGACTTGCCAATTTTCTTCTTACTTTTTATTACATTTTCTGAAATAAGTTTTTTAGCGTTCAAGATAACTGCTATTGAGGGATCAGATAACAATACATCAACTAAGGTATTATCGTGTGCTAAATGATTACGCAAACATTTTCCAGTTAATAAAGGAGTGTTATCATCTAAAAAAAGTAGATTGTTTTCTAGATGCTTCTCTGATCTACCTAAAATTGACATTATATCCAGAACAAGCATTTCTACTACTGCTTGCAACTTTTTATTCCTCTTGTAGGAAGGAAGCTTTTCAGTTAACTTGCCACTTAATGCGTTATTCCTCAAAATACTTTTCAGTTCAGATAACTTCAGTTCAAGCTGGTTATTGTATTTTTCTTCTGTTATGTTGTAAGCCTTCCTTTGTTTATGTATAGGAATAAACGAACCTTTCTCATTCAACTTGTTTCTTAATTCCTCAATCCATTTAAGGTCACCTGTTCCAAGTTCAGCAATGTAAAAAATCTCACAAGTTAATCTATTTACTTTATCAAGGTTGTCATCCTGTATTCTTGACCTAACACTATGAGAAATTTTCATTGATAGTTCGGCTATTTCTTTAAGATTGTGAGACTCTATTTGGGAAGGAATATTCTCTAGTGTTTTATTAGCAAAGAATTTTATTCCTCTAATAACATTATGGTCAATCTTATTGTCATTCAAACCAACATCTAAGCTCTTTAATGATATAAACGCCGTAACATAATCAGTTCTGATATTTTTTGATTTAGTTTTTGCAAAATTGATTATGTTATCAATTTTATTAAACAGCTCCTTTTCATAATTCGTCTTTTCAGTTATATTATTGCTTAATTCTTTTATGAGTTTTTCAAGCTTATCATGTTCCATCACTTTAAAACTCTCTGTAATCATTTCATCTAATTCAACGTTACTAAATATTCCAGCAACTTCTTTTATCTCGTCTAAGTTTTCACTACTGGTAATTTTCTTTAGCAATATTATGACTATTTTAATCTTGTTATTGTAAAGAATATCAGTAATTACATTATCGATTCTTTTAGTATCATTTTGAACACCAATAAAAAAGTTAACATCTGTATTTTCCTCAATCTCTGTTCTTTTAGAGAGCGAGTAAGCATGTGATAGTGAGTTACGTAAATCTATAATGACTTCTCTTGTGTTCTTTGGTAATGATAGTAGAAGAAGCTCGCTTGTAGTGCTAGATAACTTGGGAGATTCTAGAGTGTTTTTTAAATATTCACCAATAACCTGTAAAACCCTTGTAATAATTAACTGTCCTTCCCTTTCTTTAGGATTAGCTGATAATGCCAACTTTATATAATCACTTATTTTCTCTAAAGAATGAATATCCCTAATTTGTTGATAATCGCTATACAACTCTCCAAATTGAGGATAATTGCTAACGATCTCTGCAACAACCCTCTCACGTTTTAACTTCGGGAGATCAGCAAATTTACCAATGTCCACACCTTCTATAATATCTTTTTCTTCTTTAAGTTTCTTTGCAAAATTTTCCAAGTGGTCTAGTATTTTACTTTTATTCAATGTGGCATTATAGAATAGATTCATTTCCTGTCGTTTTATGTGAGAAGAAACAAAACTGATCAAACAAAATTCCATTTCTTCCCAAGGTAGTCTATCGTAGGTTGATTTCAACTGCCGCTTTAATATATGAATATTTTGTGCAATAAATTTTGCTATGAATAAAAACTTTTCATCTACTTTTTCTGTGTTTGAATACTCTGCCTTTAACAGGCTAATATTTTGAAGTACTAACTCAATCCGCTCTCTTATGTTATTAAGATAACTCTTCACATTCTGATCTTGTCCAGAAGCACTAGAGAAAAAACGGAGGTTTATCAACTTATTTTCAACAAAAATTTCTATCTCTTCTGACAAGAATACGTTCTTTAGTTTTAATTCCTCATAAGCTCGTGAAAGAATTTCATCTAATTCCCTGAAATGAACAGCAAAATAATTACCTGGCCATTTATTAATGAGTGTATCAAGAAGTTCAACATTACCTGAACGTATAGCATAATAAAACGCATTATGGCATGTTTCATCCTCATCATCTGGTAATATAGTAGTTTCTCTGATGCCAACAGATAAATTACTGAGAATTTTACTATTATTGCCAAGTAGGTATTCTAAAATCTTTACCTTATTGTGTTTACAAGCTAAGATAACTAAGTTAGTACTCTTAACAGGATTGTTAGCATTATCATAATAGTCTCTCAAAGTTACTTGATCTTCTGCATCACTTATGTAATCAATAAAATTGCTTAATTTTTTTAAGCTGTCGACATTACCATCTGATATTGCCTCTTCGAGTTCAGTTAAAACCAGGAGATAAAGTTCTTCAGCTTTTGCTTTTCTGCGGTAGAGCTTTTTATATTCTCTAATAAACTCCTCTTTTGATGTGTAAGAACGTGATAAAAACTGTTTATCTTCTTGATAAAAACTGGTTTGTTGTTTAGGTACATGCATAAACCCTCTCTGAGATATATTTACACCAGTATTAGAATAGCAAAGTTTACTTAATATGGCAAAAATTAAAATAGCATCTTTTGTTAATAAAATATTTTTGAGAGAATATCTACTAATCCTGCAATTTCAGGACGAAAAGCCTTCACAACATTTGATTTTGGGTGTGGGAAATGTGTTGGTTGTTTAAATTATTAGTAACACCTACTAATAATAACCCGTTTGAAAACAACAAAGAGAAATGATGATCAACTTACATAAAAAAGCACTAAGTTTAGTGTTTTGGCATTATAGCAATCTCTTATGTATCACCTCTCTGGAACCATACGACTAATTGTTGTTCATAAAAAACTCTAGTACTGACAAAAAATGTATTTATTCTAATCTTGCACGTTTGGTATCATTACTTATAGAAGTTTCATAAAGTCTTGTACCAGGCTCTACGAGATTATTTAAGGAACTTAAAGATTGAAAAGTACGTTTATTGGAATCATCAAACGCTACTATAAAGTTTAACAAGTTATCATTAGATAGATATTCAGTTATATTATATGTAGAATCATGATCCAGAATAATTTTCTTTTCTTTGGCATCTTGATCTGCCACATCTAATTTAGTATAAAATTGTATCTTACTTAACTTATTTAACAAATCTGCTCTTTCTAAAAAAGGTTTTACCTTATCTAATATGATATCATTATATATAGGATAGCGTATGGAATAATCAATTTTTGCTAGTCTTACAGATAATTGATTATTATATAGTACATGTATGTTGAAGTTATTTGTAACAAATTCATATAGTGGAAGGCTATCTTTTATTTCATCTGTTTTCATTTGAAGAATTTCACAAACACAGTCATCTAGATAACTTGATAATTTACTGTAATTACTGCATCCTTTATAAGGAGATAAGTCAATAATTTTTCCGTAATCCTTATTGAAGTTCCTTACTAAAGTAAATTTAATCAACAATTTAGCGCATGCTAGATCACTTACAGCGTTATCTAAAGATGTGGAACAATTATCATAAAGCCGTCGTTCACGATTTCTTATATTAATATCAGCTCCATATTCTAATAGTTCTTTAACTACTTCCAGATTTTTACCACTTTTTTTTACAGCATGGTTCAGTGCAGTATTGCCTTTACGGTTTGTTGCATTTACATCAGCACCATGTTTCAGAAGTTCTCTAACTAATTCTAATTCCTTCCCCAGTGTTATAGCAGAATGTAGTGGAGTTTCACTATACATGTTTCTTGAATTGACTTCGGCACCACCTAACAAAAGCTCTTTAGTAATTTCTACACTACTAGTAGTATGAAGTAACGTATCTCTATTCCTTTCTACTCTAAGGTTAGCATTAGCACCTGCAGACAAAAGAGCTTTAACTTTTTCTAAGTTTCGTTCATAGACTGCTTTTTCTAATTCTTTGTTAATATTATTATTTAGCATATTTTTAAAATCCTCCTAAATTTCACTATTTTGTAACAAAATTTTTGTATATTTTCTAGATCTTGGCACCCTCATTAGAGTTTCATTTAAGAGAGCTATAACTTTAAACTCTTTACTCGATTTTCTACGCTGACATCTTGTAAACTCTGATCTGGACTTTTTAATATTTCTAATAATCTACTTGCAAGGTTTGAGTGTTTATTGATTACTGCAACCTGGATTAATGACTTGTCTTGATCATTACGAGCATTTGTTACAGCTACGCGCTCATCAGGTTTTATTGCTTTCAGCTTACTGATAATTTCAACATTACCATTTTTTGCATTCTCAAACAGCTCTTCTACTAATTTCAATAGGTTAGTAATATTTTGGTCTCGAGAAAGATCAAGTGGTGCTTTACCTTCTTTATTCTTGATGTTATAAATTGCACCATGTTTTAATAAAGATTTTACAACTTCCAAGGAGCCACCTTTAGCTGCAACATGAAGTGATGTAGTACCACTAGAAGTAGTTTTAGCATTAATAAAATCACTCAATTTATTGTGGCTTACACGTTGTAACAAAGCTTCAATAATTTCTTTATGACCTTTGGAAGCAGCAGTGTGTAATGGTGTATTACCCTTGTTAGTAACTTGAGTAGCATCAGCTCCATTTGCTAGCAAGATATTTACAACTTTTATGTGCCCATTATTAACAGCATAATGTAATGGCGTTCTTCCATCCACGTTCTTCGAATCAATGATTGCTCCATCTCTAATGGAACTCTCAATTCCTAAATAATTATTATCTTCTATAGCCTTAAATAACTTCTCAACCAATTTTAGTAATTTTATTACTTCTGGGTTTCCTCTTCTTTCCGCAAAGTGTAATGGTAAAACATATCTACCTCCTTCAGCTCTAGCATTAAAGTATGCTCCGCTCATAAGTAGAGACCTAACTATATCTAAATTACAAATTTGTGCCCCTAAGTGTAAAGGCGTAGCATTTTTATCCATTTTTGCATTAACATCCGCTCCATTTATAATAAGAGTTTTAACTACCTTAGGATGACCATATTGAGCTGCAAGATGTAGGGCTGTGCCTTTATTTTGATTTTCTTTTACATTTACATCAGCACCATGTTTCAATAGAACGGTTGCTATCTGATCATAACCTTTTTCTGCTGCAAAATGTAAAGGAGTCCAATTTGTGTGATCTAAAGCATTAATATCTGCTTCCTTTTCTAAGAGCAATTCAACCACCTCTAAATGATCATGGTCTACTGCAAAGTGTAGAGGTGTAGTACTTTTAACTGTTTTAGCATTAATGTCTGCTCCTTTATCAAGCAAAGATTTAGCAACTTCTAAACTACCATCATATGCTGCACAATGTAGAGGAGTCCAACTTCTGTTATCTAGAGCATTAATATCTGCTCCATTTTCAATCAAGAAATTCATTATTTCCAAGTGATTATGTTCTGCTGCCAAATGTAGAGCTCTTCTACCATCATCCATCTTTGCATTTATATTTGCTCCTTTTGCAATTAAGCTCTCTACTATTTTTAAAGAAAAACCATTATATGCTGCATTATGTAAAGGAGTCCAATTCTGATCATCCACGGTGTTAATGTTTGCTCCATTTTTAATTAAAAAATCACTCACCTCGAAATGACTTTGCTGAATTGCTAGATGCAAAGGTGTAAAACCTTCGTTTTTTTTAGCATTAACATTGGCTTTTTTCTCTATTAGTAGCTTCACTACTTCTAAGTGACCATTCTGAGATCCTATATGTAAAGCTGTGGAATTATCGTGGTCCTTAGCATTAACATCAATTCCCCTTACGAGAAGAAGAGACTTAACTACTCCAAAGTGATTACGTTCTGCTGCTAAATGTAGGGGTGTAAGATTCTCATAATCCTTAGCATTAACATTAGATTTTGCTTTTAGTAAAATGTCTACTAACTCTAAAAAGCCATTTTGAGACGCTAAATGTAGAGGTGTAATCTTATCATCTGTTTTTGCATTAACGTTTGCTCCCGCTTCAAGCAGAACTTTAACTATATCTAACCTACCAGTTTGTGTTCCCAGATGTAAGGGTGTAATGTTTGCATCAACTTTACGATTACCTATGCCTGAAGATCCAGCGTTAATATTAGACCCTTGTGAAATAAGAGCTTTAACTACTTCGAGGTTACCATTTTGTACTGCAGAATGCAAAGGTCTTGCTCGATCATTATTTACAGCATTAACATCTAATCCCTTTTCAATAAAAACATTTACTATATCTAGACGACCATTCTCTGCTGCTAGGTGTAAAGGTGTATTAAGTTTATCTGTTTTAGTACTAAGATCTGCTCCATTTGCAATCAAGGTGTTGACTATATCTAAATATCCTTGCTGGGATGCAAAACTTAAAGGTGTAAAGCCTAGAATGGCCCTATGGTTTACATCTGCTCCATGAGCAATAAGAAAGTTAACCATCTCTAAGTGATTTTTTGCAATTGCAAAATACAGTGGCGTAAAGCCATCGTACTTAATCTCTGAGTTAATATCTAAACCCCCTCCTAATAAAGTGTTGACTAAATCCAACTGACCATTCCTGCTGCTAAATGTAGTGGTGTAAGACTAAGATGTTTCTGAGTTTCATAATTTTCGTTTAAAAACTCTACAAAAAATTGTAGCTGATCCAGATTATTAGATATTCTATTAGTAAACATAAAGGCCTCGCATGAAGAATTTATGTAAAATATAGTATCTACAAGTTTTTAAGCAAGATAAATCTTCTTCTTAAAAAAGATACTGTGATCCAATCTGTGTGCTTATAACTTTTTTATTTGATCATGAGTGATCAGCTGTCTCAGCTGCAATAGAGACACCTGCCTTAAGTAGTTACATCAATTTTCTCTGTTTTTGCCCCTTTTTTTTCTGATGAAGATGTCTTCATTCTTCTCAGTAGCCAACATTCTTTTTAAAGTATAATCGTTACGTGCACCAAAGCATTAATAATTATACACAATTGTGAAGAAATATTCAATCTTTTTATTGTTTTGAATGTGTTGATGAAAAAAACGTCTGTCAGAGATCATCTGAGAATTGCATTTTAGGCTTTAGATGTAGAAGGGGTCTTATCGTCTTTTTATCAATACTCTAAAAATAGGCTTAAATCGCCAAGAGATGGATATCATGAATTTAGTAGCGTAAAAACATCAAAGATACCTCATATCATAAAGTTTAATGTCAACATTTGGTAGCAACATTCCCGATTTACAAAGCAGAGTCAATAAAGGTTGCAAATAATCTACGTATGTTGGACGTTTCTGTTGATGCTATTTCTAAAATAACAGATTTATCTATTGAGGAACTTGAAAATCACGCTTCCAAAACTTAACCTGAATTAAAAGCAACATTAGTTTACTGATTTCTACACAATATATTAAAATACCAACAAAGGTGATTACATAATTAATTATCTGCATTACTGGATGAAATTCTTGTGCTTCTGTATTCAATATATAATATTAAAAAAATATTTTAGTAAATTTATTAAAGTAGATACTAGAAACTCGCTTATTTTGTTTTTCTAGCTCAGTTATAGTTTTCGATTTTGCTTGCAGAATTTGTCTATCACTTTCTGGTTATCCTCTATCATTTTACTTGCCTCTTGCTGAAGAAATTTGATATTTTTGAGTGTAATATTGTCCATCTCAGTCGATGCTACTTTCAATTGCGATTGTATTCTTATGTATTTATCATCTATTACTTGTTCTAGTTGATAATCAACGCAATCCAATCCAGAAGCGAACATCACATTCAGTAGTGGCTTGATCCACCCTATTTTGCCAAATTTCCTTGAGTTAGCATACTTTATACTTCTATCTGTTCCACCAGTGCCTATTGATAGCAGTATAATCTCATCATTTGGAAATAATCTCTTGCCACTTGCATATGCACAAGCTGCTGGATTATTAGCAAACACTCCGCCATCTATCAACACTCTCTCTGTTTGGCTAATTTTCAGACGTTTTGGTGTGAAGTACGTTGGAGCAGCTGTTGTAGCTCTGAGTGCATCTTTCAACTTAATGTTTTTTTCTTTCCAACTTTTGAAGAAAAATTCACAACTATTGTGAATGTCATAACTGGTGAGCAGTAGATTACTTGCAACATCGGCCATAGTACTTTCACCAAAGTATTTGTTGAGAATAAATTCCATATTTCTATACGAGTACTGAGAACCACTCAGCCAAGAAGCAATTGATTTTCTCCAAAATGATGATTGAAAGATATAAGCTCCATACTCTTGGTACAGTCCAACTAAATCATTGGCAGAGTATTGAGGTTTATTGCTTTTACAAAGTCCAGCAACAATAATCCCACCGGTTGAGGTTCCTGCCATTAAGTCAAAAATCTGGGAAATTGGCTTTCTTGTTCTAGATTCAATTTCTGCTAGAATAATGGCAGGAATTATTCCTCTGATTCCACCTCCATCAACAGATAAAATATACTTTGCCACTTTTTTATTTTTGTCTCTGCTCAAGTTCATTAACTTCCTCAGCAAGGTTTTTGACCCTTTCTTCAAGGCGATAGATGATTTCTGTAGTCCTTTGATTTTGCTCTATAAATTTATCATGCATATGCACTCTTAAGTCGAGCTTAGCTAGCCACCAGATCAATGCTATTGTTTGTATCACCATAGTAGCAATTACTGCCATAGGAATCTTTCCTGTGTTTGTCATCTTTTTTAAAGGAAAAGTTGTATATATACATATACAAGATTCATCAAAAATACGTCCAAAAAATCTTTTCTAAAATAAAGTTAATTAGTTGCACTAAACAAGCGATGTAAATAATATAATCAACATGAAATCTAGCCTTTTTTGGAAATTGTTAACAAGTTCAATAATACCGATGATATGCGTTATTGTTCTGTATCAGCACTTTAGTACAGACCAATTATCAAAAGATGTGCCAATAAAAAGTAAGGCAAGTGGCAATGATCTGGAAACATTATCTACTGCAGCTGAAAAATGTAATTTAGATACTGTAAGATCCTTAATAAAAAATGTAGTAGATATCAATGCTACTCATCATTTTGGTGCAACATCATTACACTATGCTACAAGCGGAGGCTGTTTGGAAGTTGTAAAATTTCTAATTGAAGAAGGCATTAATGTAAACACTACTGATGCTTTTGGCTGGACAGCTTTGCACTATGCTGCACAGGAAGGACGCTTGGAAATTGTTAAATTTCTACTGAAAAATGGAGCAAATCCTCTTGCTAAAAACAAAGATAAAAAAACTCCTTTAGATCTTGCTGTAGAGGAATTAAACAATAATAAAGAAAAAAAAGATATTTATGAGGAAATTATCAATTTATTTTCCCATAACTGCTGTTAATATAGTACGATAGCCAAGGTTATCAATTACATGCTCAGCCCTATTTATTATCCATTTACCATAAACTCCTTTGCGAAATCCAGAAAGATTAATCTTTGCTTCAGCAAATAATTCAGGATTTCCTGGCATTGTGACATTGAGTGTTGCTGCATTACTCATCAGCTGATTCAACTTCGCAGATGCTGCACTTTGTGCCAAATCACTACTTGCATAAATATCTCGCAAAATATAGCTTGGTTCTTGATCACCTACTTTTTCCGTTATTGTCTCTGCTTTTTCATAATCATACCAGTAAGCAATAACCGAGCCATATTGATTACGCTCATTAAATTTTACTTTCCAATTTGTAATATCTCTAGGTGTTAAAGTAATAGTGCTTAAAGTTTTTCCGGTAACTGACTTTGCTTTTCCTTTTGAAACAAACAGTAAATACCCTCCAGCAGGTTTTGCTATTGCTCCATAAATTTGAGCAAGCCTGGTTAAAAAATGCATATCGCTCTCTGCAGTCTGATCAATATGTGATATCATGATATTTGCAAACTCTGCAGCAACCTTAGCTTGATAGCTATGTTTGTCTGCAATCTTTTTTACCAAATCATTTAAGGTGATTTGATGCCACTCATTAAACACTTGTTCCTTTAATGACTCTTTTAGATCCGCTGCATGACTCTTGATTTTTAGTCCTTGTGGCGGGCCTTGTAGCGTAATTTCATTCACTATGTAATCTCCCATCGGCACAATGCCAGTTTCTTTATACCCAAGTAAAATATTTAGCTTTGCCCCAGTTCTAGGAATTTCAAATAATGAATCACGGTCATCAAGATGAATTACAGCAGTATCACTTATTACTCCAGCTTCATCAGTAATATGCATTGATACTAACCGACTTTTTATCAACTCAGTGATTAAAATTCCCTCTACTGAAATACTAAAGTCTGGTGTCATTTTAATCCCATAGTTTTACTACTTGCTTTTGTGTCTCTTTTTGAATAACAGGAAGTTTAATGATTAATCCTGCAGGAAGAAGTTCGTACTCTGAAAGCCCAGGATTAGCTCTTAACACAATCTCAACTGCTCCTGAGCTGAATCCATAGTAGTTCCAGCAGATTAAATCTAACATATCATTTTCCTTAGTTTTGTAATATATCATTATCAAGTTGTATATCATCAACTGGATTATTTAGTGATCCGTCTGACAACACGTTATCATAGTGCTTCAAACTTAAGTGAAACTCAATCTTTCTTGCTTCACCATTTGGAAAAAAATATCTCTGCGTTTCTTCTATTTTCACAATAACAAAATGGCCTAAAATGTTACCTTGGCCATCAATGAGTAAAAGAGGTTTCGATAAATTTCGCATATTATTTATTTGCCCCAGTCCTCCTGAATAGATTACTCCCGCAAGCTCAATAACGTCCTCTCCAGGACCAATACTTTGAAGTAATGGCTTTTCTCCAATACGCTCAAGTGCAGGCCAGCGATATTCATTCCTGCGTGTGAAACCTCGCTCAGTTAATGAAAATCTATATGGACCAAGAGACAGCATAATTTAATTTATATCATAAAGTGCGCCACTAAATTGCTCTCTAATTCGCTCCATTACTTCATCAGCAATACTACGTACGTCTTGTCCAGAGCTTGGGTGAATATTAACATTAAAGTGATTATTGCGTGTTTTATTCTCTATAGTCTTATTGTGCGCTGCAATTGGGTGCTTAAGGGCGTCGCTTATAGTATTACTTACAGATCTAACTTCTAGTTTAGCCTCATTTTTTTTGCTCCATAGATTATTGATTGTTTTAAAAGGCTGAGTAATATTATTCCAAAACTTTCCTACCCAATCAGAAAAAGATTTCCATACAATTTTTACCGATTCCCAGATAGTAACAAAAAAGTTCTTTACCACTTGCCATTTGGTAATTATCAAAGTTGCAGCAACAGCAAGACCACCAATAATCAGCCCCATAGGGTTGCTCATTACGGCAATTGTCAATGCTTTAAATCCAGCAATTATTGCTGGAAAAACTGCAGAAAGACCTATTTTTACCAAAGTAACAACAGATCCAAACATTTTCCAAGTAGATAAAAGAGCAAATAAGGAACCTTTTACAAAAGTCCAAGCATATCCAAGAGATATGGCTGCTATTTTAATACTAATCAATGTTGCAATCGTACTTATGATCACTGTAGTCAGTACTGGATATTCCTTGGCACAAAGTGCTACTTGTGTAGTTGCTGACCTCAGAAGATTAACAGTAAAATTTAAAGGTGGTAATAGTACAGAACCAAGATTCATTCCTACTTCTGCTATTGAGTTTTTAAGTAACTGAAGGTTGTTTGCTGTAGTATTTGCTCTATTTTCAAACTCCCTTTGCATTGAGCCCTTATATTCCCCGTTTATTAATCGTAAAGATTTTTTGTATTCATCAAGACTACCAATAAGTAGTGCTATATCATCTTGATATTCAAGGCCAAAGAGATCAAAGAGAACGCTAGAACGTTCTTGCTTATCTAGTTTTGCAATTGTTTCTAAAAACTTAACTAATGTGCCTTGTGCATTCTTGCCAATTGCTTTCTCAAATTCCTTAGCATTTATTTTTAGCTGCTGAAAAGCTTTTTGAAAATTGCCACCTTGCTTACTTGCTGTTTGCAACTTACTGAGCATCGCATTAATTGCTGTACCTGCTTTTTCGGGGGTCTTACCAAGACTAATGAAGCTACTTGCCAGAGCTCCTGCTTCCGCTACAGTTAAGCCAAATTGCCTTGCCGTACCACCAATTCTGTTTAGTGCAGGAACAATGTCCTTAGCTTTTGCGGCAGTGTTATCAGAGATATGATTTATCGCATCACCAACGCTTTTCATTTCACCAATTTTAATTTGGTAAATATTAGAGAGCTTAGCAATAGCATCTCCTGCCTCTTCTGCTGACATATCAATGCAGTTGCCATCTTGGCCACAGTGTCTGTGAAAACCGTAAGATCCTTAGCTTCAATACCAAGCTGCCCACCACTTGCAGTAATTTGCGCAAGTTCTGCTGCAGATAGCGGAATTGTTCGTGACATCCCCTTTAATGTTTCACCAAGTTTTGTCAAGCCATTTACATCTGTATCTTCAAACTTTACAACTTTCTTTACATCAGCCATGGCACTCTCAAAACTAATTGCAGCCTTAAGTGGTGCTGCAAGGGTGAGGCCAAGTGCCACAGCATCCATCATTTGAGCTTTGAAATTTGCTCTTTGTGCTAAAACTCCTTTACGTTTTTGCATTACGGAATTTAAAGCTGTATAGTTATTTTTAAGCTTTTCAATAGAAGAGCCAAGTTTAACTTGATCTCCAATAAGAGATTTTATATCTCTACCACTTTTACTGAACTCCGTGCGTAAATGGTGGAGAGCACTTCTTTTTTGTAAATAAGCTGTTTTAGCTTTCAGCGCTGCAGTTTTAGACCTTGTAAACTCGTTTTGCAGGCTCTTACTTGGTGCTCCTGTATTTTTTATCTGCTGAGCAAGAGATTTTGTTTTTATTTCTAGTTCATTCCAAGAACGCCTAGCAAGCAGAGCATCGTGGCTTAATTGTTTAAACTTGAATACTGATTTACTTGATGATTCAAGTTGTTTTATCGTACTACCAATACGAGAAAGTTGCTTCGTGCTACCTGCTATCGTACTATTAAAACTGCTTTGCAGTGTTGCTCCAATTACTATAGAAATTGCCTTCATTTGTATAATTTTCCGCTACTTTCAAACCAAGTAATAAATTCTTCAATATCCATATCAAGCCACTGATTGATTCCACCACCAACCATTGAGCTAAGTGATAATATGCTCAACCTCAATTCTTCTGCTGAGACAAAAAACCTTGTAACGTTTCTTGAATCTTATTGTAGTCTGCTAAATCAAATTCTTCTACTGCTTCTCTTGAAATACTTGCAAGATTTGCAATCAGTGCTACTTCTTTCTCTGCATCGCTATTACCCATACGTTCAACAGCTAAACGATCTCGAACTTTTGGACGGCGTAGAGTTAGCTCTGAAACTAAAATTCCATCGATTTTTATTGGTTCAGTTAATTTAATTTTTTGCATTGTTTTACCCTTTTAGTTAAATTCCTAAAGCTGTGCGCATAGAAGTCATTTGATCAACACCGTTAATCTTACGGATCATGTTCTCAGCATCGATTTCTATTAATTCATTACTACCGATAGTAAGTTTATAGTAATGAGCAGCTACAGTACACTTCAGCGTTGCTTTTTCAGCAGGTTTCCAGCTACCAAAATCAAATTCTCTGAATATGCCCCCAAGGTTGATTATTACTCCTTCAATATCGTTACTACCACTCCCTTGCATTCCACCTCTGAGTGTCAAAGCTACTGAATTCCCATTTATCAACCCAAATAGCCGAAAGAGTTCTGTGTCATATTCAGAAAAAGTGAAATCTGCTTCAAGCTTTTCCATGCCCATATCAATATTTACTGGAATATCCATACCACCAGCACGGTACTCCTCTGTTTTTATGGTAAGTTTTGGTAGGGTAATTTCATCTATTTTTCCTGCGTAACCCCGACCATCTACGAATACGTTAAAATTCTTTAAAATCTTCGGTAACATTTTTTCCTCTTTTTTATAATATTGTACCACTCACAAGATGTGACCTGAAAGTAATCTGTTCTGCTGGATATGGTGGTGTAAACTCAAAGTCAAAGTATACTTTTCCACTTGCAATGTTTGTTGGTGTATTGAGTTCTGGGGTTGCATAACATTTTCCGCTAATAATCGCCCCTTGTGCTTTTAAACTTGCCAGATAAGAATTCACCCCCTCAATTACATCATCTATATAAGTTTTGGTGATATTGCGATCAACTGCCCATAAATGAGCTCGAAGTAAACTATCATTGATTAAATCTGCAGTCCTTCTCACTGACAAAAAAGCCCATTTTGAGTCATTTGAACATGTTCTATTTCCCCAAAGCCTGTAGCCATTTTGATGAATTATCGTTGTTACTTCATTTTCATTCAAGTGGTTTGCTCTACAATTTATATTACCGAGCGTAAAATCAATAGGCCTGCTTGTTCCAACAATACCATTTATCTCTTTATTTGAAGGTGAGTGCCAGAAGCCTTGCTCGCTATCTATCTTAGCTATTAAACCAGCTACAAATGAACTTGGAGGGAGAATTTCTTCTTTTCCTTCAATAAAAACCTTAACCCACGGATCAACAACATAAACTCTTGAGCTGCCTACACTTTTTCTCCATTTTATTGCTTCTTCATCATTGGTATTTGGTCCATCTGCTACTATTATTGCTCTTAGCTTTTCTGCTATAGGAATTAAAGCGCTAACCACTGGATTTCCAGCATCTCCAGATAATTGATGAGTAAACTGAGGTGCAATTAGTATTCTTGGCGCAACATGAACTATGCTTTCACTGCTTAAGAACGCTTGAATTCCCTGATATTCTCCAGTTTCTTCGTTAACTCCACCAATGACATTGCTGAGCGTCTCTTCTACTTTCTCCTCAACTCGAATAACTACTACTGTTGCACCAATTTGGGAAAAAATTGCATTAATAGCTGAAGGCAAAGTCCCAGATCGACCAAGTTTTGCTGCTTCTTTTAAGCTTCCTGCTATTAATATTGGTTTATTTAGTGGAAACTTTTGCCCGTCAGCATCAGGTGCAGTACCAATTACTCCAATTACCGATGATTTAGCTGTTCGTACTGTCCTCGCTCCTGAGGTAACCTCGATAACATTTACTCCATGTAGAAACTGTTCTGTCATTTCTTTTTCCCCTTTTCAACTTTCTTGCATTTTTTGTTTACAATTATCTAGCAAAGTTTGCAGCTCTTCCTTACTTTTAGCTTCACCGATTTCCCTTTCAGCTATATCCACCAATTCTTCGCACTTGATTATTGCTTTTTTCGCTCTTTTTGCTTTTTCCTGAATTATTCTTGCCATTTCTACTACTGAAATTCCTCGGACTTTTGCTAATGGCTCTATAATTTCTGCATCTTTTTTGTCTATAGATTCTGGTGCTGCTAAAATGTTCTCTGCGGCTTTTGCTTGTATTTCGTACGACTTAGACTTCTGATGAGAATATCCTGAGTATTGGTGAGTATAGTTATCATAATAAGCATGAAGATTAGAAAGTGCAGAAAACTTCGCATTTTGTAGTAACTCCAATTCAATATCTTCTTGATTCCGCTGAGCAATTTTGCCTCCTTCTGTTAAACAATAACTTTTTTGCCAATCAAAATCTTCTGGTGCTTCATACCAATCATTTTCAGTTGGCTTGCTTTCAAGTGTTGTTGTTTCTACTTGTTTATCATTTTCAAATCTAATGTAGATAGACATTGTTTGTTACCTCCAAATCTCATACGTGTTAGATAATCCTGGACATTGCCAAGCTTTTAGCGTTCTCTCCACATCTACTTCAAGTCCTGTAGTTAGAACATTGCTACGTATGTTATAAATCCCCCACTGAATAAATTGACCATAGTTGTGTACATAATTTGATGCAAGCATACCTTGACTAACTTGTGTCCTGGAATACAGGTAAGATGATGTGTAAAGTAATATTGCAACTGTTTTTCCTGCTGGAATCTCCACATTACCAGATCCGGCTAACTTGCTATCAGAACTCGTGTATTGGTAAACATTTTTCCATACTATTTTTGAAATACTTGATTTATTAGAATTAGTGTTATCAGGAGTTCCCACAAATAATCCTGCTCCCCCATACTCCGTACTCGAATACGATGATCCAACAAATTCCATTGTCTTATTTATGTTCACATTGGTTGTATTTTTTACAAATACTACTCCAAGTGCAGCATACGGGTAATAGTATATCTCATCATAACTACCAGAAAAACTTTTTGTGCATAACTCTCCGTAAATAAATGTTCCTTTACTTCCCTCTATAAAATAGAGTTGTCTTGGCCGATAAAAACTAACGTAATCTGTATTGTACGTATGGCTACCTGCTAGTAGTTGTAACATATAGTCAGTTTTTGTTATATCACTACTCCACTTTCCAAGCTCTGTCGTAAAAGTTCCGTGGCCAAAATAATTATTTTTTCTGCCAAGTACACCAAATAAGAAAGGTAATGACCCTGGTTCAACCATGTTGCGCTTTCTTATTTCATTTATAAGAGACACTTTTAACTGTTCATCCCGAGTTTTTACCTCATTAGAGATGTTTTCAATTCGAGTTTCTATTTCTCCTATAATTGATGAGCCAGGTGGTACATTATTAACAGCACGAAAATCTTCTACTAAACCTTTAAGACCATCTTTATGACTATTACTAATGCTATTTATTGCTGCAATATTGGCATTCTTTCTCGTATCAAGTAGCGATAAATTTGTTGTTCCTTTTTCATCAATTCTCTTTAATAACTGCTTCTCTGATTCAGAGATCACTGCTAAAGAACTAGCTTTTTTATTATCCAGATCAGTTAAGTGTTTTTTTGCACTATCAAGAAGCTCTTTTAGCTTACCATCAGTCATCTGTACAATTTCAGAAACTGCACTTTTGTCGACTATTGATTCCAATGCTTTAGCAAGATATGCTAATTGATCTGGAGTACTGTTTGCTGCTAAATCCTTAAGCCTCTTTTGTAGTGCATCAATTATTCCTTTTACTTCAGTCATCTGCACAACGTTGGAAATAGCTTTTTTATCTGCTATCAATTCCAGCGATTTTGCAAGATATGCCAGTTGATCAGCTGTGCTACTTACTGCTAAATCCTTTATCCTTTTATGTAACGCTTCTATTGCTTCTTTCATTCCCAAAAATTCAAAAAAGTTTCAAATCTAAATCGTTTAAAATTATTTTTTAGTTGATTATGCTCATCTTCTCTTTCGGTAATATCTTCATCTATTTTTTCTATAGCTCTTCGAATACGTACCACATCTTGAACTGCAATATTTTCTGGATGAGGCAGTGGATATCCTCGTTTGGTTTGGTCAACAGTCATTATGTGACAATCACTCTGAGATTTTTTACCTTAGGGCGATAAACAACCGTTCCACTTAAAACTAATTTTACCCTTGTCTCATTGGCATTAAAATTTGATAGCACATGAGTTCTTTCTACCCAATTTTCTCCAATTGGTTTTCCTGATGTTAAATTTACTAATTGCCAATCCACGTTTTTTTGCACATATGCTTTAACATCTGCAGTGCCAGGTATTAGCGCATCATACGTTATGGTGATTTTAGTGTTAGCTCCTGCTGTAATGCTTCTTGTTACATAATCTCCAGACTCTGAAAGATTACCTAGAACTAGCTGTAACCCAGGATATAGCACTGGACTTTTTTCTCGCCCTCCTTTTAGGCTTGCTTTTACCGTTAGCTCTCCAGATAATCTTTCACGCAGTGCGAGTGGCAAATTATCAGACAAAAAATTTTCTTTTCCTTCTTCATCTGTTAAAATAAATTCTACATTGGTATCAAATGCTACTTTTTCGACGTTCGTCAAAACAATTAAATCTGATACGTTATTTGCAGTAACCTTGCCAAGATCAATAATGTGAGAAACTTCGCTAAATTTTGCAGCCAAAAGCCGAAACGTTAAATCTAAGTTCTGATGTGGAGTCCAAGTACTTGCGTTGCTAGATGAGAGTAATACTCCTACTTGATATGGCTGACTCGTTACCCAACGGCTATTTACTGCATCATATTTGCCAAGTTCTGCTATTTTTACTGCAGTACCCTGATCATCAGTAAGCAGTACTATTGCATACTCTCGTCCTGCATGTCAAAACACTGGTGACCACTCTATACGTGTTGCTGTGCCATCTATCTTTATATCTTTTGGCTCAATATAGCTTTCAGCAATAACAGTCTGCGATGGCATTCCCACTGCTGTTTCTCTAATCTGCACAACAACACGTTTTTTGCCTTTATTTATAAACCATAACTCTAGACCTCCTATGTGCCTACTCTCATTTAAAGTAAATGTTTGCGCTAAAGGATCAATTCTTCTTGCTGCGATAACTCTTCTTCTCTCTTCTATGGTAATAGTTTTTTTACCAGTGTACGTTGCTTCTCCATAGCTTCTTTTATCACCATAAAACTGTACTAATTTAGTACCTGCTGGAATATTTGCTGGGATTTTTATTTTTCCACTTATTTGTCCTTGATTGTTAACTATTAACATATTTTTATGCTATAGGTTGAATAATTATTCCGTCAAATTTTATCTCTTTAAGCTTCTCACTTGGCTCAAAACCTTCAATTTCAAAATTCTGTACTGCTTCTCTCATAAATTCAGTTTCGTATGAAGTACTTGACAGCAGCTCTGTCGTTTCTTTAACATTAAATACTCTTGTTACTGGACTTTTCCAATTCGTGGTAACCTCTGTCCAGTGGTCAATGTTTTTATTTAGAGTAATTTGTGCCGGGACTGGATCAAAAGCTTGATACGGATTAATCTTTTCTCCTTTAGTCTGTAAAAGCTGCTCCAGTACCGGTTCAAGTTTATAAGGCAAAAGATATCTTTCCCCACCTTTTTCAATATCTGCAACTTCTACATCTATTGGCAGAACTAGCTCTCTATTTACTATTGCTGCAGACTGCGAAATTCCTTGATCACGCATATCATCGTCAAAAAACGAATCAACAAATACTCCTTTTTTGGTAGTAGGTTCTCTTGAATTTGCATCACTGCGTAAACGTTCCTGTGCAACAAGAGCATAAAGATCATTTATTCCTTTTTTCATTGCTTCAAGCTCATTCATCGGTACAGCATGAATAGCATTATTCACTATTTTTACCCCTTCGCCTTTTTTCCACGTCTGATGAATGTAGCAGAGCAAAAGTTGTCCGCTAGGTGCTTTAGGCATTGATGGTCGCCAAGGGTGAGCTATGCCTTTTATCCTTCTTATTGCGCCTTTTGCATTTATAGTGATTAAATCATAACGCGGCATTTTCCAGGTATAATCTATCAAAACCAAGCTGTTATCAACTGCTCCTTTTACTTTACATCCCTTTTCATTTATATCTTCAGGGCTTACATGAGTGCGGCAGCGATAGGTTATTAGGTAACTACTTCCAGGAGCTGGCTCTTTACCAGGTAATGACCAATCGACGTTTCCTGCGTTTAATTTGTAATCTATACTATTTTCATAAATAACATTGCCTTGTTTAATTTGAATAATTTCAAGTACTGCAGAGTCAGGTATCGGATCAATGGCTCCTGAATATGAACCGTGAGTAATGGTAATAGTTTTTTGAACAGTTATATCTACTTTTTTGATTTCACTTATTGGAAAATCATTAACCTTCAGTTCCATTACTCTTTGGCTATTTGGCTGAAAAGTATGTGGTTCTGATTCAACTGATTTTATATCCGGATCTTGATCAAAAGAAACACGAATACTGTGAGGAAGTTCAATCTCATAGCCATCAACATGAGCTTTGCCCTCATTAATCACAAATATTTTTTTCCCCTTTTCGTCTCCTTCTTCTCTCTGCAGACACATTACTTCAAGGCCATTTACAACGTAGGAACCATTGGCTTCTTTATCATAACGAGCAAGAGCGGTAGTTACTATATTTGCTTGTGGAGGTGGTGAATGTTCTATCAGTACTCCATTTTCAATGTTATAAATTGGATAAAATTCGCCATTTGTAGAGTTAACAGTAACACTTTCTACTTGGTATCCCCAAATGATGGAAACTTTAAGCCTTGCAGCTCCTACCTCCTGATAGTTTCTTGTACCAACTGCAGGATCACGAAGATTTGCATCCTCAAGTTCTGTAATCGTAGATTCTAGGTAATAAACACCTATACGCACTGTGGTACTTAGTGGAATAGTAAATTCTTCTTTTTCAACTTTTCTAACTGCTCCACGAAGATAGATTTTTCCTGACTCAAGCGTAACTTTACCAGTTTCTCTATCTATAATACAATTGCTTCCTGTTATAACATCACCATCACGAAATATTGCATCGCCTATGCCTTTAAGCTTAGAGAGAGCATATTCTTGCGTCTCGTTTAATTCTGCTGACTGTAGACCTCTTCCTGCCAGGAACAAGCTTTTTTCGTATTCTTTGTCAGGATTAAAGCGGTTATAATAGCTATTTAAGGTCATCTTTTTTTCTCTTTTTCTAAAATGTCACTACAAACGAAAAAGTTTCCCGGGTTGCTGAAGTCCTAATGAGCGGTACTGTATGCTCTAAAACTAATAAGATCCCTGGGTCTTCTATATCTTGTGGTTCAAAATATCTCTGTCCAGGAGGCAACTTTTCTTTTACCTTTGTACCAACCATAACTCCTAATTCCCGTATAACTTGATTTGCTGCGTCCGTGAAATCGAAAGTAAATTTAAGGTACAAATTATTGGTTGGTACATTTGAGGGTTTAAACCTACCTGTGGGAGTTAGAAGCTCTCCATCATCATCACCAGTACAAAAGAGAACTTCATCTGCAGTACGTCTACCAAGCTCATTGAGCAGTTTTTCAGAAGTTATCAGCTCTGGTGGTGTGCTTTCAGTATACTCTATAGTAACTGCACTATTTGCCGTGATAGAGCTATTTTCCGTACGTTTTATTACACCAGTACTGCTATCAACTGTATAGTCAACACTTGGCTGATGCATTGTTTGTCCTGTAACAACCTTCACATCTTTAACAGGTTGATGATCAAGTTTTATTTCACCCTTAACGAAAGTTTTTTCTACTTTATGGCTATTTCCAGAGCTTCCATCACCACTTCCCCAAGCAAGATGGATAGATTGCTTTTTTATGCTGGCTGCTATTGATGCTCTTCCTGATTGTGTAAGAATTGACACCTGTGATGAGTTTGAAAGGCTTATATAATATATATTCAGGATTTGGAAAATTTTTGTCCAAAAAAAAATGAATTTTTGCCTAATTTTTTGTTGCAGTATTATTTAAAAATCGAACTGTATTATTCTCGAAAAAAAACAATAGAATATCAATAGGTTAAAAATTGCATCTGTATTATTTATTTTTGCTCCTGTCCTACAAAGTGCACCTATAAGTTCTCATCCTTAAAGCATTAATTGTTTTAGGGAAAAGTTATGAAACTAAAAACTGCCATAGTTGTTCAAAATATACGGTATCAAGCTAAGAGATTAAAACTTTTTGAATGCTTTGCTCATGAAACTCATGAAGATCTTGAGCAAGAACTTTTCTGTGAGATTTGGACTTATCTTGATAGATATGATGAAAGTAAAGGTAGCTTTAACACTTTTGTAGCAAGATTAACTGAACGTCGTGCCAATAACTTATTGGAGAAACAACTATGTATGAAGCGCAATATTAATAACTATGTCAATATTGAGAAAACAGAAGCTTTTGAAGATGAAGTAGCGAAACGTACTGATGTAGATTACATGATTTCAACGCTACCAAGAAAGATGCAAAAGATATGCGAACAACTCAAGTACTTTAACTTATATGAAGTTGCTAAGATGAACAACATATCAAGAACTACTTTAAATACTATGGTAAGAAAAATACGTATAAAACTCTCTTCCATCTACTACAAGAGCAAAAAGAAAAATTGAACATAAATTCTACCTTTCCTGAATATATAACATATACCATTGAGGTGAATAAATGACTTTTAAAATTTTAAACAATAATGAAAGATTGAAAACAACTACAGGCATAAAAGTAGTAATTTTTGGTCCTTACGGTATTGGTAAAACCAGTCTCTTAAAGACTATAAGTGAACCAACACTATGTCTTGACTTTGAAGCAGGTCTGCTTGCTGTTCAAGATTGGCAGGGAGATTCAATTAGTGTTCGTACTTGGAATCAAGCTCGGGATATTGCCTGCCTAATTGGTGGTCCGAACCCTGCACTAAAATCTGATCAGGCGTATAGTCAGAAACACTATGAGCACGTATCAAGTAAATACAATGAAGAGTTTTCTAAATATCGATGTATTTTTATTGATAGCATTACTGTAGCATCACGTCTTTGTCTCTTATGGGCAAAAATGCAACCGGAAGCTTTTTCTGAGAGAAGTGGAAAGCAAGACATGAGAGCTGCTTACGGAATACTTGCGCAAGAGATGATGGCATGGCTCAATCAATTTCAACACATCGGAGATAAAGACATCATCATAGTTGGCACATTAGGCCAATATCTTGATGATTGCAATCGCTCAACCTGGCTTCCTCAATGTGAAGGAGCAAAAACTGCTAGTGAAATTCCAGGTATTGTTGATGAAGTAATTAGTATGGTTGGAATCAAGAAAGATGATGGCACAGAGGTTCGCTCATTTGTCTGTCAGACTATTAATACTTGGGGATATCCAGCTAAAGATCGCAGTGGCTGCCTGAATATGGTTGAAGAACCGCATTTAGGTAAATTACTTGCGAAAATTAAAGCCAAAACCTTGGCTTCTGTTGCCTAATTTTAAAAGGAGTAATATGGAACAAAGCTTTTTCAATATCGGTCAAAAAATTCCCTTTTTCAGTGTGAAAGAATACTTGAATGATCAATCGCCAATACCAGAAGATATAATCTCACCAAGAATTTTAACAAAAAGAGGCTTATTGGTACTGGGTGGCCCTCCTAAGATTGGCAAAAGCGACTTTTTGATCTCTTGGCTTGTTTACATGGCTGCTGGTAGATCATTTCTTGGTATGACACCAAGTAGACCTTTGAAAATTTTCTACATGCAAACTGAAATTGAGTATGAATATATGAAAGAACGGTTGCAACAACTTCAACTGGATAACGAACTTTTGAATGTAGCTGCCAATAACTTAATTATCACGCCAAGAGTGCAATTATCTTTCAGCAGTGAAGAAATAGATGAGATCAAAAGCACCGTTAAAGAGCGTTTTAAACCTGATATTATTGCAATCGATCCTCTTCGCAACATCTTCAACTCAAGTGAATATGGCAATGAAAATGACAATAGCGCTATGCTATTCTTTTTGCAAAAAACACTTGAAAGACTGAGAAATGTTATTAACCCAGATTCGGGCATAATACTTACCCACCATACAAAAAAACTGTCCAAAAAGATGCTGGAAGAAGATCCATTTCAAGGCCTAAGCGGTGCTGGATCTTTACGTGGATTTTATAGCACAGGCATGGTGATGTTTGCTCATGATGAGGAAAGCACTGTCCGTCAAATAGTATTTGAGCTTCGTAATGGTGAACGTGTAGCAAGTAAGCTTGTTGATAAGATAGATAGTCGTTGGAAGCTTGCAGACCAATGGAGTTGATTCCTTTTTTTCACTTAATTTATAGGAGACAATATGTTATCAGATTTTTTAACTGATTTTAATAACGCAAAACTGCAGAGCAATTTAATACCAAAAGGTACAATAGTCAAGGTAAAAATGGCAATAAAGCCTGGAGGTTATGAAAATTGGTTCACTAAAAGCTATGCTACCGGCAGCATCTATTTAAACGCTGAATTTACCGTCACTGAAGGTCAATATGCAAAACGTAAGATTTTTCAAGTAATTGGTATTAAAAGTGGCAAAGCAAGAGTTGAAGGAGAAGATACTTGGGGAGAATCTGGTCGTTCTATGCTTAGAAGTATTTTAGAGTCAGCACGGAACATTCATGCAAATGACACTTCAGAAAAAGCAGTGATTGCTAGAAAAATCAACTCTATAGCTGATTTTAACGGGTTAGAGTTTACTGCAAAAGTTGGTATTGAAGCCGACAGTAGATACGGAGATAGAAACAGAATTGCTACAGTTGTTACTCCAGAACAAAACAATGGTATTGAATCTGACTGGTTACCATTTTGAAGTACGACGAAGGAAAGTTATGGGCTGCTGTTATTACTAGAGCTCTTCAGGATGCAGCAGGAAGGAACCTAAAACTTAAAAAGAGGCTTGTAAATGGATTCGATCACGATCCTTTGAAACTGTTTGTGAACTCGCCAATCTGGACTCTAAACGTTTAAAGAATATGTTGATTAAAAAGGAGGGAAATTTTATGGGTTTTTCATCTCAAAAAGAGATTAAATCATTGTTAATTGATAACATAAAAGAATGTGTATCTTACTTACTTCCGGGTGGAGAATTTTATCAAGATAGGTTCTATCTGGCAAATTTAGGTAAAGATAAGATAATAGTTGAAATAAAAGGAGAGAAAGCAGGAAATTGGAATGACATTTATAAAGAAAAGAAGGGAGACATACTCAGTCTTTGGACTTTAGTTGAAGGTAACATAGATTCTGCCAAAAAGTGGTTGAACGCTAAAAAAAATTCCACGTTACAAAACAATGGAGAAAAAGCATTTTCTGTAAGACGCTACTTAAATGATAAATCACCAATGCCAAAAGATATAATAGGGCCAAGAATATTAACTCCAGGCGGTCTTTTGGTTATAGGCGGAACTCCCAAAATAGGAAAAAGTAATTTTCTTCTTTCCATGTTAGTACATTTAGCTGCTGGAGTATCATTTCTTGGTATGAAGCCTGCAAAGCCACTTAAGATATTCTATCTACAGAATGAAATGGAATATAGAGAGCGCTTACAGAAGCTAAGAATCAGCAAGAAAACCCTTGATGCAGGGACAGAAAACTTAGTCATCACTCAAAAAATAAAACTAACCTTGAATGTGGAAGAAATAGAAGAAATTATGTCGGAAAATCTCGATGTAAAAACAGTTGACCTTATAGTGATAGACTCTCTTTTTGATTATAGGAGTATGATCTCTTTTCTGCAAAATAGTATTGATGAACTACGCTCTATAACTAATCCTGCTGCTGGAGTAATAGTTACACATTACACCAAAAAAGTGTCAACAACCACGTTAAAAAAGAATCCATTTCAAGCATTGAGTGGTGCTAATGTTTTAAGAAGTTTATATACATCTGGAGTAATGATATTTAGGCCAGAAAGGAATACTCTGCAATTGATGTACGAACTTAAAAACGGCAAACCAATACCAACAAAATTCATAAACATGGTTAACGGACGCTGGATAGCCACAGCTTAACCAAATTTCTAAACTTTAAATACATTGGAGATTTTATGGGTATCTATTGTGATTTTAATACTGCAGCACCACATGGACATTACAAACCGTTAGTAGAAAAAGAACAGCTAAAAGCTCAGCTTTTATTAAATATCAGATCATGCCTTTCATATCTATTACCAAGAGGAACTTTTCGTGGTGATAAGTTTTATGTAGGCAATGTACAAGGTGATAAAGGAAAAAGTCTAGTAGTAGAATTAAGTGGTAGTGAAGCTGGACTATGGCACGATTTTGCAACAAAAGAAGGTGGAGATATAATTGATCTTTGGGCAGAAGTGCATAGAAAAAGTACTAGAACAGAGTTTACTGAAGTAATGGACTCTATAGCTGAATGGCTTGGTCATTTTAAAAAGATCAAAACTGACAAAACTGCAGGTAATCCAACTGCATATTGGGATTATTACGATGAAAAAGGCCAAGCTCTTGTTAGAGTATATCGTTATGATGATGATAGTGGAAAGAGATATCTTCCTTTTGATATTAAAAGATCCGACTTTGGAACGCCAGAGATAAGACCACTCTACAACATTCCAGGTATTTTAAAGTCCGATAAAGTTGTTCTGGTTGAGGGAGAAAAATGTGCAGAAGCGCTGATAGAGAAAGGAATAACTGCAACAACAGCAATGTCAGGAGCAAATGCACCTATTGAGAAGACAGATTGGACTCCACTTAAAGGTAAACATGTTATTATTTGGCCAGATAATGATGAACCAGGTAAGAAATACGCTGAAAAATCTGCTATGAAACTTACTTGTCTTGGAGTTGAAGAACTTTGCATTTTGGAAATACCTAAAGATAAACCAAAGGGTTGGGACGCTGCTGATTGCGTGAAAGAAGGTGTAAATGTTGAAGAGTTCATCCTTAGTACAAAAAAGGCTCCTTCAAAAAAATCGTTGAGAATAGATACCAGAGCTTGGGCTAATATTGCTCCAGAAAGAGAATGGATTGTTAAAGATTGGCTTCCTATTGGAAGTGTTACGGCTCTCTACGGTGATGGTGGTATGGGAAAGTCTCTACTTGCTCAACAACTAATGACAGCAGCGAGCACAGGTAAATCTTGGTTGGGAATGGAAATTGAGCAGATGAAGACATATGGTGTATTTTGTGAAGATGATACAGAAGAGCTGTGGCGAAGACAGTGTGCTATAAATAGATTATATCAGTTAGATATGGAATCCTGTGACTTTCATGATAATATTGGCTTTTTATCGAGAGTGTGGAAAGATAATCTACTCATGGTATTTGATAACAAAGATATAGGTAAATTAACTCATTGCTTTGAAGAATTACTTGAAGATATTAAATTGTTTCAACCAAAGCTAGTAGTTTTAGATACAGCAGCAGACTTATTTGGTGGCAATGAAAACAATCGCTCTCATGTGAGACAATTTATTCAAAGTTGTTGTGGAAAAATAGTGAAAGTAATAAAAGGAGCTGTATTATTATGTGCTCATCCTTCTGATTCAGGAATAATACGTAAAACAGGTACAGGTGGTTCAACTGCGTGGAGTAATACAGTAAGATCTCGTTGGTACTTGTCAAAGCCAGATAAAGCTGATGCTTCTGGTAATGAACGAGTACTTTGCCGTAAGAAGTCAAATTATTCTGCATCTAACGAAGAAAAGATTTCATTTTATTGGCATAACGGTGCGTTTGTACAATCTGATGATACATTAAATTCAGAAAGAATAGTAAGGTCTAGCTATAATACTAAATTGGATTTAGAACGTCTAAGAAGATGTGATATAATTTTAGAGTTAATTGCTAGTGAAGCATATAAAGGCGAAACTTACACCGCGGCACACTTTGCTAGGTATTTTGAGGGAAAGCTAGGCCTTGGAAGTGAACGTAGCATCCGTGAAAGGATTAGCCATCTTGCAGCTCTTGGCCACATAAAGTTCTTTAAGGAAGCTCTTGGATATAAAGTATCAAGCACTAAATCAAAGTACGGCTATTTATGTGTTAAAGACATGGAGTTAAAAATTTCTGAAAATCAACATGTGCTGGTAAAGCCAGATTATTATCTTTCACCAAATAACGGAGTAACCTTACCAGTTGAAAATCCAGACGTTTGGGTTATACATAATTCTACAAAACAAGATGGCAAAATAGTATAGTAAGTTGGCAAGATGGCAAGTTGGCAAACTGAAGAATCTGCCATTCTACCAACTTAAAATTGATAAAAATATAAGAAAATCAATAGTTTAAAGAAATAGTAAGATGGCAAGATGGCAAAAAGTTGCCAACTAGATAGCATGGGTAAAGTCCTCTTCTATAGCGGGTTTAGGGAAGTTGGCAAGATGGCAAAAATCTATATATATAAATATATACTATGCTATAGTACATAGTATATATCAGTTAAGAGAAGAACTTAACATTTTTTGATGTCCTTTCATAATTTTGCTTTTTCTATGGAGTTGCAACCTATAATAAAAATATAAAGTAAAGGCAGTGAAAAACAAATGATCCATAATAGCGTTTTAAAAAGATTCTATGACTTCAGGGTACAAGTTATACCACCAAGACCTAAGTTACTCATGTAGGGTAGCTTAAAACTCGATTACGAGGCATCTTAATACCCCAAACTTTTATTTATTAGAAAAAAACCCTACAATTAGTTTATCATGCTTTTTGTTGATTGCAAAGAAAATTTTTTGAACCTAAAGAACAAATGGTTAGTAGACTTTTTGAAACATTATTTTTGCAATAGCTTTACTTCTACCATAAGTTTAACAGAGGCTCTAACCCTCATCTTTTTTTTAACAAACGCATAACGCTGGTCTACTGAGTTTAATAGCTGAACTAAGAATTCAGATCTCCGGATTTTCCGGAATACTCAATAACTTTCAAGTGAGCTGGGTCTAGTTGCTTTAATAAGGCTTTTATGCAAGCGCGATGAAGACTTGAGGTAGAAAAGATTGAAGAAAGCAAAATAAACAGCTTTATATTCTTAATTTTTTTAGATGAGGCAAAAGCTGCATTTTAAAGCTATCTGTAACTTTAGGGTAAAACTTACTAGCCACACTAAAGAACGCTTATAATGCCCTCTAAAACGCAAATAAAAGGCATCTTTAGTAAACTTACTAGTAAGTTTAACACATTTTTTACACTTTGCAAAGAAAATTTTTCAAAAAAGATTGAACAACTTATGGTGAGTATAAGGGGTTATGGAGACTATTATGGGAATACAACAACTTTTATCGCAAACCTCTGAGCAATTAATTGCAAAACTCTCAGTAATGAAATTAGCAAATTGTAGAGGTAGCTCAAGGAAAAAAGTTTGAAGTTACTGCCATAGAAGAAGAAACAGAAGCTCGTAAAACTTGATTGCCGCTTAAAATGGAGACAAAGATCAAAATTTACGCCTCCAATTTTATCATACATAAGGGAGACAAAATTTCCACTATTTATTAGTAATAAAAAGCAACTTAGTTTATATTTGGTTTTTAGAATAAACATATTTTCAATATGATTGACACTTTAACTTTAAAAGAAGGGGATATTGAGACTACTGCATTTGATAATAACAATGTAACTAGAGTATTACACAATGGAGAGTGGTGGTATGTAATAACAGAGGTAATAGCTTTTCTCACAGGTAGTAAGAACCCATCTGATTACCTAAAAAAGATGAAAAGCAGAGATATAGGGCTTTCTGAAGGATGGGGACAATTTGTCACCCCCCTTGAAATTAAAACAAAAGGTGGTAAACAGAATGCTAATTGTACAAATGTTGAGGGGTTATTGCGTATCTTACAGTCTGTTCCTTCCAAAAAGGTTGAGCAGTTTAAACGTTGGCTTGCAAAAGTCGGGTATGAAAGATTACAAGAATATGAAAATCCAGAGCTGGCATTTAAACGAGCCTATGCTGATTATGTTGCAAGTGGATACAGAGGAGAATGCAATCCATATCTGTAAGAAATCAACTCACAAAAGAATGGGATAACAGAAAAATATCCGACCATAATAATAAGCATCTTGAAGGCAAGGAATATGCAATATTGACAGATGTGATCTCTCAGGCAACTTTTGGTATCAGGACTAAAGAACATAAAGATCTAAAGGGTCTAAAGAAGCAACCATTAAGGGACCATATGACACCAATTGAGCTAATTTTCAACATGCTTGGCGAACAAGCAACTATTGATGAAGTAAAAATCAAAGATGCACAGGGTTATTATGAGAATTTAGAGGCGGCAAAAGATGGTGGTAAAATGCTAGTGTAGCAAGAGAGGCATTTGAAAAAGCGCGAGGTGTAAAAGTTGTTTCTTCGGATAATTTTCTCAAGAAGATTAAAGATTGAGGTTTTCACTGTGAGAAGAAAGGAATCAAAACATTCTCTGCTAATTTTAGCCGATTCTACTACAACACTATTCTTTAAAGCGTTTTAGAGGGTTGTTATAGCGTTATTAGTGATTTGGATAGGGGAGAAAGATGAGAAAGATAGCATCTTTATCAAAAACCCATGTAATCTCTTTAAAATCCCAGTAAACAGTTCTTTCCAAAATGGAAACAACTCAGGTGTCTAGAAGTTCCGTTTAGCGGGTTCTTAAAGCTCTTTAATTTCTGAGCTACATTCAAATTATTTTAACTTTTTTTCAGAAAATCCCGGAAAAAGTAGCAAGAAATCCGGTATATATATTATAGAAGGGCATTGAGTGTAGATGTGCTTCAAACACAAAAGTCGGCAAACGAACAGAGTAGAAAAGATTGAAGAAAGCAAAAGAAACGAGATAGGTTTTTGGTGAGTTGCGTAATTGAGAATTTATATTTTCAAATTTCTTTAAATAAGACAAAAACTGTATTTTAAAGCTAGATGTGACTTTAGGGTAAAATATACTACTTTTACTTCTCGTCAACACAGTTAACGAACTACCACAGTAAAAGGGTTAATACGGTAACCATAATCTCTACGCGATGATCCAGGCCAACTAACTGTTTGAATCACATCATTACGTTCGATGTTTAGTCCTAATTTTTTAGCTAAGGTGGTTTTTATTGTTCTTTGGATTGTGTTTAGTGGTTTTCTGATGTGATGTTCTGGATCTGCTTCTGGATCAAGATTTAGGCGCTTTTCTATTTCAGTTATGCTAAGCAACATGTGTTTTTCAGGAGGTAATTCTTTTTTACAATCATTCAAAAATTGTTCAAATAATATGCGAAAAACCTTCATACATGCTACAGCTTTCTTATTTAGAATCTCTATATTGTTTACGTAAAGTGAGCCCTCTATCAATTGCAACTTTAGTAATTCTTTCTCTTTAGAAGGTTCAATTAGATTAAGTGCAGTATGTAAGATTTGCATTGAAGTATTTGGTATGAACTCTAGTACTCCTCTTTGTGCTGCTTCTTGGAATACTTCAATTAAAGTCTTATGCTGAAAGAAAAGGTCAACCATTTTTACTATGGGCAAATCAAGAGGTATGTTTGATGGATTTTTTCTCAGTATTATTAATACAGTTGGATTAGCTTTAAGCTTATCTATCGTTAAGAATGTTGGATTGGTGCAAAAATCAAGTATGATTAAACTTACAATCTTACCTTGTCCACCAACATGATAAACTCCACTTTCCACTTTTTGCCACATAAAATTTGTATCACTTAGCTGACCTTCAAACCAATTCATAAATTTCTCTGGGTTAAAATATACAGATAAGCGGTGAAATCTTTGCTTCTTGTAGGTATTAGGTAAAATATCACGGTTACAATTTTCACAAATTATATTATCGCATGCTTCGTTAAAGTCCTCATCAATGAAAATCTCATTGTTACAGTATGGATCAACTATATTTGGCCAATCTAATTTATCTTGTCTACGAGAGCAGATAATGTAAGACCTCTCTTGCATCTGAATTAATTCAAGATCTGACAAATACCTTGCTGCTTTGATGTAATTTTGATTTGGGTTAACCCAAGAGCTGCCAGAATTAAGAAGATCAGAGATTTGCTCTTGGCAAGATTGTAAGACCATAAAATTGTTTTATGTATGCTTTAAAATCCTCTCTTTCCCTTTTATTCAGAGGATGTTCAGAGTAGTAAATTGCTATATACTCATCACTTCGCTTAAAAAATAAGCCTATCTTTTTGCCTTGAAATATTACTTTAATCGACTCTATCAATGGCACTATGTCTCCTACAAATGGCTTTAAAACATGCAATTCCGGTGCAATAGGATCATATGGAGTGACAGTCAAAGTGATATTAGTGTAGATGTAATTGAAACGATTTGACTGAAACTTTAACTCAAAAACACGAATATTTGAATCAGATTCATTAATACAAGTTTCTATAAATTTATGCACCTGTTCCGCGAAATTTTTATCCTGCACATCTACAAAAATACATTCGCAACCAAAGTAACAACTTGCAATGCTATTTGCTATTTCTATAGCTTGATCAATATTTCTAGCACCAAGATCTACCTGAGTGCCATTTAGTAGAAAATCCAAAATCATCCACTCTGCCTTATGGCCATGAATGACTTTGTTTGAATTTAACAACAAATCTATATCGCTAGCTTTGCGTATTAACACATATAAACGATTCTGATGATAGAAGAAACCTTGTAGTTGATTCTCGAAACTGTCATTTCTCTTAATGTTATCTTCTTTCAGTGTTTGTTGTATGATTTCCTCTGAGATAAAGTTCTTAAATGGAGTACTTGGTCGTCTTGGTATTTTTTGTAAGGCAAAAGACATGAAACTCTTTCTTTGTATTTTTTCAAAGTGATAGACAGACTTTAAAAGATTGTAATCTGCATGAAACAGTAGAAACAGCAAAGACTTTTTATCATATTTATTATTATTTTTTACAAGGTAGGATTTCATGAGTTCCGTAGTTAATGCAGATCTTGCAATTTCACTGACAGTAACTTCTAGTTTTGCACGGTCAAAACAGGTAATCAAGTAGTAAGTAACGAGAGAATCGGAATAATTAGCAATCACTTTACGTTTGTATTGTACAGATGTATTATCGTAACTTTCATCATCAAAGAGTTGAGCATTTAATTTATCTTTAAAGGAGTTTTGAAAAATAATATTTAATTGCTTACCAGAAAGTGAATCTATCCAAGACTGACGTATTTTTGTATTGTGAAAACGGTCAAGCAAATGGTTAACAGGGACTTCTAAATCATCTTCCCAAAATTTACGATTTGGATAAATGTTCATAAGAAACTAACCACACCATAATAACATAATAGACTATTTAAATAGTTAAGATAGAAATCTGAAAGTCTTGACCAATAATTATGCAATGGCTGTTTACTGATTTTTAACCAAGTTTTTTCTAAAAAATTTGCTTAAGAAGAAGATTTTTTGGACGAAAATTTTCCAAATCTTGTATATATATGTACTCAGCAATTGAAAGGAAATGCTCACCCTAGATCTTGGCAAACAAACTGGTTGGACTATTTTACATGATGGAATAGTGCAAAGTGGAAGTAAGAGTTTTCATGTTAGCAGATTTAGTGGTGGTGGAGTGCAGTTTTTAAATTTTCGTAATTGGCTTAATGCACTTAAGTATAAATTTCCAGGTATTGAAGTTGTATACTTTGAAGAAGTGAGAAGACACTTGGGAACTGATGCTGCACATATCTATGGAGGGTTTTTAGCACACCTTTCTGCTTGGTGCGAGGAAAGTAATATTCCCTATCAAGGTGTTTCAGTTAAGACTATTAAACGTTTTATAACTGGCAAGGGAAATGCAAGTAAAGCTGATGTAATTGAAGCAGTGCAGGAAAAGGGTTTTTGTCCAACAGATGATAATGAAGCAGATTCTTTAGCATTAATGTTCTATGTTATGAATTTTAGTAAAGATTTTAGTGTATTAAAAACACTATAGAAAGTGGGTCCTTTCGGCCATACTGGCGGGTTTGGTGGTCCTGACCTCGGGCCTTCTTTAGCGTTAGATATATTTCAAATGTTAACTACTTACGAAATTATAGCTGAGCAGTGCTAAAAAAGGAGAAAAAAAGGTGAGAATTACGCAAGCAGAATGGGCAAGGGAAAAAGGGTTTTCAAAGCAATATGTCTGTTATTTAGTAAAAAAAAGGAATAGTTGAGTTGGAGGATGGTTTGATCAATAGAGAACAAGCAAATGAAGCAGTAGCGGCAATAAGAGATCCAAGTCAGCCACTGAGGAGGAAAAATCCAGAAAACGAAAATACAAGTAACCTTTCCACGATGTTGCTAAAAACTCGAATAAAAAATGAAATGGAACGAGGTAAACTACTTGAGGCGAAAGCTAAGGCTGAGATAGGAGAACTTGTAGCAGTAGAGGAAGTAAAGCGCGATGCATTTAATGTAGCAAGAGTTGTACGTAATAATTTGCTTAATATTCCAAATAGAGTTTCAGCACTGCTTGCATCACTGAGTGACACTGAAAAGATTCATAAGACGCTCACTGAAGAGATTACAAACTCATTACAAGAATTATCTAATATTAAGTTTTAAATAATGTCTGCTAACTTAAGTTTAGAATTAATAAAGTGTCTCATTAATCAGCAAGGAGTGGATGTAAATGTTAGAGGATTAAATGGAAAGACACCGCTGCATTATGCAGTAGAAATTAACGAGTTTGGTATGGTTGCACTCTTACTGAACAGGAAAAATATTAATCCACTGATCACTGATGATGATGGTAAAAGTGCGCTCTCTTGTGCAAGAGAAGAGATATTACAAGCACTAATCAATCACAAATATGGATTGGAGAAAGATAGCTTACTTCATTTAGCTGCGATGTTGAATGAAGCAAATGCTGTAAGGTTTTTACTCAACAAAGGAGTTAATGTTAATGAGCAGAATGCTTTACTACATACACCATTACACTTAGCGGCAGGAGCTGGACATGAAGAAATAGTAGAAATTTTAATTAGAGAAGGAAATGCGGATAAAGATGTTCTTGACGTGAGAAATCATGCAGCAATGCATTATGCAGTAAACAACAAGAAGCTAGAAGTAGTAAAATTACTTTCAAATCTTGGTGCGAATGTCAATATAGCTGGTAGCGGCAGAAATGCAATGAAATTATCTCCTTTGCACGTAGCTATAAGTAGCAGTAATTACGACGAAAGAGACTTATGTTTAGATATTGTAAGATGCTTAATAAATGTTCCTAATGCTGGAGTTAATTTACAAGACTATGAAAATAAAACACCACTACATTACGCTGAAAGACTTAAAACAGTAGAAGTATTACTAACCCGAGAGGATATAGATCCTTTAATTAAGGATGATAATGGCAAGACACCATTTTGTTATGCAAAAGAAGCAAATAGATTAGATATAGTAAAGATTTTAGCAAGATTTAGCTGCCAGAAAAGGATATGAAGACCTAATAGACGGTATTCTTGGTGAAGGAGTTGAAATAGATGCTGTAGATGAGAGTGGAAAAACGGGAATTTATGTTGCTGCAAAGCATGGTCACTTTAACGTAGTAAAGTTGTTGCTAAAGAGAGGAGCAGATGCCACGGATGTTTTTCAGTATGCAATAATAACGAACAATGCAAAATTAATAGAACTACTGAGTAAAGAGAAAGAAATAGTGTTATTTGGAAGACAGAAGAACTTTCCAACATTTCATTTATTGAGCAATAAATATTTTGAAGAAAGGAAAATAGCAGACAAAAAAATAAAGAAATATACCAATATCATCTGTGTCACTATAACAATATGCGCAATAGCGATAGTAGGAATTTACCCTAACATTATAGCTGCGGTAATGGTGGGAATAGTTGCGCTCATAGCTGCAATAATAATGAGTAATTTAATTCAGAAGTATATAGAAGAAGCACTTGAAAAGAAAATGTTTATTGAACTCGAAAGTGAGAAAACAAGTGAGTGCAGTTCTATTTTAAGTGATGTTGAAGTATCATCTAATGATGGTGAAGAGCTAGCAATATGATATACGCTACATCTTTTTCTGAAGGTTTAAAACCAGATCCAGAGCTTAAAGTATCAGAGTGGGCGAATGAGTATCGAGTTTTAGCGCCAACTGCAGCATCAGAGCCAGGTAAATGGAGAACAGAAAGAACTCCTTATTTAAAAGAAATCATGGATTCACTATCTCCTTCTTCACAGGCTGAAAAAGTAGTATTCATGAAAGGAGCGCAGATTGGAGGAACAGAAGCTGGTAACAATTGGATTGGCTATATTATCGATCAAACACCAGGACCAATGCTAGTAGTACAGCCAACAGTTGAAATGGGAAAGCGTTGGTCAAAAGGAAGATTTGCACCGTTAATAGAGAGTACGCCATGTTTAAAGAGTAAAGTAAAAGACCCAAGATCAAGAGATTCAGGGAATACTGTACAAAGTAAGGAATTTCCAGGTGGAATAGTTGTGATTACTGGAGCAAACAGCAGTGTAGGTCTCAGGTCTATGCCAGTAAAGTATCTCTTTCTTGATGAGATTGATGCTTATCCAGGAGATTCAGGAGGAGAAGGAGATCCAGTACTGCTTAGTATTGCTCGAACTAATACCTTTGCAAGGCGAAAGATTTTTTTAGTGTCAACACCAACGATTCATGGAATAAGCAGAATTGAGAAAGAATTTGAAGTAACAGATAAGAGATATTTTTTTGTACCATGTCCGCATTGTAATTATTACCAAATATTAAAATGGTCACAAATAAAATGGGAAGATAAAAATCCAAATACAGCACACTATATATGTATAGAATGTGGTAAAAAGATAGAAAATCATCAAAAGACAGGAATTCTTGAGCGTGGAGAATGGAGAGCTACAAATCCAATAAAAGGTGAGAAAAAAGGATTTCATCTTTCAAGTCTTTATAGCCCAGTTGGCTGGTATAGTTGGACTCAAGCAGTAGAGGATTTTCTCCATGCGAAAGAAAGTGAACAATTACTGAAAGTTTGGATAAATACTACGCTTGGAGAAACCTGGGTAGATAAAGGAGAAGTACCGGACTGGAAGCAATTATTTAACAGGAGAGAATTTTTTCAGATTGGCACAGTACCAAAAGGCGAAGTAGTTCTCACAGCAGGAGTAGATGTTCAAAAAGATCGCTTGGAAGCAGAAGTTGTAGCCTGGGGAAAAGGCAGAGAAAATTGGTCAATAGACTACCGAGTATTTGAAGGAGATACAGGAAGTGGAGAAGTATGGGGAAAGCTTTCGGAGCTCCTCAATCATCATTTTATCGGTGAAAATGGGCTTGAGTATATGATAAGCATGATGGCAGTAGATGCAGGATATGCGACACAAGAAGTATACAATTGGGTGAGAAGTCATCAAGGCTCTGGAAGAGTAATGGCAGTAAAAGGTGTAAATAAAGCACTAGTGCCACTTAGCAGCCCAAGTAGAGTAGATATAACAGTTGGTGGTCAAAAGCTAAAGAGAGGAATAAAGCTATGGCCAGTAGGAGTATCGATATTAAAGTCAGAGCTTTTTCAATTACTTAATGTTTTAAAAGAAGGTGAAGAAGCTCCAGCAGGATATTGTCATTTTCCCGAATATGCACCTGAATATTTTAAGCAGCTAACAGCAGAGCAATTAGTCAGCAAAGTGGTAAAAGGATACACCAAACAAGAGTGGCAGAAGGTAAGAGAAAGAAATGAAGTATTAGACTGTAGGATTTATGCAAGAGCAGCATCGATAGCACTGGGAATAGATAGATGGCCAGAGAGTAAATGGAATAGTTTAAGTGAAAAACCAGAAAGTAAAAAATCAAAGAAAATAGTGAAAAGCAAATGGATCAGCGAGTAGTAAATGTATAACGAAGATTATCTAATTCAAGTCGAAGAAGCGATAAAGAAACTGCAAAATGGAGAGAGAGTAGTATCAATTGCATATGGTGACCATATTGTAAGATATGCTGAAGTAGATATAAATGATTTACTAAGCTTAAGACAACGAATTAAAGTTGAGCTAAAGATTGCTGGAAAGAGGAAAATTGTTTTTTCAACGAGTAAAGGAATTTTATAAATGCTGCTAAAAACCTTCAAGCAATTATTTAACAAACCAAAAATCAAAAGTTCTGCTTGGGATGGAGCAGGTTCAGGAAGAAGATTTTTTCACTTTCAACCAGAGTTAGGAAGTATAAACAATTTGCTGTCTCAAAGCCTTGAAACTTTACGTAGTAGGTCACGTGATATGGTGAGAAAAAATCCATATGCAGCAAATATTATTGATACAATAGTAAGTAACTCTATTGGAACAGGAATAAAGCCGCAATCAAAAGCAAGAGATGCAAAATTTAGGAAAAAAGTGCAAGAATTATGGCTAAGATGGACAGATGAAGCAGATAGCTGTGGAATAAGTGATTTTTATGGATTACAAGCTCTAGTATGCAGAAGTATGATAGAGGGTGGAGAATGTTTTGTACGTTTAAGAACGAGAAAGCTGGAAGATAGATTTTCTGTGCCATTACAACTGCAAGTACTTGAGTCTGAACATTTAGACAATAAAACAAATCAAACTTTAGCAAATGGTAATGTAATAAGAAACGGGATTGAGTTTAACAAGCTTGGGCAAAGAGAAGCTTATTACTTATTTAAAGAACACCCTGGTGAAAATACCTTTGGAGAGTCAGTAAGAGTCCCAGCAAACGATGTTTTACATATCTATAAACCACTGAGACCTGGACAAATTAGAGGGGAACCTTGGCTTTCTAACGTGCTTTTAAAACTTTACGAACTTGACCAGTATGATGATGCAGAATTAGTGAGAAAAAAGACAGCAGCAATGTTTGCTGGATTTATTACAAGACTCGATCCAGAAGCAAATATCATGGGAGAAGGTGAAGCAAGTGAGCAAGGAGTAGCACTATCTGGCCTAGAACCTGGTACTATGCAACTACTTGATCCAGGTGAGGATATAAAGTTTTCAGAGCCATCTGATGTAGGAGGAAGCTATGAAGCATTTATGAGACAGCAACTGAGGGCAATAGCAATAGGCACAGGGATAACATACGAACAACTAACAGGAGATTTAACCGGTGTTAATTATTCATCAATCAGAGCAGGACTGATAGAGTTTCGTCGTCGATGCGCTATGCTGCAACATAACATTATGGTATTCCAATTTTGTAGACCAGTATGGAGTAGATGGCTAGAGTTAGCAGTACTTTGTGGAGAACTCCGTATAGATGAAAAAGTGGCAAAAGCAGCGAAAGAAGAAGTAAAATGGATACCACAGGGATTTGATTGGGTGGATCCACTGAAAGATCAACAAGCACAACAGATGGCAGTAAGAAATGGATTCAAGAGTCGAGCGGAAGTAGTATCAGAAATGGGTTATGATGTAGAAGAAATTGACCAAGAAATAGCAGAAGATCAAAGACGTGCAAGTGAACTGGGCTTAAGTTTTGATTCTGACGTTACGGCCAATCAAGAGGTGATATGAAACAACAATGGCTAAACAGATGTAATGGTAGAACCAAGGAGTTTTGAGTTACTGTCACTACAAACAGGAAAGCAGCCTATCTTTAAAAATATAAAACATGCAGTAAGAAATAGTGAAAGAGGAATAATACCGATACATGGCATTTTAACTAAAAAACCTGGTGCATTTGATGAAATGCTCGGAATGACATCATATGAGCAAATAGAAGAACAAATTACACAAGCATTAGCAGATAGTAGCATAGAGACAATTATACTGGAAATAGATAGCCCCGGAGGAGAGGTAAACGGTATATTTGACCTAGCTGACTTTATTTATGAATCAAGAGGAAAAAAGAGGATAATAGCGATAGCAAATGATGATGCATATTCTGCTGCGTACGCTATAGCTTCTAGCGCTGAAAAGATTTTTCTCACCCGCACTTCAGGAGTTGGGAGTATAGGAGTAATAGCAAGTCATATAGATCAAAGTGGATTTGATGAAAAATGTGGAATAAAATATACCACAGTGTTTGCAGGAAGTAGAAAAAATGATTTAAATCCACATGAGCCAATAACTTCTGAGAGTTTAGAAAATCTAAAAAGCGAAGTGAATCGTTTATATGAAATGCTGGTTGAGCTAATAGCACGCAATAGAAACCTTTCTGTAGAGGCAATCAAATCAACAGAAGCAGGGCTATATTTTGGCGAGAAAGCAGTAGAAATAGGTCTTGCAGATGGAATTACAATTCTTTCAGAGTTTAAATATATTAATAAAAACAGGAGTATTACTATGAACGAACAAACTATAACTGACCTAAAAGAAGAAACTAATAATTTAACTAAGTATCGTACTGAAGTTCTTGAATTAATACGTTTATGTAATATATCAAAGATGCCAGAAAAGATAGGAGAATTTATTGAGCAGGGTGTAAGTGTTGAGCAAGCAAGGGAGGTTTTAATGGAATTACTTGCAGAAAGAACAAAGAAGACAGAGATAATAAGTACAATACCACAGAATTCAGGAGAAGAGTTGATGATGCAGGTAGCGAAAAGTCGTAGGCATTTAAAATATATAACAAAAGGAGAAAAGCAAAATGAGTACTATAACCGAACAAAATAATCTGAGTGACTTATTAAAGTATGAGGCATCAAGCCTGTATTCAAGAGATCAAATAACAGTAGCAAAAGGGCAGAACCTAAAGCTTGGTACAGTAGTGGCTCTCGATAAAGATAGCATGGTTAAGATAATAAATCCAACTGCCACAGATGGTACACAAACAGCGATAGGTGCAATAGTAAGTGATGTAAATGCGACAGAAAATGCCAAAGCAGTAATCATTACACGTATAGCAATGCTAGCAGATCATGCAGTTGTATGGCCAGCAAATATCACTGAAGAGCAGAAAGCTGCAGCAATAAAGCAACTTGAAGGACGAGGGATCATTGTCCGCAAGGGAGTGTAACTTAAATTAATAAGGGGGAAAAAGAATGCAAAATCCATTTACAAATACAGCATTTAGTATGACGGCACTAACAAATGCGATGAATATATTGCCGGTAAATTATGGACGAGTTGAAAATTTAAATTTGTTTCCAAGTAGGTCAGTAAGATTTAGACATATTACCATAGAAGAGCAAAACGGAGTATTAAGTTTACTACCAACGCAGTTACCCGGAGCACCAGCAACAGTAGGAAAAAGAGGAAAAAGAAAGGTAAGAACATTTACGATTCCACATATTCCACATGATGATGTAGTGTTACCAGAGGAAGTACAGGGAATAAGGGCATTTGGATCAGAGAGTGAACTTAAAGCGCTGGCAGATGTAATAACCGATCATTTGCAATTGATGAGGAACAAACATGCAATAACATTAGAGCATTTGCGAATGGGAGCGCTGAAAGGAATAATTTTAGATGCTGATGGGTCAGAATTATTAAATCTGTACAACGAATTTGAAATCACGCCAAAAGTAGTAAATTTTGCACTGGGAACAGCAACAACAGATGTAAAACGTAAGTGTCTGGAAGTATTGCGGCACATAGAAGATAATCTAAGTGGTGAATATATGACCGGAATTCATGCCTTGGTAAGCCCTGAGTTTTTTGATGCACTAACTTCACATACTAAAGTGAAAGAAGCATACGAGAGATGGCAAGAAGGAGCAGCGCTTCGAAATGATATGAGATCAGGATTTACGTTCTGTGGAATTACATTTGAGGAATATAGAGGGCAAGCAACTGACCCTGAAGGAACCGTAAGAAGATTTATTGAGAAAGATACAGGGCACTGTTTTCCACTAGGAACAGCAAGCACATTTACAACATATTTTGCACCAGCAGATTTTAATGAGACAGTGAATACTCTTGGACAGCCACTATATGCAAAGCAAGAACCAAGGAGGTTTGATAGAGGGACTGATTTACATACGCAGTCAAATCCTCTGCCAATGTGCCATCGTCCGGCCGTTTTAGCGAAAATAGTAACAACATGGTAGGGTCCCCACATAGAAAACTCTATTTATGACCTTAAAAATATACCATAAAAATATAAGATATGCAATATGTTTAAAATAATATGTAAAGACTTTTAGAAAAAATGGTATGCAGAAAAATATAAAGAGATTATTTAAAGATTGTTTTGCCCATTTAGGAGAGTTAGCTTTGTATGAGTCGAAAAATAAGGCGTACATGGTACAAGTATTAAAGCAAGAGCCAGATAAATTATACGAGATTGGTGAAGGGCAATTTGTAGGAGAAACTTTAGCGTTAGAAGTAAGTGCGTTTGATGTGTTAAGGCCAATTGTAGGAGATATTTTTGTTATAGGTGACCGTAAATATAAAGTATATTCTCCACCGCTGCAAGATAATTCAGGAATGGTATGGAAAATTCGAGCGTCAGGAGTATAAATGCGTATTAACACCGGTAGTATTATACAAAGTATAGATGCTGAAAGGAAAAAAGTGGAAAAAGCGACAGTGAGTGCATTAAACAAAACAGCAATATGGCTAAAATCAAAAGCAGCTAAGGAAATCAGTGAGGAAAAGCAGATAAAATTAAGTTTGATAAGAAAGAGATTAAGAATTTTTAAGGCAAAAACTAGCAGATTAGAAGTGTTAATTAGAGCAAATCTCTATGACATTAGAGCATCGACAATTGGCAAGATACAAAAAACAAGAAGAGGATCGAAAGTAGGAAAGCATGAGTTTATAGGAGGATTTGCAGCAGTTATGCCAAAAGGAAATAGCGGTATTTTTAAACGTGTAGGAAGAACAGCACTACCGATACAGGAGGTTAAACTACCACTTGAACCTGAGGCTTCAAGGATAATAGAAAATCTTGTTAATTATGAAGTTAAAAGGATATTTGAAAAATATTTTACACATAAGTTATTTTATGACGGCATTTTGGACTAATTTACATGAGGCAATCTGTAATACGCTAAAGGCAGAGATACCAGCAATTCAAACTTGTGAGGTTTATCCAGCAATAAGGAAAGAGTTAGCAGCTCCAGCGGTATTTATAGAATTGTCAAGTCTAGAGCAAGGAAAAGATCCAGGAACAGAGGAGCTAGCGCTGAGAGCAAAATTTGAGGCACGAATAGTGATCGATAGCACAATAGAAAATGCCCCTATTATTGTCAGATCATTAGCTGCTGAGGTTGCCAGAGTAGTAAATAAAAATACTTGGAACGTGAAAAATGTTTCACCAGGAGAATTTATATCAGGAGGAGGAGATGATTTTAGGCCAGAGCTCGATGCATATTTAGTGTGGATGGTAGACTGGGCGCACGAATTGCATGTAGGGCGATCGATTTGGGAAGTGAGTAAAATAAAACCTCATTTAATCGATGTGAATGTTGGAAAGTAATTTTGCAATTTCAGAATTGCGGAGGAAATTGGCCAACATTGTCCGTATAGGCATTGTCGAAAAAATAGATTATGAAAAAGCTAAAGTAAAAGTTAGAATAGGTGAACTTGTAACAGATTTTCTTCCATGGATAACAAATAGAGCTGAAAGTTGGTCACCACCAAATATTGATGAACAGGTAATAGTATTATCACCATTGGGAGAATTGTCTTTGGGGGTGGTGTTACCGGCAATATATCAGGAAAAATACCCTCCTCCAGAGAATAAAAAGGAAGTAAATAATGTAAAATTTCAAGATGGGACAAGATTTACATATGATAAAGAGAAACATCATTTAGAGATTGAAGTAGTAGACAAGATAACACTGAATGTTGGGGAATCAAGTGTAGAGATAACAAAGAGCGAAATAAAACTAAAAGCAAAAAGAGTAAATCTAAATTAGGGAAAGGAATGAATAAATCAGTTATACGCCTAGGAGATCACTGTGAAGGAGCGTTGCTGCATTTTTGTATAAGTGGAAGCAGAGATGTATTTATAAACGGAAGACCTGTCTGTAGGCAAGGAGATAATTTTAGTGAAGGAAAAGTAATGACACAAGGGTCGAAAGCAGTGTTTGTAAATGGGTTTGGAGCGGGAAGAGTAGGAGATATAGTTTCATGTGGGTTTAAAGTAATAAAAGGCAGTGAAAACGTGTTTGCAGGCTAAAAATGGAAGGGATGGACTCCAAAACAGGAAAAGAATTAGAAGGAATAGAACATCTGAAACAATCAATAATTGATATACTGACCACTCCTATTAACAGTAGGATAATGAGAAGGGATTATGGGTCAAGATTATTTGAATTAGTAGATAAGCCAATAAATAGAGATTTAACTTTGGAAATCTATTCAGCAGTAGCAGAAGCTCTACAAAGGTGGGAGGAAAGATTTAAGCTAGAAAAAGTAAAAATGACAGAGGTGAAAGAAGGAAAAGTAACGCTTGACCTAGAAGGATTATACTTACCAAGCGGGAAAAACATTCATTTTGATGAAATTGTAGTTTAAAGATGCAGCAGCTAAATATTGTAGAAAAGCCAAATTTCGAGGAAATATTTTCAAGAATGAAAGAAGAGTTAGTCCGTAGAGATGAAACCTTTTCAGGATTAGTAGAATCGGATCCAGCAATGAAAGTTCTGGAAGTAGCAGCCTGGCGTGAACTTTTACTCAGACAAAGGATAAACGAAGCTGTAAAGGGTAATTTACTTAAATTTGCAACGGGAGAAGATCTTGATAACTTAGCTGAATTTTATGGAGTAGAGAGAGAAAAAGAAGAAGAGGATGAAAGATTTAGAAAGAGGGTAAAAGCAAAAATAGCAGGTTGGTCAACAGGAGGAAGTAAGGAATATTATAAATATCATGCACTGTCAGCAGATAGTAGAGTAAAAGATGCACTAGTGGAATCACCTATACCAGGGAAAGTACAAATTTCAATCTTATCAACACAATTATCCACAACTGGCATAGTGTCAGAAGAACTACTAGAAATTGTAAAAAAGCAGGTTACTAGAGATGATACAAGGGTTTTAACAGATACGATAACAGTAATTGGTTGCAATATTACGGAAATAGATATTCACAGCAGAATGAGCATGAGTCCTGTAATATCAGAGGAAGAAATCAAGAAGCAGTTTATTAAGAAGTTTGAATTAGCAAAAAGATTAGGATGGAATGTTACAAGATCTTGGATAATAGCAAACCTATTTGTAGAGGGTGTAGAAAACGTAGAATTAATCGAGCCAAAAGAGGATGTTGTAGTATTGGGGAATGAGTGTGCAGTGCTTGGCCACGTCAAGTTAGATAGGATTTAAAACGTATTTTTTTGTTTTGTGGAATCGTACCAGTGAGGGGATTGCGTTCAATAAGTGGTTTAAGGTTTACTGGATAAAAATGCCCAATGTTAGGGAGACGAAAGTATTGATTTTCTTCCAGAAGTTGTAACTTGTTTTTTAAAGTATGGATAGTATGGTCAAATATTATGGAAAGTGTTTTCGATATTAAGAACATCTTTATTTTTGATCAGTTCTGAAATGATCTCTTGCTTACTCATAAGCTACCTAAATAAAGGAAATTAAAGCAACTTGAAAGAAAAGACAAATGAAAAGTTTATTACCGCCAAACGCAACAAAACAGGAAAAAGCGCTAGTAGATGCGATAGATTATAAGGTTGATCCAAGCTGTATTAGAGGATTTAAATTTAGATTGGAAGAAGAAACATTGCCGTGGATAATAGAAGAATATGGTTTAGAAGAAATACTATGCTGGGTAAAAGATAGAAGAAAAGCAGTAGTAGAAGGAGTAAAATTTCAAAGACTGAGAGGAACTCCAGCATCACTAAAAATAGCACTAAAATGGGCAAATATAGAAGATATTACAATTATTGAAGAGCCACCCGGTAAACACTTTTTGAGTTGCAAGTAGGGATAAAAGAGGTACCAAATGACTTCTTCGTAGATGCAGTAGTAGAGCTGGCAAAACTATCACTGCCTGTAAGATCCAGATTAATGAGGATTTTTAACGATTATTATAATGTGCAGAGATTTATATTGGATGAGAGTTTATTTGGAGATCTTCTGTCTGATTATTCAGGGGTAAAAATAGAAAAAGATGGACCAGTGTTATCATTTGGAAGAGTAAATTTTTTCAGGTCTAGTGGTCCAGTTATTAAGATTATAGAAAACTATCTACGCGATCATTATGAACGAGCTTTAAGCAATGATATATATCGCCTAGATGTAGCAATACTTGGAGAAACCGAGCCTCACACAAAGAATTATAACGGTATTTATGAAAGAAATCATTTGTGGTACAACTTAAAAGCACTATATCCATTACCACAGAGTTTATTACCATCGATTAAATTTGCAAAAGCGCAGATAGTATTATCAGACAGTTGGGATTTAGGAGACATAAATACGTGCTTTCCAGTTAGTAGCGTAGAAGAAAGAGGAAATAAATTTGTATTGGGAAGCGATAAACTTTCAGGGCAATATTGGAATTTAAAACACAAGCCAATTTTAGAAAGATTTAGCGTTACTCACAACTATAAAGCAAAAAATTATACAGATCAGAAGGTCAGAAAATATGTTTTAGCAGAACACAACGTTTACTATAAAAATGATTTAGAGCAAAAAGACTCAATACACGAATTAGAAAATTACATTTTAGTATTTTACCCAGGAGTACTAAAGTGGCATGAACATCGACATTTGCACAGAAGTTGGAAAAATAGTCAAGTAATATCTCTAATAAGTTAAGTACTTATATTTAGATCCTCATATATTATATTAACAATAGTTTAAAGTGTATGAAATAAAAAGAAAAGGACTTGCTTTCTTATGCTAAAAAGGACATGAATTAAATAGCAGCAGGTAAACATAAGAAATTTATCTGGCGCTAGAAAAGCTAATTTTGTGAGGTAAGTATGAAGTTTAGCGAAGAAAAGAGAGAATCTTTTAGTAAGTTTTTTAAAGAAGTATCAAGTAACGGGTTTAAAAACATTAATAAAAGAAATGAAGAAGGAGAGACGATATTGCACCAAGCAGTAGAAATCTCTGATTACAAAACAGCGAGGTTATTAATAAAAAAAGGGGCAGAGGTAAATGCAAGAGATAAAAATGGTTATACACCACTACACTGTGCAGTATTTGCGAAAAGCTTAGAAAATGTAAAAGTGCTGCTAAGGGAAGGAGCAGAAGTAAATGCCACTCAATATGTCACTGGATGTACGCCACTACACTCTGCATGCAAAATAGGAGGAGCAGGAGTTGAAATAATAAAAGAGCTAGTAAAAGCAGGAGCTGAGGTTAATCAACTGAATAAATATGGTGCAACACCAATGTATTACATTTGGGAAAGTGAAAAGTATCGTCTATGTGATAGCAAAGAGAGTGAAAGGGCGAGTAAATTTCTGAGAGAAAAAGGAGGAATAACAAAAAGTAGAGAACTGACGTGCTATGGAATAGAGAGGATAGTGGAAGAAATAGCAGACATGCTGAATGGGAGCTATATGCCGGAGCTAAAAATAATAGAGATAGAAGAAATAAGAAAGAGAGACAAATCACTAATAAAGGAAGAATGTGAAAATTTAGCAAGCAAAATAATGAGCCAAGTAAATGAGATGATAGATGAGGTGGTGAAAAGGAGGGCTTAGAAAAGGGATTTAAATTCAAAGAAAAGGTGAGGTAAATTATGTTAAAGTTTGGCAAATTTAATAAGTCAGCAGAAGAATTATTAGAGAACTCACATGAAAATATTTATGCAAGAGACGAGAAGGAACTGCATTATGCGGTAGACGCAAAAACAGTGGAGTTATTAGTCGAAAAAGGAGCGAATGTGAATGCTAAAGATATAGAAGGATACACAGCACTGCACCTAGCGGTAACGGAGAAACGTCTAGAAATCGTGAGGGAATTGATAAAATCAGGAGGGAATGTAAATGCGGAAGAATATGGAAATAAATGCACACCGCTGCACCTTGCATGCATGATAGGCGAAAAAGAGATAGTGAAAGAATTAGTGAAGGCTGGAGGAGAAATAGAACAAGCGGATAAATTTGGAATGACAGCAATGGATTATAGTAAAGAAGTAACCGAGGTATTAAAGAAAGAAACAGACAGAATTGAAAAGTTATTTATGAAAGGCTAAAAATATGGAGAAAGAAGTAGAAAAGAAAGTAATGAATTTAGAGAGAAAACCTTTGAGTGAGCTGAGAAAAACGTGGAAGAAGGTATTTGGGGAAGAGGCACCTAAACATTCAAAGAAATATCTGATACCAAGATTAGCATATAGAATGCAGGAGGAAGCGTATGGAAAAATGTCAAGAAAAGGAGCAAAAAGACTAGAATATCTGGCAGATCGGCTAGAAAAGGGAAAAAGAATAAGTAGCGATAAATTACCAGTAGAAGGGACAGAATTAATACTAGAGAGAGGTGAGGAAACGCATGCAGTAATGGTAACAGATAAGGGTTTAATCTACAGAGAAGAGTTTTATACATCATTGTCAGGAGTAGCAGGAAAAATAATGGGAATGAGTTACAACGGACCTTTATTATTTGGAATGCGTGATAAAAGTGGAAATTGAGGAGAGAGAATGCTAAAAGAGGTAAGGTGTGCGATATATACAAGAAAATCAAATGAAGATGGTCTAGAGCAGAAGTTTAATAGCCTTGATGCGCAGCGAGTAGCATGTGAAAAGTACATAAAGAGCAAAGAAGGCTGGGTAGCATTGGCCAAAAGGTACGATGATGGAGGTTTCTCAGGAAAGAATTTAGAAAGACCAGCGATAAAGGAATTGTTTGAAGATGTAAAAAAAAGGAGAAGTAGATTGTGTAGTAGTATATACGCTAGATAGGCTATCAAGGGAAACAAAAGACAGCATAGAAGTAACATCATTTTTTAGAAGGCACCGAGTAAATTTTGTAGCAGTAACGCAGATATTTGACAATAATACGCCAATGGGAAAATTTGTACAAACGGTATTGTCAGGAGCAGCACAATTAGAAAGAGAGATGATAGTAGAGAGAGTAAAAAATAAAATAGCAACATCAAAAGAACAAGGACTATGGATGGGTGGAACTTTACCGCTAGGGTATGATGTAAAAGATAAGGAATTAATAATAAATGAAAAAGAAGCAAAGACGGTAAAACATATATTTGAGAGGTATATGGAGCTGAGATCAATGGCAGAACTGGCAAGGGAGTTAAACAGAGAAGGTTATAGAACAAAATCAGATATCTTTAAAAAAGCGACAGTAAGGAGAATAGTAACAAATCCAATATATGTGGGAAAAATCAGACATTATGAGAAAGAGTATGAAGGAAAGCATGAAGCAATAATAAAAGAGGAAAAATGGCAAAAAGCGCAGGAATTGATAAAGAATCAACCATATAGAAAAGCAAAATATGAGGAAGCGCTACTTAGGGGAATAATTAAGTGCAAGAGTTGTAATGTGAACATGACGCTGACATACTCAAAAAAAGAAAATAAAAGATATCGATATTACATATGTAACAATCACTTAAGGGGAAAAGGTTGTGAATCAATAAACAGAACTATAGTAGCGGGAGAAGTGGAAAAAGAAGTGATGAAGAAAGCTGAACAGCTATATGAAAAATGGGGAAAAAAAGCGGAAGAGTGGAAAAATTTAAGTTTTGGAAAACAGAAAGAAGTAGTGAAAAAGTTAATAAAAGGAGTAATGGTAAAAGAAGATGGAATAGAAATGGGTTCGGAGGATAAGGTGGAATTTATACCAATAATGAAGAAGAAAGGAAATAAATGTACAGTGATTGAGCCAGAAGGTAAAACAAACAATGCGTTACTGAAAGCAGTGGTAGGAGCCCACCTATGGAAACGTCAGCTAGAAGAGGGAAAATATGCAAGCGTAGGAGAGCTAAGTGCCAAAATTAATATAGGTACAAGACGCATACAACAAATTTTAAGGTTGAATTATTTAGCACCAAAGATCAAAGAAGACATAGTAAATGGGAGGCAGCCAAGGAGTTTGAAGTTAGCTGACTTGAGGGAAATACCGATGCTGTGGAGTGAGCAGATGGAAAGATTTTATGGTTGAACCTTTGCAATAGTAGTTTATTCGAAGTGCAAAGAATAGGTTGGGAAATAAAGCAGTATTGATAAAAGAGTTGTAAGTATGACGCAAGAATTTAGATTATTTTAGTTACTTTATTGTATAACTTGCTTTTTTCAAATAGAGGACTATATGAGTAATATAAGTTTTTTGAGAGACATTGACTCCATTAGAAATGAAGTAGAATCATTGAATTCGGAATGTCTTGAGCGAGCAAAAATGCTTCACACAAACCAAGATGAAGAATTATTAGAGCTTATGTGTATGGAGCAAGCTGGATTGATGTCAGCAAAGCTTGGATGCATTGAATATAATAATACAGAATTAGAGAAATTTGAGTGCCTTGCAGAGCAGGAAAATAGGTTGCAAGAACTTATGGCTAGTCAAAAAGAAGTGCTTATGAGTTCTGATCAAGTTAGTATAGTGTAGTATGATTTAAGTAATTCCATAAACGTAGTTTCAATAAGAAATGATAATTCAAGTTGAAAACAAATTCAGAATTGAAAGAAAAACTAGCCTGGTATTGGCTGAAAAAGGGGTTAGTTTTTCTTATGTTATGGAGAAAGCTCAAAAGAGAAATACCGATGCTGTGGAGTGAGCAAGTGGAGAAATTTTATGGATTAGCATCGTAACGTTTATAAAAGTAACAAGAAGAACTGAGGGAACGTTCAAAAAAGAAAACACTTCTGTTTATTAAAAATTTATGCAAAAAAAAGTTGTTGATTTGTGGTTTAATGATAGTTAAGGTATGCTTATTGTATAGCTAGGTTCTGTGAACAAAATTTTTCTGTGAGAAAAAAGTAGAGAAGAAGTAGGAGAGAAGAGGAAAAAGAGGTAGTTTAACCGTGAATAACAGAGAAACTACCAATGGTATATTACATACAAGAAACAAAATGGAAACAAATTTTTGAATTCTTAAAAGGAATCAAAGGGATACACAGCAAAAATGAAAAAAGGTTGAGAATATTTATGGAAGCAGTTTGGTACATAGTTCGCAGTGGTTGTCAGTGGAGACTTTTGGCAGAGATTTACGGCAATTACAGGAGCATACATAGAAGGTTTAAAAGTGGTGTGAAAAGGGAATTTGGGAAAGGCTGTACAAATATACACAAGATCCAGATTTAGAAGTGCACATGATAGATGGAACGATTATTCGTGCTCACGCTTGTTCGGCTGGATATAAGAAAAACTCCGGAGGTCAAGAGGCTTTAGGACGCAGTAGAGGTGGCTTTTCTACAAAAATTCATGCACTTGTCGATGCGCTGGGAAATCCTTTGAAATTTATGCTTACTCCTGGACAAAGAAACGACATTACACAAGCTGAAGCTTTAACAGAAAATATCTCAAACTCGACTATAGTGGCAGATAAAGGCTATGACAGTAATACTTTTATTACCAATCTTAAAAGTAAAGGTTGCAAAGTTGTGATTCCACCAAAACGAAACCGAAAAATGCAGAGAGAGTATGACAAACATGTTTATAAAGAGCGCCATCTGATTGAGTGTTTCTTTGGTAAAATAAAGCATTTTAGGCGCATCTTCTCTCGCTTTGACAAGACTGCTGTAGTATTTATGGGATTTTTAAATTTTGTTGGAGCACTTATATGGCTGGTCTAAAATTTTGTTCACAGAGCCTAGAGAGGTAGTATGCCTAATTTTTTTGACAAGCAATTTAGTGAACAGGTAAAAGCAGCGATAGATAGAAATGATCCTAAGTTACTGCAGATATTATTGAGCACTAAATATTGTCAATTATGGGAAGATTGGCTTACTCACTCCATACTTTCTTATAAAGTTATTGGAATAACTCAAACTTTAAAATATCAGTTGCCTATTAATATAATTGCTGCACAAAAACAAGTTTTAGACAAAAACTTCGGCCGTCTTATACATGGCAGGTTACCGACCAGAAGTAACATTGCACAGCCTGATGAACTTTTAGATGTAAGAGCGAGTAATTATGATGTAGAAAAAGTAAATAAAGAATTAGAAAATGTGGAGAGGGAAATACTAGAAAGATATAAGGGTTTTAAGCATGAAACTGTAGAAAATAAATATCAAGTATTCAACGTGCAAGACATGTTTGATCCAGCAGGAAGATTTGTTTACTCTTATGATGGCGATGATTATACAGAAGGAAATAAGTGTTTAAAGGAAATTACTGAAGCGTTTAAGAGCAATCTTGCTTTGCAGCCAGTATTAAAGTTAGATGTATCCGATCATTATAATAAAATATATGGTGATATGTACACAAAGATCACTAAAGAATATCAGTTGAGAATTAGAAATGGTCAGGCAATTCGTCTTCTATATGAAGGTAATGAATCACTAGTAAAAAAGCTAGATGGTTTAAGGGATAGTGATAATAAATTAAGGTCGATATTAACCAGTATTAGTAAAGAAGTAGTGAATGGAATACGTAATGGTGAATTTATTGAAGAAGTTTATGATAAATTAATCGATAACGTACTTAATGCTGCAATTGAAGAAGGATGTCATCCTTTATATCAAGAATTCAACAACATAGAGGGAGATAAGGAGCAAAAGGTTGGAATAATAAAAGAAAGAATAAAGGAAGAGGTAAAGAAAAACAATCGGCATGAACTTTTGAAAGAGTATATGGAATATGCTGCTGATAAAGATCAACCTAGTATGCATATCATAAGCGTGTTGATAGTCAATGGTGCGTCTTTATTAGCAAGTTGTGTTATAGATCCTAGAACAAATCAATCAATTACAATAAAGGAGAGGTTGCAAAGATTGGGGGGAGAATATAAAGCTCTAATAGATAAATCGATTTTTACAGTAATGAGAAAGGTTCATAAATTGCTATTTGATTTTTCGATTGTAGGAAAGGAAGAAGTGGATTTACTTAAACTAGTATCAGAAACTCCTTCCGAAGACGGGTCTTTTGTAAAAAGTGGGGAGAAGGTGCCATTACTAAATGAGATAGGTGGTCAGGGTGAAAGAGAGTTTATGAGTCTATTGAAAACTTGCGTAGAAAATATCAATTCTCGTAATACTTCATTTTTTGGTTCAATTGTAGAATTCTTTGTAGGTAAAGCTGAGCCATCTGAAAAAGATCGTGAAGAGGCATATGCTAAACTTTATGAGTGTATTGAGGTTGGTTACTTAGCAATAAGAACAGGATGTGATAGAGTAATAGTGGATTATATAAGTGAGATAGAGGAGGAAGCAAGAAAATCTAACAATCCATATCTTAAGAAGTTGTATAAGAACTTTCTTACGCTTTTATATGATTATAATGACCTGCCTAAATCAATGTATATTGCTAGGTTTTGTAGATATATTTCCCGTACAATAACCTGGAGTCCAGCATGGGAGGAAATATTAATAGGACCTGATTATCGTACAGATGTAGGAGAATGGTCAAAAAACAAGTTTGAAGAGGTAGAAAAAGCAGAGAGAGATGAAGTGAGTATAAGACTAGCAGAATCAGAAGCTAGCAACAGAGCATCAGAGCAAAGTAGAGAACAATCAGATCAAGCAAGACAAAGGGCAGAGCAAAGGACAGCTAAACTTGAAGAGATATTAAGAAGAATGGGAGTCGATCCAGATACTGCTTTGGATGATGTGAATGTAAGCCAAGGTGCAAGTGCAGGAATTGGAAGAAATTAATGGAGCCAATTTTTCCTGAATATACATTTGGTAGTGTTAGTTTACCTTTATGGCAAAACAATATAATTAGACGTTTTTCTGAACATAGAAAATATCGGGTACTTTTATGGGAGTTTGGTCCTAATTTATTTGAGCACTTATGCAAACAAAAGGGTTTTGATTCTAAGGTACTACTACAAAAGAATAAAGATGGTGAGGTATCAAAAAACGAATGCCTGATGTTACTTGAAGCATTTGGTGAAATGAGAGTTTATTGGTGGTGGCCATGGAGCAAGAAAATCAAAGATCTTGAGCTTACTAAAGAACAGTGGGAAAGAGCGATAAATTACGATAGCTACTCTTTTTTGCAGAGGTTAGTGCTTAGTGTATTTACAAATGTGATAATACATCAATGGTATATTGTTAAATATGGATATATTCACAATTATCAACAGTTAACAAAGGAGGGATGCGTGCTAGATGCTGGGAAAGATATAGGAAAAAGAGTATTAGGAGCTAAGACATTTACGGCATTGGAGATAGGAGTAACAATAGGTGGTATAGCAGGATTAGCAGCTGGATATTCTTATCTTACTAGTAGAAATACTGCAGAAGTAGGAACGCTAGCAATAGCAGATAAGTTTAGTAGTCTGATTAGGGCAGTTATTTTAAGTAATAACATTGATAATGATTCTAATACCACTTTAAACGAAGCACTGGAGTCATTTGAATTAAAATGGTTACTGATGAATCTTGATATAAGCCTGAAAGATGTAGAAGCGGGTAAAAAGAGTAAAGAAGAACACAATAGATATGCTAAGGATAGAATTAATGATATTAAGAGACTGTCATTAAAGTATCATCCAGATGTACAAGCAGATATACAAAATGCAAATAGTATGCAACAGAGAATTAATGCAATACTGAAAGCACTAAATAATGTACATGATTATGTAATGAAAGAAAAGCAAGGGTATGGTTACATATATAGATTATTTGGAGAAATTTCAGTCAATCTAATTAATAGCGGTCAAGATTTATTTAAGATAATCAATATAGCTGCATGTAATAAGTTGCATTATATAGCGTATTGGGAAGAAGGAAGGTTAATGGAATCAAGGAATCAATATTTGGAAGAAGTAAGAGAACACTATATAAAGCCATTAAAAAATAACTTAGGTTTTGTGAAAAAGATACTTAATAAGGAAATGTCTATAAGAGAAGCAAGAAACATTCTTGACTCAACAAAAGGGATAAGAAAGAAATTTGAACAACGTAATGAAGAGTATCAAAAATTCTATGAAGAGATTTGGATAGAAAATCTAAAATCGTTAAGTAAGGAGTGTAAAAATTGTAAAGAGTTGGAGATAATAAAGTTAGAAGTGGGTAAGTTATTAAGAGAGGGTGAAACACAATACAAAATATTAAAGAGTTACAAGAAAGATAAAGTACAACCTGACGAAATATTTGTAGAGCCAATATTGGAGTATGCTGATTTGATAAATGCGTACTGCAAATTGATAATCAAGTTGTGCGAAAATATAGAGAGTTGTTTCAGTTTGAGTGGTAGCTTCAATGGTAATTTTTTTGAGCAACAGAAATTTGTGTTAGGAGCAGATGAAACTGAATTTACTGAAATAAGTAAGGAGTATATAAAAAAGCTCTCGTGTCAGGAATTATTCAAATTTGCAAACCTTATGGTAAATTATTATTATAATAAGGAAAATGGCAAAGGGTTACAAGAGGTGGTAGGTCAGTATTACAACGGTGGCAATCCAAAAAGGAGAGAAATAGGAAGTATATCAGTTTTTGCGCTAAATCAGTTAACAGAGTTGCTTGAAAAAAAGTTTGAGAAAAAAGAAACCTTTTTTGAAAAAGAAAAGAAAAGAACAAAAAAAGCAATAGAAGAATCAAATGATATAAGGAGGCGCATAGAAGAAATAGAAGTTAGAACTAGAGCATCAGAACAAAGTAGAGAACAATCAGATCAAGCAAGACAAAGGGCAGAGCAAAGGACAGCTAAACTTGAAGAGATGTTAAGAAGAATGGGAGTCGATCCAGATACTGTTTTGGATGATGTGAATGTAAGCCAAGGTGCAAGTGCAGGAATTGGGAAAGGTAGTGGGGCTGGTGTATAAGTTTTTTGAACGTTCCCTTTTTGAGTGTTTTTTTCAAGTATGCAAGAGAGAGCGCTAGGTAGGAGATACAAGCTTTTTTATTGGTAGAATATTTTCAAAAGGTTCTCTCATTTAGCATCACAAAAAATTCAATTATTGACTCTTTCTAAAATTACAAAAAAGATCGTATATTTGTGAGAACAAGCTGCGTAAAATAAGGTTATAAAAATAGAAGCTTGAAATCTTTGCAACAAAATTGGGTAAAACAGTTCGTATGTAGATATGGATGAAATGGTCTAATGTGGCTAGTTTTAGCGTATAACGAAATTACTATATTAAAAAGTTCGCATGCATCACGTGGTAGACCAATACATTCCAAAAAGAACAATTCTCACCGACTTTGATTTTGAGCGCTGGAAATTGGTTATATTATTTGATTTTTAATAAAGTACGTCACTAAATTAATAGCATTTTACTTTCGAAAGAATTAACAAGCGTATGATAAAAATAAAATATAAAAACAAATTGATCCTGTTAAGAGTCTTTCATCGGAAATTACTTTGGGTTGGAAAAATTTCTAAAATCATGATTGACAAGTTGTAAAGACAGAGTAATATGCCTAGAGTATGATAGAGGCTAGTTCATTATGGTACGTGAGAGGGTTAAGAATCAAAGTATTTTTTCATCATTTGCAAAGAGGGGTAATTATGGACCGTGGAGATATTCCGGAAGTTTTATTTTCATCTATTAAGGAGGATGATCCTTACAAGGCATCTAAGCTCCTCCAAATTGAACGCTGGTGCTATGCACATTGGGGTTTAATCACAAAGATTGGTAAAAAGTGGTACAATTTTCTTGCACAAGTACTATCTGACAAGCAGTCTTGGAAAGAAGTAAGTGGCTTGCACGGAGTTAAGCTTAATAGACAAATGGTAGGTAAAAAGCTTATTGCACCACCAGATTCAGATAATCCCTTTATTAGAGAAAAAAGATATCAGATTGCATGTGAGTGTTGCTTGGAAGATGAAATACGAGCTATATTTGAGGAAAGAAAGGAGGAGTTGTCTGCCCAAGGTAATGACAGTTTGCTTGAATATAGTCACTTAGTTAGGTGTTGTGGAGAAGGTCCTTTAGCTCAGTTTTGGTCACATTTCATTAGTGGGTATCTCGATAAATTGGATTTAAGAGGTCGTCATCCATATGAGTATGGGCTTTACTGCGCTATAGATCGTAGAAAAGTAGAAGCAGTGGAATTCTTTTGGAATAAGATAAAATCATTGCCTGCAGGTGAATTAAGTGCTCAGAAGAAAGATGAGATCTTGATGAAAAATGCAGCTTATACGGCAGGACCTAATTTTCGCGTTTACCCTGATATATTCGAGTTCTTCCTTAATCAGATAAATCCTGATAGATATCGAGAGCTCTTGAAAAGAGATTTAGAGAAGAATGGTTATTATGGTTCTTTAAACGTTATGATTGATATACTCAACTTTGGTAAATTTCAAGAATTATTTGATTGTTTAGAACCAAGTGATGTTAAAGAAGATGATTACCGTCTCTGGGTAAAGTCCATGACAAGAGACTGTCCGGAGTGTTATTTAGATGAAGGTGTAAATGTTTTCACGCACATGTGGAAAAAGAGGGGTTTTGATGATCATTGTGTTTTGATATTGGAAAAAGAAATGATGAATGATTCTTTCTTTCAAGGAAGATTTTTAGTGCCTTTGATTGAGAAGGGTTATATGGAGCCAGTGTGGGCAATGTTAGATAAGGCTAATTCTAGGCAAATCAAGGAGTTTATGGATTCTAAAAAAGATCATATACGTTCTATATTATTAGGGAAGGAAGATAGTAACTCATTAAATAGGTTTTTGGCATATGGTAAGTCTGCTGATGAAGAACTTAATCCCAAAAATATACCTGGCCCAAGTGGTGATCTAACTGAAGTGGAAGTTAGAAAAACACATAGCCAGTCTAAGTAAATAAAAAAAGTTATATATTAACAGGGAGTTTTATGCCGAACGAAGAAAGAACACAAGATTTTGAGTTAATAGAACTATTAATTCGAGAAGCAGGTTCAAATGCAGGAGCTAGCCCAAGTACTTCAACTCAACAAGGAAGTGATTTTGAATCTTTCAAAGCAAGGTTTCAGTCATATATCGATCAAATTCCATCATATTTACATTCAGTAGGTAAAGAAGGATTTTTTCCTCATTTCTTTTTAGGAAGTTTTTCTACTTTGATAGATACAGAAATTGCGAAAAGTCTGAAGATTAAAAAAATGTATTTTAGATTTGATTCAGGTACATTAAAAGTAGCTGTTATTAGTAATGATAAAATACAATCTTATGAAGACGTTAAAAAGCATGTAAAATTAATTTCTATTTCAGAGCATAACTCTGATAATAAAAACTGTAAGTTTACTTCAGGTGATCTGGTAGAGATATTGAAGAAATGTCTTACTCCACCTAAAGGCAAAAGTATACAAGCTGAAGCTCAAGATATAAAAGATGCATTTAAAGGTCCGATAGATTCTGTATTAGAAATGGACTTTAGGTTAATACATATTTCCAGAAATAATATTAACAAAGAGGGTATTAATGTCGAAGTAATAGATACGAGAGTACTTAATTCTGCTGTTAGCAAAGGTTTTCATGAGGTAAGAGGAGGGTTGTGGAGTAATCCAGAAAGTGATATAGCGAAGCTGACTAATCCTGATGTAAAAAAAGTGAAAGAACCTGTTGAAAATATTCTAAAAAAAGTTAGTAAAATTCACTCTGAATATAAGAATTCACTTACCTATGCTCAAGGAACACGAGAAGCAGCGCATCATGGGTTTGTAGCAGGTGTTCTTGTAAATTTTCGCTATAGACATAATCTTAGAGTTTATCTAGAGCAATTTGCAGGAAGGGGTTATGCTGATATTGTTCTGGTACCTCGTGGTAAGGATAGATCATTAAATGCTATTCCTATTATTATAGAGATGAAGGCTGCTACTAAAGCAGAGTTAAAAGAAGGTAAAATAGGAGAAAAGAGTAAAACTACACCAGCAGCTGCTTTAAAGCAAGCTGAGGATTACACGAAAGGTTTTCAACCGAATGTAATGAGAATTTAACTACTGCAAATGACATGCTATGCGTTGGTGTAAACCTTGATCATCCATCTCCTGTTTCGAATATTGTTGCTAAATCACGTGATCAAGAAATTACTCCTCTTTTTGATGAGGTATTGGTATCTATTAATGAGCACAATAATCGTAAAATTGATAAAGGAGAGTTGAAAGAGCGAATTCAAAATAATATAGAGCGTATTTATCATACATTTCCTGGTACAGGAGAAAAGGGAGATAATCATTATTTTAGCAGGTTTTTGCTAGGACAATCATTATTGTTAAATGAAGTTAAGGTTTTAAATAGCAATTTTGAAAAGCATGTTTTTATTTACGGTGAAAATATACCTACCGAAGCTCAACCTGAACCTAAATCTCAACGTCTTAAAGATCAGAAAAGTAAAGGGCAAGGAGCCGGTCAACCATCTCACTTGGATCAAAGCCATGGAGCTGTAACAATGGTATTTATTCCAAGCAATGCTCAAAAATCAGTTTGTGTAATGAATATTATTGAAACAGATGGAAGAGCTAATGTGATGAACAAGGGAATTCCTCTTGATCGACTTCAGCAAGAAATAGGAGAAAGAAAAATAGTTGAACTAAATCTTAATTTTAACATTAAGAAAAAATCAAAATTTAAAGAGTATTTTAGCGTGGAAGTGGGAGAATCCGTTTCCCTAGAGCAGTATAATAGAAGAGAAACTAATAAATTTGAAGGTAATTTTAAAGATATTCCTTATCCTAAGGATTTTAAGAAAACATTTGATGAAGTACTAGTATCTCAGCTTGCTTCTTTACAAGATCAATCTTCATCAATAGGTAAGTACAAGAAGTTATTTGGCAAAGTAGGCGAGGCAATATTACCTCTTAAAGGTTTAATAGAAAAAGAAGCACATACTCAGGCAGTATTGCATGGAGCATTTGACCATTATAGTGATATCAAGCTAGGAGAACCACAACAAGAAGATAGAGCGTTAATATTAACAGAGTTTCAAACAGGTAGGGGAAAACGCATTGATATGCTAGTTCATGGTATTAAGTTTGCAAACCAAGCCAGCAGTGCTAAAGAGTATGATCCGGTAGGATTGGAGGTTAAAGGACCAAGGGAAGGTAAGACAGCTGATGCATTAATAACAGAAGCAAATAATCAAATAACTAAAGAGTATACAAAAGGTGTTACTTATAAAACGCTTACAGATGGCAACAAAGTTGCTTTTATGGGTGTTATTTTTGACAAAGGGGCGAGTAATACAAATTCTCTTATTTTAGTAAGTAAAGATGAATTTACTCCTGTTAAGGTAGTTCATAGCTCCATTTTTAGTTTTAGCCAATGTGCAACAAGAAAAAGACGTGATATAGGTATACCATGCATAGATTCACGTGATGAAGAAAAGGTTACAAAGGAAGAAAAAAAGCAACGTGTTAAAGAGCTATTTGATATTGATAATGCTAAGGATTTAACTAATGAAATTGTAGATATAGGTCGTGAGCAAGTGTTTGATATGATAGGCAATGCTGATAGGACTGATGTATATGTAAAAGTAAAAGATAACAATGGTAATGATAAAAAATTGATAATAGGTGATATTATAGAAATGAAGAATGCAGAAAGATATTTTGTAGATGATTATAGTGATGGTATTGAGATCTTAGTAAAAGTAGGCAGAGATAAGGATCGCGTTATAAAAGAAAAAATAAAAGGACAAAATATTGAGTATTATTTAAGCATCGATGGCTATGAAGTAAAATTCGATGATATAATTAAAAATTTTACTACAGATGCAGAAAGAGAGAAAATTCATAATAAATTACATCAACTATCAAATGATAAGCAGTTGTTAGAGAATAAAAAATACATTGAAGATATAGGTGATGTTCAAACTAATCAAGATTACTCTAATATTGTAGAGGAAATTAAACAGAACTTGCTAGCAAAAGGTGTTAGGGAAGATACTTTTGATACGTTTAAAAATCATTTTGATGATCTTGGTGAAAAAGTTTTTGCAGATTATATTAGTAATGTAGAAAGCAGCCTTCAAGAAAAAGGAATTGCATTTGATCGTGATAAATTTGATTCAGCGAAAATAAAAGGAGCAAAAGGTGGAAAGTTTTTTCCATGATGGCTATATATGACTTGCTTGATAGTATAAGTGATACAGCAACACTTGGACGACATGATAATAATGCTTTAAAGCAAGTATTTGGTATCAATGGTATACTAGATGCTATGGATGATGTTAGGACAAGCGTAAGTATTTCTCCTAATAGTAAAGTGGGAAAATTGATTAGTAAGGTACCACAGCCTGTACGTCAAACGTTTGTTAAGATTATCAGTAATCCTATAGTTCAAAGTATTACATTTGCAACTATTGCTTATCAATTTGGATATAGTATAAACGAAATAGCTCAAGGTAATCATCATCCACTAAATTATTATTGGACAGCTAGTAGTGGTATAAAACTAGCAAGCATGAGTATAAGGCCTATAAGTGCAGGAGTTAGTTTTACAATAAAAAGTGTAAGTGCTACTACTAAGATTTTAAGAGGGTTATCTGCTGCAGGCAAAGTTTTAGGTAGGATGTCAGTATTTACTATGGTTCCTGATATTGTGTTTTCATTGCATCAGTCCTTATACAGTAGAACAATGGAAGCGCAAGCAATAGCAGCACAAATTCCTATATCTAATATCGATCGTACTAAAATATTTTTTTCAAATTCCGAAAAAGCAATATACGAAGACTATATAAGGATAAAGGGTTATTTAAATACTGTGAAAAGCAATGCCATAAATTACCTTAATTCTGACCCTAATATAGCTGCAGTTGTACAATATGTTTCTTCCATTCAGGAAAAGTACCATGAGGTAATTACTACCATTAAAGAAAGGGCCATTTGTATGGGTAGCGGGATTGGTTGCAATACTGTGTGGGAGTGTGAATTAGAAAAAAAATATGATGGCATCTCCTTTGATGTAACTTCTAATATAAAAACTGATTTATCTTCATTAAATATATCTAGACCTCTCTACTTAGAATTTTATCAGCTGGATGACATAGGCGCTACAAGATTTAAGAGTACTAAAGAATATGAAGAGTTTCTTGCAAAACAAGAAAAGAAAAAAGTTTATTTGATTAGTAAAGAGGCAAAGTACCTTCCCCATATAACTCAAGACGAGTACAATAGCGGGCTGAGAGTCGTAATGGCCCCATCAGGACATTTAATACCACAACATCAATGTAGTGGTATAATTAATGAACAACGTATATTCCGGCCCTACGCTTTGGATAAGGTATATATGCCTTGCAATACTGGCAAAACCTATAGAAACTGTCAAGAGAGCTTTACTCTCTCAGGTGAACCTTTTATTTTTACTAGTCCAACAATAAAAGATCCTAGTAATACAAAAAAGCAAACCTTTCCTAAAGGATCAGTATTATACATTTCAGGACCGAAAACATTGACAGCAGCTGCAAATTATCCAGCAGTAATGCATATTCCAGAGGGTAGTAATATACGTTATATTGGCTCTAAAAACAATGAAACTATTTTTATTATTAATAATTCTATGTCTGGTACCCTCAAAGGTGGAGCAGGAAAAGAAAATACTCTAGTAATGAATGCTAAAGCTAATAATATCGCTGCAAATTTGCATAGTGGAACTATACGTTATGGTAATAGTAATAACATAAGATTGGTTAACACATATAACTATGTATCTAACTCTGACAACAAGCAAAATATTACTACTCACTGTGAAACGAGATTAATTAATGTAAAAAACGCGGAAGTTTGGCAAAATTCATCTAACTGCACAGATAAAGATTATGAAGTTAGAGTGGTCAACAAAGAAAATGTACATCACAGAGGATTGAAGCAAACAGTGTTTATTATTAATGAAAACAGTGATAGTGCTAGGATAGTAAGTGATTTAGGCAGTACAGGAAAAATAAAGGGGAATATTGACGTAATAAGTGTTCAAGTTGCTAATATCACACAGTGGGGAATAAGTGAAGATATAGAAAAGGTCGGCTATAGCTTAGATCTTTTAGCTAATGATACACAAAGTATTGTTTCAAGTACTAAAATCGATGATTTTAAAAATCTAATAATTCAAGTAAACTGTAGTGGAGTAACAGAATCTGTTGCAATACAAGACAAGTCTTTGTTTGATACGGCGGAGGATATTAGGTATCAAAAGTTGAAAAATTCAGGCAATGATATTAGTGGAGAAGTTATACAGGATAGTGAAAAGAAGTTAAAAGCATTTATACAAGCAAGTATTCTAGGTCAAGAATTGCCTAGCACTTACCAAATTGCAAAAGATATTGCTAGTAAGAGTAATTTGGACATACCAATATCTCAAATAGAAGTCATCAAAAATCACATGGGAATACCTAGTGAAAAAGTGATAATTGCTGATATGTACTCAGGTCAGGTAGTTGTTGATTTTAGCTATAATAATTCTGATGTTACAAGTAGTTATCAGAAATATCATAATAATGGAGGAAGCCTTAATTATGATCGCTATATGGTAGCATGTAATCACTATCAAGATGTGACGGTAGAAGGAGAAAAAGGGCAACATCAGTATGTTATCAGACTACCAGATACATTAAATCACGAAATCTCGTTATTCCCCATAAGACTTAATTTAAAAATAAAAAGCAAAGCAGTGCCTTATCAGAACGTACCTTACAATATTATTGATTTTGCTGGGTTGAATGTAACAGATATTGATAGTATAGGTATAGAAGAAGGTGAAAGGAGTTATATAAATGAATGTTATAACAAATCAATCTCTGACCTTACAGAGGACAGTTTAGAGATAAAAGATATTACAGTACTTGATAGCAAAGGTACTAAGTGGTCTTTGTCTATTGGTTTAGTTGATTACTTTAAAAGTCCAGAGCATCAGCAAATTGTATTACAAATGAACAATAAGCTTTATAAAATTGACAGTACAAATTTAAAGCTTGAGCATGTAGAGATGGATCCTAACTCTTTCAGATACTATCAGCCAGATGAACAAGGATTACAGATTTATCATAATCAACCTATTGACAAGAATGATGTTGGGTTGGTTGATTTTAGAGATAAGTCTATATTGGGTTTTGATATGGAGATTGTTGATGATAGTTTAGTGCTATCATATGGAAATAGTACCATTGCAAAAGTGGAGAATTGGAGTAATTATCAGCCTGCAAGAGAAATGATGTTCGCTTTTAATGATACAATGGTTTCTAATGCGGAATGCATATTCTCTGCTTGTAATTCAGAAGATATTATAGAGGACTTTAATAAGGAGAAAGTGACTTTATTAAAGGAGCAAATCTTTGATGCTATAGTGCGAGATAATATTAATGAAGCTAAAGATTTAATTAGAAAAATTGAAAGTATTAATATTGAAAGTAGGCATGAATTAACACCTTTGTACGTTGCTATTCAAGCAGGTAGGCTGGACATAGTAGAAATTCTTTTTGATAGGAAGCATTTAGTGTTAAAGATAAAGACATCCATCCCCTGCACTGGGCCGCTCAGCAAGGCAATTTGAATATAGCTAAGTTTCTTGTGGATCAAGGTGCTGATATTGGAGCTAAAGATAATAATGGTAGAACTCCTCTGCGTGTAGCCGCTTATAGTGGTGACCTAGATATGGTCAAATTTTTTTTTGATAGGAACATGAATATTGAGGTTAAAAATAATGATCCATATAAGGTGATGGGAGTAGTTGAGGGCGTAAAGAACGAAATTATTAACCAAGCAGATACTGCACCTAATGTAAAAAGATGGGCAGAGTTTTTTGTAGAGAAGTTAAGATATTCAATAAAAAGTGTAGCAAAAGAGAAGCTAAAGGATGGCATGTTGCATAATGGATATAGTTCAGTTAATAAACTTGCTGATGAAATTTATAGATCAGATGGGAAGTTGTTTGATGATATAATTAAAGGAGTTATAAATGATGTGTATGGAAAACTAGACATAAAAAAAATATTAAGTTGTGTACAAAGTCATGGTGATATTAGTCAGCGTATATCAGGTTATGTGGCTGTGTTTAACATAATGCAGAGAAATAACGATTTAAATAATAGTGGAATATTTAAGCTATCTTACTCTATTAAAGAGATAGTGAGTTCTGATAACTATGCTAATCTTGATTCAGAAAAAAGATCTGATCTTGAAAGGCTAAAAAGTAAATTACCAGAATCAGTGAAGAATATAGTATTTGCGTCAAAAGTATGTATTAAAAATACTTATCACAATGAATATTTATATGCTGCTGTTGATTGTTTTAATTATGACACAGAAAGGAGGAGAGCGTTTACTTGGATTCCTGGGAAAAATGATAAACAAGGTGTATGGAAGATTCAGCCTGATGGTGATAGCTTTCGTATAGTAAATGTTGAGTTTTATGAACATTTATATGCCGCTGGTAACTATTTTAATTATGATAATGATAGACGAATGGTATTTACTTGGATTCCAGGTGGGCAGGTCACACAAGGTGTGTGGAAGATTGAGCCTAAGGGTGATAAATGTAGTATAAGGAATATTGAGCATAATGAATATTTATATGCTGCTGATTATGCTAAACATGACAAAGATAGAAGAAGCGTATTCACTTGGATTCCAGGGGGCGAGGTTACACAAGGTGTATGGAAGATTGAAGATTGTGGATCTACTATAAGAAAAGGTAGAAGCCAGAGTACAGGTACTGGCTCTAGAGACAATAATGGCGGAGCTTTTAGTTTTAATCAAAGCGTAATAGAGCCTTCTATTTGCAATATTTCTGTGAATAGTCATTTGGAGAAAATGTTGATGTTAATTCTAAGGATGAAAATGGTTGGACACTGCTACACTTAGCTGCATGGGAAGGTCAGTTAAATGATACTAGATCATTAGTCAAGAAGGGAGCTGATATTAATGCTGAGAATATTTTTGGTAGGAAACCTATACATGTTGCTGCTGAAAATAATAATACAAACATTATAGAATTTTTTCTCAGCAAGGGAATGAGCATCGATGATGTTGATAGATATGGTCGAACACCACTATACTGCGCTTCTTGGAATGGTCACTTGGGTGTAGTAAAGTATCTTGTAGAAAAGGGAGCTGACATTAATGCTCAGGACAAAGGTGGTAAGACATCGCTGGATGCCGCTACTGACCAAAAACACGATGATGTTATAGAATATTTAAAACAAGTCCAACTAGATCAAGAATTACTGATCGCAGCACAATATAGTAATTTTGATGAGGTTAGAGATCTTGTAAATCAAGGGGCTAGCTTGAATGTTAAGTATAGTGATGGGATGACCGTTGTGCATTCTGCTGCTTATGGTGGTAATCTGGATATAGTAAAGTATTTTGTAGCAAATGCAAAAAATATTTTAGAAATCAGAGATAATGGCGGTAGAGTTCCCCTACACTATGCTGCTTACAATGGTAAGCTAGATGTGGTAAAGTATTTTGTAGATGAAGGAAAAGTTGATGTTAATCTAAGAGATAATGATGGGCAGGTACCATTGCATTCGGCTTCTTGGAGTGGTCATCTGGATGTAGTAGAGTATCTTATAAGTAAGGGAGCAGATATTAATGCTAAAGACAAGGACGGTAAAACACCTTTAGATGTTGCTACTGATCAAAAACACAATGATGTTGTAGGTTGTTTACAACAAATACTGAATGAACAATTGTTGGCTGCGGTACAAGATGGTGATTTTAATAAAGTAAAAGATCTTGTAAATCAAGGTGCTAATATTAATATTAAAGATAATGATGATAAAACTCCTCTACATTATGCTTCACAGTCTTTTCATCATTTAGATATTGTGAAGTATCTTATAAGTAAAGATGCTGATATCGATGCTAAAGATAATAATGATAGAACTCCTCTAGATGTTGCAGACTCAAGTATAATCAAGATTTTGAGGCAGGCATACTTAGATAAAGAATTGTTACTTACTGTGAAAAGTGAAGATGATCTAAAGACAATTAATAGTCTTATTGCTAAAGGTATTAATGGAGGCGAAGATAGGCATGGTGCATATTATTTTGCTTGGGAAGGTAATTTGGACACAGTTAAGCTTATTGTTGAGGGAGAAGGTAGCGTTAATGTTGCTGATAAATATGGCTGCACATTACTACACTGGTCTGCATTGAAAGGTCATTCAGATATTGCTAAGTTATTGGTTAATAAAGGAGCTAATGTGAATGCTAAGGATATACTTGGCAGGACTCCTATGCACTTTGCTGTTATGAATAATCATAAGGATATTCAAGATGTATATGGTAGAGGTTCTACATACACTACTGCTGAGAGCAATGATGAAGAGGTTATACAACTTTTTCTCATGAGAGGAGCAAGTATTAACGAAGCTGATAAAAATGGCGAGACGCCACTACACTTGGCTTCTTGGGGTGGTCATTTAGATACATTGCAGCATCTTATAAATAATGGTGCTAATATTGGTACTAAAGATAGTAGTGGTAAAACACCTCTAGATATTGCAAAAGACAAGGGGCACAATAATATTGTGGAATATTTAGAACAAAAGCTCAAGGAAGAAAGAGAAAAACCTGCACAACGTAAACGCCGTCATCACCATGGAGATCATGATCATCATCGTAGTCACTTATCACGTAATCTTCTTGCTATAGATTCAAGTGGTCAACCTGAAATAGCAGCAAGTAGTAGCACAAGACCATCTTCTTTGTTTGGTTCAGTAAAGAATTTTATAGGTGAATTGTTTTATTCTCAAGCTGAATTACCTGCGGGAACATCAAATACTACAAATTCAATCTCACAAGTTGATGCAAAAATGGATGTAAACGGTACGATAATGTTACTTGACTTATTAATTAGAAAGGTTAAAGGTCAAAAGTATATTTCTACAGCAGATCAGTCTATATCTCCACTAGAGGCACAGGGATATGCACTCAATATTACAAAGGGATTTGAGAAAGTAGTAGAGCAAGCTGCATTAAAAAGTGGCATATCAATGCACCGGTTAAATATTGATTATATGGGAATGCAGAAAGAGATTACTAGAAAAGTCATGAGTGGTAAATTTAATGAAATTTCAGGGATTTTAAAATTGTATGTAGAGAAAGCATGTCCTGGTAGGGAAGCAGGGTGCCCTGGTAAATTAAGTCCGAAGAAATTTGAAAAGTTTATAGCTCAATTTAATAAGGGTCTGCTAAATCAATCAATAGAGCAGATATTACACAACAGAGATAGTACATTAGAAGTTGATGGTACAAAAAAACAGCAGATGAGTTTAGAGCCTCAAAGTTATTTAAGTAATGCTTCAGTTCACAGCCATTCAGAAGTATCAACTTGTCTTTCTGAGATAGGAGTAACCAAACTTGGAGGTAATCTCAATAGGTAAGTTATAATATAAGGGGTGGAGCTATAATATGCCAAGTAGTGGAAAATTTAAAGTGAGGGTAGCCAAAATAATTAGGGAAACCAGTAGCAAGTTTGATGATCCTAATACTAAAATGGATGAAGTAGACATTAAATGCTAAATGTTTGATGTGTTTTCCATATTGAGCTTACAGCACGTAGCTTTGATGTAGAAGTTTGGGTAACGTTATGATAGTAATTTATATAATTCTGTGTGCTATCTTTATAGCTGTTTTAGACAGTTCATTAGACTCTTAATTATGGGGTATGTTTAACTTAGGAAAGATTTTCATAAATGTTGAAAAGTAAAATGAATAAGTTGTAGTATTTATGTTTTTTCCCTGAGTTGTAAAATTTCAGAATGAGAGAGACCGGTAATTTGTGATATGATATCAGTAGAGACACCGGCTTTAAGTAGGTTTTTTGCCACAGCTATTTTAGCTTGTTTTACTCCTATGATTATTGTCCAGTAGAAATTTCAAATTTTGTAAAATCTTTAAAAACCCAGTTATTTTAAAGAGTGTAGAAAATAGTTATAAGAAATTTTCTAGCAGTAGCAGTTATAGCCTTAGCAGAACCACGCTTCTTTTTTATATGTTCATAAAAGCTTTTCAAGTAAGGACTGTAACGTACAGCAATCCAAGTACATTGAACTAAAGAAGTACGCGCTATTTTTGACCCTCGTTTGGTAATTCTTCCAATTGTACATTGCTGATTAGATTGAGAAACTCTTGGTACAACTCCAAAATATGCAGTAAGTTTCTCAGGTCTACGGAAATCATTAATGTCTCCAATTGTTACAATAAAAACAGCTGCAGAAATTGGACCTATTCCTTTTATGCTGATAAGATTGCTGAACCCAGGAAGTTGTTTAGCGAAAGCTATAATTTCCTTTTCAAGCTTTTTAAGGCTTTCTCGGATAGCTTCTAAATGATAGCTAATCACTTCAATTTCAACTTTTTCTAAAGGATCCCAATTATGCTTTTGAGTAGCACGTTCAAATCCTACTTTAGTTGTAAGTACTTCTTTTTTAATTTTTATTCCATGGTAATTAAAAAGACCATGAACTTTATTGATTAAAGATACCCGTGACTTTACTAACTGATCTCTCATTTGAAGAAGAGAAGCTAACTGCTGGCATTGTTTGTTTTTGCACCTTGCCTCAGGCAACATATCTTTGCTGAGAAAGAAAGCAATAGCTCGTGCATCATGCTTATCTGTTTTGTTCACAGAGCGACGAACAACTTCAAACTGCCCAGGAGCAATTATTACTATGCGTTTAACGTAAGGTGAAACTGCATCATAAAAGAAACAGCTGTTACCTGTTGCCTCTATGGCTACTTCATCTGTTTCTTGAAGATCTTTGGTGAAATTATCCAAGTCTTTTAAGCGAAACGTTTGAATATGCTCAGGTTTCCCTTCCTGTAAGTAACAAACAGTAAAACTATTGGTATGTAAATCGACTCCAATGTGACGCATATTTTTTCCTCCAATTGCATATTTCAATATATCAGGGTAGAATATTGCCGGTTGTTCCAAACTCCTATACGAGGTCATCACATTTTGTGAGCCTCACGATGATTTTCGGTGGCAGGGGCAGTTAATCTCCCCCACGAAGTCTTCTTTCTACTCCCTGGGCAGAAAGTGCTTCAGAAAAACATCCAACCTGCCACCTATCCACTCTGAGAAGTCATTATCTTCTCTTGCTTCCAACCAAGCAATACTTATTCATACCATCTCCCCCAAAAAGGCAGTTTTTTCCTATTTCTTCGTCTCTTTTTTTGTAACTCAGCCCACATTTCCTTATTTTCTACTCTCACTTGCACCTGATCTGCCTCTTGGTACAACACAATATTTAGCTTACCAATGCTCGTAGGAAATTCTAACATGACAGAGCTGCCATCTGAAATATCGGTATAGTTTCTTATACCTCCCTTCTCACTTTTAACTTCAACTGCATCATTACCAATTTTTAAGATATTACTTCCTAACTTTCTGTTTGCTTCCAGTATTTTGGCTACCTCTACCTTACTATTCCCAGAAAATTCTATATACGATGTTGTATTATCTATCTCAACATCTATTAATTCTCCTTCTTGCACAGCACTTTCGCCAGCCTTCTCTAGTTCTTCTAGTTGCTTATCTATCTGTGGTTGAACTTCTGGTTGTAGCTCATCATAGATTTCACCTATCAGTTTATTCTGTAGTAGAGTATCATGAAACTCTGCACCGCTTAGCATTAATTTTCGTATTAGCTTTTTACGATCAGCTTTATCAAATTTATGAAAATGTGTGCCCAGTATCACATATTCCGCGAAGCTTGTATCTTTATAATGTAAGGTATTAGAGCTAAAATATCTTATAGGAGAGGGTGAAGCCGTAGCGAAGCTAATGCCAGTAAGGCCGTAGTGGAGATACTGTCTTTATTGTCAACAAGTTATTTAGCTATAAAACAACAAAAAATTTATCTGCATTTTCTATAAATTAGTGTAACTGTGGATAAATACTTTAAGTGTGTGTGGACGTATTTATCCACAGTTATAGGACCATATCTTCTTAATCTTCTGAGAATAGTTTTACAAAGTACAGAGCTCAGTTAAAATCAAAATGATACATATTATAACTCAAAGTACATGTTAAATTACATCCTAAACAGTTGAGCATAAGATCCAAGCTTTTACTGTCAAAATTATCTCACTAAATTACCATTGAATGGTTGATCATTTTTAAGAATACCAAAAAATACATGCATTAGTTTTCTCATTAAAGCAACAATTATAACCTTTGGACATTTTCCTTTACTTGCTAAACGCTGACAAAACTTTTGAAAGTAAGAATTATGATTCTTGACTACTATAGCTGGCATATAAAGAGCTTTGCGAATACGCTCAGATCCTATTTTACATATTCGACTTTTTTTACTTACGGATGATCCTGATTGATAATGTTCTGGGTTTAGACCAGCAAAAGCTGTGAATTGTCTGGCATTATCAAAATTATCAACTGATGGCATTTCTGCAACAACAGCAACAGCTGTAAGATGTCCTACGCCTTTTATAGTCTTGATCTTTTCTGTTATATTTTTTAGATGCAAATGGTTATTAACATGTTCATTAATTTCTTTCTCTAGAGCAGCAGTTTGTGTGTCTATTGTAGCAATGACCTCAAGTATTGCTTGTTTACAATGGGAATCCGTATTTTTATTTTCCAAGCGATTCATCTGTTGTAGCTTGTCATCTTTAAATGCTTGCAAACAACGATAAAGGTCTCTTAAACGCCTAACTTCGGGAGGAGCAGGTTTCCAAAGATTAGGTTTGTTAGCAATACAAAACCTAGCAATCATGGCAGCATCTGACTTATCTGTTTTGTTTCTAAGTAGCTCACTTCTGCCAAAAGCTTTGATTTGGGCTGGGTTTACCACACTTACATTATGCTCCAAGTCATACATAAAATTAACTATATCTTCACTATAACAACCGGTTGCTTCGAGACACAGATGAATAAGTTCTGCTCCATGATGATTGCACCAAGCCACAAGCTTTTCAAAACCATCATGATTATTTTGAAAGACTTTGTACCGTTCTTTGTTGCCTACCAATAAACAAACATCAAATTTCTTTTTAGAAATGTCCACACCTAAAACAGCATTTGCTTGCATAAAATTGCCTCCAAGACTATAAATTAGGTTGAGAGTTTAGACTAACCTTGTAAATACGGGATATAATTCCAAAGATACTGTTCAGTCTTTTAACCCTATTGAGAGGGAGAGCAAAATCTCCATTCTCCATCATTACATGCATTTAGCCTTGCTCCAGCAGCTAGTGCTTCGTCTACAACCTTGTGCAGTTCATTTGGACTTTTTGCTCTTACCACAGCACTCTTAAACCAGCTCAACTTTTCTGCACTTGGCTTTATTTTTTTCAAAGCTGAAGCAAATGGATTTTTATCTTCTTGATCACTTACAGGTTTTGTACCATATATGTAATCAAGTCCCTTTCCGTAGTTGATTTGAACGTCTCTATTAGGGAAGGGCACTTCTCCAGGTTTTTTAGCCTTATTAATTTTGCTTACAAAAGTAGGCTGCTGGCTAGTACGACCAATTCCTACAATAGCATTTAACATCTCACCTTTTGACAATTTATCAAGATCAACGTTTAACTCGTAGATACCTCCTTCCTTATCACCAAAAGGTACGATTATTTTATTACCCATATTACCTCCACTATTAAAAATACTTTTTAAGCGTACAATAAACTTTATTATTATACATTATATTACTCATTATAAATTATAGTGAGTAGATTTGCAAATACTTTCTACTATAACAATCCGTTCTCTCGAAAGCTGAAATAGCCTCCACTTGTGATGATAATATGGTCAAACAATTTTACGCTTACAGTACTACATGCTGCTGCTAAGCTCTTTGTTACTTCTTGATCTTCTTCTGAAGGTTCTAAACTTCCCCCAGGGTGGTTGTGTGACATTATTACTAATGTTGCATTCTTTATTAATGCTTTTCTTGTAATTTCCTTTATGTATACTGGTGCTTTTTCCATTTCACCAATATAGGATTCTTCTCCAATTAGTTGACGCCTTTTATTCAAGTACAGTATTTTTACACATTCCCTTTCTGAGTGGCCTATACTTACGTTTAAGTACTCTACTAGCCCTTGTAAGTCCATTATTGGCTCACTCTTAAGCTTTTCTCTGAGCACCCTTTCTAGTGTTTCCTTAACACACATAATCATTGCTACTGCAGAATCAGTCACTCCTTCTATAACTTTCAGGTCATCCATTTCTCTACCTAAAATCCTTCCTACTCCCGTATAAGTATTCACCAGATTTTTAGCAATTTCTTGAGCCTGTGGTCTTTCATGTACTGCACTTAGAAACGTTTCCATTATTTCACGATCAAGTAGTGCTTTGCCTTTGCTTTCTAATATTCTGAATTCGATTTCTTCTTTACTTTTATTCATATAATTTACCCTTCACTAACAACAAACTTTTTTTAGATATTTACTGCTGTTTTTTATCAGCATTGGCATAGAGCCATAGCTTCCGAGTGAAGTCAAATCAATTTTTCAATCTTTTTTTACTTATTTTTTCATGAATAGGTGAAGATATTAATATATGATGATTTTTTTATTTTAAACTTGTTGAATTTCGTCTAAAGAGAGGCCTACCGCTTGCAAAATAATATCAATAGAAATTCCTCCTTTCACTAAATCCTTTGCAATTTTGATTCTTTCTTCTTCTCTAATTTTCCCCTCACAAATTTGTATGCTTTCAAACAGAGATTTTATTAGTGCATTACGTAGCTCTTGGCTTTCAATCTTTTTGTATTCTTTTATTAAATCAGGTACCACTTTATCATCTGCATCTTCTGTTAGCTCAAGTAGGTCCATGATATTAATCGATAATGCCTTTGCTATCTCATATAATTTATCAAGTGGAACAGCAACCCTTCCTTGCTCATAGTTACTTACTTCATCACGTGTTGTAGTCATTTTCTCTGCTAAATCCTTCTGAGTATATTCCCGTACTGCCCTCCATTCTTTTATCTTCTTTCCTATTTGGCAGTAAATAGAACCTCCTTTTTCTTCAACGCATTCATCAGCAGAGAGACCAATTGTTTTTGCAACAATATCAACAGAAACTCCTGCTTTTACCAAACCTTTTGCAATCTTTATTTTCTCTGCTTTTTTACTACTTTTTTCACTAACTTGAACAAAATTGGTTAGTAAACAAAACATCTTACGTAACCCTTGATCATTAATCTTTTTATATTTTCTTATTAGATTTAGTTCCTCATTTTTAAAGCAGGCTTTCTCATTTGATACAGGAATTAGGTCTACAATACCAATCGACAATATCTCTGCTATAGCATACAACTTTTCAATCGAAATTTTACGTATTCCTTTTTCATATTGTAGTACTACTTGATACGTTACACTGACTTTCTTCGCTAAATCTTTTTGAGTATATCCTCGCTTTAACCTCCAGTTCCTTACTTTTTGTGCTATCTGATACCTTATTGAGATGTTTGCCATAAATATTATACAGTTTAATACTACCAAATAAAGATATACAAAAGGGATGCTTCTTTCTATGTTTGAATTTTAGTTGAATATTTCTTCACAATTGTGTATAATTACTAATGCTTTTTAGGTTAATTCGTCATGGCTCTTTCGAAATTTCTTGATCCCAAAAATGACTTGAGCTTTAAAAAGATCTTTGGCTCTGAAAAGAATAAAAATATCTTAATTCACTTCCTCAACGATATCTTAGGTTTTTCTACTTCTGATCAAATAATGGAAATTGAATTCCTTAGTACCATTATGGATCCTGAAATTGCCTCTGACAAACAAAGCATTGTTGATGTTCTTTGCAAAGACTCTATTGGTAATAGATTTGTTATCGAAATGCAACTCGCTCGTGATAAAGGCTTTGAGAAACGTGCTCAACTTTATGCTGCTAAAGCTTACTCTCGGCAATTAGATAAATCTGGTAATTACATTCATCTTCAGAAAGTCTTCTTTATTGCTATTTCCAATTGTAACCTTCTGCCTGAAGAAGTTGACTATATTTCTACTCATAATATACGCGATATCAAAACCAATGGGCATTACTTGAAAGATTTACAATTTGTCTTTATTGAGTTGCCTAAATTTACAAAAAATAAGGTAGAGCAATTAGAGAATACTACAGAGAGATGGTGTTTCTTTTTTAAATACGCAGAAGAAACAACTGAAGAAGATCTGAAAAAGATAGCAGCAGAAGCTCCGATAATAAAGCTAGCATATGATGAATTAGACAGGTTCCGCTGGAATGAAAAGGATTTGATCGCATATGAGGAAAGAATATTGAGTGTACAGAAAGAAAAGGCTATCCTCGAGCAAAAACTTGATGATGCTAAACAAGAAGGTAGACAAGAAGGCATACAAATTGGCCATGAAAAAGGTAAAATTGAAGGTCGAAAAGAAAGGGATATTGAAGTTGCAAAAAACCTACTTAAAGCCGGTGTCTCTACTGATATCATATCACAAATTACCGGTCTCTCTCATTCTGAAATTTTACAACTCAGGGAAAAAACATAAATACTACAACTTATTCATTTTACTTTTCAACATTTATGAAAATCTTTCCTAAGTTAAACATACCCCATAATTAAGAGTCTAATGAACTGTCTAAAACAGCTATAAAGATAGCACACAGAATTATATAAATTACTATCATAACGTTACCCAAACTTCTACATCAAAGCTACGTGCTGTAAGCTCAATATGGAAAACACATCAAACATTTAGCATTTAATGTCTACTTCATCCATTTTAGTATTAGGATCATCAAACTTGCTACTGGTTTCCCTAATTATTTTGGCTACCCTCACTTTAAATTTTCCACTACTTGGCATATTATAGCTCCACCCCTTATATTATAACTTACCTATTGAGATTACCTCCAAGTTTGGTTACTCCTATCTCAGAAAGACAAGTTGATACTTCTGAATGGCTGTGAACTGAAGCATTACTTAAATAACTTTGAGGCTCTAAACTCATCTGCTGTTTTTTTGTACCATCAACTTCTAATGTACTATCTCTGTTGTGTAATATCTGCTCTATTGATTGATTTAGCAGACCCTTATTAAATTGAGCTATAAACTTTTCAAATTTCTTCGGACTTAATTTACCAGGGCACCCTGCTTCCCTACCAGGACATGCTTTCTCTACATACAATTTTAAAATCCCTGAAATTTCATTAAATTTACCACTCATGACTTTTCTAGTAATCTCTTTCTGCATTCCCATATAATCAATATTTAACCGGTGCATTGATATGCCACTTTTTAATGCAGCTTGCTCTACTACTTTCTCAAATCCCTTTGTAATATTGAGTGCATATCCCTGTGCCTCTAGTGGAGATATAGACTGATCTGCTGTAGAAATATACTTTTGACCTTTAACCTTTCTAATTAATAAGTCAAGTAACATTATCGTACCGTTTACATCCATTTTTGCATCAACTTGTGAGATTGAATTTGTAGTATTTGATGTTCCCGCAGGTAATTCAGCTTGAGAATAAAACAATTCACCTATAAAATTCTTTACTGAACCAAACAAAGAAGATGGTCTTGTGCTACTACTTGCTGCTATTTCAGGTTGACCACTTGAATCTATAGCAAGAAGATTACGTGATAAGTGACTACGATGATGATCATGATCTCCATGGTGATGACGGCGTTTACGTTGTGCAGGTTTTTCTCTTTCTTCCTTGAGCTTTTGTTCTAAATATTCCACAATATTATTGTGCCCCTTGTCTTTTGCAATATCTAGAGGTGTTTTACCACTACTATCTTTAGTACCAATATTAGCACCATTATTTATAAGATGCTGCAATGTATCTAAATGACCACCCCAAGAAGCCAAGTGTAGTGGCGTCTCGCCATTTTTATCAGCTTCGTTAATACTTGCTCCTCTCATGAGAAAAAGTTGTATAACCTCTTCATCATTGCTCTCAGCAGTAGTGTATGTAGAACCTCTACCATATACATCTTGAATATCCTTATGATTATTCATAACAGCAAAGTGCATAGGAGTCCTGCCAAGTATATCCTTAGCATTCACATTAGCTCCTTTATTAACCAATAACTTAGCAATATCTGAATGACCTTTCAATGCAGACCAGTGTAGTAATGTGCAGCCATATTTATCAGCAACATTAACGCTACCTTCTCCCTCAACAATAAGCTTAACTGTGTCCAAATTACCTTCCCAAGCAAAATAATATGCACCATGCCTATCTTCGCCTCCATTAATACCTTTAGCAATAAGACTATTAATTGTCTTTAGATCATCTTCACTTTTCACAGTAAGTAACAATTCTTTATCTAAGTATGCCTGCCTCAAAATCTTGATTATACTTGAGTCTGCAACATCTAGAGGAGTTCTATCATTATTATCTTTAGCATCGATATCAGCATCTTTACTTATAAGATACTTCACAATATCTAAATGATGAAAAGACTGTGAAGCATAATGTAGAGGAGTTTTATCATCATTATCTTTAATATTAATATTAGCACCTTGATTTACAAGATCTTTTACTTTATTAAAATCACCATCTTGTACCGCAGCCAACAATTGTTCATTCAGTATTTGTTGTAAACAACCTACAACATCATTGTGTTTTTGATCAGTAGCAACATCTAAAGGTGTTTTACCGTCCTTGTCTTTAGCATTAATATCTGCTCCCTTACTTATAAGATACTCTACTACATCCAGATGACCACTCCAAGAAGCCGAATGCAATGGTACCTGCCCATCATTATCTCTTAGATTAACATCAACTTTTCCTTCATCTACAAAATACTTTACCACATCTAGCTTACCATTGTAAGCAGCATAGTGTAGGGGAACTCTACCGCCATTATCTCTGATTTCTAAAATATTTTTCTCACCCATAGAACATTTAATTATATCTAAATGATTACCTAAAGAAGCATTACATGGAAGAGTGCTACCATTATTGTATTTAAATATTGAATTAGCGTATTCTTCTATCAAAAACTTTGCAACCTCTAAACGTCCTCTCCATGCAGCATAGCGCAGTGGTGTGTAACCTTGTTTATCAGTATCATTAATACTTACTCCCTTGCTAAGAAAAAACTCTATGATATCTTTACTATTATTCTCAGCAGCAACATGTATAGACTTTTTACCATAAGGGCCTTTATCTGCAGCATTAATATCAGCGCCTTTCTTTACCAAAAACTCTGCAACTTCTAAATGACCTTTGTATGCAGCCCAATGTAGTGGTGTCCAACTGTACTTATCTCTATTATTAACATTAGCATTTCGACTAATAAGACTCTTCACTTTATTGAGATCTCCATCTTGCACTGCAGTCAATAATTCTTTATCCAAATCTAACTGTGCTTTTTTCAAAAATTCTATTACATTTACGCGATTCTTTTGAGCAGCTAAGTCTAAAGGTGTTCTACCGTCGGCAGTTAAAGCATTAATATTAGCACCTCTCTCAACAAGATACTTAACTACATCTAATGAACCCAATTGAACAGCCCAATGAAGAGGCATCCAACTTTCATTATCTTTGGCATTAATATCAGCACCGTTATTTATGAGAAGTTTAACTATATTTAAATTATCCTTTTGAATTGCCCAGAACACAGAGACCCAACCCAGACTACTTTGAGCATTAACATTAGCACCTCGTCTGATATTGTCTCTAACTTTACCAAGATCTTCTTTTTCTACAGCAATCAATAATTCTCTATCCAGATTTAATTGTGTTTGTTTTAAAATTTCCACTATATCTGTGTAACCCTTTTGCTCAACCAACTCTAAAGGTGTTTTATTGTCTTTATTTTTAGCCTTTAAACTAGCTCCCTTTTCGATAAGATATTTTGCTACGTTAAAGTGACCATTATTACAAGCATTATGTAGAGGAGTATTATCATTATTATCTTTAGCTTCTAAATTAGCACCTTGAGCAATAAGATCTTTTACTTTATCAAGATTACCATCCCTTGCATTAATTAATAACCCTTGATCCAACTCCGCCTTCTTCAAAATTTCTATCATATCTCCTTTAGTAGCTAAGTCTAAAGGTGTTTTATTATTCTCATCTTTAGCATTGACACTAGCGCCTCTATCAAGAAGAAGTTTTACTACGTTCAACCTTCCTGCTTCAACAGCAAGATGTAGAGGTTTTCTATTATGGTCGTCTTGAGACTCTATGTCAGCACCTTCATCAAGAAGAAATTGAGCTATATCCAGATTACCCTCTTGAGCAGCAAAATGTAAAGGCGTTCCCTGATACGTTATCTCATTATTAAATTTTGCACCGTTACTAACAAGAAGCTTGACCACACCCCATTTACCTGACTGAGCAGCATAAAGTATCGGTGTCCAATCACGCCCGTCTTGAACTTCGATACTTGCACCTCTGTCAAGAAGGAATTGAACCATATCCAAATTATTTCCTGATGCAGCAAAGTGTAAAAGTGTTTTACCTTCCTTATCTTGAGCATCAATATTAGCACCTCTATCAAGGAGTAGTTTTACTATACTACATTTACCTGACTGAGTAGCAAGAAATATTGGTGTGTAACCAAACTCGTCTTGAATTTCGGTATTAGCACCTCTGTCAAGAAGAAGTTTGGCCTTATCCCATTCACCAGCTCCAGAAGCAAGATGCAAAGATGTCCTACCAAGTTTACCTTGAGCATTTATGTCTCCACTGTTTGGAGCCTCTAAAGGTATAGAATTCTTTTGTGAATTAATAATAGAACTCACATTATTTAATTCATCAATACTATCTGAATTACGTATTTTATCTATTTCGTTACTTAATAATATTTCTTTGTCAGCAAATTTTATAGATAATGTTTCCATTTTAAGTTCTTTATAAAAATCTTTAAAATGTATAATACACAACTCACTTGCTTCTATATCAGCATTAAAGGCATTGGTAACTATCAGATCATATTTATCATGAAGATAGGTATACTGCCCTGCTTTTTTAGATATGATTAGTTTATTCTTTTCTTCCACGTCTTGAGGTGTTACTACAATAATTTTCTCATCAGAAATAAAGAACGAAGACTTTAAACCTAAACTATCATCGATTTCCATCGGTGCATTATCAAAAATAATTTGTAATTTTTTATACCACTTATTTACAAGGGCATCTTTCAACCTAACTGTTATTACATCTTGCTGCAAGCCGGTAGCTGATATAGATAACTTAATTAATAAATCACTTTTGCCTTTAATAACTGTTGGTATCGGTTTTATACTCAAATCCCTATTTATCTGCTGCACCAACTGATGTAGGTCTAATGTACTTCTTAAACTTTTCTTTCCATTGACATCATCATTAATCACTACTTCTTGAATAGGGAAGTTTTCAATATCAAGTGTTTCATAACCTGAAGTAATTACACATACATCGTTTCCGCTTAGAACAATATTTCTTCTCTCACTTGCATTGAGTTCATTACATACATCTCTCCTCATAGAATCCGCAGCATTGCTTCTCCCTCTATTATTTAAATAACTATCTAAATATAACTTATTTTTTGACTGATTTAAAAAGGTATGCCTTTCAACATCTTCCACTATAGCAGATATTCTACTTGCTATTTGCTGACTATTTTCTTCAGTTAATATTAACTGATAGTCCACTGCAGTTTGATTATAACCATTTAATTCTCGTATGCTACGTCTCTTGCGAGTAGATCCACAATTTTCAATTTTCCACTTAAATTGACCACCCTCTTCATTTGAAGGCCAAGTGAACACATACCGCCTATCCCTGTCACACTTGTTTAAGTGGTACATGCAATCATTATTAGGTGAGTACAAGTACCTTCCATACTCAACATTCTTGAGATACACATTATCACCATTAGGCTCAACCTTCCACTTAAATTTATCACTATTGCTATTTGAAGGCCAGGTAAACGCATACCGCCTACCCCTGTCACAATCGTTTAAGTGGTATGTACAATCATCATTGGGCGAATACAAATACCTTCCATACTCAACATTCTTTAAATACACATTATCGCCATTGAGCTCAACCTTCCACTTAAATTGATCACTATTTCCATTTGAAGGCCAAGTGAACACATACCGCCTATCCCTGTCACACTTGTTTAAGTGGTACATGCAATCATTATTAGGTGAGTACAAGTACCTTCCATACTCAACATTTTTAATACATATCTCTGAAGAAAATACTGCATTTCTCACTGATTCTGGTAATTTGTTTTTTAGCTTTTCAAGATCAGATTTCTCTTCTGAATTGACGCTAGGCGTTGTCATGGTCTCTCTAATAGAGTAAGCTAATTTGAACATTGCACCATCATTCTTTGGTATTTTGTCAAACGCAGCTATATAACCTGGAATAAACCGACCAATATAATGGTGACTGCGTATAAACCTTAATATTCCTTCTATACCTACACCCGCGTATGTGTCATTTACAGCTTCCTTAATTGCTTCATTAAACAACCTTTCATCGAAATTATAAACCTTATCTATGAGTTCAATAGTCGAAGCACTACGACTATGCAGTATACCCTCCTTTAGCACCTTTTTGGCTGCACTTTTTATTGAATCTCTTAAACTACTTATACAAGACTCTACCAATCTTTTTGCATTAGATGGAATATTTGCTTGGTTAACAACTTCCTTCTTTAAAAATCCAACCTGTTTTATCATTTTAGATGCGTCATTACTTTTAGTCTTGATCCTGTTACAAAGAAGTTCAATTACACCTGAGTCATTATTGTAAGCAGCTAAGTACAGAGGTGTTCTACCATCGTTGTTTTTAGCCTCGATATCAGCACCTCTATCAAGAAGAAGATTAATTATATTTTGCTTGGCTTCTTCAACAGCCAAATGCAGGGGTGTCTGACCCTCCTTACTTCTAATTTCAATGTTAGCACCTTTATCTACAAGAAAACTAACCATATCAAAGTTGCTGTAATGAACAGCATAGTGTAAAAGTGCCCAATTATCATCGTTGCAACTAGTTAAGGCATTAATGTCACCTTTCTTCTCTAAAAATGATTTAAATACACTTTTGCTTAATTTCACATTACCGTTGTAAACAGCATAATTCAAAGCTGTCCAGTTCTGTGAACACTGATTTTTATGTTCAACATCAGCAGTACTTTTTTTAGCAGCTTTATCAAGAAGAACTTTAACTTCATCCTCTTTACCTTCATAAACTGCTGTGCTTACCAATGGTTTTAATACCCCCAATCCTGAAGTTATCATCCGCTTATTGCACTGATCTATTATGTCTGAATCATAACCATTCAGCAAAAGATCATTTTCTAACTTTTCAAGCAATGTTAAAATCTGATTACTACTTGGCGTTTTATTTTTTAATTCCTCAATTTGTTCTAAATTACAGGAACTTTCTGTAAAGCTAACCCGGTCTTGCAGTGAAGGAAAACCAAGACATTGATGTGCTGGGTCTCTATTTTCTCTTTCAAAATCGTCAACTGATATTAAACATTTAAAGTCATTTTCTACTTTAGGAGTATATTTACTTCTATTTTGGTAATTTTCTGAAGCTTTATTAATTAAAGCTTGTATTTTTCTTACCTCAGATAAACTAAACCTATCTAATCTACGGAGCGTTATTGGTTCTAAACCTAGATCAAACTCCAACGTAGAAATTCTATGAAATTCATTATTATCCCAATCTTTTATATTGATCGTGTGATTAGACATCTTATCGCGAAATATCAGATCTGCACCATTGCTGAAAATTTCAACTTGACCAGGAGTAATATTCTTTAATATCATTACTCCTATGCGCTCTTCGTCTTTTCCTATAAAAGTAGAGATACTTTTTTCCGACCTTTGGTTATGCTGGATAACATTAGTAGGATTACTAAAATCCATAATGTATTCTTTTACAATTCTTTTATAATTATCTCTAAGTTTATCCTTATACTCCATTACATTATCAACGTTCTCCAACAACCCAGAAGATAGGAAAAGGTCATTATTATTCCATAAAGAATAAGAAATATTTTTCCATTTATTTCGGTTAGTATAAAACCCTTCTATTCTAATAATAAAAGGAATTTCATTTTCTCTCCTTTCTCTTATTAATAAGAGGTCATCTTTATCTTTATATTTTTCAATATCTTCAAGACGGGAATCTATTACTACATGATCACCTTGAAAATCTTTAGGTAACACAAACATGTTTTGAGCTTGTGTAGAGTGGAAAAAAGGAACTAATTTACCCTTTCCCGAAGAAGAGGGAGAACAAAACATTGATTGTATATTGGGGATAAAAGTTTCTCCTTTTTTGTTCATAACTATAAGATGCCTATAATTAGGATCTTGAAAGTAATTTTTCACTCGAATGTTACTATTATTGTATTTTAAATACAGATCACATTGCTGGATTGAAAAATCTTTCTCAACTGCCGACATAAATAGTGTATCTAGTTTTTTATCACTTGAGTTATTATCAATTTTAACTTCTCTACTATTTATATCATTGCTAATAAAATACACATCACTTCCTCCTCCTCCCCTAGCAAACATAGTTCCTTGATCGAAGTTTATTACATCATCTTCCAGAGAACCAAAAACCATATGTGGAACTGCACTATTACCATGATTCTGTACTCTATCTCTGATAACACTAAAGACTTTGTAATCCTTGTTATTGTTTAGAATTTTCTTATAATGACTTGCAACATCGTCAAAATTATCTAAGGAATGTTCTGAATGTAATTCAAATGAAGTAATTTTTATAGTTGATGAGTCTGATCTTTCAATCTTAGGAACAATATTACTACCATTTTTGTCTATTAGTGCAAAGTGAGGTTTATTACTGCTTTGCTCGACATAATTTTTTACATCAAGAGTAATTTGATTGTTTTTACCAAAATTTATTTTTAAAGATAAAGTATTACTATTTGTAGAGTAAGTTATTTGATCACAATCATCTAATAAATCAATTTCCGGAAAAATTACAGTTCCTGTTCCATCTACATCAATTTCTGAATATAAACCCTTACCTTTGTAGTCTGCAGCTTTTACGTAAAAAGTATAGTTGCTCTTTCCACCCTTAACTGTAGTATACGGCGAAATAATTACTTTTTTACAATTTTCAACTACATCTTTCTCATTTTTATTAGAACCACCACTACTATCTATGATAACGTCACGATCATCGATTCCTGTAAAGTGTTCAGAGTAACCCATGCACGAAATCTCATCCACCTTGTTCTTTCTTCCAACATAGTAGTAATTAAAGATGCCATTATTATCAATTTGATCATTGATTAGCCAACGACCATTTACTCTTGCCTTTAATGACCCAGAGGCACTAGGCTTAAAACGATAGTTAACATTCACTCCTATAACTGTATCTTTCAATTGGCTCAAATCAAGTATATTAACAGAGTTACTTTCACCAATAATTTTACCTGAGAAGTCAACGTTATTTACAACAAACCTATTTACTACCTTATTACTACCACCAGTTATGTTTGCTGTACCTGAGCCAATTAGAAAATTATTGTTCCACTCGTTACTTCCAACGACGGTACCTCTGTCCACATTGCTTAAATCATAAATAATTGTTTTGTCCTTTTGCATCATATTTACTCTCTTATCATGGCTAATAACCATTGCATTATCACAACAGTACTTAGCCGATGGAACTGAGCTTTTAATACCCTTTTCATAATCTTGACTAGTACTGTGTGGCAAACAAATCATGCTAGCACCTTCAATATAATCAGGTATAACACGCGAAAGATCTTGTGTATTGGCATTTTTCCTATTCATCATAATCGTTGCATAATCTGGACGAAGAGTATTACCGTTTATTTTTCCAAGACCAATACCATAAGCAACAACATTACTAGGGTCATTATTTAAAGCTTTCCAAGCTCCTTTAGCTAGACTATTAACCATTTCCTTTCTTGCTGCAAGATGTTGTACATCTTGTGGTACAGGTTGAAAAACAAATGTATGCCAAAAAATACGCCAATTTTCATCATGGGTTGTATCATACTTTTTCTCGTACTCCACGATATTGCTAACACCACTATAAATTCCATAACCTACCATGAGCCCAAACCCAACTGCAATACCAACTACCGGCATACTTGCTGCTGTAAGAGCAACACCAGAAACAAATGACACACCAGAAAAAGATATAGATGCTATATTATCTCTTATTTCCTTTTCTCCACATGGATTATCACTATCCTCTCTTTTTTTACAATCAACAAGATTACTTGCTGACATACCTATATCAACAATATCAAAAACACCAGCTATAGCTCCTGCCGTACCTTTTGCTATTGTACTTCCAAACTTTACACCTGCAATCCGAATAGCAAATTTTGTCTGTTTACCCAGAGTGCCTGATACAATTTTTCCTACAACCTTTTCAGCTGATGCTACAACTTTTGGAGTAATTTTAACCATTACATTCTCAATTGGTTGAGACGCAAAAGACCATCCTATTCCGCCTAGATTTAATCCACAATCTGTGGCTGTCCCTTCCTTGCAAGATACGATAGCACCATGGATCCCTCTTATTAATTGTATCCCACCAGCAGCATTCATTAACCTGCCTTTTAATTTTGAGCCTTTTGTTGCGCTGCTAGCTTGCTGTGAGATATCTCCATGCAAATTCTTAACACGTTCATTCTGAATATAACGTTCATATCCTTGATCTTCAGTTACCTTATCAAGTAAGTACTTATGATCCCCTTCAATACTTTTGTCCCCAACAAACTCTATTAACTGAGCATTTTTCGCTTCATCTTGACTACTTTTAACATAAGTTAGAAATTTTTCGCTATCAATTATAATTTTGTCTGCATTATTTTCATCCACTTTGCCTTTACTAAACTTTTCTACATCACCCTTTGAAAATAAACAAGGATTAATACTTCTTCTACTTCTACCTCCTCCTACGCAACTATTTAGGTCGAATTTTGGTTGTTGTGTCCCAGCAAGTACAGCCTCTAAGTTAGCTATACGTTGTGGATCTATACTTAATGTGTTTGAAATACCTTCTCTCATACGTATAAAATGATTTTCTCTTCTTTGAATTCGCAAATGGTTACGTATTTCATCAGGAATATTACTTAATCTATTTCCTTGCAACACAGTATTAATATCTCTAGCGTTTTCTAACGCCCATAAGCCGCAATTATAACCATCTCTTTGTTGAATAACAGAAACATCATTAACGGTAATTTGAGCCTGTTGTAAAACTTGACGAATATTATCTGGAACATTATTACCCAACGAGTCTACATAGTATCCATTATACTGCCCATTTTGATGGGAGACGACCAACGTAACCCAGTGATTATTATCTAAATTAACAATTAAAGTTAATGGCCTTCTTTCACCTCTTGTTGTTACGCTATTCTGAAACTGTTGCAATTGATTAACTATATGTTCTGGTGATCCCACTATTTCAAACAATGTGTCAGCTCCATCAATTCCATAATCGTATTTTATTCTTGCAATATCAGCTATATCATGTTGTTGAAGCCAATAATGATAATCTTTTTCTGCTGTTGCAGATTCTAATGTACGTAAATTCTCCTCTTGTATACCAATATTTTTGAGTCTCTGAGTTACCTCTTGTATTTCTTCTAAATGTTTTCTCTTAGCTATGTCAATAGAACTATGAACTACTATAGCAGAAACAAACTCATCACTCGTTAATATTAAAGAATTTTTATCTTTAGCCTTCATATTAACAACCACACCCATGAAAAACATTTTATCACTATCTGTAATTGCTTTCAGTGCCGCCCCTTTAGCATATCTAACATTTTGTTCTTTTGTTAATTTATCAACTTCTTTTTTCATTCCTTCTTCATCTAAGTTTTTATCTATAAGCTTAAATTCTAGCGCTATAGGAGTGTATTCTTTAGTACCCTGAGGTGAAGGACCAATACCTTGAATTACCATATCTACACGACCACCTGCTCCTACTTGAAATTCAGGTATAATTACAGTCTTTGCAGAATCTTGTTGTTTTGTAGAAGTCTCTTTTAGCTTCAAATCACTGTAACTACTAAGTAAACCATTAAGAACAGCTTGTAACCTTGCTTCATTAGTAATCAAATCTTTAATAGGGTAAATCGTATCTGCTACTTCAGTAAGCAACACTTTATACGCTTGCAATGAACCCTCACCGTCAGAAGCATGTTGAGAAGTGATTGCTTGATCAAGTTTTGCCCTTAATTCATCAGCATGAGGTATCTCAAGAAAACTACCTCTAAATTGCTGAACGGTGCCACTTGGACTATAGTTACTTATTTGCTTTATCTCAAAAAGTTCTTCAAAATTTGACCCTGTCTCATGTTTTTTGAGACTCATTTTAATTTCTATGACATTACCTACTATTCCTATTCCAGGTATGTCCAGCACTGGAATTTTTTTATTAGCATAGAATTCTTTTGTATTGGACTCTCGTATATGAAAAATAAATGCTGTTTTCTCTTGCCCTTCATTACCTTGAACAAATATTAATGTCATAACCGGGCTTTTAGATAAAGTGTATTCTGTTCCCCGAGACCATTCGAGCGGGTACTCATCATATGAGTATATATATTTTTTTACGTTACCCCGATCTTGACCAATCTTGTTGATTAAAATTGATTGACCTAACATATCTCTACTGAAATAGTAATGATCTTTTGTTTCTTTATTTGCTGGAAAAGTATGGTATTCACTTGATAACAAACCTGCTATCTCCTGCTTAAAATCTTCTTCAGAAATTTGTTGATTATTCCATCTTTGAGCTAATTTTACAAATTCCTCCATCAAAGGAGCTGGTGGTTGTTTAATAGGTTGTACTTCAGTTTTAAACGGTTCCGCGTCATCTAAATTTAACCCAACAGCAATGGCATTATCTGCATTGGTTAAAATCCTCATCTTATTTGCTCTAAAACCTTTTATATAATCTTTAGCTTGCTCAAGTGCATCACTTGGATCAATTTGTCCTTCAGTTCCAGCCTTGAGTTCAATAAGAATTGGAACTGAATCAACAGCACGATTAGGCCCACGAACAAGCAAAACAATATCAGCGTAACCCCCTCCAGCAAATTGTTCCAAATAGAGTTTGGTATTATCACGATATCGAAAATTATCGAATATTCCTGCTACAAAACCATGTTGATCAGCTTCACGAGCCTTAATGCCATAAACATTAGCTTGTAAGTCTAAATTGGTATGAATTTTTTTAATATAATTTAGAATGGCTTTAAGATTTTCCTGAACTTGATCTATTTCTGCATCTGGGTTAGCAAGCTTTTCAATATAACTTTCTAAATAAACAGACTTACCCAACCTTTTTGTCACTTCCTGAAACTTCACTATAGGCTCGATGGGTTGATCTACAATCTTCTTTTTACTTTCTACCTTAATGTTTATTTTTTCATCTTCTCCATCACTCTTTAAGGTATATCCTTTTGCTGACGTGATTCTTGATAACTCCTTCCTGGCATCATCACTAAGATCTTTACCTTGCTTACCTAGAAACTGCTTGACTTCATCGAAAACCTTGCCTTTCAATTGGTCACGACTAACCTCGATTGTTTTAACATTACCATATACATTCTTAGCTTTATACTCTAGCACACCATCCCTTTTCAGATATAAGTATAACTTCTTTGATTTAACATCTTTGTCTGATTTAGGCTTGCTTTTTACTAACTCATACTTATCTTTTAAAATTTTTATTACATCAATTTGAAGCTTATGCGCATCTGATTTAGTATAATCTCTACCCATCACATTCTTCCACTCACCTGTGGTGAATTCGAAATTCTTAGTATTTGTTTGTTTAGAATGTTGAGCTTCTATATCTTCAGTGAAAATAAAAACATGTATTTTGGATTCTGTTTCTGCTACAACTTTTAAAGTTCTCGCCCCCTCAAAACGAAAGTGCAATTTCTTTATGCCTAACTTGTCATTAAGTTTAGTATCTAATACACTGGAAAAAGAACCTAAAAATCGATGAGGAAAAAAGCCAGGCTTTTCACTAGAATGTAAATAAGATTGTATTTGATCAACCAACGACTGATATCTTGCTTCAAAAGATTGATCTACTGCATTAGAAGTTGAAGAATCTACTTTCCCCAAAAGCAACTCAATTAACTCGAAACCTTGTGGTTTTTCTTGCTGTTGATTGTTATCAACCATAACCTCCTCCTGATTTTAACCTTTTACAATTTTTACTCTTATTTAAACTCTTTGCATGCTTTCATTATAAGTCCAAGTAACTGAATTTTCCAAAAGAGAAACTCTACACTCCGCCTCTAACACCACTTACCTTCTGCTGTATAGTTTCTACATCTAATGATGAACTTGGTAACTGAGTATCACCTGCCCCACGATGCAATTGCGTGTTTCTAACTCTCATAAACAGCTCATATTCTGATTTATCTTCTTCCATAATAGAGTACATTTGCTCTTGGCTAAGGGAGTTAACAATTTCAGATAATATTTTAACAGCTTTATTTCCCTTAATAAGAGAAGCAACCAAATCTCTGGTTGATGAGAGTTGTTCGCTTAGCTTATTTAAATAGTGTTGTTTATGAGACTCAAAGCCAGGACTATTCCACATAGAGGTAAGCATATCACTACCAGATTTGATAAAATTATCATCTGGTGCAGAAACAAGCGAGTTTAATGCCGAAAACATTGATGTACTATAAGCTTCAGGAGATAAATCTTCTGGCTTTAAATGTTCAAATAGCTTTCTAGCATTTTCGAAAGAATGGTTTCTTCTTAATATACTTAAAGTATAATAACACCCATGTTGTTTAAAATCCCTTTTCAATAACTCATGATACTTATCTTCATGAAGGTAACGTAGACAGAAATCAACCATACCAACATCGTCAGTGGAAAAACGCCCTTTATTATATGCTACCTCCATTAATAAATCTTCTTTCCTTTTTGGGGATACAGAACCAATTGACTGTAACTTATTCCAGAAGAATTCCAAAGCTTCAACATGCTTTTCCAGCATTGCACATTTAAAAGCGTAAACGTATGGATGCTCATTATTTAATTCTAACTGATGTTCCTGGTTATTCATAGCATGTGACCAGTAGACCATTAAAGCCCCGTTATCACATCCCTTAACTAAACTCTCTACTGGCTTATTACCTAATGTTAATTTAAATTCCTCAAAAATAGCTCTTATCTCGTCTTCAAAACAACACCAGCAGGCAATTCTGTAACGGTCAAAGGAATCAAGAAGAGATTTCTGTTCATCTTCAGTTTTCAAGTCTAACAATTTTTTCCCTAGTGCATACCTATCGAGTTTAATATAACCTAAGGTATCATCGGCTTTCCAACAAATTTCGCTTTCTAAAATTTCCTTAATAAATGGTGTTATTATTGTCCTATCCCATTCACGCAATAACGTCTGATATGTAATACAATACCTCTTAATTTCTAATTCCTTGAATCCTTTATGAGGATCGTTTTCTTTGATAGATGTTAGTAATACCTTTTGTACATTTTTGTAATCCATACTTACCGCCCTAACAAGATTTAATATATTTTAGGCATATTGCTCTACCTTTAAAACTTTGTCAATTACTATTTTAGAAAAATTTTCTAACCTAAAGTAGTCTTCAGTAAAAGGCTTAATATACAGTCTTTTGTTCACTTTTTAATTCTGTTTTTTATAAGTCTACCTTAATTATTCTTCCGCAAGTAAATCAATATTAATTCAGCAAAATATATTATTAAAATCTCAAGCAAATTAACCATTTCCAAGACCCAAAACCAGGGGCGGTGAGAAGTGTTTTTCTTGGGATGGGATGGTCTACCAAATGATCTGTGCGAACTTTTTTATATTATAATTTTATTATATGCCAAAACCAGCTACATTGGCTCACTTTCGCTAAATCCACATACGAACTAATTTCCCTGACTTTGTTGCAAAGATTGCAAGTTCCTATTTTCATAACCCTACTTTTACGTAGCTTGTTCTCACAAAGATACGATCTTTTTGGGATCTTTGAAGAAGTAAATAATTGAAATCTTTGTAATACTTGGTTGCAATGTTTTTTAGAGACAAAAGGTATTTTCCTATATCTGAATACAATAAATTTGTAATTCTGAAAAAATATAAAACTATTGCTAATTATAATAATTGTGTAATAATTAAAACATAAGTTTTTAAGTTAAGGTAGTGTTATGGGTAATCAATTGGAAGAAGTATCTAATCCAATAAATATTCAAGCAGATTTAGAAGAGAACAGTATGGTTGATGGAATAGAAAAGCGGTCAAAAGAACAAGGTTTTTATGCAACACAGACAATACCAATTTATCAAGTTAATCAAAATATTACGTATTCATATTTAGCTACGCTCGATAGTCACTTAAAAACAGATGAGCATTGTGTACACGAAAGTAATATACATACTGACTTACTTAATTTTGCTTTTCATGGTTCCTTAGAGAAAGTTCAAGATCTATTAAACAAAGGAGCTAGCGTTGAGACAGAAGACAACGATGGTAACACGCCTTTGCATTTTGCTGCTAGCAAGGGCCACTTCGTAATCGTTGAAGCCCTGTTAGAAAAAGGGGCTACTGTTGAGGTAAAAAACAATGAAGGCGCTACTGCGCTGCATATTGCTGCTCAGATGGGTCACTTAAACGTAGTTCAATTTCTGCTAGATAATGGTACTGATGTTGATGCGCAAAAATATAATGGTGACACTGCCTTACATATTGCTGCTGAAGCAGGCAAATTAGAAGTAGTTCAATTTCTGTTAAAAAGAGGTGCTAGTTTTGAGATACGAGGTTATCAAGACTGCACTGCTTTGCATTGTGCTGCTATAGGGGGAAACTTGAAAATAGTTCAGTTTTTATTGGGCAAAATGAATAATGCTGACATACGAAAGAATAGTTTCAAATGTGTCTTGCATATTGCTGCTCGAAAGGGTTACTTAGAAATCGTTAAAGCTCTATTAGACAAAGGTACTGATATTAATGCAACAAACTATGACGGCGATACTGCTTTAAATGAAGCTGCTGGATGTGGTCGTTTGAAAGTAGTTCAATTTTTGTTAGACAAAGGAGCTAGTTTTGAAGCACGAAACGAAGAAGGATGCACTGCTTTGCATATTGCTTGTGAGGTGGGCTATTTAGGCATAGTTAAAGCTCTGTTAGAAAAGGGATCTGATGTTAATGTAGTAAGCAAAAAAAATGGCGATACTCCATTACATGAAGCTGCTAGAATGAATCGCTACGATATAGTTGAATATCTTGTAGAGGAAGAAAAGGCTACTATTGATGTAAAAAACTTTAGATGTGAGACTCCTTCCGATTTGGCGGATTCCAATGGTTACAAAGATATAGTTAAGTATCTTAGTCTTCGAGTAAGGGAGTGTCCCAAAACCTCGGGAAGTCTGGCTGACAATAAAAATGTGATACAGTATCAAAAAGTGACAGAAAATAAACACCTAACTATAACTAATAGAGCAATAAAGACCAGTTTCTGTGTAGGCATAATGACCATGTTGACAAGTGTAGCTATTGGATGTATTGCTATTCATCTTAGTTTATCAATATCAGCTACTGCTGCATTGATTGTTGGGGCCATTGCTGGTGGCATTACATATGCAGTATTAAAGCCTAGTAGTAGGCTAAATGAATGTGAAGTGAATAGGCAAAGCTTACCTCAAATGCCTAAGGACGAATGTTGCATGTCATATTAGTTCTTGCATTTTATGTCATGCGTGTAAAAATGGTGCGTAGTATTTTTAACCGAGGTGGAGTTATGGAATTGAATAAATTGCAGGAAGTATTAAGTACTGCTAACGCTGATGTTGGTTTAAGTAAGAGTAATGTAGTTAGTAAAATAGAAGAGAGATTAAAACAAGTAGATCCAGGTACATTGTGCCAATTAAGTTTTGCTGTTTTAAAAAACAACAAACAAATGGTAGAAACCCTTATAAAAGGAGGAGCTGATGTTAACACAATTGATGCGTACAATCGTGATCCATTATATTATGCTATCTCACAAGGGAACACAAGAATGGTAGAGATCCTAATAAAAAATGGAGCAAGTGTTAATAAGAAGTATAATGACGGAAGCACTCCTCTACATCATGCTGTCTTGAGCCAAAAAATAAAAATAGTAGAGTATCTTATAAACAATGGGGCTGATGTTAATGCGTTAGATGAAAAACGGCGCACTCCATTATACTTAGCTGGACGAAGTACACAAATGGTCTCGATTCTCATGAAGAAGGGAGCATTCCCTTTACTGGAAAACAGAGATATTGAATTTTTAAAGGATCTAGCTAAACGCATTAAAGATGATGATACAGAGTATTTAAAGGAGGTAAAGGTAGAACAGAAGGAGGGGCGGGTAGATGATAAGTATGAGTCAATTAAATACTCGTTGCTGCTTAGTGATAACAGCTCTTTTGACCTCTATTATTAAAAGGGAAAAATTCAAAAATTTAATATCTGATTGGTCTTTCAACGTACCTGATTTAAAAGATAACCAAAAAAATTTGAATAAGGCACTGTTAAATCTTCTTACAGACTTTCCATTTTGTGACATTACAAGGTTTGAGGACTTTTTACACGATAACAAAGGTGATGATCTAAAAGCTGTTCTCAATCTTCAAAGGGGAGAATCCAAATTGACAATACTACATGTAATACAAGGTATGGAGTATTTAGCAGTGGAAAAAGACATAGGTTGTGCAGTTAGTGCATTTATGACTTTACTTTTAAAATCTGGTGCTGATCCTAACATAGTTAACAGTGAAGGGCAAACACCTTTGCACTATGCTGCTTATTATAATACTTTAAATATACCTTTGCTTCTGAAAAAAGGAGCACGTAGTCAACCTGACAGACAAGGAAAAACTCCTCTAGACATTGTAATTATTAACAAAAAACCTTTTGAAGTGAATCTTTTAGAACAGATCTTTTTAACTCAGGAGCAATTGGAAGCAAAAAATGATTTAGAAGGTGTTTGCGGTCATAGCTTTAACACTAATCGACTAAGAAAGTTTTTCAATCAGCACAAAGGAAATGAAGGTCTTAAAGAGATTCTCAATCTCCGTGATTGCGAAGGAAAGTCTCGAGTTTTTCAAAAGATTAGGGAGGCTTGTTATGGTAATGAAACTCATTTCAAAGAAGCAAAAAAGTTGCTGCTAGAAGCAGGAGCGATTGATTACGAAGAGTGGAAGGACAAAAAACGTTTGCCTAAGCTTAGAACTCTATGGGATGATTTAATATTAGATCAGTCGGAAAAGTTGAAAATATTTTTGGGTAGGGTAAATAAATCCAAAGATATAGATGAGTTAAAACGCGTTGTAAACGAAGCTATAGAACTTGGGGTAAGGCTGAACTTTCCTAACCAGGGTAGTATATACGGAAAGGTATATGAAAAGGAATATAGTTTTACAGATTTTGTGATAAGAAAGATTAGTGAATTAAGAAAGAGTTCCGAAGGTTCAAGGAATATAGAGGTTGCTAGTGGTATAGTATGTCAATTGATATCAAAAGGGGCAATTTTGTACAACATAAGCAGTATATATGTAATTGACGAACTGGAAGAGTTTGAAAGCCACAAAGCTAATATGAAAAACGCTTATGCAGATTATGAGAATCGTGCTTTAGATTTCATAACAATCGTTCAAAGCGCAACAAGTGGTAAGGTAAGAGACGTAAAAATCGACAACTCTACTCTCTGTCTTGAATATTCACAGGATAGTAAAGTAGATGTTGCAAAGATTACAAATGGAGCAAGGGGTTTAGGTATCACTCAGGAAGGTGTACAATACGGAAGAAATATAATAAAGATAGGTAAGAGTGAGGTAGAAATTATAACGGAAAACGCTATAAGGAATTATGTAGGCCTAGCAGATGGTAGTAATATAGTATTGACTTTCGATACTGGCTTGGGAGAGTTGGAAGTGAGATTATACCCTGATAAGCAAAATCTAATAAAGGTAGAAGTAGAAGATCAAGAAAAGTGGAAAAAATTACAGAATTGTGAGGAACGAATAGGGGAAAAATGTTTGCTTGGTGGGTGTTCAGTACGTGATGCTATTGAACGAGGTTTTTTTACTAGATCTGGAGAGTTGATTCGTTCTGAAACAATTAGTCAATCTGATGCAACAAAAGTGGGCCCTTGGGCAAAGCGCGAAAAAATGAGAAAAGCTTCAAGTCTTGAAGAAACAGTAGGCCGTTCTCTATAATGAAGTGATGGTGATGTTAAGTTAACATTTTAAAAGATTTTTTGAGAAATTTGTCTTATTTGTATCTGTTCAGCCTGTAAAAGACAAGATTTGATCTGACAGACAAGAATTAACTGACAGAAGAATTGAGGTAGTCAAAACTAATATCAGGCTCTTGTGTAATGCTACTAATATTTTTCTGAAAAGCAATATATTTGCTATCAAGAAAAGTTTGCATAGGCGTTTTGCCATAGCAATATTTACCCGAGTGAGGTCTTGTCTCATTATAAGAACGCAACCAATGATCAACATCAATCTGTAGATCTTCCAAAGAACTGTAGATTTTCTTTCTAAAGATGATATTGTAACACTCATCTTGCATGGTTCTATGAAACCTTTTACATATGCCATTAGTCTGTGGAGAGTTGGCTTTAGTTCTAGAATGATCGATGTTTTCTATGCCCAAATAAAGCTGATAAGCGTGATTTTCGGGCTTGCCACAGTACTCCGTACCCCTATCAGTTAAAATGCGTAATAATGGAATTTTCTGCTCATCAAAAAATGGAATAACTCTATCGTTGAGAAGATCTGCAGCTGTAATAGCTGTTCTGTCCGTGTAAAGTTTAACCATTGCAACTCTGGAATAAGTATCAACAAAAGTTTGCTGATAAATGCGCCCTATACCTTTGATATTGCCCACATAATAGGTATCTTGAGAACCCAAATAACCTGGATGTTGCGTCTCAATTTCACCATGAGCTTCCCTTTGTTCTTTCACTTTTTCTAAAGCTGCAAGTTGTTCTTCAGTTAAAATGATTCCGTCTTGAGCTACTTTTGTCTCTAGTGCTTTAAGTCTCTTTTTGAGAGTTTCAAGGTCATTTCTTAGCCATACAGACCTTACTCCTCCCTGAGAAATTATTATACCTCTTTTTCTCAGTTCATTTGCAGCTCTTTCTTGCCCATATGCTGGAAATTCTGTTGCTATACCAATCACTGCTCTTTCTATATCGTCGGAAACTCTGTTTGCTAATAGCGGTTTTTTTCTTACTTATTTCATGTAATGCTTCCTCTCCTCCATTTTCATATAACTCCTTAAAGCGATAAAATGTATCTCTTGAGTATCCCATCACTTTGCATGCTTGAGACACATTTCCTAGTTGTTTTGCTAGTTCTAATAATCCTAGCTTTGGTTTTAATATTTTTGTCTGTATTGTACTCATATCTAACACTCCTTTATTTTTATTATTTTTAACTTACTTTTTTAAAGTGTCAGGTCAAGTCTTATTTAATACACCATCCTCCAGCTCAACTATTCCTTTCTTTACTAAATAACAGACGTATTGCTTTGAAACTCCCAGTTCCCTTGCCCATTCCGTCTGCGTGATTTTTCCTCCTTCCACTTTTTTCTCCTTTCTTTTACCGTTTTTCTTCTTGAATTTGTGCAAAGGTTTTGCCAGTATTGGAAAGTATCGCTTCTCTTCCCGTGTATACTTGCCAACGTTTTATGGTCACATCTACAAACGTAGGATCTAGCTCTATCGTTCTACAGATTCTTCCTGTCCTCTCACATGCAATCAACGTACTCCCAGACCCGCTAAATGGATCAAGAACTATGTCCCCTGGTCTACTGCTGTTTACTATCGCTCTCTCCATTAACTCCACTGGTTTCATCGTTGGGTGCAGTGAGTTGTACGTTGGCTTATCGTAAAACCAGAGATCACTTTGATTACGTCCTCCATGCCACTCACGCTTATTGCCATTTTTCCAACCGTAGAATATTGTTTCGTATTGTCTTTGATAATCAGATCTTCCTAGCGTAAAATGATTCTTTGCCCAAATTATAAATGTCGACCAACGACCACCTGCTTCTTCAAATACCTTTTGCAGCGTTGCCAGCTCGGATGATGATGCACAGATGTAAATTGCACCTTTGGTGTACGCTAAAACGTGAGAACAAATGTCATACAGAAAAAGTTCGTATTTTTCACCTTGATCATCGTTTAGTATTTTTTTGTCTTCTCTTTCCTGACTGTCACCATATGCTAAGTTATACGGAGGGTCACACACGGTAATATCTGCCATTTTATCGTCTAATACCGCTTTAAATGATTCAACCAGACAACTATCACCACAGTAGATTCGATGACCACCTAAAATCCATAGATCCCCTGGTTTTGTTATTTTTACCTTTTTGCTATCACCGGCTAAGTCGGAAAAATCTTCTTTTTCACTGTTTTCTCCATCTAAATCATCAAGAAAACGTTGAACCTTTTCCAGCTCAAATCCGGTCATTTTAAGGTCAAACTGCAAATCTTCTAACTCTTGAATTTCCACTTTTAAAAGATCATCGTCCCACTTTGCCCAGTTAGCTGATTGATTGGCAAGTAAACGAAAAGCTTTGGTTTGGGCTTCACTTAAGTTATCACTGAGGACTACGGGAATACTCTCCATACCCAGTTTTCTTGCTGCTTTGAGGCGTAAATGACCATCAACCACAGTGCCATCGCTTTTTGCAACTATTGGGATACGAAAACCAAATTCCCGAATAGAGGCACACATTCTGTTTACTACATCGTCATTCTTGCGAGGGTTACGATCGTATTCGACAAGATTTTCAACGGGGTAATAGTGGATTGCTAAATTCATATAATTGCTATGTTTAAATTCTTAATAACTTGTTAAAAAGTTAATAATCAAAATACGTCTGACGCTAGAGAGGGCCCGGTGTTTCGCTCCCAAGTCCGCCAGTCTGGCCGAAAGGACCCACTTCCTATGTGTTATCTAGCATATTAAAATCTTTACTAAAATTATTAACATAGAACATCAATGCCAAAGCATCAGCTTCATTATCGTCTTGAGGGAAAAAACCTTTGCCCCTTACAGCTTCAATAACTTCACCCTTACTTGCATTGCCTTTGCCTGCTATGAAACGTTTTATCGTCTTCACCGGAACACCTTTGTATGGTATATGATGCTCTTCACACCAAGCAGTTAAAATGGCAAAAAAACCACCATAACAATGTGCAGCGTCAGTACCTAAATGTCTTCTCACTTCTTCAAAATACACTGCTTCAATATCTGAAAATCTTTCCCTCATCTCATTGAGCCACCTACGAAAATTTAAGAAGTGCATTCCACCTCCGCTGAAACGGCTACCATGAAAGTTTTTGCTCCCACTTTGAATTACTCCATCTGTAAGAATAGCCCAGCCGGTTTGTTTGCCGAGGTCTAGTGTTAAGATTGACATTTGCTATAATTTAAAACTGCAAGTAGCACTAAATATCATTTGGTTCCTTCAAAATACGCTATGAATGGATTTTTATTGGCCAATGACAAGAATCTTATGCTACTACCTTAGTTAGGACTTGCTATTATATATATTCACCGATTTTACAAAAACTGTTCACTTTTTTTTAATTTTTCTTTGCAAAGCGTAAAAAACGTGCTAAACTCACCTGTGAGTTTACTATACAGCAATAGAATTGCTAAGAATGCCATTTATTCGAGTTCTAAGGGGCATTATATGCGTTCTTTGGTAATGGTAGTATTTTAGTACCCTAAAGTTACATCTAGCTTTAAAACAAAGTTTTTGCCTCATCTAAAAAAATATAAAGCTGTTTCTTCTCAATTACGTAACTTACCAAAAACCTAAATTTCTTTTGCTTTCTTCAATCTTTTCTTGTTTGCCGAATTTAAGCTTTTGTGTTTGAAGCACATCTACACTCAATGCCCCTATACTCCGGATTTCTCACCACTTTTTCCGGGATTTTCTGAAAAAAAGTTAAAATAATTTGAATGCAGCTAAGAAATTAAAAAGAGCCTAAACTTTAAGAACCCGCTAAACGGAAGTCCGACCTCCTAGACACCTTACTATTTGAGTTGTTTCCATTTTGGAAATAACTGTTTACTGGAGCTGAGAAGAGGTCACATGAATTTTTGATAAAACAGATACTTCCCCTCTATCTAGCTCATTAATAAGTTATAATAGCCCTCTAAAGACGTTTTAAAGAATTTAGTTGCAGTAGAGACAATTAATTGGTTAAATTCCTATTGATGATCAATGGTTTGTTTGTAAGTTATAGGAGATAGATAATGGATGAGAATAAGATTGTATTTTATACTACTCCAGGTGGAAATATAGAAATTGAAGTTTTATGCAGAGATGAAAATCTTTGGCTTACGCAAAAAAGGATGGCTGAATTATTTGATGTACAACTGCCAGCTATTAGTAAGCATATCAAGAACATATTTGAATCTGGTGAATTACAGGAAAAAGAAGTTGTTTCCACTTTTGAGGTAACCGCTGCAGACGGTAAAAATTACCCAACACAACTTTACAATTTAGATACAATTATAGCTGTTGGTTATCGAGTTAATTCTAAAAAAGCAACATTATTCAGAGTATGGGCTACAAAAGTTTTGAAGGATTTTATTATCAAAGGATTTGCTTTAGATAGTGAACGACTAAAAAACGGGAAAAAGTTTGGCAAAGACTACTTCGAGGAGCTATAGCTCATAAATTTCCTGCAGCTCAAGGAAAAACTAAGATAGTCAAAATATTAATACAAGTAGGCAAAACGGGTAAATTGAATCCGGTTGCAAAAGTAATTCCAATAAATATAGGAGGGGTTCTCATTACAAGGGTAAATTTGCATAATAAGGATGAAATTAAGCGTAAGGACATAAGGGAAGGAGATATTGTAACAATCAAAAGGGCAGGAGATGTGATTCCTAAAATTATAGATGTAGATAAAAGTGCTCGTTCTCGAAAAGCACCAAAGTTTGTTTTTCCTGATATTTGCCCGGAATGTGGCAGTAGAGTTGATGACTGGGAAGCTACGATTAGATGTACCGGAGAAAACGTTTGCCCAGCACAGCGAATAGGAAAGTTAAAACATTTTGTGGAAGTTCTTGACATTAAAGGTTTTGGCGGTAAACAAGTGGAGTTCCTTTATGACCTTGGTTTGATAAGGAAAATATCTGATATTTTTGCTCTCGAAGAAAAACTCAAAAATTTCAACTTAAGTGAACAAAGGGGATGGGATAAACAATCCATATTTAATTTATTGCACTCTATCAACAGCAAAAGAACTGTAACGCTTGAAAAGTTTATAACTTCTTTGGGAATTAAATTGGTCGGACCACACGTAGCAAAATTACTAGCAAAACATTATCAATCTTATGAAAATTGGATGGCTCAATTACCTTATGATAGAGAAGCTCCTGATAAATTAATGATAATAGGCGTAGGCGAAGAGACCATAACTTCCTTGGAGGAATTTTTCTCTGATGAGGATAATGTTGAAATGGTAAAGAATCTCGCCTCTCAACTAAAGATTGAGCCTGTAAGTGCTAAATTCCCCTCTTAGCGGCAAAACAGTGGTCATCACAGGAGAATTATCAGGAATGAAAAGAAAGGAAGCGCAAGCAAAAGCCGAATCTTTAGGTGTAAAAGTTAGCTCTAGTGTGTCCAAAAATACGGATTTTGTGGTTATAGGTAAAGATCCAGGGTCAAAGTATCACAAAGCTTTGGAGCTAGGTGTTGAAATTTTAAGTGAGGAGGAATTTAATAAACTAATCATGAGAGAAAAATAAACGCTATTATTTCCTATACCTTCTTCATCACTGAAAGCCTCAAATCAACAAGTAGCAATTTTCTTTTCGTTAGATTGCAGCTCAACTGCGAGAAAAATGTACATAAAAAAGAGGCTTACAGCAGATGCCCAAAACTCTACAACAATCCGTTTTGTCGAAAACTAAAATAATCGTCGCCTGTAATGATAATATGATCAAGAAATTTGATACCTACACTATGACACGCTAAAGCTAAACTCTTAGTCATGGTTTTATCAGCTTCAGATGGTTTTTCACTTCCGCCGGGATGGTTATGTGAAATTACGATTGATGTTGTATTTTTTAATAATGCTTTTTTTATTATTTCCCTTGTATAGACAGGCGCCTGCCAGCAAATACTTCTTCCCCTATCAAATGGCACCCTTGATTCAAATACATTATTGTAATATTCTCCTTATCTGAATAGCCGATACTTACCCTTAAATATTCTATAAGCTTATCTAGGTTATCTAGTATCGGCCCTTTTTTTAGCTCTTCCTTTAATACCCTAGTCAAAGTTTCCTTGACACAAAAAATCATTGAAACTGTAGAGTCTGCTACACCTTCTATACTTTTCAGCTCATCCATTTCGCGACCTAAAATCCTTCCTATCCCTGTACAAGTATCCACTAGGTTTTTAGCAATTGCTTGAGCCTGGGCCCTATCATGCACTGCACTCAGAAATGTTTCTATTATTTCACGATCAAGCAGAGCCTTCCCTTTGCTTTCCAAGATTCTGAATTCTATTTCTTTTTTACGTTTATTTTCTTCTTTACTTTTATTCTAATTATTCATATAATACACCCTTCACTAATAATAAATTATTTTTAAATGTTTACTATTATTTTCTTAGCAGTATTGGCATGAAGCCATAGCTTACGGGTGAAGTCAAATCAATTTTTCAATTTTTTTTTGTTTATTTTTTTATGAAAAAGTATAAGATATTAATAGCTGCTAATTTCTTTAAACGATGTCGTTGTAGATTCGTATTTTTATACACCAAAAAGCGTATCTTTGATGTCTCCTACAGCTCCAAATTCATTGTCATCCATTTCCTGGGCTTGTAAGGTGCTTTACAGCATGGTTGATAAAAGATGTACAAAAGGACGTCTAAAGTAGAGGATGCTATTCTAAGATGATCTCTGACAGCCGTTTTCTTCATCAACGCATTCAAAACTTAAAAAAATAAAAAACTTGAACATTTCTTCACAATTGTGTATAATTATTAATGCTTTTTAGGTTTTTTTCTCATGGCTCTTTCGAAGTTTCTCGACCCCAAAAATGATATATCTTTTCGCCGTATCTTCGGTACTGAAAAAAATAAAGATATTCTTATTCACTTCCTCAATGATATCCTTGGCTTCACTGACAAAAGTGCAATAAAGGATATAGAGTTTCTAAGTACTATTCAAGACCCTGATATTGCTGCTAAAAAGCAAAGTATTATTGACGTTCTCTGTAGAGATGAAGATGGGGTGCAAGTGATCGTCGAGATGCAGGTCGCTAAAACTAAAGGCTTTGAAAAACGTGCCCAATACTATGCAGCTAAAGCGTATTCAAGACAAGCCGATAAAGGTGATCAATACCAAGACCTTAAGGAAATTATCTTCATTGCTATAGCAGATTGTATCCTGTTTCCGGACAAGTCTGAGTATAAATCAAAGCATACTATTCGAGATGAAGACACTAATGAGCATGATCTAAAAGATTTCTATTTTATATTTATTGAGTTGCCAAAATTTCCAAAGAATAAGGAAGATCAGTTGGAAAATATAGTTGAAAAATGGGTTTATTTTTTTCGATATGCAGATGAGACTAGTGAAGAAGAGCTGGAAAAAATAATAGGTAGTGATGTAATAATTAAAAAGCCCTATGAAGAGCTAAATAGATTCAACTGGTCAGAGAAAGAATTTATTGCCTATGAACAGGAAATAAAACGTATTCTTGATGAACAGGCTGTCCTCGCTCAAAAACTTGATGATGCTACTGAAAAAGGTAGAGAAGAAGGCATCCTTATCGGACATGAAAAAGGCAGAAAAGCAGAGAAAATTGAGGTCGCAAAGAATCTACTAAAAGCAGGTGTTTCTATTGATATTATAGCTCAAACTACTGGTCTTACAGCTAATGAAATTAAAGACTTAAGCTGATTCTATCTTTGGATGTTTAGATGAACATCTTTGTACTAGATGAAAACCCAGAGATTGCGGCAAAAATGTTATGTGATAAGCATATAGTAAAAATGCCATTAGAAACTGCTCAGTTATTAAGTAATGTTTTTTCAATAGCATTAAAAGCGCCAAATCCTTTTGTTAGTGTCATAGATCAGGATATAGAAGTTCCATATAAACTCACTCACAGCAATCATCCTTGTTCTTTGTGGGCTAGGCAATCGAAAGGAAACTTTTGTTGGTTGATAGAGTATGGAAAAGAATTGTGTAAAGAGTATACACAGCGATACAAAAGGAAGCATAAATCAGAGGAAGTAATAAATTGGTGTGATAGTAATAAGGATTTACTCATTTTTCGATCAACTGATATGCAAGCTTTTATACAAGCACTGCCGGATCAGTATAAATGCAGCAGTGCTGTGGAAGCTTATAGGAGATATTATCTCAAGGAAAAGATGAGATTTGCTAAGTGGGAAAATGGCAGAGAAGCACCAGATTGGATAATCTGCTACACAACACCACAGCTAATACAGCTCATAAATAGAGAAGCCATCCAAATCGGACATGAAAAAGGCAGAGCCGAAGGCAGAAAAGCAGAGAAAATCGAAGTTGCAAAGAATTCACTTAAGGCCGGTGTCTCTATAGATGTTATAGCTAAAATGATCGGCCTTTCTATTGATTACATTAAGGACATTCAAGAAGAAAAGTTTTAGCCATAACGTTTTTTTATTAAGTCCTCTATTCTAGTAATTTTTATGTTGCAATCCATTCTAATGTATGTACAATGCCTTTTTTATATAAATACTTAATAGGAGGGGTTAATGCCAACACAGAAAGAGCTTCGGGCTACGATGTCCAAAAAATTACAGGAAGCTATTAAACATCCAGATCCAGCAGTTGCTGCCGGGAGGAAGTCAGCTATCAAGAGATGGGTGGGAGTCCTTCAAGATAACTTTATGGAGCACATAAAATACTTTAAGGGTGATAAGTTGAAGTTTTTGCACAATGTATTCCAAGATGAAGGTTGCTGGTCAGGTGTAAGGTTGGATAATGCTGCTTTAGGTCAAAGGTTTACTGAAGAAAAAATAGGTGGAATAGATAATCCACTTCGCAAATATGAGATGGCTTGTAGTTACTGTGTGGTAGATAAAATTCATCCACTCTTTCAAAAAGCATTTGAATCCTACAAAAATGGATTTTCTTCTGATGAACTTGATAGTAGAGGTAATCCTATAACTGATGAGTACATACGAAACTCGCTTTTGGGTGGCATTCGAAGGAAAGGTCCTGTATTTGATTTCTGGATCGATAGAGAATCTGGGGAATTAAAGAAGTATGATGCAGTAGAAGGCTTTGACAGTGCTGTAAAACTTAGGTGGAGTGAGGGAGTAGAGTATTTTTATAATCATTTAAAAGAAGAAGATAAAGAGAAGAAGCTTACAGAAGCTATTATTGCTCTTTCTCGTCCTCAATCTGTTGAGAAAGATGCTCCTATTTTAGATTTTTGTGTAAGGAATATAGCTGATAAAGATACTCTTTTACAGAAATTATCGCAGAAAGATAAAGGAATATATTCCCTTTTTGCTGAATTAATAGAGTCATGTTTTTTTGATACGGTTCATGATTTGGTACAGTGCTGGTGTTATGAGGAAGCTTCAGCACGAGGTGATCATTCAAAGGAAATACTCTCACAGGATGAGTATGACCTCCTTCTTTACTCACTTTCAAATGTAATGTTGAAAAATCCTGAATCAAATGTTCAAGCTAGATCTCTTATTATGAAGATTTGGAAATGTGACTGCTTTATTGAATACAGAAAGATTTCTGTTAATATTTCTAATTGTATAGTTCCTATACAGGACATGCTTGCAGGGTTAATAATTAACTGGAAACGAGAAGACATTTATAAGTCTGATGAGGAAAAAGAAGTAGAGAAAAAAGAAATATTAGATGTAATATTATTTGCTAAAGATTGCTTTCCTGAAAAGTTTGAGTTCTTTAAGGAAAAGATAATAAAAAACCTTAGATTATGCGGTAGGGAAGGAATGAAGGATTACGTAGATTACGGTTTGTTTGCAGAAGAGTTATTCTCTGAGTTAGAGAAAACAACTCTACCTCTTGGTCCTGTAGGTGATGGTCCTTGGAATAATTTACGGTCACGATCTAAAGCTCATGGTAGTAAGGAAACAACTTTGCCAGTTGATGATGGTCCGCAGTCTGAGCTTGGAACTCCTAGTGTAAGTGGTGTTTCTTCTTATAAGAAAAAAAGCGTCTTTACGCTTAGTGGTAATAAGTAATCTACTTATGAACTCTTGGTGTTTCTGGTCGTAGTAAATAAGGGGTATTTTGTATGAGTAATGGTGATGGACTTATTAGGAGTTTGGTGGATGGAGATCTTGAAGGATTCAGACAAGGATTTGAATCTTTTTTAGATCAATGTCCATCTTTCTTGTATCATGTAAGTGCAGGTCGTTTCCTTCCTGTATTCTTTTTTAGCATGTTTGCTACTGCACATGATGCTGATATCTTGGATGCAAATGAGAGAGTCTATTTTCGTTTTGATAATCATGGTATTGATACAGGTGGTAGGAATAGAAATACAGGAAACTTAAAGGTTGCTGTTTTAACTCGTAGTCGTGACGGACAGCGAGTTGTCAAGTGTTACAGCATTTCTGATCGCCCTAACAGTGATGGGTTAAGGTTTAGTACAAGGGAGAGAAATGCTCTAATACAAAAGATTATACAGCAAAATCCAGATTTAAGGGAAGGAGACCTAGATTTTGAGCAATATAAAGTATGCATGCATGGAAAAGGCAAGAGTCAGGGAGAGGCAATTGCAACAGTATTCGAGGTGATTCGTGAAAAGGATTTTAGGGGTAGAGATAAATTTGCCAAATATTCAGCATCTGAGATTAGTCTTCTTAGACAACTCTTAGGAGATCACAGATTGACAATTCAGGAAATAAAAGGAAGACAACTCAATCAAAATCAGCTCAGACAACTTGATAGATCAGTCAATTTTGCACAGGTAGCACAAGGTCAACAAAGGATTGACAACTTTATGGAAATACTAGCAAATAACCAAAGACAAAATGTAGAACGTAGAATGCACAGGGAAGTTTTGCCATATATAACTGACATCTATGATAATTGCAGACAAGCGCTAGAAAATAATATTGAAAATCGCAATCAAAAATTTGAGAGTCACGGGTTTTTATTAGGTTTTTTAGCAAATTTTAGTCATCGCTACACAATAGGCATCGATCTTGACTTATCTCCTAGAAACTCACATGTTGCATTTCTTATACATCATCAAGCAGAAAGAGAAAATATTCCTATTGTTATTAATCTTGCTATATTTGACACACCGTCAGATGTTGCATTAAACTGTGCCATAGGCTACGCTGGAAGGTTACACAATTCTTCATTTATACCTATCCATACTGAATCAAGAAATACTGTCTGTGTTGGATTAAATTTTAATTTAAATCGAATTCCTTTTAGGGTTGATACAGTAGGGCTTCAACAGGGCAGGTTTCCTTTAGTACAAAGATTGTTTGAGTATATAGAAGATGAAGAGGTTGGAGAGAATATTAGAGATTTCTTGCCTCAACATCTTCCTGGTGAAATACCAAGAAATGCAGAGAATTATAACAGAATATTTGATTGTATAACTGGTTTTGCTTTTGGAAGTAGTGCTTTTGATAGAGAGTATTTAGAGCTGGAAGAAGGAGAAGATCGAGTACGTGTAAGAAAGTATATATTTAGATACGGTGATGGAGATTTAAGAAGACATACTTTAACTATGGTCTCTTATGCTCAGGGTTATAATATAGTTACACTTCATATTAGAGCTTACGATGCGCAACAGCAAGAAGCTATCGATTTACAAGCTCTTAATGTTAATAGAAATAATGTTCATGTATGGGAAGTTTCATGCACACTTAATGACCAATTTGAGCTAGATATTGATCAACCAAATGACCTTGGTTTATATCACGATTACCAAAATAATAATGCAAATAATTTTCTTGATGGTGATCTTGTACAAGTACCTAATGCTGAAAATGTACATGGTATTTCAGAAAGGGTTATGAATGATGGCTGGAAAAATGTAGGTCAGCATAGAGAACTATTTCAAGAGATCTCTGGAGCATTGATGCCACTTAGGGACGCAATAAATGTTAATAGTGAGGATAAGTTTCGTTCTATACTACATGGTACATTTTATGCTAGTGATAATCCTTATAAAGTGCTTGCTATGTATAAAGTTGGTCAAACATATAGTTTGAAAAGGGGTCAGGAAGAAGAAGGAGAAAGGGCAATACTCACAAGAATTACAGAACAGAGATTAGACCTTTTATTATTAAGGCAACCTACAGCAGATACTCATCCAATTGGATATATATTAAGATTTGCTGGTAATGCAGAAGAAATAATACAAAAGGAGAATAACGCAAAAGATCAAATAAAAGAACTTATAAACAAGCAGAGAGGATATGTGCCTATTACTTCTGGAAATGAGGTGGTTTTACTTCCTCTTATATTTAATGCAGGTGCAGAGAGAGTAGAAGGTCTTATATCTATTCCAGAAGGAATAGGAAGAGAAGAGTATGTACATAGACTTGATCGTGGTGGTCGTGACTCAAGACCAGGAGTATTAGTGGGACCTGAAAGTGTTATTGATGAAAATCCACCAGAGGGTCTATTATCAGATCAGGCTCGTGAAAATTTCAGGCGCTTTTACACGGAAAGAAAACCAGGACAGAACTCGATTTTTTTGCTTGATATAGATGATAATCTGCACGTTCCATTTAGTTACTTGCAAGGTACTAGAGCACAGGTAATAGAAACATTAAAGTCAAGAATAAGGAGAGGTGATAATTCCATTCCTACAGCACAAGAGATAAGAAGACAAATAAGAGATATTCTTAGAAATCAACGGATAGAAGTAAATGATCTACTTACGCTAGAATTTGCGACGAGAAATGGACATTATGATTACTGGCTTCAACAAATTGATATAGCCCGTGCTGCAAGATTGCTATATCAGCTTCGTACTGAAGGTAATCACACTTTTGAAGTAGCTAATTTGGCAAGGAATGACGGTAACGAGCACATTGTTAGAGTATTAAATCAATTTAGGGAAAATGAAGAACAACAGCGTTTAACCTTAATCATTACTTTAAATAATGCTCATTGGGTTACACTAGTGATTGAACGTCAAAATGGGAACTATGTTGGGTACTATGCTGATTCAACTGCTACTGCTGTTCCAGGTGGTATTGCTGATATCATTCAAAATAACTTAGGAAATAATATCAGGATTAATAATGTTTCTGTTAGTCAGCAAACAGATGGTTGGAATTGTGGTTTATGGGCATTAGAAAATGCTAGTGATATTAATCGAGTTCTAAACGAAAATCCTGTTGGGCAAGTGCAGAATATCATAAATATAATACGCGATTTTCTTGGAAGAGGCCACCCAAACAGAGATAGAAATTACTTTCAGAACATAAGAGTGGGCATTTCACAATTATTCAGGAATGATCCGGGATTTCAAAGTGTGCAATTGCAAGCATACATTCAAAATAGAGAACAAATTGATCCATTACTACGTACTTATCTAGAATTAGGATATCACAGAGTGGGAGGAGGGTATGGATTAGTAGAAGCACCTATATCGCTTGGTGTTAGTGATTCCAGTAATTTTGGTGACCTGCCACAGTCTAGTTTAGAAGGTCCTGAAGCTAGTCGTGTTTCTGACCTTAGCAAAGGTAAAGGCGGTAGGTAGAGCTAATCGGTAGATGAGAGGAGTGTAATAAAAACCTTATGCATCAAGTAGAGATGTGAGCAATTTTAAAGAAGTTAAGGTGGGTAACCTGTTTTTTCTACTTGCAGCAATGTTTCAAAAAGTATATGTGTCGAGTTGGGTAAAGTTGAAGGAGGTTATGAAATGAGCAATTATTAATTTGGCAGTGTATAACATTAATAAATTTAAATGATGCAACCATTTCCAGCAACAAAAATCAGCTAGCGTGAGAAGATTTTTTCTTGGAATGGGTAGGTTTTGCAGCACACTACCCCTAGATTTTTCACTTTTTCATATAGCTTGAACAAACTTTTTCTAACTCATTCATGTTTGTACTTTAACATATTTAATAATTGAAACGACGTCTATGAGTCAGATACCGCCCATACCACTACACTTTGGGGATGCACATCAAGCCGATAGTAGTTGCATATTCCATACACAAGGAGCTAAACTTCAACAAGCCTAAGTTCTGCAGATGTATGTTTCTTCACATTCGATTCTCTCTATTTTAGCACTGGGCTTTAATATCATATATGTAGTCCCACCAACCGCTAACGCAAGTGTTGTGGCTGCAGCAACCGCCCCTACTATAGGCAGAAATCCAATTGTAAATACTGTTGCAAAAATGGTTGTCGCAGCTATACCTAATACTGCTGTTGATCCGCCACTAACAAGACCCCACTTGGTTGCATTATATTCTTGTTGTTTTATTTCTGCTTCCCCGAAAAGCTGTATTAAACTTTCATCTGTGGCTAACTCTCTTGGAGTTTTACCATTAGTGTCTTTTAACAAAGGATTTTCCCACTTTTTCAGTAAAGACTCTGCTACTTCTGTGCAGTCATAAATAGCAGCTAAATGTAAAGGAGTACGACCTTTTAGTAACGTATGTGCTCTATCTTCTACTACACACCTCACTAGATGCTCTACAACTTCTTTCATACTTGGTTCTTTTCCTATTAAATACTTAACTACCTTTGTGCAATTATTATAGAAAGCACTATGTAAAGGAGTATTTCCGTCTTTATTCACTACATTAGGGTCTGATCCTTCTTTCACTAGAAGTTCTACTATGTCTATATAGCCATTGGATGCGGATAAGTGCAAAGAAGTATTTCCGTTTTGATCTTTTATATCAACACCTGCTCCTCCTTCTAACAGTAATTTTGTAACATTTATATCCCCAAAATTTGCAGCAAAATGTAATAATGTATATTCTTTTGTATGGTTAGAATCATCTTGTACTTTGAAAATGTAATTTATATCAAACCCATGTTTTTTCCACTGATTACATTCATGCATTATATGTTTTATACTACAACGCTCCTGCTCTAACTCTCTGAGCTCATTCTCATATTTCTTGAATTCCATATTAAATTTTGCTTCGCTATCTTTCAAACTATTATTATACCTTTCATATTCCCAATCATAATCAGGTATAGCATGTCTAGAATCATAATTGGATTTACTACTATTGGCATTGTTATGCAGCTCCTGTAACAATTTACTATTGTACTGGTAGTTTAACGACTGTATCTTTCTGCCATAGTTTTCACTCAATAACTGTGTCTCTCTGTTATAGTTTTCATCCAATAGCTGCATTTTGTGGTGAATAGATTCACTAGATTCATTAATTTCGCTTGACCTTCTTGAATTATATTCTTGTAATTCATTTGCTATTCTTGTAGTTGTGTTATTGCTGTATATACTTGGATTTTCCTCTATCCCCTGCAATATTATTTCAAATTCATTCTTCATAAAGTCTATCATACCTATACCTCAAAATTAAAAACACATGCCTAAATTGTACACGTATTTAATAAAAAAGCAAGTTTTTGCTTGTCAGTTCTAATTTCTTATATTCTTTTCTTCTGTCTTTTTCTTAATTATATGTATGTCTTTATGTAGATATTAAAACAATATTTCTACTATTCCACAAACCAATAAATGCAACAGAGAAGAAGTTGCTTTGGAATCGGAAGGTCCGCTGCGGAGGCTTAAGACCTGCTGCAAAAGGAAAGCCCAGTTTTTGTGGTAATTATGATCTTAAAAAAAACCACGTTTAAAAATACTTCATACAAGCGAGGAACACCTCTTCTTGTTTTCGCAGCAGGTCTCCATGTATCCTTCTTTAATTAAGAGAATGACTAGCTCCTTGAGTTTGTTCAGTGCTTGGGCACTCAAGGTTACTATTTATATCTTTATTTTTAACCATCTCTGCAAATGTCTTGACTTTCAGTGTAGGAACATGTCTTGTTGTAACATCTTCGAAGTCTACAAAGTAAATTAGTGTATTATTTCGTACTCCTGTTCTTTATACCAGTAAATGTCATTGCTTGAAAATTACTTCCATAATGCGTCGATAAAGCATCAATCAATGGTTTATGATTATGTAGAAATATTCTTTTTTTCTATTTCTGGCATTATCTGAGCTTTAAGTTGTATATTCTCTGGACTGACATATAAGCCAGTAGCTTCCAGTTTTGCTATGTGATTTACTATTAACTCAGCATTGTCTATTTTATTCGAGATAATAACGCAATTTAAAGGAGTATTGCCATCACCATCTATCACATCAATATTCGCTCCTTTTTCAAGTAAAGACTCTATCACACCTTTTTGGCTATGTTCAGCAGCCCAACTTAAGGAGTATTGCCATTATCATCTATCGCATCAATATGCGCCCCCTCTCCGATTAAAAGCTCTACCATCTCTCTGCCACTTAAAACAGCATAATGTAAAGGAGTGAGTCTAAGTTGCTGAATATTCGCTGCCTCTACTACCCCTCTTTCCCTTGTATTACTTAAAGCAGAAAGACGTGAAAAAGCTTTTTCACCCTCATCTACCGCATTAACCTCTGCTCCAGCTACTATTAACTCCTCAATTTGCCCTATATTACCCTGTACAACAGCATTAAAAAGTTGTTCATTTAACTCTCTTTGTTGTATTTCGTTCATAAATTACCTCTAATTTGTTAGTATGCTAGATGATAATGCAGTATAAATATTTGATATTTATTAATATTACTACACTTACATTATATATAAAATTTTTAATTCAATTCATCATCACCTGCAACATCAGCAAGCCAAACGCCTCCCTTTTTTCGTTGAGCGTCATAAAGCTTTTTCTATATACTTCCACAATCTTTGCCTCTTTTCCATGAGAGTTTCTATTGCATCTTTGTCATAAGATGAGCACAAACCTTTTTTGCTATAAATTTACCTTAGTTTTCCTTTTTATCCTCAAATGAATTGGTATTAATTTAGTAAAATATATTACTAATAACCTAACCGATACAACCACTTTCAGCAACTTAAAATAACAAGCGTGAGAACAAGTTTTTTTGGGATCAGTTGGTCTTCCAAACGATACATACGAACTTTTTTATATGGTGATTTTATTATACGCTGAAATCACCTATATTGCCTTACTTTCGCTAAATCTACATATGAACTGTTTTGCCTAACTTTGTTGTAAAAATTCCAAGCTTTTACTTTTAAAACGCCGCTTTTGTTTAAATTGTTCTCACAACAGTACGTACTTTTTTATGCTTTTGAGACACAAACAGTAAACAAAAGAATTTGCTTCCACACTGGTTGCCATGGTATTTCTATAGAATATCTAATTTGCTAATAGCTCAAGATTAACCGTATGCAAAACTCTTGAGAAAAGAAAACGCACTAATTATAAGCTGTGGACCTTTTACTATTACAATAAGAGCAAATAATATTCCACACAAGGATACCAACACTCCAAGTATCGAGACAAGCCCGTCTTTATTCATAATACCAAGTGAAATAAGAGTCGTACCGATTGCTGGAATGAAGTGAGTCAACGGAAACGGATTGGCTATCACCAATACGCAAACCAGCATTATAAATGCCAAAATCTTTTCACCTGGCCCACAGAAGATAAAAGACATTCTCGGTTTCATGAACTTTTCTATTTTTTTTAATGCAGGTAAAGTTTTTTTAACCACAAGGGCTAATGTTGAACGTTTAAAGGATTTCCTTTCCAACCAACGTGGCATCCAGGGAGAATGAAACCCAAGCAGAAGTTGTAATGAAAACAAGATTAAAGGTATAGAAAGAATAGTTGTATAACCAGGTGGAACCGGTATAGGCACCGATAGCGGCAAGGAGAAGATGATTATTAAAATACCAAAACCACGTTCTTGTAAAGCTGTTTTAATGTCAAACAATGTCACTTTATCACTATCAGCAGTACCAGTACCTGCAACCTCTTTTAGAATATCAGATGCTAATTTTTTATCTTCAGTCAAATTCTTACCCCTTTTCACAATTACCTTTTAACCAAACGACCCAATAATTAGCATAATCACTACTATAACACAACATCTATTCTTGATTTAACTGATTCATTCCTCTTTGAATTTCATACTTATGGTCTTATCTGTTTCGATACAAATTTTCGTTATTAGAAGATAAATGAGGTATATTATGAATTTGCTTAAACTCTTCAATTATAGGCAAAAAGGCCCTTTATACTGTACTAATAATGGTATTAGCTACGTGCTTTAACGTTATTATAATATTTTGCATATAAACCTATTTTATAAAAATTCACAATATGAATTAGTAAATAAATTATGTTTAAATCAGTTGCGTATATAGTAAATATAATGCATTGTGTGCCTTTGTTAATAGAAAGGTATAAGTATGCCTAGTTCAAGGCAGGTAGTACAATATAACTCATTTGATAGTAATAACCTTGAAGACACTACTTTGCCTTGCGTATTTAAAGATTTTACGATTACTTCTGAAGAGATATTTGAGATTGGTAGTGAGGGTAACCAAGTAATAGATAATTCAGATGGTGAAATAGAAAGGCTGCAACAAGAAAACTTTGATCTCAAGAAAAATGAAAAGCTCTTGGAATGCTATAAAGGTATAGCGGAAGAGTATGATCAAGAAGTGAGTGAGCTCAGCAAGAAAAATCAGATCCTAGAAAAGAAAATTAAAGAGCTTGAAGCTCAATTACAAAGAAAAACAAGAGAATTAACTAAAAATGGCCAAGAAATTGAACAGCTAAAACAAGAAATAGAAAAAGTATTATTGGACGTGAAGAATAAAAATGACATAATAGGAAACTTGGACAGCAAATTAGAAGATATGAAGAGTGAAATACAGATGATAGACAAAAAAAATGAAGAGTTACAGCAAAGGTTAAATTTGGTTGAATCTAACTCAAGTAGACTAAGAAAAGAAAGTGTAGTGCTGGTAGACAGTATAGAGGATTTGAAGAGTAATTATGAAAACCAGATATTAGAAAAAGATAAGGAACTTAATGATGTAATAGGCCAGCTCTATGTTTATTTATCAGAGCGTGAAGAACTGTTTGCAGAATTTAGTTCATTGCAGAATGAAAATGAGAGTTTAAAACAGAAAAACTTCTATATTAGTAATGAAGTGTCTCTTGAAGATGAATTAAACAAAGAAAACGTAAGAAAAGAAATAGTAAGACCTCAGTCTACAACAAAAGTGGAAATGAGGCGTATCAATGATAATGATGACCAGGAATCAATATGGCTATATAGAGAAGCAGAAGATTATCAAACAGGTGAAGATAAAAAACCTAAAAATACTAACTACGACATTGGAGTATGGAATGAAGATGACGATGAAAGTAGCGATGATCAAAAATCAACCTGGCTGTACGAAAAAGTAGAAAACAATCAAGATTATCGAACAAGTGAAGACAAAAACCTTGAAAACACTGATTACGATATTGAAGTATGGAATAAAGATGACGATGAAAGTAGCAATGATCAGGAATCAACTAGTGAAAGTGACTATAATGTTAGCTATTGCTTTGATTATGATGAAATTGTTGGTAGGACCTACGGTCAACTAGTCTACAATGCAAACATAATACGTAAAAAAGATTCTTTTTCCTTAGCAAAAGTAAAATTAAGAGAAAGAGAAAGAGAAAAATATGAAAGTATTTGGCAAAAAATAGATAATATTCATGATGAATTGGATGCTTTGGGTAACTATGGTAATGAAGAGGATTATGAAGAGTGCAATAAAAGACTTGATAAAATTGTAAGCGAGGCGCTGAAACAAAGAGTAATGTTCACTCTTCCGTATAAAGCTAATATATCTTTAGTGGATCGCATAATTGATACATTGCAAAAGCTATATTTTTCTTACGATACTACCCGAATTTATGGATTTTTAGATGAGAAAAAGATATTGCAAATAGTATCAAGAGGTGCGTCTTTAAATAGATTTAGCGATGAAGAACATGGCGATTTCGTGAACATAATTTGCTCAGATAGATACGCTCTAGATCAACGAGAAAAAATACTTTTAGAACTTAAGGACTTGGTGTACAAAAGTATCGTAGACGTAAGTGTAAAAACTGATGATCATGATTTTGAGTTAGAGATGGACAATGGACACTTTTGTATAAAATATCCAAAAGATAGTGTTGTCGAAGTTGCAAGAATATTCAACAATAAAAAAGCTAAAAATTTAGGTCTGGAAATTGGTATGCTTCAAGTTGGAGAAAGTATAGTTAGAGTTGAAAATGAAGAAGGAGTTAGGAATTACACCGACATTTCGGAGGGTAGAATTGAAATGTCTTTTACTACTTACTTTGGGAAGGTCAGTGTTTATTTATCTCCTAGTGATAGAGATAATAATAAAATAGAAGTAAAGCTCGCCAACGAAGAAAGCATAGCACGTTTTAGTAAGTTGGAGGATAAATCAAGTTTAGGGGGGAGCTGTCTTTTAGGAGGAAAAAATGTTTCTATAGGCATAGAAGATGGTTATTTTGAAATAAACAGTGACGTTTCTGAAGAGCTAGCTAAAACTATGAAACAGTCAGATTGTACAATAGAAAAATCATATGTTCCATCTAGCTTTATGAAAGAAGCTTATTGCAATCAGTTAGTAAATGAAAGGGGAATTTAAAAATCAGGCTCAAATATTTCAAAAATAACCATTCAAAGCAGCATTTTTTATACAACTTCGTTTTCAATCTATCTGGAAAGAAGATATCAAGTATTCAAAGTCCAATTCGACAAATCCATAGTCCATTCTTCCTCTAGCTTTTTTATCACTAATCCAAAATTTAGGTATAATACCAAATATCATAAATAAGTAGGCAAATAACTCACAGAACAAATAGTTTTGATCGAACTTTCCGTAATATTACGAATGAATGCACATATAGTATCCTCCAATAAACTAACAGAGTCATATATTCTATTTTTAATGAGATTGTCTTTCAAATATTGCCATAAACGCTCTACTGGATTTAACTCTGGTGAATATGGAGGTAAGTAGATTAAGGTAATATTTTGTGGTATTTTTAAACCTTTGGATCTATGCCATCCTGCACAATCCACAATAAGAAATGCCTCCCTTGTTCCTAAATATTGTGACATCTGCTCAAGGAATATATTCATACAATCAGTATTGACGTTTGGTGCGAATAAACTAGAAGTCTCTCCATTTCTAGGATTAACTGCACTATAGAGATAAAAGTTTTGCCTACCTAATTTCACCTTAACCTGTGTCCTAATGCCTTTTTTAAACCACCCGTGTCCAATCTTTGAATGTGTGCCAAACCGCGATTCATCGAAGAAAAATAGCTCTTTTTCGGGATACGTGACAATAGTTTCATTAAGATTTTTTTTTAAACTTTTCTTGTTTATTTTTATCCTGTTTATTGTGCACAGGCCTTGGAGTAATATACGAAAAACCTAACTTTTGCATCAGTCCATGTGCTGTAGACTTACTTACCTCAATAGAAAACATTTTCTCAATTATGATTTTTAATTTCTTAGCCGTTAGGTTGGCTCCTTCTTCTGCTATGACATTTTTAATTTCTTCTTGCTGCTTGTAGCTCAACTTCGGCTTTACTCCACGTCCTGGTTGTATTTTAAACGCATCGACTCCTCCTTCCTTAAATCTTGTAATCCACTTCATCAATGTAGTTCTAGTAATTCGGTATATTTGAGCAACTTTTGTTATTCCATATTCTTTTCCAGATATTATTGCCTGTAATCTTCTTCCTATCTCTCCTCTTATTCCGTGCTTCTTTAATTCCAGGTTACACTTATTATATCATTCTTCTCCTATTGCTTTACTTTTTCCTGCCATAACTCCTCACTAATTCTTAAATTGTTCTATTTTAGAAATTTTTCTTTATTTGTCTATTTATTTTTAGGAATTGATATTAGTTTATTGGAGGATACTATATGTGCATTCATTCGTAATATTACGGAAAGTTCGATCAAAACTATTTGTTCTGTGAGTTATTTGCCTACTTATTTATGATATTTGGTATAAGGTATTGAAACTAACAAGTGGAATGATTACATAATGCACATATTAGTGAAAGGAGGTACAACATGAGTAATATAGTTCATTCAAATAAAAACAATAACCGTGATAACTTTAGTGTAAGAGGGTTACAAAGGGCCGTTGATGACATATTTGATAGCTTCTTTACAGGATGGAATCCAGAGCTTTCCAGAAGAAGCAACAGTCTATTACCAGCTTGTGACTTTTATGAAACAAAGGAAAGCTATTGCCTCTCATTAGAGTTACCAGGTATTTCCAAAGAAAGCATAGATATTAGTATATCTGGCGATAGCTTAATAGTGAAGGGTGAAAAGACATGTGATAACGAGTCAAAAGATAAGCAGTTTTATCATCGAGAAAGGTACTATGGCTCTTTCTATAGGTCTATTCAGCTTCCAGTAAATGTGGAGCGAGATAAAGTATCTGCTAGTTTTTCAGATGGAGTATTACATGTAACCATACCTAAGTCAGAGAAACACATCAAGAAGATTGATGTAAAGTAACCAGTAAGTGGTAGCAGGCTTCTAGTTTGAGGCTTGCTATTTTGAATCATTATAGATAGAATATAATAAAGTTCTATTGTCTTTGCGTATTTGTTGTACAGATGGTGTAAGGCCTTTGTTGCGTTTAGGTGTTGTTAATAATCTATTAATGGTTCTTATGTTATAATCAAGTTTAGGGGCTTTAATAAGTACGGACTATGACAGAAGCAAATCCAATAGTTACGTTGAAGGTTAAAATTAAAGAATTTAGCTTTAGTAAATTAAAGGCTGGCGAGAGCAATAAATCAGCACACTCTGGTGAAACAATGTATTTCGATCTTCCAAGAATGAACTTTGTTATTAATGGAAAGATTATAGATACAGTTTTAACCTCTGTGTTAATGGAAGGAGCGAAATATCGCAAAAGCAACCTTTTTAATAGTTATGATATATATAGCGCTGAAGCCGCAAGCAAAAAACAAAGAGAAATAGATAAAGATCATGGCAGGGCTTTTGTTAATTCAGTCCTTAAGGATCTTGAAAAAGAACTTGCATATAACGCGTTAAGTGAATTGTGGGAAAGTCATTGTGAAAATCCTGAAATTCCTGATTATCAGAAAACCAATTCGTACGGTAGAGATTTTGAGAGATTTTACAATGCTGGAAGAGAGCATATGCATCTATTACTCAAAGTAGGAGATGAGAATAAGAACTACCGACCATTTGTAAAGGAAGTTTTTAAGGAAATGTTTAAATATGCTGAAGCAGAAGTTCCGAGTGCCCCTATCTTAGAAGAACTAGTTACTAATTGTAATCAAGCAGGATACTTAGCAGGTATATTTATTGAATATCACTCTGCACTTAGCAATTATCGATTAACAACGCAAGACCCTGACAAAGTAATGAATATTGATTACACTGACCATAATAACATAAGAGTAAAGTCTGATATGGAAATACCTGTAATCAAATTTGATAATCCAGGGGAAAAAATATGTGATCTATCCACCTCACTGGAATTTACACTTGAGTCTCAAGATGGAAAAGATGGTGTAACCTATAAAGACGGTAAATTATCACTCACTGTTCCCAAGGAATTAAAAAATTATAAAGAAGGAGATAGAAACTTGCTCTCTATTATTAGAGAATACTTTCAAAAATTCTGTGAAAAATTGGGATTTAAATTTGAGATGGAAACACAAAAAATAGAGCATGATTTAGACGATTTGCCGAAAGTAAACAGTCATCTTCAAGGCCTAAGAACGCCTATTTCCAGCAACGACCATATCATCGGTCATTAAAAGTAAGTATGTGTTGTCAGAACGAATGAAAGTTCAGTTAAGCTTTTTCTAAAGTATAGCATTTCTCCTAATAGTCCGAATAGGGTAAGATATGTGGGTAAGGTTATGTTTGACTTGTGTTGTTTTTTGCTATTGGTTAATTTAATGTAAGTTAAAGATAAATTAAGTGGATAAGAAAAAGAAAGTATACTTATTTAAAGTTTCTCTAGACAAAAAAATCTACCGTGAGATGGAATTGAAAGCTGTCTTTATAAATTTGCAGAAACTATCATAAAGGTCTTTAGTTTTGAGTTAGATCATTAATTTGGTTTTTATAGTAACATAAACGATATTTATGAAAGTAATGAAGTATACACTTTATTTTATAATACTGATTATAGTTTATGCCTAATGAAAAAAGCGTCAAAAATTCTTATATCTACAAGGTTTTTGAGCCAGATAAAAAAATGATTTTTCTTTTTGATTATGGCGATAATTGGGAATTTTTAGTAGAATGTTGTGGCATTATTGAAGCAGAAGCTGGAACAAGATATCCAAAAGTTACTAAAAAGCAAGGAGAGGCTCCTCCACAATATCCTGACTACGAAGATGAGTAGTGTAAACAATATACCTATTAAGTTGATGGATTGCCTTGAGGAAAATAGCAGCAGGTTTAGTACTTGGTTAGTAAATTAGAAGTATTTCTTAGGAAATTATTTTAATATCTGTGTTTTTTAGGAATGTTCTCTTGCGTTGGATCGGAAGAGCTCTTCTACCTTCTCTAGCTTTGTACTCGGTTCTAGGGTACTGTACAACGCAAAGCTTATGCATGCCAATCCAGCAATCACTCCAACTGTTCCTATAGTAGGCATTTTCATAATATGTGATACAATACCACTTACCAGTAGCACCACCCCAACGGCACCAGTCAGAATCGCTCTCCGTTGCATTGCTTTTGTTGATGATTCTTCATCTGCAATTTTGAAAGATTTATCGTTAACACAAGGGTTAGAAGAAAAGATTCTTAAAGCATTCAGCTCTTTTACCACCGTTCTTCCTGAGTTAGCGAAATTCCCTTGATTTTCTTCATTCCTTTCATAATCTTCACCATTATTAATCTTCTTGCACGGCTGAGTGCCAGTTTCTGCGGTTTCTTCTTGTTGTTCTCCATAAAAATTTTCTTTATTCTTATCCGAAACTTCTTCAATATCTTCTGAAATATTATAAGCCACTGATCCTTCCATAATAGTTTCTATTAACGAGTTTTTTTCTTCTTTGTCACTTGTCATATTTGGATTCATCACTTCCTTATCATCCCAAGGCTCAAAACCTTCTACCCTTACTACACCATCTTTAACAGTACTATATGTACGTATTAATTCTCCATGACTTCCTAAGTAGTCCGAGACTATTTTCGTACGATTAAACTCCTTAAAAAGCCCATGTTTTTTAGCTTCTTCTAAAAGATCATTCTCAGCTTGCTTATTCTTGCAAAATCTAGCATAATGTAATAGTGTGAATACGTCTCTTCTACGTTCATATATATCAACTATTAGTATCCACGGAATCTTTCGTGTATCATGAAAGGATTTACTAATTTTTTCACTGATACTTTTACCCTCTTGTATCCTTTTTAATAGCTTAAAAAGCTCCTTTTTATCTTTGCTTGTTAACTGATCTTGATCAAATGGCAACTCATAGGTTATATCTGCTTCATTAGTTTTTCCGGTAATTAGTTTTCTCATATTATTTTTTTCTTTGTATCTCTTATGTAGCTAATTTGTATTAGTAAAGTATTAATCGTGTGATTTTTAAATCGCTAATTTGCAAAATTTCTTCATCTGCTCACTCCACAGCATCGGTATTTCCCTCAAGTCAGCTAACTTCAAACTCCTTGGCTGCCTCCCATTTACTATGTCTTCTTTGATCTTTGGTGCTAAATAATTCAACCTTAAAATTTGTTGTATGCGTCTTGTACCTATATTAATTTTGGCACTTAGCTCTCCTACGCTTGCATATTTTCCCTCTTCTAGCTGACGTTTCCATAGGTGGGCTCCTACCACTGCTTTCAGTAACGCATTGTTTGTTTTACCTTCTGGCTCAATCACTGTACATTTATTTCCTTTCTTCTTCATTATTGGTATAAATTCCACCTTATCCTCCGAACCCATTTCTATTCCATCTTCTTTTACCATTACTCCTTTTATTAACTTTTTCACTACTTCTTTCTGTTTTCCAAAACTTAAATTTTTCCACTCTTCCGCTTTTTTTCCCCATTTTTCATATAGCTGTTCAGCTTTCTTCATCACTTCTTTTTCCACTTCTCCCGCTACTATAGTTCTGTTTATTGATTCACAACCTTTTCCCCTTAAGTGATTGTTACATATGTAATATCGATATCTTTTATTTTCTTTTTTTGAGTATGTCAGCGTCATGTTCACATTACAACTCTTGCACTTAATTATTCCCCTAAGTAGCGCTTCCTCATATTTTGCTTTTCTATATGGTTGATTCTTTATCAATTCCTGCGCTTTTTGCCATTTTTCCTCTTTTATTATTGCTTCATGCTTTCCTTCATACTCTTTCTCATAATGTCTGATTTTTCCCACATATATTGGATTTGTTACTATTCTCCTTACTGTCGCTTTTTTAAAGATATCTGATTTTGTTCTATAACCTTCTCTGTTTAACTCCCTTGCCAGTTCTGCCATTGATCTCAGCTCCATATACCTCTCAAATATATGTTTTACCGTCTTTGCTTCTTTTTCATTTATTATTAATTCCTTATCTTTTACATCATACCCTAGCGGTAAAGTTCCACCCATCCATAGTCCTTGTTCTTTTGATGTTGCTATTTTATTTTTTACTCTCTCTACTATCATCTCTCTTTCTAATTGTGCTGCTCCTGACAATACCGTTTGTACAAATTTTCCCATTGGCGTATTATTGTCAAATATCTGCGTTACTGCTACAAAATTTACTCGGTGCCTTCTAAAAAATGATGTTACTTCTATGCTGTCTTTTGTTTCCCTTGATAGCCTATCTAGCGTATATACTACTACACAATCTACTTCTCCTTTTTTTTACATCTTCAAACAATTCCTTTATCGCTGGTCTTTCTAAATTCTTTCCTGAGAAACCTCCATCATCGTACCTTTTGGCCAATGCTACCCAGCCTTCTTTGCTCTTTATGTACTTTTCACATGCTACTCGCTGCGCATCAAGGCTATTAAACTTCTGCTCTAGACCATCTTCATTTGATTTTCTTGTATATATCGCACACCTTACCTCTTTTAGCATTCTCTCTCCTCAATTTCCACTTTTATCACGCATTCCAAATAATAAAGGTCCGTTGTAACTCATTCCCATTATTTTTCCTGCTACTCCTGACAATGATGTATAAAACTCTTCTCTGTAGATTAAACCCTTATCTGTTACCATTACTGCATGCGTTTCCTCACCTCTCTCTAGTATTAATTCTGTCCCTTCTACTGGTAATTTATCGCTACTTATTCTTTTTCCCTTTTCTAGCCGATCTGCCAGATATTCTAGTCTTTTTGCTCCTTTTCTTGACATTTTTCCATACGCTTCCTCCTGCATTCTATATGCTAATCTTGGTATCAGATATTTCTTTGAATGTTTAGGTGCCTCTTCCCCAAATACCTTCTTCCACGTTTTTCTCAGCTCACTCAAAGGTTTTCTCTCTAAATTCATTACTTTCTTTTCTACTTCTTTCTCCATATTTTTAGCCTTTCATAAATAACTTTTCAATTCTGTCTGTTTCTTTCTTTAATACCTCGGTTACTTCTTTACTATAATCCATTGCTGTCATTCCAAATTTATCCGCTTGTTCTATTTCTCCTCCAGCCTTCACTAATTCTTTCACTATCTCTTTTTCGCCTATCATGCATGCAAGGTGCAGCGGTGTGCATTTATTTCCATATTCTTCCGCATTTACATTCCCTCCTGATTTTATCAATTCCCTCACGATTTCTAGACGTTTCTCCGTTACCGCTAGGTGCAGTGCTGTGTATCCTTCTATATCTTTAGCATTCACATTCGCTCCTTTTTCGACTAATAACTCCACTGTTTTTGCGTCTACCGCATAATGCAGTTCCTTCTCGTCTCTTGCATAAATATTTTCATGTGAGTTCTCTAATAATTCTTCTGCTGACTTATTAAATTTGCCAAACTTTAACATAATTTACCTCACCTTTTCTTTGAATTTAAATCCCTTTTCTAAGCCCTCCTTTTCACCACCTCATCTATCATCTCATTTACTTGGCTCATTATTTTGCTTGCTAAATTTTCACATTCTTCCTTTATTAGTGATTTGTCTCTCTTTCTTATTTCTTCTATCTCTATTATTTTTAGCTCCGGCATATAGCTCCCATTCAGCATGTCTGCTATTTCTTCCACTATCCTCTCTATTCCATAGCACGTCAGTTCTCTACTTTTTGTTATTCCTCCTTTTTCTCTCAGAAATTTACTCGCCCTTTCACTCTCTTTGCTATCACATAGACGATACTTTTCACTTTCCCAAATGTAATACATTGGTGTTGCACCATATTTATTCAGTTGATTAACCTCAGCTCCTGCTTTTACTAGCTCTTTTATTATTTCAACTCCTGCTCCTCCTATTTTGCATGCAGAGTGTAGTGGCGTACATCCAGTGACATATTGAGTGGCATTTACTTCTGCTCCTTCCCTTAGCAGCACTTTTACATTTTCTAAGCTTTTCGCAAATACTGCACAGTGTAGTGGTGTATAACCATTTTTATCTCTTGCATTTACCTCTGCCCCTTTTTTTATTAATAACCTCGCTGTTTTGTAATCAGAGATTTCTACTGCTTGGTGCAATATCGTCTCTCCTTCTTCATTTCTTTTATTAATGTTTTTAAACCCGTTACTTGATACTTCTTTAAAAAACTTACTAAAAGATTCTCTCTTTTCTTCGCTAAACTTCATACTTACCTCACAAAATTAGCTTTTCTAGCGCCAGATAAATTTCTTATGTTTACCTGCTGCTATTTAATTCATGTCCTTTTTAGCATAAGAAAGCAAGTCCTTTTCTTTTTATTTCATACACTTTAAACTATTGTTAATATAATATATGAGGATCTAAATATAAGTACTTAACTTATTAGAGATATTACTTGACTATTTTTCCAACTTCTGTGCAAATGTCGATGTTCATGCCACTTTAGTACTCCTGGGTAAAATACTAAAATGTAATTTTCTAATTCGTGTATTGAGTCTTTTTGCTCTAAATCATTTTTATAGTAAACGTTGTGTTCTGCTAAAACATATTTTCTGACCTTCTGATCTGTATAATTTTTTGCTTTATAGTTGTGAGTAACGCTAAATCTTTCTAAAATTGGCTTGTGTTTTAAATTCCAATATTGCCCTGAAAGTTTATCGCTTCCCAATACAAATTTATTTCCTCTTTCTTCTACGCTACTAACTGGAAAGCACGTATTTATGTCTCCTAAATCCCAACTGTCTGATAATACTATCTGCGCTTTTGCAAATTTAATCGATGGTAATAAACTCTGTGGTAATGGATATAGTGCTTTTAAGTTGTACCACAAATGATTTCTTTCATAAATACCGTTATAATTCTTTGTGTGAGGCTCGGTTTCTCCAAGTATTGCTACATCTAGGCGATATATATCATTGCTTAAAGCTCGTTCATAATGATCGCGTAGATAGTTTTCTATAATCTTAATAACTGGACCACTAGACCTGAAAAAATTTACTCTTCCAAATGATAACACTGGTCCATCTTTTTCTATTTTTACCCCTGAATAATCAGACAGAAGATCTCCAAATAAACTCTCATCCAATATAAATCTCTGCACATTATAATAATCGTTAAAAATCCTCATTAATCTGGATCTTACAGGCAGTGATAGTTTTGCCAGCTCTACTACTGCATCTACGAAGAAGTCATTTGGTACCTCTTTTATCCCTACTTGCAACTCAAAAAGTGTTTACCGGGTGGCTCTTCAATAATTGTAATATCTTCTATATTTGCCCATTTTAGTGCTATTTTTAGTGATGCTGGAGTTCCTCTCAGTCTTTGAAATTTTACTCCTTCTACTACTGCTTTTCTTCTATCTTTTACCCAGCATAGTATTTCTTCTAAACCATATTCTTCTATTATCCACGGCAATGTTTCTTCTTCCAATCTAAATTTAAATCCTCTAATACAGCTTGGATCAACCTTATAATCTATCGCATCTACTAGCGCTTTTTCCTGTTTTGTTGCGTTTGGCGGTAATAAACTTTTCATTTGTCTTTTCTTTCAAGTTGCTTTAATTTCCTTTATTTAGGTAGCTTATGAGTAAGCAAGAGATCATTTCAGAACTGATCAAAAATAAAGATGTTCTTAATATCGAAAACACTTTCCATAATATTTGACCATACTATCCATACTTTAAAAAACAAGTTACAACTTCTGGAAGAAAATCAATACTTTCGTCTCCCTAACATTGGGCATTTTTATCCAGTAAACCTTAAACCACTTATTGAACGCAATCCCCTCACTGGTACGATTCCACAAAACAAAAAAATACGTTTTAAATCCTATCTAACTTGACGTGGCCAAGCACTGCACACTCATTCCCCAATACTACAACATCCTCTTTTGGCTCGATTAATTCTACGTTTTCTACACCCTCTACAAATAGGTTTGCTATTATCCAAGATCTTGTAACATTCCATCCTAATCTTTTTGCTAATTCAAACTTCTTAATAAACTGCTTCTTGATTTCTTCCTCTGATATTACAGGACTCATGCTCATTCTGCTGTGAATATCTATTTCCGTAATATTGCAACCAATTACTGTTATCGTATCTGTTAAAACCCTTGTATCATCTCTAGTAACCTGCTTTTTTACAATTTCTAGTAGTTCTTCTGACACTATGCCAGTTGTGGATAATTGTGTTGATAAGATTGAAATTTGTACTTTCCCTGGTATAGGTGATTCCACTAGTGCATCTTTTACTCTACTATCTGCTGACAGTGCATGATATTTATAATATTCCTTACTTCCTCCTGTTGACCAACCTGCTATTTTTGCTTTTACCCTCTTTCTAAATCTTTCATCCTCTTCTTCTTTTTCTCTCTCTACTCCATAAAATTCAGCTAAGTTATCAAGATCTTCTCCCGTTGCAAATTTAAGTAAATTACCCTTTACAGCTTCGTTTATCCTTTGTCTGAGTAAAAGTTCACGCCAGGCTGCTACTTCCAGAACTTTCATTGCTGGATCCGATTCTACTAATCCTGAAAAGGTTTCATCTCTACGGACTAACTCTTCTTTCATTCTTGAAAATATTTCCTCGAAATTTGGCTTTTCTACAATATTTAGCTGCTGCATCTTTAAACTACAATTTCATCAAAATGAATGTTTTTCCCGCTTGGTAAGTATAATCCTTCTAGGTCAAGCGTTACTTTTCCTTCTTTCACCTCTGTCATTTTTACTTTTTCTAGCTTAAATCTTTCCTCCCACCTTTGTAGAGCTTCTGCTACTGCTGAATAGATTTCCAAAGTTAAATCTCTATTTATTGGCTTATCTACTAATTCAAATAATCTTGACCCATAATCCCTTCTCATTATCCTACTGTTAATAGGAGTGGTCAGTATATCAATTATTGATTGTTTCAGATGTTCTATTCCTTCTAATTCTTTTCCTGTTTTGGAGTCCATCCCTTCCATTTTTAGCCTGCAAACACGTTTTCACTGCCTTTTATTACTTTAAACCCACATGAAACTATATCTCCTACTCTTCCCGCTCCAAACCCATTTACAAACACTGCTTTCGACCCTTGTGTCATTACTTTTCCTTCACTAAAATTATCTCCTTGCCTACAGACAGGTCTTCCGTTTATAAATACATCTCTGCTTCCACTTATACAAAAATGCAGCAACGCTCCTTCACAGTGATCTCCTAGGCGTATAACTGATTTATTCATTCCTTTCCCTAATTTAGATTTACTCTTTTTGCTTTTAGTTTTATTTCGCTCTTTGTTATCTCTACACTTGATTCCCCAACATTCAGTGTTATCTTGTCTACTACTTCAATCTCTAAATGATGTTTCTCTTTATCATATGTAAATCTTGTCCCATCTTGAAATTTTACATTATTTACTTCCTTTTTATTCTCTGGAGGAGGGTATTTTTCCTGATATATTGCCGGTAACACCACCCCCAAAGACAATTCTCCCAATGGTGATAATACTATTACCTGTTCATCAATATTTGGTGGTGACCAACTTTCAGCTCTATTTGTTATCCATGGAAGAAAATCTGTTACAAGTTCACCTATTCTAACTTTTACTTTAGCTTTTTCATAATCTATTTTTTCGACAATGCCTATACGGACAATGTTGGCCAATTTCCTCCGCAATTCTGAAATTGCAAAATTACTTTCCAACATTCACATCGATTAAATGAGGTTTTATTTTACTCACTTCCCAAATCGATCGCCCTACATGCAATTCGTGCGCCCAGTCTACCATCCACACTAAATATGCATCGAGCTCTGGCCTAAAATCATCTCCTCCTCCTGATATAAATTCTCCTGGTGAAACATTTTTCACGTTCCAAGTATTTTTATTTACTACTCTGGCAACCTCAGCAGCTAATGATCTGACAATAATAGGGGCATTTTCTATTGTGCTATCGATCACTATTCGTGCCTCAAATTTTGCTCTCAGCGCTAGCTCCTCTGTTCCTGGATCTTTTCCTTGCTCTAGACTTGACAATTCTATAAATACCGCTGGAGCTGCTAACTCTTTCCTTATTGCTGGATAAACCTCACAAGTTTGAATTGCTGGTATCTCTGCCTTTAGCGTATTACAGATTGCCTCATGTAAATTAGTCCAAAATGCCGTCATAAAATAACTTATGTGTAAAATATTTTTCAAATATCCTTTTAACTTCATAATTAACAAGATTTTCTATTATCCTTGAAGCCTCAGGTTCAAGTGGTAGTTTAACCTCCTGTATCGGTAGTGCTGTTCTTCCTACACGTTTAAAAATACCGCTATTTCCTTTTGGCATAACTGCTGCAAATCCTCCTATAAACTCATGCTTTCCTACTTTCGATCCTCTTCTTGTTTTTTGTATCTTGCCAATTGTCGATGCTCTAATGTCATAGAGATTTGCTCTAATTAACACTTCTAATCTGCTAGTTTTTGCCTTAAAAATTCTTAATCTCTTTCTTATCAAACTTAATTTTATCTGCTTTTCCTCACTGATTTCCTTAGCTGCTTTTGATTTTAGCCATATTGCTGTTTTGTTTAATGCACTCACTGTCGCTTTTTCCACTTTTTTCCTTTCAGCATCTATACTTTGTATAATACTACCGGTGTTAATACGCATTTATACTCCTGACGCTCGAATTTTCCATACCATTCCTGAATTATCTTGCAGCGGTGGAGAATATACTTTATATTTACGGTCACCTATAACAAAAATATCTCCTACAATTGGCCTTAACACATCAAACGCACTTACTTCTAACGCTAAAGTTTCTCCTACAAATTGCCCTTCACCAATCTCGTATAATTTATCTGGCTCTTGCTTTAATACTTGTACCATGTACGCCTTATTTTTCGACTCATACAAAGCTAACTCTCCTAAATGGGCAAAACAATCTTTAAATAATCTCTTTATATTTTTCTGCATACCATTTTTTCTAAAAGTCTTTACATATTATTTTAAACATATTGCATATCTTATATTTTTATGGTATATTTTTAAGGTCATAAATAGAGTTTTCTATGTGGGGACCCTACCATGTTGTTACTATTTTCGCTAAAACGGCCGGACGATGGCACATTGGCAGAGGATTTGACTGCGTATGTAAATCAGTCCCTCTATCAAACCTCCTTGGTTCTTGCTTTGCATATAGTGGCTGTCCAAGAGTATTCACTGTCTCATTAAAATCTGCTGGTGCAAAATATGTTGTAAATGTGCTTGCTGTTCCTAGTGGAAAACAGTGCCCTGTATCTTTCTCAATAAATCTTCTTACGGTTCCTTCAGGGTCAGTTGCTTGCCCTCTATATTCCTCAAATGTAATTCCACAGAACGTAAATCCTGATCTCATATCATTTCGAAGCGCTGCTCCTTCTTGCCATCTCTCGTATGCTTCTTTCACTTTAGTATGTGAAGTTAGTGCATCAAAAAACTCAGGGCTTACCAAGGCATGAATTCCGGTCATATATTCACCACTTAGATTATCTTCTATGTGCCGCAATACTTCCAGACACTTACGTTTTACATCTGTTGTTGCTGTTCCCAGTGCAAAATTTACTACTTTTGGCGTGATTTCAAATTCGTTGTACAGATTTAATAATTCTGACCCATCAGCATCTAAAATTATTCCTTTCAGCGCTCCCATTCGCAAATGCTCTAATGTTATTGCATGTTTGTTCCTCATCAATTGCAAATGATCGGTTATTACATCTGCCAGCGCTTTAAGTTCACTCTCTGATCCAAATGCCCTTATTCCCTGTACTTCCTCTGGTAACACTACATCATCATGTGGAATATGTGGAATCGTAAATGTTCTTACCTTTCTTTTTCCTCTTTTTCCTACTGTTGCTGGTGCTCCGGGTAACTGCGTTGGTAGTAAACTTAATACTCCGTTTTGCTCTTCTATGGTAATATGTCTAAATCTTACTGACCTACTTGGAAACAAATTTAAATTTTCAACTCGTCCATAATTTACCGGCAATATATTCATCGCATTTGTTAGTGCCGTCATACTAAATGCTGTATTTGTAAATGGATTTTGCATTCTTTTTCCCCCTTATTAATTTAAGTTACACTCCCTTGCGGACAATGATCCCTCGTCCTTCAAGTTGCTTTATTGCTGCAGCTTTCTGCTCTTCAGTGATATTTGCTGGCCATACAACTGCATGATCTGCTAGCATTGCTATACGTGTAATGATTACTGCTTTGGCATTTTCTGTCGCATTTACATCACTTACTATTGCACCTATCGCTGTTTGTGTACCATCTGTGGCAGTTGGATTTATTATCTTAACCATGCTATCTTTATCGAGAGCCACTACTGTACCAAGCTTTAGGTTCTGCCCTTTTGCTACTGTTATTTGATCTCTTGAATACAGGCTTGATGCCTCATACTTTAATAAGTCACTCAGATTATTTTGTTCGGTTATAGTACTCATTTTGCTTTTCTCCTTTTGTTATATATTTTAAATGCCTACGACTTTTCGCTACCTGCATCATCAACTCTTCTCCTGAATTCTGTGGTATTGTACTTATTATCTCTGTCTTCTTTGTTCTTTCTGCAAGTAATTCCATTAAAACCTCCCTTGCTTGCTCAACACTTACACCCTGCTCAATAAATTCTCCTATCTTTTCTGGCATCTTTGATATATTACATAAACGTATTAATTCAAGAACTTCAGTACGATACTTAGTTAAATTATTAGTTTCTTCTTTTAGGTCAGTTATAGTTTGTTCGTTCATAGTAATACTCCTGTTTTTATTAATATATTTAAACTCTGAAAGAATTGTAATTCCATCTGCAAGACCTATTTCTACTGCTTTCTCGCCAAAATATAGCCCTGCTTCTGTTGATTTGATTGCCTCTACAGAAAGGTTTCTATTGCGTGCTATTAGCTCAACCAGCATTTCATATAAACGATTCACTTCGCTTTTTAGATTTTCTAAACTCTCAGAAGTTATTGGCTCATGTGGATTTAAATCATTTTTTCTACTTCCTGCAAACACTGTGGTATATTTTATTCCACATTTTTCATCAAATCCACTTTGATCTATATGACTTGCTATTACTCCTATACTCCCAACTCCTGAAGTGCGGGTGAGAAAAATCTTTTCAGCGCTAGAAGCTATAGCGTACGCAGCAGAATATGCATCATCATTTGCTATCGCTATTATCCTCTTTTTTCCTCTTGATTCATAAATAAAGTCAGCTAGGTCAAATATACCGTTTACCTCTCCTCCGGGGCTATCTATTTCCAGTATAATTGTCTCTATGCTACTATCTGCTAATGCTTGTGTAATTTGTTCTTCTATTTGCTCATATGATGTCATTCCGAGCATTTCATCAAATGCACCAGGTTTTTTAGTTAAAATGCCATGTATCGGTATTATTCCTCTTTCACTATTTCTTACTGCATGTTTTATATTTTTAAAGATAGGCTGCTTTCCTGTTTGTAGTGACAGTAACTCAAAACTCCTTGGTTCTACCATTACATCTGTTTAGCCATTGTTGTTTCATATCACCTCTTGATTGGCCGTAACGTCAGAATCAAAACTTAAGCCCAGTTCACTTGCACGTCTTTGATCTTCTGCTATTTCTTGGTCAATTTCTTCTACATCATAACCCATTTCTGATACTACTTCCGCTCGACTCTTGAATCCATTTCTTACTGCCATCTGTTGTGCTTGTTGATCTTTCAGTGGATCCACCCAATCAAATCCCTGTGGTATCCATTTTACTTCTTCTTTCGCTGCTTTTGCCACTTTTTCATCTATACGGAGTTCTCCACAAAGTACTGCTAACTCTAGCCATCTACTCCATACTGGTCTACAAAATTGGAATACCATAATGTTATGTTGCAGCATAGCGCATCGACGACGAAACTCTATCAGTCCTGCTCTGATTGATGAATAATTAACACCGGTTAAATCTCCTGTTAGTTGTTCGTATGTTATCCCTGTGCCTATTGCTATTGCCCTCAGTTGCTGTCTCATAAATGCTTCATAGCTTCCTCCTACATCAGATGGCTCTGAAAACTTTATATCCTCACCTGGATCAAGTAGTTGCATAGTACCAGGTTCTAGGCCAGATAGTGCTACTCCTTGCTCACTTGCTTCACCTTCTCCCATGATATTTGCTTCTGGATCGAGTCTTGTAATAAATCCAGCAAACATTGCTGCTGTCTTTTTTCTCACTAATTCTGCATCATCATACTGGTCAAGTTCGTAAAGTTTTAAAAGCACGTTAGAAAGCCAAGGTTCCCCTCTAATTTGTCCAGGTCTCAGTGGTTTATAGATATGTAAAACATCGTTTGCTGGGACTCTTACTGACTCTCCAAAGGTATTTTCACCAGGGTGTTCTTTAAATAAGTAATAAGCTTCTCTTTGCCCAAGCTTGTTAAACTCAATCCCGTTTCTTATTACATTACCATTTGCTAAAGTTTGATTTGTTTTATTGTCTAAATGTTCAGACTCAAGTACTTGCAGTTGTAATGGCACAGAAAATCTATCTTCCAGCTTTCTCGTTCTTAAACGTACAAAACATTCTCCACCCTCTATCATACTTCTGCATACTAGAGCTTGTAATCCATAAAAATCACTTATTCCACAGCTATCTGCTTCATCTGTCCATCTTAGCCATAATTCTTGCACTTTTTTCCTAAATTTTGCATCTCTTGCTTTTGATTGCGGCTTTATTCCTGTTCCAATAGAGTTACTTACTATTGTATCAATAATATTTGCTGCATATGGATTTTTTCTCACCATATCACGTGACCTACTACGTAAAGTTTCAAGGCTTTGAGACAGCAAATTGTTTATACTTCCTAACTCTGGTTGAAAGTGAAAAAATCTTCTTCCTGAACCTGCTCCATCCCAAGCAGAACTTTTGATTTTTGGTTTGTTAAATAATTGCTTGAAGGTTTTTAGCAGCATTTATAAAATTCCTTTACTCGTTGAAAAAACAATTTTCCTCTTTCCAGCAATCTTTAGCTCAACTTTAATTCGTTGTCTTAAGCTTAGTAAATCATTTATATCTACTTCAGCATATCTTACAATATGGTCACCATATGCAATTGATACTACTCTCTCTCCATTTTGCAGTTTCTTTATCGCTTCTTCGACTTGAATTAGATAATCTTCGTTATACATTTACTACTCGCTGATCCATTTGCTTTTCACTATTTTCTTTGATTTTTTACTTTCTGGTTTTTCACTTAAACTATTCCATTTACTCTCTGGCCATCTATCTATTCCCAGTGCTATCGATGCTGCTCTTGCATAAATCCTACAGTCTAATACTTCATTTCTTTCTCTTACCTTCTGCCACTCTTGTTTGGTGTATCCTTTTACCACTTTGCTGACTAATTGCTCTGCTGTTAGCTGCTTAAAATATTCAGGTGCATATTCGGGAAAATGACAATATCCTGCTGGAGCTTCTTCACCTTCTTTTAAAACATTAAGTAATTGAAAAAGCTCTGACTTTAATATCGATACTCCTACTGGCCATAGCTTTATTCCTCTCTTTAGCTTTTGACCACCAACTGTTATATCTACTCTACTTGGGCTGCTAAGTGGCACTAGTGCTTTATTTACACCTTTTACTGCCATTACTCTTCCAGAGCCTTGATGACTTCTCACCCAATTGTATACTTCTTGTGTCGCATATCCTGCATCTACTGCCATCATGCTTATCATATACTCAAGCCCATTTTCACCGATAAAATGATGATTGAGGAGCTCCGAAAGCTTTCCCCATACTTCTCCACTTCCTGTATCTCCTTCAAATACTCGGTAGTCTATTGACCAATTTTCTCTGCCTTTTCCCCAGGCTACAACTTCTGCTTCCAAGCGATCTTTTTGAACATCTACTCCTGCTGTGAGAACTACTTCGCCTTTTGGTACTGTGCCAATCTGAAAAAATTCTCTCCTGTTAAATAATTGCTTCCAGTCCGGTACTTCTCCTTTATCTACCCAGGTTTCTCCAAGCGTAGTATTTATCCAAACTTTCAGTAATTGTTCACTTTCTTTCGCATGGAGAAAATCCTCTACTGCTTGAGTCCAACTATACCAGCCAACTGGGCTATAAAGACTTGAAAGATGAAATCCTTTTTTCTCACCTTTTATTGGATTTGTAGCTCTCCATTCTCCACGCTCAAGAATTCCTGTCTTTTGATGATTTTCTATCTTTTTACCACATTCTATACATATATAGTGTGCTGTATTTGGATTTTTATCTTCCCATTTTATTTGTGACCATTTTAATATTTGGTAATAATTACAATGCGGACATGGTACAAAAAAATATCTCTTATCTGTTACTTCAAATTCTTTCTCAATTCTGCTTATTCCATGAATCGTTGGTGTTGACACTAAAAAAATCTTTCGCCTTGCAAAGGTATTAGTTCGAGCAATACTAAGCAGTACTGGATCTCCTTCTCCTCCTGAATCTCCTGGATAAGCATCAATCTCATCAAGAAAGAGATACTTTACTGGCATAGACCTGAGACCTACACTGCTGTTTGCTCCAGTAATCACAACTATTCCACCTGGAAATTCCTTACTTTGTACAGTATTCCCTGAATCTCTTGATCTTGGGTCTTTTACTTTACTCTTTAAACATGGCGTACTCTCTATTAACGGTGCAAATCTTCCTTTTGACCAACGCTTTCCCATTTCAACTGTTGGCTGTACTACTAGCATTGGTCCTGGTGTTTGATCGATAATATAGCCAATCCAATTGTTACCAGCTTCTGTTCCTCCAATCTGCGCTCCTTTCATGAATACTACTTTTTCAGCCTGTGAAGAAGGAGATAGTGAATCCATGATTTCTTTTAAATAAGGAGTTCTTTCTGTTCTCCATTTACCTGGCTCTGATGCTGCAGTTGGCGCTAAAACTCGATACTCATTCGCCCACTCTGATACTTTAAGCTCTGGATCTGGTTTTAAACCTTCAGAAAAAGATGTAGCGTATATCATATTGCTAGCTCTTCACCATCATTAGATGATACTTCAACATCACTTAAAATAGAACTGCACTCACTTGTTTTCTCACTTTCGAGTTCAATAAACATTTTCTTTTCAAGTGCTTCTTCTATATACTTCTGAATTAAATTACTCATTATTATTGCAGCTATGAGCGCAACTATTCCCACCATTACCGCAGCTATAATGTTAGGGTAAATTCCTACTATCGCTATTGCGCATATTGTTATAGTGACACAGATGATATTGGTATATTTCTTTATTTTTTTGTCTGCTATTTTCCTTTCTTCAAAATATTTATTGCTCAATAAATGAAATGTTGGAAAGTTCTTCTGTCTTCCAAATAACACTATTTCTTTCTCTTTACTCAGTAGTTCTATTAATTTTGCATTGTTCGTTATTATTGCATACTGAAAAACATCCGTGGCATCTGCTCCTCTCTTTAGCAACAACTTTACTACGTTAAAGTGACCATGCTTTGCAGCAACATAAATTCCCGTTTTTCCACTCTCATCTACAGCATCTATTTCAACTCCTTCACCAAGAATACCGTCTATTAGGTCTTCATATCCTTTTCTGGCAGCTAAATCTTGCTAAAATCTTTACTATATCTAATCTATTTGCTTCTTTTGCATAACAAAATGGTGTCTTGCCATTATCATCCTTAATTAAAGGATCTATATCCTCTCGGGTTAGTAATACTTCTACTGTTTTAAGTCTTTCAGCGTAATGTAGTGGTGTTTTATTTTCATAGTCTTGTAAATTAACTCCAGCATTAGGAACATTTATTAAGCATCTTACAATATCTAAACATAAGTCTCTTTCGTCGTAATTACTGCTACTTATAGCTACGTGCAAAGGAGATAATTTCATTGCATTTCTGCCGCTACCAGCTATATTGACATTCGCACCAAGATTTGAAAGTAATTTTACTACTTCTAGCTTCTTGTTGTTTACTGCATAATGCATTGCTGCATGATTTCTCACGTCAAGAACATCTTTATCCGCATTTCCTTCTCTAATTAAAATTTCTACTATTTCTTCATGTCCAGCTCCTGCCGCTAAGTGTAATGGTGTATGTAGTAAAGCATTCTGCTCATTAACATTAACTCCTTTGTTGAGTAAAAACCTTACAGCATTTGCTTCATTCAACATCGCAGCTAAATGAAGTAAGCTATCTTTCTCCAATCCATATTTGTGATTGATTAGTGCTTGTAATATCTCTTCTCTTGCACAAGAGAGCGCACTTTTACCATCATCATCAGTGATCAGTGGATTAATATTTTTCCTGTTCAGTAAGAGTGCAACCATACCAAACTCGTTAATTTCTACTGCATAATGCAGCGGTGTCTTTCCATTTAATCCTCTAACATTTACATCCACTCCTTGCTGATTAATGAGACACTTTATTAATTCTAAACTTAAGTTAGCAGACATTATTTAAAACTTAATATTAGATAATTCTTGTAATGAGTTTGTAATCTCTTCAGTGAGCGTCTTATGAATCTTTTCAGTGTCACTCAGTGATGCAAGCAGTGCTGAAACTCTATTTGGAATATTAAGCAAATTATTACGTACAACTCTTGCTACATTAAATGCATCGCGCTTTACTTCCTCTACTGCTACAAGTTCTCCTATCTCAGCCTTAGCTTTCGCCTCAAGTAGTTTACCTCGTTCCATTTCATTTTTTATTCGAGTTTTTAGCAACATCGTGGAAAGGTTACTTGTATTTTCGTTTTCTGGATTTTTCCTCCTCAGTGGCTGACTTGGATCTCTTATTGCCGCTACTGCTTCATTTGCTTGTTCTCTATTGATCAAACCATCCTCCAACTCAACTATTCCTTTTTTTTACTAAATAACAGACATATTGCTTTGAAAACCCTTTTTCCCTTGCCCATTCTGCTTGCGTAATTCTCACCTTTTTTTCTCCTTTTTTAGCACTGCTCAGCTATAATTTCGTAAGTAGTTAACATTTGAAATATATCTAACGCTAAAGAAGGCCCGAGGTCAGGACCACCAAACCCGCCAGTATGGCCGAAAGGACCCACTTTCTATAGTGTTTTTAATACACTAAAATCTTTACTAAAATTCATAACATAGAACATTAATGCTAAAGAATCTGCTTCATTATCATCTGTTGGACAAAAACCCTTTTCCTGCACTGCTTCAATTACATCAGCTTTACTTGCATTTCCCTTGCCAGTTATAAAACGTTTAATAGTCTTAACTGAAACACCTTGATAGGGAATATTACTTTCCTCGCACCAAGCAGAAAGGTGTGCTAAAAACCCTCCATAGATATGTGCAGCATCAGTTCCCAAGTGTCTTCTCACTTCTTCAAAGTATACAACTTCAATACCTGGAAATTTATACTTAAGTGCATTAAGCCAATTACGAAAATTTAAAAACTGCACTCCACCACCACTAAATCTGCTAACATGAAAACTCTTACTTCCACTTTGCACTATTCCATCATGTAAAATAGTCCAACCAGTTTGTTTGCCAAGATCTAGGGTGAGCATTTCCTTTCAATTGCTGAGTACATATATATACAAGATTTGGAAAATTTTCGTCCAAAAAATCTTCAATTTTTGAAAAATTTTTTATAATTAACTCTTTCTTGAAGATGTTTATTTAAAAACCTTACTTATCCTAAACATGATTTTTCTACTTTTAGAGTTTTTTTTATTATTCTAATCTTATATTTTATATGTTTTTATATATGTGTATATTTTTATATATGTATTATATATATATTATATATAAGGGTTTCAGGAAGCTAGAATCCTCCATATTGGCGGACTTTAGATATGCCGTTCCTAGGAACGGTTTTAGGAACGCATGGTGAAAACCCTCCATACAGGCTAATTCTAGATTCCTGATTCCTAATTCCTGATTTAGGAAGCCAGTAATTAGGAACGGAACTCAAGGCCATAGAGAGTATATTTTTTAACTATTTTCCTCTTAAAAATTTAAGCTATTCTTTTAACAGTGAAGTCCATGTTTTTTGATCCTTACTCTTTTCTGTTCAGGTGATCTTTTTAAAAAGATGCTGACAATTGTGATGAGCAAAAAATTGTTAGAACATGTTCATAATCTTTTGAGGAGCAAAGAAGTGAAAGCAAGAACAACCATTTGTAAGCTAGTGTTGAGTTTACGCTCGCAATTTTTCCACAACCGTCTGCATTTTTTTCCAACCAAGCAAAACAACCCATCTTTTTGGCAATATAGCAAAGGTATGTAATTCGCTCCGTTTTATTACCTCAACAGTTGCACCAATAGTTGTTTTTATTTGTGTTGCAAAATTTTCTCCTTATATGTTGAAATTAAGTCTTTATAAGTATTACAAAGTAGTAATATGAAAGATATATAGAGAAGAGGAACCGTTTTTCTCCTTGGTCATAAGGACCGTTTTTCAGCTAGGTTCTCTTCTCTGTTTATTATACTGAAAGTTCCGAACAACTGACTGAGCTTTTAGGCTCGTATATAAGGGTGGAAAATGCAGTATTATAATTATTCTTATGGAGAGATTATGAACTCATCAAGTATCATTGCTGGCGTTGATGTTAGCAAAAATAAATTAGATATCCACGCTCATCCACTTGAGCATCATAAAGTATTTGAAAATAACGTTCAAGCTATTGATCAAATATTCGACTTTCTACGTTTGCATAATGTAACCAAAGTTGGATTTGAAGCAACCGGCGGGTACGAAAAATTATGTGCTTATACCTTACTAAACTATGGTTTCGAAGTATATGTCATTCAACCTAGGTGGATTAGAGATTATGCAAAAGGCCTTGGCATTACTACTAAAACTGATAAAATAGACTCCAGCATTATTTCACGTTATATTAATAATGCAGACATGCGTGTTACTCCTTTAAAAGTTAGTAACATTGATTGTTTGAAGCAAAAATTATCTCGCAGAAATCAACTAGTGGAAATGGCAAAGATACAAAAAACTCAAGCTCATCAGATAACTGATGTATCCATCATTAAACAAATAGAAGATTTGCTTGTAATTTTACAAAATCAAATTCAAATCTTGGAAGATGAAATGATGGCATTAGTTGATCAAAGTCAAGAGCTTAAAGAAAAATACATATCAATAACTAGTATACCAGGTGCCGGTAAAACCTTGGCTATTACCATGATCTGTTACATGCCAGAATTAGGAACTCTTAAACATAAAGAAATATCTAGCCTTTCTGGAGTTGCGCCATTTAATCGAGACAGCGGTTTTAGTAAAGGAAAAAGGTGTATTCAAGGAGGTAGATCGCAAGTTAGAACAGTTTTGTATATGTGTATTCTGAGTGCACAAAGGTACAATTCTTATATAAAAATCTTCTTTGATAGGCTATATGATCAATACAAAAAACCATATAAAGTTGTTTCTACTGCTGCCATGAGAAAATTACTTATTCTTGCTAACTCTTTAGTAAGAGATGGTAGAGTGTTCACTGAGGAATATATCCTAATTCTGTTTTTATCTAGTACTAGCGTAGCTGTGAATAAATACGTCCACACAAACTTTAAGTATTTATTCACAGCTACATCAATTTTTCTATTGACTTTTAACACAACTGCTGTATAGCCAGCATCAGCGAGTATATTTTTGACTTCAGAGAGTTTTGCTTTAGCATTTTTAACCATTTTTACAGCACTAGCTGCTTCTGCCGTTGTTATATGAATTGCGTGTGGAAGACCTTGTGTATCAACTGCAATATGACTTTATACCTGAAATTTTTTTACCTGCATCATAGCCCTTTCTTTCAGCAGTATCTGCGTTTTTAACACTTTGAGCATCAATTATACAGAAACTGGTTTTCTCTTTCCTACCATTGTTGATACGGACCTTTCTAACTAATTTTTTTTAAAACACTCTCCAAAATACTTTCTTTATCTTCGCTTGGTTTTTCGCTTCATTTTTTAAAGTAGTCGTAATAACTTCTCCATTTTGGAAACTCTTGTGCTCCACTGGCAACAGCTTTTTAGACACTCCACAAAATACATCATAAGTTTTCTTGGTTTTGTCTTCTTTCTGCAAGACTCTAGGTTTGATAAAATTACCGCAAACTTTTCTCGACTTATGCCGCTTGGTTCTCATATTCTACTTTATATACCTTATCCTCTTAGTCTATTCCTTTTTTGAGATCATGTACAGGCTCTCAGAAGATTGTGAACAGATTCTAAAGCTACTTAAAAATGAAAATTTATTAATTAAATATTATAGTTAACAATAATACTAATTTGACATATCACTTGGAATAGTGCTAAACTGTATATATTAAGCGATTAGGGGGTTTATATGTTAGGTGATATTATAAAACAAGTTAGAGACTCAGATGTGAAAGCATTATCTGAGATATTTAGTAGAAAAAAAATTTATAGATTAGTTGATGGTAGCGAAAAAAATTATAAAGCTTACCTAGCAGATATAGTTTCAGAGAATTGTGATTATCCCATCAAAGAAGTAATTTTGCCAAAAGAAATAATACCTAATTTGATTACCTTGGAAGCCTTCGCTGTTGCTCATAGGAAAGACCCTTCAATTTCACCAATTTTATTAAAATACTTTACTCATAAAAATTTACTAAAAGAAGCAAAAAAGGATTTGAATAAGATAAATCAAAAATTGCAAGATTCAATGAATGAGGAGATAAAAAAAGCTGCAGGAAGAGCAGAAGATGGCGCGCAAAGAGATAGCTGAGTTATCTGGTAAAGAAGTGAATGTAAAACAGAGTGAAGAGCTTGCTAAAAAGAGTACAAAAATTACCGAAACTGCATCTAGAATTGAGAAAATTGAGTTATGTAAAGAGGACATAAAAAATCTTCTTAGTGGTAAAAAAGCGACACCCAGAACTTATCCACAGAAATATTATTCCATATTAAATGGTGAACTTACAAAAGTGATAGAGGAAAAACTCAAAGCTTATGTAAAGGATGATGAAGCTGATGTTAAAAAAACATATCAAAGCCTTAATAATAAAGCAGAAAAGATCAAGATGTTAAGAGGTGCAAAACTATTAGCAGCAGGAGCTTCTATGGTGTTTTTTGCGTCTGCTCCTTTTGTCGGATTTTTGATTGGTACAATTGCAGGTGGTAGGTATCATGAAGAATCTTTGGCTAAGACATACTACTTATATACAATAGCGATTATGCTCTCAGTTGCTGCTATATCACTTACAATAGCAGGTGTGGTTCACTTAGCAAATAGGCATTATGAACAAAGTTTTGTGAAGGAGATGGAAAATTTCGTAGGAGAAATACAACATGTAGATAAGTTAAGTAATACTGAAGATAAAAAGAAACTAGAACAAAAAGAGGAGGACCTTTCTGAAAAAGAGAAACAATTTGCACCTTTAGGTAATCTATATCCAGATCTTTCGCAAGAGTTTCCAGAGAACTATAAAATACTCTTCAGAGAGCCAAGCAGCGATATTAGTTCTGCTCTACCTATATCTAATATAATGCAGAAAAAGATGTAGTTATAATTAAGAGAATAGACAGAAAGTTTCACTACTTAGATATCACTAACGAAGGAGGCTTATAGTTACATAGATATGTTAAAACAATAGAAGCAATATACTAACCCAAAAACTGTTGTAAAATCGAGAAAACTTCCATTTATTAAAGATGCTATGGTGGAACTATATTAGCAGTTTAAAGAATAGACCTGCTGCAAAAGGAAAGTTGCTGTTTCTACGGTAGTCTATTTTCAAAAAAATCTGATTTTAAAGTATATTACAGGAGCGAAACCTGGTCATTTTTTAACCCTTGAAAAATGCTCCATTTTTGTTTTGCAGCAGGTCTAATCTCTTTACAGCTTCATGTAAAACATTTAAAAACTCTCAGCAATTCAACTCTTTATAAAATTCATATGTAACTAATACTTTTGGGTTAACCCCACTCTACTACACTTTGGAACTTAAAACCTTGAACTGTATTATTTTAAATTGTATCAGTATTATTCTCAAAAAAAAATAACAGAATATCAATAGATTAAAAATCGCATCAGTATTATTTATTTTTGCTCCTGTCCTACATAACAGCATTAATAACTCTCATCCTTAAAAGCATCAATTTGTTTTTAAGGAAAGTTATGAAATTACAAAACTACCATATAGTTATTAAAAATGTAAAATATCAAGCTTATAGACTGAAACTTGCTAAGTGCTTTATTAATGAAGCTCACGAAGATCTTGAGCAAGAACTCTTCTGTGAAATTTGGCCATATCTTGATCAGTATGATGAAGACAAAAGTAGCTTTAATACCTTTGTAGCAAGATTAACTGAAAATAAAGCTATTAACTTGCTAAAGAAACAGCGATGTGCGAAACGTGATATCAACAATTACATTAGTATTGATGTAACAGAGCTATTTGAGGGTGAAATAACAAAACGCATTGATGTAGACTATATGATCTCGGTTTTACCAAAGGAATGGCAAAATATATGTGAGCAACTTAAGTTTTTCAACTTACATGAAGTTGCCAAAATGAACAACGTTTCAAGAACCACTTTAAACAATATTATCAAGAAGATACGTGCCAAACTTTTTCCTATTTACTACGCAGGCAAAAAGAAAAATTGAACAAAATTTTTGCCTTTCTTGTATATATACACATCGTAGCATGGATAAATAATGGTTCTTAAAATTTTGAATAATAATGAAAGATTGCAAACAATATCAACTGTAAAAATGGTCATCTTTGGTCCTTATGGTATTGGTAAAACAAGTCTCCTAAAGACCGTAGATGAACCAACACTTTGCCTTGATTTTGAAGCAGGGCTTCTTGCTGTTCAAGATTGGCAAGGAGATTCAATTAGTCTTCGCACTTGGAATGAAGCTAGAGATACTGCTTGTCTTATAGGGGGGCCTAATCCTGCGCTGAAGTCTGATCAAGCATATAGCCAAAGACACCATGAACATGTATCTGGTAAGTACAAAGATCTTTTCTCTGAGTTTTCTAAATACCGATGCATCTTTGTAGATAGTATAACCGTTGCTTCACGTTTATGTCTATTATGGGCAAAAATGCAACCTGAGGCTTTTTCTGAGAGATCGGGAAAACAGGACATGAGAGCTGCATATGGATTACTTGCTCAGGAAATGATGGCTTGGCTCAATCAATTTCAACACATCAGAGACAAAGACATCATCATAGTTGGCACTTTAGGTCAATATCTCGATGATTTCAATCGTCCAATTTGGCTACCTCAATGCGAAGGGGCTAAAACTGCTAGTGAAATTCCTGGGATAGTTGACGAAGTAATCAGTATGATTGGAATCAAGAAAAATGATGGAACGGAGAAGCGCTCTTTTGTTTGCCACACTTTAAACCCTTGGGGATACCCAGCTAAGGACCGTAGTGGACGCCTGAGTATGGTTGAAGAACCACACTTAGGTAAGCTGCTTACAAAGATTAAAAGCAAGTTTTAAAATTTAAACATGGAGAGTGATATATGTTACAAAACCTATTAACTGATTTTAACACTGTAAAACCGCAAAGTAGATTGATACCTAAAGGGACAATAGTAAAAGTAAAAATGACAATCAAGCCTGGAGGTTATGAGCATTGGTTTACTAAAAGCCCCACTACCGGTAGCATTTATTTAAATACAGAATTTACCGTTATTGAAGGCCCATACGCAAAGCACAAAATTTATCAAATAATTGGTATTAAAAGTAGTAAAGCAGAAGATACTTGGGGAGAAATGGGTCGTTCTATGCTTCGCAGTATCTTGGAATCGGCACGTGACATTCATCCACATGATAACTCAGAAAATGCAATCCTTGCTCGTAAGTTAAATTCAGTTGCAGAATTAAATGGCTTAGAGTTTACAGTAAAGGTAGGTGTTATAACTGATGAATATGGAGAGAAGAACAAAATTGCCTCGGTAGTTACTCCAGAATACCGCAAAAATTATGAAATTGACAGAGTACCATTTTGAAGTACGACGAGGAAAAGCTTTGGTCTGCTGTCGTTACTAGAGGTATTCAGGACGCAGTAGGAAAAAACCCAAAGCTAAGAGAAGAAGCAATTAATTGGCTGAATTCAAAATCTTTTGAAACTGTTTGTGAGCTAGCTAATCTCAACTTTACACGTATGAAAAATATGTATGGGAATTTTATGTCTAAAAAGCAAAAAGAGTTAAAGATGTTATTGATTGATAATATCAAGGAGTGTGTTTCTTACCTACTTCCAAATGGTGAGTTTTACCGAGAAAAAACTTATATTGGAGACTTAAATGGAAATACAATTACAGTTAAAATAGTAGGTAAGGAAGCTGGTGATTGGCGTAATTTTACTGAAGGAACTGGTGGTGATATTATTGATCTTTGGATTTTAATTAAGGGTGATATATATTCTGCTAGAAAGTGGCTCAATAAAAAATCAAAGAGTGGAGAAAAAAAAGGGCGGAAAAGAGAAGAAAAAATATTTTCTGTAAAGCAGTACTTAAGTGATCAATCACCAATACCAGAAGATATAATAGCTCCACGAATTCTCACTCCAGGTGGTCTTTTAGTCATTGGTGGTACGCCAAAGGTTGGCAAAAGTTATTTTCTTCTCTCTTTGCTTGCACATCTTGCAGCAGGAGTGTCATTTCTTAAGATGAAGTCAGCAAGACCACTAAAAATAATCTATCTACAAAATGAGATGGAGTACAATTATATCAGGGAACGCATACAACAAATCATAACTAATCAAAGGCTGCCAAATCTAGCAGAAGAAAACTTGATTGTTACTACAAAGATGAGATTAACTTTAAATGATGAAGGTATAGAGAAAATAAAAGATATTATAAAAGAAAAGTTTGATATCAAAATGATAGACCTTATCGTTTTGGATTCCCTTGACTATGAAAATATATTTTCTGGCCTGCAAAGCAGAATAGAAAAACTACGTTCTGTAATTAATCCTACGGCTGGAATCATTATTACACGTCATACCAGAAAAGTATCCACAGCTACACTAGCAAAAAGTCCTTTTCAAGCTTTAATTGGTGCTAATGCTTTAAGAAGTTTTTACACGTCTGGTATGGTAATGTTTCAACCAAGTAAACGCGCAAATGTCTTGCAGGTAGTATATGAGCTAAGAAACGGTAAATCAATACCAGCAAAATTCATTAGCAGGGTAAATGGGCGTTGGCAGAATTCTAAAATTATAGCTACGGCTTAACTTGTCCGCAAAAACGGATACTATGGTAGAGCTAAAGACTCAGCTTTTGCAAAATATCAGATCTTGTCTTTTTCATCTATTACCAAGAGGGACATTTCGTGGTGATAAGTTTTATGTAGGTGATGTACAGGGTAACAAAGGCAAAAGTACTGTAATAGAATTAACAGGCGAAAGAGCTGGATTATGGAAAGATTTTGCAACAGGAGAAGGCGGTGACATTATCGACCTTTGGGCAACGGTACATGGGAAGAATGCCAAAATAGAATTTCCTGAAGTAATGCTTTCAATAAGTGAATGGCTTGGCATCAAAGAAAAAATTAATATTAGAGATCTAGAACAATACCTGACTTGTAGCTGGAACTACTACGACGAGAACAATCAAGTAATCGTAATAGTCTACCGTTATGATCCTCCTCTAGAGAAAAAACAGTTTAAACCATTTGATGTTAAAAAACAAAGATTCAAAGAGCCGGAGATAAGACCACTCTACAACATTCCAGGTATTTTAAAGTCCGATAAAGTTATTCTGGTTGAAGGAGAAAAATGCGCAGAAGCACTTATAGAGAAAGGAATAACTGCAACAACAGCAATGTTTGGAGCAAATGCGCCTATTGATAAAACAGATTGGACTCCGCTTAAGGGCAAGCATATTATTATTTGGCCAGACAACGATGAAGCAGGTAATAAATATACCAAAAACGCTGAAAAGAGACTTTTAGAACTTGGTGTTGCATCACTTGCTACGCTTAAGATTCCACCGAATAAACCAAAGAGTTGGGATGCTGCTGATTGTGTGTTAGAGGGAATAAATATTGAAGAATTTATCGAAAAAAACTCAAGAAAAATAATTATTAAACCACCACTTGATATTTTTAGCTGGAGCGTAGAGCGTTTTGTAGGCCCAGTACCAAAGCAAAGATTCTTGGTTGAAGGATTATTTCCTTTGGGTGTAACCTCCATTTTGGCTGCAATGGGAGATACAGGCAAAGGTATGCTACTTCTTGACCTAGCCCTCAAGGTTGCAGGTAGCATAGATCAGGTATGCGGATTTGGTCCACTTGTTACTGAACATGGATCTGTGGTGGTATTTTCTGCGGAGGATGATACAAATGAAATACATCGTCGCTTAGAACGACTTGATCCAAAATGCGAGAGATTGAAATATAAAGGTAGGCTATTTATTGTACCATTACCAAACATCGGAGGATCTCTTACCATACTTAAGAACGTTCGCGGTAAAGTTGTAGAAATCTCTCCAGAATTTGAGTCGGTAATGAAGCAGCTGAGCAGGATAAAGGATTTAAAGCTCATTATATTTGATCCCCTTGCTTCTTTCATTCATGCAGATTTAAATGCTGATCCAGCAGTAGGGGATTATCTCATGTGTTTATTATCTGATTTAGCATGTAGCACTGGAGCTTCAATAATTACTGCACATCATATGAGAAAGCTGAAGGGAGAAAAGCCTATATCAACAGTAGAGCAAGCACGAGATGCTATTCGAGGCACTTCTGCTCTCGTAAATGGAGTCAGGTGTTCTTTTGCTTTTTGGCCTGTTGAAGATATGACTAAACCAATGATTTTTAGGTCAATTAGAAAAATCCCAAGACAAAATGCACTATTTTATGGAGCTGTTGTTAAAGCAAATGGCCTGGCTGATCGTACCATACGCACTTACCTAAGAAATGAAGAAACAGGGCTATTGGAAGACATCACTGAACAATTAAAAGCTCAAAATATTAGCGATAAAGATCTTAAAATATATCTTATTGATTCAATTGCGCGAGCTGCTATTTCAGGACATCCATTTACTCACACAGGAAGTGCAGGAATACATAAACAACGACATAGACTGCCTGAAGTTTTTCATAGTATGGGAAGAGATAGATTAGAGCGTATAGTGCAAGAGCTTTTACAGGCAAAGCAAATAGTTAAAGGAATGGCTAATGGTTCAAAAGAGGATAAATGGCTCGATATTAAAACAGGACCATTTGCACGTGGAGTGGGAAAATTTATTCATGGAGCTGAAAAAAACTATTTTTGATAACAAAAAACTCTATTTTTTTATAGTCAAAGTAAAAGGGTTAATACGATAACCATGTGATGATCTTTGCCAACCAAGGGTTTGTATTACATCATCACGTTCAATACTTAATCCTAATTTCTCAGCCAATGTAGCTTTGATCGTTTTTTGCATCTTGTTTAATGGTTTTCTGATTTGATGTTCTAAATCTGCTTCTAAACTAAGTCCCAAGAGTTTTTCTAACTGATTAATATTGAGAAGTGTATGTTTTTCAGGTGGTAATTCTTTCTCACAGTCATGTAAAAATTGCTTGAACAATATTCGAAAAATATTAAGGCATGATGCAGCTTTTTTATTTATAACTTCAATACTATTAACATATACCATACCTTTAACTACTTGTAACTCCAAAAGTTTTGTTGGTATAATTGGTTCAACACGTTTAAGCGAAATATATGAAGCTGGTAAAACTTGCAAAGAAGTATTTTCTACCACCTCTGGTACTCCTCTTTTATCTGCCTCTTGGAATATCTCAGTTACAGTCTTAAGCTGACAAAACAGTTTCACCATTGGCACTACATATAGATTCAGCAATAGATTTGGTATATCTTTTTTTAGAGTGATGAGAACTGTCGGATGGACTCTAAGTTTATCTATAGTTAAAAATATCGCATCAGTACAAAAATCAAGGATTATTAGATTTACAATACGACCTTGATTACAAATATAATAAACTCCTTTTTCCACTTTTTCCCACATAAGTCTTGAATCATTCAACTTTGTTTCAAACCAGTCTATGACCTTTTCTGTATTTAAGTATATGGATAAGAGATGAAATCTCTGTTTTTGATAAGTATTAGGCAGAATATGACGAGAACAGTTTTCACAAATAGCGTCATCACATGCTTCATCAAAGTCTGAATCGATAAAAATCTCATTGCTACAACTTGAATCAATTACATTTGGCCAATCAAGATGATCTTCTTCACGAGAGCAAACAATATAATACCTTTCTTGCATTTTTATCAATCCAAGATCGAATAAGTATCTTGCTGCTTTAATATGATTTTGGCTTGGATTAATCCAGGAACCATTTGAACTTAAAAGATCAGCAATTTGCTCGTGAAAGAATTTTAAGACCATAAGATTGTTCCATATGTTTCTTCAGGTCCTCTCTTTCTTTTTTATTGAGTGGATGCTCTGAATAATAAACTTCCCCACTTATTTTGAAAGAAAATGTTACCTTTTTGTTTTGGAACATTACTTTAGCTGATTGAATAGATTGTAGTATGTTGCCAATAGCTGGCTTTAAAATATGTAACTCTGGTGCAATAGGATCATACGGTTTTACACTTAAAGTAAGATATGTATTACTATTTTTAAAATAATCTGACTTAAAATTTAACTCAAATATACAAATGTCAGAGTCAGAACCATCTATACATGCTTGAAGAAATTTGTGCACTTGTAGTGGAAAGTTCTTATCTTGTATATTTACAAAAGTACATTCGCAGTCAAAATACCCACTTACAATGCTATTTGCTATTTCCACAGCTTTATTAGTATTTTTAGCACAGAGATTAACCTGAGTGCCATCAAGAGAGAAATCTAAAATCATCCACTCAGGTTTATGACCATGAACAACTTTGTTTGAATTAAGCAGTAAATCCATGTCACTTCCTCGACGTACAAACATATATATTCGATCTTGATGATGGAAAAAACCCTGCAACTGGTCATCATCCTTAAGTATCTGCTCTACAGCTTCTTGTGACATAAACTCTTTAAATGAAGTGTTTATTTGTCTTGGTGATTTCTGTAGAGCAAATGATATGAAACCTTTCTTTTGTACTTTATCAAAATGATAGACAGATTTTAGAAATTCACAATTTATGTGAAACAGTAAAAATAACAAGGATCTTTTATCATACTTAGTATTATTTTTTATCAGGTACGATCTCATTAACTCTTGAGTGAGGGCAAATCTTGCTACTTCACTGACTGTAGCTTCAAGTTTCGTACGATCAAAGTAGCTAATGAGATAATAGTTAAAAAGAGAGTCAGAGTAACTGGCAAGTATCTTACGTTTTTGTTGAGTGGATCTATCATCGTAGTCTCCGTCTTGAAAAAGTTGTCCATTTAAATGATTTTTAAAGCAATGCTGAAAAATAATGCTCAGTTGTTTACCAGAAAGGGAATCTAACCAAGACTGACGTATATTAGAATCCTGAAAACGATCTAATAAAAGGTTAACAGGAACTTCTAAGTCGCTCTCCCAGAATTTATGACTTGGATAAATCTCCATAACATATTAAATAAGCCATGTTATACATAATATGATGATTTAGGCAAAGATTTTTTGGACATAATTTCTTCAAATCTTGTATATTTATTAGGGAGAATTTGTGTGAACTAGATAGCTTTCTTAAACGAGACATAAGGTGTGCATTGGTTTAGTTTAATAGAAGTCTCCTAACCTATAAAAAAATTCACAGGAAGAAAAACATGCAAAAAGGAGAGTTGGCTATTTATTGGGGTTATAAGCCTAATCGATTGGCAGATACATATCTAGCAGATGCTTATGAACAATTATTGAAATGTAAAATAAAGGAGGTGAAAGAAAATGACAACAGTAAGCTTATATGCAAGAGTTTCATCAAGACAACAAGCACAGGAGAATACGATAGAGAGTCAGATTGTAGAATTGGAGCGTCGCATTAGTAGCGATGGACATGAGTTATTAGATGAGCATAAGTTTGTCGATAATGGTTATAGTGGATCAAATTTAGAACGTCCTGGCTTAGAAAATTTACGTGATAGAGTAGCAGAAGGTAAGATTGATAAGATATATATTCATTCACCTGATCGGCTATCACGTAAATTTTCATATCAAATGATCTTACTCGAAGAGTTTAAAAAGGCTGGATCTGAAATAGTATTTTTGAATCATAAGTTTGATGATAATCCGGATTCCCATTTATTTCTACAGATTCAGGGAGCAATAGCAGAGTATGAACGTGCAAAGATTATGGAACGAAACCGTAGAGGTAAACTTCATGCGGCCAAAGCTGGGTGTATAAGTGTGATGGGTAGGGCGCCTTACGGTTATCGCTACATAGCAAAACATGTAGGTGAAGGAAGTGCTCAATTTGAGGTTGATGAAGAAGAGGCAAATATAGTGCGTAAAATATTTAGTCGGGTTGGCCAAGAAAGAGCAAGTATAGGAGAAGTTGTACATGAACTGAATAAGATACCGGTAATAACACGAACAGGAAAAAGGTATTGGAAAAGGAGCACTATTTGGAACATGTTAAAAAATCCTGCTTATATAGGACAAGCAGCTTATGGTAAAACTAGGACATGCTCAAAACCACAAGTAAAAAAATCAAAAAAAGGAACTTGTGGTAAACTTAAAAGTGGTCGCTTTAATAGTGATAAAGAGAATTGGACTTATATTCCAGTACCAAAAATAATCAATGAGCATTTATTTGATTCAGTGCAGGCACAACTAACTGAAAATAGGCAAAGAGCAAGAGTACGACAAAGAAGAGAAACATATTTATTGCAAGGTTTAATGGTATGTCAACGTTGTCAATATACTTATTGTGGTACAAACCACGTTCATAAAAAGTCGACATATTATTACTATCGTTGCTCTGGTACAAACTCTAGCAAATTCAATGGCAATAAAATCTGCGATAATAAATCAATACGCACTGATATATTAGATGGAGTTATATGGGAAGAAGTCAAGAGTATCTTGAAAGAGCCAGATAGGATTGCAAATGAATATCAACGTAGATTATCAGAGAACAAAAAACCTTTACATAATCAAACACGTGAAAAGCAAGAAAGTAAGTTAAGATTAAGTATCAAAAAATTTATTGATAGCTATGCTAAAGGGTTTATAAGCCAAGAAGAATTTGAACCAAGAATCACAACAATGAAACAGCATTTGAAAGAAATTGAAGAAGAGAAAGAAAGAACGCTTGATCAAAAAAAACTACAACAAGAATTGAGCCTTGTTACAGATAGCTTGAAAAACTTTTCCTCAAGTGTTGAATCAAAGCTTGATCAAGTGGATTGGCAGACTAAGCAAAATATTATTAGAATGTTAATTCATCAAATTGAAATCAATCACAATCACTTGTATATAGTATTTCGCATAAAAAGTCTTGCAAATTTTGATCAAAATAGCCATAATAGAATTATGCAATGTTGTACTAGCAGTCAATATTGTTGGCTTGCCGGATAAAACTGTTGCAGAATCCAGAGAGCGCATCAGAGCAGCGTTAAATTCAATCAATCTACTACTACCTCCAAAAAGAATTACAGTTAATCTCTCCCCTGCGGATTTGCTGAAAGAAGGCAGTCATTATGACTTGGCTATTGCTATTGGACTACTTGTTGTAATGAATGTGATACCAGTTGAAAAAGTTCAGTCTTATATAATCATGGGTGAACTGGCTCTTGATAGCAGAGTTATTCCAGTTTCAGGTGTGCTGCCAACAGCAATTAATGCAAAAAGGACAATAAAGGAGTAATTTGCCCGAGAGGGAATGGTGTAGAAGCTGTATGGGTGAAGAATGTTTCAATTCTGGCTATAGAGAAATTAACTGATATTATCAGACACTTTAAGGGTGAGCAATTAATTCAGCCAGTAATTTTTAATTATAGTGATGCACCCAAAGAAAAAAGATTGGTTCCCGATATGAAGGATATCAAAGGCCAAGTTGTTGCAAAAAGAGCAGCTGAAATTGCAGCAGCAGGTGGGCATAATATGCTTCTTGTTGGCCCTCCTGGTACTGGAAAATCAATGCTTGCTAAGCGCTTTATAGGATTGCTGCCTGATTTAACCGAACAGGAGATAATTGATGTTAATATTATTTCCAGCATAACAAAAACTGGTAATGAAATATTCAAAGTAACTCGTCCCTTTCGTGAACCTCATCATTCATGCTCTATGCCAGCGATGATAGGGGGAGGAAAGAATGCAAAACCTGGAGAAATTACCATGGCTCACAATGGCGTGTTATTCCTTGATGAGTTGCCAGAATTTCCAAGACTTGTGCTTGATTCTCTGCGCCAACCACTTGAAGATAGAAAAGTTACCGTTGCAAGGGCAAATGCTCACATAACCTACCCTGCAAATTTTCAACTGATTGCTGCAATGAACCCTTGCAGGTGCGGTTATTTAGGTGATGCAAGCAGATCGTGCAACAAAGCTCCAAAGTGTGGCACAGATTACAAAAACAAAATATCAGGCCCATTGCTTGATAGAATAGACATATGCATTGAAATGCCAAACGTTAGCATACTCTCTCCTGAAATCTCTGTGGAGGGAGAAAGTACTAAAATCATAAGAGAAAGAGTGATAGCAGCAAGAAAAGTTCAAACTGAGCGCTATAGTGAATTAAATATTCGTTGCAATTCAGAAGTAAGCGGTGAAGCATTTAATAAATTTACTGAACCAGATCAGGCAGGGTTAGAATTGCTAAAATACGTACTGAAAGAAAATTACATTTCCAATCGAGGCTACACACGCGTATTAAAAGTTGCAAGAACTATTGCAGATCTTGCAAAAAGTGAAGAAGTAAAAAGAGCACACATTGCTGAAGCGCTCAATCACAGAATAAAGGTATATTAAAAAATTAGTTTACTTGACAGGCAATTTTTTTTACTATATGCTTCCTTAATGAAATTTTAACATTCTATTTAAGGAGTAGAGTTATGGCATTAACAAATTATGAGTATAGAAAAGGGGATGGCATTTTTCATGCTATTTCAGAAGGATATATACGAGCTGAAAAATACTGGGGAATTCCTGGTGCTGCTGGTGGAGCTGGTCAGTACGCTATGCATAATAAAGGGAGAACAGCATTATTTCCGCTTGCAGTTGCAAGTGTTGTCTTTACAGCAATGCATATGAAAGCAGGCTTTGTTAGTGCAGCAGAAGCTTCTGGGTTTCTTGCTAAGACTGCCAGTTACTTTGTTGGAACAAATCAAGCAATAGCTGCTTCATTACCTGGATTTATCGGAACAGGTGTTGCTGGTCAGATAGTTGCGGGTGCCATAATGGCAATTGCTGCAGCTGCTGTTCTTTATGGAACATATCAAATTGCCTCAAAATTAAAAGATGTTGCGGTTGAAGCATTGAAAGGGGAAGAGAAAGATAAGGAAGCTAATAATCTTTAACAAAATAAAAAGGGATAGGTTTCTGTCCCTTTTTATAAACGTTTTCTATTTTTTGCATCGGTTAAGTGATGTCATCTAAGAATCTAGTTATTATAATTAACGGCACTTATTAGTATAAATGTTAAGAATAAGTAAATCCCGTTTACTGTTTACGCCCATAGAAGTGAAAAGTATTTGCATATTATTAAAAAAGCGGTAACTTATTATCAAGTGAATTCGCTAAATTTGAGTAATTTAAATGTCTATTGATCTTAGTCTGCCGGAGTTACCTATATTGCACCCAAGGATTACCGTTGTGGGAGTGGGTGGTGCTGGTGGAAATGCTGTGAATAACATGATCCAATCTAATTTGCAAGGAGTGAATTTTGTTGTCGCAAATACCGATGCTCAAGCACTAGAAAAGTCGTTATGTGATAAAAAAATTCAGCTTGGCATTAATTTAACTAAGGGGCTTGGTGCTGGTGCTTTGCCTGATGTTGGCAAAGGTGCAGCAGAAGAGTCAATTGATGAGATTATGGAGCATATAAAAGATAGTCATATGCTTTTCATCACAGCAGGAATGGGCGGTGGTACTGGAACCGGTGCAGCACCGGTAATTGCAAAAGCAGCCAGAGAAGCAAGAGCCGCAGTTAAGGATAGAGCGCCAAAAGAAAAAAAGATATTGACTGTTGGAGTTGTAACTAAACCGTTCGGTTTTGAAGGTGTGCGCCGTATGCGCATTGCAGAGCTTGGACTTGAAGAACTGCAAAAATACGTGGATACACTTATTGTCATTCCAAATCAGAATTTATTTAGAATTGCAAATGAAAAAACTACATTTTCTGATGCATTTAAACTTGCTGATAATGTTCTGCACATTGGCATCAGAGGAGTAACTGACTTGATGGTCATGCCAGGGCTTATCAATCTTGACTTCGCTGATATAGAAACAGTAATGAGCGAGATGGGCAAAGCGATGATCGGCACCGGAGAGGCAGAAGGAGAAGATAGAGCAATTAGTGCTGCAGAGGCTGCAATATCTAATCCATTGCTTGATAATGTATCAATGAAAGGTGCGCAAGGAATATTAATTAACATTACTGGTGGCGGAGATATGACTCTGTTTGAAGTTGATGCTGCAGCCAATAGAGTGCGTGAAGAAGTAGATGAAAATGCAAATATAATATTTGGTGCTACTTTTGATCAAGCGATGGAGGGAAGAGTTAGAGTTTCTGTTCTTGCAACTGGCATTGATGGTCGCAATAATAAATCAGAAACTTCACCTATAAGTCAGAGCGAAGACTCAGAGAAAGAGAAATTTAAGTGGCCATATAGTCAAAGTGAAAGTACACAAGACAAAACACTGGAAACAAAACCAGCTGAACAGGTAAGCGAAGGAGCTAAGTGGGGCAGCAATATCTATGATATACCAGCTTACTTAAGAAGAAAAAAATAATGCAATTTTGGCTACTTAAGTCAGAGCCAAGTGAATACTCATGGCAAAAAATGGAAAAGGAGCAGGTAGTTGAGTGGGATGGTGTGCGCAATTATCAAGCTCAAAATTACATGAAAATTATGAAAGCAAGCGATCTTGCGTTTTTTTATCATACAGGTAAAGAGAAAGCAATACTTGGAATCGTTGAAGTATTTAAAGAGTATTATCATGTTAATGATCCCAAGTTCGGATTAGTGAATGTAAAGTTTTTGAAACCTTTAAATAACCAAGTAACGTTAAATAATATAAAACAAAACCCACTTTTGAAAAATATGACTATATTAAAACAACCACGTTTATCAATTGCCCCAGTTTCGGAAATTGAATGGAATGAAATAATAAGGATGAGTGATGTGTAATACCTGTCATTTCAGTTCCTAAATGATGTCATCTCAGCACACAACGCACAGCTGTATGAATATTTGTCTCGAAGGCAGTGCATTAAACGTTATAGCCGATTTTGCATCAAACACAAAGGTGTCATTCCAGTGCTTGACACTGGAATCCAGCCTTAATGCAACCACATTAAAGCCGTTGTGTTTTAATATAAGATTAGCTACTTTTATATTCACTAACTTGATGTCTAATCAAAATTCCTGGATCCCAGTGCCTAGACACTGGGATGACATCCTTCTAGTGTACAATATTCGTACAGTTGTGTACATGACACAAGGGTCTATAACTCTTCTTTTTTGGATTCCAGTGTCAGCTATTTGCATGACACCCTTACTGATGTGTCACTCATGTTAGAAGTAAATATTCTTGACAAGAAATGGTGCAGCATTATAGAAAATCCTAAAAATTTTGTATTAGGTGTCATCAATGCTTCTCTAAAAGAATTAAAAATAGACCACTATAAACCAAATATATCAATAGCTCTGGCTGATGATGACTTGCTACATCAACTTAATTTAAAATTTAGAGAAATGGATAAGCCAACTAACGTACTATCATTTCCGTATGAACAATTGTCTAATGAGTGCGATTTAGGAGACATAGCAATTTCAATAGACACAATAAAAAGAGAATCGCATGAGTATTATATACCCATTCTTGCTCACATTGCACACATGTTAGTGCATGGATTACTGCATTTACTTGGTTATGATCACCAAAAAAAAGATGAAGAAATTATAATGAAAAATCTAGAAAGAGAGATTTTAGCTTCGCTTGGCTACAATATGTGTGCGATTTAAAAGGAATTTAATAAAAATATAGTAGATGATAATAAAATATGTTATCTACAAAGGGTTTTAGCTATAAACAATAAAAGGTAAGTGATATGGTTCAGTTTTCTTTGCCAAAGAATTCTAAAATTAATCAAAAGGGCAAAATTTATCCTATTCCTGCTAGAGCAAAAAACATCAGAAGATTTCAAATTTACCGTTGGTCTGCTGATGACGAGAAAAACCCTAGAATAGACACATTTTTTATTGATATGGATAGTTGTGGCCCTATGGTACTTGATGCATTAATAAAAATAAAGGATGAAATAGATTCGACTTTAACTTTCAGACGTTCTTGTAGAGAAGGCATATGTGGATCTTGTGCCATGAATATTGACGGAACCAATACTCTTGCATGTACTAGATCTATACATGATATAAAAGGTGACGTAAAAATATATCCATTACCTCACATGTATGTAATAAAGGACCTAGTCTCGGATTTGAGCCAATTTTATGAGCAATACAAATCAATTAAACCTTGGTTACAAGCAGATAAGCCTGCCCTACCAAATAAAGAATACTCTCAATCTTCTGAAGATAGAAAAAAATTAGATGGCTTGTCCGACTGTATATTATGTGCTTGCTGTTCGACTGGTTGCCCAAGCTACTGGTGGAATAGTGATAAATTTTTAGGACCAGCAATACTATTACAAGCTTACAGATGGATTGCTGACAGCCGTGATAATAAGACAGGTGAAAGACTTGATGTTTTAAACGACCCATTCAAGTTGTATCGTTGTCATACAATAATGAATTGCACAAAAACTTGTCCTAAAGGACTTAATCCAGCAAGAGCAATAGCGAAAGTAAAACAGCTCATGGTAGAGAGAGAAGGAGTTTAAGTATTATCTTTTGCATTCTTCGTAAGAGAACAGCAAACCTTCCGAAGCGTAGGGTATTGTTAATACCCTGAACGCTTTTCCGTTTGTGAAGTGCATCGTATCATCGTACGATTCAAATAATTTTTTGAACAACTCATGTCTTTGGTTACTAATAGTTTGAAAATCCTCTTTTTCTAAAAGCTTTTTAGATTCGAAGAGGTAAAGCATAACTTCGTGATAAGTTGGGTAAGATGCCAAAAATTTTGGGTCAAATTGAAAGGTTTTTATAAAAGCATTATTATAAAATTTTAGCTTTTGATTCTTACTATATATTACTATAGCAACCGGTAACCTCTCAAGCAAATTTTTCTGTGTAGCTAAATAACTGTTTAATTCAGTATATAATTTCTCTGCATCACTAACATCTTTCCCATACATTACTATGCTACCAGAACCTTGTATTGGAATTTTAACAAAATCGAAAACCTTAGGTTCGTTCTTATAAGTTATGACATGTCTTCCTGGTTTTGTGCTATGAGCGCTACCGGTAATAGCAAATTTCTTAGAACCATCTACATATTTATCATAAAACAAGTTATAAAATTCCACCTTTCTACTCTTGTTATATCTTAGTATTGGAAATGGTAAAGAGTTGAAAACGTTTTTATAGCTCTCCACTTCCTGTGTAAGCTTACTATTTTCTAACTCAAGTCCGTTAGCCTTTATCTTACAGTTTGAGACATTCCTTATCCATAACAGCACACCTATCACATTGTTAGAATCATCTATTATGCTTCTACCGTAACATATGCAATAAACCTCACTGTCTTTTGACTTTAAATCTAGAGTAAAAGATTTATTTATTTCCTTTGCCTCAACAAAATTTTTGATTAAGCTTTCTGATTGCTCAAAAAAATTCACAAACTCATTAAATGAGTAAAAAACAGTATTAAGCAAAATTAGTAAATTGGGAGAGAACTTTTCTATACGTTTTTTTGCATCCCAAATATAAAACCCATCATTCACAGTATCAATCAAATTATTTATGATAACATTTTGATGCTGTAAGTTCTTAATCTTATTACTAATTTTTAATTTAGAATAAGAGAGAAAGAATAATATTAGAATCAATATTAAAACCACTTCATACAAAAAAAACATAGCACTTTTAAAACAAATGTAAAAATTTGTAACCGCTCAGAATTATGCTGAAGAGGTATATAAGTAAAGATTGCCTAACATTTGAAAGCCCAATCTCTTATAAAGGTTCACAGAAGATTTCATACAATGTGCTACTATATATTTGCATTCAAGCTGTTTAGCTATCTTTATTCTTTCTAAAACCATTTGGGTACCTATTCCACGATTCCTGTAAATTGGTAAAACTCCATCACTATAAAAACCAGCTACGCTATCTTGAACATAAAGACCGCATGTCCCAATAATTTCATTATTTAGTGTTACAAGAAAAAATCTTAATCTTGAGTTCTTATCATCATAATTTGATAATCCGCGAAAAAATGTGCTGACAATTCCAACGCCATGATAAAAAATTTTAGAAGTGTGTAGATCTAACTGTTCTAAGAGGTTGCTACCATTCACAGCATTTAACCTCAAGTTTGGAATAACATCAGCAGGTAAAAAGTAATTTTTCATATTAAGTAAAGCTTTTTTTGGTGTGCTAACGTGTTTTATTTCACACTTTTCTAAAATATCTCTTATTTTCATATGTGAATTTATTACCCATGTTGCTTCTATATCTCTTGTTCTGAGATAATCTAGAGTTTTTTGTATAGAAAGCTCGGTACATTGATCTCCACAGAACACAAAATTAAATAATGACTCCCTGGTACCATTTATTGTAAATATGATGTTATCAAATTCATCGTGTACTTCCCACTCAGATAAATTCGCTGTGTACAGTATATAATCCTTTAGATTTTGAACAATTAAGCTTGAATAATAAATTTTTTTATCCTGCATACACCAACAATAAACAATAAAAGGCTCCTATAAGAACACAGGCTAAAATTGCAGCTATAACGTCATCTAGCATAATACCTAAAGGACCTTTGGTATTTTTATCGATTAAATTTATAGGCCACGTTTTTATTATATCAAAAAACCTAAAAGAAAAAAAGCACAACAACAATGAAGAATAATTCATCTCTTGGCTTAACAATATCGAAACTAAAAGTATCGTCAGCAATTGACCAACCACTTCGTCAATTACTACCTCTTTTGGATCACATGAAGTCTTGTAATGTTTTATATAATTACCTGTAGACCATAATCCAATTAAGAATAAAAAAGAAATAATTGCTGCACCTAAAATTTTGTTGCTCAGGATTACAGGAACAAGCGGAAAAGAAGCCAAACTACCCACAGTACCTGGCATTTTTTTTACTGTTCCAGACAGCCACCACGTTGATATTAATTTATATAAAAATTTCACAATATATCCAAATACAAAATTAACTTATAAGAACAGAAATAGTATCCTCTATAGAGGCGCTTTCATACAATAATCTATAGACCGCTTCACATATAGGCATTTTTATCTTTAGCTTTCCTGCTAAATTAAATATGGACTCAGCAGTGCTAAAACCTTCAATCACTGACTTGCCTTCTGACAAAATCTGCTGAACATTAAAGCCATTATCACTATTACCTATTTTAAACCCAAAAGATAAGTTTCTTGAATTCAAGGATGTGCATGTCATAATTAGGTCACCCAGACATGCTGGCCCAAGTAGTGTATTTATATCCACACTACCGTCACCAATTTTTGCTGAGTATAAAGCCTTAATTTCGCTCATACTTTTCGTAATCAATGCTGCATGAGCATTAAACCCAAGTTTACTACCTAGAACAATCCCACACGCTATAGCAAAAACGTTCTTTAACGCTGCACAAATCTGTACTCCTATAATGTCGTTACTAAACTCCAATTTAACATTTTCTTGTTGCAGCTCTGATACTAGCTTTGAACCTAATGTGTTATTTTGGCATGCAAGAACCATTGAATAGGGTAATTTTCTTGCAACTTCTACAGCAAAGCTAGGACCTGAAAAAATAGCAATAGGATTGTTAGGTAAAATTTCATTTACTATTTCACTAGGTAATTTTAATGTAGACTTTTCTATTCCCTTACAAGCTAAAATTATTGCTACATCTTTTTTCAGATTACAATTATGCAATTGCTGACATACCTTCCTCAGAGACTGAGTGGGAACAGCGAGGATTGTTACTGAAGCATTAATTGTGTCTTCAATAGCCAATTTTACTGACACATTATCAGAAATTCGACAACCGGGTAGCTTGTCACTTTCTCTTTTCCCGTTGATTGATTCAAATGTAGTTTCATTGCGAGTCCACAAAATCACATCTTTCTTACTACCTAATGAAATTGCGATTGCTGTACCCCATGCACCAGCACCTAAAATTGATATTGCCACACAATATTCCTGAAAATATTACTTATACTTTAAAATAGTAGGATAAGTAAATTAAAAATATAACACAGACATATAGAATAGTTAAATATTTATTAACCGAAGTATTCTTTTAATAATAGTAACTTTAATTCAATATTTACTAAAAATATTATTACTATCATGGTATGTCTATTATATTTTAGATCTATTTATATAACTTTGGAACAATATATTTACTATTAATTAATAAGTGTAATTTTGATCATTTGTTAATAAAAATTTGATTTATTACTTTCCTTAGTTATATATATTACTAAAATTATAAATTATTTATGGGGTGTAAAATATGCGTATATTATTAATTGAAGATGATCAAGTAAGTGCAAAGACTGTGGTTAACGCCTTAACTTCTGATGGACATTTCTGTGACGTTGTTACTTCTGCACAAGATTATAACAATAATATGGTTTCCTCAAACGGAGATTACTATGACCTAGTTATTTTAGATATACACTTGCCTGGTGATATTGACGGATATGATATATTGCTAAGACTAAGAAGTGCAAAAATCAAAGTTCCTGTCTTAATACTTTCATGTATATCCGCTGTCAATCACAAAGCTAAAGGACTCGGGTATGGTGCCGATGATTACTTAACCAAACCATTTCATAAAAGTGAGTTATTAGCTCGAATTAAGGCCATAGTGCGTCGTACTAAAGGCCATCCTGAATCGGTGATAAAGATTGGTAATATAAATATCAATTTTGATCACAGGATTGTTGAGGTGAAAGGTAAAACGGTTCACCTTACTAATAAAGAGTATTCTATGATAGAATTGCTAGCACTGCGTAAAGGAACAGTATTAACAAAAGAAATGTTCTTAAATCATCTTTACAATGGCTTAGATGAACCTTCAGATAACAAGATAGTTGATGTTTTTATGTGCAAATTACGTAAGAAACTTGAAAGTGCAAATGATGGAAAAAGCCACATAGAAACCGTTTGGGGCAGAGGGTATGTTCTGAAAGAGTATATTGATGATGATGAATATTCTAATGTTAATGTAGGCGAAAGTAGTGATGGCTATCAAGCAGAACAAGTGAAGGACAACGCATGAAATGCCTACACATTTAAATATAGCATGGCTTATATCGCACGTATCATGTGAACGCCTAGGTGAAATATAAGCCGAGTTCTGTTTATGTAGCTATTTATCTGGAGTAAATGTTACCATTTACCGCATGCGATTTACCCGAGTAGATATGAGGAAAACATAAAATCTACTTCTATTTAATCTTGCTCCTAGTGTTGGTTACTCGACTACCAATGTTGCCATTGCCATGGTGTGCTCTTACCACACCTTTTCACCCTTACCTAAAAATATTTTAGGCGGTAATTTTCTGTAGCCCTATAACTGGAGTTACCTCCGGCGGGCATTACCCGTCACTATTTTTCCTTGGAGCCCGGACTTTCCTCTGCTATGTTTATCACACAACAGCAGCTACTTATTTCACCTAGGAATTATACTTTAACATGAAAATCACAAAAGCAAAAGACAATTTCCTAACAGTCTACATATTAAAAACATTTAGACAAATAGCTAAAGGTGATATTCCGGCACATCATCACTATCCCAAGATAAGCTTTTTTCACTTTTAGACTCCGCTTCAGTTAGTCAAGAGCCTGGTCCACCGCTTGAAGACGATGAGCTACTTCTTGATCGACTACTACTTTCTACTGATATACTATTTAGCACTGTTTCAGATTGATATATAGTTCGCATTCTGTTACCAGTGGTAAAAATTTCTTCATCGCTACTTGAAGATGATCGCCTTCTATAACCCAAATCAGTTAGTTCTAATACAGAAGCAGCATTACGACCCTTAACATATCTATATGCTATGAATCCTATAATTCCAACAATACCTATTGCTCCAACCAAAGATCCCCCTATCATTCCTGCCTTATTAGACCCTATAGCAAGTTGAGTAGGTTGTGGTGAAGAAGTAGACTGAGGAAGTAAAGTCGTGGTGAATATAGGAGTTGTTGACTCTTTTGTTCTAGTGCTTGGTATACTAAATACTGTTTGTGTAGTTTTCTCTGAGCTTGTTGTTGGCGCAGTTGGTTCCACTGTTACTGTGCTTGTTTGAGTCGTTGACTCTGTTGAAGGTTTACTCATCGTAGAAGTCGACGCACCAGTCGCTGCTGTAGGTTTTACAGTACTTGTCTCAGTCCCTGAAGTTACTATCGGCACACTAGTTGACGTTGTAGCAACCGTGGTCGCTTGTGAAGTAGTAGTTGTTTTTGCTACTGTCGTTGACTCCGTTGAAGGTTTACTTATTGTAGAAGTAGGTGCAACGGCTTCCGTTGTCAATTTAGTAGTCTTCACAGCGTCGGTTTCTGCTGTGCTAGTAATTGCAGCAGTCGGCGTTTTCTTAGAAGTCACAACCGTTTCTGCAACAGTTATAGGAGCCACGGTACTACTAGAAATAATATCTGGCGTTAATCGACCGTTAATGATATTAACAAAATCACTGAGAGTTTTGATGCTATTTGCCGGTATTATTGTTGCTTCAGAAGATTTTCCAGAGCCGTTTTGATTAAAAGTTACAATATTTTCTCCACTTACCGCAGTTACGATAAAACCACCCTGACCGTTGCCCTTAATATATAATTGCTCTATAGGATCTGTAAATTGATAGATAGGAAAATCTGACACTGATCCATTTTTAAGTAGAGTTGCTATATGTAACCTCTGCTCATTAGCTGATTGGTCATTTTCAAGAAAAGCAACTAGATCATTTCCTTCCGTTTGTTCAACATACTGCAAAAAGCTTATTTCATGTTCTCTAGAAAGAGATAGTGCTTTATTATCTATTTGACCTTTTCGATTACCAAGTAAAAAGCCATTAACTCCATCCTTCAGACCCTGAATCACTTTAGCCATATCAAATTTAAAAATACGTGTTTTTCTCACCTCTTGATTTTCCTTAGTAATCCTTTTGCTCACTTGCGAATAAAGCATCGTGTTTCCATTTAATGCCAATTGCCCCTGATTATCAAAATTGAACAATTTTCTTTCTGTAACACCTTTTTCTCCAGTCAATACCTTAAATTTTCCGCTCTCGCTTGACTTTAAGTACCAAGAAACTAAAGTTTGATCCTTTAAGTTATGGGCGATTACAATTACGTCACCATTACCAACTTTCACTGCTCTTGGTTGAAAGTAACTATTGCCCACATTTGCAAGACTATTATTATCAATATTCTTTTGTAATTTTCTTTTATCTAAATGTTCAACTGAAGGAGTATTAACTGATTGTTTAATTCCGTAAGTGTTAAAAGATAAGCCTTTAACGCATTTTTCTCCTTCTTCGCTAATTCCTTCTTCAGGAAAGATAACTCCAACTTTATCTATTTCAGCTGAATCTTCTATTAATGTGAGAGATAATTGATCTTTGAATTCATTTGCTACGCTGATATTTGTACCACATTCGTATGTTTTTGATTGATATAATGGACTAATAAGTAATTTTACTTTACTGCTCCCATTACCATTATCTTGATAGCTGAGTCCGTAAGCAACTCCATTCCCCTCAATTAATTCTACGTTTGTTGGATTAAAACCTATCGCTTCTTTAATTTCCGGTGTATTTGAGTTGATCCCGAGCAATCTTCTTAATATAGACATAATTTTATTTAAAATATTAATAAAATGCTATTATGATTACTCCTGTGTGTTAATGTCAATGAAAATTTTAACTAAAATTAAAAAATTAATATAATATTTTATACTAAAAGGTAAATATAAGCTTGAAGAGGGCTAAGAAGCTTTATGCTATTTCTCAAAAAACCAACAATTGCAATCATTGGTTCTACAGGTATAATCTGTTAAAGTTTACACGAGTCTCATGAATGATAGAAAAAGAAGAGCAGTTTAGTTTTACATCAGAAAACCTCAAGAAAGCGGGAAAGTTTATAGAGATGTATCCCAAAGGTAGAGAAGGTAGTGCTGTTATGCCTTTACTATATCTGGTTCAAGAGCAATGCGGATGGGTTTCTGAATCTGCTATGCGTTATGTTGCTGATATGCTGCATATTCCACATATTCGTGTATATGAAGTGGCAAATTTTTACACCATGTATAATTTAAAACCAGTAGGCAAATATCTAATACAAATTTGTAGAACAACTCCTTGCTGGTTGTGCAATAGTGAAGAAGTTTTAAATACCTTTAAAAAAAAACTTGGAATCAATATCGGTGAGACTACTAAAGATAATTTGTTCACTTTAAAAGAAGTTGAATGCCTAGGTGCATGCGTTAATGCTACCGTTGTGCAGATCAATAATGACTTCTATGAAAATCTTACTCCTGAGAAAGTAGAAAACATCATAACAGAACTTTCAGGCAAATAGATGAAAGAAGAATTTTCATTCAAGAGAATCAAGCAATCAGGTTCTGCAAGAGTTGGAACAATTAAAACTCCAAATGGAAGCGTAGAAACCCCCGCTTTTATATTCTGCGCAACAAAAGCTGCAATTAAAGCTGCAGATATTGAAAGAATAAGTGAAGCTGGTACCCAAATCATACTTTCCAACACCTATCACCTAATGCTTCAACCAGGAGAGAATACTGTTGCAAAACTTGGTGGTTTGCGCAAGATGATAGGATGGAATGGGCCAATGCTAACTGACTCAGGTGGATATCAGATATTTAGCTTAGGCCACGGATCAGTTTCGGAAGAGATAAAAGGAATAAGAAAAAAACAAAAAACTTTGATCAAAATTAATGAGGATGGGGCAATTTTCCGTTCTTACATTAATGGTAAAATTTATTGCTTAACTCCTGAAAAATCTGTACAAATTCAACAGAAATTAGGTGCAGATTTAATCCTAGTTTTAGATGAATGCACTCCATTTCACGTAAGCAAAGAATACACAGCAAAATCAATGCTCATGAGCCACAGATGGGCTGAACGTTCTTTAAATGAATTTGAAAAAAACAATAATGGCAAGCAGGCACTGTATGGAATTAGTCAAGGCGGAATATATCACGATCTGCGTAGAGAAAGTTGTGATTTTATCAACAATTTACCATTTTTCGGTCAAGCAATAGGTGGATCACTTGGTCAAAGTAAAGAGCAGATGTACGATGTAGTTTCTTTCACTATGGACCACTTGAAAAAAGACAGGCCTACTCATTTGCTTGGTATTGGTGGAATTGTGGACATCTTTCGCGGAGTTAGTCTTGGAATTGATACGTTTGATTGCGTGCATCCAACCCGTTTAGCAAGGCATGGTGGTGCGCTGATTAAAGTAAAAAATAGAGATTCTATTTCTTCAAAGTGCAAAGAGCATATCAATTTGCGAAATCAACAATTCGAGCTGGACGATAACCCAATTGAAAGTGACTGTTTATGTTTTACCTGCAGAAAACATTCAAGAGCTTATATACACCATTTACTGAAAGCTAAAGAGCTCCTGGCTTACACGCTCGTTACCATTCATAATATTTTCTTTATGAATAAGTTAATGGCATCAATAAGGCAGGCAATATTAGATGATAGGCTAGATCAGGAGAAAAATAATTGGATTAGTGAAATACCATTGCACTTTGATTTGGCCTCTCTTTAAGTCTTTTCTTCATTAGACTTCTTGCATAACCATATAACGAACTTTTATTGGAAATAGAAACGAAAAAACTTACTTGACAAACTCCGCCAGCCCCCTTATCATGGTACTGAAGCTATTTATTTATCTTCGCAATCTGTGCAGGTTAATGACAAAAAACTTAGGGTATTTGGCGTCTCATGTTTAATTTTTCGCACTACGTGCATCGCATGTCTTTAAAAATCTCTGGGTTTTTACCTATATAAGCCGAAACGCGCTTACAAAGCGTTTAAGACAGCAAAAAACGTCAAATTGACAAGGGAGAATTTGAATGCTAGCTACTACGGGGTTTCTTTGCCTTTTTTCCTGCTTAGTAAATTTCTTAAACACTTGCGGTGTAGGTTAGTTGCAAGTTAAAAGCAGCTAAATCGCTCTTAATCAAGCGTTTTAGAATAAAAAAAACGCCGATATTTTAGTACATAGTAAATAGCCAACCACCACGGGGCTTCTTTTGCCTTTTTTTTTCATTTGGTAAATTCCTTAATATTTATGGCTAAACGACAATCGTCATCCCAGCGGGATCTAGAGATACCGCGGCGGTATAGCTATACCTTTTTTCTACTTAGTTTGGGTTATGCAAGAAGTCTATTCTGTTAACTCTTCCTTTTATTATTTTTCCTTCAGAAGTGCTATAATAAATAATTAATCTATTAATGTTAGCCTTTGTCTTGAATTTGTAAATGTTAGAGATAAAGATATGAATATAAAAAATAATGTTCTATTAATATTTGACTTTGATAATACTATTACTAATGGGCACATGCACAATGCTCTTTCTAGGTTAAGCAAAAGTGACTTTAATTCTACTCAAAATAATGCAGCAACTGATAACGACATAAAAAATTTTCTAGAAAATACAGACGGAATAAAAAATAAAGAGGGGTTAAAATCTGTACTGCAATCTGCACTTTCAAGTGGAATAGAAGTTAATATTGCATCATATACAAAATATCCGGATGCTGTAAAAGAGGTTGTAAAGGATCACTTGGGTTTATTTGAAGAACAAACAGGTAGCATTTCTGTATTTGGTGGGTTTCCAGGAGATTATGATAATCAGTTGCAAGAGTTAGATGTTAGAGAACAACAAAGTCAAGTCGGAAAGAATTTGCACATCTGTGAGGCAATTGTGAAGTATAAGAATAAACACGGTGAGTTGCCAAAAACTGTCATGCTAGTTGATGATGATGTAAAAAATATTCAAAAGATTAATGAGTTTGTTGCATCAATGAGCAAAAGAGGGGGGTGGCTTAAAGAAAATGGGCTGAGTGTTGAAGATATAAACAATATTAAATTTGAAGGCGTTCAAGTACCTAAAGAGGACAAAAATGTTGGTTATCTAGAAAGAGTACAGGAGTTTGTCAATGCTAACTTGGTACAAGAACCAATTTATGAAAATTTAAGGAAAGAAGAACCTATATACCAAAATCTTCAAGACACTCAGAGACAATCACCTGAAGAAAAGCCACCACAATTACCTCCTAAACTTAAGAATTTAAATGCAGTATCCCAGAATAATGAGGAGCCACCATCATTACCTACTAAAAAAGGAAATCAAGTGATGGTGTGGTTGTTGATGATGAGAGTAAAAAACAAGATATTAAAGACATGTCATCATCCAAAGCACAACCAACACGCTCAAAACGTCATGCAATGATGCTTGACCCTCAGCAAATAGAATCTATACACCAGAATGCTGAAGAGCCACCACTAGGTAAAAAATACGCACATACTGAAACCATCTCCTTATTAGAGGCATTTGAGACAATCAGAGATTTTTTTCAAGATTGTGGTCAAAAAATAATAAATACTATTCATAGATTATTAAAGAAGGAAGTAATAACAGGAGTTAAAGAGCAAGGCTATGATGTGAATAGTGAAAAAGGTAAAAGTGAAATTACGATTTATGGTAATAAATCGATAGATATTGACAAAATAAAAACGGATTTTATTGATACCTCTCTAATTCGAATAATGGAATTGGGTGAGGAGAAAATCAAAGATCTTAACAATAATTATAAAGGTGATCAGCTAGGGCGAGAGATATCGAAATTATTGAACGCTGGTTCGCAAAAGGAAAATATAAACTCAAACTATAATAATGGAGAGCCTATATTTCAGACTCGTGAAGAAGCATGGAATTATCCTCAGCAAAAGAAAGACATAAACTCAAACTCTGTAAGAGGAAACTACAATAATGGAGAGCCTATATTTCAGACTCGTGAAGAAGCATGGAATTATCCTCAGCAAAAGAAAAATATAAACTTGAATCCTGCAAGCAGCACTACACCTCAAGGTCAAGTATCATCATCTCCTCCTAGAAGCAATATAAAAGAAGCGTGTAGTTCACAGCACACCGCTTCAATTGTAAAGTAGCCAAATTAATGTAATAGAATGCGCTAAGCTTTAAGCATAGAAACCACTTTATCGTAACTTGGTAATGATTCAATTTCTCCAATTGCAGCTAGAGTGGTTTTTTCATGCTGAGATAACAATTCTTCTGCTGCTTTTTTTACGTTAGCAGTGGTAACTGCACTAATTTTTTCTATTAATTCATTTTTACTGATGTACCTATTATAGTTACCGTAGTAGTGTCCCAATGTTTCAGCACGTGAGCTAACACTTTCGCGTGACATTAAAATTTGGGATTTTACTCGCTCTTTCACTCTATTTACTTCTTCTTCCTTCAGATCATCTGTAGACAACTTCTTCAACTCTGTCGTTATAGATTTTAAAAGCTTATCTAAGTTACTACTGTCTGTACCAGCAAAAATGGAAAACATTCCTGTATTAGTATAGCTGGAATTAAATGAATAAACAGAGTAAGCTAATCCCTGCTTTTCCCTTACTTCCTGGAATAAACGTGATGACATTCCGCTCCCTAATATAGAATCAAGCACTTGAAACGTGTGATATTTATCGTCATGGCGAGAAACACTAGGTAGACCAATTAGCAAGTGTACCTGATCTAATTTACGATGTTCTAAATACTCACCACCAGTACAGCTCGCATTTTGGCTTTTTTTCAGCTTTTTAGAATGAATCTTTGAGAGAAAATCTTTGGTTAATGCAACAACTTCTTCATGTTCAACATTTCCTGCAACGGCAAATAGCATATTCTCACCAAAGTAATGCTCATTTATGTAATTATCTAGATCTCCTCGAGTAAAAGATTTTACAGTATTTTGCGTGCCTAAGATTGACCTACCAAATGGTTGGTCTTTATAAGCTGCCTCAAAATATTTGTCGAAAATAATGTCACTTGGTGAATCATTAGTTTGAAAAATCTCTTGTATTACAACACCCTTCTCACGTTCCAATTCATCTTCTGGAAACGTGGAATTCATCAATATATCTATTAATATATCAATACCAGTTTTTATGTCTTTCTTGAGGACTTTTGCATAATAGGTGGTGCTTTCCCTACCAGTGCTGGCGTTGAAAACCCCACCTATGTCATCAAAAGCTTTTGCAATTTCAAAGGCAGTTCTTGTCTTCGTCCCTTTGAAAGCCATGTGTTCTAAAAAATGGGATATTCCATTTTGCTTTGCACTTTCTGCTCTACTGCCAACACCAACTCGTATGCTTAAAGCTACGGAATCAATATCACGCACCTGCTCAGTTATTATGCGCAGACCATTATCTAATTTTGTTACCCGGGGTATATTCATCTCATATATTCTTCTAAGTTCTCTTCTGCAAAATCCCAATTAATCAAATGATCAAGGAAAACTTTTATGTAGTCAATTCTACGGTTTTGACAATCTAAATAATAGGCGTGCTCCCACACATCCATAGTGAGTAGTGGCACTTGGCCATAAATTATTGGCAAATCTGCATTTGGAGTCTTGGTGATTTTGAGCTTTCCTAACCTACCTTTTTCGAGCACTAACCATACCCATCCACTGCCAAACTGGCTTACTCCATGACTCGAAAATTCTTCATAAAATTTATCAAAGCCACCGATATCGTCCTGAATTTTTTTTGCTAAAAGACTACTATCTTTAGGCTTACCACCACCATTTTTTTTCATTGAGTTCCAATAAAAAGTGTGGTTCCAAACTTGTGCTGCGTTATTAAATATAGGCAAGTTGCTGCTATTACCATGAACTTCTGTTATTAATCCCTCAATTTTCACATGCTGATAATCCGTATTTTCAACCAGCTCGTTGAGTTTATTTAAATACCCTTTATGATGCTTATCATAATGAAAGTCTAAAGTTTTTGCAGATATGTAAGGCTCTAAAACTGTTTTATCATATGGTAATTCAGGTAAAGTAAAACTCATAAAAACCTCTTTATTTCTAACCTACTTGGATGGTAGGGCAATATATGCTTTTGTGCAACATATAATTAATAGCTAAAACATTTAGGTATCTATTGCATTATTCTAAATTATACTACAATAACGATTATTATATAAGCCATAGAAATGGATTAAATGCAAAAGTTACTTGACACCCTTCGCCAACCCCCTTATCATGAAACTGAAGCTATTTATTTATCTTCTCTGTACAGATTAAATGACAAAAAAACTCACGTATCTGGCGTCTCATGCTTAATTTTTTGCACTATGTGCACCTTATGTCTTATAAAATTTCTACCTACATAAGCTGAAACGCGCTTATAAAGCGTTTAAAACATAAAAAAACGCCAACTTAAAAATGGATAGTGAATAACTAGCTACCCTAGGGTTTCTTTTGCCTTTTTCTCCGCTTGGTAAATTTCTTAATGTTTATACGGAAGGTGTCATTCCAGCGCGTGACGCTGGAATCCCAAAAAAAAAGGATGATGTCATCCGAGTAGCTGACACTGGGATGACAAAAAAAGGAGCACTGGGATGACATCATAGGGGCGCTGGCCTGACAATCGTCATTCCGCTACGTGTTAGCGGGATCTAGAGATACCGTGACGGTATGACAAGGGAGAACAGTTGTATTCCTGCACAATTTATTCTCATGACAAAAACGTCTTAACTTTCTCTCTACTTTTTCTGGGTAAGGTCAATTTTGTGAAAAAATGGATTGAATTATAGGCAGATTTGGCTATTATTTGTAATACATGGGTATTAGGTAAAATGTTTAAATTTGATCCTTTATTATTAGCTCGAATTCAGTTTGCCTTCACAATAGGCTTTCACATTATATTTCCTGCTTTCACGATCGGGCTTGCAAGTTTTCTAGCCTTTTTGGAATGGTGTTGGCTTAAGACTGGTGATACACGTTTCCGTGATGTTTATAAATTCTGGATCAAGATTTTTGCCGTTGCTTTTGGCATGGGAGTGGTATCTGGAGTTGTAATGTCATATCAACTTGGTACCAATTGGTCGATTTTTTCTGACCGCATAGCCAATGTTCTCGGCCCTCTATTTTCCTTTGAGGTTTTAACAGCCTTTTTTCTGGAGGCATCTTTTTTGAGTATTATGCTATTTGGATGGAATAGAGTAAGTTCTCGTATGCACTTTGCTTCTACTTGTATTGTTGCAGTGGGAACGCTTATTTCAGCTTTTTGGATTATTGCGGCCAACAGTTGGATGCAAACACCCGCTGGATTCACGATTGGTGAGAATGGTCTCCTATATCCAACCAATTGGTTAGAGATTATTTTTAATCCTTCTTTCCCTTATCGCTTTATTCATATGGTAACAGCAGCCTATCTTACAACAGCTTTTGTGGTTGGTGGTGTAGGAGCATTTTATCTTTGGAGAAAACGACATGCTCCTCAAGCAAGAATTATGCTTGGTATGGCAACCATTATGGTAGCTTTAGCTGCACCATTTCAGCTGTTCATGGGAGATAGGCATGGATTAAATACACTAAAGCATCAACCTGCTAAGATTGCTGCAATGGAAGGTATATGGGAAACCGAAAAAGGGGCTGGCTTACTTTTATTTGCTTATCCGGATCAGCAAAATGAAATTAATCACTACGAGATAAAAATTCCTAATCTTGCCAGCTTGATCTTAACACATGATTTTTTAGGAGAAGTAAAAGGATTAAAGGAATGGAAAAAAGAAGATAGACCACCTGTAGTATGGGTATTCTGGTCCTTCCGTATAATGGTTGGAGTTGGAATTTTAATGATCATAATTGGGTCAGTAAGTGTTATACAGTATCTTCGTGGCAAATTATTCCAAAGTTGTTTCTTACATGGATGGTGGATATCAATGATGCCGTCTGGGTTCATAGCGTTACTTGCAGGTTGGTTTACTACTGAAATTGGCCGTCAACCTTACACTGTATATGGAATTATGCGCACAATTGAATCATTTTCATCTGCGATTACCGGTCCTCAGGTTGCATGGTCTTTGATTGCATTTATCGTTATGTATACCCTTATATTTGGAGCGGGTAGTTACTATATTCTGAAACTTATATACAAAGGAATTCCTGTCATTAAAGAAGAAGAGCAATTTTATAAACACGGTATTGGAGCTTCAGTGATTGATGCTGGTACATCTGGAAAGGACAACAATCATGTTTGATTTTTCTTCCTTAATTAATTTACCCCTAATCTGGGGATTACTAATTGCCATAGCTGTTTTACTGTATATTTTAATGGATGGGTTTGATTTAGGTATTGGTATTTTACTTCCTTTTGCACAGTCAGATAAATGCCGTGATCACATGATAAGCTCAATTGCACCATTTTGGGATGGAAACGAAACATGGTTGGTATTGGTTGGTGGAGGGTTGTTTGCTGCCTTTCCTCTTGCATATTCAATATTAATGCCTGCTTTTTATATTCCAATCATTATTATGCTGCTTGGCCTTATAGTGCGCGGAGTATCCTTTGAGTTTCGTTTTAAGGCAGAAGGAAAATACAGGCGATTATGGGATTATGCCTTTCATTTTGGGTCACTTGGTGCTGCATTTTGCCAAGGCATGATTTTAGGTGCATTTATACATGGTGTAGAAGTAAACGGACGCAACTTTTCTGGTGGCCAATTTGATTGGGCAAGTGCTTTTAGTGTAATGACAGGCATTGCTGTGATATTTGGATATGCACTTTTAGGTTCTACATGGCTCATAATGAAGACAGAAAATATAACACAAGAATGGGCACGCAAGGTTGCTTCTTATACGCTTGGTTTTGTAGGTATTTTCATGGGACTAGTGAGTGTAGTGACACCATTTTTAAATGAACGTATTAAAAACTTTTGGTTTAGCATGCCAAATTTTTATTATTTATTTTCTATTCCATTACTCACATCTTGGCTATTTTTCATGCTGTGGTTTGATCTTCGGAATACTAAACGGGAGTACCGTCCATTCTTTCTCAGTATTGCTATTTTTTTTATGGGATATTTAGGTTTAGGAATTAGTATCTACCCATGGATTATACCTTTTCAATATACCATTCTGGATGCAGCCGCTTCTGGGCCAAGTTTATCTTTAATGCTCATTGTTATAATACCGCTTTTACCAATCATTTTAACTTATACTGGTTATTGCTATTATGTCTTTCGTGGAAAATCAAATTATGAACACACATATTAAGGAGTTAGTGACCTTATGGTTAAAACGTTACCCTTAAATCAAGCAGTCATTCAGGCAATGGCGTCAACTCAAGAACCTTCATTAGCAAACCCTCCTATGGATTTTCTGAAAAGTTTTTGAGTATATTGTATTTTTAATTTGTAGAATAAGTTTTTTTCCTTTTTGCATGCTAACCAAAAAGGGTTCTGTCATCCTTCTTGTCATATAAGTAGCTTGACGCGGGCATTCAGTTTTCTTTATAATTTTCTTTGTGAAAGAACAAAAATGCTTATTTGTAACCATAGCTGGCTTACCAAATGCTGGGAAGTCTACATTAATTAACAGCATCATAGGCAAGAAAATTGCAATTGTCACCCCTAAAGTGCAAACAACAAGGACGCAAATAAGGGGTGTTGCAACATGCAACAACACACAAATTGTCTTTACTGACTCCCCAGGAATTTTCTCAGCAGAAACAAAACTTGAAAAAGCTTTAGTCAAATCTGCATGGTCGGCAGTTAAGGATAGTGACATCACTTTGTTGCTTGTTGATGTAAGCAATTATTTGAAAAATATAGAAAGAATTAAGACTATATTTATGCGGCTGCAGCGCACAAAAGGCAGATGCATTTTGGTTATCAATAAAACTGATTTGGTAAAAAGGCCTGAATTAAAGATGGCGCATGAGCATCTGAATTTGCTTTATAAATTTGAAAAGGTTTTTATGATATCAGCATTAAAGAATGATGGACTTTCTGATTTGATGAATTACTTGTCTGAAGTTGCATCGGTGAGCCCCTGGTTTTATGAAGAAGATCAAATAACCGATTCCTCGACAAATTTTTTATCAGCAGAAATTACGAGAGAAAAATTATTCTTGAACTTGCGTGAAGAATTGCCATACTCTACAGCTGTTATAACTGAACAATTTGAGGAAAAAAAAGATAAGAGTTTAGTCATCAAACAGATCATATTTGTGTTGAAAGATAGTCATAAAAAAATAGTGCTAGGAAAAGATGGCAGTAATATTAAAAAAATTAATATCGAAGCGCGTGCTGAACTAGAAAAATTATTTGAGTGCAAGGTACACCTCTTTTTATTTGTGAAAGTGCGACCTTGGATCGACCGTCCGGAGGAGTATATAGGCAATGCTTAATTCTTTATTGGTATTTGATATTGAAACTATACCAGATGTAAATTCCTGCAAAAATTTACTCAATATTAGTGATGATAGTAGTGTAGAAGAGAAGAGGGATGCATTAACAAAATATCATCTTGAAATAACAAACGGGCAAAACTCTTTTCTGCGTCAGCCTTTTCACCTTGTTGTAGTTATTAGTTTTTTACTTTGCAATATAAGCTACCAGAGTGGTTATGAGGTGTTCACACTGCAAGAAATAAGATCTGGAGGCACACTAAATTCCAGTGAAAAGGAGCTAGTGAAAGGATTTTTTAACTACATATCAGAGAAAAAGCCAAGATTAGTTTCGTTCAACGGACGCACTTTTGATATACCAGTGCTGAAGTATCGTGCTATGGTCCATGGCATTCAAGCGGAATATTTTCATAAAGCTGGCGATAAGTGGAATAGTTACAATCAGAGATATAGCAGTGATTGGCATTGTGATTTGCTTGAATCCCTCTCTGATTTTGGAGCTTCTGCGAGAGTAAAAATGAACGAAGTTTGTGCAGCATTTAATCTTCCTGGTAAGATTGGAGTTGATGGGTCACAAGTTATGGACTTATACGATAGCGGCAAGATACAAGAGATTCGAGATTATTGTGAAACAGATGTAATTAACACTTATTTGATTTACTTAAGGTTCATGCATCATCAGGGAAGGATTACTACTGAAAGCTACAACAAAAGTGCGGAAGAGCTGCTTTTAGAGTGCGAAAAAAAAGAATACCTAAAGAAATTTAAAGAAGAATGGCAAATAACTTGTGGTGGAAAAATTTTACTTCCATAGAATAAATAGTCGAGTTATAATGCACTAACAAGCGAACCTCTGTACTAAATTTTGGTTAATATACACGTTGAGCATATTAAGAAAGTTGCTTTTAAGGTATTGCATTTTACTTTTATTTTTGTTATAAGGTTGCTTTAAGTTGAATTTTCAACATTTTTATACTATTTACATTTAAGATATGATTTCGAAATTTTTTGGGGGCACTTCATGAAAAAGTCTATGTATACTAGAACTGCTCTAGTTTCTTTATTAACTTTATGTTCTTTCAGCAGTTTTGCAGCTGACTTTCCTGATGAGAGTATGAAGGAAATAAAAAAGCAAGAGAGCACAAAAACTTCTGGAAAAACAGAAGTTATGAAAACATCAAATAAAAAACTGAAAGAAAAGATGGACAGAATATGTAATGCTGATCCAAGAAAAAAAGCTGAAGAGCTTAAGAAAAAAGAGGAGCTAAGATTAGCAGCCGAGCAGAAGAAAAAAGAGGAGATCAGGCTAGCAAATGAGAAAAAAGCAAAGCTTATAGAGGATTCAAAAGCGAAAGCTCTAAACGCTAAGAATTCTAATATAGAAAAAGGTAAAGTTTCAAAAACTAAGCGTTCTAAAACTAAGAATGCTAAAGTTGAAGCTAAAGATGTAAAGAAGGATATAAAAGTTGTTAACAAAAATACAGAGGAAAAAGGTAAGGCAAGTCCTGTTGTTTCAGTTGGTGGAGTTGATATTATCGATACCAATCAAGGGCAAAGTAATTTAAGAATAACTTTTGGTGGTGTTGTTGATGCTCAAGGTTATGGCAAAGCTAGACCAAGTGGCGCAGATTATAAACGTTATAACGTTATGCCAAACAGATCTACAGAGTATTATAATGCCACTCTAGATATAACAAAAGGAGCAAATCCAATATTCTATGAAGGAATAGGAAATATTGGTGATTACAGCAACGATATGGGTATGATTGCTGATGCAATATTGCACCTCAGAGCAGAAAATAAGAATGAAGATTTAGGTCTTCTTTATGGTGCTGACGTGCAGTTTCATGTCCCAGTGACCGAAGGTAAGGGAGCTTCACAGGGTGTTTATGCTGCAAAAGGCAGAAGTGCGCATGTGTTTGTTAACTCAAAATATGGTGACGTGAAGCTTGGTTACCAATTTGGTCCTGAGGCTCTGATGAGGCTTGATGCAACAAGAATTGCGACTGTTGACGGAGCTGCAGATAGTGACTGGTTCAGAAAAGTGAACTTAGAAGGAAGCGCTGCTAGCTTTCCATTTTATGTAACACCACGTCTTTACACTGAAAGTTTTTCGAGTGAAAGTGAAAAATTCTCTTTCCGTATGGCAGGGAAATATAACAAAGGCGTTATGACTACACTGCCATTTAGAGTTGCTTACTACTCACCAAATTATATGGGCGCAAGATTTGGTATCAGCTACTCACCTCGTTATGATAGTGGTTTGTTTACTGTAAAAGAAACAGTTTCAGAAGATAAAGGCGGTAAGATAGAACATAAGGAAACGATAAAGCATGTCGGCCCAGACTATGAGCACATAGTAAGTGCTGGTGCATCATATGAATATGACTTTGATAAACATAACATAAAAGTTAAAACTTCTGCAGTTGGTGAATATGGCTTTCCAAAGCAACCAAGTAAAGATAAGCATCTTTATAAGGAATTTGTGGAGTATAATGACCTGATGGGTGTTAATTTTGGTGTAAGCGCTGATTATAAGATTAATGAAGATCAAGGCGTAAAGTTTGCTGCCTCTTTTGCATACTTGGGCAAATCTGGTCAACCGAAGGGTATTAAAAAATTAATTGGTGATACCTATACGGAAATTGATAGTAAAGATGCTACTGATGGCAAAAGAGTGGAAGGGCTGAAAGCTCAATTTGGTAAAGATAGTATAGATACCATGTATTGGACTGTAGGAGCTGGGTATCAACATGAGAATATCTACACAAGTTTGACGTATTTTGGCAGCAGAATGAATGACAAAGATATGCTTCATGATGGTGCACTTGGCGTTCAATATGATCTGTCTCCTGCATGCAGTAAGAATAAATTTGTTCCTTACGCAGCTCTCCATTATTTTATGACTAACGAAACAGGTAAGCTGAAAGATGAGTCTGATGCTGATGTACCTTCTAACCAAGGAATTCTCCTTCTTACTGGTGTGAAGTTTTCTTTCTAACCAGCCAGTACACACCACAGTTAATTGTGGTGTATTCTTGTCTGTTAGTGTTTATTTGTCGATCAAATAAACATATGGTGTCCTCTCTCCTGTCATCCCAGTGCGTGACACACAACTGTACGAACATTGTGATTTGAGGACACTCCACCAAGAAGGATGTCATCCCAGTGCCCAGACACTGGGATCCAGCTTTCCATGCAACTTCATCAAAAGCGTTTATTCAGCATAAGATCAGCCACTTTTTATGCTCACCAAATCAGTTTGCTTACTTACAAGCAAAATTTCCTGGATTCCAGTGTCAAGCACTGGAATGACACCCTATGGTCACCGGAATGACGCTTTATGGCTACTTAGATGATGAGAAAAGAACACACTGCCCTTATTCTACTGGCCGTATAGCTACTTTCAAATTTAATCAATTAAGCAGGAGGCCCCTATGCAAACCACACTAAAAAATCATTTAGCTGGAGAATTACTTACCACTGCTACGTGCTGGAAATTAACGCTTGCAGGTGGAGAAGTAATGGATTCACTGACTATGATGAAGACTTAAATATTGATAATATACTCTATAAATCTTCAAGTGGATTTACAGCCAGTAGTATAATATTAAACAGCGATTTAAAGACTGATAATTTGGAAATTGAGGGAATATTAAATAGTGTTGATATCAAAGAAAAAGATGTTTTATCAGGAAAGTACGACTTTGCAAATATTGAGATATTTCTTGTGAATTATAAAGACTTGACCCAGGGAACAATGAATCTACATTCAGGAATTTTTGGTAAAGTGACATTAAGTAGTGGAAGATTTATTGTTGAAATTAGAGGGCTTTCAGCAAAGCTTGAGAGAAGCATAGCAGAATTATACTCTCCTGCATGCAGAGCACAATTTTGCGATGATAAATGTAAAGCCGATACTAAAAAATTTAGTAAAATAAGTACAATCACTAAAGTAATAGACGAAAGAAGATTTGAAGACACGAATTTAACTGAGAGTGATGAATATTATAAGCACGGAGTAGTAAAATTCTTTGGCTCAATAGCGTTTGAAGGTGTAGTAAAAGAATATAAAAATAAAGTAGTTACGTTGTTTACTTCGCCTCCATACCAAATTTTTGCTGGAGATAAATATTCAATACTCGCAGGTTGCGATAAAACATTTCCAACCTGCAGAAGCAAGTTTAACAATACTGTGAATTTTCGTGGTGAACCCTATATACCAGGTTTTTATATTGTTTAGCAGTACAATTTTCAATATTATGAATAAGCATGGAAAGGTGGCTGAGTGGTCTAAAGCACACGCTTGGAAAGCGTGCACATATGAAAATATGTCGGGGGTTCGAATCCCCCCTTTTCCGTATGTTACTTCTAGAATAGTATAAAACCCCCGGTCGCGCACACAACTGTACGAACATTGTAATATGGTACAATGTTACAACTATGCGGTGGTAATTTACGATAAATTCATGTAACTATCTCAAATTTAGCCATACCAATATCAGTGAATTTATTAAGCAAATAGCATTTGATTGGCAGTTCTTTTTCTCGATTTATCTCAGATTTATTCCTAAAACTAAATCCGAATATTTGCTTTAATCTTGAGAAAAACCCTTCAATATAAGATCTTTTCCCATAATTTACTTCTTTTTTCCATTCTTTCATGCCATCTTCACCGTATAATTTTATTAACCTAATAGCAGCATTCCTGTCAGACATATAATCTATTTCTGGATGTTCTGCCGCATTGTTTATTGGTGGAATTTTTGTCTTTATATCATATTCGTTACACAACTTATAAAACTTGTGCCTATCACATGCTCTATCTGCATATAGTGCTTTTATGGCATGCTGAAAATCGACTTCTTTTAGCAAATCACAAGCTCCATAGTGATCAGCCGTTACTGTATTTTACAGCTATGGCTTTTTTGCTGTTTGTATTCAACATTACATGCAATTTTCTTGTCTGTTCATAGCTGCGATACTTTCTATCTTCGCTATTTTCTTTGCTATGACCAGGAGTGTTGTTGTATATACTAATTCCTGTACTGTCTATAGCAATTTCGATGTCTTCCATATTATTTTCTGCAATCATTTATCTTAATATTAAGTTTCTTAAACCTTCTTGATGCTTGTGAATAGCTGATAACTGCCAAATCTCTTCCTATTTGTTGCAAATACCCTTTTATAAACCCGACTGTTTGTCTTAAACCAATTCTAAAGAAACTGACGATTATATGCACCAAAATCACAACTTTATCACTATAAATATAGTTGCCGCCCTGCATTTTTGGACAATTCTCGTACCAATTTTCTATGGCGTCATTGATATAACAAAAAATGCTTCCTCTTTCTTGGAGAAATTTGTTATATTCATGGCAGTTACTGACTCTCATTTTTTGTGGCATATTTTTTCTTCAACAGTTAAATGGCTATTTATAATGAATTTTGTCAGTAACTGCCAGTTCTTTTCACTTGAGCGATGCAACAAAGCCATCCAAGTGTCAGCTACTCGGATGACACCTTTCCTAGCAGAGAAATCACAATGTTCATACGGTTGTACGCATACCGCTGGGATCTAGGATTTTTCTATAATTTAAAAACAAAAAAGGATGTTACTCATTGAGTAACATCCTTTTGGAGAAGGTGGATAGCTTTGTTTAGTTCGTTTTCACAGCTGTTTGTGCAGCTTGCTGTTGAACGTCAGTGTCAACAGCTACTTTCGTAGAAGGCTGTCCCACCAGTTTGTCCAGATGACCTGTCTTTCTTAAGTCAGCTTGGGTTTTTGCCTTGCCATTTTCAGTAAACATTGTATGTGTTGGAGAAGAAGTTGGTGAATTGAATCCACTATCAGAACCATTACGATTACTAAAAGAATTGTGTAATGTAGATTCAGTTTTAGCACTTAAACTAAATTCTTTTAAGTTTTTCTCCATTGCTGCCCCAACTTCATCTTTACTGAAAGATTGTTCCAATCTTTCTAATGAGCTTGTTGGTGTAGAAGGACCAGATGAACCTCTTGCACTATCAAAAGAATTACTGCGAGTTAGAGTTCCTTTATTCGAATTACCAAGATATTGGTTTACTTTAGGATCACTGAGAACATCTTCACTGAAAGAACTTTGTCCATTTAAGTTAGTCAATGAGGCGCTTCTAGTTGGTACTTCTGGAGTTCCTACCCTAGTAAGGTTGCTAGTACTATTACGTCGTGCAACTCCTGGTCTTCCTCCTATTGTTGCAGTTTTATTAGTATTCTCAATTGGAGTAGGAGTATCAACGTAAAAAGTGCTATTTCCTATTTTTCTAGGCAACGTGTCTGATTCAGAAAGAACTTGATATTTAACTTCAGAAGTTTTTTCTGACTTTTTGCCACTTTTGAAAGGTGATGAAACCCTATCCCAAAGTGAAGAAGGTGCTTTTACTTCTTTATGCTCCGCAGGATTTAACAATTCCGCTTCGCTGCTAACAGTACTGTCAGTCTTTACAGAATTTAGTGAATTGCTTTTTGACAAGCTGTTAGATTGTTCAGAGCCTTTTCTTCCCAGTGAAGAGAATGATGATGACACAGACCTAGTTAAACTTTTGACAGAAGGCCTGTTAGCTTTTTTCTCTGCTCTGTCAAACATATTGCTTACGCTTGAGTACAAATGATTTTCTCTACATTCTTTAATAACCTTCTTAATTTCATCGTAATGTTCAGAGAAAACACTGTCGATGAAATAACTACCTTTAGGTAATGACCTTTGTGTTAACAAGTTATGCAAGCTTTTTTCATTTAAATTATTAATGAATTCTTTCTGTACTTGCCATCCAGAAGTATGTTCAATCTCCCCTGATTTTGCCTTCTCTGCCATTTTTAAATCAATTTCTGACGATATTCCAGAAAGTACATTTTTCACTAACCCAGAATTATTTCCTTTATCAGCAAAAATTGCTTTCATATCATTTCTTATTTCGTCAGATTTCTTAATTGCATCTGGAGTAAACCTTTTTACCTTATCTAAATAGTCCGTCTCACCAGATGCCTTATGGAATTTATTTGCCACTCCTTCGCCTACAAAACTAGCGCCTTTTTTCAGTGAATCTACTGAATGTTCATAACCTTCTTTCACCTTATCTTTAACATGCACAGCACCATCTCTAACTTTTCCGGCAGCGTATGTTGATGCGTCCTTAACTTTCCCAGCAGTATATTTTGCCCCATCAACTGTTTTTTCTGCTGACCACTTGAGCCCTTTATATCCAGATTGAACTGTTTTTACAGCGACTTTTACAGCGAAATATAAAGCAAGACCAACTATAGCACCTGGTATAGCAAGTGTTGCACCAACTGCCAAAAGTGGTAGTACTGCCGTAAATAATCCACTTGCTGCACTTACTACAAGAATCTTATCTCCTTGTTTCATCTTAGAGAATTCTGTATCCCCTTTTAACAGGTCAGTAATTCTTTCTTTTAGCTTCTTGGGATCATTAGCAATATCTGAATTTGGTAGATTTTGCATCGTTTTATTCAAATCAAAACTATCTTCTGGTTGGTTTTGTTGAGTTCCAACAGAATTTGAATTTTTTTCATTATGTAACATTTTAAACCTCACTATTAATTAAATATATTATAATTGTATTCCTTGATTCTTAAGTTAGTGTTAAATTGATTGCCAGTATTTATTTGTCTTCAAATAATTTCGCTTGACGTGTTTTGTGGTAACATAGAAAATTAGGTCAAGAAGCTGCAGCATTTATGAAGTATAGAAAAAGAACACTCATCTTTTTGGCTGTTATAACTTTAATAATAATAGCTTTACTATTTAGGTATAATTCCCATTTTCACAAAGACGTAGTGCACTTAAAGAGTGACAACAAAGAATTCAAAAAAAAGCCAGAAAATTCTATAGAGTCGACCATATTACATAGAGAAAAGGAAGTGTACGATCATGTTTTCCATCCTGATGATTAATTTGTAAATAAAATAGCAATTTATGTTTGCATTTTCTTATTAAAGAAGTAATATTAGCGTATTAATTATAGAATCAATCATTATGTTTGATGATAATAATCCTTGGAATCTGGGAAAGAAACCGGTAGGGAACAAAACTCCTAATAATGAAGATATTTTAAGTAAAGCTGTATCTGATATAAGGTTCTTTCTTAATGGATTAACCAGAAACAGGGGCAAAAAACCTTATTTCATCATTTTCATTATTTTGCTGTTCTATGCTTGCACTGGCTTTTATATTGTCCATCCTAGTGAAGAAAGTATAGAACTTACCTTTGGTAAATATTCTAATACGGAAACACCTGGTTTGCGTTATCACTTCCCCTACCCTATTGGCAAGGTTTTTAAAGTGAACGTTAAGGAAGTAAATCGTGAAGAAATTGGGGTAAGTAGTTCTTATGGGCGAGATACAGATCGCGGTGAAGGCGTGATGCTAACTGGAGATGAAAATATAGTCAACGTTAACTTCGAGGTTCAATGGCGCGTTAGAGATGCTAAGGACTATTTATTCAAAGTGCGGGATTACAAACCCGGTTTCAGTGTTAAAAATGCTGCTGAAAGTGCCATGAGAGAAATAATAGGTAAAAACACGATCTCTTTTGCACTTGGTCAAGGCAGACCAGAAATTTCTAGAGATACTAGAATTCTATTGCAGCAGATTCTTGATGGATACCAAATGGGTATAGAGATTTTATCTGTTCAAATGAAAAAAATTGATCCACCAGAAAAAGTAATCAGTTCGTTTAGAGATGTACAAAGTGCTCGTGCAGACAAAGAGCGTACTATAAACGAAGCATATGCTTATAATAATGATATTATACCTCGAGCAAAGGGTGAAGCGATAAAGATAAAATTAGATGCACAAGCATATGAAAATGAAGTAATAAATGAAGCAAAAGGTAATGCAAATCGCTTTTTATCTCTTTATGAGGAATATAGACAGAATCCTTCTCTCGTTAAGAATCGTATTTATCTTGAAACTATGGAAAATATTTTCAGTAAGGTAGACAAAGTTGTTGTAACTGATGATCTGAAAGGTATGTTTTCTTATTTACCTCTTACAAATTTAGGAAAATAACCATGAGTAGTAATATTAAAATTGTTTTTGTTTCTGTATTTGTTGTTTTATTGATTGCTTTATCTAATTCAATATTTGTTGTGCAAGAAACAAAGCAAGCAATAGTTATACAACTGGGTAAAGTTGTAAGGGATGTTAGGGAAAGTGGCTTATATTTTAAGTTGCCATTCATAAATAGTGTAGAGTTTCTTGATAAAAGAGTTTTAGATTTAAGTCCTGACAAAACTCCAAGAGAAGTGATAACTGCAGATCAAAAACGTATTATAGTAGATGCGTATGCAAAATATAAAATAACGAATCCTATTACTTTTTACCAGGCTGTGAGGAATGAATCAGGTCTGGTTAGAAGATTATATCCGGTTATAGAAGCTCACATAAGAGAAAATATAGGCAGATTTTCGTTGATTAGCTTGTTGAATGAAAAAAGATCAGAGGTTATGCAATTGATTCAGCGTGGAGTTTATTCTGAAGCTGAAAAATTTGGCATAGAAATAATAGATGTAAGAATTAAGAGAGCAGATTTACCAGAAGAAAATAGTTCTGCAATATTTCGCCGTATGCAAACTGAAAGGGAAAAAGAAGCAAAAGAAATTAGAGCAGAAGGAGAGCAAGCTGGGCAGGAAGTTAGATCAAAAGCTGATAAATTAAAAAGGGAAATTATCTCCAGTGCAGTAAAAGAATCGTACGAAATAAGGGGCCGTGGTTATGCTGAAGCAACTAGAATTTATAATGAGGCATTTAAGGTTGATGAAGAGTTCTTTAACTTTTATCGCTCTATGAGCGCTTACAGTAAATCATTTGCCGAAAATAATACTAAATTTGTACTTTCACCAAACAATAACTTTTTAGATATTTTAAATAAAGGATGGAAATAATTTATGAAAAGTAAGGCATTTATTTTATCTATATTTGCATATTTTCTAATTGCGTTTTCTTCGTATGCTAATATGCTTGATTGGAATGCAAAAAAGGTCGTTGATGCTAGCACTACTGCATGCAACTGTAATCAAGGACTTGCCGATTTAGTGGAAGAACTCATTCCTGCGGTTGTAAATATTTCAAGCGAACAAATCATCAAACAAGAAAATAACAGCAGAACTAGAGTTCCATCTATGCCAGGAAATAATTTTTTTGATGATTTTAGAGAGTTTTTTGAGCATTTTGATCAGTTTTTTATGGATAGGGGCCCTAGTGTTAACAAAGAGGTGGTGTTGCTTGGTTCTGGGTTTATTATAGATAAGGGTGGAACTATAGTAACCAATTATCACGTTATTAAAAACGCCAAAGATATCACAGTTACTATGAACGATAATACTTATTTCAAAGCAGAAGTTTTAGGCTATGATGCAAGAACTGATCTTGCTGTGCTTAAGATTAATTCTGATAAAGATCTTTCTTCTGTTGCATTTGGTGATTCTGATAAAGCAAGGGTTGGTGATACGGTTATGGCAATAGGTAACCCATTTGGTTTGGGTGGCTCTGTAAGCACAGGAATTATATCTGCAAGGTCCAGGGACATTAGTATTGGCACTATGAATGAATTTATTCAAACTGATGCTGCAATTAATAGGGGTAACTCTGGAGGACCGTTATTTGATTTAAATGGAAAAGTTATAGGTATTAATACTGCTATCTATTCTCCATCTGAGTCTGGCGGCAATGTGGGTATAGGTTTTGCCATACCATCTAATTTAGCTATGTCAATTATTGACACATTAAAAAGTGGCAAAAAAATAAAACATGGTTGGCTTGGTGTGCAAGTTCAGCCTATAACGAAAGAATTTGCTGAGTCCTTGGGTTTAAAAGATATAAAAGGCGCATTGGTTGCAAGTATAGTAAAGGATAGTCCTGCAGAAAAAGGTGGGATTAAAGTAGGTGATATATTATTAGAATTTGACGGTAAAAAAATCGATAGAATGACACAATTACCTCAAATGGTTTCAAGAGCTGGACCTGAGAAAAAAGTGCAAGTTAAGTTACTTAGAAAGAGCAAAGAGGTTAATATTAAAGTTGTGATCGGAGAATCTACAAATGATGGCCAAGATAACAATCAAGAAGAAAATAAATCAACATCTGATTATGTAACCGGTTTAACTGTTTCAAATCTGCCAAAAGAATCAAAAGAAAGTAAAAATAATGTACCTACAAAAGGTGTGATAGTTACCAATGTAGATAGTAACAGTAATGCCACGTTGCGTGGTATTAAAAAAGGAGACATTATTATCCAATTAGATGGAACCGATATAGAAAATACTAATGATTTTCAAAAACAAGTTGATTCAGCAGTAAAGAAAAACGGTAAAGATTCAATAATGTTGCTCATTTACCGCAATGGAAATCAATTTTTCGCTTCAATAAAGTTAAAGAAGTAATTTTATTCACTAAATTTACAAAACAGTAGTGTTGTAAGCTCGCTACTGTAACACTTCAATCTTATAAAATAAATTAAAATCTACACTAGATTTCTTGCATAACCATATAAAAAACCAAAGGATGTCATCCCAGTGCCCAGACACTGGAAACTTCACTGTAATGAGCACATTGAGCAGCTGTATAATAAAAACTGGATTCCAGTGTCAGCTACTTGCATGACGCCGTCATAAAGGAACCAGTGTCGGCTACTTGGATGACACCATAGGGGTTACTTGGGTGATACTATAGGAGGTCTAACATGAACTTTCTAAAATTCATTGAACTGTGCTTTCAAACAGTGGTGCCGGGATGTGAGTATAATGATTATCAGTACATAAAAGTCATAGCAGACAGGCTGGAAGCAGCGAATGCTGGCGAAGTAAGGCGCATAATATTCAATATGCCTCCGCGTTCAATGAAGTCCATATGTATGAGTGTTGCGTGGCCCGCATGGATACTGGGCAACTGCAAGAATAATAGTTGCAAGTTATTCTAAGTTGCTTAGTGAAAAACATTCGCTCGATACCAGGTGCATAATGCAATCTGATTGGTATAAAAAGCTATTTCCAGAGGTAGAACTATCCAAAGACCAGAACACTAAATACAAATTCCAAACAGTACAGAGAGGATACAGAATCGCAACATCAGTTGGAGGAACATTAACCGGTGAAGGTGGTGACTTTATTATTGTGAATGATCCGCTTAACCCTGCTCAAGCTTTGAGTGAAACATTTAGAAAACGTGCCACAAACTGGTTCGATCAGACTTTAGTAACGAGACTCAACGATAGAAAAAAAGGAGTAATTGTGCTTGTGATGCATAGGCTCCACCTGGAAGACTTAACAGGGCACCTCTTATCCAAGCCAAAAAACATATGGCATCACATTTGTTTGCCAATGATTTCTGAAAAAGTGGAGATAATCGACTCAATTATAACACAAGAAAAAGGTTTATATTCAAGAGAAGAGAATGAGTTATTATATCCCCTGGAGGGAGAAAGAGAAGAAGTTGAGATGATAAAAGTTGAACTCGGGAGTTACGCTTTTGCTGCTCAATATCAACAAAACCCCCTGCCGCTTTCAAGTGGTATAATAAAACAAGAGTGGCTAAAGCGCTATAAAAATTTCCCTGATAATCTCTCACATGTAACTCAAAGCTGGGACACTGCAGTTTCAACAAACGATTCCAGCGACTTTAGCGTCTGCACCACCTGGGCAAAAATAGATAATAAATTCTATTTACTTGATGTATATCGAGCAAAGCTTGAGTACCCAAAGCTTAAAGAGCAAGTTCTGTCACTAGCTGCAAGATGGGCACCACACGCAATTTTGATCGAAGCAAAAACGAGTAGTCAACAATTAACACAAGAGCTAAAAGCAAATAGCGATCTACCGATTATTGAAATTGTGCCACACAATGACAAACTCACTCGATTTTATCAAATTGTTCCGGTGATAGAGTCTGGCAGGGTTTTTCTGCCGCATCAAGCGGTATGGCTCAATGATTTTGAGTACGAAATTTTAATGTTCCCAGAAGCTCGCTACGATGATCAAGTGGATAGTACGGTGCAATATCTGCAATGGATGAGAAAAACTAACACCAGTGCTTTCAGGGTCAGGGATTTTGGTCCCAACCCTAATAAAACACTTGGGTGGTTAAGATATATCTAAAAACCTAAATTTCTTTCCCCAAAGCTTCTGACGTATGCTTTACCTGTTGCGGATGTTTAAGCTCTGAAGAGACACTTCCCTTATGTTGCACATCAGGAGAACCCATAGAACAAAAACCACTATCTCTATCAACTTTTTTAGAACTAGAGTTATCAGATCTATACTCTACAGGTAGTACCTCCCCTTTCCCCGAAATAGTACCTTGTGACGGGCCTGGATCACCATCTAGAGAACTTACAGGAGAAGTCTCTTTTGAGAGTGAATTATTTTCTGCTCTTACTCTATTTGGTAATGAAAGTCGTTTAGAAATAGGTGGCTTTTTACTTACAGAACCCCCAGGAGCACTTACACTTGAAGATATCGAACACACCGAATCACGCCCTTCATCATGTCGCTTAAGGTTTACGTCATGTTGCTTCTTAAAATGTGAAAAGAAAAATTTTTTTATTTTTTGAACACCACCCCCATGTTTCTTCGGAGATTTACTATCTTGTGACTTTGCTTCAGAATACTCATCACTACTTTTTCGATCACTTTCATCAGTAACTTGCTGTTTTTCAGGTTCCTCATTAGAAGCCACAGAATTTAAGGACATTGAATCATTCCATGCTGTAGGAAAAGGAGTCAATGATGGCCTATAGCTCACTTGCTGACCCTGAATCTTTATTAGCATACTTTCATCATCTGCCTGATCACCTTCCAATGCTCTCACACCCACCTGTGAGCAAGCCCCTTGCTCGCTTTTATCATGTTCTTCAGATTTCATACCCAAAATGTTCACATCTTTCAAACATGGAGAACGTGCAGAAAACTCAAGACTTGAGGACTTTTGATCATTCTTTGTCGTAAGTAGAATTGGTTTCGTCGATATTGTGTAATGAACTGGAGGAGTTATAACACGTGGAAAAGAAGTTAACGTTGATGGCAAAAAGTACGAATCCTCTGGCATACTTTCATCTCGTTTATCTATGTACGCGTATGAACTGGATGGCATGTCCGTTTGCTGAGAAGAAGTACTAGCCTGACCTATCTCTTCCCCCAGCACCCCCCGAAAAGGCTCTGTTTCTTTCTCTCTTTCTGATCCTTGCCTGGGATGCTTCTCTAACCCTTCACCACAACTTCGCTTGGGAAACTTCTGTGTCGGTGATGCTTCAGCTAATAGCGTTCGAGGAAGCCCAGGATCAATCTCTATTTGACCATCTTTATTGATTACAGAGTTTTCTATAATTACAGGAATTAAAAGAGCAATCTGTCTATTGGAAAAAGCATATACACCACCAAATCTACCTGATCGTGTGGTTTCAGTTTGACCTTTAATATCAGTCAAAAGATCATAACCAAATTGAGCATTAATCTTATTTGCCTCACCACGATTTAGGTACCTTGAAATATTACCCTCTTTGATTGTAGGTATAAAAGCAAAGCGATCTCCATTACTTATCTTGTCTTTATCGATAAACTCATCATAGTAATACCTGTGGATTGATATTTCAGTTAAGCGAAAGATTAGCTCGCCTATAGCATCCTTGTAGTGTTTAGCTTTCACTTTTAAATTATCACTGTGCTGAAGGTAAAAATTATACCCCACCTCTTTTTTAGAAGCTTCTGTTATATTTCTAATGAAACCAATATTTTCAACATCTTTAACATATACCTTATTGCCATCAATATGATAGAAATCTGAATAACTACAACCATGCTCCTCCATTTGTGCTTGAAGTGCCATCACAAAATACGTTTGCAGATTTGGGCCATTAAACAACAGACATTTTATATAACTAGATGACGGATCCATTTTTGCCTGCTTTATACTTGCGTTTAAAGTCTCTTCAATGCGTTTTTTACCAAGATGATGTTTTTCATCAATTTTCTTAATCACTCGGTCTTCGACATCATTTTCAAATTCCTCAGCAAAGTGCACCTTGAGATTAAAAATTACTCTAGAGTCTATAGGAACTGTGAGCTTAGTTATTCTTGTTTTCTTGTCATACTTTAACCATTTCTTATCAAAGTGAAATGGAAAAGATTCAAGATCAAAAACGTGACAAGCTACAAACTCATCAGAATAATATTCTCTTACTAAGTCTCTTGCCATCTGTGATAAGTACCTCTTTGCAGAGCGCCGACCACAATTAAACTTAACGATGATATTATCGCCCTCCACAACAAAATTAGTGTTGACTTTAGAGCCGTAATTACTAACGTTAAATGCATTAACCAGCTCCTTAACAAAATCTAAACTAGTCATAACTCCTCCCCTATCAAAATATTACTTTTCTTTATTTTTACTCCCAGCCTTATCAGCTTTAGTACCACTCATCCTCGTATAAGGATACTTACCACAATCATCAAACCTACTACGACCCTCGTGCATGTCTGGTCCACCACCTTCTCTAGGATTAGCTTTTAGCCAGGCAGCAGAATCATACCCACCAGAGCCTACCTTAAAACGAGGATCTCCTTGTGAACTAGAGCTCGCTTGTTGTTTTTTATCCATAATACCCTCCGTTAATAAAAATATTATGTAATCTATATATTATAAATAAATCATAAGTGCAACAACTTTTTTGCATTTTCATAAATTTTTTTTTCATTTCCCTTTATAACCTCCTTTAGGCTGAACATTTATAGAATTAAGTTCTGATTCTGGTGAAATTTGATCCTGCTCAGCAAGTAATTCACCGCAAATTTTATCTATATCAATTGTTTCTTTGCCAGTATTACTACTCTTTTGTCCACCAATTGACCCTACTGTTTCTTTGCTAGCATTACCACTATTTCTCATATTTTGCTCACCAGTTGACCCTACTGTTGGTGTCTGCCCGCTAATATTCATGCTTTTCTTTTCTGATTTTTCACTAGACCGCCCTGTCTTTTCAACAAATATTGGCCCCTTCTCCGCAGGTTTCTGTGGACACACCTCTTTCTTCTGTTCCTCCGGCTTCGCTTTTTTCTCTTCTTTGTCCACTTTTTGTTTTTGTGAATTTTCATGAGATTTTCTTTCAAGCTCAGTAAGACGCAATAGATGTTTCAAAGGATCTGACACAATTTCAAGTTCTGGTTTGCTCAGAACAACCGGCCTTACAAATCCTGGTGAAATTTCAAAAAGGAAAACTGGCACTTTAGGTTTTTCTCTTTCATCCACTTTCATTTCTACGTTTTCGCAAACTTCTTTATTTTCTTCCTTTAATGATGTTTTTTCTGCTTTTTTATCTTCTTTTTCTGTAGATGCCTCTACCGCAGCCGCCAACTCAACTCCAAACATCTCTGCGAACATTGTAACAATCCATCCGACAACAGCCATTTGTAACCTGAGTTTCAGATCTTGCAATGCAGTTAATCTTTCTAACGCCCTTGCAAACTCTTCTTCTGATAACTCACCACTGCCTAATTTCTCCTGCAATTCTTTTATCTCTTTGTCCAACCTCTGATTGAAACTTAAATCGCGTGCAAAAATCTTCTTGATTAACTCCTTAAGCTTATCACGCAAAAACTTCATTATCGCAGCAATCAGGTTTTTTTCTTTCTTCTCCTTGAGCATTTGGTAGATTTTCGGATCATCTACATCTACTTCAAAAAGGGTAAAGAGAGATTCAAAGAAATTCCAGAAATCTCCGAGTACTCTTCCTTTTTCACCAGTGAAGTAATCCTCATCATCACCTTGCCCGATATGTAGCTCTGCTTGAGATGATATTTCATCGATACAACTAGAAGCCTGACGCTCACACTCGAGCCTCCCGAGCAAATCTTGTCTGGTGAGCTCCTCTACGCACTGCCTCTATTGTCTGATATAGCTAAAGTGACTTACGATAATTTGAAAAACAAAAATTCGTCATTCCGCTACTTGTTAGCGGAATCTATACCGCGAATGAATCGCGGTATGACGTAGGACTGCTGTCATCCCAGTGCGTGACACTGGGATCTCGTTCCTTAACTTTATAGTGTAAATTATTTCAAATTGTGTCTAGCTGCAAGTATAATAATTTCCATTTATAGATAAAGTATGTTGCAAATGTTATGCCAAAGAGTATAATAAAATCTATATCAAATACTTTACAAGAAAAAGTGGGATAGAGGCAAAAGCAAATATTAATAAGGATAATTTAAGAAAAGTGCATGCTAGAGTTTGAAGAAGCAGTAAAAATAAAAAATATTATTGAAAGGTTAAATAGCACATGATATAATATATATATAGTGTAAAAATGTAAATAATTTTATTGACATCTTTACATTAATAGTTCTTAAATATTTAGTACTGTAGAATTAAATTATTAAGTTTTATGAAGGAAGTAAAAATGGTGGAAAGCTTTTCAGGTAACAACAAAGGCAGTAATTTTATTGAGGAGGCAAAAATAATGGAAAATTTTTCAGATAATAACGGAAACGGTAGCTCGATCTTCCAAGGAAAAATCAGGGAGCAAGATTTCTCTGCAGAGCAGAAGCTAAATGAACTAAAAGCAGCCATAGAGGAGCTCACCAGACAAGATTTGCTCGGGAGGCTCGAGTGTGAGCGTCAGGCTTCTAGTTGTATCGATGAAATATCATCTCAAGCAGAGCTACATATCGGGCAAGGTGATGATGAGGATTACTTCACTGGTGAAAAAGGAAGAGTACTCGGAGATTTCTGGAATTTCTTTGAATCTCTCTTTACCCTTTTTGAAGTAGATGTAGATGATCCGAAAATCTACCAAATGCTCAAGGAGAAGAAAGAAAAAAACCTGATTGCTGCGATAATGAAGTTTTTGCGTGATAAGCTTAAGGAGTTAATCAAGAAGATTTTTGCACGCGATTTAAGTTTCAATCAGAGGTTGGACAAAGAGATAAAAGAATTGCAGGAGAAATTAGGCAGTGGTGAGTTATCAGAAGAAGAGTTTGCAAGGGCGTTAGAAAGATTAACTGCATTGCAAGATCTGAAACTCAGGTTACAAATGGCTGTTGTCGGATGGATTGTTACAATGTTCGCAGAGATGTTTGGAGTTGAGTTGGCGGCTGCGGTAGAGGCATCTACAGAAAAAGAAGATAAAAAAGCAGAAAAAACATCATTAAAGGAAGAAAATAAAGAAGTTTGCGAAAACGTAGAAATGAAAGTGGATGAAAGAGAAAAACCTAAAGTGCCAGTTTTCCTTTTTGAAATTTCACCAGGATTTGTAAGGCCGGTTGTTCTGAGCAAACCAGAACTTGAAATTGTGTCAGATCCTTTGAAACATCTATTGCGTCTTACTGAGCTTGAAAGAAAATCTCATGAAAATTCACAAAAACAAAAAGTGGACAAAGAAGAGAAAAAAGCGAAGCCGGAGGAACAGAAGAAAGAGGTGTGTCCACAGAAACCTGCGGAGAAGGGGCCAATATTTGTTGAAAAGACAGGGCGGTCTAGTGAAAAATCAGAAAAGAAAAGCATGAATATTAGCGGGCAGACACCAACAGTAGGGTCAACTGGTGAGCAAAATATGAGAAATAGTGGTAATGCTAGCAAAGAAACAGTAGGGTCAATTGGTGGACAAAAGAGTAGTAATACTGGCAAAGAAACAATTGATATAGATAAAATTTGCGGTGAATTACTTGCTGAGCAGGATCAAATTTCACCAGAATCAGAACTTAATTCTATAAATGTTCAGCCTAAAGGAGGTTATAAAGGGAAATGAAAAAAAAATTTATGAAAATGCAAAAAAGTTGTTGCACTTATGATTTATTTATAATATATAGATTACATAATATTTTTATTAACGGAGGGTATTATGGATAAAAAACAACAAGCGAGCTCTAGTTCACAAGGAGATCCTCGTTTTAAGGTAGGCTCTGGTGGGTATGATTCTGCTGCCTGGCTAAAAGCTAATCCTAGAGAAGGTGGTGGACCAGACATGCACGAGGGTCGTAGTAGGTTTGATGATTGTGGTAAGTATCCTTATACGAGGATGAGTGGTACTAAAGCTGATAAGGCTGGGAGTAAAAATAAAGAAAAGTAATATTTTGATAGGGGAGGAGTTATGACTAGTTTAGATTTTGTTAAGGAGCTGGTTAATGCATTTAACGTTAGTAATTACGGCTCTAAAGTCAACACTAATTTTGTTGTGGAGGGCGATAATATCATCGTTAAGTTTAATTGTGGTCGGCGCTCTGCAAAGAGGTACTTATCACAGATGGCAAGAGACTTAGTAAGAGAATATTATTCTGATGAGTTTGTAGCTTGTCACGTTTTTGATCTTGAATCTTTTCCATTTCACTTTGATAAGAAATGGTTAAAGTATGACAAGAAAACAAGAATAACTAAGCTCACAGTTCCTATAGACTCTAGAGTAATTTTTAATCTCAAGGTGCACTTTGCTGAGGAATTTGAAAATGATGTCGAAGACCGAGTGATTAAGAAAATTGATGAAAAACATCATCTTGGTAAAAAACGCATTGAAGAGACTTTAAACGCAAGTATAAAGCAGGCAAAAATGGATCCGTCATCTAGTTATATAAAATGTCTGTTGTTTAATGGCCCAAATCTGCAAACGTATTTTGTGATGGCACTTCAAGCACAAATGGAGGAGCATGGTTGTAGTTATTCAGATTTCTATCATATTGATGGCAATAAGGTATATGTTAAAGATGTTGAAAATATTGGTTTCATTAGAAATATAACAGAAGCTTCTAAAAAAGAGGTGGGGTATAATTTTTACCTTCAGCACAGTGATAATTTAAAAGTGAAAGCTAAACACTACAAGGATGCTATAGGCGAGCTAATCTTTCGCTTAACTGAAATATCAATCCACAGGTATTACTATGATGAGTTTATCGATAAAGACAAGATAAGTAATGGAGATCGCTTTGCTTTTATACCTACAATCAAAGAGGGTAATATTTCAAGGTACCTAAATCGTGGTGAGGCAAATAAGATTAATGCTCAATTTGGTTATGATCTTTTGACTGATATTAAAGGTCAAACTGAAACCACACGATCAGGTAGATTTGGTGGTGTATATGCTTTTTCCAATAGACAGATTGCTCTTTTAATTCCTGTAATTATAGAAAACTCTGTAATCAATAAAGATGGTCAAATAGAGATTGATCCTGGGCTTCCTCGAACGCTATTAGCTGAAGCATCACCGACACAGAAGTTTCCCAAGCGAAGTTGTGGTGAAGGGTTAGAGAAGCATCCCAGGCAAGGATCAGAAAGAGAGAAAGAAACAGAGCCTTTTCGGGGGGTGCTGGGGGAAGAGATAGGTCAGGCTAGTACTTCTTCTCAGCAAACGGACATGCCATCCAGTTCATACGCGTACATAGATAAACGAGATGAAAGTATGCCAGAGGATTCGTACTTTTTGCCATCAACGTTAACTTCTTTTCCACGTGTTATAACTCCTCCAGTTCATTACACAATATCGACGAAACCAATTCTACTTACGACAAAGAATGATCAAAAGTCCTCAAGTCTTGAGTTTTCTGCACGTTCTCCATGTTTGAAAGATGTGAACATTTTGGGTATGAAATCTGAAGAACATGATAAAAGCGAGCAAGGGGCTTGCTCACAGGTGGGTGTGAGAGCATTGGAAGGTGATCAGGCAGATGATGAAAGTATGCTAATAAAGATTCAGGGTCAGCAAGTGAGCTATAGGCCATCATTGACTCCTTTTCCTACAGCATGGAATGATTCAATGTCCTTAAATTCTGTGGCTTCTAATGAGGAACCTGAAAAACAGCAAGTTACTGATGAAAGTGATCGAAAAAGTAGTGATGAGTATTCTGAAGCAAAGTCACAAGATAGTAAATCTCCGAGTAGCCGGAAAGGGTCAGAAAGTAATTCGTTTTCAGGTAGTAGCACTCCATCAAAGGTACGACAATCTAGTATATTAGAGTCTCTAGAGAACACGTCTTTTGGTGGTATTCCAGAACACTTGCCACAAGATGCCGTAAGCAAGCCAAATGTGCCCGGGGACCGTAGTTCTAAAATTTCTGTAGATAGTGGTTTAGGGTCGCTTGAGCGGCCACAGTCGAATTCTTCTATAACTACTAGTACTGTTCCAGGGATATCTGAATCAAGGAAAGATCTAAATCCTCCCGTAGACAATAAGCGGCCACAGTCACTGCCACTTGCGGATTTTTCTACTTGTGCTAGTAATGAAACAGTAAAAGCTTTTTTGTGTTTTCTAGATTATTTTTCTTCTTCTGAAGGGAAGAAGCAACTACCCTTACTTCTTTCTTCTGAGGCGGGAAAGCAGTTATCCTCGATTTCGGATCCTCGTGAACAGGAAAACCTACTAGACTTTCTTTTTTCTACTGAGGGGAATAAGCAACTATGCTCGCTTTTTTCTTCTGAGAATAAACAACAACTGCATTCACTTTTTTCTCCTAAGGGAAAAGAGCTGCTGTTTTCACCTTCTCCTGAGGGGCAAAAGACGATACCTTTAGTTCTTTCTCCTGAAGGGAAGGAGCGATTACCCTTACTTTTGTCTCCTGAGGGAGAGCGAATATCCAAACCTTTCTCTCCTGAGGCAGGCAATATAATATCCTTACTTATTTATTCTCGTGTAGAACCTAAAAATATGTCACACCGTTCATTTCGTGACAAATTAGCAAAATGGCTTCACCGTAATTCTTCACTCTCAAAAGTGGCTTCTCCTCAAGAAAAACCTCTTACTAATGACGAGAAGAAGGAACTACGCCCATTTCTTTGTCCTAAGCTGCAGAAGAAACTAGATTCCAACTCTCTTGAGGATGCACAGTTAAAATACTTGCTGTATACTCCTAGTGGGAAAGAGAAGCTAAACTTACTCCTTTCTTCTCCTGAGAAGGAGGGAAAGCAACTACACCCAGGTTTACCTTCGGAGGCAGAAAAAGGCTTACTTTTTAAGTTCTTTGATGAACAAGAAATTAGTGGTAACACTTCTACAAATTCTAAAGATAGTGGTTATTCAGGATCGTCTTCACAAAAATCGACTAGTGATACTGGAAGTGATGAAGATGGACTAGAAGATAGTGGTGGGTCGTCAGTCTCATCGAACTCCAGTACTTCCACTGTTAGAACTAAAATGGATGCTACTAAGATCGAGCAATACTTGCAGGAGAAAAAAGTTAACAGTTGTACCTAATCCACTGCTCTCAGCCACCTAAGTGTTTTATTAGCTGACCCTGAGAGCACTGGTGTTAATTTTTCTCATCCATTGTAAGTATTGCATGGTACTAAATGTTTAAAAAGTATTAATATAAAGATATCAATAAAATTATTTACACTTTCATGCTATGCCCATAGCATCATATATTACTTAACCTTACAATAATTTTTTTATTCTTGCTGCTTCTTCAAACTCCAAATTTTTAGCATGCTCTATCATTTGCTTTCTCAAATCATCCTTATTAGTATTTACTTTCGGTTCTGCTATTGCCCTCTCCTGTAAGGTGTTTGATATAGGTTTTATTATAGTCTTCGGGATAATATTGTGCAATATATTATGTTCTTCTTGTTTTTTTCTTCTTCTTTCGGTCTCTCTCAATGCACGATCTAAAGAACCAGTGATTTTATCTGCATACAAAATTACTCTACCTTCAGCATTACGTGCAGCACGACCAATCGTTTGAATTAATGAAGTTTCCGATCGCAAAAATCCTTCTTTATCAGCATCCAAAATTGCAACCAACCCACACTCTGGAATATCAAGACCTTCCCTCAGCAAGTTAACACCTACTAAAACATCGATTTCTTTAGATCTCAATTTGTATATAATTTCTATTCTCTCCAGCGCAGCAATATCAGAATGCAAATAACTCACTCTCATATTCAATTCACTCATATATTCAGCTAAATTTTCAGCCATCTTTTTCGTCAATGTAGTGATTAAAACACAAAATCCCTTCCCTATTGTCACTTGTGCCTCATGAATTACATCATCAATTTGACTCTCTATTGGTTTTACAATGCAGATTGGGTCTGTAAGCCCTGTTGGACGGATAACTTGCTCTATAAATACATTATTGGTCTTTGCCAACTCATACTTTCCTGGAGTGGCTGAAATGTAAACAGTCTGCGGCCTAACTCCCTCCCACTCTTCAAATTTTAATGGACGATTATCAAAAGCGGAAGGGAGCCTGAAGCCATAGTCAATCAATTTCTTTTTACGCGCCTCATTACCACTGTACATCGCACCAACCTGAGGAACGGTGACATGACTCTCATCAACAAATAAAATTACGTCTTTGGGTAAATATTCAAACAAAGTAGGCGGTGGATCCCCAGCTTCCATTCCATAGAGATAACGCGAATAATTTTCAATACCTTTACATATTCCTGTTGTTCTCATCATTTCGATATCAAAATTAGTGCGTTGCTCGAGGCGCTTTGCTTCAACAATCTTATTTTGCGAGTAGTAATAATCCAAGCGTTCATGCAGCTCTTTTTTGACTAGTTCAATTGCCTGCAACAAAGCCTCACGCGGGGTTATGTAATAGCTATTTGGAAAAATGGTGATTTTATTTACGCCTTTGGTAACATTGCCCGTTATAGCATCAACTTCAGAAATTTCTTCTATTTCATCGCCAAATAACGATAAACGCCAAGCTTTATTTTCATAATGGGAAGGAAATATATCAATAATATCGCCGCGCACTCTGAAATATCCTCTCTCAAACCTGGCATCAGAGCGCTTGTATTGAAGATCAGTTAAGTTGCTCAGGAAATCATTAATACGAATTTTATTTCCAACACTAAGCGGTATGATCATGCTGCGGTAGCTCTCAGGCGAACCAAGACCGTATATGCAGGAAACACTGGCAACTACGATCGTATCCCTGCGCTCCAAAAGGGAGCAGACGGTGGAATAACGCAGCATCTCAATTCTTTCGTTAATTGCAGAATCTTTTTCGATATAAGTATCAGTTTGTGGTAAATAGGCTTCAGGTTGATAATAATCATAATAAGAAATGAAGTATTCAACAGCATTATGGGGAAACAATCCTTTCATTTCCTCATAAAGCTGTGCTGCTAAAGTTTTATTGTGTGCCATAATTAATGCAGGCCTGTTTGTCCTTGCAATAACATTTGCCATAGTAAAAGTTTTCCCAGAACCAGTAACTCCAAGCAAAACCTGATCTCTTTTATTGCTATTTAGCCCTGCAATTAAGCTATCGATTGCCTGTGGTTGATCCCCAGCCGGTTGAAAATGTGTAGCGATTTGAAATTCCATAGACTTTACTTACTATCTTTGATTCATTGTATAGTAAACACTATATTGCTTTTAAGATAAGTTGTATAGCTATCGTAAAGCCATAAAACATTAACCAACAATGTCATGCAAGTAGCTGACACTGGAATCTTGTTTCAATGTTAAACAAAATACCATAGAATTCAAGAAGACAATTCCTAAAAAATCCCTACATCCAAAAAAAGGCAAAATGCTGCTTGAATAAGCTAAATTTTTTTAGATGCAAAAACAATAAAACATAGTTGATACTAAAGTTATAGTACTCCTATGACAACGTTACAAAAATTAAGGAAATGGATAGCTCTGATCAATTGGAATAGTATTTTCAGGTACCGGTGGTCAATATGACATTTTTAAAATAAAGATTTAGAACCTGTTTAAAATCTTCTCAATAGAAGAGAAATGAAGGAAAGAACGACCATTTGTAGGCTAGTGTTAAGTTTTCGCTCGCAATTTTTCCACAATCGTCTGCATTTTTCTAACCAAGCGAAAGATCGCTCTACAACCCATCTTTGTGGCAATACAGCAAAGGAATGTAATTCACTTCGTTTTATTACTTCTACAGTTGCTCCAATAATCGTTTTTATTTTAGTTGCAAAATTTTCTCCTGTATAACCTGCATCGACCAGTATATTTTTAACTTCCGAGAGGTTTTCTTTTGCGCTTTCAACCATTCTCACAGCACTGCTAACCCCAGTTGTAAATTAGAAAAAATAGAAAAGGTAAGGAAATAGGGTAAACTCCGAGGTATTTGATATTCATTCCTAAAATAGGAGGTTACCAATGAAAGAGAAAGTAACAGAAATCTTTTGTATAGTCGATGATTTTTGCAATACAGTCGATGAAAATTTTGCAGAAAAACTTCTACCAAGTGGCAAAAAACCAACCAGGACGCCAGAGATTACGCATTCAGAGATTTTTACCATAATATTGCTATATCAAGTGCGACAATTTTAAAATTTTCTATGTGCATTATTTGAAATTATTATACGAATCAGCGTTTCCAAAATTGCCATCCTATAGTAGGTTTATCAGGTTAAAATCGCAGATTTTATGGTATTTAGCGCTCTTAATGCAATGGTTTTGCGAACAGTCAAAAGTGACAGGGATTTCGTACATAGATGCAACATCTATCGCTGTTTGCCATCCAAAAAGGACCTCGAGAAACAAAGTTTTCAAAGGGTTGGCAAAGATTGGAAAGACTACTTATGGGTGGTTTTTCGGTACATCTAGTAATCAATGAAACTGGCGAAATTCAAGGGGTTACGGTGATAAAAGGCAACGTTGATACCTGTGCCAAATTTAACTAAGAAATTGACTGGATTATTGTTTGGAGATAAAGGATATATCAAAAAAGATCTTTTTCACGAATTATTCGATAGAGGGTTAAAGCTTGTAACCAGTATAAAAAAGGGTACGAAAAACTCATTAATGGAGCTAAATGAGAAGATTTTGTTAAGAAAAAGATCGATTATTGAGACAGTTTTTGGCTCTCTGAAAAACAAATTTGAGATTGAGCATACTCGCCATAGATCACCGATAAATTTTTTGGTACACATTTTTTCTACGCTTGTTTCATATTCCATACAGCCGCTGCATTTCTAAGCTTTACTTCGTTGGCTAATCCGCAACTGGGGTATATAGGGTTGACACCAAGGCAATATTCTTCTGGAGAAGTTGATCGGCATGGCAGCATATCAAAGATGGGACCACCGGAATGTAGAAGTATGTTATATGAAGCTGCACAAACAATGCTTACAGTTACCAAGAGGACATTTAAATTAAAAAACTGGGGTTGCGAAGAAAAAAGGAATGAAAAAAGCAATTGTAGCAGTAGCAAGAAAATTAGCTGTAATTATGCATAGGATGTTGGTTGATAAAACAGAATTTTATTATCAATAAACATCAAAAGAGCATAGGACAATAATTTTATTGAAAATAAAGATAGCAATGCCGATGGAAGGGACAAGCAAGAACTTAGTTAGACTTCGTGGTAATACCAATTCCCGCTACACAAGTAACGGATAGACAATAATAGAAAAAAGCCATACTGAAGTAAGTAAAGTAGCGAGGTTTAAATGGCATTAAGATCAAAATTATTGGATGAAAAAGTGGTGGAATCAGCAAAAGAAATGCTGAAGAAAGTAAGAAATAACGCATATGTTGCAAAAAAACTAAATGCTGTAATTGCAGCAAAAAAGCACAGTATAACAGCCGTAGCAAAGATATGCTGCATTTCAAGAAAGGCACTTACTGCATGACCTAAAATTTGGCAGAGAAGAAAAATTATTTGCTCCGCCTCAACGCCGTAGAAAAACTATATTGAATCAAAGTCAACGTGAACAAGTTGAGGTGTGGATAGAGGAAAACCCCAATATTACTATAAAAGAAATGAAAATAAGAATTCAAGAAAAGTTTGGTTTGAATATCAGCAAATCTACAGTACACCGTAATATGCAAAGAATGAAATTCTCATATATCACACCAAGACCAGTGCATAACGGACAAGATAAAAGTAAACAAGAGGAATTTAAAAAAAAATCTTAATGAAACTATTGTCATGTATCCTGAAAAAGAGCTATTTTTCTTCGATGAATCGCGGTTTGGCACACATTCAAAGATTGGACACGGGTGGTTTAAAAAAGGCATTAGGACACAGGTTAAGGTAAAACTAGGTAGGCAAAATTTTTATCTCTATAGTGCAGTTAATCCCAGAAATGGAGAAAGTTCTAGCTCAAACGTCAATACTGATTGTATGAATATATTCCTTGAGCAGATGTCACAATATTTAGGAACAAGGGAGGCATTTCTTATCATGGATTGTGCTAGTTGGCATAAGTCAAAAAATTTAAAAGTACCTAAAAATATCGACATTATATACCTACCACCATACTCACCTGACCTCAATCCTGTTGAGAGGTTTTGGTTATATATAAAACAGAACATTTTGTGTAACAAAATCTACGACACAATTGCTTTGCTTGAGAGCGCTTTGTGCAAATTTATTACCTCTCTTTCTCACTCCGCAATTAAAAAACTCTGCAATGCCGCTTATTTGATTCACTAGTAATGAGAATTGGTATTACATAACCATATAACATTGGGAATAGAAACGAAAAAACTTCCTTGACACCCTTCGCCAGCCCCCTTATCATAACAGTGAAGCTATTGTATTTGCTTTCGCCAATCTGCAGATTAAAAGGTAAGGATTACTTAATGTATCGGCGTCTTATGTTCAATTTTTTGCAGTATATAGATACTGTATGTCTTTACAAAACTTCATCTACATCTAGATTTTTATCTAAATAAGCTGAACGCGCTTATAAAGCGTTACAAGACATCAAAAAATGCCAATACTCGACAGAGATAGTAAAAGACTAGCTAACTCGGGGATTCTTTGTCTTTTTTTCTGCTTAGTAAATTTCTTAAACATTTGCAGCGTAAGTTAGTTGCAATTAAAAGCGGCTGAATCTCGCTTGTCAAGCGTTTAAAACATAAAAAACGCCAATATTTTAAAGCAGATAATAACCCCAGGGCTTCTTTTGCCTTTTTTTTATTTGGTAAATTTCTTAATATTTATGGCTAAACGACAACCGTCATCCCGCTACTTGTTAGCGGGATCTAGAGATACCGCGGCGGTATGACATAGGGAACCCTTTCTTGGGTTAGCTATAGATTTACTTCGCATATTCAGCTAATTTTTATTACAATTACAACAAAATAATTTTGGCTTTGATGAAAACTGTATATGTATGTCAATCCTGTGGTCACAGCACTGGTAGGTGGGTAGGGAAGTGCATCGCATGTGACAATTGGGATACAATTGTTGAGGAAATAGCAGTAAAAACGGGCAAAAGAAGTATATCTGCACCAATTTTAATAAAGACGTTATCGGGTAGCGAAATTATCACTCCAAGTCGTTTTTTAACAGGAATAGAAGAATTAGATAGAGTTTTTGGTGGGGGTATCGTTCAAGGTGCTAGCATTTTAATTGGTGGCGAACCTGGTATTGGAAAATCCACCCTTTTGCTTAGAATTGCAGCTAATGTTGTGCAACTTTCCTCTTTTGAATGTCTTTATGTATCCGGCGAGGAGTCTTTAGAGCAGGTGAGTCTCAGAGCAAAGCGTCTTAAGATAAATGAACCTAAAATTAAGCTTTTATCTACAGTGTCTTTAACTGATGTAGTAGCAACAATAAAGGAAAACAAAAGTATTAAATTCTTAGTAATTGACTCTATACAAACAATGTATGATAGCAGAATTACATCGGCACCAGGAACTGTAACTCAGGTTCGTACTTGCGCACATGAATTAACTATTCTTGCGAAACAATATGGTGTTTCTCTTTTAATAGTTGGTCATATAACTAAGGATGGACAAATAGCTGGACCCAAAACTCTGGAGCATATGGTGGATACGGTATTATATTTTGAAGGTGAAAATAGCAATCAATATCGCATTTTGCGTACTATTAAAAATAGATTTGGCCCTGCAAATGAAATTGGTGTTTTTGAGATGTCTGAAGCAGGACTTGTGCCTGTTGATAATCCATCATCATTGTTTCTGATGGCCCATGACAGAGAAGTAGTTGGCAGCGCCGTATTTGCAGGAATTGAAGGTTCAAGACCAATTTTAATGGAAGTGCAAGCATTAATAGCAGGGACTAATATGGCAATCCCAAGAAGGGCAGTAGTTGGGTGGGATATTAATCGATTGGCTATGATCATTGCGGTGCTAAATGCTCGTTGCAAAATGTTTTTGCATGATAAAGAGGTATACCTAAACATTGCAGGGGGACTCAAAATACAGGAACCATCGGCTGATCTTGCTGTTGCTGCTTCCCTTATTTCAAGTGTAGTAAATTTACCGCTGCCAACTTCTTCAATAATCTGCGGTGAAGTTGCACTTTCAGGAGAAATTAGGAATGTCTCGCATGCTGATCTCAGACTAAAAGAAGCACAAAAGTTAGGATTCAAAAAAGCAATTATGCCTAAAAATGGCAATTATTCTTCTCATGATATTGAGATAATTAAGCTTGGTCATGTAAGGGAATTAAGAGAAGTCTTTAATTACAATTAAATAATGCTTCAGCAAATTCTTTACTAGTAAACTCCCTTAAGTCCTCTATATTTTCGCCAATTCCTATAGCATGTAACTTTACCTTATAAGCTTCTGCAAGTCCAATTACTACTCCGCCCTTAGCGGTGCCATCTAGCTTTGTTACGATTAGCCCGGTAACATGGACCATCTTACTAAATGCCTCTAATTGGCTATAAGCATTTTGGCCGGTAGTTGCGTCAAGAACTAAAATAACGTCATGAGGGGCAGTATCATCCAATTTCTTTATCGTTCTATATATTTTTGATAACTCCTCCATAAGGTTCACATTATTTTGCAGCCTTCCTGCTGTGTCAATTAGAACAACATCAACGTTATCTTTTATAGCTTGACTTACAGCTCTATATGCCACACTTGCAGAGTCGCTACCGTACTCTCCAGTAACAATCAAGCAATCAGAACGTTCTGCCCAAATGTTTAACTGCTCACTAGCAGCAGCTCTAAATGTGTCACACGCAACAAGCATAACGGATTTTCCCATCTCCTTATATTTATATGCAAGCTTACCTATAGTCGTGGTTTTACCATTACCGTTTACTCCGCATACCATTATTATATGTGGTTTTTTATTTAAAATTAACGGCTGTACAACTGGGCTCAATATAGCTTCTATTTCGTTCATTAACTGCTGCGAGATAATATTATGTTCAACTTCCTTGTCAAACTTGATGCTTGTGAGCCTATCGATAATCAACTTAGAAGTTTTATGACCAATGTCCATGCTAATTAGCAATTCCTCTAATTCATCTAAAAGCGACTGATCTAATTTTTTTTTGCCAGAAAAAATACTTTTCACCCCGTCGCTAAAGCGAGAAGAAGTTTTTAACAAGCCTTTATAAAGGTTACTAAACAAACTCAAGGGAATACTCCTTTTTAAATTATAAACTTAATGACAACATAGAGACGCTGATTGTAAAGAAATACACGTATTATGTGTATTTGTAAAGTTAAACAGTCGTTTTACGGGAATTTTGAAAGTAAAAATCACGTAAAACGATTGTTTTCCTTTAGTTTTTAACCTAAATATGTTATAATGTAAAATAGCAGTTTATAGGTAATTTTATGAGTTATAATGAGAAAATTTTAGATCATTATGAAAATCCAAGGAATGTTGGCTCTCTGGATAAAAATGATCCAAATGTTGGTACTGGTTTAGTTGGTGCACCATCGTGCGGTGATGTAATGAAATTGCAGATAAAGGTCAATGACAAAGGTGTTATTGAAGATGCAAAATTTAAAACTTTTGGTTGTGGTTCTGCCATTGCTTCAAGTTCCTTGTTAACAGAGATGATAAAGGGAAGAACCATCAGTGACGTTACACAGATAAAGAATACTCAAATAGTGGAAGAGTTGTCTTTACCTCCAGTGAAGATACACTGTTCGGTACTTGCTGAAGATGCTATAAAGGCTGCTATTCATGATTATCAAAGTAAGCAAAAGAATTAAGAAGCATGAGTGAATATCAAGAAGTAGGCGGAGGTGAAACTGTAAAAAAGAATAGAAAACTTATCACTATAACTGCGAAAGCAGTAGAAAGGATAAGGTATTTATTGGACCAAAAGAAGCATACTAACCTTGAGAAACCGGAAGAAGCAATAGGAATAAGAGTGCTAATTAAGCAAAAAGGATGTTCTGGTTTAAAATATGATATTGAATATGCGTATGATACTCGTCCTTTAGAGTCGATAATTGAGGAAAACTGCAGTGATGACCAAAAAGTTAAAGTGTTGATCGATCCAAAATCCGTCATGTTTATTCTTGGCTCTGAAATGGATTATGTAGAAGAAAAATTTTCATCGGGTTTTGTTTTCAAAAATCCTAATGAGAAAGGAAAATGTGGTTGTGGAGAGAGTTTTCATGTCTAGCAGCTATTTTACATTGTTTGAAATTGAACCAACTTTCAATATCAGCTTTGATGAGTTAGAGAAAAAATATATTGAGCTAAGCAAAACTGATATAAATGAAAGACAGTCCCAAAACATGGAAAATATTAACAGAGCTTATCAGATACTAAAGTCACCGCTAAAACGTGCCGAGCATTTGCTAGATTTTTTTGATGTGAAAAGCCAAAAGGACCACTTAAATTCTGAAATATTAAGTGAATCAATGGAAATAAGAGAATATTTGCTGGACTGCGATGATTTACAATTTGCAAGCAGGATGATTGATGAAAAAATAAAAGATTGCGTTAAAAACCTAATTAACACTTTTGCTATAAAGAATTTTGATGGAGCTGCTACACAAGTCTTAAGATTGAAATATTTATATAAGTCATTTGAGGAGGTGAAAAAGAATGCAACCAATTCAAATTTCTGAACCAAATTCAAGTGAAGTAATTTTTGGTATAGATCTTGGTACTACCAATTCTTTGATTGCTATGGTAAATAAAGCTGGTAACGTGGAGATATTTGAAGATGAACAAGGAAGAGAACTGCTGCCTTCTGCTCTTTCATATGAAAATAATACATTAAAAACTGGCTACGATGTCGGTCAAAATGCAATCTACTCAATAAAGCGTTTAATGGGTAAAAGTGTTGAAGAATTAAATAAAGAAGGCGTCAATTTTGAAATAGATCATGAAAGCGAAAAAGTTATTAGAATAAAATGCGCAGAGGAAAAGTATCTTACTCCTGTTGAGATTTCTGCTGAGATATTAAAAGCTTTATGTGAGAGGGTAAAAAAGTCTAAGGGACTGGAAGTAAAAAAAGCAGTGATTACTGTGCCAGCTTACTTTGACGATTCAGCACGTAACGCAACTAAATATGCGGCAAAATTAGCTGGAATAGAAGTTCTTCGCCTCGTTAACGAGCCAACCGCTGCAGCGCTTTCTTACTCCATTGAAAAGAACAATAGCAGTGGAATATATGCAGTGTATGACCTTGGTGGCGGAACGTTCGATATTTCGATATTGAAATTGCATCAAGGAGTGTTTCAAGTTCTTGCAGTTGGTGGTGACACCAAACTCGGCGGTGATGATTTTGATCATTTGCTGAGTTCAATTGTGATTGATAAGTATAGAGAAAAGACGGCCAAGCAACTAAATTCCTTACTTATCGAATCACGCTCTGTGAAGGAATATCTGAGCAAAAACACCTCAGGCATTTTTGAATTCAGCATTAACGGCAAGCCATTTGAATGTGAAATTACCAGAGAAGAATTCGAGCAGGCAATCAGTTCTTTGGTCAATAAGACTATCAATATAGTCACTCGTACTATAAGCGACATAGATCTTAAAATTGATAATATAAAAGGAGTAATTTTAGTTGGTGGTGCAACTAGAACACCATTGGTTCAAAATTCACTAGTCAAACTCTTTGGAAATAAAGTGCTGAATGACGTGGATCCAGATAAAGCAGTTGCCATTGGGGCAGCTCTGCAAGCTCATGATTTAACTTCGAGCTCAAAAGATAGGAATATTCTCCTGGATGTTCTACCTTTATCACTTGGCATAGAAACTATGGGAGGCATAGTTGAAAAAATCATACCAAGAAATACGCCACTACCAGTTTCAGAAACAAAAGAGTTTACAACTTATTTTGATGGGCAAACAGCAATGAAAATTCACGTTTGTCAGGGAGAACGTGAAATGATAGAGGATAACAAATCTCTAGCGCAGTTTGAACTAAAAGGTATACCGCCACTACCTGCAGGTTCTGCAAGAGTTGAAATAGAATTTACAGTTAACGTTGACGGAATCTTGACTGTTACTGCAAGAGAAAAAACTACTGGAATCGAGCAGACAGTTGAAGTAAATTCAAGTTTTGGCTTGAGTGAAGCTGATGTTCAAAATATGGTTAACCAGTCAATAAACAGCTTTGATGAAGATATGAAGGCTCGTTCCCTTGCAGGCGCTAAAATTAATGGAAATAAACTCATACACTTGGTTGAAAACAATAATAACCTTTCCACTGATCAAAAGTTGAAAAACCTATTACAAAATGCAAAAAACGCTTTACAAGGCAATGACTTGAATGAAATTAACAACACTATCGCCGAGTTAGAAAATTCTTCTTTAGAGTTGTGTGAATTAACAAATAGGTAGAAAAAGCTTACACAACCTTGTGCAATACCCTATTTAATCTCAAAGCAACAGGTAACCTGAAATTAAATGGTAACCAATCGACCTTCCCCAGTTTAAACGATAAACCAACTATACTTACACGCCCAATGATATTTTCCATTGGTACAAAACCAACTTCAGGAAACCTGCTATCCAAAGAATTATTTCTATTGTCTCCCATAACGAAAAATTGATCGTTAGGTACATAATAAACCGGAGTGTTATATGATAGCTTATTAGAAATGTCATCTACCAAAATCTCATGTTCCTTGCCACTTAAAAGCGTTTCTATATATCTTGGTATGTTACGATTTGACTCATAATCAAAAAAACTTTCAATTTGCCTTCGCTCTACTTTCTGATCATTTAGGTATAATTCTCCCTCTATCATTTGCACTTTGTCACCTGGTGTTCCTATTACTCGCTTAACAAACCTGATGCTGTCATTTCTTGTGGGTTTGAAAACTACTATGTCGCCACGCTTTGGAGGGGTATAAAAAATCCTGCCGCTAAAAATGTTTGGAGAAAATGGAAATGAGTGTTTACTGTAACCGTATGAATATTTACTAGTAAAAATGTAATCCCCTTCAAGTAGGGTGCTTTTCATTGAACCAGAAGGTATATGAAATGGCTCGAATAAAAAACTACGTATTGACAGCGCAATCAACAGTAAAAAAAACAATGAAGATAAAAATCTTCCCGTTCTTATCACCCAGTTTTTGCTTAGTTCTTCCAACTTTGTTTTTCTTATAGATTAAGCTTATTATAATACATAAATTAAAAAATGGTAATATGAAATTTTACTTGTGAATGTTATTCCTCTATTCAAAACGATTTTGAAAAGGCGGTTCATTTCTTTCAACGGTGTCATCCAAGTAGCGTGACACATAACTGTACGAACATTGCAATTTGCAGGTGGCAGATGAAAGTAGCTGATGCACATCTGTACGAACATTTGCTTTTGTTAAGGTAATATGGTGTTATGAAAGTAGCTGACACTGGGATGGCTTTGTTGCATCGCTACTTATGAAAGGCTAACTATAGTTAGGATTATAAGCAACTTATTGAAAATCTTGTTTTTTTTTGCAATCAATCTGATCAAATTTAAGAATAGTAATTTGTTATTTATATTAATAAATTTAATTCTATTGAAAATAGCTAAAGCATTGAAATTCTTGAATTTTAGCCGGATTGGTAAATGGTAGTGAAATTTCTTTTACTCAAATTTAGGTATTCACTGACCGTTCTTGTTATAAATACCAGAATAATAAGCTACTGATATTCTCCACCTTTTTTTATCTTTAATCCATCATAGCTAGCGATGCAACAAAGCCCACTGGGATCCAGGTTGTAACCGTTCACGGATTGTGAGAATGAATAAAGAACTAAGCAGTCGTAACTTTTGGAAGGGATTTTGGCCATTGAGACGTGATGTCAAAAATATCGACAACATTCTTTCCACAAATCTTTCTCCATGTTCCGACCAGGTGAAAAAGCTGTTTTTACGATAGCCGTCTAATTTGCCGTTCTGCAAGGTTGTTGATTGACTTCAGGCTTTCGTAAAAACTTCCACACCATATCCTCGGCCTTAACATCTTAATGGCCATTCTCAAACCATTTACAAGCCTTGTCATTTCATGCCCCCCCTTTTGCATTAGTTGTGTAGCATCTTTTAATATTAGCAAGGCCTATAATAGTGCAACACTGCCTTACGTATTGCCAATCCAAATTCTACTTGCTGTAAAATAACACAATCTGCTACATCGCTGCTAATCTCAATCCCTCTATTTATTGGCCCTGGGTGCATAACAATCGCATCTGGTTTTGCGTATGATAGCTTTTGTAAATCAAGTCCATACAAATGAAAATATTCTTTCTCTGAAGAACTATTATTCATGCGCTCTTTCTGCAATCTCAAAAGCATAATTACGTCAGCATCCTTTATACCTTCAATTAATGAATAATGGACTGAATCTACTTCAGGAAAATGCTTACAAATCAAAGTTGGTGGTGCGACCAAGTTTATCTCTGCTCCAAACATTTTTAGCAATCTTATATTTGATCTTGCAACTCTACTGTGCAGAATATCTCCACATATCACAACTTTGAGGTCCTTTATTTGCTTTTTGTGATTGCTGATTACAAGATAGTCTGCAAGAGCTTGAGTTGGATGTTCACTACTTCCATCGCCTGCATTGATTAGCGAGCAGTTAACATACTTTGCCAGTGTATTAATGATACCACTACTTTTATGCCTGATTATTATGTAATCAGGATTCATTGCATTTAATGTTTTGATCATGTCTTTTAGATCTTCTCCCTTGTTAATAGAAGAAGATCTTATTGGCAAAGTTACAACATTTGCTCCAAGGCTTTTTGCTGCTATTTCAAAAGACGCAAGTGTACGCGTTGAATCTTCAAAGAATAAATTTATTACTGTCTTATTTTCCAAGATATGACTATTTGCAACTTCTTTTTTAAGGTACTGGTTGGCCAACTTAGTTATATTTTCTACATCATCGACTGTAAGGTCTGAGATGTTTAACAAATTCCTTCTCTTGTTCATAATTTCCTTTTAACATGCAATTGTTATCCAACTACTTGAACCAATTCTACTTTCTTATTATCGTTTTTCAATAGACCTCTTGTGCAGCAATTGTTTTGGTGGAAGAACGGAAAAAGATAGTAAAGTCAAAATTAAGTTAGAAGGAAGAAAAAGTTCAGCAAGTTAAGAGTAAGGTACATTAGCATAAATCTTTCATCCCAATGTTTAGTGGCACTGGAGATTACTTCCACTTACACTCATCCGCTATCATAACAGCCTCAAAAAGATGCTTCTCAAGTTCACTTAGAGGCAAATCACTTTGTGAATAATTTCCCCAAGATTTTAGTATATCGGAAGTTTCAACGCCTTCAATAATAGGATATTCTTGGTTTTTTTTAGCGTATAACTCTTGAGCCTGCTTGCTTACTAAAAATTCCAATAAGACTATAGCATTTTCCCTGTTTTTTGCGTTTTTTGTTACTGCTGCACCACTGATGTTTACCATTACACCGTGATCGTTGCGATTAGGAAAAAAAGCCCCTAGCTTGTCTGCAACATTCTTTTTATTTTCTGATGAAAGAATTCTCGCAAAGTAGTAGCTGTTTACTATTGCAACATCTCCCTCACCCGCTGCTACGGCGTAAATTTGATCAGTATCACCACCACTTGGTTTTCTTGCCATATTGCTCACAATTCCGCTTACCCATTCTTTCGTCTTTTCAAAACCATTATTTGCAATCATAAAAGCAATTAACGATCTGTTATATGGACTTGTAGAAGAACGCACTAATATTTTTCCTTTCCATTTTTCATTTGCTAAATCTTCATAAGTACTTAAGTCCTTAGGGTCTACTGACTCTTTATTGTAAACCAATATCCTAGCTCTTTTTGTAAGACCAAACCAATAATCTTCACTGTCTCTAAATCTTGCAGGTATAACACTTTTTAAAACCTCTGAATCTACTTGAGATAAAAGTCCTCTTTTTTTTGCTAGAATTAAGTTGATTGCATCAGCAGTCAAAAATAAGTCAGCTTCACCACCGTTTTCCATTCGTGAAAGTAGCTGAGAATAATCATCAATGATGTAACGTACTTTAATACCTGTATTTTTCGTGAATTCATCAAACAAAGTACGTACTAATTCTTCTTTGCGCGATGAATAAACATTTACCACTTGTGAGTCATTAGTTCCGTCGTTTCTGTATAAATAAGTAATAACTATCAATATAATTGCTATTAAGGATGTGAATATAAAGGCTTTTTTCATATTGGATAAAAAATAACTTCTTTCAGTTAAAGTTACCAAGATGGTACAACTTTAGCAAGTGTAAAGTTCGTTAGATAAATCATAAAAACTTCCTTGACAAACTCCGCCAGCCCTCTTATCATAAAACTGAAGGTATTCAGTTATCTTCATCTGTGCAGATTAAACAGCAAGAAAACAACGTAGTTGGCGTCTTATTTTTAATTTTTTGCACTATGTGCACCTTATGTCTTCACAATATTTCTAGGTTTTTACCTACACAAGCTGAAACGCGCTTATAAGTCGTTTAAGACAGTATAGTACGCCAATTTGCAGGATTAGGGAGTGACAACTAGCTAACACGGGGTTTCTTTTGCCTTTTTTTCTGTTTAGTAAATTGTATCCGTTCAGCGGAGTGGTAGAATAAGGTAGACAAAGTGATCTAAAAAGATAATCATAGAGCAAAAGTGAGGTAATGTGGTAAACCTTTTAGAACTTTGCAAAAATTTACAGCAAAAAATAGAAAAACTGAAAGCAGAGATAGAAAACTTAAAAGCAGAAAATAAAGCTTTAAAGATAGAGAACGCTGAATTAAAGGAAAGGCTTGGTTTAAACTCGAAAAATTCATCTCTACCGAGCTCTAAAGAATTGTACAAAACAAAAAAGGACAAGCCAAAAAGCGAAAGGAATGTTGGCGATCAGGTTGGGTATAAAGGAAATTTTCATGCCACAATGGAAGCGGATAAAGTAGTAAAAATAGAGTTGCCTAATATTTGCGAATGCGGAGGAGAGCTTGTAATATGCGAAAAACCTTATGTTCACCAAAAAGTTGATCTTCCGGAAATTAGGCCTTATGTAGTAATTGGAACATGGTCGTTGTTGGAGATGCAGAAAAAGAAAAAGTAGCAAGTTACCAGAAGGTGTTACGCCAGATACATTTGGTCCAAGGGTTAAGTCTATAATTGCAGCACTCAGCGGATTTTACAAAAACTCAAAGCGTGAAGTGGCTAGTATCATAAATGACATTTTTAATTTGAACATAAGTGTTGGCAGCATATCAAATCTTACTATTACCCACAAATATGAGGTTCGTGAGCAAGTCGCCATCCTTCTTCTAGATCAAAGAAACGTCTCCACCCTTTCCAAAGAGTAATTGGTCCTGGTTTTGGGTCGCTTTTTCTTGCTAAATGACCTCCAAGTTCACGAAACGGCTTCTTTTATAGTAGGGGCTATATTTGGACATGGTTTCCTGTGTATTTTAACATATAAAACTTTCCATTCTTCCTCAGCTAATAAGGCAGTACATGGTAATGTTGGGTTAGTTCTTGCAATTGATGTAATAAAGAAAATTCTCCAAGCAATAATGCTCATGACTGTTAAATACCTCATTAATCTTTCTGCTGTTCCAAGTCTACATTCCTCAACTTTGAGACCGGATTTAAAATTTTATGTAATATCTCTATTTTCCATCTAAGGAAATTGTAAGTTAAAAACGTGATATAAAAGAGATAAGAGAGAAAGATAACCCTGCTCACTAGGAATAGCGGGCGTGCGCGACCGAAAGGAAATTGGTATTACAACCGTTGGTATCAAGGTACGCTAGCCCTATCTCTCGATACGTTTGAATAGTTGCTTGGGACATATATATGCACCCGTTTACAATCTTAAATTAACTAAAACTATCGAGGTTTATTATGGTTACATCTTATCAAAATTTTATTGGCATTGACATCGGAAAATTTAAAAATGTCGTTGCAATTCACAAACAGAAGAATGCTGTCGAATTTGATAATAATGCTTCTGGTTGGCAACAATTATTTCAAGAGTTTTCAGATATTCTACCTAATGCTTTAGTGACTTTAGAAAATACAGGGAAATATGAGCTTGGCTTATCACATTTTCTTACCGACAAAAATATTGCCGTGCATCGAGCTAATACTCGTAAAGTAAAAAGCTTTATTTTATCTCATGGAGCTTTAGCAAAGTCTGATAGATCAGATGCAAGAGCTCTTGCTCAATATGGATTTGAACGCCATAGAACTATCTCTCTATTTGTACCTACCTCTACAGAACAATCAACTTTGGCTGCACTTTGTCAACGTCGTGATGATATTACGCAAATGAGAACTCAAGAAAAATGCAGACTTGAAGCACCGGAAAATGATCATATAAAAGAAAGCTGTCAAAAGACCATTGAGTTTTTCGATAGTCAAATAAACGAACTCAATGATACTATACAAAAGATTACTGATGAAAGCCGCGAATTACAACAACGCCAAAAAATTCTTAAAACAGTTCCTGGAAAAGTTATCACAAGATTTTTTGTGTTTAATGCCAGAGCTTGGTTACTTAAACAGAAAAGAAGTAGCAAGTCTTGCCGGAGTTGCACCGCATCCAAAAGAAAGTGGTAAAGCTGTTGGTTACCGAAGGATTACAGGTGGTAGAAGTAACGTTCGTTCAAAGCTCTTTACAGCCGCTATGGCTGCTACAAGGTCAAAATCTATACTTGGCGCCTTTTATTCTAAGCTTGTTGAAAGTGGTAAGAAGAAGATGGTGGCTATAACAGCCCTAATGCGTAAAATTATAGTAATTGCTAATACAAGACTTAAAGAAGCAATTAATTTGCATACTTAAAAATCTTCACAACGGTAACTAAAATTGGCTAATGAATATGTGCGTCCACACAGACTTAAAGCACATATTCATTAGCTTAAGCAGAAATTGCTGTGGTAGCTGTTTGATATAAAATTCTATTTCTATGACAAACGGGTTTTTATTGCCCATATAATTTGCAAAATTACACAAATAAAAAAATTTTTAAAAAACATAGTTGATAGCAGAAAAAGCACCAATAATAAAGTTAGCCTACGATGAGTTAGACAAGTTTTGCTGGAATGAGAAAGATTTAGTAGCATATGAAGAAAGAATAATGGATCTGCGGAAAGAAGAAGCCATTCTTGAATACAAACTTGAGGAAGGTATAGAGAAAGGAAAAATCGAAGTTGCAAAAAATTTACTTAAAGCTGGTGTATCTGTTAATTTAATAGCTGAATCCACTGGCCTTTCTCAAGCTGAAATTGTACAGCTTAAGCAAGAAGTAGCCTAAGTATCACGTTTTTCAGGGCTTTTTTAGCTCGGCAGTGGTCTGAAAAGTCCATTTTTCACTTTATAAAATGTTTATATTTTACCACCTACTTTATTTGAATAAGTTCTTCTGCCACACTCTGAACGGATACTTGAATCAGGCTCAAGTTGACAAGTAGATGTTATCTTGTTATAATAAATATTTATTAATTTAATCTTAACTTAAGAGGGTATTTATGGTAGCAAGTGATAGTGTTTTAAAAAGGTATGCGTTAGCCTATATAAAGAAATTAGGTAATAATAATAATATTGAAGGGTTTCTACAGTATTGTAATAATACACCGAATTTAACTTGGAGCAAGGAGAATTTTAAAAATGTGTATGAAGAATTTACACATCCAAATTCAAGCAATAGGCACGATACAGGAAGCAGAAATGATCAATATAACGCAGGGAATAACGCACAACCTACAGGCTCTCAGACTACACATATACATGTATACAATGATAGAGGTTTAGATTTTTGGGATTATTTACTACTTCGCAGCCTGTTTGGTGGTCATACTACAGTTATAAATAACCCTGGTTTCAGTAGTGGTAGCCATCAAAGCAGAGAAGATAAGAAAAAAGACTCAGAAGACAATAGAAAGTTATTAGCTTTAGGTATGGTAGCTGCAGTTGTGTGTGTTGCTTTCCATGCTGGTATGTGTTTTTGGTATAACAGCAGCAGAAAAGTGGCTAGAAAAGAAGAAAAAATAGATTACCTGGATAGTAAATTTAAAACGTTCAGAAATATAGAATTTGCGGTTGGCGCTGTTTCTTTGGCAGCTTTGGTAGCTTGTGCTGTTTACCCAGTCTTACCAGTGTGGGGTTTAGTTATCCTTGGCGTTAATTCTCTTGTGTGTTTTACTGGTGGTTTAGCTTTTCATATGAAGCATGAGGAAGAATCAGAAAATATCGAGAAAGCTGAAAGAGCGGTAGATAGCTATCTTAAACAAGGGCATGGTTATGGAGATTCTTCTCGTTATGATGCACCACCTCCTTACTTTTCTCAAGATCCTAATACTACTCCAACTGCTCCTCCTCAAAATGCATTTGATAATCCTTATTTGCAACAGAAGTTTGGGAATTGTAAGGGGTTCACGCGTGATAAAAATCAACAGTTTTATTTTTAGCCAAATTAATTGAATCAAGCTACAAAACCTGCTAAAGTTAACTTTGTGAAAGCACCCTTAGCTCAGTTGGATTAGAGCATTTGACTACGGATCAAAAGGTCGGGCGTTCAAGTCGCTCAGGGTGCACCACATTTTATAGGAAACAGAAGTCACACTTGAAATTAATATATGTAATACCTATCTTTAAAGGTTAAACACTAAACTATTATATATGAGCAAAAAAGACTACTATGATCTGCTGGAAGTAGGCAGAAATGCCAATATTGATGAGATAAAAAAAGCATATAAAAAATTAGCGTTAAAATATCATCCTGATAGAAATCCTGGCAATAAAGAAGCAGAGGAAAAATTTAAAGAAGTAACAGCTGCATATGAAGTTCTGTCTGACTCTGAGAAAAGGGCAGGCTATGACCGTTATGGCCACGAAGGTGCTTCTGGTGGATTTCAAGGCTTTAGCTCTGCAGGAGATTTTAGCGACATATTCAATGACTTCTTTGGTGGAGGATTCGGTGGTGGTGCAAGTAGATCGAGAGCAAAAAGAAGTACAACAGGAGTATCTGGAGCAGACCTACGTTATGATCTTGAAATTACCTTAGAAGATGCATTTAAAGGAATACAAGCGCCTATACATTATGTGACAAATGTAAAATGTGATACATGCCAAGGCACAGGTGGCGAAGGAGCAATTAAACCAGTTCAGTGCCACACATGCCAGGGAAGCGGTAGGATTAGAACTCAACAAGGCTTTTTTACCATCGAAAGAACATGTACTACATGCTATGGGGAAGGAGAAATAATACAAAACAAATGTAAGAAATGTGGTGGAAGTGGACGTAGAAGAGATGAAGTAAATATATCCGTTTCAATTCCAAAAGGCATAGAAGAAGGAGCTAAGGTAAGGATAAGTGGTAAAGGAGAAGCTGGAACAAAAGGTGGAAAAAGTGGAGATTTATACGTATACGTGAAAATAATTTTCCATAAAATCTTTGCTAGAAATAAAGCAGATTTACACTGTAAAGTGCCTATAAGAATGACACTAGCAGTGCTTGGTGGTGAAATCGATATTCAATCAATTGATGGAGCTAAAATAAAAGTAAAGGTCCCTGAAGGCACTCAAACTGGTACCAAACTACGTTGTAGGGAAAAGGGTATGCCATATATGAACTCACATGCTCGTGGTGATTTATACGTACAGGTAATAGTTGAGACTTTAAATCCAAAAAATTTAACTAAAAAGCAAATTGAACTATTAAAAGCGCTTGAAGAAGAGGAAAATGCAAGTGTACAACAGCAATCTGAAGGGTTTTTTAGTAAAGTAAAAAAAAATAAGAAATCTGCTAAATGACATAAAGGGGTAACTGTTTACGGGTTTTCATTTAATCCTGCAATTTTTTGATCTCACTCATGGAAAACTTAACAATAATTAGCCAATAGAAACTTCTTAGCTCCTTATAGCCAAAGTGGCTTAGGTTTACCTACAATTTGAAAAACAACAAATTCGTCATTCCGCTACTCGTTAGCGGAATCTATACCGCGAATAAATCGCGGTATGACGTTGGGAAACCTTTCTTGGGTTAGCTATAAAACTATGTAAAAGCAATAAATTTCTTTATTTAAGGTCGAAGTTTTGCTATTCTCAGGTTTTAATAATTTAAATTTAATGAATATAAACAAAAATGAGTTTTTATTTCTTCCGCTTGGGGGAGTAGGAAGAATCGGGATGAATGTTAGCCTATATCATTACCAAGGTAAGTGGATTATGATCGACCTTGGTGTTGGTTTTGCAGATGAAACTATGCCAGGTGTTGAGCTGCTCATTGCTGATATAGATTTTATTGCTCAAAGAAAAAAAGATTTACTTGGAATAATAATTACACATGCACATGAGGACCACTGCGGTGCAGTGCCCCACTTGTGGGAAGAGTTGCAGTGCTCCATATATACAACAAAGTTTACGGTTAATTTTCTTAAAGAAAAACTAAAAGAATTTCGATTGGAAGGTATAGTGCCTGTAAAAGAGGTAGACATAAATGGCAGCATAAATTTGGGTCCTTTTACCGTCGAGTTTATAAATGTAACTCATTCAATTCCTGAGGCAAATTCAATATTAATTAGCACTGAAATGGGTAGTGCACTCCATACCGGAGACTGGAAATTTGATCCAAAACCTGTTGTTGGATTAACTTCTAATATGGAGCGTCTAAAAGAAATTGGCGATAAAGGTGACCTGCTTGCAGCAATTTGCGATTCAACCAATATATTAAGCAAGCATCACCCTGAGTCAGAAGGTGAAATTTATAATAATATTTATAACATAATAAAGCGGTCTAAAAAATTAGTTGCTGTTTCGCTATTCGCTTCAAATGTGGCACGAATTGAAACGATAAGCCAAGCTGCAAAAGCACTAAATAGAAAAGTAGTTTTACTTGGTAGATCTTTATGGAGAATAGTGAAAGTTGCGCAAGATAGTGGTTATTTAACTGATTCTCCTCAGTTTCTTGAAGCAAAGGAAGCAGTAAATTTTCCAAGGGAAGAACTGGTGCTACTTTGCACAGGTTGTCAAGGTGAGCCACTGGCAGCTACCGCAAGACTTGCTGCTAAGAGTCATCAAGCATTTAAAATGCAGCAAGGTGATACCATGATCTTTTCGTCAAAAATCATTCCTGGAAATGAAACTCGTGCGCACAACATGCTCAATGCCTTTATTGAGATGGGGGTAGAAGTTATTACTGAAAAAACAGAGCATGTTCATGCTTCTGGGCATCCAACAAGAGAAGAGCTAAAGGAAATGTATTCTTTAATAAAACCGAAGATGTCTATTCCAGTTCACGGCGAATATATTCACACGCATGCACATGTAAAATTTGCTAAAGAGTGCGGTGTGGCAAAGGCAATAATGATTGCACCAGGTGATATTGTTAATTTGGAGAACGGAGAAAAAGTTGATTCAATTGATGTTGACTACTTTGGTATTGATGGTATGCTGCTACGTCATCCGGAGAGCAGTGTTATAAAAATGCGTAAAAGGATGAGAGATGCCGGAGTTATTGTGGTAACAGCAGTTGTAAACAAGAAAAATAAATTGCTTGCTAAACCAAAAGTATTTGTACCTGGTGTTTTTGAAGTGCTAGAAGATGCAGCTACCATACAGAAAATTGTCAAGAAAGTTGAGTCGTTGTTTAGTTTGCAGCCAACAAAAAAAATTAAAAATAAGATTGAAAGTTCAATATTGAGTATCTTAAAGGAATATTTACTAAAAAGGCCTATAATTGAGGTTCAGATAGAACAGGTATGAAATGAATGAAGCTATTCGTTCATCTGGTGTTATTTATTTCGTTATTTATTCCTTATTTTACAAAAGCTGCTTTATATGTTGATATAAAAAAAAGCAGTGTTGGTAACATTGGTCTTGTTGTATCTAAATGTACATGTAAAACAGCGTTGGAAAGCGAATTAAGCGAAAATATTGCAAAGGTAATAGGAACAAATTTATCTAATTGTGGCTTATTTAATGTAAAACGTGGCGCGGAAGCTGAATCTAAATCTTGGAAAAGCGATACTGTAGTCACAGTAAGTTTAAGCGAAATATCTGGTAGTGCATTAGAGCTATCATTTCGTTTATTTGACACTTTTACAAAAAGAGAATTACTTACTCAGTCAGTTGTTTTTCCAGCAAAAGACTGGAGAAAAATTGGTCACCTCGTTTCGGATGTGATACATGATAGATTAATTGGTGAGAAAGGGCACTTCAACACAAAAATCACGTATATCGCTGAAGAAAAAGATAGCAACTACAAATCTGTGCGTAAAATTGCTGTGATGAATCAAGATGGAAGTAATATAAAATACTTAACAAATGGCGATAGATTTGTGTCAACACCGAGATTCTCACCAAATGGAAAGGGTATTGTTTATATCTCGTACGCAAATGGTAAAAGTTATATAATATTAAAAAATTTAAAAGATAACACTGAATCAATAATCAGCGCATTTGAAGGAGTTGTTTCTGCACCAAGATTTTCTCCCGATGGTAAATCTCTTTTAATTTCCCACTCATTGGGTGGTGAAACGAATATATTATCTTTGGATTTAAGTAGTAAACGAACAAAAAAAATTACTAAAGGTTCAGCTATAAGCACTTCTCCCTCTTTTTCTCCAGATCAAAAGTATATGGCTTTTAGTTCTGATATAAGTGGGAGTCAGCAACTGTACGTTATCGATTTTACTAACAAAAGTAAAAAACCTAAAAGAATTAGTTTTGGAAGTGGAAGATATGCTACGCCTGTTTGGTCGCCAAAAGGAGATCTGATAGCTTTTACAAAGATTCAGTCAGGAAAATTTTACATAGGAGTTATGAAGCCAGATGGCAAAGAAGAACGTCTGCTTTCAGAGGGGCATAAAATTGAATCCCCGGCATGGCTACCAAATGGTAGAGAAATCATTTTTACAAGAACAGAATCACCAAGCAACTCTAAACTATATTTAGTAGACTTAGTAAAGAAAAATCAAAAAATGGTTTCCACTCCCACAAATGCTTCTTTACCGGATTGGTCTTATTTTTGAAAGTAGATCTATTATAGGTTTGATATGAGCCTTATTTTACTTTAATCGCTTATAACCTTTGGCACTACAAAATACCCATGCTCAGGTTTTGTATTGGACAATATCTCTTTTTTAATGTTTTGAGAATTTATAACATCATCGCGTACATGAATGTCCTTGTCTATGCTGCCATAACGCATAGGAGAAACACCTTCAGTATTAACTTGCAATAAAGTATCGTGTATCCAATCCAGCATTGTCAGTTCTTTGGAGTAGTGATCAATCTCGTCATTTGATAACTTAATCCTTACAAGCTGTGCAATTTTAAGCATTTCTTCCTTGGTAATTGTTATTTTTCTCTTATTTGCAAATTCTATTAGTGAAGTAATAACGTCTTCTGTTGACTTAGCTGGCATTTCTACCTCCTTGGATGAAGTGAGTTAAAATATTTACAACCGAAACAACTTCTATTTTACCAGTTTTTTCAAGTTTGTGAAGTATGGTATCCGTAATCACTAATTTATCTAAAGAAGAGGAAGAGATTTTCTCAACTGCACTTCCTGAAAGCACACCGTGTGTGATGCATGAAGTTACGGACTTTGCTCCGTAACTTTTTAAAGCAAGAGCTGCATTACACAACGTTCCACCAGAGTCAACTATATCATCAACAATGACACAATTTTTGTTTGCAACTTCTCCTATTATGTTCATTACTTGAGATGTGCCTGCTTTCTCCCTATATTTATCTACTACAATAATCTTATCACTTAACCCTATCTTGTACTTTTCCTCTAAAGCCCTCGCAAAAGCACGTGCTCTGCCAATTGCCCCAACATCAGGTGCAACAATTGCCAAATTTTCCGTGTTTATAGAGTCAACAAATGCTTCAAAGCAGTTCAAATTAGTTACCGGTACATCAAAGAATCCTTCAATTTGACTTGAGTGCAAATCAATAACTGCAACACTACTTGCACCTGCAGTTTGAATAAGATTTGCAACTAATTTAGCACTTAAAGCAGATTGCATATTATTGTTTTTGATAATTCTATCTTGTCTGCTATATCCATAATAAGGAATAATTACTACTATCCTTTTGGCTCCTAATCTATTTACTGCATCAATTATAAGCAGAAGCTCCATAAGGTTATCATTCACAGGGGGAGAAAGAGATTGTACTATGTATACTTCTTGATTATACAGATCATTTGCTACTTCTACATTTACCTCGCCATCGGTAAACTTTGATATCCAAGCAGAGGATGGTTGAACATCTAGCCGGTTAACTACTGATTCCCCTAATTCCTTACTAGCATTACCTATTATTATCTTCATAACGCACTAATTGAGTTTTTAAGATTATACAGAAATTGTAAAATAATTGAAATGTAAGTTTCTTTATCTAGTATTCTTGTCGGCGAATTAGGTATCTCTTGTACAATGACCTGTCATTTTCACGCATTGTTTCAATATACAGACCCAAATTGAAACAACTATACAAAATCCTGCTTATGTTTCAAGATAAATGACTTTAATGAAATATAATTTATCTAGTCATTTGTATCTGCTAACATACTACACTTCCCATTGTAGAGCCTCTGCAACTTACTGAAATTTATAATCGCTTTATAAAAAGTTTTATACTCTTTGCTTAATTGGAGGTGCTACCTCTGCACTTTCTGCTCTGTCTAGAGTACTACTTGGTTTTTCTGCAGTAATTTTTTGAATGCTACCATCTACCTTATTCTTGATATCTGCTCCATATGATCTTAATACTTCAATAGCTTTTTCGTTTCCACTATTCAGCGCAATATCCAAAGCATCCATTCCATCATTATTTTTGTGGTTGATAAAATTCTCTAACTCAAAGATTTTTATATATTGCTCAATGATGAATTCTACCACTTTTCCAGGGCAATTATTAGCGGCAGGAAAGAGTACTGCATTGTTATTATTGTCTTTCTTTGTTACATCTGCTTTGAGCTTGTCTATCAAATACTTGATAATTTCTATTCTGCTATCATCTTCTGCTTCAGTGCACTGCCTAGCAGCTAAAAACAGAGCTGTTCGCCCATTATTGTCCACATCTTCAATATCTTGTCCCTTATCAATTAAGGCTTGTATTATATTTTTGTTCCCATACAAAGCAGCAAAGTGAAGAGGAGTATACCCTTCGGTGCTTTCTCTTTCATTAATCAATGCACCATGGCTAGCTAGTAATTCTATAAATTCTGGCGTATTTGCAAAAACTGCAAAGTGCATTGGTGTTAGATCATCTTTACCATGATTTTGAGTTTTTGCATTAACGTTTGCTCCATTTTTTATTAGCAATTTTGCTATTTCTAATTGTTTGCGTCCGATGGCAATATGCAGTGGCGTACGATTGCGTTCATAATGATCATTGACGTTTGTGCCACACTTTATTAGTAGTTCTGCAGCTTCAATATTACCTTCCTGAATTGCAACATATAAGGAAGCATATCCATCTTTTGTTTCCTCTGTCATACGAAATTGCGAACATGTTGGTTCATATATTATTAAGGATTATTATTAAGTTTTTATTAATACAATATTAATGTAGCGGGATGACGAGCTTATCGTCATCCCGCCGCGAACCGTCATACCACTGCGAACCGTCATACCGCCGCGGTATCTCTAGATCCCGCTAACAAGCAGCGGGATGACGGTTTTTCAAATTATCGTAAGTCAGTTTAGCTATAGCTACAAGTTTCATTCTTCCCTTACAAATAACTTTACTGCGTCCTTTTTTCGGATTCAGAATTAGCAAGAAACGTTCTTGTAAGGTGGTCTACTAAAATTTTGCTTTATAAAACAATGTCTGAACTATGCAATTAATACATTATCAACACAACTGATTCATAAAAGCAAATATTATAACCACGAAGAGAGGAAATGTTATACTTAGTTTAATAAGAAAGACCTTGAGAAAAAAAATGACTCATCAGGTAAACGATTCGAAATTGAAAGAGAAAGATGAAAAAAATATTTTAAAATTAGCATCAAAAATAAAAGGCAAAAAAAGTAGCATTGCTGAAGAACTAGAAAAAATATCTAAAAAGGAAAAACAAAGGATTCTTACTACGGAAGTAAGCAAACATCGGGGTAAAGAACCAACTATTATATCACTTGCTTATGCTATACTACGTAAAGATAGTATAGCTGTTGAGAAAATGTTAAGAGTAGCTAAAGAAAACGGTATTCTGAAAGACATTCTTGACGCAACAACAACTATAAAATATCCAGGTGGTCAGGAAGAAACTTGCACACCACTTACTTATGCCATATTATGTAAAAATAGCAAAACTATTGAAGAAACTTTAAAAGTCTCTAAAGAAAACGGTATTCTGAAAGATATTCTTAACGCAACAACAACTATAAAATATCCAGATGGTCGGAGAGCAACTGTTACACCACTTGCTTATGCTATACTACGTAAAGATAGTATAGCTGTTGAGAAAATGTTAAGAGTAGCTAAAGAAAACGGTATTCTGAAAGACATTCTTAACACAACAATAACCATAAAACATAAAAATAATCAAAAAGTAACTGATAAGTTACTTGCCGCATTACATGATCGCAAAGTTATTCAAGAAATTTTAGACATAGCTAGAGAAAACGATATTCTGAAAGACATTCTTAATGCAACAATAACTATAAAATATCCAGATAGTGAAGAAAAAATCTACACACCACTTACTTATACAATATCATGTAAAAGCAACGAAGCTTTTAATACAACAAGAGCTATAAATCAAGATGGTCAGGAAAAAACTCACATCCCATTTCCTACCGTTTCCGTACTTGATGAAAGAGAAACTGAATTAAAATTAAAAGAAAAAAGACAAAGTAGAAGAGATGAGGGATTAAATTTTAACAATGGTAGTAGTGACAAAAATGTTGAAATAAAAGTTAACGGGGATATCTTGTTGCAGCATAGTAGTGGAACTAAAAATGAAATAAATCATACTGCTGTACGTAATGATGTAGGGGGGGTAAAGCCTCTAATAGAAAGTAGAGTAAATGTTAAAGTACAGAATATAAATGCAGTGATTGCAACTTCTGTGACATTTAAAATGATTGCAACTTCTGTGACACTTGAGTTGGTAGCTAGTAAAATAACATGTGTACTGTCAAAACCCACCACTAAATTGGAAGAAGTAGCTATAACATATTTTCAAGGTTTAGCACTATATTTGTGAAACTTAATTTATATGTGCTAAACAAGATGCTGATTAGTTTTATAGCTAACCCAAGAAAGGTTTCCCTACGTCATACCGCCGCGGTATCTCTAGATCCCGCTAACAAGTAGCGGGATGACGGTTGTCGTTTAGCCATAAATATTAAGAAATTTACCAAATAAAAAAAAGGCAAAAGAAGCCCTGGGGTTATTATCTGCTTTAAAATATTGGCGTTTTTTATGTTTTAAACGCTTGACAAGCGAGATTCAGCCGCTTTTAATTGCAACTAACTTACGCTGCAAATGTTTAAGAAATTTACTAAGCAGAAAAAAAGACAAAGAATCCCCGAGTTAGCTAGTCTTTTACTATCTCTGTCGAGTATTGGCATTTTTTGATGTCTTGTAACGCTTTATAAGCGCGTTCAGCTTATTTAGATAAAAATCTAGATGTAGATGAAGTTTTGTAAAGACATACAGTATCTATATACTGCAAAAAATTGAACATAAGACGCCGATACATTAAGTAATCCTTACCTTTTAATCTGCAGATTGGCGAAAGCAAATACAATAGCTTCACTGTTATGATAAGGGGGCTGGCGAAGGGTGTCAAGGAAGTTTTTGTTTCTGTGAACCACCTGCTAACCGACAGCTAACATTAACTACCGATATCGTATCTGAAGAAGCCCCCTGGCCATTCTAAAAAATTTAATGCTGAGTACAGCTTACTTTTGGCTTCCTCTATAGTGCTCCCTTCTGCTACTATATTTAGCACTCTTCCGCCATCGGAAACTAAGTTACCACTTTCATCGAATTTAGTACCAGCATGAAACACCAACACACCAGGAATGCTTTCAATCTTATCTAATCCTTTAATTACTTCTCCCTTTTGATAATCACCCGGATAGCCTTTACTTGCAACAACTACACAAACTGTAGATTTGTTGTTAAGTTCCACCATTTTGACATTTAACTTTCCTTCTGCAACTGACAACATCAATTTTAACAAATCGCAATTTGAATCAAATCTAGGTAATATAGATTGCGTTTCTGGATCACCGAATCTAACGTTATACTCGAGAAGTTTTGGGCTATCTTTGCAAATTATTAAACCAGCAAAGAGTACTCCTTTATAAGACGTACCCATGTTAACCAATGCTTGAGCTGTAGGGTATATTATTTTTTGGATAATTTTTTGCTCCATGTCCTTACTTATAATTGAAGGTGATGAGTACGACCCCATACCTCCAGTATTTTGGCTTTCATTACTTTCATCAACTCTCTTATAATCTTTTGCACACCCAAGAGTTACTACTTTCAACCCATCAATAAGAGCAAAAAAACTTACTTCTTCTCCAACTAAAAACTCTTCTATGATTATTTCTTCACCTGATTCACCAAATTTTTTCTCCACTAGCATTGAATTTATTGCTGAAAAAGCTTCGCTTTCTGTATTACATATAACCACCCCTTTTCCTGCTGCAATTCCATTTGCTTTCACTACAAGTGGAAACTTTATTTTATTGCTACGTACAAAATCTTTAGCTAACCCTTCATCAACAAAACACTCGTACTTGGCAGTTGGTATACCATATCGTTTACATAGTCCCTTGGTGAAAGACTTCGATCCCTCAAGTTTTGCAGTTGCTTGACTTGGAGCAAAAACATTTATTCCCTCTGCAACTAAATCATCAGCAAGCCCATCAATTATTGGTTGTTCTGGACCAATAACAACCAACTCTATATTTTCTCTCTTGCAAAATTGTGTAACATCTACTGAATTTTGAATATTTACATCCACAAGAGCCCCAAGATCTTTCATAGCTTGGCGACCAGGAGTTACATATAACTCAGTCAAGATAGGAGATTTTTTTAGAGCCCAAAGTAGAGCGTGCTCACGCCCACCAGAACCTATAACCAGAACCTTCATCTTTATTTCCTCGCTTTTCTATATGTCAAAATTATTATTTGCTTATAACAGTATCATTACTCATGTATTTTTGCAACACGTTTGGTATTGCAATCGACCCGTCAGAATTTTGATAATTCTCCATTATGGCAATAATCGTTCTTCCTATAGCTAAAGCTGAGCCGTTTAAAGTGTGAATATATTTTTTCATCTTTTTATCAGTTTCTGAAGAGTATTTAGCGTTCATCCTTCTTGCTTGAAATGCACCACAATTTGAGCAGCTTGATATTTCTCTATATTTATTTTGCCCAGGTAACCATACCTCTATGTCATAAGTCCTTTGTGCAGCAAAACCCATATCGCCACTGCAAAGCAGCATTACTCTGTATGGCAATTCTAATTTTTTTAATATCTCTTCAGCAACACTCGTCATACGCTCAAGCTCATCATTTGATTGGTCTTCAGTTGTGATGCTTACCAACTCCACTTTACCAAATTGGTGTTGCCTTATCATGCCCCTGGTATCGCGACCTGCACTACCTGCTTCTTTACGAAAGCACTCCGAATATGCAGTAAAGCGAATAGGCAGTTCTTTTTCTTCCATTATTTTGTCAGCAACTAAATTTGTTAAAAACACTTCACTTGTGGGAATCAACCTCAATTCGTCGGTAGTTAAATACGAATCGTCAGAAAATTTCGGTAGCTGACCAACATTATACATAGCTTCGTTTTTCACCAAAGCCGGGTGGTACACCTCAGTATAGCCAAATTCATTAACATGCATTTCAAGCATACAATTTATTAGCGCTCGTCCAAGCTTAGCTAACTGTCCTTTTAATATCGTAAATCTTGATCCGGAAATTCTCGCCGCTTGTTCGAAGTCCATTAAACCTAACTTTTCCCCGAGCTCATAATGAGATTTTGCTGTAAAATAAAACTGTCTTTTTCCTCCATATCTTCTCACCTCTAAATTAGAGTTCTCATCTGCGCCTATTGGCACATCTTGCGCAGGAATATTCGGCAAGTTAGATAAAACATTCACTAACTTATCCTTTTCTGCTTGTTCTTTTAAGCTGATTGCCTCTATCTCATTTGTGATGCTTTTTGACAACTCTATTTGCTCTTCACAGGGGCTCTTGCTCATTTTAAGCTTTTTTATTTCCTCTGTGATTTCATTGCGCTGCCTATTCAAATCCTGCAGTTTAGTGGTTAATGATCTTTTCTCGTGATCGATTTCTAATATCTCTTCCGCAGTAGATTCTCTAATTCCCCTGCTTTTCATTGCCTTTTCAAATCCTTCAGGGTTTTTGCGTATATATTCTATATCGTGCATATATTGTGCTATTACTAACATTGTTACTGTACTCCAAAAGCTCTTAATATTCAATATATTCTCATACTACTAAAATTATTATGGTTGATTTTTTTGTTAGAATTTGTTAAAATTTAATTAACTTAGCGTTCATAGGGAGTAGTATGTTGGGTATTACAAAAAATAATCAGAAAGAGAGCACTGGCTTTGCTGGTGAGGAATTCGTTATCTACGCTACTTGTGTATGCCTAGCAGCCACATTCGCTGCTGGCTGTTTAGGGGCGGTAATAGGATCCCCTCTATTGACCTTTCCACTTGCTATGCTCATCTCTAACCCCGTAGTTTGGGTTTTAATGGGAATAATTCTTACAGTAGCATACAAAATGGTTGTTGAACCTTTATTTTACTTAGCGAAGAACTATATTAATGGAAAAAGAGCTTCAAAGGGGGAAAGGAGTGAAGAAAAAGATACAGAACTACAAGATTTGCAAGGCAAGACTCCAGAAAAGCAAGCAAGACCGAAAACTCCTGATAGGGATAGTGGTATTTTTGACTGCAAAGAAAATAAGGATTCTTTTGTATATAAGACAAATAAAAAAGAAGATTATAAATTTTGGTTAAGTAATTTTGATATTGCAGAGATTGCAAAAAGTTACTATGGATGGATGCCATATCGTAAAAAAGGTCACAGGGAATTTTCCAAAGGAGTGTTCTTTTCTTGCCTCGATAATCTTACATCTTTTCTGGGGAACCGATTGCAAGAATATAAAGATAAAGTAAAAGGGGATAACAATTTAGTATTATCTTCAATTCTTAACTTAAATAACAATCATTGGGTAACATTGGTTATTTCTCATGATGAAAAGAGTAAAAAGTTTAGAGCATATTATTGCGATTCATTTGGTGAACCATTACCAGAAGAGGTATCAAGTGCGCTACAGAAAACTCTAGGAATAGACAATAGTAGTATTAGAAACTCAAAAGCTAAACAACAAGATGATAAGTATAATTGTGGAATATTTGCCTTAGAGAATGCTAAGAAAATTACAGATATGCTGAAAGCAGGCAAATCGTTTGATGAAATTGATGATCAGCTAAAATATGAACTTAGTTCAGAGCAATTAATAGAGAAGAGAAAAGAATTTGCAAAAGCGTTGAAAAAGGATGAACAAAGCAGGGCTGGCACGCCAAGCCCTGTATTAGGTGGTCCAGGAAATATAAGTCGTAAAGATAGCGGAGTAAGTTTAGATTCAGTAGAAAGTAAGCAAACAAAAATTGTTCAATATAATACTACAGGTGATGGCAACTGCTTTTTCCATGCGGTATTTGGTGATAATAGCTCTGGTCAATATAAAACTGAAAAAGCACAAGATATGAGAATGGAATGGCACAAATTTTTAAGTCAATTTAACTCTTTGAATGATCCAAGGATGCCTGAGTTATTGAAGGGACAGATGCAGAAAGTTTTTGGTGCATTCTTAGAAAATCCAAATCATTTGATTGGTATGTCGGACTCAATAAAAGATTTGGTTCAGCATACAAACAGACGGGTAGAGAAGATCAAAAAAAAGACTAATAAATTAATAAAAAAGTTATGTTGTCTTACAACATTAAAAGAAAATGAAGTTATAGGTGATTTAAGAAGCATTAGTGCTAGTAATCTCAATATTAGTGAAAGAAAATATGATAGAAATTATAATAGTGATACTGCAGCAAATTCTTTTCTCAATGGCAAATCCATTTATAGATCTTATCTAGAGGCAATCAGCAGCCAAAGTTACCATGTTTTCATAGAAGAAATTTCTATCTTAGCTTCGCTGGCTAATATTGAAATTGACGTCTACTATAAAAATAATGGTAATGATGTAAATACATTGTTTCTGCCAAATGCGGGAATGATAAATGAAGGTTATCAGCAGAACAACGAGCTATGGGGAAATAAAGAACAAGAAACGGTATACTTGGCACCTGGTCATTATGAGAGAGCTGAGATAGTAGAGGTAGAGCCTTCTCTTATGGAAAAAGTAAGTTCGGCTATACAAAGTGTTGTAACAGTATGTGTAAATGCGCTAGGTTTGAACACATAGAATATATGTCCCTACAAGTAGGAAATTTGACAATTGATTCTCCAGTTATTTTAGCTCCAATGTCTGGAGTGACTGATTATCCGTTTAGAAGTATTGTGAAGAAACTTGGTGCAAGTTTGTTAGTTTCAGAGATGATCGCAAGCAGAGCTATGATTATGCAAACTCGCCAGAGTTTGCAAAAAGCAAAAGTCGATGCATTAACTGCTGTGCAGCTTGCTGGGTGTGAGCCAGATGTTATGGCGGAGGCTGCAAAATTAAACGAGGACATGGGAGCAAAAATTATAGACATAAACTTTGGTTGCCCTGTTAAAAAAGTTGTAAACGGTTATGCAGGATCAGCGCTAATGCGTGATGAGAAAAAAGCCGCTGAGATAATTGAAGCTGTGGTCAAAGCAGTGAATATGCCAGTTACGGTGAAAATGCGCACTGGATGGAACGATGAAAATCGCAATGCCCCGAGACTTGCGAAAATTGCCGAAGACTTAGGAGCAAAAATGATCACTGTGCATGGAAGAACAAGAGCGCAGCTTTATAATGGTCAAGCAGATTGGAAATTCGTTAGAAATGTTAAAGAGCAAGTGAAAATTCCAGTTATAGTAAATGGCGATATTAAAAATTTAAATGATATTCAGAATGCTCTCAAAGAATCTGGAGCAGACGGAGTGATGATAGGTCGTAGTGCCTACGGTAAACCTTGGCTGATTAATCAAGCAATGAACTTTCTCAGTGGAAGTGAAACTTCTGAGCCAACAGCTTCAGAGAGATTAAGCATCATACTCGAGCATTACGACAATATTCTTGAGTACTATGGAAATGACACAGGAATAAAGATGGCCCGCAAACACATAGGTTGGTACAGTAGCGGGCTTCAAGGCTCATCTGAATTTCGTGTGAGAGTAAATAACATGACAGATAGCACAGAAGTGAAAGAAAATATTATTGGCTTTTTTGGTCAAGAGACACACTAGCTGTACTCAATTCGACTGATCGTATGCCACTACGCTCTCTTCCTCACCAGAGTGTAAATGACAACCATTATCCATCAACCATTCCTCGTCATAAGTTTCAATATCAAAATATTTTTCATATTTATCCACATTATCACAAAGTGAAAGTGCTCTGATCTTATTCATAATCAAACCTGTACCAGCAGGAATTAATCTTCCTACTATAACATTTTCTTTTAATCCACTTAAAGGATCACTCTTCCCGCAGAATGCTGCTTCTGTAAGTACTTTTGTTGTCTCTTGGAAAGAGGCAGCAGAAATAAAGGAGCTAGTTTCAAGACTTGCCCTAGTAATCCCCTGCAGAATAGGAAGATAATGAGTAGACCGTTTGCCAGAGTTACTCATAGCATCATTTTCCCTATCAACTTCCAGCTTGTCAATGCTTTCGCCAACCAAGTACATAGTATCACCAGGATCAGTAATTTCCACTTTTTGTAGCATTTGTTTTAAGATCACCTCTAAATGCTTATTGTCTATACGAACACCCTGCAATCTATAAACTTGCTGTATTTCAGAAATCATATAGTGCGCTAAAGCTTCTAACCCAAGCACACGTAAAATATCATGGAGATCAGGGTCACCATCCATCAATAGATCACCTTTACGTACAAAATCACCTTCATTGACTATTACATGCTTACTTCTTGATACCAAATATTCAACTGGAGAAATTTGTTCATCTACAGGTTTAATTAATATACTGCATTTTCCTCTACGGTCTTTTTCAGAAAACGCTACATAGCCATCTATCTCACTAACAATAGCATGCTCTTTAGGACGACGTGCTTCAAATAACTCTATAACCCTTGGTAAACCACCAGTAATATCACGAGTTTTAACTGACTCTCTTGGTGTTCTTGTAATAACATCACCTGCATGAACCTTCTGGCCATCTTGTACATTGAGCACTGCACCGATTGGTATAAAATAACATGCTTCAACGCCACTTGCGAGTGTCATTACTTTACCATTATCGTCAAGCAGCACAATACGAGGACGTAAATTAGCTCCACCAGAATGCAATTTCCAGTCTTTTACTACTTTGCTTGATATTCCTGTAGATTCATCCATCACTTCAGTGATCGAAATTCCATCTTTTAAGTCCTGATAAGACACTGTACCAGTCTTCTCCGTGATAATAGGCAATGTATAAGGATCCCATTCCGCAACTTTATCGCCAATTTTTACTGACCCACTCTCATCTACATAAAGCTTAGCGCCGTAAGGTACACTGTGCTTCAACTTCTCACTACCAAGGCTATCAATCAACACGACTTCACAGGAACGGCTTATCACAATTTTATTTCCGTTTCTATCTATAATTATATTACTATTGTTTAACTTTATTTTAGCATTAATAGAAGCTATAATATTCGAGGATTCAACGCCTCTAGTCATTACTCCACCTATATGAAAAGTACGCATCGTTAACTGAGTACCTGGCTCTCCAACAGATTGAGCAGCTATAACACCAACTGCTTCACCTATTGAAACAATTTTACCAGTTGCAAGGTCTCTTCCATAACATAAAGAACATACACCAGGACTTATTTCACAAGTTAAAGGCGATCTAATTTTTACAACATCAAGACCTGCAATGCTGATTTGCTTTACTTTATCCTCATCAATTAATTCCCCTGCTTTTACTAATAATTCTTTTGTCACTGGGTTATATATATCATTTGCAGCTGTTCTACCCAGCACAACACTCTCTAGAGATGCAACTATAGTACTTCCTTCAACTGTAGCTCTCACAACAAGACCATTTTTTGTTTTACAGTCATGCTTTGTAACTATGCAATTTTGAGATACATCAACTAAACGACGAGTTAAGTATCCAGAGTTTGCAGTTTTAAGTGCAGTGTCAGCTAAACCTTTACGCGCACCGTGAGTAGAATTAAAGTATTCAAATACGTTCAATCCTTCACGGAAATTAGAAATTATAGGTGTTTCTATAATCTCACCAGAAGGTTTGGTCATGAGCCCTCGCATTCCTGCTAGCTGTTTCATCTGTGAAGTAGAACCCCTTGCACCAGAGTTAACCATCATATACACTGAGTTGTACTTACTATTTCCATCATATATAGATATTGCTTTTAACATATCATTAGCTATCATATCCGTACACTTAGACCATTCATCTATAACCTTGTTATACCTCTCACTTCTAGTTATTAGCCCATCTTGATATTGCATAGAGAATTTCTTAATTTCACCCCTCGCGTGATCAACATGTGTAGCTTTAGTTTCAGGTATAACCATATCACAACGACCAAAAGAGACACCAGAAAATGTGGCATACTCAAAGCCAAGTACCATTAATTTATCAGAAAATGCCACTGTAGCACTTTGACCACAGTTACGATATACCAAATCAACTATACCAGTTATTTCCTTGACTGTTAATATCTGATTTATTAGATCGAAGCCTAGATTCTCATGCTTAGGAAAAATTTGCCATAATATTAAACGGCCAGGAGTTGTACAAACAGTTTTATAGTGAGTTTCACCGCTGCTATTAATATACTCCATCCTATACTTTATACTAGAATGAATATGTAAAGTACCATCACTCAAGGAATGCTCAACTTCACAAAAAGCACCAAAAGATGGTAAATTATCTTCCTTAGGTTCTTGTAAAGTCAGATAATATATACCAAGTACTATATCTTTACTAGGAACTATAATCGGTCTGCCATTAGAAGGACTTAAAACGTTATTAGTGGACATCATCAACACCCTAGCTTCAAGCTGAGCTTCCAATGAAATTGGCACATGCACTGCCATTTGATCACCATCAAAATCAGCATTAAACGCCGTACAGACAAGCGGATGAAGCTGTATTGCTTTGCCTTCAATAAGGATTGGCTCAAAAGCCTGAATACCAAGTCTATGTAGCGTAGGCGCTCTATTCAACAAAACAGGATGCTCTTTTATTACCTCTTCAAGCATATCCCAAACTTCTGGTTTTTCTGCTCTTATCAACTTACTAGCAAACTTAATAGTTGGAGCCATACCATACATCTTAAGCTTTGAGTAAACAAAAGGTTTGAATAGTTCAAGAGCCATTCTTTTTGGTAATCCACACTGATTTAGTTTCAAAGTTGGACCAACAACTATTACAGAACGTCCAGAGTAGTCTACCCTTTTTCCTAAGAGGTTCTGGCGAAAACGACCCTGTTTTCCTTTTAACATATCACTAATGGACTTTTTATATCCAACAGCACCAGCTTTATTTACCAAAGTATTACGACGACTATTATCAAAAAGAGAATCAACTGCTTCTTGTAACATCCTTTTTTCATTACGAATCATAATCTCAGGAGGATTTAAGCTCAACAATTTCCTCAACCTGTTATTTCTATTAATAATAGTCCTATAATGATGATTCAGATCAGAAACTGCAGGACGACCACTCTCAAGCGATACCAAAGGACGCAAATCAGGTGGTAAAATAGGTATAGTTGTAAGTATCATCCACTCAGGCCTATTTCCAGATTTAATGAAGTTTTCAACAATACGCAATCTCTTTATAATTTTCTTTCTTCTTATCTCAGAAGCAACAGATTCTAATTCTAGTCTTAAATCCTTCCTAATTTCATGTAAATCAAGGCGCGTTAGCAACTCTCTTATAGCTTCAACACCTTGCATAGCTACAAAACTATCGATCCCATAGCTATCTTTAGCTTCATTATAAGCTTTTTCACTAATAATCTCACCTTTTTCAAAAGGCGAAACAAGAGGATCTATTACGATATAATTATCGCTATATAAAATATTCTCAATATCTCTGAGAGACATATCTAATAATGCTCCAATTCTTGAAGGAAGCGATTTCAAAAACCATATATGAGCAACAGGAGATGCAAGCTCTATATGACCCATCCTTTCTCTTCTTACTTTAGAAGATGTAACTTCTACTCCGCATTTTTCGCATATGCGACCTCTGTGTCTTCTTTTTTTGTATTTTCCACATAAACATTCATCGTCATTGACAGGGCCAAAAACCTTAGGGCAAAATAATCCACCTTTCTCAACTTTGAACGTACGATAATTTGCAGTTGAAACATCTTCTATCTCACCACAAGATATACGCTTAATACTTTCAGGGCTAGCAATCGATATGCTAACCTCATTAAAAGGTTGTGCAATGTTAGTGTGAGATATATCTTCAATCACTACATCATTTTGCTTTAAATCTACATTTAAACATAAAGAACGTAGTTCTTTTATCATCACATTAAAGGATTCAGGAATTCCACATTCAAAATTACTGTCACCTTTTATTATCGATTCATAAATCTTAACTCTACCATTAATATCATCAGACTTCACAGTTAACATTTCCTGCAAAGTATAAGCAGCACCATAGGCTTGTAATGCCCAACATTCCATTTCACCAAAACGCTGACCACCAAAATGAGATTTTCCTCCAAGAGGTTGTTGAGTAACCAAACTATAAGGCCCTACTGAACGCGCATGAATTTTACCATCAACCAAGTGGTGCAACTTAAGCATGTACATGTAACCAACTGTAACCTTGCGGTCGAATTTTTCACCACTGCAACCGTCATATAATACAGCTTGTCCAGAGTTATCTAAACCAGCAAGTTCAAATAATTTTGCTATTTGTTCATCTTTTGGACCCTCAAATACAGGTGCAGCAACAGGAACGCCATCACGTAATTTGCGTGCAAATTCAATGAGATTATTATCACTAATATTACGAATATCATTACAGATAGATACGTTACTGCCATAGCTATAAACCTCAATCAGGAAGTTACGTAAATTGCTGTATGAACTTTTACAAGAGTTCAAATAGTTCTCTACTAACTCATTCAACTCGTCATTTAGTGCATTCTTATTAGGTGTATTTAAAACAGAAGCCGTTATTTCATCATCATCAATATTTTCAATTTTTTTATTATCAAGGTATGCTACTGCAAATTGTGTAAAATTATCATCGTTAAGGGACCTAATTCCCTTGCAAAAAGCACTTTTGATCTTATTGATCTCATCGAGAATATTACTTACCTTTTCCCCTAATTTTCTACAAGCCCAACCTACATGCGTTTCCAGTATTTGCCCTACATTCATTCGTGAAGGAACACCAAGAGGGTTAAGAATAATATCAACAGGAGTACCATCTTCCAAATAAGGCATATCTTCCACTGGCACAACTCGAGAAATCACACCTTTATTTCCATGTCTACCAGCCATTTTATCCCCTGGTTGCAGACTATGTTTCACAGCAATGAAAACTTTTACTGACATCGACACACCTTGAGGCAGGTCATAACCTTCATGTAATTTTTCTACTTTTCGCTTAAACTGTGCTATTGCATGTGATACTTTTTCATCAAAATCTTTTTTTAAGCTCTTAACTTGCTCAGAAATGGATTGGTTTTTTAATCCTATACCCCACCATTGCTCACGTTCAATAGAGTCAAATTTTTCTCGATCTTGAGAACCAGAATTAATAAGAAGTTTCTTCAATTCATCATAGAAATATTCACTAGTAACATTGATTATATAATCTCGCTCTTCCTCAAAGTCATTTATCTCTTTTTGTTTGATGAGTAATGCCCTTTCATTTTCTTCAACCCCCCTGCGTGTAAAGACTTGTACATCAATTACTGTCCCTTCAACATCTGGAGATGTATATAAAGAGGAATCCGCACAATCGAATGACTTTTCACCAAAAATTGTCATTAATAACTTCGTTTCAGGAGGCAATGAAAGAGAAGGTTTAGGTGTAACTTTACCTACCAGAATATAGCCTGGACCAACTCTTGTACCAATTTTCACTATACCACTATCATCCAAGTGATATAGATTTTCTTCATTAACACCAGGTATAGCACGAGTTATTTTTTCTGATCCTAAAGGGGTATCATGTACAACACAGTCAAATTCTTCTATATGAATAGAAGTAAAGAGATCTTTTTTAACAACTTCACTAGAAATAATAATAGAGTCTTCAAAATTATAACCTTGCCAAGACATAAAAGCGACTAGCAAATTTTTACCAAGCGCCAACTCACCACTGTTAATTGCAGGACCATCAGCTATTACATCACCCTTTTTAACATAATCACCTACGCACACTAGCAGTCTTTGATTAATACAAGTATTATGGTTAGAACGCTGAAACTTCCTTAGATGATAAATATCTACGTCCAAGTAGTTAACCCTTTCTTTATCAAAAGCACGTATAACTATAGAGTTACTATCAGAACTATCAACTATGCCATCGCGTTTTGCTAAAACTACAGCACCAGAGCCAGAAGCTACAAAAGACTCCATACCAGTAGCAACCAGAGGAGCGGTAGGCTTCAATAAAGGTACGGCCTGACGTTGCATATTTGAGCCCATTAATGCTCTATTAGCATCATCATTTTCTAAAAATGGAATCAAGGAAGCTGCAACTGATATTACCTGCTTAGGAGATACGTCAATGTAACTAACTTGGTCGCTACTTACCATGACGAAGCTACCAGCATATCTACAGTATAGCATGTCATCAACAAAGCAATTATTTTCATCAAGCTTTACGCTAGTGTCAGCTATATGATGTGAGCCTTCGTCTATAGCAGAAAGATACTCAATTTGATCAGTAACAACCCTATTGACTACTTTTCTATAAGGGCTTTCAATGAAACCATATTTATTAATACGCGCGTATATAGCTAAGCTGTTGATTAACCCTATATTTTGCCCTTCAGGAGTCTCAATAGGGCAAATTCTTCCATAATGAGTTGGATGAACATCACGCACCTCAAATCCTGCCCGTTCTCTTGTTAAACCGCCAGGACCTAACGCGGATAACCTTCTTTTATGTGTTATTTCAGATAACGGATTAGTCTGATCCATAAATTGAGATAATTGAGAAGAATTGAAGAAATCTCTTAAGACATTAGTTAACACTTTTGGATTAATAAAATCAGATGGAGAAACTTTATCTAAACTAGAAGTGGACATAGAATCAACTATTGCGCGTTCCAATTTCAACAACCCAGTTCTAAATTGATTTTCTATAAACTCTCCAACTGATCTTACTCTTCTGTTTCCTAAATGATCAATATCATCTACAGATCCTTGACCGTCACGTAACAATACTATTTTTTTCACAATTTCAATAATATCTTCATGCGTTAAAACAGTTAAATCCTCATCATAATTTAATCCAAGGTAAGAGTTAAGCTTCAACCTACCAATGTTAGACAAATCATAATATTCCGGACTGAAGAAAAGATTACGGAAAAACTCTTCTACTATCTCTAAAACAGGAACTTCACCAGGACGCAAAACTCTATATATTTCATATAGTGCATCCTGATAAGACATGTTTTCATCTAAGAAAAGCGTATTTAATATATAAGGTCCAACAAACAAATTATCTATGTTCAACACTGATATTTCATTTACAGATAATAACTCAAGCTTCTTTATGTCTTCCAGCTTTATAGATTCACCAGCAGATAAAATTTTCGTAGAGCTAGCACTATCCATTAAATCTTCTGCGAGGAATAAACCACATATAGAATTAAAAGGAACCAGATACTCTTTCAATTCATTATCATATAGCTTTTTAGCTAGTCTTGAGGTAATACGAACGTTAGCTTTAAGCAGCACATTACCTTCAATATCCATTAAGTCGAAAGGCAGCCTCACTCCTTTAAATTTATCAGGAACAAAAGGCACTTTCCAACCATCTTTATGTTTTACATACTTTATTTTCTCATAAAATCTATCGAGTATATCATTATTTGATAAACCCAACGCCTTTAATAAAACTGAGATTGGCAATTTTCTTTTTCTATCAACACGAAAATACAAATGGTCTTTAACATCAAATTCAATATCAAGCCAAGAACCCCTATAAGGAATAATTCTAGCAGAATAGATCAATTTACCAGAATTGTAAGTTTTTCCCTTATCGCTATCAAAGAATACACCAGGAGACCTATGCATTTGTGAGACGATAACTTTTTCCACACCATTAATGATGAAAGTGCCCTTATCAGTCATCATAGGCAACCCACAAAAGTGGACTTTCTGCTCTTCTATGGATTTTACAACGGTTGCAAGTTTAGAATGATCTCCACTCTCTTTAATCGATTTATATTCATCAAGAGAAATACCATCCTGCATAACAACAAGACGTATAGAAGCAATAACCTGAGCAGAAAAAGTTACACCACGCTTTATACACTCAGATTCATCATACTTAGGATCATCCACCCTACAACTTATAAACTCAATAGTAGCCCTACGCAAAGGATCATTTATTGGAAAGATTGTATGAAAGATAACTTCAAGTCTTTCATTACCCTTATTCTGAGGAGTAAATGAATCATACGATTCTTTTTGAACCTTAACCAAATCCAATAAAGAATCTTTTAAATCAATCGACCTAGAATAAGAAACTCTAGGAACAAAAGCACCAGAAGCGTACATATAAGAAGAATCAACCATTAAAATACCCCAAACTAATTAAAAGAGCTATATCAATATAAAATTAATACATTAAATATTATTCAAGCTCCACTTTAGTTGCTCCTGCTTCAATAAGTTTTTGCTTGATTTTTTCTGCTTCGTCTTTAGGAACATTAGCAGTCAAATCTTTAGGTAAAGATTCAACCAACTCTTTTGCTTCTTTTAAACCCAATGTAGAATTAACCTCTCTCACAGCTTTAATAACTCCTATTTTTTTACTCGCATCAATTTCTTTAATCACAACTTTATATTCAACTTTCTCTTGAGCAGCAGGAGCAGCAGCATTATCGCCAACAGGCGCCCCAGCACCAACAGCTCCACCAAGAAAAGAACCAGCAGGCAACCCTATTTTCTCTTCTAGAACTTTTACAAGTTCAGAAGCCTCTAATAGATTTAAAGATAATATTTTATCAACCAAATCACTTGTTACATTACTCATAATTACCACCTTACTTAACAATAAATTTATTTTTTAGAACTATAATAATCCAAAACTCTCATAAGCCTCATAGAAGATGAATTAATAGACAACGCCAATCGAGCAGGAATATCATAAGATATTAAACGCATAATTTTAACACGCAATTCATCCAGAGAAGGCAACTTAGCCAGTTTATTAACATCTTCCACTGTTAACAATTCATTTAAATGAGCCGCGCAAATCACAGATATTTTTTCTTTGTTAGCATTAGCAAAATCAACTATTAACTTTGCAGCTTCTACTATGCCACTAGAGTATATAATAGCAACAGGACCAGAAAATTTGCCTGATAAATAAGAAAATTTGCCAGTCCTTTCCAAAGCCAAGCGAGCCAGAGTATTTTTAACTACTAATACCCCACCTGTTATAGACTTCAGGTTATTCCTCAGGATTAATGAATCATTAGCATTTATAGATTTAAAATTTACTAATATTAAGAAATCATTATTTACAAATACGTTTATTGTGTTCTGTATAAATTCATCCTTATTTTTACGCTTCACGGTATCGCTCCCTTAAATTATATCTTCCACTTTGCTTATCTTATAAGCTTTACCCATAGTTGAATTTAAAAAAACACCCTTAAAGTAAACTCCTTTCACAGAAATAGGTTTATTATCTTTAATTACTTTAAGAAAGGCTTTTAAATTTTCTAGCAAGTCATCAATATCAAATTTAATATTTCCTAATTTACCATGAATAACACCATTTTTATCTGTTCTAAATTTTATCTGACCAGACTTAATGGTTTTAATAGCTTCTGCAATGTTAGAAGTCACAGTACCAAATTTAGGGTTAGGCATCAGCCCTTTAGCACCCAATACTTTTGCAATAGGAGTGATTTTTGCCATAAAATCAGGAGTAGTAATGCACCAATCAACATCTAATTTTCTACCTTTTTTTATTTCTTCAACTAAATCCTCTCCTCCTGCAATATCAGCACCAGCTTTTTCAGCTTCTAATAAATGTTTATCTTGAGCGAAAACAGCTACTTTAATATTCTTCCCGATACCTTTAGGCAAAACTACTGTACCACGCACCTGCTCTTCAGATTTACATGAATCTACGCCTAGATTGACCGCAACATCAACTGATTCATTAAATTTTGCTGAAGCAGACTCAACAATCTTCTCCAAACACTGCTTAGGATTACCATTATATGTATTCATTTACCTAACCTTCCACAACTTCTATACCCATAGATTTTGCAGTGCCTACAACCATTTTCACTGCTGAATCTTCATTATCCACTTTCATATCAACCATCTTGCACTTTGCCACTTTAATTATAGCAGACATAGGTAATTTAGCCACTAATTCTTTACCAGGATTACCAGAACCTTTACTTAATTTAGCTTCCTGCTTAAGTAAATAAGCCACAGGAGGACCGCTGACAGTAAAATCATGAGAGCGATCATCCTTTATGGAAATTCGCACTGTTACTAAATCACCTACTTTATAATTAGCGTTAGCAGCGCTAGTAACTTTATTAAAAGCTTCACAAAACTTAGGAACAGGTATACCACGCGGACCAAGTACTGAAGCAATTTTTGGTCCTGGAACTGCTTTTCCAGCTTCCATAAGTAAGTTAATCTTAGCAACTACAACACTCATAATTAATCCTCTATTTTCTCTACTTGAGCCAGATCAAGCTCTATTATTGTCGGCTTACCTAAAATCGATACTTCCACATTAATAATTTTTTTCTCATCGTTTACCATATTTACCTTACCAGTAAAATTTTGAAAAAGACCATCATTAATTTTCACTTTTTCACCTTTTTCATAACCATAACCTAACTTCTTTGTCTCTTGAGCATTATAAAGTGCATTACACATTGAGTGAATCTCATCATCCAAAATTACCTTTGGAATATTACCATTTTTCAAAAATCCATAAACCTTAAGAGATTTTGGTATATTATTGATAAAATTCAATACTTCATCGCATAAATTCACGTATAAAAAGACATAACCAGGAAAGCATTTCCTTCGTGTAGCAATTTTCTTAGATTTTAACTCTATTTCACTTAGCTCTTCATATGGAATAAAAACTTCCTTAAAGTAATCATTAACACCCAATCTCATAGAATTTTCCAATATATGTTGGCGCACTTTCTCTTCACAATTGGAAGCAACTCTCAAGATATACCATTTATATCTATTAAATTCTTTACACTTTAAACTTATCTCATCATCTGAAATCATCTCAAAATCACCAGATTCGCCACTACAGAATCCAGGCGTTTGATTCAAAATATTTTTGCTTTCATCACACAGATGCATATATACATACACTTCACATAACTCTTTTATATCAGACTTTGAATTACATACCGTTTGATAAGGAATAAACACTTCCTTAAAATAAACAGCATTACTTACCAATTCGCGTATGTTTTGCTCATATCCATAATCAACTTTAATGATATACCATTTATATTCACATTCCATAAATAATTCCAAATAAAGCCTTAATTACGTAAAGAGACATAAAATCCACAAAACAGAAGAAAATCGAAAAGCATAATATAACAATCATTACAACAAATAGAGATGACAACACCTCCTGTTTCTTTACCCAAGCAATTCTTCGTATTTCTTGCTTTATATCACAGAAAAAACCACACAAACTTTTTAACATTTCCACCACAACATTAATGCAGGAGCGATAGGAATTGAACCTACAACCTCTGGTTTTGGAGACCAGCGCTCTACCAATTGAGCTACACTCCTATAACTCAAACTCTCACTCCAAAATTTCAGAAACAACACCAGAACCAACAGTTCTACCGCCTTCTCTTATCGCAAAACGCAATCCCTTATCCATTGCTATCGGTACTTGCAATTCTACTTCTACACTCACATTATCTCCTGGCATTACCATCTCCTTCCCATCTAGCAATTTTATGCTCCCAGTTACATCCGTTGTCCTTAAATAAAACTGTGGCTGGTAATTCGCAAAAAATGGTGTATGCCTTCCTCCTTCCTCTTTCTTTAATATATAAACCTCCGCCTTAAACTTTCTATGCGGTGTTATCGTCCCCGGTTTCGCTAATACTTGCCCTCTCTCCACCTCTTCTCTTTTTGTTCCTCTTAACAATATTCCTACATTGAGTCCTGCACTTCCCTTATCCAGCAACTTCTTAAACATCTCAACACCTGTGCATATCGTCTTTTGCGTCGCTTTCAGACCTATTATCTCTATCTCTTCTCCCGTCTTTATCTCTCCCTTCTCTATTCTTCCTGTTACCACTGTTCCTCGCCCCGATATCGAAAATACATCTTCGATTGGCAATAAAAATGGTAAATCCACAGGCCTTGGTGGAACCGCTACATATTCATCTAACTTTTCCATCAATTTGTCTATTGATTTCTTTCCATATTCGCTGCTGTCATCCTCCAGCGCCTTGAGCGCTGAACCAACCACCACAGGCACTTCATCCCCTGGAAATCCGTATTTACTCAGTAATTCCCTCACTTCCATTTCTACTAAATCTATCATATCAGCATCAGCAACATCAGCTTTATTTATATACACCACGATATATCCAACACCTACCTGCTTCGCCAGCAATATATGCTCTCTCGTTTGTGGCATTGGCCCATCAACCCCCGACACTACCAATATCGCCGCATCCATCTGTGCTGCACCTACTATCATGTTCTTTACATAGTCAGCGTGTCCAGGACAATCAACGTGTGCATAATGCCTTTTTTCCGTCTGATACTCAACATGCGCTGTTGCTATCGTTATCCCCCTCTTCCTTTCTTCTGGCGCTTTATCTATCTGATCGTACGCTACAAAATTTCCATAATGCTTCGTTATCGCCGCTGTTAACGTCGTCTTCCCATGATCCACATGTCCTATTGTTCCCACATTTACATGCGGCTTTCCAAATGCTTCCACTATTGCTGTCATAATTATTACCCTTAATTATACTCTAACTTTAACTCATCAACCACATATTGTGGCACTTGCTCATAACAAGAAAAATGCATACTATACTGCGCCCTTCCCTGAGACATAGAACGCAAAACGTTGATATAACCAAACATATTTGCAAGAGGTACCGAAGCAGTAATTATTTTACTATTATTACCTAAATCGAGCATATCAGCAACATTTCCTCTTCTACTATTTATATCACCCATAACATCACCCATATATTCTTCAGGAGTAATGATTTCAACTTTCATTATAGGCTCCAGCATTTTTGGACCAGCTTTATTTGCCATCTCTTTAAAAGCACCTTTAGCAGCAAGTTCAAAAGCTAAAGGACTAGAATCAACCTCATGAAAAGCACCATCAAGAAGGGTAGCCTTAAAATCAATCAACGGAAATCCCGAAATTACACCACCTTCTTTTATCAACTCCAAGCCATTTTCTACCCCAGGAATATACTCTTTTGGAATAGCACCACCTACAATTTTACTTTCAAATTGAAACCCAGAACCAGGCTCAAGAGGTTCAAATTTTATTTTAACCTTAGCAAACTGACCAGCTCCACCAGATTGTTTTTTATGAATGTAATCAATTTCAACAGATTTAGTGATAGTTTCACGATATGCAACCTGAGGAGCACCGACGTTAGCCTCAACGTTAAATTCGCGCTTCATTCTATCAACAATAATCTCAAGATGGAGCTCACCCATGCCTTTCAATATAGTCTGGCCACTTTCCGCATTTACTGACATTCTCAAAGAAGGATCTTCTGCAACCAACCTATTTAGAGCAATACCTAATTTTTCCTGATCTGAAGTGGTTTTAGGTTCCACAGCAATTTCAATAACAGGCTCAGGAAATTCCATACGCTCCAATAATATAGGAAAATCAACAGAACATAAAGTATCTCCGGTGGTTGTTTTCTTTAGCCCAACTAAAGCAACTATATCTCCAGCCCTAGCCTCAGTTATATCTTCTCGGTTATTTGCATGCATAAGTAACATTCTGCCAATCCCTTCAGTTTCGTTTTTTAACGCATTTGAAACGGTAGATTTAGACTTTAATTTACCAGAATAAATACGGATAAACGTCAAGCTGCCTACAAATTTATCCGTCATCACTTTAAATGCAAGAGCAACAAATTTCTCTTTTTCTGAAGGTTTGACCTCAATTTTCTTTTCTGAATCTTTAGGATCAATTCCAACAATTACATCAACATCAATAGGAGAAGGTAAAAAGTCAACTACACCATCTAAAAGTGGTTGTACGCCTTTATTTTTAAAAGCTGATCCACATAACACAGGAACAAATTTTCCTTTAATGGTCCCATTTCTCACGCATTTTTTCAGTAAATCCACTGGCAGATCATTAGACTCAAAGTAAGTATTCATCGCTTCATCATCCATCTCAGCTGCAGCATCTAATAAAAGATTTCGATATTCTTGAGCCTTATCAAGCAAATCAGAAGGAATATCTTCATAAGAAAATTTAGCGCCCAACGTTTCTTCTTGCCATATAATGGCTTTCATAGAAATAAGGTCAATTATACCTTTGAAATCTTTCTCACTCCCTATTGGTAAATGAATAACTAAAGGTGCTGCACCAAGCTTCGTCTTTATCATATCAACACATCGATAAAAATTTGCCCCTATTCTATCCATCTTATTAACAAAGCAGATACGAGGAACGCTATATTTATCAGCTTGACGCCACACTGTCTCAGATTGAGGTTCAACTCCAGCAACTCCATCAAATACAGCAACTGCACCATCCAAAACCCTTAAAGATCTCTCAACTTCAATAGTGAAATCAACGTGACCAGGAGTGTCTATTATATTGACCCTATGATCATTCCAAAAACATGTTGTTGCAGCAGATGTGATTGTAATACCACGCTCTTTTTCCTGCTCCATCCAATCCATAGAAGCTGCACCATCGTGCACTTCACCAATTCTATTTTGCTTACCAGTATAAAATAAAATACGCTCTGTTGTGGTAGTCTTACCAGCATCTATGTGAGCCATTATCCCTATATTTCTGTATTTAGATATTCCAATTTCCATATCACAATTAATTAGCTAACATTAAAAACGAAGATGAGAAAATGCCTTATTAGCTTCAGCCATTTTATATTTTTCTTCGCACATCTTAAACGCACCACCGCGTTTATTATAAGCATCCAGTATTTCAGATTGCAAACAATCAACAGTGGTTTTTCCACTCTTTTTTCGAGCAGCAGAAGTTGCTTTAGCAATCCACCTTAACGCTAAAGAAACCGCTCTATCTTGTCGAACTTCAACAGGTACTTGATAAGTTGCACCACCAATGCGTCGAGAACGCACTTCTATAGAAGGAGTAACATTTCCTACTGCTGTCTCAAAAATTGATAACCCACCTTCGCCTATTTTCTTTTCAGCTAAAGACAAAGCGTCATAGATAATCTTTTCTGCAGTAGATTTTTTACCACATTTCATGATTGTATTAATGAAACGCATCAGCAAAACACTGCCGTAACGCGAATCAGGACTTATTTCTCTTTTTTTTGCTTTATTCCGACGAGCCATAAACTTTAACCAGATTTCTTTACACCATATTTTGAACGAGCTTTCTTTCGATTTTGCACACCACGCAGATCAAGGGCACCTCTTATTATGTGATAACGCACACCTGGCAAATCTTTAACCCGCCCACCACGTATCAAAACAACAGAGTGTTCTTGTAAATTATGACCTTCACCAGGTATATAAGCCGTCACTTCACCATACCCACTAATTTTTACTCTGGCTACTTTACGGAGTGCTGAGTTAGGCTTTCTAGGAGTTGTAGTATACACCTTAGTGCAAACACCTCTCCTTTGAGGGTTGCTTTCTCCCAAAGCTGGTACCTTTTTCTTATGGGTCAATCCTAATCTACCCTTACGTATTAATTGATTTATCGTAGGCATATGTTATAAACTCAAGCTCATTAAAATAACTAAGTTTTTAGTTATAAAATAATAAACCTCAATAGTCAATATAAAAATAAACATTACTACTCTAATAATTAAGCTCAACTGCCTTGAAAGCCATCAGTAGACTTCTTGCACTACCTCCCAAGCCACAACTGTCATTCAGTAGAAACGAAAAAACTTACTTGACACCCTTCGCCAGCCCTCTTATCATGAAACTGAAGGTATTCATTTATCTTCAATCTGTGCAGATTAAACGACAACAGTATTACGTAATTGGCGTCTTATTTTTAATTTTTTGCACTATGCGCACCCTACCTCTTCACAACATTTCTGGGTTTTTACCTATATAAGCTGAAACGCGCTTATAAAGCGTTTAAGACAGTATAGCACGCCAATTTGCAGGATTAGAGAGTGACAACTAGCTAATACGGGATTTCTTTTGCCTTTTTTTCTGCTTAGTAAATTTCTTAAACATTTAAACTAAGATGAGTTGCATTTAAAAGCAGCTAAATTGCAGTGTTTAAGACTTAAAAAACGCCAATACTGAAAATAGACAATGACTAGGGCTTCTTTTGCCTTTTTTCGTTTGGTAAATTTCTTAATATTTATGGCAACATGAACTGAGCAGGAAGGTGTCATTCCAGTGCTTGACACTGGAATCCAGTTTTCCATATAATCTCATCGAAAATGTTGTAACCACTTTCTGTGCTAGTTTGCTTGCTTACAAGCAAACTTTTCTGGATCTCAGTGTCTGGGCACTGGGATGACAGGGGAGGGAGGCTACTTGGATGACACCATTCTTTTTCCTGGATCCAAGTAGTCAGGGCACTGGGATGACAGGAGAAGGTACTAGGATGACACCCCGACCTCGTCTTCCCGCTACGTGTTAGCGGAATCTAGAGATACCGTGACGGTATGACGTAAAGCTCGCATTAGCTATACTTTTATGCTCACCAACTTAGCTGGATCCAAGTAGTCAAGCTACTTGGATCTGCAAATTGCAATGTTCGTACAGCTGCGTGCTTGACACTGGGATTTAGCGCAGCTACCCTAAACTGGAAGCTCATCTTGCTATTTTTGGCTGAAAGAAACATATTTTTAGAATAATGAAAACAATCAGCACTTTAATTCAAGAAGGATCGGAGTTATTATCGTCACATAAAGTTGAATCACCACATTTAGATTGTGAAATCATCATGCAGCACGTACTTGGAGTGGAAAGATCATTTATAATTGTGAACCATGCTGATCAAGTGCCGATGGAGAAAGAACTTTTATTTTGGAAATTAACAAAAAAAAGAGCGGAAAGATATCCAATATCGCAAATAATAGGTAATCGTGAATTCTGGAGTAAAAATTTTATAGTTAACCAGCATGTTTTAGATCCAAGGCCAGATAGTGAAACAATAATCCTAGCAGTGTTAAAATATTACCCAAACAAAAAACAGAAACTAAAAATTGCAGATTTTGGTACAGGCACAGGTTGTTTATTGATATCCGTACTTAGTGAGTATGAATATGCTGTTGGCGTCGGTTTTGAAAAAAGCTTGGAAGCATATAAAGTTGCCTATCAGAACACAAAAAAACATGATCTTCTCAGCAGAGCCAAAATATTTCCAAGTTCGTGGACAGAGTGCAGAGGTTCATTCGATCTTATAATCAGTAATCCTCCATATATTAAAAGAAGCAAATTGAAAGACTTGCAAGCTGAAGTGCAAAAGGAACCAAGAATTGCCCTTGATGGTGGTATTGATGGTTTGAGCTGTTATTTGAGCATTTTTCCAATATTGAGAAAGTGCCTTAAAAAAAATGGGTTTGCGATATTGGAGATAGGTGAAGATCAAAGCAATATTGACAAAATAATCCCCTCATACGAATTAGCTTTTCAGGAATATGTATATGACTTAGCGGGAATGAAGAGATGCATTGTTGTGAAAAGAACATAGCTAATGTTTTTTTGCCTTCATCCCATATTATCCTATATCATCCCAGTACCCTCTACCTAGTCATCCAAGTAGCGTGACTACTTGGATCTATATTTAACTAGATCCTATGGTCAAGCCATAGGACGACAGGAACGGTTTTATGCATTTTTTAAAGGGCAACATGTTTAAGCTTTGCTGGCAAAATGGAAAGTAAGACCAGCCTCTATACCGTGTGTGTGAAATAGTTGATTACCTATATTTATTTCCTCAGTTACTTTGCTACCTGAGCTAGGATTAAGCTTCTTTTTTTTATCATTATTAGGGTCGTCTACCACTTGTCCTAACCTTTTTGCTGTAAGCTTAATATCGCTACCAATAGCACCAAAACCTCTATATCCGATATGCATATTTACATCTTCGTTTATGCGATAGTCAAAGCCAGCTTTTAATTGACCTGCGGGTCTTATTGACGGTTTTTCAAACATCGTCATTCTTGTTGCACCGATCCCAATACCAACGTAAGGAGAAAAAGAGAAACGGTCACTTTTCCAATGATGATAAACATTTGCCATTACAGATATGTTCTCAATTTGGTCATGACTAACTGCAGCACTATAGAGATAAGTTTCTTTATTAGGATCCTCACCAGTCTCCTTTAGGTATGAAACAGTTATTTGGCTACTTGTTAAACCAATATTATCCACTTTTACAGAAGAATACATCCCTTCCAATTCAGCCCTATAGCTGTTGTTACCCAATTCTCCTGTGTAACCAAATGCCACATTTGCAGCAAAAGGTGGATTATAATCTCCTTTATACTCACTTAGTGACTGACCTTCTGTGTTCTGAGCACCCCTGTCATTTATAGACAAATTTTTGATACCTGTAGTGCTTGTTTTTAGTACGCTTGTGTTATTTAAATATTGACCGTAATACCTACTACCAAAGTAAAACCCTTCTGTTTCACTTGCAAAAGATTGTTGTGACAACAATAAAGCAAATGCTGTAACCGCTAATGTTTTTTACTAATCATTACTACTCCCCTAGTTAAAATAGCTAATCTAATACTAATTAATTAAAAATGGCTTAATATGAAAAAGCTAATTATTTGCATAACTTGCACTTTTCTGAGCTAAAAATAGGCAAAGTTAACCTTACTTCTCGTCATTTTTTAATTTATCCTCATCTTCAAATTCATCCTCCTCTTCTTCGTCATCAAACCCATCATCGCTCCTATCCTCATCTTCCTCGTCATCATCTTCAAACTTATCGTCGATATCTTCATCATCAATATCTTCGTCTGCAAATTCATCTGATTCATCATATACTGCATCTTCGGTTTTAGTTTCAGCAGGATAATCAACTGAATTAGGTCCCTCAAGAACATTATTCCCCTCGTTATTAACCTTATCTTTGCTCGCAGCGGCAGAAAGAACTTTGTTTGGGTCATATGGTTCTTGTGTAGGCACACGAGTTTGTTTGAGCAGCCTTCTTGTGAAGGTGGTATCACTGTAGTACAAAATTTTCTTTGATTTAATTGGGTAAGTCGACTCTATTAAAATTATCTGATCGTCACGTGGCAACATAATAACTTCTTGAGGCAATAGCAATGCTCTCTGTATTTCAGAGATATGTAATGACCTTGAAGCAGGATTTAAATCTAAAAATTTAGGCTTATTCAACGATTCTTGTTGTACAGTTTTGTTTCCTATAAGTTGCGATATTAAATTAGCTGTTTCAATATTATTGGCTGCAAAAGTTATTCTGTAAGTCGAGTTTGACAAAAAGGAGTTCATCCCTGCTTCTTCGTATATTCCTTTGAGCTGCTCAGTATCTTGAACAATTAAGAATAACCTAACTCGATAACCACGAAAATATGCAATACCTGTTTGAAATTGCTCCATTTTTCCAAGTGTAGGAAACTCATCCATTAAAAACAATACGCCATAAGGCTCGTCATCCGATGGCAATTTTCTACATAAAAACTCAGTTGCCTGTTGGTAAAAAACCTGCATTAAAGGCCTGAGCCTAGTCAAGTTGTCAGGAGTTAAACCAACATAAACTGTAATTTTCTTCTTTTTAAAATCTAGAATATTAAAATCACTTGACGCAGTTGCAGTATCAATCAATGGGTTTGCCCACAATTCAAGTGATGAGTTCATGGTTGATACAACACCTGACCTTTCTTTATCAGCTTTTTGTAAAAAAGCTGCAATATTCATATATGCTACAGGGTGTAGTATTTTACCCATTGTATCAAGAGCAACAGCAAGATTATAAACCACGTCATCACTACGCATCGTACGCACAACTTCACCAAAAGATTTAACTTTCTCTGGTGCAGCAAGTAAGTATAATACCACTCCAACAAATAAGCTTCTTGCTTCATTCTGCCAAAAGTCTTGTTCAGGCATGATTAGGTTAGCTATTTTCTGCACATCGTCAACCATCTGCCCAGGTTTTTCACTAATCCATTGTAATGGATTGTAACAGTGACTTATTCCATCTGGCTGCGCTGGATTCCATACGTATACTTTTTGTCCTTGTCGTTCTCGCCAACCACTTGTTATTTCATAGTTTTCTAATTTTATGTCGTGTACAATTACCGAGTCAGTCCAAAATAATAAATTAGGAATTACAAAGCCAACACCCTTACCAGAACCTGTAGGTGCAAATAACAATGCATGCTGAAACCCATCAGAAATGAAGTATCCTCTTTTATCTTTACCAAGCAATAATCCCTTTTTGCTTCTTAATCCTGCTTTTCGTATGTCTTTCTCTGATGCCCACTGCGAATCTCCATGAAGTGATTCCTTCTTTTTAAATGGTCGCCACTCAATTATCCTTTCTCTTAAATTCCATAAGATAATCATTAAAACAATGATAGGCAGTGCAGAAGATATAATTAATGTGATTTTGAGCTCAAGGCTATATAACTCTGGATGATGCCAACAATATTGTATATGATCAAAAATCGTTGGCCAAAGAGCTTGAGGGAAAGGCGTCAAACTAGGATTAATTGCCTTAAAATCCACAGCATCCGGACCATCAGCAAACAGAACAAACAATATACCAGATAGATAGAAGCAAAACTCAAGTACGCTAAAAGCTACTACACCTCCTATGAGAATATTACGTAGGTGATTTCCATTACTCATAAACTACTCTTCCTTAACTTATGTATAAATTTAAGCATTTTCGCTCGCAGATCTAGTAAATAATATCTCAGAAATGCTTCTTTTGCCCCCACCGGTTCTTTTTAGCTGAATAACAATATCAATCACATTTCTAATGTATGGTATAATTTGGTCTGGAGGAATGCCAAGGTTTGCTTGCATAACCATCAGTTTTATTTGCTCAAGGGCCATTGTTGGACTATCCGCATGAAGGGTTGATATTGATCCAGGGTGACCAGTATTTATCGCCCTAAGAAAACTAAAAGCTTCCGCTCCACGGAGCTCACCAACTATTATTCTGTCTGGCCTTAAACGTAAGCACGCTTCTATCAAATCTTGAGTGGTTACTTTTGCTCTGCCCTGCCCTCCTTTAGAGGCAATTAGATGGACTTTATTGGGATGATCGTTCAAAACGATTTCCCTTGCATCCTCAACAGTAATAATTCTTTCCTCATCTGGAATAGCACGCAAAGTAGCATTAGTAAAAGTAGTCTTACCAGTGGAAGTTCCACCACTAATTATAATATTTTTCTTACTTATTACAGCGTATTCTAAAAACTCTTTTATTTTTTTTTGCCTTAACAGTAAATCCAAATGACGGTCAACTGGATTATCAGTTGCTTCTGTAACAGTTTCAGAAAAAGCCCCCATTTTTTCGTAATCATCGAGTGCTAATTGCATGCTAGAAGGCTTACGAATCGACATGACTACTTTATCAGGCTCACATGCTGGCGGAAATACTATCTGTATACGATAACCATTTGGTAATGTTGCCGAAAGTAACGGCGCTTCTTCGCTAAGCTTTTGTTCTGTAGCTTGAGCAATCAGTCTGCCAAGAGATTTCAAATGGTTAAGATCGAATATTTCTAATTTTTCACACCTTACTTCACCACGATTTTCAATCCATACTTCCTTTGGCTTATTTATTGATATTTCATTTACGCCTTCTTCTTGAAATATGCCCTGTAATGGCTCCAAATATGTATCAAGTGCAGCATAGTTCATTTCATTGATTTAATATTGCCTGTGGAGGAAATACTATATCTTGGTTAACAAATACTTTCAATGCAGTGCCTTGATCAACATAAATAGTTGGTTTTTTATCTGTATATCTGCCCACTATATCTCGCATGTCTTTAGAAAAATCATTGATTGATTTCCCGATTGCTTCATCATAAACAGATTTGCTTCTTTTCTGAGTTTGCCTCAACAGTTGACGTACATCGTCTAAAGTTATACCGATATTGTCACTAGTAATTGCATCAACTCCACTAGCTCCAGAACTTTTTATCACACTTACTATTTCTTCCTTTATTATTCTCAGTAAATCCTGATCACTTTTAGCATTCCGAATTTTTTCAATAGCCCTAAGACCCAATTTCCATTTTTCGTCTCCTACCTTCCCAACTTCAGTTTTTATAGCATCCTCCAATCTCTCAACAATAGCCCCTTTGAGAGAAGAAATATCTATTTCAGTTGCAGTAATAGACTTCACTGCATCCATGGCAGTTAGCGCATCGATAAGATTAGAAGCCTTTTGCCCTATAACAGCCGAACTAATTGAAACACCAGCAAGTGCCACTGAAGAGAATAACGCACTTACTATTTTATTATCAACTATTCCCGCTATCCCTGCTCTACCAAGCTCGTCAGTACTAAGTGATGAGATGGCAACATCTATTCCATGTGGCAGAATCACTCTATTCCAGTTTATATTTACACGAGATTTAGCAACATTCGAGTCAAATGAATAACTACCTATCAATCTTGAGCCTTTAGGTATTAAAACTGTATCACCAGTTTCTGCATAAACATCTCTACTCACCATAGCACGCAGCATTCCTTGCAGATCAGAATTTATTGCAGTTTCAAGAACAGCATCAATAATTTTACCTTGAGTAATCATTAAACCAAGCTTTCCTACTCTGGTAGCTTTGCTCGACTGTGCTGAAGTGTCGGATAAAATAGCATCAGCAGCCTTGTTCTCTCCACTACTACCTGAAATTGTTAACATTTGTGCACTACGTCTGTCTCTAGGATAACCTCCGCCCCCTATTGTAGGAAACGAGGTAGGTAAATTGCTAATAACATTACTAGAAGGAAAATTTGGCTTTGGCAAAATAGGTATATTTGACACAGGGGTTTCTTTTGGTTTCTCTTCTTCTTTTTTAATTTGTTTTATTTCTGGTACGATTTGTGGTGTAGGAAGAGGAGGTAAGGGTGGTAAGGAATCGGCTATTATTCTTTCTGGAACTATTACATTATCTGGAACTTGTTCCAACTTTCCTTTAAATTCTTGAACGTTTTGCTTTGTTTCCTCTTTTTTAATAACTTCTGAATCCTCTTTATGAGAAGGACTAAAATAGAAATAATACACTACACCAACCAGAAGCACTAAAATCATAACCATCAATGCCCTATGACCTTGATTAGAGCCAACTGTTACTACCTTGTTCTCTATTTCTGACTCATCTTCTGAATTGTTACGCCTTTCTTTATTCATATTGCATGTACCACAGCTAAAGTGACCTATTTATAATTTCAACTTCATCATCTTCATAACGCATAAATAGCTTTTTATGTACCCCTTTTATTATAACATAATCATCAAATAACAGCCTTTTACAAGGTTTATCCTCCCCTTCTACAAAAATCTGAGGTATTTTATTATTATTTCTAAATTTTAAATAGGTTAAATAACCATCATCAAATAACTCAATCGGAACTATATCCGCATTACCACCTTCATCAATATATGTATAATTATACTTCGTATCATTTTCTTGTATTATTTTTTCTAGCTTGTCTGTAGTATACTGCATTTGAGTAGGTAAAGAAACCTCATCTAAATCAACATCAAATTCACCTTCTTCTTGAGGATAATAAAAACGTACTACGTAAGATATATCCTTTTCAGCAGAATAATCGTGATCCACTTTCTTAGCATTAGTGTCCAGGTATTTATCGTAGTTTGGCCTTGAGATTAAATCAAAAATGTAATTTCTTTTTTTAGTTGTCGTAATAATCATGTTAGTGCGGCTACTAACTTCAAATGGCATGATAAGCAATTTATTGTCATAAGGATTAATTTTCCAACTTGATGCATCACCAACAGCGATATTTTTAACTTTTTCTCCTTCCGCAAATTCAATATAAGAATAGTAACCCTGACTAAAAACCACCGTAAATACTTCATTAGGGCTATACACAAAAGTCTTTATTCTACTATCTACAGAAATAGGTTCATTATAATTAATGGATGCGTTTAAATTGCTACTTACAAGTAAAACTAAAACTAATAATATCCTATACATATTCATCATCTACTCTATATGAAATAACTTGAAACCCTAATGGGTTAATATATCTTTGCTGATCATTCATTTCAAGCGATGCATATCTATATGACATAATAACTATCTTATTTTTTCTTGTGGAACTTCCATCTTTCCGTATAAATTCCACAAAAAACCTCACCTGAAGAGCATCGTTACCCAATTTTTGAATCGAGCGAATTTTAAATTCATTTTTGGTATCTGAATATAAATTAAAAAGATCATCCATATTCTGCGATCCTATATAATTTCTAAATTCATTATACACATTAGATGAGGAAAACAACCTCACCTTTGTATAATAGTTATAATTATAATGATATGGATCAAAAACCTCCCTTGCTTTTATATACTCTGAAATAAAATAATCGTTCAGCGCTTCATCTGCAGAATACTGCTTTACTGTGACAGGATCAACCAATTGCACTATTCCAGATTTCTTGTCAATTTCTATAACAAATGGCTCAATAGTGCTACTTGTGCTAATTTTAAATATGACTAATATGCTGATAGAGATCGTTGCTAATAATATTAACGCAAATAAAAGTAGAATATTCCTTTGAGCAATAACTGTGCTGTAGCGGTTTGAATTCCAATTTATATCCTTATCTAACGATTCAGTACTTTTCTCTCGCTTAAAAAATCTTAGCATTTTAATATTCTTAAAAATCTTAACTTGTGTTAATAAACATAGCAAATTAACAAAGTAGTTACAACAAAAAAGCTAAAAAACTCTTAACTTATGGCCTAGCTTACCAAACTTTGTCTCCATATATGAATCGTTATATTTATTACGTTCCACAATAAGTGGTAGACACTTTGTAACCTCTATACCACTACTTTCCAATTCTGACAATTTCCTATCATTGTTTGTAAGTAATTGGATTTTGTTAATGTTCAATTTCTTAAGCATTTTAGCTGCAACAACAAAACTCCTTTCATCATCTTCAAAACCCAATATTCTATTTGCATCAACAGTATCAAGGTTATGTTCTCTTTGCATACTGTATGCTCTTAACTTATTAGTTAAACCAATACCTCTTCCATCCTGCATCAAATACAATATAATACCACTTCCAAAGTCAGCTATCATTTGAATTGCTTGATGTAACTGACTTCTGCAATCGCATGATAAGCTATCTAACAAGTCACCCGTATAGCACGAAGAATGAATTCTCACTAATGGTTCGTCATCTTTATCTGGATTGCCAATGATAATTGCATGATGTTCTCTTCCACCACTTTCGGTTCTATAAGATATGATATTTACTTCTTGAGTCTGTTTTAAAAATAATGATGTTTTGCACACTTCATATACATCCTGATTTTCTTGAAAATTATTTATGAATGACGTGTCCAGTGCAATAACGTCATTTTTCTCGCACCAATTTCGCATTTCATGGTTATTCTCAAAAGTCATATCAGCCACTAACGCGTATGGCAATAATTCTGAGAACTTAAGCAAGGCAATAGCACATTCATCTATTGTCTTTGAGCATTGCAACTCTTTTATGCAATCTTCCTTTGAACAGTTTATTAAATAGAGCAGTTCATCAAAATTATTCACCAACAGACGTTTGCTGTTATGTTCTTTATTCTGAGATATGTATTTTACCTTACTTGAAGTTAAAGTAACATATACATTACTTGATGTAAGCTTGTATTGATTAAATAAATCTCTTTCTAAAGCCTCAGCAGCAGCAAACAATAGGTAATTACTTTCATCATATATTACAATTGGCCGACCGCGCCTGATTTCGCTGATAGCTCTTTCTACCTTATTGCTACTCTGATTTCCTATAAACATTTTTACCCATATTAAACAGCGATAAAAACTGGTGCGGCCGAGAAGACTTGAACTTCCAAGGCCTTATGAGCCACAGCGACCTCAACGCTGCGTGTCTACCAATTCCACCACGGCCGCACTATATTCTAGTTTTTATATAATTATTTTAAATTACTTAATCATTTTAGAATTTTTCATCTAGAGTGTCAATCTGATACTAGAATAATTTAGAAATTGTTTGTATAATTTGATTATGAATTTTGTGATTATAAATTTTAATCATTTAAGATAACCTTACTACTAATTTTTAACTTAGGTTTTTATACAAATGAATATAGCTAATATCTTTATTTTTTTAGCTCTCTCTCTTATAACTAGCTTTCATTTCGTCCATGCACAAATATTATACACATGGTCTCAAGTTATCCCAGAAAATAAACTAAGCATACGCGCAATTACGGACAATGACATGTGTCCCATTGTTTATATTGATGGCGAGGAAACAGAAATGCTGAATCGCAGCTCAATTAACAATGGTGATCATAACGAAACAGTTTGTGAACTGACAGTACAAACAAGTGCCAAAAACATTAGTATTGAGAATCTACGGGTTCCTATATTACCAAAAAAGGTTAATAAAATTGCTTTCATTGGTGACACGGGCTGTAGAATAAATATGTTATTTCAGCAGGAATGTAATTCGGTAGATAGCTGGCCTTTAAAAAAAAATTTAGATTCAATCGCCCTTCATAAACCAGATTTAATTATCCATGTTGGTGATTATCATTATAGACAAACAAAATGTAGAAATACAAAAAAGTGTGGCGATATTTATGGATACAATAAAGAAGTTTGGTACGCTGATTGGTTTGAGCCTGCAAAGGATATTTTATCACAATCCCCTTTCCTTTTTGTTCGTGGAAACCATGAGAGTTGTGATAGAGCTTATGAAGGATGGTTCAGGTATCTAGATTCATACCCCTTTTCGTCTGAAAAATGTGGAAACTTCGTTTCTAGTTGGTCCTTAGATGCTGGACCGATGAAATTTTTTATCTTCGACTCTTCATCCGGTGAGGATATTTTTACAACCCAAAGCACAATTGATGCTTTTGAGAGGCAATTTGATAAATTGATACAAAATAGTTCTGACAAGCCCATGTGGTTTTTAACTCATAAACCGCTTTGGAGATCTCCAAAAAAAGAATTTTTGACATTAAAAAGCCATGGTAATCTTACACAAATCGAAGCTTTTGGAGATAAATTTCCAAGCAATGTTACTACCATAGTTTCTGGCCACATTCATATAGCCCAGATTTTATTAATGGATAATGTTCCAGACCAAATTATAGTTGGAAACGGTGGTGCATCATTACACGCTCAAGATCAAGAATCTGTTTATCAAAATGTAGAATTTGACTATTTAAATGGTAAAAACTACTTAGCACACGAGGTTAGAAACTTTTTTGGCTTTGGCTTTGCAATACTAAATTTAGATGATCACGAATTTACCTTCTATAATCAACACAATAAGGAAATGTATTCTGCGAAGCTAACAGAAGATTTTAAACTTAAACGGATTAAAACTATAGTCGATTCATTTTAGGATTTGTTATTAGCTATTTTAAAAACGCTACTTAAACATTTTTTTTAATCGATTGATTTCATCAGCAAATTTTGAGTCGGTCTTTATAAAATTTTCTACTTGTTTTACTGCATGTATAACAGTAGCATGGTCTCTGCCACCAAAGTTTCTCCCAATATCTGGTAGGCTTTTTTGCGTAAATTTTTTGGCAAAATACATAGCTATTTGTCTTGGCCTTGCAAGACTGCGAAGCCTTCTATTGGATTGCATATCTGCAACCTTTATATTGAAAAATTCAGCTACTTTCTTTTGTATTTCTTCTATTGTGACTGACCTATGATTTGACCTAAGAAGATCGATTAGGGTTTCACTAGCTGATTCTACCGTCATACTTCTTCCAATTAATGAGGTATGGGTAACCTTATTTAATGCTCCTTCTAATTCTCTTATATTAGATTTTATGTTCCTTGCTAAAAACTCTAGGACATCTTTCGGAACATACATATTCATCTGCTCCACTTTTGCCTGCAATATACCAAGCCTTAATTCAAAAGTTGTTTCATTAATATCTGCCACCAACCCCCAACCGAGTCGTGATTTTATTCTTTCTTCCACTCCATCAAGATCACTAGGAGACCTATCAGCTGATATAACCAATTGTTTATTTTGGTCTATCAATGCATTGAAAGTGTGAAAAAATTCTTCTTGTGTACTATCTTTACCACTGATAAATTGCACATCATCTACCATCAATACATCTACTGATCTAAATTGCTCTTTAAATAACATAATATCTTTGCTTCGCAGCGCTGTAATATATTGGTACATGAATTTCTCTGCTGATAAATACACCACTTTTCTTTTTGCTGATGGGGAATTGACTATGTGCCAAGCTATAGCATGCATTAGATGTGTTTTACCAAGTCCCACTCCACCATATAGAAACAAAGGATTGCTGCCTAATATTGGATCTATAGATTCTGCCACACGCTTTGCCGCCGTAAATGCTAATTCATTTGGCTTTCCCACTACAAAATTATCAAAGGTGAACCTTGGATCCAGCGGCGAACCAAGATTATGATTACTTTCCTCTCTGTTTTTTAGTATAACATTAAAATTTGAATTCCTCTCCTCAATTACTTGAATATCAATAGAACGTATACTTTTATCTTCGCTTTGCCATAATGATAATATTTTTTTCATGTAATGAACTGTAATCCACTCTTTTATAAACCTTGTTGACACGGATAAAAGAACTTCCCCATTTCTGCTACTGACAAATTTTAGTGAACTCAGCCAGCTATTATATGTTGCTTCTCCATAAAGATTATAAAGACAATTTTGGATTTTTTCCCAAGTAACATTGTGATCCGTTACTGTAATAATCTGATCAAAAAACATAGTAGAAACCTTAGGGCTAGTTAAGTTCATATACCACACCAAGAAAAAAGCAATAATTAGAAAAATATAAGATAATCAATAGCCTACTGCAAAATGAAAAGCTAATACTACTTAATACATACTAAAAATTATGGTGATTTTTTGATGGGTTGTAAAGGGTATAAAAACATTAAAATTGATCATTTTTATTTCAAAAAAATGAAAAATTTGTAAATGTCGCTTGTATCGAGGATTAGAAGCATGCAAAAACAGTAATACATTATGTATAAATAAGATGTTAAATTTACTGGCAAATAAGTAAAGTATTCATATAAATATAGCTAACCTAATATAGATTTACTGAAGCAAATTTATGATTATATTAAGTAATTTGAGTTGTTATGCTGTATTAGGTATTGAACTAGAGTTTTACATTGAAGGAATAGAAAAAGAATACTTATTTCTGAATAGCATCAAAAATAAAATAGCATCTCTTGAATTTTCTTGCGAGAAGGAGAATTCTACACATCAGTATGAGATAAAAAGTGGTTGTTATACGAACTCCTACAATTTAATTAAGCATTTTGAGTTAGCAAAACAATCACTTACTGAAACAGCACAAAAACTAGGTGGGAATGTTTCTTTTAAAGCAAAGCCTTATTTGGATAGAGCAGGCAGTGCATTAAATGTGCATGTTAATCTCGTGAATTCAAATAACGGTAACTTATTTTATATCAATGAGCAAAAGTACAGTGACTATCTGATTCATAGTATTGGTGGATTATGTGCAATGATGAAAAAACATATGTTGTTTTTTGCTCCAAATGATGATTCATATTTAAGATTTCAGTATCCGGATATTCACACTCCAACTACGATTAGTTGGGGAGTAAATAACAGAACTGCTGCGATAAGAATTCCCTATTTTGGCAACGATTTCAAAAGATGCCGCCTAGAGCACCGCGTTCCCGGAGCAGATTGTGACCTTGAAAAAGTACTCACAGCAATAATTGAAGGTATGGTTTTTGGTATAGAGAACAAAATTGCTCCGCCAAATAGGGTCTACGGCATTGCATCTGATCCTCAATATGAGATGGAGAGGTTAATATAACAACTATCTATCAAATCCTAATCCGTTAAACCCCTTTTGGGTAATTGGCTGTTTTAGCATTTTTTTTACATCATTATCTACATTTTTGCACTGTAATAGCAAGTCTAAAGCAGATAGTTTCTGCGTGCTTTTAGATTCAAGCTCTAGATTGCTTAACACTTGCCCAGGAAGTGGATTACCAGGCACATCCATGTGCTCAGGAAGAGGTTTCATCTGATTCTTTATAGAGCTAGAGTTATTTTGTGTAAGAGTTTTATCATTTAGCATGCTAAGAATAATTTCCTCAGGCACTACCATAGTTTTTGTATAATCAACAGGATTACTATTTTCAGCATCTATAGTCACATGAATTGGTTCGCCAAACGCATTTATAGGACCACCAAGTGATCCTTTCTCCATGCGTTCTTGTGCTCTTTTCCTTATTATTTCTTCTTCTAACTCAGTTTCAGTTTTTTCTGGTTCTTTTGCGGTATCTTTTTCTTCACCTTCATCAACACTGCTATACCCTTCATCTTCTGAAACTTTCTCTCCTGAAACACCAGTAATTTCAGGCTGTTCTTTTTTAGTTCTTATTTTATGAATCAGCGAAAGTAATAAGTAAGTAACTGCAGCAGCAGAAACGATAATGGCTATCTTTGCGGCAATGTGGATTGCTGTTAAAAATATTAAAGCTGATAAAGCTCCAGCTAATCCAGACACAATAACTTTATTTTTGCCTTTTGTTATATTTAGAATTGCCACCATAATAACCTCTCAAATACTGTTCTAGAATTATTATACAGGAATTTTCTTATACTTGCAATTTTGCGAAAATTTTAATTATTTGCATAAAGTTTTAAAGCTACACAAGGATTAATTAATATGCAATGTATCTCGACTATAATATTGTACAAACACACATATTCAGCTAACATTCAACATGCAGAGCTTACTCATAGAGCGAAACAGGGCGGTGGTATTATTACTTATAGTAATTTTTATCTTCGGTTCATACGTTTATGTAAAAATGCCAAGGGAAAGCAATCCTGATATACAGATTCCTATAATCAGCGTGTTTGTTGGACTTCCTGGGATTTCTGCTCAAGATAGTGAAAAGCTATTAGTGCTTCCTATAGAAAATGAACTAAGATCCATCGAAGGTGTAAGAGAATTGAGAGCTTTTGCAACTAATGATGGTGCTCACATGATACTCGAATTTGGAACAGAGTATGATAATAAAGAAGTGCTCGATAATGTTCGTTCAAAGCTTTCAAACATAAAATCGAAGTTACCTGTTGAAGCGGAATCTCCGATAATCAATGAAATAAACTTGAGCTTATTTCCGATACTCAATGTCGGCTTAATTGGTAATTTGCCAGAAAGATCCTTAACTGAAATAGCACGCAAGCTAAAGAAAGAAATAGAATCTCTGCCAAATGTTCTCAAAGTTGAAGTGGCGGGTATGCGTAAAGAAACAGTGGAAGTTATAATTGAGCCCACAGTTCTAACAAAATATAACATTCAATCAAACGAAATATTCCAAGCTATATCAAGCAATAATAGACTAGTGGGAGCTGGATCACTGGAAAATGACACCGGTAAATATTCGATTAAAATATCAGGATTACTAAAAGATATAGAAGATATTATGAATATTCCTATTAGATCTAAAGGCGATGCAGTTTTGAGAATAAAAGATATAGCAAAAGTATACCCTAGGTTTGAAGATCACCAAGGGTTTGCTCGCATTAATGGATTACCTAGTGTCGTGCTAGAAATTTCAAAACGTAACGGAAAAAACATAATAGACACAGTAAATCAAGTAAAATACTTAATGGATAAGGCAAAAGATCAATTACCTGAAAATTTAAAAGTGGTGTACTTAAACGACCAGTCAAAAAACGTCCGCGATGTGCTTGATGACTTGGAAAACGGCATAATATTTGCTGTGTTGTTAATATTGATCATAATGATGCTTTCTATGGGAACAAGGATTGCTATTCTTGTGGCACTCTCGATACCCGGTTCCTTTCTCATTGGGATAATAGCTCTTTACTTTATGGGTATAACCTTAAATATCGTTGTGCTCTTCAGTTTAATTATGGCTGTTGGCATGCTGGTTGATGATGCAATTGTGATCAGCGAATATGCCGATAGAAAGATGATCTGCGGAATGGGCAAAGTAGAAGCCTTTCACACTTCAGTTCGTGATATGTTTTATCCGGTCTTATCATCAACGTTAACTAAATTGGCAGTGTTTTTTCCTTTACTACTCTGGCCTGATACTGTGGGAAAATTCATGCAGTATATACCAATTACAATAATTTTAACTTTAACCGGATCGCTCATTATGGCTCTGGTTTTTATACCAACACTTGGTGCAATCTTTGGAAAGCCATCAGTAACTTCAAAGGAAGAAATTGAAAAAATGAATGCTATCGAAAGTGGTGAAATAAAAAATGCTGGGCCTATAATAAGAGCTTACGTACGAATGCTAGAGAAGGTTTTGGATCATCCTAAAAAATTCGTATGTGCTACTGTATTCGTTTTGTTTTCATTTAGTGTGCTGTACTTTACTTTTGGTCCTGGAGTAAAGTTTTTTCCGAAAGTGGATTCAGATAATATTTTAATCAGTGTTAAAGCAAAAGAAAGCTTATCAGCCAAAGCACGAGATCTGATACTCAAAGAAGTGGAAGAACGCATTTTGAGCATTGAAAAAGAAATTCATGTTTCTTATGCTAGATCAGGAGCATTTTCAGACAACGTTATCGCCAGAATACAACTAGAACTTATGGATTGGCGCTTCAGGCGCAAAGCTAAGCACATACTAAATGATATAAGGAGCAGTGTGCAAGACATGAAAGGAATAATAATTAATGTTCAAGAGGAAAAGCCAGGACCGTCGGCTGACAAGCCAATACAAATCAACCTCAGCGGGAGTGCATCCAGTTTGAATTTAGCAGCAGAGAAAATTCTAGAAATTATGAACCAACCTTCATCCGGGTTTATAAATATTCAAGATAGCAGATCAGCACCTGAAATAGAGTGGAATATGAGTGTTGATAAGAATAAGGCTACAAGCTCTGAAGTAAGTGTTGCAACCATTGGCGATTTTATAAAGATGGTTACAAATGGAGTGTTGATTGGAAAATATAGACCAAATAACACGGATGAAGAAATCGATATTGTACTCCGTTTCCCTGGAAAGGATCGCAACATGAAGACTATAGACAATCTTTTTATCAATACAGTTAATGGCCCGTATCCTATGAGCAATATAGTAAAATATGCTCCCGAAAAAAAGGTAAACAAACTAAACAGGATTGATGGATTACGCACAGTGACAATCTCTGCTGACGTTGATACTGGCTATCTTGTTGATGAAAGAGTAAAGTTCATTCAGAATTCTATTGCCCAGGATTGGGACAAGGGAGTAAAAATTGATTTTAAAGGCGACAAAGAAGATCAACAAAAATCAGGAGCATTTTTGTTAAAGGCTTTTATATTAGCGATTACACTAATGATATTGGTATTAGTGACACAGTTTAATAATGTATACCATACATTTATCGTAATGACAGCAGTGTTTTTATCCACAACATGTGTGTTTTTTGTTTTCTTTCTTATCCAACAAGTTTTCGTAGTTGTTATGTGTGGAGTGGGGATAATTGCTTTGGCAGGAATTATAGTAAATAATAACATACTATTGCTTGATGCCTTTCATCACCAAATTAAGGTACACAAAAATGACATCAAGCGATGTGTAATAAACGCTGCAATTTCTCGCGTTAGGCCAATATTGCTTACCGTTGCAACCACAGTTCTTGGTTTAATACCGATGATTACCAGGTTAAATATCAATTTTTTTACGCTACAAATCACATATGATGCTCCATCAAGCCAGTGGTGGGTTGACATTTCAACAACCATAGCAAGTGGAATATTGGCTGCAACGGTTTTAACTTTATTCTTTACTCCTGCGTTGCTTGTTATACAAAAACATGAAAAAACTTGACTTAAATTAGCAATCATTTAACATTTAAGATAGTGTTCTTTGCCCGTTGGAGCTATAATTATAACTAATTACATTGGATTTATTTATTATGATTGCTAATCGTAAAAGCAGTGTTAAGCAGAAAAGTAACAAGAATAACATAGTTGGAAGCCTTGATGTAATAAAAACAGCAGGAGAGCTTTCACTTCAAAAAGGTTTAGATTTTGATGTTGTAATAAAGGCACTAGAAAGTGCTATAGAAGCAGTGGCTCATCAAAAATATGGTAGCAAAAGTAAAATTGTAGTTGATATAGATAGAAACACAGGCAAAGTTACTTCATATAGAAAACTAAAAGTTATTGATGATGAATCAAATGAAAAAGAGAATACCGAGTGTGAATCAATTACGCTTACACAAGCTAAATTAATAAAAGGAGATGCAAAAGTTGGAGATACTGTTAGTGAATTACTCTCTCTTAACACTGATCTTGCTTCAGCAAGAATTGCCCAGCAAAAGATTGCTCAAATAATTAAAGATGAAGAGTCAAAAAAGCAATATGAGGAATTTAAAGATAAGGTGGGAGAAATAAGGTATGGTATTGTTAAACAAGTAGAATATTCAGATCTTATTATAGACATAAATGGCACTAGGGCATATCTTCCATTGCGAAATTTAACTGGTGGTGAATCATTTCGTGAAGGTGATAAGGTTAAAGCTTACATACAGACTGTTAAGCGCTCTGATGATGGACGTCAAATTATTCTTTCTAGGACTCATGAAGGCTTTTTGGAGGCATTATTAAATCAAGAAATACCAGAAATTGCTGACGGATTAGTGACAATTAAAGGTATAGCTAGAGATGCTGGTTCAAGGTCTAAGGTTGCCGTTTTCTCTCCCGACAAGAACATTGATCCAGTAGGTGCTTGTGTTGGAGTTAAGGGAGATAGAATAAAAACTATTATACACGAATTAAATGGTGAAAAAATTGACGTTATAAATTACTCCTCAGATTTGGGTCAATTTGTTATTAAAGCCATTACTCCTGCAGAAGTATCGAAGGTTATTATTGATGAAAATGAAAATTGCATAGAGTTAATAGTTGCTGAAGATCAATTGAGTTTAGCGATAGGAAAAAAGGGCCAGAATGTAAGATTAGCTTCAGAGCTTGTTGGATGGAAAATTGAGATATTAAGCACTCAGCAAGAATCAGAAAGGCGAAGTAAAGAACTTAGTCAATGTTCAGCTTTATTTGCTGAAGCTTTAAACTTAGAAGAGATTATGGGTCAGCTATTGGTAACAGAAGGTTTTTCAAGTGTAGAAGACATATCTAGCGCTTCAATTAAAGAGCTTGCTTCAATAGAGGGCTTTAATGAAGATATTGCAAACGAACTTCACAATAGAGCAAATAAGTACCTGAAAGCAGAAAATGATAGAAAAATAGAAGAGCTAAAAAGTTTAGGTATGGAGGATGATGTAATCAATTTAACTTTATCAATAGACAATAAAATTGCTCTTAGTAAGCATGATATTAAGACTTTAGAGGACATAGCAGATTTATCAAGTTATGAGTTTTGCAGCATACTCTCTTCCTCATCCGATAGCAAAGAAGATCTAAAAGATACAGTAGATTCAATAATCATAGAAGCACGTAAAAAGCTTGGATTAATATAATAAAATAATATGAATAATGAAGATATCAGTGATAAAAAATTAACGCTCCAAGGTTTAAGCAAGCTTAAATTAGACCTCAATTTAAACTCTTCAGCTAGCCCAAGTACTGGAGCTACAGTAGTAAAAAAAAGAAGAAAAAAATCTCATGATGCAGAAGAACATAATTTATTTGACGAGAGTAAATTAGGTTCTTTAACAGAGAAAGAACAAATTTTCCGCATTAATGCTGTGCAGAATGCTGCTTTGCTGAAAGAAAGAAATCAGAGAGAAGAAAAAGAGAAAACAGCAAAAGAAGACAGCAATAAAGAGATTGACGAGAAAAATGAAGCGGACGCTTTATCTAAGGAAATAAATAAGCAAGTTTTAAGTAATACCCACTTAGTTGAACCAAAAGAAGATAGTATTGACCATGAGGACAACGATAAAAAGTCTTTTAAAGTCAACAAAGATATATATTCTAAGCATTCTAAACTGGTAATTGCACAGGCAATAGATGAAAAAACTGAACAACCCCCTGTATTTAAGCAAAGGTTTGGTATAAGAGGTAGAAAGTCAAAGTTTACTAAGGGTAAAAATATATCAAGAGAAGTTATTATACCAGACAAAATAACTATCAGGGAGTTATCTATTCGCATGGCAGAAGATAGCAAGAGTGTGCTAAAAATGTTCAAAGAAGAAGTCGGTGAGAGTTATAGAGTAGATGATCTGGTGGATCCAGATATAGCATGTGAAATAGTGGAAAAATTTAATCATACGGCTAAACGAGTGAGCGATACCAACAGAGAAAAAGATTTATTTTTTATAGAAGGCAGAGAAAGCCTGCCTAAAAAACCTAAACCACCAATCGTCACTTTTATGGGACACGTCGATCATGGTAAAACCTCATTGCTCGATGCATTTCGTGAATCTAATGTTGCAGAAAGAGAGTCAGGTGGCATAACTCAACACATAGGTGCTTATCAAATAATAACAAAAGATAAGCAAAAAATTACTTTCATTGATACACCAGGGCATGAAGCGTTCACTGCGATGCGTGCATGTGGTGCCAATATTACTAATATAGTTGTAATAGTAGTTGCAGCTGACGATGGAATCATGAAACAAACAGTTGAAGCAATAAATCATGCAAAAGCAGCAAATGTTTCTATTATAGTTGCTATTAATAAAATTGATAAATCTGAGCCTGGTGATGTGGAGAAAGTAATGAGTAGCTTACCTCAATATGATCTCATTCCTGAAGAGCTTGGTGGTGATGTTATGATTGTGCCAGTATCAGCAAAAAAGAAAACTAATTTAGATAAACTAGAAGAGACGATTTTGTTAATCGCTGAATTAATGAAGCTAGAAGCAATAGAAGATTGTCGAGCACTTGGATGGGTAATAGAATCCAAAATAGATAAAGCGAAAGGAATATCAGCTACATTGATAGTTGAGGAAGGAACGTTAAAGGTTGGTGATATATTGGTAGTTGGTACAACATACAGTAAAGTACGTAGTATGGTTAATCACCTTGGTCAAAGAGAAAAAGCAGCACTACCCTCCGCTCCAATTGAAATTACTGGTCTAAATGGTGTACCAAATGCTGGAGATAAATTTGTTGTTGTAAATTCTGAAAAGCAGGCGCGTGAAATTGTTGAATACAGGCTAGAGTTAATCAAGAAAAAGAAAGAAGATTTGGGCGACAATAATTTAGATATATTCAGTCGTAATAACAGCGAAACAGAAGAACTATCTGTAGTTTTAAAGTGCGATGTAACTGGTTCTATTGAAGCAATATCAAGTTCAATTGATAAACTCGGTAAAGACCAAGTGAAATTAAATATCCTACACAAAGCAGTAGGAGGGATAACAGATTCAGATGTGCTGCTTGCAGAAGCATCAAGTGCAGTAATTTTAGCTTTTAATGTAAAAGTGGACTCAAAAATAAGGGACTTGGCAAAACAAAAAGGTATAGAAATACATACTTATAACATAATATACGAGCTCATTGACGACATGAGAATGTATTTAACTAAAATGTTAAAGCCTGTTACACGAGAGGTTCGTGTTGGTTCTGCATCTGTAAGGCAAATATTTAATGTATCTAAAGCTGGTAATATCATTGGATGTTATGTAAGTGATGGAGTCATAAAAAAAGATTCTTTAATTAAGGTAGTGCGTGGTGGCAAATTGGTGCATGAAGGAAAGTTAAAAGCAATACGTAGATTTAAAGATGATGTTAAAGAAGTAGGTGTAAACTTTGAATGCGGAGTATCACTAGAGGGTAATATCGATATTAAAGTTGGAGATATTTTGGAAGCTTATCAATTAGTGCAAGAAGAAAGGGTGTTATAGTAGCTGGATATGAAAAAGGAAATTAGAAACCTAAAGATAGCATCGGTATTGCATAGAGCAATATCAAGAATTCTAATGGAAGGTAAGGTGTTCAATAAAAATGTAGCGGTATCTGACGTAAAATTAAGTAAAGATTTGAAAAAAGCAGATGTATATATTGTGTTATCTTCATTGAATATTCAAGTAGCTGACTACTTAGATCCAGAAAAAAGACGCACTGGAGATCCTTCTGAGAATAATTGTGATCTTAACACCGTTGTTAATGAAATGAACCAATCTGCATGGTCAATACGTAAATCTATACTGTGTTATGTTGATTTGCGATTTATACCTGAACTAGTTTTCAAGCCTGACTTAGCGTTCGATAATTTTGTTAATGTAAGCAAAATATTACATAATCACACTTAATTAATGCATTTCAATCGTTACTTTTCATTAATGAGGTTGCACAGTTTAACGGGTTTGTGGCTTGTGCTATTTCCCAGTTTGAGCGGTATTCTTTTAGCCTCAACTTCTCTATCGTATCAGGTTCTTTTTCTCCTTGTTTTGTTTACTATAGGTGCATTTTTAATGAGACCCGCAGGGTGCATAATCAATGATATCTTCGATAGAAAAATAGATGCGCACGTTGAACGAACAAAATATAGGCCACTTGCAAGTGGTGCATTAAACATAAAGCAGGCTTTAGCTTTACTTTCACTGCTACTGTCTATTGACCTGGTAATCTTATTATTAACTAATAAAACTACACTTATACTTGGAATAATCTCAATGTGTATGATAGCTACTTACCCTTTATTAAAGCGGTATGTTTGGTGGCCACAATTGTTCTTAGGGTTTACCTTCAATATGGGATCGCTCATGGGCTCAGCAGCAATAACAAACCAGATCAGTATAGAATCCTTGCTGTTTTATATAGGATGCGTCTTTTGGACACTTAGCTATGACACCATATACGCCCATCAAGATAAAAAAGATGATGAAAAACTCGGGATGAAATCTACCGCATTATATTTTGGTGATACAACAAAATCTTGGTTGAAAAGATTTTATTTAATATCTCTTATGACGTGGCTATATGCTGGTATTTTATCATCATTAAATAACATTTTTTATATTGCTCTACTTGCCGTAGGGTTCATATTTCACCGCCAATACAAAAATTTCAATCCTGACGATCCCAGTCAATGCATGTCCATATTTAAAAATAATTCCTACGTAGGGTTGCTTCTCTTTTTTGGCATCCTTTTAGATAGAATTATCACCTAGGTCTCAAGAGTTTTGGCTCTAATGAAGTCAATAAACTCAGGTACTCGCAGAAACGAAAAACTTCCTTGACACCCTTCGCCAGCCCCCTTATCATAACAGTGAAGCTATTGTATTTGCTTTCGCCAATCTGCAGATTAAAAGGTAAGGATTACTTAATGTATCGGCGTCTTATGTTCAATTTTTTGCAGTATATAGATACTGTATGTCTTTACAAAACTTCATCTACATCTAGATTTTTATCTAAATAAGCTGAACGCGCTTATAAAGCGTTACAAGACATCAAAAAATGCCAATACTCGACAGAGATAGTAAAAGACTAGCTAACTCGGGGATTCTTTGTCTTTTTTTCTGCTTAGTAAATTTCTTAAACATTTGCAGCGTAAGTTAGTTGCAATTAAAAGCGGCTGAATCTCGCTTGTCAAGCGTTTAAAACATAAAAAACGCCAATATTTTAAAGCAGATAATAACCCCAGGGCTTCTTTTGCCTTTTTTTTCATTTAGTAAATTTCTTAATATTTATGGCTAAACGACAATCGTCATCCCGCTACTTGTTAGCGGGATCTATGTTAAGGTATAGTAGGGGATCTATGTTAAGAGATACCGCGGCGGTATGACGGTTCGTGGCGGCATGACGATAAGCTCGTCATCCCGCTGCTTGTTAGCGGCTAAGAGATACCGCGGCGGTATAGCTATAGGATGACAAAAAAAGGGCACTGTGACGAACTTAAATCACAATTATCAGTTAATGCTAATTACGGCATTATAAAAAACGCCAAACTTTTTTCTGCTTTTATGCAAGAAGTCTAGTCCATATATTCCTCCCACTTTTCCGTGACTTTTCTTACTATTTCCTCACTCATCTCAATTTTCTTTCCCCACTCTCGTTTGGTTTCAGGCGGGATTTTATTTGTCGCATCAAATCCCATTTTACCTCCAAGTCCACTTTCAGGGGAAGCAAAGTCTAAATAATCAATAGGTGCATTTTCTATCATGATTGTATCACGCACAGGGTCCATCCTCGTTGACATTGCCCACATCACTTCCTTCCAATCACGTATATTTATATCATCATCAACAACGATAATAAACTTCGTGTATAAAAATTGCTTTAGAAAGGAAAGTATGCCCATAACAATTCTTTTTGCCTGCCCTGGATAGGATTTTTTTATCGACACTACCGCTATTCTATATGAGCAACCTTCCGGTGGCAGATAAAAGTCCACTATCTCTGGAAATTGATTGATAAGAATGGGCACAAAAATTTCATTGAGTGCTTCACCAAGAATCGATGGTTCATCAGGTGGCTTGCCAGTGAAAGTGCTAAGATATATCGGGTTTTTACGCATAGTAATTGCAGTAATATTAAATTCAGGAAATTGCTCAACAGAATTATAGTAGCCGGTGTGATCTCCGTATGGCCCTTCGTCTTGATATCTATCCAAACTCACATAGCCTTCCAGAACGATTTCCGCGTGAGCTGGTACTTGAAGTGGAATAGTCCTACAATTTACCAGCTCAAGCGGCTTCTTTCGCAGCAGTCCAGCAAATTGGTATTCTGACAATGTTTCTGGCACTGGAGTTACTGCAGCAATAATCGTTGCAGGATCACTACCGATCACAGCAGCAGCAGGAAATTTCATATTTTGTTCCTTCTCTTTCCATCGTTTGTGGTGAGTTGCGCCACCTCTTTGTGCAAGCCAACGCATTAGTGTTGTTTTTTTATCTATAACCTGCATACGATATATTCCAAGATTAAAATTATCTTGCTTTTCTTTCGTGGGTCCTTTTGTTACCACAATCGGCCAGGTGATAAGTGGTGCAGGTTCATTTGGCCAGCATGTTTGAATGGGCAGTAGACTTAGGTCCACTTCATCTCCGGTTAGCACTACCTCTTGACATGGAGCCTTGCTCACGACTTTACTTCGCATCGATAACACGACTTTCAACAAAGGAAACATTTTTATAGCATCCTTAAAGTTTTTTGGCGGCTCAGGTGATTGCAAAAATGCTAAAAGTTTACCAAGATCTCTTAGTTCATCAGGATTTATGTTCAACCCCAATGCAATCCTCTTAATAGTACCAAATAAATTCACCAAAACTGGAATCGAATTTTTGCCATTTTCTGTGATAACATTTTCAAAAATGATCGCTGGCCCTTTGCTTGACAAAACTCTGCGATGAATTTCTGTCATTTCAAGAACTGTTGAAACTTCCTCCTTAATCCTAATCAGATCTTTTTTTTCTTCTAAGGCTTTGATGAAGTCGCGTAAGTTGTTGTACATATTCCAGTTTTTAAAATTTTAAGTTTATATCTAGTTTTCAAGCACTTTATTGAAATTTGACCTATGCACTGTCTAGCGAGCTTTCAGTTAATTTGAGATCAAATCTTCATATTGCTTACTAAGTTTGTATTTCCTTCCTCTATTGGAAAAATCTACAATCTTGATAAACCCCATTTCCACCCACTTTTTACAAAGTTGCGCACTAGTACGAGGCTTAAAATTAAATAGTTCGCCAACCTGACTAGCTGTAATAGCGGAAAACTCCTGGAAGAGCTCAAGAGCTTTGCGTTGTTTAGGATCAAGTTTACGTATAAGATCAGTCTGATCAGTGTGGTATTCTTCTTCATTTATACATTGTAAAACGTTCTCAAATGAATTTGCCATACCTTCTACGAAATACTCCACCCACTTAGTGATATCTGCTTCAGCTCGTCCCATATAATAATTGTGCGATGGACCTACACTGATTGCCTCATAATAAGCTCCTAGATTCTTAGCATAATATTCTTCCAATGAATAAAGCCCTTTTAGGTCATATCCACCAAGGTGTAAAATTAATGTAGTCAACAATCTTGCAGTACGACCATTACCGTCATAGTAAGGGTGAATTGTTACAAATTGATAATGAGCAATACCTGCAATAATTGGGCAAGGCACTTGCTCACTGTCACGAATCCAATCAATCATACTGCTCATGAGCTTTGGTACATCCTTTGCTTCAGGGGGCATATAAATTATTGCACGTGTACGGCTATCACGAATAACGTTTTGACCATCACGATAAGAGGTTGGCTTCACTTTAGATTTTCCACTCGCCATTACTAGGGCATGAAGCGTTTGAATGGCTTTCTCAGTAATAGGGATCGTTCTCGCTGCCCATTGTTCAACTTGGGTTAAAGCTGCATAATATCCTTTAACCTCATTTTCATCTCTCCTATATTTTGGAAAGTGGCTTTTACCACTTAAAACCTCTTCAATCTGTTTAGGCTCAAGTCGATTTCCTTCAATCATAGTAGAATAGTGTGTGGTATAAAGCCGTGCAGTTTCACGAAGGGACGAGAGCATCGATACAGTGAGTGGCAAATGTAACACTTTTTCTTTTGCTGCTTCAATCCTCATAAGGCAATTAGCAATTTTAGAAGTAATCGTATAATTTGGCATCGGCATAATATCTGCATTACATTACTTCTATATTATGCTGATAAAATGCAGATAATACAACATTTACACGACGCCGACCATAAACAGCAATAAATTCGGCTGATTGAGAAAGAAGTTTGTCTTGTAGAATAGCTATTTCTTTTTCTCTGCCAATTATTGGTTCACTCATATGTTTATTCCGCGGAGTTTGTTGAAATTATACACAGCGGAATAAAATTATCAACTTTGTTTTACCGCCATGTTTACAGCGCGGCGGTAAAAGATAGAGCATCTCATAATTGGCTATTCTGGGGGTAGTTTGGTCACCTACATTATCAAGTCTTCTGATGAACTTTGTGACAATATACCTAATCATTGTACGTAAAGTTTGTATTCGAGGCAAAACTGACTATAAAATACACTTGATATAAATGTTTTTATATATTAACATTAGATGCTTCTTTTAATATATAGATAAATGTGTACTAAAAGTTTTATATTGTAGGTTCTTTAATAAGTATATGTCTAGAATATCGTTTTTATTGATTCTTATACTGGCAGTAGCAAGTTTACCAGTAATAAACAATTGGCTTTCACACCGCGGTCAAACCCTAACCGATGACCAAATAAGTACGAGATTAGATGATTATATCAGTAGAAATTTTGATAAGATCGTAAAAACTCTCAAAGAGGAGTCGATTAAAAGTAGTTACGCTGCTCGAGATAACGCGACTAAAGGTAAAATTTTACAGTACAAAAATGAAATATTCGACTCCGCTTATCCTTACTCAGGAAATGAAAATAGTAGTGTTATAGCTGTAGGCTTCTTTGACTATTCTTGTGGATATTGCAAAGCTATGAAGAATGATATAAAGCAGTTAATTAACGACGGTAAAATTAAGTATATCTTTAGGGATGCTCCAATACTTGGTAATGACTCTTTAAGGGCAGCAAAAAGCGCTTTAGCTGTTTACTTTATTGATAAAGAAAAATATTTCGATTTTCACTATTCTGCTTTAAGTCACAAAGGAGGATTTTCAGACGAAAGCATATTGGATATAGTGAAAAGCATAGGGATTGATGAGGACGATTTTAATGATTCCATAAAAGATAACGCGGACAAAATTGAGCAAATGATAAACAACAGTAGGCTTCTAGTAAGAGATTTGGGAGTAGGTGGTACACCTTTTTTAATAATTGGGGATAGTCTGTTTGTAGGAGCAACTGATTTAAATATACTACGCAAAAAAGTAGATGAATTAAGTCACAAGCAAGGCTAGTTTCAATTTGCCATAAAATTTTATTTTTTTTGCTTGACAACTCAAATGAACCTGAGTATAGTAACTGTGGGTGTGATAAGTAACGGCACGTAGAAGTGACACAGTAGCTCAAGAAAAGCAGGTGATGCCTATAGTCAAGCATAACCTCAGCCTGCAAAGATTGACTAATCCATTAAAAAGTGTTAAACTCAATATATAATTACCATTCTGGAGTTACAATATGAAAGAACCTAATTATACAAGAGAACCAATTGCTCTTTTTCGACAAATCAAAGAAAAGAAAAAATCAAGTAATTTATTGCATAATTTAAAGAGTGCTTATTCTAAAAAACTAAAGATAGGGGCTGCTCTAAAGACAGGGGATTGCTTTTTTGACTCCGTGGCTCAAGGGTTGAATGAGTTAAAACCTGGTCATCGTTTTACCGCAAAATCATTAAGAAAAGATTGTGCAGATTATGCTGAAAACAAAAAGGACTCACGATGGGTTTTTGATGAAATAACAAAAAATATTGCTGAAGGATATGCTGTACCTATGATAGGTTCAAATGGAAATGTAATGAAAGATAACCAGAACAATATTATACCAGACAATATTGCATCTTTTGATAGATATTTAAAAGATATTAGAAGTATGGCTACAGAAGCTAGCCTACCTATATGGGGTCGCCCAGGGATTGAAGGGAGAATGATATGTGATAAGTATGAAGTGGAGCTTGATATTTATTCAATAGAGGAAGATAGTCAAAAAGTTACAGTAACTAAAATTACAGCACATGATGATGATCTAGAAGTTTTTATACAAGGTGTGAATCTTGATCAATTAAAGATAGATAATAGTAAAAAAACTGTAGGAGTAGTGAATTACATGCAACATTTTGTACCACTCCTTAGTGGAATTTCTGAAGATATAAAAGAAGATCAACAAGTTTCTAGTGAAGCAATTCTTGGCACAGGTAAAAGAGTTCCTACTTCTGATCAATCAGAGAAAGAAGTACAACAAGAAATAATTAATATCAGTACTAGTGCGACTGTTTATACGGATAAAGAAATCCCTTTTTCTCATCAACTAGAGCAAAAAACACGACAAGAAGGAATTAATGCCAGCGCTAGTGCGACTGTTTATACGGATAGAGAAATTCCTACTTCTAATCAATCAGAGAAAGAAGTACAACAAGAAATAATTAATACCAACACTAGTGCGCCGGTTTTACAAATTTACACAGATAAAAAAATCCCTTCCTCTCATCAGCAAGAACAAAAAACACAACAAAAAGAAATACAAAAAAAATTAATCAATAGTTACAGGAAAGAGGCTATTTATGTAATAGCTACTGTAATAACAGCTATAGCATTCACAGCATCTGCTATAGCTGCTATCATTACTCAAGCAATTCCTTTTGCATGTCTTGCTGGAACTGCTTTAGTCGCTGCATGTGTTTGTGTATATCAATTAACGCAGAGTCATAAAGACATTAACGAACTGAAAAGCGAGTTAGGAAAAGGTCAAGAAGATAATGCCCACACTTTCTTAGAGAAGGTGGGATTAAAAATGCACGATCTTATTAATAAAGCAATTTCAAAAGTTTAAGATTTTTCCTACTTTATCTACATCAACTCAACTTTATTTCTACAGGAGGGTATATGTCATTCACAGAAATTAGATTTCCAGAAAATATATCTTATGGTTCCGCTGGAGGACCGGAATTTTCCACTGACGTTGTAACAACTCATAACGGTTGTGAACAGCGCAACATCAATTGGTCTCATGCACGCACTAGATACAACATAGCTTACGGGGTCAGATCAAACGAGCAGCTACTAGAACTAATAACATTTTTTCATGCACGAAAAGGTAAAGCAATAGGGTTTCGTTTTAAGGATTGGTCGGATTTTATAGCCATCAACCAAGAGATTGGTATAGGAGATAACAAAAAAACGACTTTTCAGCTAATCAAAACTTATGTAAGTGGGGAAGATAAGCATATACGTATGATCAAAAAGCCAGTACATGGGAGAGTAAAGATTTATTTAAATGGTAAAGAAGAGAGTGAATATTCAGTAAATTATTCAACGGGAGAAATAACATTCATGAAACCGCCAGTAAAAGATGCAATAATCACTGCGAGCTTCGAATTTGATGTGCCCGTGCGCTTTGATACAGATTACTTAAACGCTTCTATTGATGACTATGGAAGCAATAGCTGGAATAACATTCCACTAATAGAGGTGAAATTTTAGCTGTAAGCGAGCATAGATCTACATCATAGTAGGGCTACTAGTCACCATCAATTAAAAAAGTTAAGCACCACTGAGGCTCTATATTTAAATGAGCCTTAGTATATGCAATTATTTTAAACTTTATCACCAGCTATATACTACAATGTTGCTGAGCTTTGCTAACATTTACACTTGAAGCTTGGGGAGATTCTAGCTTAGTGCTTTCTCCTTCCTGCAAAATAGAAAGCTTCAACAATTCCTTTAGAGTTGATTTTGCAAGTGTTGTATCATCTTTGTTTAAGATGTAGTCTAGCATGTTGTTTTTCTGTAAGCGATTAACAAAATATCTATCTTCCTCATTAAGAACCTCTATCTTGTTAATACAAGATAATACTAAATCCGAATTCTTTGTTGCTAAAATTCCATTCAAAAAGATATCTAATTTTGTTTTGTCTTCAGTCAAGTCTCTAGCTAACCTATTTCTGATGTTATCATTATCAAGCACAGTGTACTCGAGGTACGAGCAAGGCTCAATAAGTATAAAGTCCTCTAAAGGCACTAGTTCTGGATAGGTGCCAGCGTAATCAAGTATGCCACACTCAGTAATACACCCTCCTTTTCTTATAACACAGCAATTGAGACGACCATGATACATTGATAACAAAGAAAAAAGACGTATTATACTTGTACCTCTATCTTTCATTTCCTCGAAAAGCTTCCTATCATTTATTAATTTGTGCAAAATGTAATCCATAGCAGGACCTGGTTTGCGGAAATGAAACATATTATTCTCTTCAAAAATGGCCTCAGCTAATTCGATAGATTTTTTATCCTCATCTACGAAAGCTTTTTCATTTCTATTTAACTGTATGATCTCAGCTTTGCTATCTCTGCGTAGACCAGTTCTCCTTATTAACATCTCAAATATTTTTGTATTCATATATATCCTATATTAGTTAAAGTAAATATTAATAATGTTTACTTTTTAAATAAAAATAAATGAAAATTTTAATAAAAATTATTTTTTTTAATAGAATAAAAATCTTTTATATTTGCTTGAGTACCAAAAGGGCTTTATTGGTGTAATGCGTTTTCTATTGCGCCTGGCTGCAGCGCGTGATGCAACCGGATTCAAGTGTCAGCTACTTTTATAGCACCACTTCTGCTTCAATAACTGTAAATACTAAGCAATCTGTCTTAAAATCTCCTCTTGTTGCTGAGCATGGACACTAGCATAACCACATGCAGGAGATGCAGCAGCAGGTCTCGCGATACACTTAGGTCTTTTTGCTTGAATATCGAGATTGGACAACACTTCTTCTATCAATGGGTTGACAAAAAACCATCCTCCCATATTTTTTGGTTCTTCTTGACACCATATAATTTCAGCGTTTTTGTACTTTTCAAGTTCATTACTTAGTTTATCTGCAGGAAACGGATAGAATTGTTCTAAACGTATCACTGCTATATCGTTTATTTTTTGTGTTTCAAGCATTTCAATTATATCGTAATAAACTTTACCGCTGCATATTACAACTTTTCGTACTTTATCACTTGAAACTAAACCTTTTCTACATTCTGGAATCACCGTGAGGAATTTTCCTTCAAAATCGGATAGGTTAGAAACTGCTCTTTTATGACGCAGTAGTGATTTAGGTGTAAACACTACTAAAGGCTTGCGAAAGTCTCTATGCATTTGTCTGCGTAAGACATGGAAGTAATTCGCCGGAGTGGAACAATTAACTACCTGCATATTATCCTCTGCGCAGAGTTGCAAAAATCTCTCTATACGTGCGGAGCTATGCTCAGGTCCCTGTCCTTCATAACCATGAGGCAGCAATAAAACTAGACCGCTTGATCGCAACCACTTTGTTTCTGCAGATGCGATAAACTGGTCGATCATAATTTGTGCACCATTTGCAAAATCACCAAATTGCCCTTCCCAGAGCACCAGTGAATACGGGGAATCAAGACTATATCCATATTCAAAGCCCATTACAGCATACTCTGATAAAGCGCTATCTATGACCTCAAAGTGAGCTTGCTTTTCATTTATATTGTTTAGCGGAATAAACGCTTCTTCTGTTACCTGATCAACAAGCCTTGAATGACGGTGCGAGAAAGTTCCACGACCAGAGTCTTGTCCTGATAAACGCACTCCTATTCCTTCTGTGAGCAGTGATGCAAACGCAAGACTTTCGGCAGTTGCCCAGTCTATATTACTACCGGAATTTATGCTGTCTATTCTGCCATCAAGTATTTTTCTAACCTTATTGTTAATATTAAAGCTACTTGGGATGTTGCTATTTATATGTACACCTAATTTTTTCAACTCATCTGGCGGAACACCAGAATCCGTGTAGTATTCGCTCAAATCGTTCAACTTTGCTCTTCTTAATTTTGACCACACTCCACCGAACCAGTCAGCTTTTTTTGGAGTATAAGCCGCTGATTCAGCAAGACTTTTATCTAATTTTGCCCTGAACTCACTGCGCAATTTATTTACCTCATCACCACTTAATACTTTCTCTGCGATCAACTTCTCTTCATACAGTGTTCCTGGAGTTTTATGCTTTGATATTACCTTATACATGAGTGGCTGAGTGAAATTCGGTTCATCACCTTCATTATGGCCATATTTGCGGTAACATATTATGTCAATCACTACGTCCTTTTTAAATTTCTGCCTATATTCCATCGCCAGACTTGTAGCAAAACTCACAGCTTCTGGGTTATCTCCATTAACGTGAAACACTGGAGCTTCTATTGATTTTGCTACATCAGTACAGTAAAAAGAGGATCGCGCACAACACGGATTAGCAGTAAAACCAACTTGGTTATTAATAACAATGTGCACAATGCCATCTACCTTATAACCTTCAATATTGCTTAAGGTTAGAGTTTCAGCAACCACTCCTTGGCCGATGAAAGCCGCATCACCATGAATTGATATGCCAAGCACAGATCTTATATTCTGTTTTGCTCTTATTCTTCCAGCCAAAACCGGATTTACCGCTTCAAGGTGAGATGGATTAGGGCATAAACTTAAATGTATTTTCTTACCACTGGCAAGTGTTTGATCAGAAGAGTAACCAAGGTGATATTTAACATCGCCGGACACCTCAAGACCACCTGGATATGCAAGATTGCCTTGAAATTCAGATAGCATTGCCGCATATTCTTTGCCCATAACTTTGGTTAGAATATTGAGTCGTCCGCGGTGAGCCATGCCAAGAACTATTTCTTCAATACTAAAAGCTACAGAATCACTAATGATTCTCTCAATTGCAACGATAGCTGATTCCCCACCTTCGATAGAAAAACGTTTATATCCAGGAAATTTCATATGGAGAAATTGCTCGAACATCTCAGATTCAATTAAGTGCCTCAGTATTTCCTTTTTATCTTGTGAACTCAGCGTATAGGTTTGATTTTCGATCTTTTCCTGCAGCCACATCCTCTCCTCATAAGAGGAGATATGCATAAATTCAAAACCGATGTTCTTGCAGTAAATATCTCTATAGATTCCAGCGTCACTTGCCGGATATAGATTCGAATATTTCTGATAATCTACTTCCTTATTCACATTGGGTGATAACGGATTAAGATCCGCAAAAAAATGACCGTAAGATCTGAAAAAATTTGCTAAACTAGAAACTGAATCATCCACCTTAGTTACATGTTGTGCACCGCAGGTCTCCGCTTTATTAACTTCTAAATTGCTTGAAAAAATTCTATACCAATCCTCCCCGATTGATTTATCACCCTGCAAATAACGGCTATACATTTCTTCCACAAATTCTGCATTATCACCATAAAGGCAGCTTAAACTCGACATAATCACTATAAAAAGTATCAAATACTTATAAGTATAACTTAAGTTTTTTAAAAAAGAACTTTTTTAGTTTCTATACGTCATACCGCGATTCATTCGCAGTATCTCTTAGCCGCTAACACGTAGCGGGATGACGAGATGCCACCACGAACCGTCATACCGCGCGATTCATTCGCGGTATCTCAAAGCATAGATCCCGCTAACAAGCAGCGAGATGACGGTTGTCGTTTAGCTATAAATATTAAGAAATTTACCAAATAAAAAAAAGGCAAAAGAACCCCCGTGGTTGGCTAATTACTTACATTATACTTTCAAGTATGGCGTTTTTTTTATTCTAAACGTTTAATAACCGCGATTCAGTTGCTTTTAAGCCGCAACTAATCTAAATTATAAACATTAAGAAATTTACTAAACAGAAAAAAAGGCAAAAGAAACCCTAGGGTAGCTAGTTATTCACTATCTATTTTTTAAGTTGGCGTTTTTTAATGTTTTAAATAGCGTATTTCAGCTTGTGTAGGTAAAAACCCAGAAATTTGATAAAGACATAGAGTGCACATAGTGCAAAAAATTAAACATGAGACGCCAGATACGTGAGTTTTTTTGTCATTTAATCTGTACAGAGAAGATAAATAAATAGCTTCAGTTTCATGATAAGGGGGCTGGCGGAGTTTGTCAAGGAAGTTTTTCGTTTCTATTTCCAATAAAAGTTTGTATGCAATAACACAGAAGCATGTACAGCTATTCCTTCATTTCTTCCAAGAGAACCTAATTTTTCTGCAGTGGTTGCTTTGATATTTACAAATTCATCATCAATTTCTAATGCTTTTGATATGAATTTCTTCATTTCTACTTTGTAAGGCGATATTTTAGGCTCTTCACAAACTATAGTAATATCTAAATTAGATACGCTGTACCCTTTTTCTTTTGCTTTTTTAGCAGCAAAGTCAAGGAAGTGAGATGAATTGCAATCTTTCCATTCAGAGGAACTAGGAGGAAAGTGCTCTCCTATGTCGCCATATCCCAGTGCTCCGAGTATTGCATCAACGATTGCATGTATTGCAACATCACCATCAGAGTGCGCTTCTATTGCCATGTTGTGTTCAATTTTCACACCGCAAATTTTTATAAAGCTTTCAGCACCGTTTTGAACTTTAATGAACTTATGTATATCATAACCGGCTCCGACACGAAATTTTGGCTCTTCAAAAAGAAGCTTTGCCATATTGATATCCTCTTTTGTGGTTAACTTAAAATTGCTTTTCTCACCCTTAATAATCGCAACATGTTTTTTGTGCTCTACCATTAGTGATGAATCGTCAGTAAATTCTTTGACTGATTGATGGCATGATAATAATTCTTTGAAATTAAAAATTTGAGGGGTTTGTATGGCTCTGAGCTTTCCTCTTGAAATCGTAGATTCAATAAAACTATTACTCACCAATGACATAGTGTCTTCAACTTCTATTGCTGGAACTACTCCTGTATATTGATCATTAATCATAGATTCAACCAAGTTATCTATCAGAACATCTGACACAAAAGGCCTACAAGCATCGTGTATAACTACAAAATCTGGGTTAACTTTTTGTAAGCTTTCAAGCCCTAGTTTAACTGAACTTTGCCTGTTTTCTCCTCCGTATACAGGGCTTAGTAATTTAGTGTCTGTAATTAGTGATATAGCTTTCTCATAGAAACTTTCATGGTCTCTATTAATTGCTATTCTTATGTAATCTATATATTGGTTAGCCAGAAATCTTTTAATTGTATGAAATAAAACAGATTTACCTGCCAGTTTTATATATTGCTTAGGAATCGTAGAATTGCATCTACTGCCTACTCCCGCTGCAACTATTAATGCTGCTATTTTGTATTTCTTAGCGCACATATTTCTTTTTGTAGAAGCTTTCCTCTCTATCCAAGATTCTTTCCGAAAAATAAAATTTCTGACATCATATAAAAGTTACTTCCCCTATTAACTAGCATAATTATAATAGCAAAAGAGATATTTAGAGAGCTCAAAATCTATCTTTGCCTGCGGATTAAACAACTAAATTTTAGTAAAAAACGATAGTATTACAAATCGTAAAATACTTTCAACATAGGAAAAATAAATTGCATATTTTTCAGTAAATTAGCTATGCTAAACACATGCAAAAACGTCATATAACTATTTGTTTCATACTGCTTTTTATAATAGGGATGTTATTCCTGATGCGTCCTATGATTTTTCCATGTTTAATATCTATTATTATTGCATATTTGTTTAATCCGCTAGTAGTTAAGTTTGAAAAGTATAGAATACCGCGTTCATGTTCTGTAATTTTTATAATACTTATTTTATTAATAGCTTTTATACTAGTCATAACATTTGTTTTACCTATTATATATGTTCAAATTACTTCAATATTAAATTTCTTAGTGAGTAAAGTGCCTTCATTAAAGCTTAAAGTAATCCCCTCTGTATTAGAATTTCTTAATATAAAAATCGAGGATAGCTTATTTGATCACTTATCTAAAAATCTAGCAGAAAATTACAGCAACTATGTATCTTATTTCATGAATGCTCTTGATATTGCTAGTAACTTTATAATCCAAGTGTTAAGTTCAAGCTTTAACACGGTATCATTAATGGTGATTACTCCTGTAGTGTTTTTCTACATATTACGTGATTGGCCTTTAATTATAGAAAAAGCTAATAAATTAATCCCTATTCCTTACAGAGGAAAAATTGCAGATTATTTTTCCAAAGTGGATTTCATTATATCTAATTATCTAAAGGGGCAGGTAAATGTATGTATTGTCATGATGGTCTTTTACTCTGTGAGCCTGAGCATAATCGGATTGGAACACTCTATTGTTATTGGAATTTTATCAGGAATGTTAACGTTCATACCTTACGTAGGGCCATTATTATATACCATTATTGGGTTTTTGAGCGCTATCACTCAATTTAGTGGATGGTTTGAAAGTGCTGCCGTTTTGCTATTATTTGGTGTTGGACAATTAATAGATTCAAATATATTAGTTCCTTTATTAATAGGAAAAAAAGTTCATATACATCCAACTGTAATTATTCTGGGAATTACTATATGCGCTTCATATTTTGGATTTACAGGTATATTACTTTTTATTCCAATAATAGCAATGTTCAATGTATCAGTAGAATATGCAATCAATAAATATTTTAAAAGTGAGCTTTATAAAAACGGCTAACAGACCTTTTGCATAATCAATTTATGGTAAGAGGAGAAATGAGCCCAGAATACCTGACACATTTGAGGAGCGTAAGTAAATTTCTGCGCAAAAATTACTACCAGAAAGAGGTTACGTAAGAGGTTCAACGTGCAATTAAATTTATTTAACAACAATCAAGCTGATTATAGCCGGCAAAATTACATCATCTTAGATGAAAATAAGCACGTATATAATTCGGTAGTTAATGATTTATCTTGGAAATGTCTGATTCTTTTTGGACCTAAAAGCTCCGGTAAAACTCATCTTGCTCATATTTGGCAATCAATAAACGATGCAATCTTTATCAATGTGAATAACTTCGTAAGCGAGATTAGGTATAGCGATGCTTTTATTTTAGAAGACGTACAAAACATTAAAGATGAAGCAATGTTATTACATTGTTACAATTACATGAAAGAAAACGACAAGAGGCTGCTAATCACTTCTTCAATTTCACCAAAAAAGCTTAACTTCAAACTAAGAGATTTAAGTTCTCGAATATTATCAACTATCAGCGTAAAAATTTTGCCTGCAAGCGAGGAATTATTAAGAATTATGCTAATAAAACGATTTTCAGATAAACAGTTAAAAATTGATTTAAAAGTGATTAATTATATTTTAGCAAGAATAGAACGTTCTTTCTATAGCATTGATAAAATTATAGAAAAGATAGATAATGAATCTATAGGGTCAAATGTGACCGTTCCTTTTATTAGCACTTTATTAAAAAAAGATGCCATTTGATTTCTTCTTTTGTAAAGGTGTATATTAAAAATTTATTAACACCCATAACACTAACGTAATTGGAATCTCTATCTGTCCATGTTAGAATTATAATCAATGTTATGTTATAATAAATATAGATAGATACAGCTAAGAAGTATTCTATATTTATAGTAGAGCTCACTTTATAAGGTGTTTTTTATAGATTTAACGTTATAATTTAACTATGATAAGAGTAAGATTAAATTTAAGAAAAAGGTTAAAGCAAAAGTTTGTGATGTTCACTCTATTGATAAATGCTTTATTTGTCTCATATTTTCTCATAAGAAACACAGGGAACACTTCTAATCAAATTATAGCCAAAGAAATAAATATAGGAACTGATAATGAAAAATAAACAGTCGCAAAATAAAAAAGAAAATCTTTACATAACATATTACATAGATGCTTTAGCTTCAGAGAGGTTCGCTGCACAAAATACTCTGGAAAGTTATCGTTCGGATTTACACCAGTTTGAAGAATTTTTATTGGAAAGCGGCACTACCTTGGTTGGTGTAAACAAAACCAATATTAAAGATTATGTGAAATCTTTATGTACACAAAAAAAATATAAAAGTAGCTCTATATCAAGAAAAATATCCGCTATGAAAAATTTTTACAAGTGTCTATTTAATGACGGAATAATAGATTTTAATCCAGCGCCGGCTAATGATGCTGAATTAAAGAATCCAAAAGTTTCTCGTCCTTTGCCTAAGTATTTAAGTGTCGAAGAAATATTTTTGCTAATGGACACAGTGAGAAAATCAGCAAGCGAATCGAATAAAGAGATAAGCAGTAAAAGGCTATGTGCGATTTTAGATATCCTTTACTCTTCTGGAATGCGTGTTTCTGAACTAATTAGTATGAAATTATGTGAAGTGTCACATTTAATAAACAGTAATAACAAAGAATGCTATATAATAATAAAAGGAAAAAGTGGTAGAGAGAGGCAAATTCTTTTTAATGAACAAGCATTGCAGAGCCTTAGAAATTATTTATCAGTTCGTGATAATCTGATCTCTAAAGAAAAGGAATCCGATTGGCTATTCCCAGGTGATAAACCTAATAAACCAATTACAAGGCAGAGGCTCGGTCAATTAATGAAGGAGTTGGCAAGAAAATGCAATATTGATGAAAATAAGATCTCTCCACACGTGATTAGGCATTCTTTTGCTACCCATCTACTAAATAGCGGAGCAAATATTGTGTTGATACAGAAAGTTCTTGGCCATACTAACCTTTCTACAACACAAATATATACTCATATTGCTAACGAAAAGTTAAAGGACAAATTAGCTGATTCGCATCCTATTACTCAGATGATCAATAATTAAATTTATTGTTTTTAATTTGTAATAAAGTTAAATTTAAATAAATTTATGTGAGTTTGTGATTTCAAGTTTATTGTTTAATTTCTTTCTTATATTATGGGAGGTATTCTATACTTTCATTACTCTCCCTGTAATTTTCTTTTCTGAGTGTGTAATAACCATTTTCCTCGTCTGTTCGGTGAGAGTTGTATTATTCATGCTGCGTTTATTATGTGGCATTAAATATGAAGTGAGGGGAATGGAAAACATCCCTAAGCAACCTTTTATCATTGCATCTAAACACCAATCTCCATTTGAAACATTTATTTTTATACTACTATTTAGAAAAGCGGTTTTTATTTTAAAACGTGAATTGAAATGGATTCCATTCATTGGTTTGCATCTTATAGCGCTGAAAATGATTTTTATTAACCGTTCAGATGGTATCAGTTCTATACGCCATATAATCAAACTAGCAAAAATGCGTATAAAAGAAAATAGAAGCATAATAATATTTCCTGAAGGTACAAGAACAACTATAAACCAAAATATAAAATATCAACCAGGTATTGCTGCTTTATATAGCGTATTATCTGTTCCTGTGTTACCGGTTGCTTTAAACACTGGTTTGTTTTGGCCAAAAAGCATACTTTCTCTGAGAAAGAATCCCGGAAAGGCAGTAATAGAAATATTGCCCCCAATATATCCTGGGTTAAACAAAAATGAATTCTTGCAAAGTTTAGAAAAAATTATTGAAGAGAGAAGCAGTAGATTAACCATAGGAAAAACTGATATTGCAAATTAACAAAAAAACTTTATAATTAAAAGAAAAGTACAGTATTTTAGGTATTAATATATGGCAAATCATAAGAGTGCTAAAAAAATGATAAAGGTAATAGCAAAGCGCACTTTAATAAATAAGATGCGGAAAAGTAAAACTCGCACCTCTATTAGAAAATTGGTTGATATAATCAAGTCTGGCGACAAAGAAAATGTTGTTCTGGCATTTCGGAATGCTGAATCTAATTTACACAAGTGTGTGAACAAAGGTGTTATTCATAGGAATACTGCTGCGCGTAAAATAAGTCGCTTAAATGCAAAAGTAAAAGCATTGATGACCGCTTAATACGGTTAATGTAAAGTTAACTGTATTAATATATACTCCTCAGTTTGTATATTCTGTATAAAATTTAAGTAGCTTAAGTGATGGATAAAAAAGTGCTATTAGAACTAAGTAATGGATTAAAAATCGAGCTACCTGTATTAAGCGGAACAACAGGTCCTGATGTGTTAAATATCAAGGATTTATATAAGATGACAGGATTATTCACTTACGATCCAGGGTTTGTTTCTACAGCTTCATGCTCTTCTACAATTACATTCATTGATGGAGATGAAGGAGTTCTTAAATATAGGGGACATAATATAGCTGATTTGGCAGAGAATAATAATTTTACTGCTGTGATTTATTTATTGCTCTATGGTGAATTACCCAGTTCAGAGCAACACAAAAAATTTCTTCTCAAAATACAAGAATCATCCAAAGTATCAGAGCAAGTTACAAATGTAATTAAAGCATTTCCAAAAACTGCTCACCCTATGTCAATCTTAGTTGCATGTTTTGCAAGTTTGTCAGCATCTTATCATGAAAAGCATGGCAACAATGTCAATGGTGAAGACCTAGATTTTGGAATTTCTGCAATAGCGCAAGTTTCCACAATTATTGCAATGATTTATAGGCATATCAACAATCAGGAATTCATAAATGCTAACAATGAATTAAGTTACAGTGAAAATTTCTTAAAGATGATATTTGGCGATGCTGTTGATAATGATAAAAGCGCCCTTTTTGCAAAAGCTCTGGATAAAATATTTACTCTCCATGCTGATCATGAACAGAATGCTTCTACGGCGGCTGTCAGATTGGTGGGATCGGCTGGTTCTAATCTGTTTGCAAGCCTCTCTGCAGGAGTTGCTACACTTTGGGGACCAGCACATGGTGGAGCTAATGAGGCAGTTATAAATATGCTAAAAGAGATAGAGCAAAGTGGAGATATAGATAAATTCATCGAAAAAGCTAAAGATGATAAAGATCCATTTAAATTGATGGGATTTGGACATCGTGTTTATAAAAATTATGATCCGCGCGCGCGTATATTGAAAGGCGCTTGCCATGAGGTTCTAAGTAAACTAGAACAAAATAATGAACTGCTTAAAATTGCAAAAAAACTTGAAGAAATAGCTTTAAAGGATGAATATTTTATCGTGCGTAAGTTATATCCAAATGTTGATTTTTACTCAGGTATAATAATGAATGCTATTGATATCCCCTCAAATATGTTCACGCCTATTTTTGCACTTGCAAGAACCACTGGTTGGGTTACTCAGTGGTATGAAATGATAAATGATAAAGAAACTAAGATCTGTAGACCAAGGCAACTCTATTTTGGTAAATAAATTTATTTTCACTTCATTAGACTTCTTGCATAACCCAAACTAAGTAGAAAAAAGGTGTCATCCGAGTAGCTGACACTGGTTCCTTTACGACGGAAGTGTCCAGAGGTGTCATTCCAGTCTGGAATCCAGAAAAAAGGATGGTGTCATTCCGTATCCGTTCAGCCAATGGCGTCAACTTAAGAACTTTCATTAGCAAACTCTCCTAAAGACATGATGGCGTTTAGGCTTATCTACTTTATTGCGGCTGTCCCGGTCGGATTTTAACTTTAGCGCGTATACTTAAAAAGGGCTTGAAAGTTTTTTGGCGCAATAAGTACCTGATAGAGTTTCTGCCTCATTACACCAAATAAAACTGAAAAATTTAAACGATACTCAGTAATTTGATCTGGGTTCCAAGGCCCTTGTGCATCACACATATGAAGCGATAATATATTGCACATGACCAAGTTTGCCCAAAATTCTTGTAATACAGCCTCTCCAGAAAAATTCTCTAACTCTGCTCCTACTTTGAGTCGTTTATAGCACTCCTCTATGTGCCACCTTAACACATAAGCTTTGCTCCAAAGTCTCGGTCAAAAACTCTGTTTCTCAGTTGGCTAATGTCAGCACTATAACTCTTACTTTCTGTCCTTTCATTTTATTTTTTAGCTTTTCATTTTCTAATATAAAATCAAAATCTAATTCGCCAGCGTTCCCATAGCTTACTATAATTTCTTTTTTGCAAGCGAAAAATAAAATCTACTTCCAAATCATAATGCTGCTGAATGAATTTTACTGAAGACGATCATAGATAAATAATAATTTCTCTTGATTTAATAAACGCATTTGAGTGATAACTTCGGGTAATTGCTCTGCCGCCAACGTTTGTTCACCTATATTCCAAGCTGCAAGACGAGCACTACAAATTAGCGAAGTACACAAATCAACAAACAAATTGCCAATGGTGCCTGTTGTTCCATTTGGTTCAAACTCGGATACAATTTCCCCAGAGCTGGGTAATCTCATACCAGAACCATCTGCTGCAATAAGTCTATAGCCTCTCCAACTCAGGTTCATCCTGATAGGCTGTTTGGATGCTTAAATTCTTGAAAGCCTGTATGGCAAATCTTATACCTTGCTTTAGAAAAAGCTTGCTTTGAGGGTACATGTCAATGGCTCCATAAGTTCACATTCTATTCCCAAACTTTTTTTAACTAACTTTAAAATCATAGAAAATACTGTCGAAAAAGGAAGTTTTCTTGTTCGTGTAAAACTCAACACAATGGATTTTCTGAAAAGTTTTCGAGTATATTATATTTTTAATTTGTAGAATAAGGTTTTTTCCTTTTTGCATATTTCACCTAAAAAGGACACATTTTAGACTTCTTTGTTGAAATAAAACAGAAACAAAAGTGCTGTCCCTTGCACTCTTTGGATAATTTAATGATAAAAAATTTAGAGAGAAATTTTATACACTATCGCTGATATTTTTCCTTAAGTTGACGCCATTGTGTGAACACTTACCTAATGATGAAGCTATCGAAAACATAGCAAAGAGACTTCAAAAATCTATAGACGATGCAAAAAAGCACAAGGTCATGTTTAGTGTTGATGTATTCCAAGGAGAAAAAAGTCATCAATAATAGATTATTCGATACTGATCTTATACCACCTCATGGAGCAAGATAAAAATGTTACTGAGACTGGAAAAGAAAAACTACGGCCTCTTATGTTAGAAATGTTTAATCTAGTTTCAACAGGCACTGATGTGAGCCAAGAAGTTCGGAGATTATTGCCAGAAGATATACTGAAAGAACGCGGCGAATATTTGTCACGTCTAAAACAAATTGTAAGTGATAGTATTGAAAATGACAAAAAAAAAGAAATTGTAGTAGAAAGAGATAATAAATTTTATTATGTACAGTGTCCAGAAAAAAGTGTGATCACTCCTGCAAAATTTATGAACTCCCCGGAATTTAAGGACTTAGAATATGGTGCATTGCGAATAGGAGAAGGAGATAATCTAATCTGAATAAAAAGCTGGCAATATCATGATATGCAAGGCAAAGTAAAAATGACCTTTAGGGTAGGCGATGAAAAGATCGAAATGATTTTATCTTCTGAAAAAGCTGAAAGTTTTGGTAAAATAATGGTACATATGGATGACAAAAGTTGTGAAATCTTCTCAAAGTACCTAAAAGAGCTAGAAAAAGAACCTCGTATAAGCAAGGTTGTTGAAGCTGCTAAAAGTTTTGCACAAACAAAAAGCAGTGCAGTTAGTCCACCTCTTTCTAATATGAAAAGTGTTGACACATCGCAACATTTTCAAAGTAGTGACCATGAATCACCAGAGCATTAACAATTATCATACATACATTGTTGCATATAGCAATAGTGTATGTGTATAGTTAGTAGGGTTTGTAAACTTAATAAAGTCTACAACTAATTTGAAAACTACTTTATTGTATGCAAGACTTTAAAATACTAGAAAATCTAAAAACCAAAGCACTAGAAGCTGAAAAAGGAGGCGGTTCTGACAGGATTACCAAACAACATGAAAAAGGGAAATTAACTGCTAGAGAAAGGCTCAGTATATTGCTCGATGAAAGTTCTTTTGCAGAATACGATAAATTCGTAAAACATCATGCAAATGATTTTGGCATGCAAAATGCTAATTTTTTAGGTGATGGGGTAGTGATTGGTCATGGTACTATTTATGGCAGAAAAGTTTTTGTTTATTCTCAGGATTTTACTGTCTTTGGTGGTTCACTTGGTGCGTCACATGCAAAAAAAATATGCAAAATTATGGATATGGCAATTAATGCCAGAGTTCCAATTATCGGACTAAATGATTCTGGTGGAGCCAGAATTCAGGAAGGAGTAAATTCTCTTGCTGGTTATGGAGAAATTTTTCAAAGAAACGTAAATGCATCGGGTGTTATACCACAAATTTCTTTAATTATGGGCCCATGTGCAGGAGGTGCAGTTTATTCCCCAGCATTAACTGACTTTACTTTCATGGTGAAAAACAGTTCATATATGTTTATAACCGGGCCAGATGTAGTAAAAAAGGTTACCTACGAAGATGTAAGTTTCGAAGACCTCGGTGGAGCAAAAATTCATACAAGCAAAACAGGAGTAGCGGATTTTGCATTCAATAATGATGTTGAAATGCTGCTAAAAATGCGTGAATTCTTTACTTTCTTACCAGCAAATAATCAAGAATCACCAAAATCTGCACCAATCTGTAATGATGTTGACGACATTGATGAATCCTTAAACACTCTAATTCCTACCAATCCTAATACTCCTTATGATATGTATGAACTCATTGAAAAAGTTTGTGATGAAAGGAATTTCTTTGAACTGAAACCTGATTTTGCTCGTAATATCATAACTGGTTTTGGTAGAATTGGAGGAAATACTGTCGGTATTGTTGCAAATCAACCTATGCACCTTGCAGGATGTTTGGATATTGATTCTTCAAGAAAAGCTGCGAGGTTTGTAAGGTTTTGTGACGCATTTAACATTCCGATCATCACACTTATTGATGTTCCAGGATTTTTGCCGGGTACAAATCAAGAATACAATAATATAATACAACACGGAGCGAAACTGCTTTACGCTTACGCTGAAGCGACCGTGCCGAAAATTAGCCTTATCACTAGAAAAGCGTATGGTGGTGCATACATTGTTATGAATTCGAAACATCTAAAAGGTGATATAAATTATGCCTGGCCAACTGCTGAAATAGCTGTGATGGGCCCTGAAAGTGCAGTTGAGATTATATTTCGACACGAAAAAGATCAGCAAACGTTAATTAAAGAATATAAAGAAAAATTTGCTAACCCATTTTTTGCTGCATCATATGGATACATTGATGACATTATAGTGCCAAGTAAAACAAGGTATCACTTTTGTAAAGCATTAGAGCTACTCAAAAACAAGAAGGTAGAAAGGATATGGAAAAAGCATGACAACTTACCTCTGTAACTTTCTTCTAAGCCTTGCTTACAAGTTATGCAATATTATAAGTATAATCAGTGTGCCGTTACCAAGACTCGAACTTGGGACCTCGTCATTACCAATGACGTACTCTACCACCTGAGCTACAACGGCAAGTTTATATATTATGATAATGAATAACACAAAAAAGAATAAGGAAAAAGAAGAGGAGAAAAAAAGATTAGCGAAAGCTTTAAAGCAAAATATTTTGAAAAGAAAAAAGCAGCAACAGAGTAGACAGAGAACCCTTTCAAAACTCGTTTGTGGTGAGGAATTTTTAGGAGAAAGCACCGCAGAATACTCGAATGTATTTGAGAACGACAAAATTACCATCAGAAACTTAAGTTTTGAAGGAGGTATCATGCCAGAACTACCGGAAGTGGAAGTAATCTCTAATTTTTTGCTTGATAAAATTAAAAACAAGCAAATCAGTAATGTTATAGTGAATAATTGGAATTTACGTGCCCCAATAACAAAAAATATTGATGATATGCTAAAGGGCAAAGTCATACGCAACATCAAGCGTAGAGGTAAGTATACCATCTGGAATACAGATGGTAGTGTGGCTGTAATCATACATCTTGGCATGAGCGGAAAGCTTATATATGCTGACCACGATCAAATGCGGAATAAGCATGATCACGTGGTATTTTTATTTTCTGACAATACTTCAATAATTTTTAATGACCCAAGAAGATTTGGATTAGTTATCGTTTTAAATAAAGAACAAGAAACGGATTTTTTTAGCGATTTTGGAATAGAGCCCCTCACGGATGAATTCAGTGGAGACTATTTACAGGAGTTGCTGAAAAACAAAAAAGTGAATATCAAATCAGCGTTAATGGACAATAAATCAATAGTTGGCGTAGGCAACATATATGCTTCTGAGAGCTTGTTTAGAGCCTGTATATCACCACTCAGGTCAGCAAAAAACTTGACCTATAGAGAGTGCGAAAAACTTGCTGCTGAAATAAAAAATACTCTGAGTGATGCAATTGCTGCAGGCGGTTCAACACTGAAAGATTATGCACAGCCATCTGGATCTGCTGGATACTTTCAAAATAACTTTTACGTATATGGTAAAGTTCAAAAACCTTGCAAGATTTGCAATAATATCATAACACTTATACGACAAAATGGCCGTAGCACTTATTTTTGCAACGCGTGCCAGAATTAAGATTTTATTTTTTGATATGATATTTTCACTTGAAAAAGATCCATTTGATTTGTTTTCAAAGTGGTACAAAGCAGTACTTAATTCTCCGTGTGAACAACCAACTGCAATGACGCTAGCAACTTGTAGCAAAGACTGTATTCCATCTGCAAGAGTGGTATTACTAAAGGAATATAGCAAAGAAGGTTTTGTGTTTTTCACTAACGTAAACAGTAAAAAAGGGAAAGAATTGACTGAGAACCCCAAAGCTGCGTTAGTGTTTCACTGGATAGAATTTTCTAGGCAGGTAAGAATTGAAGGAGAGGTTAAACTTCTAAACGATGAAAGAACTGACAAATACTTCTCTTCTCGAGCACGTGATAGTCAAATTAGCGCATGGTGCTCAAAACAATCGAGCATTCTGAAAGATTGGCAAGATTTTGAGCAAGCTATTGAATTGAAGAATAAAGAATTTTATGATCAAAAGGTCCCTCGTCCTGATTTTTGGGTGGGATTTTGCGTAATCCCAAAAGTAATTGAATTTTGGCAAGAAGGTGAATATAGGAAGCATATTAGATTTAGATACACTCTTGTTGAGGGAAGCGATTGGAAAGTGGAACAACTATATCCTTAAAAATGGTTGCGGGAGTAGGATTTGAACCTACGACCTTCAGGTTATGAGCCTGACGAGCTACCGAGCTGCTCCATCCCGCGTCGTTGCTTATTTAGTTATTATATATACAAATAATGAAAAAAGAAAAATAAAATTTCACCACATGCAAATATTGACACACTTATTAACTTTTCTTGACATAATAGTTAGTTATATACGTAACAATCTGCGCAATGAACAATATAACTTGATACTCTGGTTTCCTGTTTTTCAGTGTGTAGGAATTCTAACCTATTTTTCCCTAAGTTTTGAACCAAGCTGCATATCTATTTTTCTTTTGCTTTTACCCACACTAATTTTGATTGCAATATTGTATAAAAGGTACGCGATATTGTGTATCGCTTTAATTGCAGTGCTCATAGGATTTACAGCTAGTAAATTAAGAACAGCTTTAGTTGATACTCAAATTCTTGATAAAGAGAGATATGTAAAAGATATCGTTGCCACAGTGAAGGATATTAACGACAGGGGCTCATATAAACAATTTCTGCTTTCTGTTGAAAAATCCCCTACTATCTCAAAATCCTCTCCTGTCATCCCAGCGCCCCCTTTTGTCATCCCAGTACTTGATACTGGGATCCAGAAAAAAAAGATATGGATTCCAGCGTCACGCGCTGGAATGACACCGGATAGAGCTCTAGATAACATCAGAATATCAGTTAGAACCAAAGTGGAAAAAGGCATTAAAATAGGCGATCAAGTAAAATTATCAGCAAAACTCTTCCCTCTAAAGATTGCGCCCTCGGAGTATGCATACGATTTTGCAAGAATAGCATATTACCAGAAAATAAGTGCAACAGGCTTTGCAACAAGCAAAATAGCCCTGCACAAAAAGGCTGAAGCAAGGAAATTTCAAGAATATATAGAATCTTTCCGTCAATACATTTATGAAAACCTGCAGCAAAATATCAAGAAACCACATGCGGATATAATCTCTGCATTACTGATCGGTAAAAAAGATGGCATAGATCAAAAAACTATGGACGCGATACGAGATTCAGGTATAGCACATTTGTTTGCCATATCTGGTTTGCATTTATCATTCGTTGCTGGTCTGTTTTTTGTAGTGTTTCGTAATTTATTCGCAATATCTGAAACTTTGACTCTTAAGTATAACACCAAGAAAATATCTGCATTCCTTACTATCTTGCCAACCACGTTTTATTTGTTGATTACCGGTATGCAAATTTCTGCTCAGCGTGCCTACATCATGGTGATTTTAGTACTCGTTGCAATAATGATAGAGAGAAAATATCGAGGGTTAATAGCAATTGCGTTTGCTGCTTCAGTGATACTCTCAGTAGAACCAGAAGCAATTTTAAAGCCTGGCTTTCAGATGTCATTTTCTGCTGTTTTGGCACTGGTTGCCAGTTATCAGATCAATGCCAACAAATTATTCAAAATAAAAATAATGAAATATTTTGTGTCGATAATGATCAGCTCAGTAATAGCAAGTTTAGCAACTGTTCCGTATACGATATATAATTTTAATTATTTTTCAATTAGTGGCATTATCACAAATTTAGTTGCTATACCGATAGTTACATTAATTATTATTCCACTTGGAATAATCTATGTTTTTTTGATTCCTTTGTGTATTGAGTGGATTATAGCGCCACTTATAGAGCGCCCAATTGACAGCATTTTGTATATAACAAACGCTATCGCTAGTCTTCAGTATTTGGTTATTCCCATTCGTACTTTTCCTGCCTCATCAATTATTATAATAACATTTGGGTTATTGTGGCTGTGCTTGTGGGAAAGAAATTGGCGTTTTTTGGGATTTTTTTTTATTGTACTAGGTATTTGCTTTAGCGCTGCATATAAAACCCCCGACATCCTAATAAATGCTGATAATGTTGCTGCAAAGGAGAGTGATAACTTACTATATTCTCTCACTAGAAAAAGCAGAAATTTTGTTATCAAAACGTGGGCAAAGCAAAACGGACAGAACCAAATTTTGAATCATACAAAATATAGCAATCCAGATAAAAGACTAAAGTATGGCTGCATATATAATAAAGGAAATAATAAATTAGTGCTGCTAGCTTATAAAAAAGAAGATATTTCAGAAAATTGTGATAAAGTTGATTTAACAATTCAATTAAGTGAGTTTGACTATTCAGCTTGCAACGCTAAAATTATTAAACATGCTGATCTAGAAACGTATGGCACACATTCTGTTTGGTTAACAAATCGTTACGTAAAGATTAATACAGTGCGCTCCAATAGGCCTTGGCACATGTTGAAAAATTAAGAAACTTGATTTTAAGGTTTGGTTAATGTATACCTAAATAAGTTTAAACTAGAAAAATGTTATGGTTACAGACACTCAAGATCCTTTCAAAGACTATTTTGATTTTTTAGGATTTAGAAAACTTTCTGACCAGCCCAGTAGAATTTTGAGCTCTATAAGAAAGTATTCTGGTACTATATCGATAGCAAGTACCATTGCTACTCTTATAGCATTTACTGCCTTTTCTATTCAGCCTGTTACAGTAAGTATTGCTGGGTTTGCGTTCACGCCAGCACCTCTTGCCTTTATTCCTCTTATAGTTCTCTTATTTACTGCTGTTATAAACTTTATAAATACACAAAAAATAAAAGAGAATGAGATAGATAAAAAAGTAGGAAACTATCAAGTTGATGAACAGTACAGCCAGATTGTTCAAGAAGCCGAAAAAATTGAAATTGTAACAAATTTAGATAAAAAGGGGGAAAAGCTTTCAATAGTTTTACCAATTTCTAAGACGCAGAGAGAAATACTAGAAGATATAGAAGCAGAAAATAGAAATAGGATTCTCTTGTTTACTGGATCATATGTATTTGGTACTATTATAGTAGTTTCAGCAATATCACAATCCATTAATGCTCCAATAATATTAATAGCTTTATTAGTCGCTATTCTTTTATGCATCATATCAACACTTAGCAATCTAATAAGTAATAGCGTGGATCATGAAAATCATACTATTAGAAAACACAGTTCTTTAGGTCTTCTATTTCCATACTGGTCTGGAAAGGGCATGATTGTATCAGTAGTAGAAAATAAGCTTGGTAAAAGGGAAAATGAACTAATATCTCTAATGAAAAAACTACTTAGTCCGCTTTGCAACTCATTTGACAGTAACCTTAAAAAAGCTTGCGATTTACTTGATAATAGTCTTTTAAAGCCTGCAAATATTAACATTAAAGAAACGCTTGATCACCTAAAAAAAATCAGAGAAGACATCAAAAAAGATTTAGATTGGCTACATGCAGAAATTTCAGAAGTTTTAAATAACACTAAAGAATTGACAAAAAAAGCACATTCACTAGATATTGAAGGTACTTTTTCTAGGTTAGAGAATGCTATTAAAATTGCTGAAGATAAAATTGAACGATTTGAACCAAGCCGCTTTGTAGGCTGGCTTCAATCAACTACGCAGTCTAATAATAACGAGTTCCTTAGCATGCTAAAAAAGTTAAAAGAGGATACAGAAAAGGAAAAAACGGAATTGAAGAAGCAATTAAACGTAGTAAGGAATGAATTAGAAGAAATAAAAAAGAAGCAAGCTCAACCAAGTACGCCTGATTTAGAAGCTAACAATGGAAATAATACTAATAAATTATTAGTATTAGAAAATAAAGTCAAAGAACTACGTGACACAGTTAGAAAGTTAGAGCTGGAAGCAGAACAAAATAAGCTGCAGCAAAAGAAGGAAAAGTTAGAGCAAAAAAAATCTGAACAAGAAAAAACAGATGAATGGAAAGAAAAAATCAACGGCAAACCAAGTGACTTTCTATATTATTTATTAGAATCTATTAAGCTGGAAGAAAAAGATAATAAAGAAAAAAAGGTTGAGGCAACATTACGAGATTTTGATAATAAAGTTACAATCTACTGGAAAGATGGCTCTCAAACAATTTGCCATATTAAAAAACAAGGTGATCTGCAAATTGAGTCTAGTGCAACAATGTTTACAGACCCAAATGTTCAAGCAGCATGGGAAATGGCGCGGGGTAAATCACTATAGATCACTCAATAATAACCTTAAGTGTTAATAATGATAAAGAGAAATTAAGGTTAGACACCTATATAGCTGAAAAATGCAACATATCACGCAGTAAAGCTCAAAGATTGATACAAAATGAGCAGGTGAAATTACTTGGCATACCGATAATTAATAATGATCACATAGTAAAACCAGGTGAAGAGTATATAGTACATCTCGTTCAACCTGACATATCCACATCAATTGAGCCTAATTATGACATAAAACTTGATATCGTCTATGAAGATGAGGATATTATAGTTCTGAGTAAACAAAGTGGATTAACAGTGCACCCAGGTGCTGGGACAAACAATGATACGCTTTTGAACGCAGTTATCGCTCACCTTAATGTAAGACCAGGAATTGTTCATAGACTCGATAAAGATACTAGTGGGCTAATGGTAATTGCAAAAAATGAAGCAGCCCATAGTTTTTTGTCTGAATTGTTATCGAATCGCAAAATAAAGCGGGAATACTTAGCAGTAGTTTGGGGAACATTATCTTCTCAGCAAGGCACGATAAAAACTAACATTGCTCCCAAACGCGGTAATAAAGAAATGATGTGTGTAACAAAAATCACAGGCAAATTAGCAATCACTCACTATTTAGTGCAAAAAGTTATAGGACAAGTAAGCCTCGTTAAATGCACTTTAGAGACAGGCAGAACACACCAAATTCGAGTCCACATGAGCCACATAGGACATTCCATAGTTGGTGATCAAGTTTATGGAAAAAATAGTAGTAAAAGCACAAAATATGCTAAAAACTCTAGTTTTATTCGTAATTTCAATAGACAAGCACTACATGCTTATACACTGGGCTTATATCACCCCAAAAGTAAGGGATACATGGAATTTGTCTCTGATTTACCGCAAGATATAAAAACTTTAATTGGTGAGTTTGACAACATATCTTAATAACATTCGTATTAACCTATCAATATTATCATCCATGTTATCAGGAAGTTAATTAATGAAAGAAAAACTGCTGCACTACCTAGATCTTTCACCTTTTTTGAAAGTATGTGTTGTTCACTGGAAATACGCTCAATTGTCGTTTCAAAAGCAGTGTTAACAATTTCCACAATTAACACCAGGAGAATAGGCTGCTTATCATTACTGCACGTTCTAGATTACTTACATCCAAAACAAACAAAATTGAGACACATACTATAAAAAGCAGTAACTCCTGTCTGAACGCAATTTCTGATATAAAAGCTGATTTTATTCCTTCACAAGAGTATTGAATTGCTTTTATTAGACGAATAATGCCCTTCTTCATTATTATTCACAAAACCCTTTAATCAAAATTTTAACTCATTTGGATTTGCTACACCCTATAGCATTTTTATCATTTGTTTACCCTATTGGTTTTGAAATTAAGATTTACCGCAACTACAATAAGTACTCTTATCATCACATTTTGGTGTTAAGTCAGGATAGAACGTGAGTATAGCATCATTCTTTCTTACAAACACTGATTGATAATCGTCATCTTCCATTTCATATAGACACATTCCATCTTTTCCTAATTCCTTAAACGCCTTAGTTGCAGAAATTATCGGCATGAAGGTTATATGCGTATCCATTTGGGCATTTAACTTTCACTTCCCCATCCTTACCTAAATATTTCATTCCAAATGTATAAACTGGCGGCTTAATATCTGATTTATTGCATAGGGACTTATCATTCCAAATTGCACCTGCCCATTTATCTTCTTGAGCTTCAACATATCTACCTACAAAATGCATACCACCTAGTTTATCGTTTGGCTCACCACAAAAAATATGTCCAAACCCTATAGTTTCTTTTTCACTTTCACTATTTGTAAACCAAATGTTAGCCAGTTCATCTTTAAGTAACTCCAAATCCGCATCTGGCGTAATCACTTATATATTCCTTTCACTACTTCTTGATGCTGCGGACAACTAAGTAAAATTTTGAAATCTTCTTTATCTGGATGTGCTCCCCAATCTCCACAAACTTTCAACACTCCTCTATCGAAGTCAGTTAATTCTGAAACGGTGGCTGGTTGTGAACTGAAAAATGGTTCAAAATTGACTTCAACATTTTCTTCTACATAGCCGGTGTGAAAATAATGATCCTTAATATAAAAAATAAATCCTATTATTGGTATTATTAAACACAAAATTAGTTTAACTGTCTTCGACATAATCACGTTCACAAAAAAGCTAGCCTATAAGAAATAATTTAAAAAAGTTTTAATCTAATCGTTTTTGCAGAGCAGCAACTCCCGGCATTTCATCGCCACTTAACCAATCTAAAAATGCTCCTCCACCAGTGGAAACATATGTAAAATCCTTATCGGTAAGGCCTGCAGCGCTTATTGCAGATAGACTATCGCCTCCCCCTATTATGCTGGTTAACTTTCCTTTGTGCGTTAAGTCACTTACGATTTTCATTACCCCTATTGTACCACTTGCAAAAGCTGAATGTTCAAAAACACCAATAGGTCCATTCCACAGCAGAGTCTTACTGCTTGCTATTATACTGCTTATTGTACTCAAAGTTTGTGGTCCGATATCCAAAATTATATCACCGTCCAAAATGGACTCAGTTCTTCTTGAAATACTAGTGCTGTAATCAGAGTTTACTGCAACCAGAACGTCTTCTGGCACAACTATTTTGCAATTGTTTTTATTTGCTGTTTCAACAATATTATGTAGAAGGTCGTCAACACCATTTTGAAAGAAAGATTTCCCTATATTTACTTTGCTAAATGACAAAAAATTATTGGCTATTGCACCACCTAGAACTAGGTAATCAACCTTTTCTGTTAGCTTCATAAGCACTTTTATTTTAGTTGATATTTTAGCTCCCCCAACTATCGCAGTAATAGGTTTAGCTTTAAATGATACAGCTTTTTCAAGATACTTTAGCTCATCTTGCAAGCAAAATCCCGCATAAGAAGGTAAAAATTCTGTAATGCGTGAAATAGAAGCGTGAGCTCTGTGAGAGCAAGAAAATGCATCATTTACATATATATCCGCTAGAGATGCTAGTTGTTTGGCAAAATTTGAGTCACTTTGCTCTTCCTCTTTATAAAATCTTAGATTCTCTAGTAATATTATATCTCCTGCATCCATAACACTTACTGCTCTTTGTACTTTTTCACCAAAGCAATCGTCAATGAATTTCACTTTTTTATTTAGTAACTGCGATAAAGTGTCAATTACATTTTTTAGCGACAGATTATTGTCTCTGGCCTTTGGGCGTCCAAAATGTGATATAATAATAATCTTTGCACTCGCATTCACTAAATACTGAATAGTAGGCAATGCTCTCAAAATACGAGTGACGTCACGAATTTCTCCATCTTTTATAGGAACATTGAAGTCAACTCTGAGTAAGACGGCTTTATTGTGAAGATCACAATTTTCTATACTAGGTATACTCATTGTAAAACTAAAGCTATAAAGTCACTATACAGCAGTTTGATCTAAAGTAAAGTTTTAAGCTTACGAACGTTTAAGGAAATTTGCATGCCAAACGCTTGACACTGGAACCTTATCGTCATGCCACTGCGAACCGTCATACCGCCGCGGTATCTCTAGATCCCGCTAACAAGTAGCGGGATGACGGTTGTCGTTTAGCCATAAATATTAAGAAATTTACCAAATAAAAAAAAGGCAAAAGAAGCCCTGGGGTTATTATCTGCTTTAAAATATTGGCGTTTTTTATGTTTTAAACGCTTGACAAGCGAGATTCAGCCGCTTTTAATTGCAACTAACTTACGCTGCAAATGTTTAAGAAATTTACTAAGCAGAAAAAAAGACAAAGAATCCCCGAGTTAGCTAGTCTTTTACTATCTCTGTCGAGTATTGGCATTTTTTGATGTCTTGTAACGCTTTATAAGCGCGTTCAGCTTATTTAGATAAAAATCTAGATGTAGATGAAGTTTTGTAAAGACATACAGTATCTATATACTGCAAAAAATTGAACATAAGACGCCGATACATTAAGTAATCCTTACCTTTTAATCTGCAGATTGGCGAAAGCAAATACAATAGCTTCACTGTTATGATAAGGGGGCTGGCGAAGGGTGTCAAGGAAGTTTTTTCGTTTAATCCGTTTCTTGATTTAGGTGCCCTTGACTTCCGGCTGGGTCGAATTTGTATAGCTACATTGTTGGTAAATCTAAATTGCTTTAATAATTTTGATTGAAAAATAGTTTTTCTATTATATAAATGCTACTTTAGAGTAATCAAAATGGAAGACAATAAATATAGCCTAGGTTTAAGAGTTATCCATTGGTTGATGGCTGTTTTTATTATCGGTATGCTTTGCTCTGGACTTTATATGAAAAGCTTACCACTTAGCAATGAAATTAAGTTCAACATATACGCTATTCATAAGGCTTGCGGTATCACTATTCTTGGATTAATCATAGTACGCATATTTTTTCGCGTCTTTACTTATGTTCCACCACTTCCAGCAAATTTTTCTCGGTTTGTAATCAATATAAGTAAAGCAGTGCACTTTGGTTTGTATTCTTTAATGGTGCTAATGCCACTATCTGGCTATGTCATGTCTTCTGCTTCTGGCAAACAGATCAAATATTTTTTCCATATCCCTTTGTTGATTAATCAAAACAAAGATCTAGCTAACACGGCTAACGAGCTACATTCGATGCTTGCATATTTTATGGTACTCTTTATAATCTTACATATACTTGGCGCTTTGAAGCACACATTTATAGATAAGCAAAACATTTTTAAACGTATGATATAGGTTATATGTTAAGTAGCCTCTGGAAAAAAGGAACAGATTTTCTTGGCAGTGAGTTTGCTATAATGGGTGGTGCTATGAGCTGGGTTTCAGAGAGAAACTTGGTCTCAGCAATCTCAAACGCTGGTGGTTTTGGTGTGATTGCATGTGGTGCAATGTTCCCAGACTTACTGGAAAAAGAAATCATAGAGACACAAAAATTAACTAACAAGCCATTTGGTGTAAACCTAATTACTATGCACCCAAAGTTGAGTGAGTTGATAGATGTGTGTATTGAAACGAAAGTGAGCCATATAGTGCTTGCCGGTGGACTGCCAACAAAGCCTAATATAGAAAAAATCAAGGGTGCAGGCATTAAAGTTATGTGCTTTGCACCAGCATTAAGCCTTGCGAAAAGGTTAGTAAAAATGGGAGTAGATGCATTAATAATAGAAGGAATGGAAGCAGGTGGGCATATAGGTCCAGTGAGCACTTCTGTTCTTGCACAAGAGATATTGCCTCATTTTAAAAATGAACAAATACCAGTGTTTGTTGCAGGTGGAATAGGCAGAGGCGAAGTGATAGTTAATTACTTAGAAATGGGAGCAAGTGGCTGTCAAATAGGCACATTATTTGTCTGCACTAATGAGTCAATTGCCCACAAAAATTTTAAGGAAGTGTTTATTAAATCGGCCGCACGTAATGCAATACCTTCTGTACAGATAAGTGCTGATTTTCCTGTAATTCCTGTAAGAGCTATAGCCAACAAAGCAAGTGATGACTTCATGAAGCGTCAAAAAGAAGTTATTGATGAATACCAAAAGGGCCAGATCTCAAAAGAAGATGGGCAGCTTGAAATAGAAAAATTCTGGGCTGGAGCTTTAAGAAGAGCAGTAATTGATGGAGATGTTGAAACAGGATCTCTAATGGCTGGCCAAAGTGTTGGCATGGTTGATAGGGAAAAGCCTGTAAAAGAAGTAGTGAATATGTTAGTTCAACAAGCAAAGAATTATATTAATAGCAAATCTGTAGAAGTAGAAAGCCCAGAAAGCAAATAGTTAAGCGACCTTCCAATAAGCAAGTTGCCGCAATTATTTATAATATGGCATAATTGCCCAGTTTTAATGTAAAATTAACGCTAAAGAGGTATCTATACATTTTGTTATGTATGGAGGAGTCTATGCTAAGTTCTAAAAAAGATATTAACCAACAATTGCACGACACTATATACAAAAAGGTAACAAAAGAAAATCATAAATATGGAAGCCCACAAAAGGGAGATGGAACTATCAAAAAATGCATAGAGTTGTTCAAGGAAGGAGCTAGTCCTGAGGTATTAACTGAATTAGAAAAATCGCTGAGAGAACAATTAGAAAAATCACCAGAAAAACAAGAGGAATATCAAAAACATTATAAGTATTATATCGAAAACTTTCTTCCTGCATTGAAAGATGAAGTAATAAAATCAGAAGAACTAGCTGTACCTACAGTATTTAACAATGAAAGAGAACAATCACAAAGACCACAAACAATAAGAGGAAAAATAGTAAAAACAATTTTGGATATTACTAACAGGAGCAGCAGTGTAAGCTCAATACCAAATGCTGTTGAAGAAAATATTGAAGATCAAATGCAGCTAAAACATATTGAAGAGCAAAACAACACACAAGAAACACCCTTGAATGTAGCTGAGAAAAAAAGTGGTGATAATAAAATACTTAGTAATTCAGATGTTGCAGAGGAAGTGTTTGAAAAATATAGCAAGGTTGTGAAAGAAATAGAGGAGAAGAAAACTTCTAAACTCAGTAGTGGCAATGACTCAGATAGTGGAATAGACTCACCTAGAACGAGTAAAGAAAGTTTGAAATCACCAGTAAGTAGCAGAAGGAGCAGTTTAACTTTAGTAACAAGCACTTCATCTGAGGAAAGTTTAAACTCAACATTGAGCTCTGTTGAAGGAGATAATGGCTTACAACCAGAGGGTGGAGAAAAAACTGAGTTATTAGAATCAAATTTGGAATCCCCAAAAGAAAACGAGACTCAAGTGCAGCCAGAGCAGACTGTAAAAAAAGAGCCAAAAATGCAAGAAAATGAAAACTCAGATGGTCAAGCAAATCCAGATCAAGTTAAGAAAGATATCCTACTTAAAAACCAACCCAATAACAGAAATCTTCACGTTGCACTTGTAGCAGGTTGTGCTCTCTCCACAATAGGGTGCATTGTTGCAGGAGCAATGACATCAGGATTGATAGGAGCAGGACTACTTGCTATGGTTGCAGTGCTTGCTATAGCAGCAGTAGCTGAATTGCATTCAAACTTCCTATCAAGTAAATTAACATCCATTAATGTGAGTCCTCTTGTTGATGATAAGAGCTTACAGCATGTTCACAGCGGTAAAAATTAAATATGTGTTACTTGTAGTGGATAAGTGAATTCAGTTCTTGCCTATTGATATAAAAGTTGTTATATTTGAGGAATGTTTAAAAGGTGTTTAGTTGATGCGCATTCAATTGAATAAAGTTTTGGTTTTTATAGCCTTATTAAGTTTCATTTTTGCATCATATTCTAGCGAAGCAAGTTCGGCGAGTGATGAATTAAAGGGTATACAAGAAACGGTAAAAAATTTTATTTCTTCATTTTCAGTTAAAGATACTGTAGAAAATATGAGTCCTTCAACAATCATAGGGTTGTGTATAGCTGCAGTGATACTTGCAGTAGTGTTCAGAGGTCTAATCTTTTTTATGATAATGTTTGGTGTACTGGTCCTGATGTTCGGTAGTACAGAAAAGGCAACAGACTACTTAAAAGAAAAATTTAACTTTGCAAAAGATATAAAATTACAATCCGATAGCGAAAAAAAAGATAAAAATTAAGATAGTATTTTTATCTTTTTTAATTATCTTTATTGAATACGCATATGCAGTTAAAAGTACCAACAGTTAACTCTAAGCTTAAAAAAAAGAACAACTTAGCATTACTAGAAAGCATTGATTTAGATTTTGTTCCTTATGCTTGTCATTACGATGAAGAAACCATACTAACAAAACAGGGAGAATTGTTAAAAATAATCAAGTTAGAAGATTATTCTTCTGTTGATAACTACAGCGACCTCAGAACTGAAATTAGAAAAAGCATATCAAAAAATATTAATAGCCTGTGTTTTACCGTTTGGATTCATACCGTTAGAAAGCGCAATAAACTGAGCTTGAAATGGAATAAAACTGAAGACTTCTCTGACAACCTACATTCAACGTGGTTTAATAAACTAACTGATAGTAAATTACAGTATATAAATGAACTATACATTGTAATATTGTTTAGCGATTTTGGCAAGCATACTAATAATTCGTTTTTTTTCAATAGAATAAAGAATAAGCATAAGTTGTCTTTACAAGAAAGCCATCAGGAGTTGCAAAAGATAACTGACGTAATTCAAAATGATTTAGGACCTTTTGGAGCTAAAAAACTGAGTCTAAGGTTTAGTGAAGGTAAAATATATTCTGAAATGATAGAATTTCTCCACTATATTGTTACATTAACGCACAAAGATTATCCAATACATGAAAGGGACCTGTCGCAATATATTAGAAATTTTAAAATAGCTTTTGGTTTCAATACGTTTCAAACAATATTTGAAAATCAACAGAAATTTGGCTCTATTTTCAGCATAAAAGAATACCGGGAAATCTCTTTAGGTAATATAGATAGATGCTTGCAGCTTGAATCTGAATTTATCATTACAGAAATAATGATATTTACTAGTAATAACAAAGCAATAAAAGAATTTAAAAAACAAATCAACATGCTGCAAATTAGTGAGGATAATACCTTACTTAAAAGCTCAGGAATTGAAGAAATAATAGAGCTTGAAAAGACCTCTAGTATAGACTTCTGCCAACAGAAAATTATTTTTACAATATTTGCAGATGATAGGAATAAGTTAGCTGAAAGTATTAGTGATTTATCTTCTATAATGTCATTAGTTGGCTTCATGATGTTTAGAACTGATTTACATATGGAAAGTCATTTTTGGGCACAACTTCCAGGCAATTTTGCTTTTATTACGCAACCGAAAAATATCTTAACAAAATACGCGTGCAGCTTTGCTATGCTGCACGATTTTACGTCAGGTACATTAAAAGGAAGAAGGTGGAAAGAAGCGGTAATGATTTTTTTCTCAAAAAAAGGAAATCCTTACTCCTTTAATTTTCATGGAAAAAGAAATAATGGCCATACTACGATACTCGGAGCTCCAAATTCAGGCAGAACTTCACTCATTAATTTTCTATTATCAGAATCAAGAAAGTTTAACCCAAGAATTGTCATATTGGATAACACTGGAAAATCAATAATTTTTACTAAAGCAGTGAGTGGTAAATATTACATAATCGATCCAAAATATAAGGACAAAAGCCTAAAATTTAATCCACTAAACATTGAAGATAGTGCTTCCAATCGCAATATGTTGGTTGAACTGATCAGAAGAATGGTAGCCGATACGAGCTTGGTGGACGTAGAAGAAAAGATAAGAAAAATTGTGGATTCTATATTTGCTATACCCAAGGAATCACGTTCTATTTCACAAATTTCTGAGGTGCTCTTGCTCCTTGGGGGTAAGATAAGTAGATGGTGTGACGATGGTGACTTTGCTTACTTATTTCAAGATGGTAATGAATCAGATATTGACTGGGAAACAAAAATTATATCTCTCAACACCGCAAACCTTACAAAACAAAAGGAATGTATGTCCGTGATACTTTACTATTTTTTATATTCTTTTGAGGCAAAATGTGATGGCTCGCCTGCAATACTTGTTTTGGATGAAGCATGGGAGATAAGTAATATTTTTCCTACAGAGAAAGAGTTTGATAACTGGATGCAAAGAATGACGGAACTAAATGTTGTAGTAATCCTAAGTACTGAAAATTTAAATCTCGCATTTGCTAGCAAATTTACTCAATATTTAGATAAACATGTTGATACAAGAATCTTGATGCCGAACGTCAATGCAAATAGATTATACATGAAAGCATTTTCTTTATCAAAAGAGGAGCTGAATATAATTCTGCAGACGCCAACGCAGGAAGGTTTATTTTTGATAAAACAGTATAAAGGATTAGTAACTTTAAATTTAGATTTAAAGAATATGCAAGAAATACATGTACTTTCAGCTAACAAAGAGACGATAAAGTATATGTACGAGGCAATAAAGGAAAAAGGAGAAGAAGTTAATGAGTGGTTACCGGTATTTTATGAGAAGTGTAAGGCTTAATTTCTTATTGATATTTTTTTTGATACTTGGTCTTTCGTATCAAGGATATGCTGATTGTCCAACATTTGTAGAAAGTAATACTTGGTTGGAAGCAATAGTTGGTGGAGATTGGGTAAAGGAAATTAAGGTGCAAGCAATAAAAGATCAAGGAGTTGATGGTTACTTTAATCCCAAAATTAGAGTATGTGCTTATGATGGACAAAGTTATTGTTATGACTTACAAAGTGGGGAATCCTGCCGCCAGATATATGGAACGCAAGGTACAGGAGCTGGAGTTTCTGCTGCAGCTTTTATCGACTGGGAAGGAGATAAAACAAAAGCTGGAGGAGAAATTGCTCGGGGTCTTAAATGGGAATGGGCAGACGGTGTTACTGATGAGGAAAAAAGAAGATTCGCTAACTCTCCTAAAATATGTGCTTGCAGTCAAAAAGGGGCTTGTATGTCAGGAATTTCTTCATGGGATTCTAGAGTATTTTCGGGTGAGAATATTTTCCGTCCTGGGGAGATGGAAAAAGTCTGTGATACCTGCTACCAAACGGCAGTAAAATGTGCTCCTGTGCCACTTGCACCTAGCCCCCCTCCATTCTGTGAACAACTTGCGATGTCACCTCCACAAGTTAGAATTGTTCCTATAACAAATGAAGATAATGATTACTTCGATCCAAGAGTTGGGGTGATAATTAGCGGACTGGAGGAAAGAAAAGAGTTAGGTTTTCCACACGTTGTTTCAAATAATGAGAACATTCCAAATCACTCATATACTGTTACAGATAAGGATACTCACTATTACTTCAAAACCTATAGAAAAAAGGGCCAGCTCTGTGCTGAATACCTTGGAACTCAAAGTATAAATGAACAAAATCCACAGTTCGTCCGCTGTTTTCCTGCACCACCTGCTCCAGAACCTGAGATAGTGGAGATAGTAAATAAAAATACATTGAAAGTAGAAATGAAGATGAGTGAGAGCACTTGTGCTAAAGCACATGGAACCTATAGTAATGGTTCCTGTACTTTTAATGTTAATACTGACCTCAACCATCCTATAAACATTGGCCCCCTATCTTTAAAAGTAGTAAAACCAGCAATAGTAGCAAAAACAACTGATAGTAATATTGATAATATTATAGAAGGTATATTAGAAAGTAATCCGCAACAATTTAAAGTTCTGAAAGAATATGGCTATGTTCCTGATGTGCAAATTAAATGTTCTAAAGGCGGAAGTTTTTATAGTTTTAATGATTTTGAGAAAAAGTTAAAAGACAAATCTATTCAATGTGAATTTAATAACTCTGGGCAGCCGGAAATAGAAGTAAAGTATAAAGGAAATTCTAACAGTAAAATGCTTTGTCTTTCTGGATGGCAGCCAGAACCAGAGGAGTTTGTTCTTAAAAGAGAAAATAAAATAATACCACTAAAATTAATGGGAACAAGATATACTAAATACAATGCTGTTTACTCCAAGGAATCAAATCAGTTCTATTATCTTCCAAGCAAGGAAAATAAAAGAGCCGATCTCTTAAACAGAGATCAGAGTGAGTTAGATAAAATAATATTCAATAAACAAGGGTATGTTTTCTTCCCTGATGAAAATGAGCAGAAGAAGAGAGAATGCAGTTACTGTGTAAAAAGAAATGATGAGATAGACGATACATTTAAATCTAGTAAAGGACTGAAAGTAGTATACAAATTGACGGATGTAGAGCATAGAGAAAAATGTAATCAAGGTGATGATGGTTGTATCTGCTTTACTGGAACATGCAGCCGTTCAACACGATATGTAGACAAAGAAAACACTCAACCTTTTTATACAAAGATTTCACAAAATACAAATGGCGTTGTCACACAACAAGAAGCACCAATTAAAGCAAACAGAACGGAGGTCTTTTACGCTGATAAATTGTGTAGGTTCGATTTAGAAGGTCTCAAAGAGAAGTTAAAAGAGATAATCGAGAAACAACTGGAAAAAGAGAAACAAGAACCGGAAAAAAAGAGCGAAAAGTCCCATGTTTTTGGAAGTGGAGATTATGATGTGGATGGCTCACAAATAACATCTAGCCGTGTTGAAATAGAAGTGTGGGGATGTGGTGAAGCAGGTCACATAAAAGATACACCTTACACTTACACACCTAATTCCACTGAAAGTAGAGTAGGAATGCCAGGAGATTATATTAAAGCTGAATTGGAAATTGATCTTGATTATCCTATAATTAACATTAAAGTTGAACAGGGAGGAGGTAACAGGGAAAAGGAATATACAGATAAGGATGGGGGTCCTATTTTTATAAGAAAGTGTCGTTTAGGTAAACAAGAGTGCAAGGATTTAATCACTATGGGAGGCGGAGGCATCTATAAAATATATGAGTATAAGGATTATACCGAACCAATAATTGATGATAGTGTAAAATTAAAAGAAAAAACCACAACAACAGGATTGCGGGTTACTGAAGATAATAAAATAATATATATAGAAAATGGTGAAATCAAGCATGAAACAGTAAAGTGTAGCAAGGGTTTTGGAAGCAGTAAACCTGGTGCAGGTGGTTGCATTGATAAAAGCAAAAGAATTTATGGTAAAGGCTCTGCAGGGCAGGTGAAGGTAACGCCTATTATAAAGGGATTTGACATAAACATAATAAATGATGCTATTGAAAAAATGATAGGAAATCGATATGATCCCGGGGAGGTTAGGGATTTTTCGAGGAGTGAGTTTGACACGAGTTTAACTAAGATGATTGAAGAGGAACTCAAAAAAGAATTGTTAAGGTAAAAAGATATAACTCTGAAAATTATGCTCTCGTTTTAATAATTAATTAAAGTAAAGCATGTAGTAAATGGTGTAATTGCTGTATCTTAACAAAAAGGTATAACGAATGTAAGGAGGGTACTTTATGTCTCTAAAGAATAAAATTTCTGAGCTAATAGAACAACAATTTAGCATTAAATACCATGACAATTATTTGGCTTACGCTATACATAAGTGGGCTGCAAGCGAAATATCTAATTCCATTGCTTTTTGCATAATTGGTTGTGGAAATTGCAAGATTGGATATCAAGATGCTGCAAATTCGTTCAACATAACAAAAGAAGAAATTGAACAAGGTAATATTGCAAGCATAGAAAGTAAAATAAAAAGTGAAGCTGAAAAATCAGGTAGCGAGTTTTCTGAGTTGATTTCTAGAGTGGATCAATCGCTAAGAGAACAAAGTGAAAAGTCTATTGTACAAATTTTAGATTCATCCGCTGAGGAGATGTTAAGGAGTTTCTGTGATAGCCCTGTACAGTCTCCAGAGCATGAAGAAGTCAGTGCCATCCTCTGCTTCACATGAAGAGCATGCTACAGAAGGCCTAGAAACTAGTGTTAATTCAGATCTTTTGTCAACCTAATCAACCCCATATATATGTTTTTTTTGTACCCATGCTTTGCGTTTTGGGGTAGAAAGAAAACACCACTCTTCGTTACACTTTTCTATTTTCATTACAACAAATTTGTCTATTTTTATAGTAATCTTGCTGTCTACACTCTGTTTTTGATATCCATAAGTATCTTCTTTTACAATCGCGTAGCGCTTATCACTAAGAAGATTGCCTTTTATCCATCCGCAGTCTTCATCTATATCGCAGACCTTTTTCCAACTCTCAAACTCTTCTATCACTTTCAGGGGCAGATTTTTGCAAGTGTATATCCATTTTACAGGATAGTGAAACCCTGGCCCCGTTCTCATGTTGATCTTATTTGATTTGGTTGAAACAAAGTTGTTAGCAAACAAGCTATGGCTAAATAATAAAAACAATAGGATAATAGTACTGAACCAAGATCCCAGTGTCACGCGCTGGGATAACGTGAGGGATAGTGTAACAGACTTATTCATCATAATTCACGATTAGGTTGACATAAGATAAAGAGTAAATTAAAAATTGAATAGATCTTTAAATGCAAAATCAATGCCTATAGAAATATTAATGCCTGCTCTTTCACCGACAATGAGCAAAACTGGAGGAAAAATTGTAAAGTGGCATAAAAAAGAACAAGACAAAGTTGAAGTAGGCGACGTAATTGCTGAGATAGAGACTGATAAAGCCATAATGGAGTTTGAATCTGTAGATGAAGGAGTTGTAGCAAAAATTTTAGTAACAGAAGGAACAAGTGGCGTGCCTGTAAATCAACCAATAGCTTTAATGCTGGAAGAAGGGGAGGATGAAAATGCACTTAACAACTATACCTCAACTTCCATCAATAGTGCAGTTAAAAAGGAAGTGACAAAATGTGCTGTTGATAATCAAAAATCAGAACACCAAGATTTAAACGGAAAGCCAATAAGTCATTCTTCGGTGTCATTCCAGCGCGTGACGCTGGAATCCAACCTCTCAATGTCATCCCAGTGCTTGACACTGGGATCTAGAAAAGAAGAAGATACTAAGACAACAGAAGGTAGAATAAAAATAAGCCCATTAGCTAAGAAAATAGCTCAAAATGAAGGGGTTAATGTGCAGCAATTAAAAGGTACAGGACCATACGGTCGCATAATTAAGGCTGATGTGTTGGAGTTTTTAGGCAGTGGTATACATACTGAAAGTCCTGAGATAGTTGAAGTAAGCAACATACGCCAAGTGATAGCACAGCGCCTGACTGAATCCAAACAGAATGTTCCACATTTTTATTTAACTGTAGACTGCCAGGTTGATAAGTTAATATCGTTAAAAAACGAGATTAACTCAGCAGATGAAAACAATAAAGTAACAATCAATGACTTAATTATCAAAGCTGTGGCTTTTAGCATGAAAAAATTTCCTGATATAAATTCTTCGTGGATAGATAATAAAATACTTAAATACTCGAATGTAGATATCTCAATCGCTGTGGCACTTGAAGATGGGCTAATTACTCCTATAGTAAAAAATGCTGATAAAAAGGGTATTTTATCTATATCAAAAGAAGTGAAAGATTTAGTAAGCAGAGCAAGATCTGGAAAATTGAAACCTGAAGAGTTTCAAGGAGGAGGGTTTACTATCTCCAACTTAGGGATGTTTGGTATAAAAGCCTTCAGTGCTATAATCAATCCGCCGCAATCTTGCATTATGGCAGTTGGTGCATCTAAAAAACAACCAATTGTTATGAATGAGAAAATAGAAACAGCAGAAATAATGACAGTAACGCTCTCTGTTGACCATAGAGCAGTTGATGGGGCACTCGGAGCAAAGTTTTTAAATGCCTTTAAGCATTATATAGAGAATCCTCTGGTGATGCTTATTGAAACTGCGGTAATCTATTAGCATTGTTATTACAAAATTAATACCTCTAAGTTTATACTTTTATTAGTTAATAGGTTTAGAGGTAAAAAAATGAATACTACAGTAGAAAAAAATAATCCAAAAATTTTTCCTCAAAATAAAGGAAAGATTAACTCAAAAGGCATGGTTGCCCCACCTGTTCCTCCGAAATCTTCCCAAGCTAAATTTGCTGGAATAAAAGCAATTTTTGAGCGAAATGTACCTCATTCTCAAGCAAATGATAGTAATGAAACAGTGAGTAGCAATCTTGGAAGAACATTTGGCCCAACAATGCAAAAACTCATGGAAGACAACATTCATAGCACTCCTAACAAACAACGCCGCAATTCAGGGGATAGTGGTATCAGTGATATTAGTAGCAGCACTTCTGATGATGAGGATAGAACAATAAAAGATAAAATGATGGAAAATGTTAAGCAGGATAACCATCAAAAAAGCTTTGATTTACATAAAGTACAAGCAACTGATGAATTAGAAACCGTAAAATTTCTCAAAACGCTAAGCAAGAAAGAAAGAGAAAAACTTGGTTTTTCTCCTAAACAGCAAAATAACCAAAAGGTTGAGACTAGCAAAAAAACTTATAATCCACTTGATTGGAATCCAATCTATCAAGGTAAAAAGCTCTTTAGCTTAGGCAATATGTCGAGTAATTCGTCTTCATGTAGTGAAAAAAGCAATATTTCAGATGTAAGCGATAAGTCTAATAATTCAAACATTGTTAGATGTAATATTACTAGGAGTAACAGTAAGGAAGACCTTCGTAAACCTGATGCTTCACATAATGACAAATCTGCAGGTAAAAAATTATCTAATGTCAATGTAAGCGAATTAATCAGAAAGTTTGAACAAGGTAATGACATAGTAAAAGGGCGTTAATCAAATGTTACCCTATCTTTGTATATGTGAAGGTAGGGTATCTTTTCAAAATAGTATATCCTTTATAGCTTTGTTAATTTTTGACTCCCTCTCTGCAAAAGCAGTTTCTAGAGAGGTTTTAAGTTTTTCCCATTCTTCTTGACCATTTAGAACTAAAGATTTATATTCATTTTCAATTTTTTCCAATGCTCTTTGATATGAAAAACCTAATTCCTCATATATATCAATATTTATCGATTGCAGTATTACCAAAAATGAAAACAAATTCGGATCAGGTAATTCTTCTCTTGTGTGATTCAGAAGACACAGCTTTATTTTTTTTACGCAGTATTCTATTGTTTTTAACGATAGTGACAGGCTTTCTGCATAAAATATAAAACTATCTACAATCAAATTTTTTGACTTTTTCGGTAATTTAATATTTTCAAATAGTTCTTTTGTAAATTTTTCTATCGGTTGTTTTGGCAAATGTAAAGAGAGATCAGTAAAAGATTTTAGGTCAAAATTTGGTCCAAGTATTGTGCTGATTGCTCTTTGTACATTACTCTTATCTTTACTTACAGGAATAATGAAAACCAGCCCCTCCACATCAAGCATATACTTTATAGATTCCAAAAAATCGACAACGAATTTAGGACGGCACACATCAAGATTATCCACCATTATATAAATGTTTTTGTCTTTTCTGATTTTATTAACCACATCCGCTAACTGTGTTTTAAAATCTCTAGTACTCTCTTTTCTTCTTTGGAGAAGACTTAATTCACTCAAGACAAAACCTATGTCTTTTTTATCAGCCTCTTTTGCAGCATCAAGAAATACTGAAAGCATAGCAAGTGGAGATTTACTGATCAGCTTTCCTAGTGTGTTTAGAGAAAATAGCTCTTGGTTTATGTTCTTGAACTGTTGTATAACACTTCTTTTTACTTTATACGATACAAATAAATCTTCAAATAGGAAATTTAAAAAAGAAGGCAGTGGTTGGTCCAATGCATTGATATCCCATGCACTATAATAAGCTGCAATTTCATTTTGCTGTTTTAACTCTTTTACCCATTCTTTCAAAAAAAACGTCTTGCCCCATCCATCATATCCTTCCAAAGATATTATTGTAAAAGACTGATCAATTGTTTTAATTATATTGTTAAATTTACCTGAAAATTGCTTATAGTTTAGACGGTCATTTTCCCAAGCCACCACTTTAAGTGGTGGCGCTATTTCTTTCTTTTTGAATGTTATTAGCGATATAAGTTTTTTTAAGCACATGTCTTATTTTATATTTAACTCATATTCTTGTCTTGAAGTAAGTGCTATCCTCAGCGTTCCTTCATCAAGATAGTCAATTTCTCCGCCCATTGGTATGCCGCAAGCAAGACGTGATATTTTCACATCCAAATTTTTTAGCAATTCAATTATATATTGTGCAGTAACTTGACCCTCTAATGTCGGATTAATTGCGATAATTATCTCTTCAATTTTAGACTCTGTCACTCTTTTCAGAATAGTATCAAGGTTGAGTTCTTTTGGACCTATGCCATTTATCGCAGACAATCTGCCCCCCAAAACATGGTATAAACCTGAATATATATTTCCTTTTTCAAACGCCCATAAATCACCCAATTCTTCTACTACACACAGTAACTTAGTGTCACGTTTTGGGTTAGTACAAATAGAACAAGGTGATTTAGTATCTAGATTTCCGCAAACTTCACACTCTATTATAAGATCTGCTAGCTCTTTAATCAAAGATGCAAGTGGTAGCATAACTTTTTCTTTGTTTTGGAGTAAATGTATAACTAACCTGCGTGATGATGATGGCCCTAAACTTGGCAATTTAGAGAAAGCATGAACTAGATTCTTTATGTTAACGTTCATTCAATAAATTCAGAATAGGCAGTCAAATGGTAACATCAAACCCTTTGTAAAGAAAGTGGTAAGTTTCTCTTGATCCACTTTGATTAGCTATAGAAAAAATTTTTTACTCTAACGCAAAAAATTACTTCCGCACACTTAAAGCCTGATTATAATAGACTTCTTGCATAACCCAAACTAAGTAGAAAAAGGTATCATCCGAGTAGCTCTCCTTTGTCATCCCAGTGCCCAGACACTGGGATCAGGAATTTTATTAAGTTGGTAAGCATAAAAGTATAACTTCTACGTCATACCGCCGCGGTATCTGCTAACAAGTAGCGGGATGACGGTTGTCGTTTAGCCATAAATATTAAGAAATTTACTAAATGAAAAAAAAGGCAAAAGAAGCCCTGGGGTTATTATCTGCTTTAAAATATTGGCGTTTTTTATGTTTTAAACGCTTGACAAGCGAGATTCAGCCGCTTTTAATTGCAACTAACTTACGCTGCAAATGTTTAAGAAATTTACTAAGCAGAAAAAAAGACAAAGAATCCCCGAGTTAGCTAGTCTTTTACTATCTCTGTCGAGTATTGGCATTTTTTGATGTCTTGTAACGCTTTATAAGCGCGTTCAGCTTATTTAGATAAAAATCTAGATGTAGATGAAGTTTTGTAAAGACATACAGTATCTATATACTGCAAAAAATTGAACATAAGACGCCGATACATTAAGTAATCCTTACCTTTTAATCTGCAGATTGGCGAAAGCAAATACAATAGCTTCACTGTTATGATAAGGGGGCTGGCGAAGGGTGTCAAGGAAGTTTTTTCGTTTCTATGTTGTCAGCTACTTGGATGACGCCAATCTGAGTTGACTACACCAACTCACATTCAGCAAAAAAGAAAGCTATCTCCTTACGAGCATTTTCTAGACTATCTGAGCCGTGAACTCTATTTTCACTAATATCATCAGCAAAATCACCCCTGATTGTGCCTTTATCTGCCTGCTTTGGATCGGTAGCTCCCATGATTTGTCTGTATTTACTTACTGCATTTTCACCAACTAAAACTTGAACTACCACAGAACCAGAGGTCATAAACTCTACTAATTCCCCAAAAAAAGGCCTATCTTTATGAATTTCATAAAACAGCTCTGCTTGTTTTTTTGTTAGTAACATCATTTTTTGTGCTGTGATTTTCAGCCCAGATTGTTCGATGTAGGAATTTATATTGCCTGTAATATTATTTTTTACTGCATCAGGTTTTAATATCGAAAGTGTCTTCTCAATTGCCATATTATTCCCTTATATAAGATTGTATATTTATGGATTCATTTTATTGCAAATTTTGATTTGATAAAAGTAGTTTTTTATTTATAGTTAAGAATAAACCATCAAGGAGGTATTGTATGGGTGAATGTTGTAAAAATAACACTACTAAACAAGCTGAGCCTACCACTAAAAAACAAGCTAAATCTACTACTAAAAAATTAGTAAGTAACTTTAAGTCATCACTTTTTTGTGGAACAAAAGGATTTTTAACTTTTAATTTGGCCTTTTTAAGCTTTTTGGAATATAGCTTACATCATAATACAGAATTAAAAAAAGGTGCTGCTTTTGCAATGAAAAGAAACACTATTCCATTTCTTGAAATGGCTATCATAGTGCCATTTGTTTGTTTTGCACTGCCAGCTATGCTAGGCAGTATGAGCCTCATGCAATGCGCACTTTTATGTGCTTCCTTAATGATTGCCACATGTTTTATTGTCAGAACTTTTCATCTGCGTGAGAAGTTAATGGAAAAAATCACTAACCATAGTAGAAAAGAAATAGACGCGGAATTTAAGAAAGATACTATAAAATTTCCTATCTTTGATCAAAATAGAAAACACACCGAGTATAATTCGCCTAACTCAGGGCGACTACTGGATGAAACAAGTAGCACCTCTCTTTTCGTTAAAGTTTTACTTTTTCCCCTCAAGGTTCTTCTGAATGTCCTGCAAAGTTGTATAATGCTATCTTTAGCTGCTGTTGAACTTCTTGAAACGGTACCAAGTCTTTTTGTCGATACATTTTTCGATTGGAACTTCACATCTACCAAGAGTAACCTGAAGAGATCAGGCCACTTATTGTATGCCAGTGTAAGAAATTTAGTGCCTATAACTAAATTTGATGAGTGTGTAGCTAATTTTATAGGCACCCCAGAAGTAACTTGTTGTAGTAGTGCGTAGGTGAAAAAGGCAGTTATCTTATTTAATCTTGGCGGGCCTGATTCACTAAATGCGGTCCGTCCTTTTTTATTCAACCTTTTTTATGACAGGAGAATAATCAATCTACCGAATCCCTTTCGGTTTCTTTTAGCAAAGTTTATATCTGCGAAACGAGAAAATACTGCACGAAAAATATACGAGGAAATTGGAGGTAAATCGCCAATTCTAGAGAATACAAAAATGCAAGCTAATGCTTCAGAACTAAAATTAAACGAAAATAGAAACCATGTACACAAGGTATTCATCTGCATGCGCTATTGGCGTCCATTTGCTGACGAAGTTATTGAAAGTGTAAAACAGTTTGATCCTGACGAAGTAATTCTGCTGCCACTGTATCCACAATATTCAACTACCACAACTCTGTCATCCATCGAGAATTGGCAAAAAAATGCTAAACGGTATGGCCTAAAATGCAATACAAAAATGATTCACCGTTATTATGATAACCAAGATTTTATTGAAGCTCACACTAATCTGATAGCTAAGTACTATAAATTGGCTAGAAAAATCGGTAAACCAAGAGTCCTATTTTCAGCCCATAGCTTACCTCTTAGTATCATTAAAAAGGGCGACCCTTACGCTTCACAGGTAGAAAGAAGCGTAGAGTTAATAGTAGAAAAGTTAGCTATCAATAACTTAGATTGGTCAATATGTTATCAGAGTAAGATTGGTCCTGTAAAATGGCTAGAGCCAAGCACTGAAAGTGAGCTATTACGCGCAAAAGCTGATGGTGTACCTGTAGTTCTATCACCTATATCTTTTGTTTCTGAGCATTCAGAAACTCTAGTTGAACTTGATATAGAATATAAAGCAATTATCAAGGATGGATATTACTTTCGTGTGCCAACTCTCAGTACCGATCCCTTGTTTATAAAATGCTTAGCCGATTTGTGCATAAATCTCCCTTAAAGTCCTGATTCATAGGGCTTTTCTTTTAGGATTTTATGTGATAGAATAACAGGAAGTTATTAACTATTTCATGCCAAACAAGCTAAAAAAGAAATCTAACATACTCGCACAAAGGGTGCATGATATTTATGATCATGATTTCAGGAAGGTAATCTGCATCACAACAGGTTTAACAGCCCTATTGTGTAAGATTTCACTGCAATTTTGCTGCGAGTTCATTGACAATAATAGATCCAATATCTTTCTTATACGGAATGTTGCTCGACTAGTAAAGTTTCCGACATCTATTCTATACATTGCCCATTCTGCATTTACTCTACAGGATCTAATTAAGGATTACAGAAACCCTGAGAGTAAAAAAGAGCTGGCAAAAATTGTGGGTAAATCGGCTAATCTTGCAAGCAGCACCATAGAAGCGCTAATGATGTTGAAAATCATCCATTTTTGCACTGGAAGCAATACAGACATAATAAGTTATATTAACTTAACCTCAACGATCCTATTTTTGTTCATTTCAGAACCTATAAGCTATTATTATACATGCAAGGAATATCTGGATAATAAGGATCCTGAAAAGTCTGCTGAGTGTAAGAAGGACCTTATTATTAGCACATTAACTTTGTCGTTAGGTTTATTAAACTTCATATTAAGAAGGATAGAGACTCCAACTATACCAATAAACTTAGGTAATGGTATAATCTATAATTTCAACTTAAGCGTAACAGTCAGCATAATATATAGTGCAGTATTTCTTGCAGTTCAGCTTGACAAATTGTTTCAACAACCTGTCAATGATGATCCTTCCACTGAACTTGATGATGTTCATAATATAAACGGTCATTCTAATGACAGCACTGTAGAGGTATAAGAATTAGGGATGAAAAGATTTTATTTCTACTGCCAACGCTAGTACTGCTAATTTGCTAACAATACTCCAAAGTGATAGAATTTTACCTTCTACAACCTGGCTAACATCATGAAACTCACAGTCAGTGGCATTCAAGCTAGAATATACATCTTTTCTGCTATTACATCGGTATAAGTAACATGTTGGAGTATCTCCTATATAGTATATTAGCGGTTCTGCAGAACTGCTTTTAAACATGTCAATGGTTGGTACACCTTCTTGTATAATAACGCTATTGATTGCTATTCCTTCTTTTATCTTTTTCATTTTATGACGCTTTTTTTTATTGAGGTTTAATATTTCCTCTCCACTTGTTGCTGTTATAATGCCCATCCCATATGTGCCATTGCTTGCTTTGATAAAAACGTAAGGTTGTGTTTTTATTTCATATTCCTCATATTTTTTTTGCACTAGAGATAATATTTGGTCAACTTTAGTTGCTACTGCTCCTAGTGACAAATCATCATCAAAATCAACTCCATCACAGCTCTCTGTAAGCACAGAAATTAGCCATGGGTCTATTTTAAATTCGCCACAAAACTCAGATGCTAATTCTTGATAGATTTCAAAATACTTAAATTTCTGCCTGCTATGCCAACCGTATAGTGGGCTTGGTACTATATCTTGCTTTACGTCTTTCAGCGTGTCTGGAATGTGGCTCGTCATATCACGGTTCAGTATAATAACATCAGGCACAAATCCTGAAGTTGTCTTTAGCAGAGAGTTTTCTTTCACAACAGTTTCATACTGTTCTATTAAATTGTATACTTCATTATATAAAAGGCCAATTCTAGTCTCAAAACCTGCGAGTTGTAGTATTTTCTCTATAACAAATACGTTTTCTATATACATTTTATTGCGTGTATAATTTTCCGGTATTATAAGAACCTTTTTGTATTGATGTCTTTTAAAATAGCTTTTTATCAATCTTGCTGCCATCGTTCTTGATTCTTCACTTAAGTTATTGAACCCCGCAGGAAATAAATTAGCGTCTACTGGAACGATTTTATAGCCAGAGTTTCTAAGATCTATAGAGCTATAAAATGGCGATGTAAGGCCATTAAATTTTGCTTCGAACCAATTATTTATACTTTTTTCCAAATCTGGGTGAATTATGTTTTGCATCTGCACTTTAAATGTTATAAGGAAGGTATTATATTATAAGCTATAGTTGAACATATTTAGTAAATTTGACTAAAGATTAAAGTATAATGAGATTCTTATTTAAAGTGATAGAAAAATGATTCAACACGATAACAATAAAATGTATGGCACTACTATATTATCAATTAGAAAAGATAAAAGTGTAGTAGTAATAGGTGACGGACAAGTTTCACTGGGCCACACTGTTATAAAATCTGGAGCAAAAAAAGTTAGGCGTCTTTCTGGTGATTCCGTAATTGCTGGATTTGCCGGGGCAACAGCCGACGCATTTACTCTTTTTGAAAGATTAGAATCTAAACTTGACAAGCACCCAGGGCAATTAATGAGAGCATGTGTTGAACTTGCAAAAGACTGGAGAATGGATAAATATCTGAGGAAATTAGAAGCTATGATGATCGTTGCAGATAAATCTATTTCATTAGTAATTACGGGAACAGGTGATGTTCTTGAACCTGAAGATGGAGTCGCAGCTATTGGCTCTGGGGGAAATTTTGCTCTATCTGCAGCAAGAGCTTTAATTGACATTAAAGGAATATCAATAGAGGAAATTGCGAAAAAGGCTATGAAGATAGCTGGCGATATATGTGTTTATACAAATCATAATGTAGTTATTGAAAAGATAGAGGAGTGATATGTCTTCCAAGCAAAAAACTTTATGCACCAATTTTTCCAATCAGCCCATAACCCTTTCAGAAGGGCGGTCTTGTAGTAGTGACACCTACGATGAAAAAGATAACCTCTATAAAGATACTAAGAGTGGTTTTGATTCAAATGACAGCGATGTTCAAGTTAATGACAGCACTCAAGTTTTGTTAGATGACCTGCCACCACAGAAGATAGTTAAAGAATTGGACAGATTCATAATCGGACAGGATGATGCAAAGCGTGCTGTTGCTATTGCGCTCAGAAATCGTTGGCGTCGCAATCAGGTTCCATTTCCATTGCGTGATGAAATCATACCTAAGAATATATTGATGATCGGTCATACAGGGGTTGGTAAAACTGAAATAGCTCGTCGCTTAGCAAAACTTGCCGGTGCACCGTTCATAAAAATTGAGGCAACGAAGTTTACTGAAATAGGGTACGTTGGACGTGACGTTGATTCGATAATACGCGATTTAGTTGATGCAGCAATAGTTTTAGTTAAAGAGAAAGCCCGTAAAGCCTTAGCTAAAAAGGCTTTAATTTTAGCTGAGAAAACAATAGTAAACTCTATGGTAGGCGAAAATGCAACCGAAGAGAGTAAAAAAATTTTTAGAGAAAGGTTGAGGAATAAAGAGTTTGAGGACGGAGAAGTTTCTATTAACGTCAGAGAGAGCAAGAGTATGTTACCTACTTTCGATATACCAGGCATGCCAGGTGGGCAAGTTGGTGTGATGAATGTAACAGAAATAATGGGCAAGATGTTTAACGGGAGCAAAAAAACAAAAACTATTACGGTGAAGGTAAAAGAAGCGCGTGAAATATTAATTAATGAAGAAAGTGAAAGGCTAATGGATGAAGATAAGATAATCAAAGAAGCCATTGATCTTGTTAGTAATGACGGTATAGTATTTTTGGATGAAATAGACAAAATTGCAGCGCGTACAGAAGTAAAAGGTGAAGTAAACAGAGAAGGAGTGCAACGCGATCTGTTACCATTACTTGAAGGAACAACTGTTACAACTAAGTATGGCCATGTAAAAACAGACTATATATTATTTATTGCATCTGGTGCTTTTCATCAGTCTAAACCATCTGACCTCTTACCGGAATTGCAGGGCAGATTACCGATCAGGGTAGAACTTAAGGCACTTACTCAAGAGGATTTAATAAGAATATTAAAGGAACCAGAATCTAGTTTGTTAAAGCAGTACATAGCTTTAATGAAAACAGAAAATGTGACACTTGAGTTCACTGATGATGGTATAAAAACCATAGCTGAAATAGCGTTTACAGTTAATAGGCAAGTGGAAAATATAGGCGCAAGAAGGCTTCACACTGTCATGGAGAAGCTTTTAGATGAAATAAGTTTCATTGCTTCTGAGAAAAATAGCGAAAAATTCATTATAGACAGCAAGTATGTAAAAGATAAACTTGAGTCAATTTCGAAGCAGCTTGATTTATCTAAGTTTATACTTTAGGAAAAACGAAAAGCCTACTTTAAGTAGTATAGAGAGTGTTCAGAAGATTAGCCAGTAGACCTAAAATTTCAGCTATATTCTTTAGGCTGTTTTTCAACAGTAGAATGGTGTGCTGCGACCTCTTGCTTAACATCTAAGCTTAAGTCAATTATTGAGATATTTTTTTCATCATAATCTATGTCTTTTATTAACATATCGTCAGTAATAGTCAAAAGGTCAGGCGGAGAAAGAATAGTTCTTTTATTACCAGCTCTCATTCCCACAACTCCAAGCTCTATAGCAAGTGGTATTTTTTTATCGCCAACCCTAAATTGCACTGTTTGATCTTTGACTATATATTCCCCATTATGCTCCTTTACGCTATATTTAACCGATATCTCATCACCGCACCTTACTTGTTTTCCAGTCTTGTTAATTAAGTCATTAAAAACCATCAGATTATTTACTGAGTCGGGATATTTATCCTTTACTTCGATCAGTTTGACGTAATAAGAATTAAAATTCATTTTGTTCTCATTGGCAATAGTAACTACACGCTCTCCGCCTTCTTTCATACCTATTGCCCCTAAACTCACTTCTTTTAGGTCATCTTGACCTATTTTCAAAGTAACATCAGAAACTTTGCTAGGGAGTGTTGCTGAGTTATTATTAGAAATTTTATATATTTGCAATAGGACTTCCAGGCCACAAAAAGCCTTGCTGCCACTGCCTTCAGTAATTTCATAAAAATTTATCGAATCCTCTTCTTTTTGCTGCGTCATTTCTTCTAAATATTCTGTTAGCCCATGCTTTTCAATATAGCGGTCAAGTGCTGATTCAAGTATTGGCTTCACTAGGTAATATGCTATCGTCTGTATCAAACCACCATGCGTGGCATTTATCTCATAAAGCTTGTCCTTTTTTTCCGGTTTACCTTTGTTTATATAGACAATAGTAAACACAAAAGCAGAAGTTAAAGTGAGAATCATTACTACGGAAATAAGCATTTGTAATATAATTTTTCTAACCATCTTTCTTTACTTGATTCAATAAATCATATAAATAATTAGTATCCCCTGAAAGCGCACTCAAATTATCCAAGCCTTGTTTAAAGAGGCCGTCTATATAGTCCTCTACTTCACTTTTACCAAGCACAGACATTAGGTTATTTGTTTTATCTTGTTCGTAGTCTTCAATATCATCCTTAGCTTGAAAGATAAGCCCTAGGTTTATCCCGTAGTTATATAACGCTCTCCGTTGTTCATCTGTAGCACCCCCTATTATAGCACCTATTTCACATGAAGCTGCAAATAGTTTTGCGGTTTTCATCAAATGAATTTCTTTTATTTTGTTAAAATCTGTGTCAATATCTAAAGCCTGTCCTCCCACCATTCCCCTAATTCCTATTGCTTGAGAGAGCACTTTTATGATCTCGCAGCGTTTCTCATTTAACGAAGATAATACCCCAAAAGCCAGAGTAAGTAGTGCATCTCCGGCAAGCACTGCTGTTGCTTCATCAAATTTTTTATGGCAGCTTAGCTGGCTTCTGCGAGTATCACTGTTGTCCATGCACGGTAAATCATCGTGAATTAGAGAGTAAGCATGAACAAATTCAATTGCTGCAGCAACTGATATTACTTTTTTAGCTTCCGCGTTAAACACTTGCGATGAAGCTATGACTAAAAAGGAGCGTATATGTTTTGCAGGAGCAAGGAGTATATAACGCATAGCTGATATAAGCTTATTCTCGCTATTTTCGGGTAAGAGTTTGTTTACTTCTACAATAAGCAAATTTTTTGTTGTTTCGTCTAGCATTTTTGAATTGTTAATTGTTTAGCACGTAACGCTAGCCAGCTAGGGCAGTAGAAAACTTTGCTGTAGTTTACCAGTTATAAAAGATATTGCAAACATAAAAATTTTTTATAACATCAAAGAATAGGTTATTTTTTTGGTAAGAAATGTGAATAGCGAACTAGCAAAGAGCACTAGAGAAGACATAGAAGAAAAAGTGAAAAAGATTATACTAGAGCACATTAGTAAGGATGTAGAGAAATTCAACAGCTCTTCAAAGCTTTCGGAGCATGGTACGGACAGTTTAGATGCAGTTGAAATCATCATGGCGGCAGAAGAAGAGTTCGGGATAGAAATTCCAGATGAAGACGCACAAAAAATGGAAACTATGGAGCAAATAGTTGAGTACATTAATAATAAAAAAGGCTAATAGTTAGTGTTAAATGAGCAGAAGAGTAGTAGTCACTGGTGTTGGTTTAATCACTCCACTAGCAGCAGATGTTGACAACACTTGGTTAAGGCTAATAAAAGGTGAATCCGGCATAAAAGCAATCAATACGGATAGATTTGACTCTTCTGATCTTGCTTGCAAAATTGCAGGGCAGGTGCCGTTGCAATCAGACAACATTGAGCACCATTTCAATCCACTAGATTATATTTCTGAGAAAGACTCAAAAAGGACAGATCGTTTTATCCATTACGGTATTGCAGCAGCTATTCAGGCAGTAGATGATTCATTAATTTTGGAAAGCCAAAATATCAATCGGGAACGTGTTGGTGTGACTATTGGCTCTGGTATAGGTGGTCTTCCGTCAATTCAGGAAAATGTTATTACCATGCAGGAAAAAGGGCCCAGACGTGTCAGTCCATTTTTTGTCCCTGCAAGTCTAATAAATTTGATATCTGGCCATATTTCTATTAAATACGAATTTACAGGTCCAAACGATTCAGCAGTAACCGCATGTGCAACAGGTGCGCATGCAATCATAAACTCAGCAAGAACTATAAAACTTGGTGAAGCGGATGTGATGATTGCAGGTGGAGCAGAAAGTGCACTGTGTAGAGTTGGAATTGCAGGTTTTGCATCTATGAAAGCGTTATCAACTAAATTCAATGATAAACCCAAAGAAGCTTCCAGACCATGGGATGCAGAACGCGATGGTTTTGTTATGGGTGAAGGAGCAGGTATATTGGTGTTGGAAGAATACGAACATGCAAAAAAAAGGGGAGCAAAAATATATGCTGAACTGAATGGATATGGACTCACAGGAGACGCACACCACATCACTGCACCGCATCCAGAAGGAAGAGGCGCATTTAAAGCAATGCAACTTGCTCTTCATAGTGCACAAATTAATCCCAATCAAGTAGGGTATATCAATGCACATGGAACTTCAACACCACTTGGAGATAAAATCGAAGTGATAGCAATGAAAAAGTTGTTCGGCGATTACGCTTATAAAATACCCGTTTCTTCAACTAAATCCTCTACAGGGCACTTGCTTGGTGCTGCAGGAAGCGTTGAGGCAATATTCAGTATTCTTGCATTAAATAATGGGATTATTCCACCAACCTTAAATTTACACAAGCCTTCAGAAGGATGTGATTTAAATTTTGTACCGTTTAAAGCTCAGGAGCATAAAATTCAATATGCACTTTCTAATTCGTTTGGTTTTGGTGGCACTAATGCATCGCTCATATTTGGACAAGTTTAGTTGATGTCACCCCAGTGTCTTCCTCTTGTCATTCCAGTACCCTCCTCTTGTCATGCAAGCAGCTCTCCTACTGTCATCCCAGCACGTGACACTGGGATGACAAACGGTTGTGAAATGGAATACATATAAAAATTAAACTATCAATAGCAATTCAAAAAGAAAAAATATTCTATTCATCCCTGAAGAAGTATTTTATTGACGATTTATGAATAAAGATCAATAATGCAGAAAAGGAATTGATGGGCGTATGCATGAATTTAACCACTATTAATTGTACATTATTTGTTGTAATTACATATTTTTTGACGTGCATTATAGCTTGGTGCTTACCTTTCAAAGACATAACATTATTAACAACATTTGTTCCGGCTTCAGTTGCAATTTTGCTAACCATTTATAATAAACAGAAGGTAAGGGATCTTTTTAAACTTAGTTCGCCAAAAAAACTGTCTATTAGGGTTTATACTTATTCTGGTAAGTATGCTAATTTCCAATGGTCTTTTGTCAATTTACTGCGGTTTTTCATTTTTCCGAGAGTCTTTTACGTTAGACCGTGTAAAGGATTTGAGTGCAGTTTTGAGTCCATTAGTGATGTTATTTGTTTTATTATCAACCTTTGTGATGTGGATCATTATGTCTCTTGGTGAAGAGATCGGTTGGCGTGGCTATCTTTTGAAAAATCTTAAAAGCAAAATATCAAATTTTTATATCAGAGCAATTATTGTCGGTATTATTTGGTCAGTATGGCACATACCAACTTATGTGGTTGCTGGCTCAGCTTTGTGGAAGGATGGCTTTACATTCCCGACTATTTGTGCTTATACCCTTTATATTTGTGCAATGTCTATAATGTTTACCTGGTTGTTTGAAAAAGACAACTCGATTTGGCCAGTAACTATTGCTCATGCAACAAATAATCTTGTGTATAGTGTTTTGAGCATTCTAATGCCGTCTCCTCCTCTGTCAACTTTCGATGCAGTAATTCGCCTTACATTAGGAGCAGCTGGTTATTTCATTGTTGCAATTGGTGTTATTTGGTTTGATAAAGCTCGAGAGCGTCATTTGAGTAATTCATAGTATAAAATTTCGGGGGCAATTCGCATCAGGTGTCATGCAGGTAGCATGACACTGGGATGATGAGGAAGAAAAAGCAAATTTTGCCTTTTACGGTCAATCTATTATACTTAGTAAGACTTCAATAAACTAATGAATTATACTTTATATCTAATTAAATGCACAAGATATTAATAAGAAATAACTACAAACCTTTGGTCGGAAAAATCAAGATTAATGGCTCAAAAAATGCTGTTTTACCAATAATGGCAGCAAGTCTATTAAGTAGCTCCCCGGTAATTTTGCATAATGTACCTGATTTAATTGATGTGCATCTAATGTCTAAGTTGCTTGAAAGTCTTGGAGCAGAAGTGAACTTTATGCACAATAAAAATTATAAAGCGAACCATACTTTGAAAATTGACTGCAGCAATATCAACAATCACGTGATGCCATATAAAACCGCAAGTAAGCTAAGAACTTCTTTTCTAATATTGGGTCCAATGCTTAGCAGATTTGGCAAAGCGAGAACAGCATTTCCTGGTGGATGCAACATTGGAAAGCGTCCCGTTGATATGCATATTAAAGCATTAGAAGAAATGGGAGCTAAAATTGAAATTGACGGCTATAATATAATTGCAACAGTGAAAGGAAAGCTACAAGGAAAAGAAATCACATTTGAGAAAATAAGTGTTGGCGGAACAGAAAATGTAATAATGGCAGCAACATTTGCAGAAGGAGTGACAACAATAAACAATGCTGCAACTGAGCCGGAAGTTCTTGATTTAATAGATTTTCTGAAGAAAATGGGTGCTGATATTGAAATTGATAATACAAAGGTCATAATAACAGGAGTTGAAGCACTAAATGGATGTGTTCATAAAATAATACCAGATCGCATAGAAGCAGGCACCTATGCACTAGCTGCTATAATAACCGGTGGTAAGTTGGAGTTGGAAGGAATAAATCTATCTGATATAAGGTGTATTACAAATGAGTTGGAGACTATAGGAGCTATGGTTGAACTGTATGATGGAGGCATTGTTATTTCCAGAAAAAATGGCTCTATTAAGTCTGCTAACGTTGCGACAGATCCATATCCCAATTTTCCCAGTGATATGCAACCACAACTGATGTCTGCAATGTGCATCGCTGATGGGATATCAGTAATTGAAGAGAACATTTTTGAAAACAGATTTACACATGCAGATGAATTGAGAAAGTTAGGTGCTAATATCAGCATCGAGAAAAGCAAAGCTACTATAAGTGGAATAAAAAGCTTATCTGGAGCTAATCTATATGCTACTGACTTAAGATCAACAGCAGCTTTGGTGCTTGCTTCTTTGGTAGCCGGTGGAGAAACTATAATAAACAATTCACATCATTTATGGAGAGGATATGAAGCAATGCATGAAAAACTCAATTCATGTGGAGCTGATATCTCCATTTCGTCTTGAGGATATTTTATGAATGAAGCAACCAAACGAACTATAGTAAAAGAAATAGATGCAATCTTATATGAAGAACATAAGGTATTAGACCATGGATTTATTCGAGTAGTGGATTATATGGGCTCTGATAGCGCTATAGTTCAAGCTGCTCGTGTTTCTTATGGCAAGGGAACAAAACAGATAAGTCAGGATGAAGCACTTATAAAGTATTTAATGAGACATCATCATACAACTCCATTTGAAATGTGTGAAATTAAGTTTCACGTGAAACTTCCAATTTTTGTTGCAAGGCAATGGATAAGGCATAGAACTGCAAATGTGAATGAATATTCAGCAAGGTATTCAATACTTGATAATGAATTTTATACACCTAAACCAGAACAAGTTGCAAAACAATCTGACAATAATAAACAAGGTAGCGGGGAAGCTTTTGATCCAGATACCTCAAAGGAAATAATAGATTCTCTAACAAATGACTCTAATTTAGTATATTCTCATTATGAAAAATTTATTGAGCAGGGGCTTGCAAGAGAAATTGCCAGAACTAACCTAATGCTTAATTACTACACGCAATTTTATTGGAAAATAGATCTGCATAATCTCCTTCATTTTTTGAAGCTTAGAGCTGATAAGCATGCCCAATATGAAATCAGAGTTTATGCAGAAGTTATGCTGGATATAATAAAAAAATGGGTTCCACTGGCCTACAATGCCTTTGTTGAATATTGCCTAGAATCAGCCTGTATTTCAAGAACTGGTCTAGAAATAATTCGCAAATTAATTAAAGGGGAAAACGTTACTAGAGAAGAAAGTAATATTGGTAAAAGAGAATGGGGCGAGCTGATGTCTATACTTGATAAACAATCTTAAAGATAAAGGCATACGTGTCAATCTCCTCTGTCAGTTAACTCTCGTTCACCAGATTGAATCTTGCTTTTTACATCACATTAACTCATCACTTTTATAGAACATCTCATTAAAATCATTTAGAGTTCCAAAATCCTGACCCTTGATAAACAGGTGATCATTAGCAACATGTGCTTCATCAAGAGTAAACAGCTCGTAATGATGATTGTGAGCGGGCCTAACAATTTCATTATATAAAACCATTACTTGTTCGTAGTTATATCCATCGCCAGCATGATATTTACCACGTACGGTATCATAAAAATTCTTTACATCATCATATGTCACTTGCAGCTCCACCTTATACTTTCCCACTTCAAGAGGACTTCCTGTCTTTATTTTTAAGGGATGTTGTGAATTTGCAACACTGTTAGAAGTTTCTGCTTCAATATCAGAATTTTTATCCATATTTTCTATCACACTTGCCATAACAGTTTCTTGTTCATCTTCTGTTGGTTTTGTTTGTTTTTCAGTCTTATTACTGCTACTGTCAGTTTCCACAGTTACTTTTTTTACTTCTATATCTTTTTGAGCTTTCTCATTACTTTGCTTGTGTATTTCATCTCCATGCAATTTTTCCTGCAGAGCTTTTTTCGTATCAGCATAATCATCACGATTGCTTTGCAAAGCTGGTTTATAACTGCTGCTATCATCCGCTTGCATTTGATCTATATAGTTAGATTCTTCTTCCTGTATAGTATTTTTTGCGTTATCCTCACCAACCGTTCCTTTCTCCCCAGACTTGGCTTCACTCTCTACCACAACTTCTTCGTCTACTTGCTCATCATCAATTGTAAATTCAGTACCTATCTGATTGCTATCTTCCTCCAATTCATTAGATAATTTTTCAGATAGCTGGTCACCACTCAAATATGGTTCCTTTGAATATTTAGCATAATTATGGGGATCGGTTCTGTTTTCTGAATAAAACCCACTTTCAAAGTCTGAGTAGGAGCTTTGATTGAGCACAAAAAATAAGTTTTCATAATTAACCAGCATATCACTATCAGGGCTAACAAAATTTAAATATTCATCGCCTTCCCATTCTGGGTGGTGTCTATACTCTGCTATGTAGTATTTACTAGAGTCGAGAGGTATCTTGTCACCTTCTTCCCCATCAAGTTGTAAAACTACTGCTGAATGTCCATTACCTAAATCATTACCTTTTACCACTTTGAATATTTTAATCTCATCCTTTTCTACAAGTTCTTTTAACTCCTCGTTCTTTTCATTTAACTCTTCCTCCCTTTGTCTTTCTGCTTCTCTTTCTCTTGCCAATCTTTCTGCTTCTTCATCAGCTTTCTTCTGCAGTTGTGAGAATACATTTTGTAATATATCTTGTGTGGTTAAGCTATTTGTGTTGCTTAAAAAATTATCTAACACATTTGATGCAATTGGTGACAATTCACCGTGATCATCAAATACTTTTTCCTTTGCTTTATTATAGTGATTTGGGTTATAGATTGCATACAGAGGATAAAAACCATAATCTGCAATTGACGCTCCGTCAGGTGATAGTTCCATTGAGAATCCATAGTAATTAAGTGGAAGATTGGAGGTTAAATATTTACCGTTATCATCCCTAACGTGTAGCTCACTTCTACCATTGTGCTCACTATATTTGTTGTAGTAGATATAAAAATTCTCATGGTTAAGATTGAAGTGATCATCTAGATTATCGAATTGAATTGTACTGCCAAGCTTCTCCCGCAAAAGATTTTTGCTTTCATCTGTAAGCTTTATATGTGCAGAAAAGTAGTATCGATCTATAGGTTCGCCTTTTTCTATTTCAAAGTTCAAAGTAATCTTGTCGTTGACCATTGGTAGCCTCCACAAATTCTATAAATCATTTTATTTATCAATCATACGGTCTGTACTATGAAAAATGTGTTAAACGTTAAGATTTTCTCTGTACCGATTCATCTATATTGCCAGGCTTAATAAAGTTACAAGCTCTTTAAAACAATGTTAAACTCAATCACTATGGCAAAAACAGTTGACGTATTACTATCACTTCCAATTGATCAGTTATTTTCATATGCAATTGAGGAAAATACTGAGATTTTACTTGGAGATTACGTAGTGGTGCCATTTGGCAAAAAACGCTTAATCGGAATAGTTTGGAAATACAGTGATAAAAGTAACCGAGAATTAAAATTTATTGAGCAAAAAATCGATTTACCAAATATTAGACCAAAATTGATTGCATTTGCAGAGTGGGTTGCACAATACAATTTAATACCTATTGGTATGCTTGCCAAAGTGATAATGGGAGGAGTGTTAAAAGTAAATCACATAGATAAATTGGTTTGTGTTGAACAAAAGCAGGAAACAAGTGAAATAAGTTGCCAATTAAGCCCTGAACAGCAGATAGCTAGTGATAAAATAATAAGCAATTTGAACGAGTATTCAGTGACTTTGCTTGACGGTGAGACAGGATCTGGAAAAACCGAAGTTTATCTCTCTGTGATTGCACAATTGATTAAGAATTACACTGCCGTTCCAAATGCTGCTCAGACTTTACCATCCCAGTGCCCAGAGACACAACTGTACGAACATTGTGATTTGGGTCTACCAAGAGGGTGTTATCCGAGTAGCCTGACACTGGGATCCAGTTTTTCATATAACCTCATTACAAATGTTTATTTTAACTTAAAACCAATACCTAATTTACAATCAAAATTCCTGGATTCCAGTGTCAAGCACTGGAATGACACCTTTATACTCAAGGCAAAACCCACTGTAACATTTAGCATACCGTCTTTGCCACGTACTAGTATGACACCAGAATATGTTGAAATGACATCAGGAGAAGGTAATACACAAATTTTAATCCTCCTACCTGAGATTGTTTTAACTTCACAATTGGTAAATCGTGTTCGCGGTCAGATATCAAAAAACTTAGTTGAATGGCACTCAGGGCTCACTCCAAAAACTCGCCGGAATAATTGGCTCAATATAGCAAATGGAAATGCGCAGATAATTATTGGTGCACGGTCAGCGCTTTTTTTGCCTTATAAAAACCTAAAATTGATTATCGTTGATGAAGAGCACGACTCATCTTTTAAACAAGAACAGGGAATTATATATAATGCTCGAGATATGGCGATAATCTTAGCCAAATTTGAAAATATTCCGATTATTTTATCATCAGCTACTCCACTGCTTGAAACGATTCATCATGTTAAAAACGGGAATTACAATCATGTAAAGCTAACTAAGCGATTTGGTGGTGCAGAATTGCCACTCATTAAAGTAGTAGATATGAGGAACAACAAGCAATGGATCTCCTCTGAGCTTTTTGAAAGCATCAAACAAACCATAGAGAAAAAACAGCAGGTTATGCTTTTTCTAAACCGCAGAGGGTATGCACAACTGGCAATTTGTAAAAAGTGTGGATATAAAATTTCCTGCTTAAATTGTGCTGTTTGGCTTACATATCACAAGAAAAAAAATGCTCTTTTGTGCCACCACTGCTCTTATCAATTGAAACTTCCAGAAAAATGCTCTAATTGCCAAAGTGAACAGCCATTGTCCCTCTACGGCATAGGAATTGAAAGGTTACTTGAAGAAATGGTGAAATTAATACCAAACGCAAAAACTGCGATGATAAGCAGCGATCAGAAGTCGGTTAGTAACATCATTGATTTAGTGTTAAAGGAAGAGGTGAACATTATAATCGGCACACAGATAATTGCTAAGGGGCACAATTTTCCCAAATTAACTTTGGTTGGAGTAATAAATGCAGATTTGAGCCTCGAAAATTCTGATTTAAGAGCAGCGGAAAAGACGTATCAATTATTGCACCAAGTTGCAGGCAGATCAGGAAGGTTTAATGAAAAAGGAATGGTAATAGTGCAAACTAATAATCCTGAAAGTTCAATAATAAAAGCATTGCTGCATCAAAAAAGAGACTCATTTTATGAAATCGAACTTAAGTCAAGACGCGAAGCCAAAATGCCACCATTTAGCAGATTAATAGCGCTTATAATTTGTGGTAAGAATCAGATTGCAACACAAAAAGCAGCGAATGAAATAGTAAAATCTCTTCTTTGTTATCCAAGTAGCTTAACTACTTGTATCCAGGAAAAAAATGTAGGTGTAGACAAAAAGGAATTTGAAATTCTTGGCCCATCACCAGCAGCAATAAATTTTTTAAATAATAAGTATCGGCATAGGGTATTATTAAAAATACACAATAAACACAGTTTATCTATACAAAAAAAGCTGAAATATTGGATTAAAAATTGTAACTTGAATTCGAGTATTGCAGTGATAATAGATGTTGATCCTGTGAGTTTTTTTTAACGAGTTCCGTTAAGCCTTCTTGCCAATTACCACAACATTCTCACTGGAAAAAAAATAATCAGGTACAGCCATATTTTTCGGTGCAGGACCCCCAATCACTCGGCCTGATGTATCATAATATGAACCGTGGCAAGGACAGAACCAACCATTACCATCTCTTGTAGCGTGGTCAACCGGTACACACCCAAGATGTGTACATATTCCAAGCATAATTAACCATTCGTCTTTTCCTTCGTATACTCTCTGCTCATCTAATTGAGGATCCCTCAAGCTCTTCACATTCACAGCTCTTGCAGCCTCAATTTCTTGCTTTGTGCGTCTACGAATGAATACTGGTTTACCTTGCCACTTTACTTTTACTCCGTGTCCTTCCTGAATTCCAGACAAATTCACCTCCACTGTGGAAGTTGCTAGAACTTCAGCAGAAGGATTCATAGATTTAACCAGTGGCCAAAGTCCGCTTGCAGCTCCTATACCTGCCATAGCGCATGTAGTTAATGTTATAAAATCTCTCCTACTCTTATTTTTAGTAAGGTCTTTAACAGGAGGTGTTTTTTTATCCTCTTTGTTTGCCAGTGGTTTTTTATTTTTAGTTAAATTTTTGTCCATTGATCTTTACTTAGCCATAAGTATATATTTTAATTTAAATACTGCGTATTAATCAACAAAAACTTGCGCTTTTTGTTTAACCTGTACTACGGTTGAGAAGAGATAGAGTTTTCAACTTCAAAAATACTATCTTCAGTGGAATCAGGATCTTCAATTTTCGCTACTGACACCACTTTTTCTCTACTTTCTGTTTTAAACAGAGTGACTCCTTGAGTGCTGCGTCCTGCAATTCTAATCTCATTGACCGAAATGCGAATTAACTTTCCTTTATCTGTAATAAGCATTATATTATCACCCTGCTCAACTGGAAAACTAGCAACAACATTACCGTTTCTGCTAGTAGTAAGAATATTGGTGATACCAACACCACCCCTGTTAGTTACTCTATATTCATACGCAGAAGTTCTTTTACCAAAGCCATTTTCAGTAATAGTTAATATAAACTCCTCATTCACTGCAAGTTTTAAGAATAATTCGTTATCTATTCCTAAATCATTCAAAGTCTTTTCCAATTTAGAATCAATGGAGTTATTAATTGCAGTCCCCAGTCTTTTTGCAAGTGGAACTTTTAAGTAAAGTTCTTTTGTTTCTGTTGCTACACCTATCCCATTTAATATGGTCATGGATATCACGCTGTCATTCTTTACAAGTTTGATACCTCTTACGCCATCTGAATTGCGACTCTTAAATTGACGCACATCACTTACAACAAATCTGATACTTTTTCCAAGCGTTGTTGAAAGTAAAACATGGTCAATTTCATTACATACCTTAACCGATACTAATTTGTCTCCTTCATCGAGCTTTATTGCTATTTTTCCATTGCTTGGAATATAGTGAAAGTCCGCTAAGGAGTTACGCCTTATGTTTCCATAGGCAGTAGCAAAAACTATGTTTTGATTTTCGTCATTTTCACTTGGCAATGGCATGATATTAGTTATAGTTTCACCATCGCTAAGCGGAAATATGTTAACAAGTGCTCTTCCACGTGCGGTTGGCTCTGCAAGAGGTAACTTATAAACTTTTAATCTATAAACTCGACCAATGTTAGAAAAGAATAAAAAGCTAGTATGGGTATTTCCAACAAATAATTCTGTGATTACATCCTCTTCTTTTAATCCCTGTCCTAGCTTTCCTTTTCCACCACGACGCTGAGTTCTGTAGTGAGAAAGTTTTACACGCTTGATATAACCATTCATAGTTACGGTTATCACCATATCCTCTTGTGGAATTAGATCTTCAGCTTCAATGTCCACGTCTGACTCTTCTATTGAAGTTTTTCGCGGCACAGCAAATCTGTTCTTTATTTCTTGTAGATTGTTTTTTATTTCTTTCATCAACTTCTCTCCTGAGCCAAGAAAAGCGATATATTCTTTTATCAGGTTGATCATTGAACTTAGCTCAGCTTCTAATTTGTCTTTTTCAAGGCCTGTTAAACGCTGCAGTTTCATATCAAGGATAGCTTTAATTTGTAGCTCAGTTAATCTATACACTCCATCTTTCAAAAAACTTGCGCTATCTGAAATCAACTCGATAATAGTGTTGATTTCATTCGAAGTTTTCCATTCTTTATTTAAAAGTTCTCTACTTGCTTCCGCAGGATCTTTTGCACCGCGGATGATTTTTATCACTTCATCTATGCTGAGGACCGCAATGTAGAGCCCTATATATATATGAGCTTTTTCTCTCGTTTTTCTTAGACGAAATTCTGTTCTCCTGATTAACACTTCTTTTCTAAAATCAATAAAGGCCTCTATGATTTCTTTCAATGACATCAAAGCAGGCCTGTTGTTATTGAGCACTAAAGTGTTAACACTAAAACTACTTCTTAGTGGAGTTAGCCCCAATATTTGATTAAGTATAAAACTTGCTTCAGCATTTCTTTTGAGGTCAATTACTACTCTAATACCAGACTTATCGGACTCATCCCTAATTTCTGTTATACCATCAATTCTTTTTTCTTTTACAAGCTCACCTATCTTCTCAATTAATTTTACTTTATTTACCTGGTAAGGTATTTCATCAATCACTATTGCTTGCCTATCTTGTGGCAGATCTTCTATATGAGTCTTGCCTTGCACAACAATTGATCCACGACCAGTTGCAAATGCTGATCTTATTCCAGACCTTCCAAGAATTGTTCCCCCAGTTGGAAAATCCGGCCCTGGCATCACTTCAAGTAACTCATCCAAAGTAACTTCAGGATTATTTACATATAATATACAAGCATCTATTATTTCTCCAAGATTATGAGAAGGAATATTGGTTGCCATACCAACTGCAACACCACTTGCACCGTTTACCAATAGATTCGGAAACTCTGCAGGCAGCACAACTGGTTCTGTTTCATTTCCATCGTAGTTTGGCCTAAAATTAACTGTATCTTCATCAATATCATTCAGTAAAAAGTGCGACACTTTTTGAAGTCTTGCTTCTGTGTATCGCATTGAAGCTGGTGGATCTCCATCTATCGAACCAAAGTTACCTTGCCCATCAACAAGTGGTAAAAGAAGAGAGAAATCTTGGGCCATTCTAACCAAGGAATCGTAAATAGCTGCATCACCATGTGGGTGATATTTCCCCATTACATCCCCAACTATACGAGCTGCCTTTTTATATGGCTTACCGGCATCGAATCCAGCTCTTGACATTGCATATAATATGCGCCTGTGAACAGGTTTAAATCCATCCCGCACGTCAGGTATAGCCCGGCTTATGATAACGCTCATTGCGTAGGAAAGATAAGAATCTTCCAGCTCTTTTACTATTGAGATTGGTACTATATTATCCTGCATTTTCTATACTTTAATTGAAGTAATTAATAATACTAACATTCAGTTAAGCAAATGGGCAATGACAGACTTGAACTGCCGACCTCCTCGGTGTAAACGAGATGCTCTACCAGCTGAGCTAATTGCCCCTTTAGATCTAATTCTATAGCTCAATATTATTATTGTAAACAAAAATAGCAATAAATTGTATCCGTTCAGCAGAGTGGCAAAATAGGTAGACAAGGTGATCTAAAAAGATAATCATAGAGTAAATGTGAGGTAAGCCCTTACAATAAATGGTGTCATCCAAGTAGCCGACACTGGGATCCAGAAAAAAGAATGGTGTCATTCCAGCGCGTGACCAGGTCTTTTTAGCTATCATAGGATGACAGAAGCAGACACTCCACTTTGTCGTTCCAGTGCCTCCTTTTTTTGTCATTCCAGTGCCTTGACTATGATGGCTTTGTTGCATCGCTAGCTATGATGGATTAAAGATAAAAAAAGGTGGAGAATATCAGTAGCTTATTATTCTGGTATTTATAACAAGAACGGTCAGTGAATACCTAAATTTGAGTAAAAGAAATTTCACTACCATTTACCAATCCGGCTAAAATTCAAGAATTTCAATGCTTTAGCTATTTTCAATAGAATTAAATTTATTAATATAAATAACAAATTACTATTCTTAAATTTGATCAGATTGATTGCAAAAAAAACAAGATTTTCAATAAGTTGCTTATAATCCTAACTATAGTTAGCCTTTCATAAGTAGCGATGCAACAAAGCCATCATAGTCAAGGCACTGGGATGACACCCTCCTGATGGGCCAAAATCACAATGTTCGTACAGTTATGCATTTGTTGTGCAAATTACCTTTGCAAACAAATGTTCGTACAGCTGTGTGTCACACACTTTGCTTCAATATTTGCACATTAGCCACTCCCTTGAACAGATACGATAAATTAGCTTTAGGTAAGCTATAAGCTTTTATGAAATCTTTGGGTGCGTGCTGTGAAGTTTTATAAATTTTAGTCTTGCTGTCACTTTGTATAAAGGTATTTTTTCACTCACATCTTTCGAAGTTGTAGCCATGTTTAACAACTTTAAGTAGAATATTGTAGCATTTTGAAAATCTGAAAGTTTATCTAGAATAACAGCTAAATTATAAGTATAAAAAATATTGTTTTCATCGAGGGAAATAGCAGTTATCATATACTCTTTACCTTTTACATAATCCTCCTTTTTCATATAGATCAGACCTAAATTTGCTAATAAAGGAGCATAATTTTTATGTATATCATACAATTTTAACATTTCACTCAACGCCAGATCAGGATCATATTGTGAGATTATCGTCAGAAAATTTTTTAATATGTAAGGGTTACTAGGGTGTTCTTTTAACAGTCTTGTGTAAATCTCTACAGCTTTTTTGTATTCTTTATTAGCGTAATAAATATTTCCCAATCCAATTAAAGCATTTTTATGATAAGGAAACTTTGCGATAATCTGATTAAGGAGAGAAATAGCTGCTTCATTATCTCCTGATTCAAAGGAATCTTTTGCTTTTTTTAAAGTAGAGTATATGTCAAAACTCTTGCCAGAATTCTGCGAAATTTTGATATTAAATTTGTCACTTTTTCTCTCAATAACATCAAAATCTTTATATTTTTTATCAGCTTTTATATGCTTGACAACACTATCGAAGGCCTTTTGTATCTCCAAATTTTCACTAGCATAGGTAACAGAAGACCTCCATAAAATCACAACGCAAATTAACATGCAGATAAACATAGGTCCTAGTGTTGTGGCATTGGCTGCAGCGTGTAACCAGTAAACCTTATTTCTTTGAGCTATGCGTAACACATTACAAATTCATAAATGCTAAATTACCTATCTCATACAATAATAAAGATATTATTAATTAGCGGGACGAACATGCTGTGTAGCTTTTCAGAATGCATTTATCTTTTGTCTTCCATATTTCGCTTTATTTCCACAAAAATGCTTCAATTTATCTTAACATTTTGTCAACTACCTTTGTAGATTTAAAAGGGCATTTTTACATATTCCATATGGCTGCCAGTTGCACCCCTCACATGCGTACTCGAATTTCTTTAAAGACATTTTCTCCCTAATCTTTTTTACTGCCTCATTCCAAGTTAAAGTCTCGCCAATTTTAATTCCTAAAATTTCCATATGCCTTCTATCTAGCTCTAAAACTTTAGCTTGTGTGGTGCATTTACCTTGTTTAGTCTGATTTGGACAAGCACTACAGATATTATCAAGGTTACCAACTACTTCGATTTGAGTACTAATTACTTTGCTTGCTATCCTTTTATAATTTTCTACAAAACCTTGAGAATACCCATATCCCCGAAACGCGAGGGTGCACATGAAATGATGAGGGCGAAATTTTATCATTTTTTCAAATATTGCAAAGCTGCTACAAGTAGAAAAATTTTTATCAAACCAGGAAGGATAAATGGTAAAACACCCACCATTATTGCTTGTCCCAGACCCAAGTAAACAGCAAGCCAACTAACACCACAAATAAAGATTACAACTGTACCAGCCAGACAACTTAAAGAATTACATACAAATGATTTATACTTAGAGTTCAGTAATTCATTTACTTTGCTCATTACCATAACAGCAGCTAAACAGCCAATTAAATATCCACCGGTTGGTCCAAGAAGAGCGTGATAACCACCAGAAAAATTCGCAAGAACAGGCAATCCTGCTGCACCAAGTGATAGATATGTAAGCACAGAATAGAATGCTGTTCTGCGGTTAAATTTAAGCCCAATAAGCATTACTCCTAAAGTTTGCAATGTGATAGGCACAGGCTGCAATGGTATGCTTATTTGAGCCATCAAGAATAAAAGTAAAACGCAAGACAATATTTCAGCCAGTGTTGATCTGCTGCTAGATTGTGTTATAAACATACCTTCCCAATAAAAATAACTTATTAAATGTAATATATGTGTATGAGAGGTTTTGCAATTTAAATTTTGCTTATATTGTGCTACAATGAATTATTTATGCACTATTAAATTAAAAATGATGAGTAAACAAGATCTATTATCGTTGATGAAAGCAGGACACAGCGGACGTTCATACGATCCTACAAGAGCAATATCTCAGGAAGACATGGATATTTTAATGGAAGCTGTAAGGCTGACTCCCTCATGTTTTGGTGATGAACCCTGGAGATACGTAATATGCAACAAACAGAACAATCAAAGCGCATGGGAAAAGCTGCTAAATTGCCTTGATGAATCTAATCAAAAATGGGCAAAAGATGCACAAGTGTTAATCATATCTTTAAGTGCTAAAAACTTCCGTAAACAAGGTAAAGGAGAAAATCTTTGGGCTAATCATGATACTGGTGCAGCAAATTATGGACTTATGTTACAAGCTGCAGTTATGAACTTAATGGCCCATCAAATGGGTGGATTTGATAGAGATAAAATAGTGAAAGAGTTCAATATACCCAATGACTTTAACGTAATGTCAGTGATAGCGGTTGGTTACGAAGAAGAGGGTGCTGAAACAAGTAAGAAGAAAAGAAGACCAATAGAAGAAATATTTTTTTATGATGAGTGGCCAAAATTCTGAAAATTTTATCAAAATGCACGGCACTGGTAACAATTTCGTTATCATAGACTCACGTTCAACAAACAATTTAGACTGGAACCATAGACAAATTGCTGATCAAAGCAGTTGTGATCAAGTGATAATTATAACAATGTCTAATGCTGCAGACTGTTTTATGCATATCTATAATGCTGATGGCAGTCGAGCTGAAATGTGCGGAAACGCAGCACGCTGTGTTGGATATTTGATAATGTCAGAAAAAGGTGCTGAATACTCCATTATTGAGCTAACAAGCAAACGCATTTTAGAGTGTTTTAAAGTGGGTGATAAATCCATAAAGGTTAACATGGGTAAACCTTTGCTAAAATGGCATGAAATTCCCTTGTCTACTGAGTGTGACACTCTTCACTTACCTATAGAGCTTGAAATGCTAAAAGATCCTGTTGCAGTAAATATTGGCAATCCTCACATAGTTTTTTTTGTTGATAACATAAGTGAAATACCATTGCGAAATTTAGGACCAAAGCTAGAAAATCACGCATTATTTCCTCGGAAAATTAATGTTAGTATTGCACAAGTTGAAAAGTCTGGAGAAATAGCTTTAAGAGTTTGGGAAAGAGGTACAGGCATTACTGCATCATGCGGTAGTGCAGCCTGTGCAGCACTTGTTGCATCCACACTACGTGGATATCTGGTTGCCCAACAGACTTCAGTAAATTTACCAGGAGGCAAGTTATTAATCGAATGGGCAAATAACGTATTCATGACCGGTGATATAGGGTTTTTGTGACCCTAATTCTAGTGATGCATTACTTCCAATACCTTCTTACCAATTACTGCAGGGGTTTCAGCAATTGCAATCCCGGCACTCCGCATAACTTCTAGTTTTGCACCAGCACTTCCACCGCTGGAGGAGATGATTGCTCCAGCGTGTCCCATACGTCTTCCTGGAGGTGCCGTTTGGCCTGCTACAAAACCAACGATTGGCTTTTTAGTTTTTTCTGTTTTCACAAAATGTGATACATCTTCTTCTTCGTTTCCACCTATTTCACCAATAACTACAATACCATGAGTATCGTCATCTTTTAAAAAGAGCTCCATACAGTCGACAAATGTCATACCATGAATTGGATCCCCCCCAATTCCGATACACGTGGATTGACCAAGACCAACAGCGGTTGTTTGTGCTACTGCCTCGTAAGTTAAAGTTCCGGAGCGAGACATAATTCCTATGTGTCCACGCTTATGGATATGGCCAGGCATAATTCCTATTTTGCATTCTTCAGGTGTAATAATTCCCGGACAGTTGGGACCAATCAATCGACTTTTTGAGCCGATAAGCGCACGCTTAACTTTCACCATATCAAGTATAGGAATGCCCTCTGTAATACAAATTATCAATTCTATTTTTGCATCTATTGCTTCAAGTATTGCAGCAGCAGCAAATTTAGCAGGTACATATATAACTGTAGCATTTGCACCGGTTTTTTCTTTGGCTTCTGCTACAGTATTAAAAACCGGTAAATTAAGGTGAGTGCTACCACCCTTTCCAGGAGTTACACCTCCCACCATTTTCGTTCCGTAATCAATTGCTTGCTCTGAATGAAATGTGCCTTGTGCACCAGTAAAACCCTGGCATATTAATCTTGTATCTTTGTTTACTAAAACGGACATGCTTTATTTTACCTCTTTTACTATCTTTTGTGCAGCATCACCCAGTTCATCTGCAGCAATAATATTTAATCCTGACTCTTCTAAGATTTTTTTTCCTTCTTCAAAATTAGTACCTGATAATCTAACCACTAGAGGAACTTTAATGCTCATTTCTTTTGCAGCCGCAACAATTCCACTTGCGATAATATCGCAACGCATTATACCACCAAATATGTTAACCAGAATTCCTTTTACGTTGCTATCAGACAATATGATTTTAAATGCTTCAGTTACAGTTTCTTTACTCGCTCCACCACCAACATCCAAAAAGTTAGCAGGCTCTGCTCCGTAGTATTTTATTATATCCATTGTTGCCATAGCAAGACCTGCACCGTTTACCATGCAACCAATACTGCCATCCATTTTGATGTAACTGAGCCCATATTTTGAAGCCTCTATCTCTTCTTTCACTTCTTCATCATAATCACGAAGTTCCATAATTTCTGGGTGACGATATAAAGCATTGTCATCGAAATTAATTTTCGCATCGAGCGCAATAAAATCTCCAGAATTTGTTTCAACCAGTGGATTAATTTCAATTTGGCTCGCGTCAGTTGCAATAAACGCATCATATATTTTTTTTGCAATGTTCGATATCTTTTCTATTTGTTCTGGACTCAAATCAAAACTGCTGCTTAACTTGCTGCTATCAAAACTTGTAGCAGAATCAATATCAAATTTCACAATTTTTGCAGGAGAATTTTTCGCCACTTCTTCAATGTCCATTCCACCTTCTGAGGAAAATATGAATATTGGCCTACTGAGCTTCGGGTCGATTACCAGGCTTAAATAATACTCTTTCTTAATGCTTGAGCCTTCTTCAACGTACACTTTTCTTACTTGCTGCCCGCTTGGCCCTGTTTGATGAGTAACTAAAGTCATACCAATCATGTCCTTTACAAACTGTTGAGCTTCTTCAACTGACTTTGCTAGCTTTACGCCACCGGCTTTACCCCTACCACCTGCATGAATTTGAGCTTTAACTACAAACACGTCAGATTTTAATTGACTTACTTGAGTCTTTACTTCTTCCGCAGATGTAGCAACAAAACCTTTTGGCACCGGGACATTAAATTTATGCAAAACTTCTTTCGCTTGATATTCGTGAATATTCATAAAATAACCAATGATAAACTATTAACCTGAGTACAAACTACCAACCATAACGCTGCCTTCTGCACTCTTGTTGGTACCTCTTTTTTTTAGCTTCAGCTTTCTTTTTAGCTCTTTTTTCTGATTTTTTTTCATGATATTGTTTTTTCATTTTCAACCCTCTTCCTTCCTTTTGAATTGTTTTTTTCAATACTGGAAGAGCTCTGTCTACATCACCATAATGGACTGATACTTCTATCAAACTCTATACCTCCTTCGGTAATCATTTCAAAATCTATTTATAAATTAGAAAATTAACATTGTCAATTATTTTATAAACTTGAGCGTTAAAATGTAATATGCCATAATTTACATGGTGAATAATGTCATTCCAGTGTCAGCTACTTGCTTACTGATGGAGATTACTCTTATGTTACAGCGTTCTTACAATTATACTAACATCGGGGCGGAGAGATTTGAACTCCCGACCCTTTGGTCCCAAACCAAATGCGCTACCAGGCTGCGCTACGCCCCGACTTCTTTACTCAGAGTATCAATAACTCAGGCAAAATGCAAGATTCATTTGTTTACTTTAGAAAAAATATAATATGAGATTTAATATTATCTTAGAATATGTTTTTTATTAGCTCCTCTTTAACAACAGACTGCTTCGTAGAAAGTCTACAGGGTTTTTGTGCGCGCAACACTGAACCAGATTTCTTTATCTTAGCCATATTTAAAAATCTAGCTACACCAATTGGTGAAAGTTAGTGCAGCAACCACAGCGGTATCGACTCTTAAAATTCTTTTTCCTAGACTCAATTTTTGACAAAACTTATCGGCAAGATCAAGTTCATAAGATGAAAAACCACCTTCAGGGCCAACAATAATAGCAACATTTTTCTTACCTTTCAGCACTTTATCAGCTTTACCTGTTTCATCACATAAAACAAAATTTTTACTCTGGGAATCAGGTAATTCGCAAAAGTTAATAGGAGGCAAAATCTCTGGTATACTCATCCTACCGGATTGTTCCGCTGCTTCGATTGCTTGTAATTTTGCTCTACTTAGGTTAATGTTTTTTACTACTGTACGTTCCGTTGAAATAAATTGAATGCAAGTTATTCCCATTTCAGTTGCCTGTCTTACTATGTTGTTCAAAGCAGCACTTTTTACCATGGCACAATACAGGTATAAATTTTCCTCATATTGCTGTTGTTTGGCACATTCTTTGAGTGTAATTTTTGTCAATTTACGCGATATATTAACTACTTCTCCTAACCATTCTCCATCTTTTCCATTAAAAAGAGAGAGATTATCATACTTCTTAAGCCGCATTACATTGCAAATATAGTGACTTTGTTGTGGATTAAGTGCTAAACTCACGCCTTGTGATAAAGCTTCTTCAACATAAAGCCTAATTTTTCCCATTTAAAACTTTAATTATATTCTATTTGAGTGACTCTTACGGGATTTGAACCCGTGTTACCACCGTGAAAGGGTGGTGTCCTAACCACTAGACGAAAGAGTCAACTTGAATCTAACTAGGTTATATCGATTACATATATAAAGTCAATTCAATTATTTTGAATCACATAGTTAGAGGGATATATCAGTAATCTTATATCGACAGCCTCCTATTACTCCATGCTCAATACTCACTGAACCTATCTCAGATTTAGGAGCTAATTCTAATTGTTGTTCAACTTTTGTATCGGAATCATAGCCAGAATCGTAGCCAGAATCTCTACGCTCATATTTCTGCCTTATTTCTTCTACACTAAAGCCAGCCTTGGTCTTAATTTTTTGATCATTAGTCTGTTGCTGACTTATCGACTTATTAGCACTTAGCTCATTTAGCTTCACTTGCCAATCATTCACTTTATCTTGCACTAACCCATGGCAAGTTCCAGAATTAGCTTTTATGTCTTTTGCTTTTCTTTCTGCTCTTTTCTTGGACAAATCTACCCTAGCATAAATAGGTTCTGACGACTGTTCTGGCTCTTTCTGTTTTAGGCTAGCAGGCTTTTGTTCTGAAAGATCATCTATAGTGCAATAAATAGGTTCTTCTGATATACTCAAATAACCACTATCTTCCAATGATAAATTTTCAGTGGATTTTTTATGTGAATCATATATTTCAGCATAAATAGATTCTTCTGATACACTCAAATAACCATTCTCCCCTAATGAGTTACTAACCTTAGCATCATACACCTCAGCGTAAATTGGCTCTTTTGAAGGCAAAGCATCATAATTAGTGCTCTTTGGCTTATACTCAAAAGTTCTAGAAGGTTTTTGAGGTGGTATTACATTGTTGTTCACCTCAGCGTACATAGTTATTGGCTCATATTCAGAGGTTCTAGGAGGTTTTTGTTGTATAGCTTCAACATTCAAATCATCTGTAGAATAATACTCTGCGCCTTTTCCTAGTAAAAAGGAAACTGTGGGGTGAAGAATTATCTCTGCTGGTAAGTTTTTCTCACTATCCAATTTTAGATTTTTTGATTCTGCTAAACTCTCAATAACACGAATTATAACATTCTTTCCATTCTCATCTATTGAGTGGATATCAGCTCCACGATTAATCAGCAATTCCATTATTTTGTGATCTGTAGCATGTCCTAAAGCCTGATTTAAAGCTTGATTATTATTTATATCAAATGATCCTGTATTCTTGAGAGACATAGTCTTTGAAAAGAATTTTCTAAAACTATTTAATGCATCATAGAGAATTAGAGTCAGTTTAACACCTTTTATGTCATTGTTTTTGACAGATTTAATTAAAAAATTATCTATTATGCCCATGATTATACCCCCTATATAAAAGCTCACTATCATGGTGCAATTTTAAACTATGATGATTTATTTTCTACTAATAGCAGCTCTCTATAACCACTTAACAAGTGGTGGCATTGACATCATAATTGCATCTGGATTGCCGTCCGTCATTAAACCAAACCTTGTGCCACGATCGTATAACAGATTGAATTCTACATATCTGCCACGTTTTATTAATTGATTTTCTCGTTGTTCTTTTGTCCAAGATTTTTGCATATGTTTACGTATGACGTGCGAATAAATTTCCAAAAAGGCTTCACCTACTGCTTTTGTGAACTCAAAATCGTTTTCCCAGTTGCCAGAACTCAGATTATCATAGAAAATGCCACCAATGCCACGTGGCTCTTTTCTGTGTTGTAAGAAAAAATAATTGTCACATTGCTCTTTAAATTTTGGATAATATCCGGTGTCAAATCTATCACATGTCATTTTGATTGATTCATGAATATACTTGCAATCTTCTTCATTTCTATATATTGGCGTAAAATCCATTCCTCCACCAAACCATTGTTTTGAAGTATATATCAGCCTTGTGTTCATATGCGCTGCAGGGATAAGGGGCGATTGCATATGAGACACTAAAGATATACCGCTTGCCCAGAACTCTCCGTTACTTTCACTTGCACCAGGAATTTCATTGATGGCTGAATCTGCAAATTTTCCGTGTACTTTTGAAACGTTTACTCCAACTTTTTCAAAAACATTACCAAAAATAATTGTAGATTCACCACCTCCACCACCTGGGCGATCCCACTTTCTCTTTTCGATCTTTGGCTCTGCGGATGATTGTTTTTCAATTAATAAGAAAGATTCTATGATCTTATCTCTTAGTGCACAGAACCATTTAAATGCTTGTGTTCTTTGTTTTTCCATAATACCCTCTCGCTAGCTTATTAACATTGTTATATCTGATATTTAAGGAACTTAATTAGATTTGGATGATAATTATCTATCAAAGACGTTAATAAATCTATAATAATTAAATCAATATAATAAAACATTTTCGTATGTACAACAATGCCAAGTAACAATAATGAGTAAAAGATACATAGATAACAAAAAAGAGAACAGGGTTGACTTCATACTAAGAAATTATGGAATGTCAATTGTTGTGATGGCAGTTATTATACTCTTACCTCCAGTAGCAATATCGATACTCTACTTTTTTGATATATATAGTCAGCATATTAATATAGAGATTAATTTATTAGTTAGCATTCTAACAACTCTCTTTATGATGTATAATGTAAAACGCTACAGATACCTACTTAATACTATAGAATTTCAAAATGCAATATTTGCAAATGCACTAAATCATAATACAGAATTTTACCTTATTTTACATAAAGATGAGGGTGTTATTTATGCTGATGCAAGGTTCTACGAAAGGTTTAAAGATCATATAATAGATGATGACATTACGTTAGGCAAGATTCTTGAAATAGGAGATGTTTCAGAAGCAGACAAAAAAGTACTCTATCATGCACTAAAAAATAACTCTTCTGTACAGGTATGCATTTCCTTAAACAAGAAGAATAGAGTATCTAACTTTCTTTTGCTCTTTGAGCCAATACCAGATAATCCCCAAATTGCTATAAATAGTAATAAGATTTTAAATTTATCATTAGTGCCAATAGCAAGGCCAGATGGGTATTTTGTGTTAAAAGCAACACAGATAAACAAGGAGCAGATATATGAAGAGTTAATAGAAAAACACAGTATAGGAACTTACATTGCAAATGCCAAAGGAGTGATTTTATCTGTAAATAAAAGATTTTTAGACATATTTGAACTGAAAAAACTGGAAAAAGGTAGCTCAATCAGTGATTTTATATCTCAATCTAAGTATAACAATACAATAACCGATAATGAAATTTTGTTTTTTACTATAAGTGGTATTCCATTCAAGGCTTATATGAGCACTGCTATATTTTGTGATAAATACAACCATAGCTATATATATGGCTTTATAACACCAACCGAATCAAATCTTGTTGATTATCAATTACACCCTTGTTTTGCAAATTCATCAATTGCTATTGCACAATGTGACATAAACGGCAACTTTGTAAAGAAAAATACGGCACTAATAAAGCTTGCAGGGTCAGATAATAATTCAATCTTTACATTGATATTGGATAGTTATCATGTGAAAATACGTGAATATTTTTCGAGTAATAGAATAAATAATGCGTCCTTTGATGTACAGCTCAACGGCGGTAATAACATAAAAATATATTTCAATAAGTTTCTTCATAATAAAATGATCTTCATACTTTGTTATTTTATTGACAATACTGAACACAAAAACCTAGAGATAAAGCTTGAGCATTATCAAAAGATGCAAGCTATAGGGCAGTTAGCAGGTGGTATTGCGCATGATTTCAACAATATATTGACTGGGATAATAGGATTTTGCGATTTGCTTTTACTCCAACACTCAGCTGGTGACCCATCTTTTGGAGATATAATACAGATACAGCAAAATGCAAAGCGTGGATCAAATTTAGTAAGACAATTGCTTGCTTTCTCAAGAAGACAGACCTTGCAGCCAAAAATTATTGATGTAAATAATACTATAGCTAATCTTTATGAAATGATAAAAAGATTAATAGGTGAAAATATAAAATTTAATATTTATTATGGTAGAGACTTGGGTGCTGTTAGGGCTGATCAAGGGCAATTAGAGCAAGTTATACTTAACTTAGCAGTCAATGCTAGTGCTGCTATGGAAAAGGGCGGAGAATTAACTATACGAACCTTTAATCAAAAGATTGACTCATTAAATTCTACACCTCAGGATATGTTTTCTCCAGACAAGGAAGCGATTGAACATGGAAATTATGTTGTGATTGAAGTAATTGATACTGGATGTGGAATGACGAGTGATACAACTGAAAAGATCTTTGATCCATTTTTTTCTACCAAAGATATTACCTCTGGTACAGGTCTTGGCCTCTCTACTGTATATGGCATTATTAAACAAACTGAAGGATACATCTATGTTGCTAGCAAAGTAAATCATGGAACTAAATTTAGCATATTTTTGCCCATGGTTTACATATCAGATGAAAATGATAGAGAGGAAGATAGTGAAGAAACAGAAAAACCGGTAGTAAGTGAAATTAAAGGTAATGGTATAATTTTATTAATCGAAGATGAAGATTCAGTAAGGGAATTCATCTCTAAAGCACTCAAAAGAAAAGGATTTGATGTAATAGAAGCAAGCATAGGCAGCGAGGCGCTAGAAATAATCAGTAAAAAAAGTCAACACATAGATCTTATAATCACTGATGTAATCATGCCAGAGGTGAGCGGCCCAGAAATAGTTAAAGAAGCATTGATCCATAGGCCAAATATCAACGTTATTTTTATTTCTGGGTATGCAGAAGATGCTTTTTTAAAGAGTGATGACATCAATATAGAAGATTTTCACTTTTTGCCAAAACCATTCACTCTGAATGAATTAGGAAACAAGGTTCAAAGTGTTTTACACAAAGCAAAAAAGACAGTCTAATTTTAGTGTGGCTAACAACAAAAAAATTTTCTAATGCAAAAGTTTCTTGCATATATACAATAGAATTATTTTATACATAAGATAAAAGGCGTGAGCAAGATTATTGCAATAGTAAATCAAAAGGGTGGAGTTGGCAAAACCACAACTAGTATAAATTTATCGACAGCCTTTGCTGCTGTGGGAAAAAGCACTTTATTGGTAGATCTTGATCCTCAAGGAAATGCTAGCACCGGGCTCGGGATTTCTTATCGTAGTAGGGAAGAAAAAAATATATACAAAATACTACTAAGCAGCGAAAATAAATTGATAGGATCGGCAATTTTCAATATAAAGGAAATTCCAAATTTATCACTAATTTCGTCAGTAGTTGATTTATCAGCTGCAGAAATTGAATTATCGCAACTTGAGCGAGGAAAATTTGTGCTAAAAAGCGCATTAGAGAAGATACGCGATAATTATGAGTATATAATCATCGATTGCCCTCCATCACTTGGGCTTCTAACCATAAATGCTTTGACTGCTGCTAATTCTATTATTGTCCCTCTTCAGTGTGAATTTTTTGCTTTGGAGGGATTAAGCCATTTAGTTAAAACTGTAGAGCTGATAAAAAGAAATAACCTAAACCCTTTTTTGGCAATAGAAGGGATAGTGTTAACAATGTATGACAGGCGCAACAAACTCAGTGAACAGATTAAAAACGATATTTGCCAGTATTTAAATGATAAAGTATACAAAACTATCATCCCATTGTATGAGACTGTTATTCCACGTAACGTACGGTTATCAGAAGCGCCTTCTCATGGAAAACCCGCTATTGTGTATGATCTTAAGTGTCCTGGTGCACAAGCATATATAAGTTTGGCAAGGGAAATTTTAAAAAAGCACGCGAGCAGTTGTAAGGAGAAGAAACTAGTAAGCGAGGGCGTAGTATGAAGGATGATAGACGCCTCGGCAGAGGTCTTGCCGGCCTCATAGGCGATAATTATGATAATAAAGAAGATCGACAAGAGCATTTGCCTATTTCATTACTGCACCCAAGCAAATTTCAACCGAGGAAACATTTTGACGAGGAGTCATTAAGAGAACTTGCAAATTCGATAAAGAAAAGTGGCATTATACAGCCTATCGTGGTACGCAAAGATTCAAATGATGATGGTTATGAAATAATAGCTGGAGAACGTCGTTGGCGAGCAAGCAAGATTGCAAATCTTGATAGTGCACCGGTTATCATAAAAGATCTGAGCGACAAGGAATGCTTGGAAGTATCCATTATTGAAAACATACAAAGGCAAGATATTAATCCAATAGAGGAAGGTGAAGCTTACAGAAAACTGATAGATGAGTTTTTCTATACACATGAGGAATTAGCTTCAGCTATAGGCAAAAGCCGCAGCCACATAACCAATATGATTCGGATGTTGTTGCTCCCTGATAGGGTGAAAACAATGATCAATGAGAAAAAATTGTCTATGGGTCATGCAAGAGCGTTGATTAATGTTGAAAATGCGGAAAGTATTGCAGAAAAAATAGTTTCTCAGGGCTTAAGCGTTAGACAAACTGAAAAACTGATAAAGGACCTACATCAAAACAACAATCAAAAAGAGCAGAGATATACTAGAAATCAAGATATGACAGTAATAGAAGGCGCTATATCTTCTCAACTTGGTTTAAAGATCAAAATTAATGACAACAATTCTAAGGGTAAAGTTATGATACGGTATGATAATCCAAATGAATTGGATTTGATATTGAAAATTTTGAATAGGAAACTTGAGGCATAGCTAGTAGTTGGCTAGCAAAGCAACAAACCAATATCAACTGTTGGTGTCATCCAAGTAGCATGACACTGGGATGGCTTTGTTGCATCACACTTTATGAGATGGTGATTTATGGTAAATTCATGTAACTATCTCAAATTTAGCCATACCAATATCAGTGAATTTATTAAGCAAATAGCATTTGATTGGCAGTTCTTTTTCTCGATTTATCTCAGATTTATTCCTAAAACTAAATCCGAATATTTGCTTTAATCTTGAGAAAAACCCTTCAATATAAGATCTTTTCCCATAATTTACTTCTTTTTTCCATTCTTTCATGCCATCTTCACCGTATAATTTTATTAACCTAATAGCAGCATTCCTGTCAGACATATAATCTATTTCTGGATGTTCTGCCGCATTGTTTATTGGTGGAATTTTTGTCTTTATATCATATTCGTTACACAACTTATAAAACTTGTGCCTATCACATGCTCTATCTGCATATAGTGCTTTTATGGCATGCTGAAAATCGACTTCTTTTAGCAAATCACAAGCTCCATAGTGATCAGCCGTTACTGTATTTTACAGCTATGGCTTTTTTGCTGTTTGTATTCAACATTACATGCAATTTTCTTGTCTGTTCATAGCTGCGATACTTTCTATCTTCGCTATTTTCTTTGCTATGACCAGGAGTGTTGTTGTATATACTAATTCCTGTACTGTCTATAGCAATTTCGATGTCTTCCATATTATTTTCTGCAATCATTTATCTTAATATTAAGTTTCTTAAACCTTCTTGATGCTTGTGAATAGCTGATAACTGCCAAATCTCTTCCTATTTGTTGCAAATACCCTTTTATAAACCCGACTGTTTGTCTTAAACCAATTCTAAAGAAACTGACGATTATATGCACCAAAATCACAACTTTATCACTATAAATATAGTTGCCGCCCTGCATTTTTGGACAATTCTCGTACCAATTTTCTATGGCGTCATTGATATAACAAAAAATGCTTCCTCTTTCTTGGAGAAATTTGTTATATTCATGGCAGTTACTGACTCTCATTTTTTGTGGCATATTTTTTCTTCAACAGTTAAATGGCTATTTATAATGAATTTTGTCAGTAACTGCCAGTTCTTTTCACTTGAGCGATGCAACAAAGCCCACTGGGATCAGGAATTTTATTAAGTTGGTAAGCATAAAAGTATAACTTCTACGTCATACCGCCGCGGTATCTGCTAACAAGTAGCGGGATGACGATTGTCGTTTAGCCATAAATATTAAGAAATTTACCAAATAAAAAAAAGGCAAAAGAAGCCCTGGGGTTATTATCTGCTTTAAAATATTGGCGTTTTTTATGTTTTAAACGCTTGACAAGCGAGATTCAGCCGCTTTTAATTGCAACTAACTTACGCTGCAAATGTTTAAGAAATTTACTAAGCAGAAAAAAAGACAAAGAATCCCCGAGTTAGCTAGTCTTTTACTATCTCTGTCGAGTATTGGCATTTTTTGATGTCTTGTAACGCTTTATAAGCGCGTTCAGCTTATTTAGATAAAAATCTAGATGTAGATGAAGTTTTGTAAAGACATACAGTATCTATATACTGCAAAAAATTGAACATAAGACGCCGATACATTAAGTAATCCTTACCTTTTAATCTGCAGATTGGCGAAAGCAAATACAATAGCTTCACTGTTATGATAAGGGGGCTGGCGAAGGGTGTCAAGGAAGTTTTTTCGTTTCATCCGATGCGCTGCCAAAAGCTATGCAAAAAGTCCAATGAGTTAACTCCCATATATCCTGAGTAATTCTTGTGCATTAGCTTTGATTAGGATAGGGCATTTTCTATCATTTAATAGGGAACGCAATATTTCAGTTGCACCCTTAACGTCGTTATTGTGTATCTTTACTACAGCAATAGCTTCTTGGCTTGAATAAGGATACACTGCACTTGATTCTAAATTATCAATTTTATCTTTATTTATTTTTTCACCGTTGGAGTGAAGTAAGCTCATTACTTCTAAATATTGTGCTAACTCACGCAAAACATTAGGAGCATCTTTATCATCTGCCAAATCATTATAAATAGATGCTGTGTCTGTTGGCATTGAATCTGAGATATGATTGAATGCGCGTTCAAAATTTGCTAAATACTCCCAATTTGAATCTATTTCTTCTAGCAGCGGCTTATTATCTTTTTTTAAGAATAATACTTCGTAAAACTTGTCACCTGCAGTTATAGATTGTTTTGTGTTATCAATGTTGCGCAATAAGTATAATGTGATGCCAACTAACATTGGCGCGATTGCAAGCAGAAAGATGTATTTTTTCATGGTAATATTCCAAATAGTTATATATTTATACATTAATGCTTTTGATTTGCAAAAACATATTGACATAGTGATTATATCACATAATAATATTCTTAAAGTTGTTTGAATAGTTGGAGATTAAAATATTTCTAAAGTAGAAATAAAGACAGCAGTATTAAGCTAAATTATTTTTTGTCGGATTTATCCGATATACCCTCAACCTTTTATAGGTTGAAGTCTAAATTTGAGAGTTTGATCCTGGCTCAGAATGAACGCTGGCGGCAGGCCTAACACATGCAAGTCGAACGGAGTTATATTGTAGCCTGCTATGGTATAACTTAGTGGCAGACGGGTGAGTAATGTATAGGAATCTACCTAGTAGTACGGAATAATTGTTGGAAACGGCAACTAATACCGTATACGCCCTACGGGGGAAAAATTTATTGCTATTAGATGAGCCTATATTAGATTAGCTAGTTGGTGGAGTAATAGCCTACCAAGGCAATGATCTATAGCTGATCTGAGAGGATGATCAGCCACACTGGAACTGAGATACGGTCCAGACTCCTACGGGAGGCAGCAGTGGGGAATATTGGACAATGGGCGAAAGCCTGATCCAGCCATGCCGCATGAGTGAAGAAGGCCTTTGGGTTGTAAAGCTCTTTTAGTGAGGAAGATAATGACGGTACTCACAGAAGAAGTCCTGGCTAACTCCGTGCCAGCAGCCGCGGTAATACGGAGAGGGCTAGCGTTATTCGGAATTATTGGGCGTAAAGGGCGCGTAGGCGGATTAGTAAGTTAAAAGTGAAATCCCAAGGCTCAACCTTGGAATTGCTTTTAAAACTGCTAATCTAGAGATTGAAAGAGGATAGAGGAATTCCTAGTGTAGAGGTGAAATTCGTAAATATTAGGAGGAACACCAGTGGCGAAGGCGTCTATCTGGTTCAAATCTGACGCTGAGGCGCGAAGGCGTGGGGAGCAAACAGGATTAGATACCCTGGTAGTCCACGCTGTAAACGATGAATGTTAAATATGGGAAGTTTTACTTTCTGTATTACAGCTAACGCGTAAACATTCCGCCTGGGGACTACGGTCGCAAGATTAAAACTCAAAGGAATTGACGGGGACCCGCACAAGCGGTGGAGCATGTGGTTTAATTCGATGCAACGCGAAAAACCTTACCACTCCTTGACATGGAAATTATACCTATTCGAAGGGATAGGGTCGGTTCGGCCGGGTTTCACACAGGTGTTGCATGGCTGTCGTCAGCTCGTGTCGTGAGATGTTGGGTTAAGTCCCGCAACGAGCGCAACCCTCATCCTTAGTTACCATCAGGTAATGCTGGGGACTTTAAGGAAACTGCCAGTGATAAACTGGAGGAAGGTGGGGATGATGTCAAGTCATCATGGCCCTTATGGAGTGGGCTACACACGTGCTACAATGGTGGCTACAATGGGCTGCAAAGTCGCGAGGCTAAGCTAATCCCTTAAAAGCCATCTCAGTTCGGATTGTACTCTGCAACTCGAGTGCATGAAGTTGGAATCGCTAGTAATCGTGGATCAGCACGCCACGGTGAATACGTTCTCGGGTCTTGTACACACTGCCCGTCACGCCATGGGAATTGGTTTCACTCGAAGCTAACGACCTAACCGCAAGGAGGGAGTTATTTAAAGTGGGATCGGTGACTGGGGTGAAGTCGTAACAAGGTAGCAGTAGGGGAATCTGCAGCTGGATTACCTCCTTAGGCTTTGCACATAATTTACCATTTTTAATGATGGTGTTGTTATGTGCTATACTGCTGTCTTTACTTCTACTTTATTTTAATTTCCCGATAACGGAATTTTATGAGTGATAGACCTCTTTCTCCACATTTACAAATATATAAAGTACAAGTTACTAGTTTTTTCTCTATTATGCATAGATTGACTGGTATCTTGCTATTCCTTTTATTAATGATACTTTCTTGGTATTTCATATTACATGTTTACTTTCCTGAGTTACTTATAGTAAGGTACTTAAATGCATTATTATTCACTCCTGTTGCTAAATTAGCTTATGTCTTATGTTTTATAAGTTTTGTATATCATTTTCTTAATGGTATTCGTCATTTATTGTGGGATGTTGGGCTTAATTTAGAAATTACTGGCGTTTCAAGGGGTGCTATACTGCTGACAGTAACGCTACTTCTTTCTACTATGGCTTTTTTATTTATGTTTATATGAGTCAGTCTGGAAATTCAGTACATCATTGGTGGGTTCAGCGTGTTTCTGCGGTAATTTTACTGTTCCTGTTTCCTTGGTTTATCTATTCATTTTCTTGCACATTTTATACTGATAGCTCTTTGTCTTTTAGTGAAAAATTTATTAATCACCCTCTAGAGCTTTTATTTTTTGTTGTATTGTTGTTTTGCATTTTTTGGCACGCAGTTCTTGGAATGCAGGTAGTATGCGAAGATTATATACACAGCGTACCTTTGAGGATTTTTACAATTACATGCATAAAGTACTTATCAAGCATTACTTATATAACCCTCGCTTTTACAATCTTTATCTTCTACAGGCATATTTTCTTGTAAAATCACCGGTGCTGTGTTAATATATTATTAGTGTACTAGTTTTATTATTGAACTATAGCATTATAGCGATTTTGGTTTGACAATATGTTTGAAGCATTAAAAAAGGGAGCAATAGATCTTACACTTAAAGCAAAAGGTCTGCTTACTTCACCTGAATCTCAAGTTTACGTCGAAGACCTTAGAAAGGTAATGATGTATGATGGAAGGAAATGCCAGTATCCAAAAAATTATGATCAAATTGTACAGTCTGCTAAAATCATAGAAAACAGGGATATGCATGGAAATGCTATACTAGATAAAGATAAAAATCCAACCTATAAACTTTTGTATGGTCAAAAAGATGAGAATAGAAAACAACCAAGTTTCAGATTATCTTTAGTTCCCAAAAATGAAGATAATGATAGATCTTATTTTACTATCAATTATATAGACAATCAGGGTAAGCAAATTCCTATAGATTGGTTAAATAAGTCATACTTTGAGCCATTAGGCTTTTCGAGAATGGATTTGAAAAAACACGCGCCAATTTTCGAAGCTCAAAAAACTAAGAATCCTCAATATCCGTTTGAATTAACTAACTCTTCTGTGCTAACTAAAGAGGTGAAAAATAAAGAAGGTAAAGTTCAGGAAGTTGTTGATGAAAAAGGAAGAAATGGAGAATTATTATACACTAGTGATGACAAAAAGCTAAGCACCCATTTTTCAGAAATTAGAGATCAGAATGGTAATCTAGAGCTAGATAAAAGTCTTATATCTGTTCCTATCGTTTTTGCTACAAGCTTGGCTAAAGTTTGTACTAAATTGTTGACTTCTCTTCCTATAAAGTTAGGGAAGTATTTAATAAGCGAACAAAACCCAATTGCAAAGTCTTTTGGTTATCTTTTATTTACTCCTGCAATGGCAATAAAAAATTTAGTGAATATGGGAGCTACTATACTTAAGGCTCCAATTTTATTGTTTGTAGCAAATGAGAAAAAATATGGTGATGCTTACTACACCATGTGGAAACACCAACTGAAAGGATGTTTGGAAGAAGCAAAAAGTGACTTTAATGTTATTAAAGGTGAAGAAAGGCTAAAGCCGGATCATGGGAATCGTGATTCACTAGTGGGCACATGGGATGAGCTTAACGCTAGAAGGCCAAAGAAACAAGGGGATGATAAAGAAGTTAGCAAGAGTAATGAAATACTAAAGAGTCCTGAGGAAGAACAAAATAAGGGTAATGAAATATTAAGTGATAAAAGAAAAGGTCATGTTGAGGAATTACAAAATAGAAGAAATTCACAGCAAGGGCAAGGCGCTACACATGATCACTCTCATTAGCAATTACTTTAAATCAACATTTACTTTCTTTATTAACTATTCCACAACAAAAACTTGCATGTATTTTGCCCTCAGTATAAGATATTAATTATTTAATTAATATCTTAACTAAATGCGCCCTGTAATATTGTGTGGTGGTAGTGGTAGCAGACTTTGGCCTTTATCTAAGCCAAAGCAATTTCAGAAAATATTTAGTCAGAACACTATGTTTCACAACACTTTGTTGAGGCTAAAAAGCGATTATATGCCGCCCATAATTGCTACAAATATACAGTACGAGTCATTAGTGATGGAGGAATTGCATGCACTGCAAGAATATAAAGTGATTTTCGAACCAGTGAAAATTGGAACAACAGCGGCAATATTAATTGCTGCACTTCTCTGCAATGAAAACGAGACAATGTTAATTCTGCCTTCAGACCATTTTATAGGTGATTTGAATAGTTTTTATGCTTCTACTCAAAAAGCGTCTAAGTTAGCCTCTGAAACTAACTCTATAGTCACTTTTGGGGTTAAGCCTCATGAATTCAATTCTGAATACGGCTATATAAATGCAGTATATGATCAGAAAGAAAAATGTCATATAGTGAAAGATTTTACAGAAAAGCCCGAGCGTAAGTTAAGTAACGATCATTATTGGAACTCTGGAATATTTGTGTTTAAAGCAAAACGCTACATAGATGAGATTAAAAAATCTGCCCCCGAATCTTTACAATTTATGTTTTAAATATTTCACACCGCAAGAGAGATTTCTGTATTTAAAACAACGAGATTTTGCAGGAATTGAAGGCATATCCATTGATTACTTGGTGATGGAGAAAGCAAAAAACGTTGCAATGATAGAAGCTAATTTCGATTGGTTGGATGTTGGAACTTGGAATTCAGTTTTAGAATTGAGTGAGAAGTTTAGTAAAGAACCGGTGTCATTTCAGCATGTGATTAGAGAAAAAGAACCAGTTTCAACGACAAAAAGTAATAAAAATTTATTGGGTGGAGCTTGTAAGCAACCAAACAAAAGTCTAATTTCATTTATTCATAAAGTTAAGAAAGTAAAGGTGATAAGGAAAGAAGTTAAACCATGGGGATTTTGTAGTATAATTTTAATGAGCGAAAATTTTCTTATAAAATATCTTTTTATAAATCCATTAAGCTGCACTTCTAAGCAATTCCATCACTATAGAGATGAATACCATATAGTGCTATCAGGAGTTGGGTATGTTAGTTTAGAAGACAAAGAATATGCTATAGCAAAAGACCATATGATAGAAATCCCAAGGGAAGTTTCCCATAGGATTGAAAATAGAAGCATAAGCTCTCCACTTGAAATAGTTGAATTTCAGATAGGAGAGCATTTATCTGATAATGATATAGTGAGGTTGGATGATGTATATGGAAGATTTTGAAATTCTAATGTTAAAGATACTCTATAAGCCTGCTAAATTTAAGGAAGCAAAAATCTCTAGTTTTTAAATAAAGAAAAGTCTACAATTATACGAAGTTTCAAAAATATAATGTTTAACCTCAAAATATTTTGTAATGTCCATTGCCTTTGAAATTACTATGGCTGCTTGCTATTTGCGAGCGAAAAATGCCAGATTTTGCTCTATAATGACTTTGTTCTCTATTATCGGCATTGCCCTTGGAGTTGCAACACTAATAGTGGTGATGTCTGTGATGAACGGATTCAGAGCAAAGTTGCTTGACTCAATACTTGGCATTGATGGCCATATTAATGTTTATTTTGATAGGAACATAAATTCAGATTACTACGCAGTTTCAAAATCTATTGAGAGAATTCCTGGTATATTAAAAGCTACTCCTATGACCAATGATCAAGTTATTATTGTAGCAAACGGTAAAATTGCAGGTAGCGTAGTGCGAGGTGTATCAACTAAAGACTTGCTTGATAGTACTGCCGTTACAAATAATGTAATTATAGGTGATGTAAAAAAATTTGATGAAGGAATAATAATAGGAGCACGCTTAGCAGAAGCTTTGAACGTTGACTATGGCGACGAAATTACGTTTATATCATCTGAAGAATTTGATGCATTACTTGGTGAAATGCCGCGAATGAAAAAATATAAAGTTATAGCAATATTTGATATGGGTATGTTTGAGTATGATAATACCTTGATATATATGCCTCTAAAATCAGCACAAGCCTTTTTTAATTATAAAAATAGCATAAAAAATATAGAAGTACTTGTAGACGACGTTACTAGAGCTGATAAGCTGGCAGATGCTATAGAAAAAGAAATAGGAATGGAAGCTGAAAGTTGGCAATCACAGCAAAGCCATTATTTTAGTGCTTTAAAAACTGAAAGAAATGTGATGTTTTTAATTCTCACTTTGATTATAGTTGTAGCAGCGTTTAATATTATCTCAAATTTAATGATGATAGTGCAAGAAAAGAAATCCGCGATTGCAATTATGCGTACATTTGGTGCAACAAGTGGAAGCATTATGCGTATATTTTGCGCTTGTGGTCTATTAATCGGTTTTACGGGAACTTGTCTTGGCTGTATTATAGGTGTCGTTTTTTCTCTCAATATCGAAAGCATTAGAGTGTTTTTAGAAAACATTACTAACGTCAAGCTGTTTGATCCTATGATATACTTTTTTTCAAGTTTGCCAGTGATATTAGTACCCCAAGACGTAGTAAATATTTCTGCACTTGCGTTACTCTTATCATTTTTAGCGACAATTGCTCCTGCGTTGCAGGCAGCTGCACAAGATCCTGCGGAGATACTACGTTATGAATGATACTCAGCAAAAGTACATAGGTTGGTTCTTAATTGTATTGTTATTTACCGGTTACATCACAATAAATAACATAATCTTTTTAAAAATAAATCAGCAAGAGAGTGAAAACAATGTGAAAGCTTTAACGGAAAACATGGATGAATTTAGAATGTTGCTTGAAGTTAATCAATCTAGAATAGAAAAAAAGATATTTGACCTCAAGAGAAGTCAGCATACTCAATGTGAGCAAGGTGATAATAACTCAAGATGTAAGAACCTTGCAAAATTGCTATTACTTGTGGTTAAAATGAAGAATTCGTTATTGCGAGAAGCAAAATTTGATAACCATATAAATTCAATAAAGCCTTTGATATCAGAGCTTGACGATCCAGAGATAGAAAATGCAGTAGATGAATTAGAAAATTTGAAAGAGATAAATACCTTACACGAATTGAAGTTATCTTTTGAAAAAACTATTGATACTATCGATTACAACAAAAGTACATTGTCTAAAAAAATCATTTCAAACTGGATAAAGGTAGACGACCGAAATGATCCATTAAGAGTAAAATTCGCAGAAATTGAGGAGTCAATAAATGATAATGATTGGCAAAATATAACTGTTACAGTAAGCAATTTAACGCATTCAGAATTCAAGCCATGGCTGAATAAATTGAATGGTTTTATTGTAGCTTCTAAGAATATTTCAACAATATATCATCGCTTATTACAATATATCTAATGATTTATTTTATAATTTTCGCTTTTTCGTTTTTATTTGGTATATGGGTCAAGGTAAGTGGTGAAGTAATAAAATTGGAATTAGGCAATTACACTATAAGTATTGATCTATATTTCATTATTTTTACTTGTGTAGTTTTATTATTTTTATTAATTACACTTGTACGCTTTTTTTCCTCCATTTCATCAACATTTGCCAACATAAGAAATAGAAGAAGGGATAGGGAAGAATTGCTTCTCTTTGAAGCTTTCTTTAGCATAGACTTAGACAATATAGAGAATGCCCAAAAGCTAGTTAAAGTCTGAGTGAGGAGAGCGATAGGTTGTCTTTAATAAAGCTCTTTAACTCAGGTAAGACGGGAAATTACAGCTTTTTCAGTAACGGTTTAACAAATATTGCAAATAAAAATCGTAACTTAGCTCTACTTCTAGCCAATAAGCTGATTGTCCACCTCAAACAAGAAAAAGTAGTCTTTCAAAAATTTATAGAATATTGCTCTAGTTCAATTAACGATAAAATGCTATCTATTCCCTTTCAAATAGAGCATTGCATATTGAAAGAAGATTGGATTAATGCAATTTTGAGGTTGAAGGAAGCAGTTAAGTCCAATATTTTTCTCCCCTTTGATCATAAAGAAATGTTTGCAGTGTTTTATTGCGCTTTAGCAAAGCAATATGAAAGTAAAGGAAATTTTAAGGAGGCTATAAAGTCTTTATTTAGAGCACAACGTTATAGTGCAATTTTTCAGCCCATCAATTATTTAAAGGCAGAATTATATATTAAACTTGGAAAAATCAGAAAAGCTTCTGCAGTGCTAGAGGCAGAGTATACAGTAAATCCTACTCCTCAGTCAGCTAAAATGTACATCAATTTAAATAGTAAAGGTGCTGAAAGACTATACAACTTACGCCCTGATTATTATTTTAGTTACTGTTTACTTGCTTTGTCCTCAATGAGTTCAGGTAAATATGATCTTGCAAGTCAATATTTAGACACTGCTATGAAAAAAGCTAATTACATGTCAATCTACTTTATTGTAATACAACTCAAGGTTACATTGCAAGAACACGACAAGGTAATTTATTGGCTAAACAAGATGGGCTCAGAAGCTTTGCCTGATCCAGGCTGGAAATGTAAAAATTGTAACAGGGAACTAGAACAATGGGATCATAAGTGTTCAAGTTGTAATAGTTTTAATTGTGTTTATTATATATTATAAAATTCCACAAAGTGTAGAAATTACCATTAGGCTACTTTCACATTGATATTGCTGAAGTTAGAGCACTTTCTTAATATAATCCTTATCTCCAAACAATAAACCTGCAAGTTTCTTAGCTAGACTTGGTTTTAATGTCAAAAAAACTTGCTTTTAGACACTAACAGTTATATATTTTAATAAATCAGGGTTGTATACAAAATGAAGAGCTTAAAGGAATTATCCTTAAGAATTAAGAATATTAGGTCTGTACAGAAAACCACGAAAATAATGCAAATGGTTTCTGCAGCAAAGTTGTTACAAAGCCAAAAGAAGTTATTAAATTCAAAATTATATGTATCTAAGCTGCATAACATTATTTTTTCATTAATGCTATCAGTTGATCAAGAATTACTGGCAAAAATTCTAAATGTCAGTAACGACGGTTCTTACCTAGTATTCATTATTGCGTCTGATCGTGGCTTGTGCGGCAACTTTAACTCTTCTATTGTCAAATTTAGTCAAGAGCGTGTAAATAAGTCAATCGCAAATGGCAAAAAAGTAGATATTGTATTTCTTGGTAAAAAAGCTTTTGATGTAGGTAAAAATAGATTTGACTCTAAAAGTATCTTAAAAATTGAAAATAGTAAGGGAATCACGTTAAAGCACGTAGAAGCTTTGGTTGATGGTATAGATTTAAGTAAATACGATAAAGTTAAAGTTTTTTATAGTAAATTCTATAATACCTTCACGCAAAAACCAATGTTGGAAACAATAAAACCATGGAGTAAAGACTCATCCTTGATTGATAGCTCTCTGGCTGGTCCAACAACAGATTACGGCTATGAGTATGAACCACAAAATATTGAATTTATTTTAAAATCTTTGGTTCAAGATTACGTTGTAATTGCTCTTTACTCTGCTTTACTTGAAAGTGCAACGAGTGAGAATAGTGCTAGAATGGTTGCTATGGAATCAGCAAACAGAAACACTAAAGAGATACTGAACAAATTAGCATTGCTTTATAATCGTTCTCGTCAAGCAGCGATTACGACTGATTTAATTGAAGTTATAGGTGGTGCAGAATCTTTATAGAAATCTAAGGAATAGAAAATGAATATATTAAATATTGCAGCAGATATTACTAAACTAATAAAAAAGCAAAATCAAGATGCGGAAGTTACAATATATGAAACTAATAAGACTTCAGTTTCTCAGCGTCTATCAAAAATTGAGCAAATATCACAATCTAAAAATTGCACTGTAGGAATCAGAGCTATAGCAGGTAAAAACAAAGCTGCGTATATTTCTACAAACGATTTGAATAATCTGAGTGATACAGTAAGCCAAGTGGTAGAAATGGCAAAGAATGCGCCAGAAGATCCTTGCATTAATTTTGCTGTAAATGGTAGTAATTATATCTCTTCTGCAGATTTAAGTATCTCAGATAATAATGTTGTAACCGTTGATAACCTAAAAGAAATTGCTGAAGCTGCAGAAAATTCAGCCCTTGCACATAAGAGTATCACTAATTCTGAAGGAGCCTCTTCTTCATACGCTTTAGTGAATACAGTATTATCGACTGTTTCTGGTTTTATTGGCTCGTTTAGTAAATCAACCTTTGCTAATCAGGTCTCTGTTGTTGCTGGAAGAGAAAGTGAAATGAAGGTTGGTTACGATTATGATATAGCATGTAATTTTAGTGATTTAAAGTTGCCAGAGTTAATGGGAAAAGAAGCAGCAAAAAGAGCAGTTGATCAATTGAATTCACGTACAATGAAAACTGGTAAATTTCCAGTTATTTTTGAAAAAAGAGCAGCAAAAGGGCTAGTAAAAAGTTTTGCTTCTGCTATAAATGGGAGCAGTATTATAAGCAACAGTTCTTTCTTGAGGGGTAGTTTAAACGCTCAGATTTTCAACGATAGAATTAATATTATCGATGATCCATTGTTGCCAAGAGGCATAGCATCGAGACCATTTGATGGAGAAGGGATAACTAGCAAGAAAAATATATTTGTAAAAAACGGAATATTACAAAATTGGATTTTAGACTTATACTCGGCTAGAAAATTAGACTCAGAAACAACCGGAAGTGCAACTCGTGCAAGTAATGCTGCAGTTATTCCTGCAGCTAGTAACCTCTACATTGAGAATGGTGATGTATCGTTTGAAGAATTAATTCAGGAAGTGAAAGAGGGAATATATGTAACTGATTTATTTGGTTTTGGTGTCAATTTAATCAATGGCGATTACAGCCAAGGCGCTTCCGGATTTTTTATAGAAAATGGAAAAATAACGTATCCAATACATGAGATTACCATTGCTAGCAATTTGAAGGATATGTTTAGCAATTTAGTCGTTGCAGATGATCTAACTTTTTGTGGGCAATTTAATTCACCAACGATTAAAGTTAGCGAAATGACGGTTGCAGGTTCGCTTAACGATTAAAAAATTTATTTGCATCAAGTACAACAATTGTGTATTATTGTCATGTAATGTTAAGAATAGACTATGGAGTATAAAGGTTTAGTTTCAATAGCTAAGCTTAAAGCATTCTCAATCGTAATTTCAAAGTTTTTCATCACATTAGTAATGTTAGTTAATAATTTAGGAGTTGTTTAAATGGAATTTGGTAATGTAAAATGGTTTAATGCCGAAAAAGGCTATGGTTTCATCAAGCCAGAAGGTAAAGGGGGTGACGTTTTTATACATATTAGCACATTGGAACGTTCGGGAATAAGACCTGAGGCACTTAAAGGAGAGAATAAAGAGAAGGGAATAAAAGGAGAAAGGGTGAGTTATGAGGTTAAAGAGGAGCGCGGTAGAAACGGAGAAGATAAAAAATCTGCAATAAATTTAAGATTGGAAGATTAATCTATTATGAAGTCTTTTAACAGGATTAACGTATTGTGAATAATTTTCATGAGATGGGTCTCCCAGCTTCGCTTAGACAAGCTCTAGATAAAAATAATCTTTTCGTCCCAACTCCGATTCAAATACAAGCGATTCCCTTAGCGCTACAAGGTAAAGATATTCTCGGATCTGCTCAAACGGGGACTGGAAAAACTTTAGCATTTGCTATTCCGTTGGTTGCTAAGTTGCTGAATGAGCCTAACACTGGTTCAGCTTTAGTCATCGTGCCAACCAGAGAGCTTGCGCATCAGGTAACAAATGAGATAAGAAAACTCTTATCTCAAAATTCTGCACTAAGGGTCGCTTTGTTGATTGGTGGTGAGCCTATTTTTAGGCAGCTAAATCAGCTTCAGAAAAAACCACAAATTGTAATAGGTACTCCTGGTCGTATTATAGACCATATTGAGCGTAAAACTTTGATTACTCGCAATGTTAGCGTTCTTGTGCTTGATGAAACGGATCGTATGTTTGATATGGGCTTTGGAGTTCAGATTGAAGAAATTATGAAGCATTTGCCTAAAATAAGGCAAACTCTTATGTTTTCTGCAACTCTTCCTGGAGATATAGTAAAACTTGCTGAGAAGTACCTTAATCGACCAGAACGTATTTCTGTTGATTGTGAGGTTACAACTTCTGTAAAAATTAAGCAAGAAATTGTTTATGCATCAGAATCAGAAAAATATGAAAAGCTTGTTACACAACTATGTCAGCGCGAAGGATCAATCATTATCTTTGTCAAAACAAAGCGAGGAGCGGATCAGCTAGCTAACAGATTGCACAAAGATGACTATAGCGCTTTAGCAATTCATGGTGATTTAAGGCAGCACAAGCGCGAAAGGGTCATTAATTCTTTTCGTCGTGGCCGTAATCAAATCATGGTTGCAACAGATGTTGCTTCTCGCGGCCTTGATATTCCCCACATTCAACATGTTATCAATTATGATGCACCACAATCGCAAGCTGACTATATTCATCGTATAGGTAGAACTGCACGCGCTGGAGCTGAAGGGTATGCGCTATCTTTTGTTACACCTCAAGATAAGAGAAGACTGCCTGTACTGGCAGACAAAGAAGGAGAGCTAAATTTTGATTGTAGTGTGCAATTTAAAAAACGTAACAGCAAAAAGGTCTTTAAAAGGCCAAGTACGTTAAAGACTAAATACGGTAGAAAAAAGATCAATGCATTTAAGAAGAAAAGCAGAGTACTAGAAAAAGCGTATTAAATAGGATTTACCTACAATTTGATAAGCGTAAAACTCGTCATTCCGCTACTCATTAGCGGAATCTATGCTGAGATATTGCGGTGCTATGACGTAGATCCAGAGTGGGATTCAAATTGGCTACAGCGAACTGCTGGATTTCAAATTTTTTAATAATTGTGTGCTATTCATTATATATGAGTTCCCACTTTTAAAGAGAATAGGAGATGATTTCCAAAAACTTAGAGGCAAGTTTGAATAGAGCACTATTCATTGCTTCTAATTTTAATCTTAAATATGCGAAAGTAGAACATTTATTGCTGGCGTTAACTAAAGACGTGGATGTAAATTACGTTTTATCAAGATGTAATATCAGAGCCGATGAAATCATCAGTATGGATAACATTCTATCAAGATGCAATATTAAGGCTAATGATTATAATAATAATATAAAAGGGTTTTTACAAAGCAGTTCTGAATTGATTATCAGTGGAGTTAAACCTAGCTCAATGTTTCAATGCATAATACACAGAGCAATAATACGGGCTCATAGCTTGGGAAAAAAAGAAATAAATGGAGCAAATGTTCTAGTAGAAATTTTGTCTAGGCAAGACTTATACGTTGAAAATCTATTGCAGAAACAAAATGCGAAAGATTCCAATTTGATTTACCATATATCTAATATGAAATACTTGAGCGATATAGATGAATACACCACCAATCATAAAGCAAAACTTGATAAAAATAATGACGCTCCTACTACAGTAAATAAAGGTGAGCTACTAAAAGATGAGGAAATTCTACAAAGTTATTGTAAAAATTTAAATGACTATGCAAGAAGCAAAAAAATAGATTATGTTATTGGTCGTGATTATGAGTTAAATCGCACTATAGAAATATTATTGAGGCGTAGAAAAAACAACCCTTTATATGTTGGAGACCCAGGTGTTGGCAAAACAACAATAGTTGAGGGTTTGGTACTCAAGATCATTGAAGGCAGTGTTCCAAGTGCGCTCAGGTCCAGTATAATTTATGCTTTGGATTTAGGATCACTCCTTGCAGGGACACGCTACAGAGGTGATTTTGAAGAGAGAATAAAATCTATAATAAAAGCAATTGAGGCAAAACCAGGTGCTATCCTTTTTATTGACGAAATACACACTATCATTGGAGCAGGTTCTACAAGTGGTAGCTTTCTTGATGCAGGTAACCTACTCAAACCTGCGCTTGCAAGAGGTACACTGCGTTGTATAGGTGCAACTACATATAGAGAATACAGCGCTAGTTTTGAAAAAGATAAAGCACTAGCGAGAAGGTTTCAAAAAATTAATGTTAAAGAATCTTCTGTTAATGAAACGATAAAGATACTAGATGGCATAAAGCACTACTATGAAGGGTATCATGGAGTATATTATACAAAGAATGCCATTAGGTCTGCGGCTGAACTTTCGCATAAGTATATTACTGGGCGAATATTACCTGATAAAGCGGTTGATGTTATTGATGAGGCAGGGGCATATTGTAAATTGCTAAGAAACAGGGGTAAAATTGTAAATAGTAGAGATATTAAGAATACCATTACTAGAATTACAAATGTGCCTTGTGGATCTGAATCTGATGATTTGCAGAAAGTAAAATCTTTAAAAGCTAATCTAGAGAAGGTGATTTTTGGCCAAGAGCAGGCAATAGAATCTCTTGTTAGTTCTATTAAAATTGCTAAATCTGGGTTGAGAAATTACAATAAGCCTTTAGCAAATTATCTTTTTGCAGGACCAACCGGTGTTGGTAAAACCGAGCTAGCAAAACAATTAGCAGAAAGCATGGGCATGAATCTTATACGCTTTGATATGTCCGAATATATTGAATCTCATACGATATCAAGGATGATTGGTTCTCCTCCTGGATATGTAGGTTATGATCAAGGTGGATTACTCACAGAGTCTGTATCTAACAATCAATATAGTGTTGTGCTGCTTGATGAAATTGAAAAGGCTCATAGCGATATCTATAATATATTGCTACAAATTATGGATTATGGCTGCGTTACAGACACTTACGGACGTAAAGTTAACTTTTCCAATATAATTTTAATTATGACAACTAATGCAGGAGCAGTTGAACGCAGCAAAAGTTTTGTTGGCTTTGGGCATAAAAATTTTAACATTGGTGATAGTGAAAAAGCGATAGAACAGGTTTTTAGCCCTGAATTTCGTAATCGTCTTGATGCGATTATTTCTTTTTCCGACTTAAGTACGGATGTGATTTTGCATATTGTGGATAAATTTGTCCTAGAACTGAAAAAGCAACTGACACAAAAAGGCATAAACTGCTTGGTAGAGGATGAAGTGAAATCTTATCTTGTACAAATGGGTTATAGTAAGGAAATGGGAGCACGTCCGATAGAGAGACTTATTGAAAAAGAGATAAAAAGTTACTTAGCGGAAGAAATACTGAATCGTAAATTAATAAAAGGAAAGAAATTAAGAATCTATATGAATAAAGTAGAAAATAAAATTGCTTTTGATATAGTTTAAAATCCTTGTATTGAACTTCATCTTTGTTACAATCTATAACTTAAATTCAATTTGAATTATAGTGATAAGTGATAAAGTAAAACAAGTCCTAAGCTACTACGAAAGTGAAAACCCTGGGGTAAAAGCAAATCTTACTCGTATTCTCATGCATGGAAAGCTTGGCGGTACTGGCAAGTTAGTGATTCTGCCAGTAGATCAAGGATTTGAGCATGGTCCAATTAAAAGTTTTGAAGTTAACCCTGATGCTTATGACCCACATTATCATTTTCAGCTTGCGGTTGATTCGGGAGTAAGTGCATATGCTGCTCCACTTGGTATGATTGAAGCTGGTGCTGCAACTTATGCTGGAATGCTCCCACTTATTTTGAAACTTAATAGTTCCAACTCTTTACATTCAAAGGATCTAACCTCTGATCAGGCAATAACCTCTTCTGTGAAAGATGCGCTGCGTTTGGGCTGCTTAGCTGTCGGATTTACTATATATCCTGGTTCTGCTAAGTGTTTCGATATGATGGAAGAAGCCCGTGGAATCATAGCTGAAGCCAAATCTTATGGGCTTGCAGTAGTGCTATGGTCTTATCCACGCGGTGAAGGAATTTCCAAAGAAGGTGAAACAGCGGTTGATGTTATTGCCTATGCTGCACACATGGCAGCTTTGCTTGGCGCTAATATAATAAAAGTAAAACTTCCAACTAAATATTTGGAAAGGGAGAAAATAGAAACAGAAAATATTGAATCATTACCTAAAAGAATTGAATATGTTAAAAGATCTTGTTTTGCAGGAAAAAGAATAGTAATTTTTTCTGGTGGCGAGTCGAAATCAGTGAATGACATATGCAATGAAGCGAAAGAAATTAAGCAGGGTGGTGGTAATGGTTCAATCATTGGACGTAACACTTTCCAACGCAAAAGGGAGGAAGCTTTATCTATGCTAAAAGATATAATGGATATCTACACATAAAAAACGGCTGGGTGGCAGAATGGCTTATGCAGAGGACTGCAAATCCTTTTATACCGGTTCAATTCCGGTCCCGGCCTCTTTCATTTTCTATATCTTGTAAAAGTTGCTCAATTCAACAGTAGCTTTAAGTGTGTAACCTATAGAGAAAATTATTCATAAGTAAAATCAATTTCTTTTCAAGTTATGGTTATACTCTTATAGCGTTTCATGGTAAAAAATAAACTAAAAATAAGCAAAGTGTTTTACAAAATGATATTACGTGATTTATTGTTTTTACTGCCGCCCGAAGTTGCTCACTCTTTGGCAATTATGGCATTAAAGAAAATACCTTATAAGAATCCTATAGAGCTACCAGAATCTTTGAGTGTGAATTTTTTTGGTAATAAGCTCAGAAGCCCCGTGGGTCTGGCTGCAGGTTTTGACAAGAATGCAGAAGTTATAAGGCCTATGCTTTCATTTGGTTTTGGATTTATTGAAACTGGTACTGTAACTCGTAATCCACAATATGGAAACAAAAAACCAAGAATTTTTCGGTTAATTAAAGATCAAGGGGTAATTAACAGATTGGGATTTAACAATAAAGGAATAGACTACTTTCTTAAACAAATAGATAAAACCAAGCTTGATGATTGCATTTTTGGCATCAACATAGGAAAAAACAGTACATCAAAGGACCAAATCAGCGATTATGTTGACTTAATAAAGATAGTATATGGAAAAAGCAATTATATAGTGCTGAACATCTCATCCCCAAACACGCCTAATTTACGCAATCTGCACAATAAGCAAGAATTATTGGAATTGTTGAAATCCGTAACTCTAACCCGGAAATCAATTGATAATTCTAAATCCATACCAATAATATTAAAAATCTCACCAGATATAGATCAGCAAACGAAAGAAAATATCGCTGAGCTTGCGTTGGAATATAAGATTGACGGATTAACAGTGAGCAACACTACGATCAGTCGGAATAACTTACATTCCCACCACAACGAGAGTGGTGGGTTGAGTGGCAAACCGCTGTTTAAACTTTCAACCGAGTTATTGAGCGATATGTACAAACTTACTAAGGGCAAAATATTGTTGGTAGGATGCGGAGGAATCTCAAGTGGTGCTGATGCATATAAAAAAATAAAGGCAGGAGCTTCTTTGGTGCAGTTGTACACTGCTCTCATATACCACGGACCTCAAGTTGTAAACAAAATTAATCTAGAACTTGCAGAACTAATAAGGAGAGATGGATTTAGTAACATTAGTGAGGTGGTGGGTTGTATACATTAAACATCTTCTCTGTCACCTAAGTAGCCGACACTGGAATAACATCGATGAATCATTATTCAAATAATGGTTATGCAAGAAGTCTATTAAACTGTATATTTTGGAAGTTGTTGGTATTATTTTAATAAAACAAAACTAATTCTTTGGTATAAAGGTGTGGTAGGAAGTGTTATTCTTTTAAATAATGGGTATGAAGAGTTTGAATGATGCAATATCTAAGATCATTGATTATAAATTTACAAATTATGCAATATTAGAAGAGGCACTAACTCACCCAAGCGTAAATAAAAGGAATAGCAAAAACCAGATTGTAAGCTACGAAAGACTAGAGTTTTTGGGCGATAGTGTTTTGAATATGGTTGTATCTGCCACACTGTTTAAACTATTTCCTGAAGAAAAAGAAGGAGCATTGGCAAAAAGAAAGACGGATTTAGTTTGTGGCAACACCATTGCTAATGTTGCTAAAGAAATAAAATTAGGCAGCTTTATCATCATGAATAATAGTGAACGCTGCAATGGAGGGAGATGTAACTTAAAAAATTTAGAAAACTCGCTTGAAGCACTAATAGGTGCAATTTATATTGATGGCGGGCTTGAAAATGTTGAAAAATTTATTATCCAATATTGGGAAAAGCTAGCTAAAGGCATGCTTGACCCCCCTCAAGATCCTAAAACCTCACTGCAAGAGTGGACTCAGAAAAACAAATTGCCTTTACCAGAGTATGAGCTTGTAAAACAAACTGGACCAGCGCACAATCCTGAATTTACTATATCAGTTTGCATAGAAGATTATGGTAAAGTTTCTGCATGCGCTTCTAGTAAAAAGATTGCTGAACAAAAAGCTGCTGAGTTGATGCTAGAAAAAATTGGAAAAGACGCTTCAGTTTAGGCAAAATAGGCATTAATGTAAATTTTAAGGAAGCTAATAGCGTTTAGGGTAAATGGTCAATTTAAGGAGAAGCATAGTATTATTCATAAAAAAGTTGATCTACCAAAAATCAAGCCTTATGTAGTGGAATATCAATGGCTGTTGTCGGAGATGCGGAAAAAAAGAAGTAGCAAGTTACCAAAAGGTGTTATGCCAGATACATTTGGTCCAAGAGTTGTTTTGTGAAGTTGACAGAGTCAAGGAGAATGAAAGTTTTAAAAAATAGCATATTTTTTAATTATAAAAATTTGATATTAACTGTTGTTGGTTGATTGAGTAAAAACCAGTGAATGGTCACGTTAAAACATATTTTTAAATTTCTGCCAAAATCCTGGTTTATTATCATCAACCTTTGTAAATGTTATATTTAAACTGTATTTCGGATCATTTGGCACGTCGTATTTTATGCTAAATGTTGAAACTTTATCGTTATTGTAAATATGTACATCATCATATGATAGCTTTGTTGTGTAACACTTTACATACTTTTGCTTATCATGCACTAAATCACCTGACTCCCTTTCTAGTTCCACAAATTTCGTTTTTTTCTGACATTCCTTCATTTTTATTAAATCCTTATCTAGTGATATTGAAACTGGCAACGTATTTCCAGCATATTCTTTAGCTAAAAGTTCACTTTGAGGATACATTTTTATTTCCCTGCCAAAATGTGAGTCTATGAAATTATTACTCCAAAATTTATCGCCAGAATGCACGTACTCATCAGTAGCATACGGCACCCCACCATAATTGCATTGAACTTTGTAATCTCCAACACCGTTGTTTTGAAAAAAATCATGAATAGCAGTGTAGCTACCGGCAGCATCATTTATATAATCCATTACTTTATTCCTTAAATTTTTAGTTCATTATATCATAATCATTATGCCAATCAATCAAAAAAGCTCTCCCTTGCTGTTTTTAAAACTGATTTTGAGCAAGCGCTCTCGATTAGTTGGGAGCGTATTTGTAAGATTGTGACATTCGTGCCTCCCAGTTTTTCACATACTGCTGAATCAATTCAGGATAATCTGTAATAATTAATAAATTTTCAGCATTTCCTTTTTTAGCTGTCTTACTAAGGTTAAATGACCCTGTGATGACTTTTTGATTGTCAACAATCATTATCTTATTATGAGCAATCTTTGGCTTATCATCGATCCAAATTGGTACTCCACCTGAAAATAATTCATTTATAACACTATATTTTGAGTAGAGTTGCGATTTATCTAAGATGACTTTAACATCAACACCGCGTTCTTTAGCATTAATCAAAGATTTTGCAACTGTTCCAAGAGTAAATGTATATTCTTGAACTAAGATAGATTTTTTAGACTGATCTATTACGTTGATTATCGGTACAGCACAATCTTCTCCAGGTGAAAAGCAAACCGTAGCTTTTGGGCAGGGCGAAAATATAAAACCCGCATAGTAATACAGAGAAAAACACATTAACAAGAATAAAAAGTGAAAAAGCCTCACAACAACCCACCCCCGGATATACGGCGATAGGCTACATTATAATTTAATCACCTGTCAATAGACTTCTTGCATAGTTTTTGGCAACAACCGTTAGAAACGAAAAAACTTACTTTACAAACTCCGCCAGCCCTCTTATCATAAAACTGAAGGTATTCAGTTATCTTCATCTGTGCAGATTAAACAGCAAGAAAACAACGTAGTTGGCGTCTTATTTTTAATTTTTTGCACTATGTGCACCTTATGTCTTCACAATATTTCTAGGTTTTTACCTACACAAGCTGAAACGCGCTTATAAGTCGTTTAAGACAGTATAGTACGCCAATTTGCAGGATTAGGGAGTGACAACTAGCTAACACGGGGTTTCTTTTGCCTTTTTTTCTGTTTAGTAAATTTCTTAAACATTTAAACTAAGGTGAGTTGCATTTAAAAGCAGCTAAATTGCAGTGTTTAAGACTTAAAAAACGCCAATGTTCTAAAATAGATATTAGCTGGGGCTTCTTTTGCCTTTTTTTTCGCTTGGTAAATTTCTTAATGTTTATAGCTAACATGAAGCTAAGTACGAACTTTGTTAAATACAACAAATGGTGTCATCCCAGTGCTCCTTTTTTTGTCATCCGAGTAGCTGACACTGGGATCTATTTTGCATGTAACTCCAATTGTGTTTTGGCATAAAACGCGACGCGTATTAGACTTATTTGCAAGCAAAGCTTGCTAGATCCAAGTAGTCAGGGCACTGGGATGACATCATAGGGACACTGGGATGACACCCTGACAATCGTCATCCCGCTACTTGTTAGCGGATGAGATACCGCGGCGGTATGACGGTTCGTGGCGGTATAATGAAGCTTGAAAGCGGATCACCTTTCACGACCCGTGTTTACTTCATTCACTTTAGGAGTATTAACAGGCGTTATTGCCGGGTTCTCAAGCTTTGTTGCCTGCTTCAAACCCTCGCTTACACTTTTGTCCTTTAAAATTTCATCAAGCTGCTTACTCTTTTGTTGCTCTTCGTTATTTGACGTATCTCTTTGAGCATCTTCTCTCATGTCATGAGTATTCTCCACACTCTTTTCATCCTCACCCAAAAGTTTTTCTAATATTTTCTTAACAAAGCGCTTCAGAAGACTCAAAAACCCTTCTTCTTTTTGATTTTCTTGTGGTTGAGGCGTGGTATCTTTTTTTGTCCGGCTCAGTGTTGAGCTTCTCTTTTACAGAACTCTTGCTCACTGAGGGACTAACGATGTGCTCTGATGGCTGTGTATCTGTTTGTACAGAAGCCTCAGAAGTCTTTTTTTGTCCACTCTGTTCAACACTTTTACCTTCTGTTGTAGTTTCTCTAAGAGTGTTAGCTGCTTCTTGAAATTTTTTGTCATTTTTTAATTCTGCAACTTTTTCACTTGTGAAGATGCCCTTCCCTTTATATTGTTGGTCAAGCTCAGCAATTCTTTCAAAATCTTGACGTGCTTTTTCATCTGCACGTCCTTCTTGACTTTCAAGTTTCTGATTCAATTCTGCAACGTTTTTCATTTTGTTCTCAAGCTCCTTACTTTTCACAGCTTTTAGAGCCTTTGTTCCTTTTGCGATATAATTAACCTTCTCTTCTAATGAAGTACCTTCTGGAAAAGCACCTGGAGAACGTTCAAAGACGTCTTTAAACTTTTTTTCAACACTTTCTTGAGATGTCTGGGCCATACCTATTACCTATTAAAACATATCATATAACCAGTATATTAGCTAATTATATAAAAAACAGTTAACATAACTTGTGGTAGAGCGTCCTATTTATATCTTTTTCATTAAAATGCTATTTATTTATTAACTTAAAATATATAACAATATAGAAATGAAAAACAGCCCATTAGCAGTAGTATTCGATTGGGATAATACCTTAGTTGACACTCAAGATAATATTTTTAACGCTATTAAGCATACCATAAACTCAATGGGGTATAGTAATAAAGCTGCTGATAGAAATTCCCATGAGTCGAGAAAGAGCTATATGGTCAATTTATTTGGCGATCAGTGGAAAAAAGCGAATCAGATATATCAACAATACTTAGATAATGCGCTATTACAAAACATTGCTCTGAATCAAGGAGTAGAGGAAATGTTGCAGACACTGAAAAGCCACAATGTTTATCTAGCAATAGTAAGTAATAAGAAAAATACTAATTTACGTGAAGAAGTTACCTATTTTAAACTGGATTCTTACTTTGAAAGAGTGGTTGGGTCATGCGATACCGCGGAAGATAAACCATCTGCAACCCCACTGCTATTTGCACTAGAAGAGAGTACGTTGCCTATAAATAGAGAAAATGTGTTTTTCGTTGGTGATAGCATCACAGATGTTCTGTGTGCACAAAATGCCAATTGTTTACCTATTATATACGGTCAATCAATAAGCGGTTATGAAGATTTGTTATGTTTTCAACATTTTGATAAACTTACAGATTTTGTAATAAAGTATTTAGAAGATAGGTAATGACAGAGATTGCCAGCATAAAAAGGCGCTTTTGCGCGTATTTAATAGATGTAGCAATTTTATTAATTCCAACTTTATTAATTATACTGCTATTAGAGGATTCTCCGTTGATCTTACATCTATCATACATGTGTGTAAATTGTAGTTACTTCACATATTTTATATCTTCAAAGGCCCAAGCAACTCCCGGCCAACAGTTACTGAATATATATACTATCAATTTAGATAATTCTAAAATAGACTTGAATTTAGCGTTTGACAGAAGCACTTCCCAGTTTTTTCTTCCTTTGTTAAACAGTGTAGCAGTTATCCTTACTGAATTTTTGCAAGATCAGGAAGTATTAGTGAATGTCTTGAGTGCATTGAAAGTAATGATAGTGCTGCTCACTCTCTGCTGGTATCTAGTTGCTTGTTTTTCTAAAAAGAAACAGACATACCACGACATGCTATTTAATACGGTTGTTATCAAAGGAACTATTAAATGAGTTGCTATAACTATCGTTATCATATAAATTATGCTGATGAATTGAACTAAGGGAAGATTATGAATGAAGAGATAGTAAAACATTTGAATAAATTATTGACCAATGAGCTGACTTCTGTACGCCAGTATCTTTTGCATTTTGCGATTCTCAAAAATAATGGAATTAATAGACTTGCAGAAAAGGTAAAAAATGAGCTTAACGAAGAACTTGAACATGCAAACAAGTTGGCAGAAAGAATTTTGTTATTTAAAGGAGTTCCAAATTTTCAGGATACAAACGAAATATCAAAGCATGATGGAAAGTTTACAAAAGACACAATACGGAAAATCTTAGAAGCTAATTTGAAATTAGAGGGAAAAGGTATTAAGGATATCAAAGAAACGATTTCTATCGCTGAGAAAGAAAAAGATTTTGTTAGTGTAATGTTATTAGAAGAGATGTTAAAAAATGAAGAAGAGCACTTCCATTGGATTGAGAAACAGATTGACCTTATTGAACTAATGGGTGTTGAAAACTATTTAAGAACACAAATATAGAGTGTTAAAAAAAATAGTATTTATTTTAATTGTACCTTGCTTGCTCCTTTTTTTATTAGGATTATGGCAAGTATTCAGATTGAACTGGAAGAATAATATTATCAAAAATATGAGTCTTCCAGTTGTTCATCTATTGCCCAATAACGACCTTGAAAAATTTAACTATAGGCATGTCAAGATCGATGGGATTCTAAGTGACATAGAACTATATGTTTTTGCAGGGCAATATGGATATTATGTGTTATCTCCTATGCTACTTACTACTGGAAATTATATGCTAGTGAACAAAGGAATAGTTAAAGAAAAAAAAGAGGAAAGAGCAAAAATTGAAAAAGTAGCTGCAGGTGGAGTTTTATATTGCAATAGCAGTAAAAGCAAAAATTGGTTTATCAAGAACGATACTACTTCGAATACATGGTTTACCCTGAGTACAGAAGAAATTTCCAATGAGTTAGGTATTAAGCTAGAGAAGTGTATATTGTGGCCGAACAATTTTGGCAGCAAAGTAGCTATACAGCCAATGAAGCATTTGGAATATGCAATCACTTGGTTTGCACTTTCCTTAATTTGGTTGATTATGTGCGTAATTTACTATAGGCAAAACCTCAATAAAGCTTGAAGCTTTCTGTACATAAAATTAGAGAAGTAGTTATTCATCTTTATCACTACCAAGGTCTTTTAACATACTGTAATTGCCTTTTCTGAATCTACTTTTTAAAGACATAACTCCACTTTCGCTAATACCACTAAGGCTCAGTGCAGCTCCACCTAGCTGCAATCCTATCTCAGATGTTTCAGGAATAATTTTACTAGCTCCTAGATCTCTATAAACCTCCACATTACTCAGATCTGGTAAGCGTATTACAATATTTACATGCGGAAAATTTGCTGCAACTAAAGAAACAACTTTTTTTATAGTAACTTCATTCTTTATTGAAATAACGAGAGCTTGAGCTCTTTCTATTCCTACCGATTTTAAAATTTCACATCTTGTAACATCTCCAAGATATATAGGAAAACTATCACTTTTTCCTTCTTTGACTATTTTCGATTGAATATCTACAACAACGTAACTTAAATGCTCTGCCGTAAGCATTTTTGTTACCATATATCCCACTCTACCAAATCCAGCAACTATCACATGGTTATAAAGATCTTGTGTATCTGTTTCAACAGCTTCATCATCTAATATTGTTTTCTCAGTGCTAAATGAGTTTGCTATCCAATCTCCAAGCCCTGATAAAAGAGGAGTGAAAGCCATGGTTACTGTAGTTACCATCATAAGTACTTGAGCGATTTCACTTGGTAGCACATTTAGCTCATCTGCTAAGCGAAATAAAATAAACGCAAATTCACCGCCTTGTGAAAGCAGTAACCCAGCTTGTATAGCAGGTGCACTCTTAAACCCAAAAAATCTACACAATATATATATAATAGATGTTTTTAAAACGATAAGGATAATCGATAATAAAGTAATTAGTGGTAACTTATTGAGTAAAAGTTCGGTATTGATGGACATACCAACAGTCATGAAAAATAAGCCAAGAAACAAATCTTTAAATGGCAATACTGCGTGTTCTACTGAGTGTCTATATTCTGTTTCTGCAACTAACAATCCAGCAACAAATGCACCTAATGCTAACGATAAATGGAATTGCTCAGTAATAAATGCTGCTCCTAATACTATTAAAAGCGTTGTTGATATAAAGATCTCATTACTTTCCATTTTAGCAATAACCGAAAATAAAGGTCTAAGCAATAATCTACCAGTTATAAATATCAGCACTAATGCAATAGCTGCTTGCACCAATGAACCTGCCAATGAGCTTATCAGGCTGTGCTCAGAATTGCCAGTAAGTAAAGGTACCAATACTATTAATGGTACCACTGCAAAATCTTGCATTAATAGCACTGCTATCGACAATCTACCAACCTGACTTGCTTGAGAACCTTTTTCTTGCAGAACCTGCAACACTATTGCTGTTGAGGATAGCGCAAGCCCACCACCAATAACTGTTGCTATATTCGTATTCACTCCGAAAGCAAGAGCGATGCACCATATTGCTACCATGGTAACTATAACTTGAAGAGAACCGAACCCAAATACATGAATACGCATAGCGATCAGGCGTTCAAATGTCAATTCAAGGCCTATAATGAATAATAGAAAAACTACACCAAATTCTGCAAGATTATCCATTGCTTCAGCTGAGTGTATCAGATTAAATCCGTGAGAACCAATAACTGCACCTGCAACGAAGTAACCAAGCACTGGACTAATATTCATTTTCCAAAATGCTATGACTATAAACACAGCAGCAGAAAGCAAAATTATAATATCAAACAAATGCTGAGAGCCACTGTGCATGATATTTAACCTGTAGAATTAGACCATTTAATTGAGCAGCCAATACTTGATTTTTGGTCAATTGGAGAATTACCAGTTTCTGCAATAAATTTCATAGCTTGAAATAAGTCACTACTTCCTACTTCATAGCTTTGAACCTTTTCTTTTTTTGCGTTGTTAAAACGTCCACGATAGCAAAGGTTTAAATTGGAATTAAAGCCGAAAAAGTCAGGAGTGCAAACAGCCCCGTATTCTTTAGCTATTTTCTGTGTACTATCAATTAAATATGGAAATGTAAACTTATTTTCCTTGGCAAAATTAATCATATTTTCAAAGGAATCTTCTGGATATTCATTTACATCATTTGGCATTATTGCAATGGTGTTTACCTGATAATCTTTTTTCAATTGATCAACATCGCTTACCAGATTACTAATAATTGACTGAACGTAAGGACAGTGATTGCATATAAACATTACAATAAGACCATTTTTTCCACAACAGTCACTTAATGTATAGTATTTATTGTCTACTCCCAAAAGATTAAAATCTTTTGCAGTAAAACTAAAATCGACTTTAGGAGTATTCAGAGCAACCATAGACTATTATTATACCACATGTAATTTACGGTCTTATTATTTAAATGTCAAACGGTTTCTATGTATACTGTTTGCATATTCTTTTTTAGTATTATAATTATAAAACTTATGTTCATAACTTTCGAAGGAATAGACGGCTCTGGTAAAACAACACAATCTAAGCTACTTGCAAATCATTTTAAGCAAATTCACGGCGAAAATAATGTGGTATTGACTCGAGAACCAGGTGGCACTAACTTTGCAGAAAAGATAAGAGGAGTGTTGTTAACGAATAATATTGATCCTATTTCTGAACTCTTGCTACTTATTTCGATGAGGCGCGAACATATGAAAAAATTAATATTACCAGCTCTTGCAGAAGGAAAAATAGTGATTTGTGATCGGTTTATTGATTCAACTATTGCATACCAAGGATATGGGCTTAGTGTTGATTTAGGGCTAATAAGGGACTTACATAAGTTAGTAGAAATTAAATGTCCAGATATTACATTTATTCTAGATATTGATGTTAAAGTTGGGTTAAATAGAGCAAAAGACAAGAATAAATATGAAGAAATGGATGTTAATTTTTACAATAAGGTCAGAAAAGGATTTCAGGAAATAGCCATAAAAGAGCCCGTTAGGTGCAGTGTTATCACTGGAATTGAAACAAAAAATGATAATCACGTACACAATGAAATTATTGATAAAATCACCTAGCTTGTGATAGAAAATTATCAATTTCAGGTAACATTATTTCATATGAATAACTTTTTGTTTGAGTAGCTAAAAAACCTGTATTTTGTCTGGATCTTCTTCACTTATCATCTTATATGCCCTTGCGAGGTTCATTAATTCACTTCTATTTTTTTTATTGCTTACTTCAGTAATAGTAAAAAATTGATCAAAATGGTCTAAGAGGTCTTTATTTTTTATTGAAGACACAATATTGTCAATTTCTTTCACATATAATGCAAGTTTGTGTGCTTTACTACGATCTTCAAAACAAAGATTAACAAGCACGTTACGAAACCTATCTTTCGTAGTACTTCTCACTTCTGCTAATAAGGACTTAATATTTTCTTGGCAATGCACTCTCTTTACCGATTCAGCCGGTTCAACCATAACAAGAACATTCTTTACCAAAGATTTTTCTTCACAACTAAATATGAACATGTAATAACCCATCGATAAAGTGAAGAGCAAGAACATAGCCGGAAGTAAAAACGGAGCTAATACATTTTGTGACGCAGGGAAAATAAACCAGGTAACAGTTGCTATTGACACAGTTACAAATAATCCTGATAAACATAATTGTGCTTTTCTTCTATAATTCTGATCAATAACTGTACTTACACCAATAGAAGCTATATCAATCATTACTCACACCTCATTAAACATTAATACTAACTGAATGATAGCATTATTGTGATGAAAATGCAATATTATGAATATTTTAATACAATTTATATTGACAGTTACAATTCTGAATGTTTTATTGCAGCGTTAGCTGATTAGCATTTTTAAGATGAGGTCAACTCTCATAGAGAGAGGATTTTTTTATTTTCTCATTCTTCTCTCTAACAATTTTTTTTCCATTTAATATGTCCTTTATTTCATCTCCTGTTAAAGTTTCAAACTCCAGTAGATTTTCGGCAATGAGATCTAAGCCTTTCTTATGCTTGGTCAAAATGTCTTTTGCTTTTTCATAGCAAGAAGATACAACTTTCTTCACTTCTTCATCTATAAGTTTTAACGTATCTTCAGAAATTATCTCAGAACCATGTATGGTTTGTTCGCGATTGTGATAGATCGGGCCTATTTTGTCACTCATTCCCCATTTTGTTACCATAGCGCGTGATAAATCAGATGCTTGTTTTATATCCGAAGATGCACCGCTTGTGACTTTATCGTAGCCAAAAATTAGCTCTTCTGCCACTCTTCCACCCATTGCAACAGTTATATCTGCTAGCATCTTTTCTCTTGTGAGGGACACTCTATCTGTTTCTGGTAGTCTCATAACTAAACCGAGTGCCCTACCGCGTGGAATAATTGTTGCCTTGTGTATAGGATCAGAAGCAGGCATATTAACAGCAATCATCGCATGACCAGCTTCATGGTATGCAGTCAGTCTCTTTTCCTCTTCTGTCATAATGAGAGATCGCCTTTCTACGCCCATCATCACTTTATCACGTGCATATTCGAAATCATCCATGGTAACAATCTTCTTGTTTCTTCTTGCAGCGATAAGTGCAGATTCATTCACCAAATTTGCTAGATCAGCCCCTGAAAAACCTGGTGTTCCTCTTGCAACTGTTTTCACGTTTACATCTGGTGCTATTGATATTTTCTTTATATGAGTATTTAATATCTTTTCACGCCCATTTATATCGGGTAAAGAAATAGTAATCTGTCGGTCAAAACGACCAGGTCTAAGCAGTGCTGGATCTAAGACATCCGGACGGTTAGTCGCAGCAATTATTATTACACCTTCATTAGACTCAAAGCCATCCATCTCAACTAATAACTGATTTAATGTTTGTTCTCTTTCATCATTGCCGCCACCAAGACCAATGCCACGATGTCTACCCACCGCATCTATTTCATCTATAAAAATTATACAAGGAGCATTTTTCTTGCCTTGATCAAACATATCACGAACACGACTTGCACCAACACCCACAAACATTTCAACAAAATCAGATCCAGAAATACTAAAGAATGGCACATTAGCTTCTCCTGCAATTGCACGAGCAAGTAAAGTTTTACCAGTTCCAGGAGAGCCAATCAAAAGGCACCCTTTTGGTATTTTTCCACCTAATATTTGAAATTTTTGCCTTTGTTTAAGAAAATCAACGATCTCTACTAGCTCTTCTTTTGCTTCATCAATTCCGGCAACATCATCAAATGTTACTTTTTTTCCACTAGTCATGAGTCTAGCCCTTGACTTGCCAAAGCTTATAGTTCTGTTGCCCCCCGCTTGTGTTTGTTTAAGAAAGAATAGCAAGAAGCCAATAAAGATAAATGTTGGGACCCATGAGATAAGTAATCCACCAATTACGTTCATGGCAGAATCTCCAGTTGAAAAGGAGAATCTCACTTTTCTATCATGTAAATTTTTTATTAGGTCGCTATATATGACACCGCTTGAATTGAAACTTGAACCGTCCCTGAACTTGCCTTCAATGCTCTGGTTTTTTATGACAATATTTTCTACATCATTGTCTTCTAGTCTAGTTAAAAATTCCGAAAAAGGTATAATTGTTTTACTTTTACCTACATTTCCGCTGAACTGAATATAAGCAACTGAAATAAGAACAATAATTACTAACCAGATCAATAAGCCTTCTAAAAATTTTTTCATTTCTATTTCTAACTAAATACTAATCAAGCTTACCAAATTTTGTTTTATCGTGCTATTAATAATGCATTGAACCTTATCGTCATTGGTATTTTTTCCGTTATAATTTACATCAGGATAAGCAAGCACCTTTCCATCTTTTAGCACTACAGGCAAAGAATAGAAAACTTCAGGGCAGCAGTTGTAATCCTTCAGAAATTCAGGAACTTTTTGTGTTTTTTTTAATGGAGCGATGATAACTGAACACTCTTGATTTCCGAGTATTGTGCAGCTAAATCTGTTATCCCATTGAGTAGGTTCATTTAAAGGTAGGTTTAAGGTAATTTCTTGTATCTTTGACGATTCTCTAATTATCAAGATATTTTCTCCATGTTTTCTTATTTTACACCCAGAAAGTGTACAATTAACATTACTATCCTTTTGCAATATTTTATTAAATATTACGATAAGGCTGTTGTACCTTGGTTTATAATGTTTACTGGCAATTGCCATTATGGAGTAAAGAAGAAGCCTCAAGGCTATTTCCTCTGGCAATTGATAAAACTCACTTAGTTTAATTTCAATATAACCAAGATCATGCACATTAACGCAGTCATTAAACGCAAGGCGTGTGTAGTGCATCAACGCTTTTGCAGCTCTTTTCATATGAAGGGCTGTGAGGCATATTCGCTCTGTTAAAATCTCTTGATTATCACTTGCTTTAAGTAAGTTACGGTATAAAGTTCGCCTGTATTTTAAGTCATAGTTGCTTCTATCTTCGATCCATTTTAACCGATGAAGCTTAGCGTACTTTTCTATTTCACTACGACTAAAATTTAACAATGGCCTAAATATATAAATACCATTTAGGAAAGACTTGTAGTCCATTGATGATAATCCATCTACGCCACTACCTCGCTCTAATCTTAACAAGAACGTTTCTGCTTGATCATCTTTGTGATGAGCAACAAGTAAATATTTAACATTATTATTTTTACACCACTCTGCTAGTAACTTATACCGTGCTTTTCGTGCCTGTAACTGAATATTGCCTTTAATATTTTGCTTCTCCCAATTTAATATGAACGATTCCTTTGCTCCAAGTTCCTTTGCATAACTTACAACAAAATCAGCTTCTTTTTGAGACTCTGAACGTAACCCATGATTTACTGTTAATGCTATAGGAAGTGGAAGCTTGTTTTTTTTTGCCCAGTTATTCATTAAGTGCAGTAAGATTATACTATCTACACCACCTGATACTGCAACTGCAACTTGATTATTATAGAAAGCAAAACTATTAACCACATTTTGAAATAATAACTCTAATTCCATTATGCCTCTTGATGGCCAGATAGTCTCTACGTCATACAGCGACTTATTTGTGGTATATATAGATCCCGCTAACAAGCAACGAAATATGACAAGTTTGTCCTTTTTTGTCTACCCCAGTGCCCTTTCTTTATGTCATCCCAGTGCTTGACACTGGGATCCAGGTTTTAATGCAAGAAACTATTTCTTTATTCCAGAAAATGAAAATTCCACTCTACGATTTTTAGCATGCTCTTTTTCATATTTAGAATTTCTAGAATCATCTTTTACATTAACCAAAGGCTCAGTTTCACCTTTAGAAGCAGTTTTTATTCTGTTTTCTATGTAGGGTGTACAACTAACCATAAATTTTTTAGCTGCATCTGCCCTTCTAGCGCCTAGCGCAAGATTATATTCATGAGAACCACGGTTGTCAGTGTGACCAGTTAAAGTAACCTTCGCGTCAGGGTTATCTTGTAACACCTCCATTACGTCAAGTAATGCATCTGCACTTACTTCAGCAATACTAGATTCATCATAACCAAAGAAAACTCTTTTATCACCTATCTGCTTAACAACAGAATTTATTTTATTTGTTGTATTTGCTCCTTTTTTTGGGCAAGAACTTACACCAGTAAGTAATAAACAAAAACAGCACATTATAACCAGTCTACTCCACATTACTAAACCTCCATAAATTTTAAATAGTGCGTAACTTTAATTTCAGTAGCTAATATCTCTCCATATTGTAATATAGTCAAGAGAAATAAAATACTAAATACTTTTTCTACAACCTTACAATTAATTTTCCTATAATATGCTGGACTCTGAGTAGAAAAATCCAATAAAAGAATAAAAAGTACAATTTTTTATTGTACTTTAAGCAAATATACTTTTAACTTTATTATTAATCTATCACGATGTTAAACAGATGTTTTCTAAAATAATGAACAAATATGAAATCTTATAAGTTTTTAGAGGAAGTATTATATAGGGTAAAGAATATCGAAAATACGCTAAAAGTACTAAACCAAAGCCAATTGAATGCAGAGGACAAAGTTGAACAAATGAGTCTTCTAGAAGAAATCAGACATGAAATTATCTCTCATGACGTAATAAAGGAATCATTAGCAGATGCTCTTGACAACAAAAAGAGTGCAGATGCTTGGCAGCTAAAGTTAATAGAGAGAATACATAAGAGCAACAGTGCTGTTCCTATTGATTTAGTAAAATCTTTGTCCAAAGCTAAAGTTGAATGCCAAAGTTTATGGAGGCTAAACAATTCTGAAGCCAGTAACTTGGAAAAACTAAAAGAACGTTTTACTGATTTAATCACACTCATTCGCGAAGTAGCTTCTATAAAATCGCAGCAATTAAAATGCTCAAAATACGACTCACTGCTTGCTGACTATGACTCTGATATCACAGAAAAGAATATAAGGGAAGTATTCCCCAAGGTAGGCAAATTCTTTAGTGGAAATGTAGATAAAATAATTGAAAAGCAGAAAAAGGATAAGGTTACTAATATACAAAAAGTTGCTACTCAGAAGCAGATTGAACTTGGCTCGTCATGTTTACAGCAAATGGGTGTCGCACTGCATGAGGTTCGTACTTCTTATTACTACCCTATAGATTATGATGAATCTGACTTTTGTTATGGTTTATTTTCTCTTTTACGGCATAGTGGTTATGCAATTTATCAAAAATGTTTAGCGCAAAATTCTATAAGTAGCCCAATTACGAGACATGTTATGTATGAAACTCAAGGGTTATTCATGGAAAGGATGATTGGAACATCCAGAGAATTTATTGAGTTCATTCAACCACACATAAAAGAGAAATTTGCTATAAAAGGCAAAACTAACGAGAAAGTTAGCAGTGTTGAAAATTTGTACTTGATTTTCAATGAAATAAACCTTTCTTCTTTTTTAAAAAATGCAGATGAATTTAGTCTGTTAGCTCATATTATGTTGAGAACTAGGTTAGAACAAGATATAATAAATGGTACATTGGAAGTCAAAGACCTGCATGATGCGTGGCTGGAAGGTATGAAGCACTATAAAATTCCAGTAAAAGCTGAAAATGAGCTAAACACTTATTTTCAAGATGAATATTGGGCAAGCGGTGTTATGGGCTACTTTCCTATAAAAATTATTGCTTTAATTGCTGCTGTGCAGATTTTCTCTTGCGTTAAAAAGAATCATTACGAATCATTAAGTGCTATAATAAAAGGAGATTTTAGTTTACTTATCAGTTGGTTATCTCAAAATATATACAGTGCAAAGTGTGGCCTGGAACTGCTAAAAAAAGTAACAGGTAAGGGTTTAGACGTTGAGTGCTGCATTAGCTACTTATCTGGAAAGTATAATTTGTCTTAATAAATGATTTTCTTGAGTTGCGTATGAATTTTGTTCGAAAATTAACCGAAAAGTTTTGTAGTCTTTTCACTTTCAAAGGTTTATTTGCTAGCGATATTGCTATAGATCTTGGCACTGCAAACACTTTAGTTTATCAGAAAAATCAGGGAATAGTGCTTGATGAGCCTTCAGTTGTAGCAAGAATAAAAGAAAAAGGAAGCTACGTTCCTTATGCTTTTGGTAAAAAAGCTAAAATGATGCTTGGAAAAACGCCTGGAGAAATAGAGGCGATAAGGCCCTTAAAAGATGGAGTCATTGCTGATTTTAAAAGTGCGGAAGAAATGCTAAAATATTTCATACGCAGTGCAAACACAAAATTCACTGTTAATAAACCTAATATTATCATATGCGTTCCATCTGGATCCACGCCAGTTGAAAGGCGTGCTATACAAGATGCAGCAGAAAGTGCTGGTGCAAATGAAGTATTTTTAATTGAAGAACCAATGGCTGCAGCAATCGGAGCTGGGCTCCCGGTTACTGAACCTGAGGGTTCTATGATCGTTGATATAGGAGGCGGTACAACTGAAGTTGCAATTATTTCTTTAGGTGGAATTGTTTATTCACGTTCTGCCAGAGTAGGTGGCGATATTATGGATGAAGCAATAAAATCATATATTCGTGAAAATCATAAATTATTAATCGGTGAAACAACCGCTGAGAAAATTAAGAAAAGCATAGGTTCAGCCAATTTGCCAGGTGAAAATAACAAAGAGGGAATGATAATTAAAGGCAGGGATTTAGTGAGTGGCATGCCAAAAGAAATGCTTTTATCAGAATACCAAGTTGCAGAGAGTTTAATAGAGCCTGTACATCAGATAATTTCTGCTATTAGGACTGCACTGGAGAGCACTCCACCTGAACTTTCTTCTGATATAGTCGATAAAGGAATAATTTTATCCGGTGGCGGCGGATTATTGCGTAACTTGGGCAAAGTTATCAGTGAAACAACAAAACTACCAGTTCGTGTTGCAGATGACCCACTTTGTTGTGTTGCTCTGGGTAGCGGAAAAGTGCTTGAAAACATGGATTATTTTGGCCATGTTTTATTTAAGCAGGATTAAATTATTTTTAAAGGTAGTTCATCGAATTTTATAGCAAATTTTACCTCAAGCATAAAGATGTCATCCAAGTAGCCAACACTGGGATCCAGAAAAATTGACTATAAACAAGTATGCTGTTTCGATGAAATTGTGTAATAGAAACTAGATTCCAGTGTCAGCTACTTGCATGACACCAAGTTTGTGTTTATAAATTAAGGCGATTATGCTAAAAGAATTTGAAATTGAACCTCTGCTAAAAGATAAAGCTCCGCACCAGACCAAGGCTGTTGTTGCAATGTCCGGGGGAGTTGATAGCTCCGTTGCTGCAGCACTGCTATATAACTTTGGGTACCAGGTGATAGGTGTAACTCTTCAACTCTATGGCACCGATGGTGCAAGAAAGGGCGCATGCTGCGCTGGACAAGATATTTATGACGCTAAGCGTGTGGCTGAAAGTGTTGGCTTTCCTCACTATATTTTAAACTATGAGGAAATATTCAAAAAGGAAGTAATAGAGGATTTTGCGAGTACCTATATGCGTGGGGAAACTCCCATACCATGCGTGAGATGTAACCAAACGGTAAAATTTCGTGATCTATTGCAAGTTACAAAAAATCTTGGTGCGGATGTGCTCGTAACAGGACATTACGTGAGAAGGTTAGAAAAAAATGGTGAGGTAAAGTTGTGTAGAAGCATTGATAAAAGTAAAGATCAAAGTTATTTTTTGTTTGCTACAACTCAAGAGCAATTGAAGCTTTTGCGATTTCCACTAGGTGGGTTCTATAAAAGTGATATAAGAAAATTAGCAAAGTATTTTGGCTTACAAATTTCTGAAAAGCCGGACAGTCAAGATATATGCTTTGTTTCCGAAAGCTATAGTAAAACAATAGCTAAATTAGCTCCACAATCTGTACAGAAAGGTAAAATAGTGGATGTTAATGGAAAAGTGCTAGGCGAGCACAGTGGCATAGTAAATTTTACAGTGGGGCAAAGAAAGGGCTTGGGTATCGCACACAATGAACCTCTTTATGTGATAAAAATTAATACAGAAAATAATGAGGTTATAGTAGGTCCGATCAACGTATTAATGCAAAAAAAAATATTGATCAAGGAGTTAAATTGGTTAGAACAACCAAAGGAAGGTATGGAAGTAACTGTGAAGCTGAGATCATCACATGCGGGAAGTTTAGCAACAATACATTCAACTGACGAAAAAAATAAAGCCTGTGTCATTTTAAACGACGATTACTTTGGCATCAGTCCAGGTCAAGCCTGTGTAGCGTATAAAGATGAGCAAGTTATCGGCGGTGGATGGATATGCTCTTAACTAAAAGCTTTAATGCAGAGTGTAAACATACAATAGACTTCTTGCATAACCATATAACATTGGGAATAGAAACAAAAAACTTACTTGACACCCTTCGCCAGCCCCCTTATCATGAAACTGAAGCTATTTATTTATCTTCGCAATCTCTGCAGTGGATTAATGATAAAAAACTTAATGTATTTGGCGTAAATCATGCTGAATTTTTGCACTATGTGCACCTCATGTCTTTATAAAACTTCTAGGTTTCTACCTATATAAGCTGAAATACGCTATTTAAAACATTAAAAAACGCCAACTTAAAAAATAGATAGTGAATAACTAGCTACCCTAGGGTTTCTTTTGCCTTTTTTTCTGTTTAGTAAATTTCTTAATGTTTATAATTTAGATTAGTTGCGGCTTAAAAGCAACTGAATCGCGGTTATTAAACGTTTAGAATAAAAAAAACGCCATACTTGAAAGTATAATGTAAGTAATTAGCCAACCACGGGGCTTCTTTTGCCTTTTTTTTATTTGGTAAATTTCTTAATATTTATAGCTAAACGAAAACCGTCATCTCGCTGCTTGTTAGCGGCTAAGAGATACCGCGAATGAATCGCGGTATGACGGTATGCGGCGGCGTGACGATAAGCCTTGTCATTCCAGCGCGTGACGCTGGAATCTAAACTTTAACTGATATGATTACAGAAAGAGAATTTATTAGGTATTCATAGACACTGAAAGTGGTCAGCTTGACCACTTTCAAGTAAAGAAAACTACGTTTGTGCCTCCAATAATTTCTATTACTTATCCGCTACTGCACCGTCTTTACAAATCACACCTCCTGGTGTTATTTTTGAAACGACTACAGGAGCGCCAAAAAACACAGCAGTGAACGCACCGAGTGCAAAAAGCGCTGGCCATGGCATTCTGCCGAATATCGCAAGCAAAGCTGCACCAATTATCACTATTGTGATCATCGGTCCGCCTATGCCGTGAGTATAGCCTATTATCTTGCATATCACCGATGATGTTGTATCACTTGTATCAACAAAAGTATTTGCAGTATTTGCATCAAATGCAAAGGAGAGAATTAAAGCCACAAGTAGAAGAAAATTTTTCATTACGCCTCCGATAATTTCTATTTAATGCTGGATTATCCTTCACTTTGATTAAATTTAAGTAAATGGTGAGGATTTTTGCTTAAAAGTATCCTTTATTTCATTTAGAATACTTTTCTTGGTTCGTCTATATTACAGTGCTACAGAAATTTTACAGCATCGTTTATTGCCTTTATCGTGCTTTGATTGACACAATTCATAATGATGGAGTGGAGCATGCAGGGTATTTATCATTTTTAATTCTGTTATCAATATTTCCTTTTCTCATCGTTTTAATGGCTGTGGCGTCAACATTCGCAAATTTTTTAGACCAGTACAACATTGGCTGGGTATTTATCATTGATAACATGCCACAGGATATTTTATCATCTTTGATGCCGCGTATTAGGGAGATAATATCAGGCCCGCCGCAAAGCTTACTAACTTTAGCAATTGTAGGTGCTGTTTGGACCGCTTCATCGACAATTGAAGGGCTTAGAACAATACTCAATAAGGCCTATAAAGTTCCGGTTTCGCCGCCTTATATATTAAGAAGAGTACTAAGTATATTACAATTTTTAGTAATCACGCTTATTATAACTCTAACTATAGTGTTTTCTACACTAGTACCAATGCTAATTGATTTTTCCTATCAGGTGCTAAGTTATACTAGGTATTTACTTATTGAATTTGTACTTTTCACAGTAGTCTCTTGGCTATATTTTATGTTACCAAACATAAAACAAAATTTATCAGACGTATTTCCTGGATCTTGTGTAGCTGTTATTCTTTGGACGATTTCTGCTTCAGCTTTTAAGCAATACTTAAAAGCTTCCTTTGACCAACTGGATTTGATATATGGAAGTTTAGGTGGTGTGGTAGTGTCATTACTATTTTTTTATATGCTAAGTTTGATTTTTATATATGGAGCAAAATTCAATTTTCAGCTAAAATATTTCAATGGATCTCGCTAAGGAGAAAGAAATGGGTAAGTTAGAAGGTAAAGTAGCTTTAATCACCGGAGCTTCAGGTGGAATAGGCTCTGCTGTTGCAAAAAGGTTTATAAGAGAAGGTGCATGTGTGATTCTGATTTCAAGATCTCTTGATAATCTCAAGCCACTATATAATGAAATTGAAGAGCTTGAAGAATTTAAAGAAGGCTCTGTGAAACTAATTCAGCTTGATCTTTTAGACTTTGAGAATGTAAAGATACTGACAAACATGATAGAAAGCCTGAAATTATCAGAATCTGGAGCACTTGATATATTAGTTGTGTGTGCTGGAATTTTAGGCAAACTGAACCCCATTCATGACTGTGAGATTGAAGAGCTACAGAACGTAATGAATACAAATTTTACTGCCAATTGGTACTTACTAAAAAACTTAGATCCAATGCTAAAAAAGTCTAATGCTGGAAGAGCGATATTCATGACCTCAGAAGTGACACTTTCTCCTTCCTCTTATCCATATTGGATGCCGTATGCTGCAAGTAAAGTTGCACTAGAAATAATGGTGCAGATATATGCATCTGAGACAAAACATACAAAATTATGTGTAAATGCTGTATACACGGAAGGACCTGTGGGTAGTGAGCAGGCATTTCCTGGATCTGAATTGGTGTCACCTGATAAACTAACAGATAAATTTGTGGAATTAGCTTCTGAAGACTGCGGCATATCAGGAAAAATCTTACCGCTTAGCAAATCTCCCGAATAAATTACCATAGTATCTGCAAAGATACCGTTAAGCCCACAACTGTATGAACATTGTGATTTGAGAGTAATCTCCACTAGGAAGGATGTCATCCCAGTGCCTCTATGGTGTCATTCCAGTGCTTGACACTGGAATCTAGTCTTTATTATGCAGCCACTTATTTAAAGTTAAGTTTTCTGGATCCCAGACTGGGATGACACCTCTGGGCACTGCCGTCATAAAGGAACCAGTGTCAGCTACTTGAATGACATCATTTGCTGTGCAATTTACCTTCAAAAATGAATGTTTGTACAGCTGTGTGTCAAGCACTGGAATCTGCCACGCAAATTGCAATGTTCGTACAGTTATGCGTCAAGCCTAAAAGTAATTAGCTAATAGGTTTAATAAAAATTCACATATACAGGAAAGATTGGTAACATTACTTGAATAGAGACCGTTATTGTAATTATGCCGAAACGCACAGATATAGAATCTATATTAGTAATAGGAGCAGGCCCAATAGTTATAGGTCAGGCATGCGAGTTTGATTATTCCGGAACGCAAAGCTGTAAAGTATTAAAAAGCGAAGGTTATAAAGTCATTTTGGTTAACTCCAACCCCGCAACTATAATGACAGATCCTGAGTTTTCTGATGCGACGTATATTGAGCCGGTACTGCCTGAAATCATAGAGAAAATTATAATTAAGGAGAGGCCAGACGCAATATTGCCAACAATGGGCGGGCAAACAGCGCTCAATTGTGCAATAAAACTTGCAGATGATGGAGTGTTAGACAAATACAACGTAGAATTAATAGGGGTAAATAGAGAAGCAATAAAAAAAGCAGAGGATAGAGAGTTATTCCGCCAATCCATGGATAAAATAGGACTGAAATACCCCAAAAGTATCATTATAAAAAATCAAGAACAAATAAAAAAGGCTTTGGATTACGTTGGATTACCAGCAATCATTCGTTCATCATTCACTCTTGGTGGTGCAGGTAGTGGCATAGCATATAATAAAGAGGAGTTTTTCAATATCGCAGAAAGTGCTCTCAAAATTTCGCCAATAAATGAAGTTCAGATAGATGAATCAATTATCGGCTGGAAAGAGTATGAAATGGAAGTTATCCGCGATTGTAAAGATAACTGCATAATAGTCTGTTCGATAGAAAATGTTGATCCGATGGGAGTGCACACCGGAGATAGTATTACGGTTGCTCCTGCTTTGACTCTGCGTGATGCTGAATATCAACAAATGAGAAATGCATCTATAGCAGTGCTGAGAGAAATTGATGTTAGTGCCGGCGGTGCAAATGTTCAGTTTGCAGTAAATCCTAAAGAAGATGGAAGCCTCGTTGTAATTGAAATGAATCCAAGGGTTTCTCGCTCTTCTGCACTTGCTTCGAAAGCAACAGGCTATCCTATTGCAAAAGTTGTAACCAAACTTGCTATCGGCTATTCGCTCGATGAAATACGTAACGACTGCGCTCCAATAATACCAGCAGCATTCGAACCAGTGATTGATTATATCGTCACTAAAATTCCTCGATTTGAGTTTGAGAAATTTAAGGGGAAGAATTGTGAATTATCAACCTCCATGAAATCAGTGGGAGAAGTGATGTCTATAGGCCGCACTTTTAATGAGTCACTACAGAAAGCTTTCCGTTCACTTGAAACTGATTTTACAGGACTTGATGAAGTATTTCCTGAGAACATTGATATTGATCACATAAAATCTCAATTAGCAAAATTGCTACCAAACAGATTACTGATTGCTGCTGACGCAATGCGCCACGGAATTAGCATAGAAGAAATAAATTCGATTACAGGATATGACTTATGGTTTCTGCAAAATATACAGCAAATCATCTTGGCTGAACAAAAAATCAAGGAAAACGGCCTTCCTGAGACTGCATATGAAATGTTAGAGATGAAAAAAATGGGATTTTCAGATGCAAGATTAGCAAAGTTAAGTAATAGACCTACCTCTGTCATTCCAGTACCCTCTAATGTCATCCCAGCGCGTGACACTGGGATCCAGCCAGCGTTACACGCTGGAGATCGAGTAAAACAAATCGAAGAAATAAGAAAAAAATTTGGCATTAAACAAGTTTATAAACGCGTAGACACCTGTGCAGCTGAATTTGAATCGAGCACTGCTTATATGTATGGCTGCTATGAGGGTGATGTTGAAAATAAAACGGAATGTGAGGCGAATATTTCTGACCGAGAAAAGGTTGTCATTTTAGGAAGTGGTCCAAATCGCATTGGTCAAGGTATTGAGTTTGATTATGCATGCGTACATGCAGCTTCTGCCGCCAAAGAAATGGGGTATGAAACAATAATGATCAACTGTAATCCCGAAACTGTCTCAACTGACTACGATACCGCTGATCGTTTATATTTTGCACCACTCATTGCAGAGGATGTGCTTGAAATACTAAGTAAAGAGCAAGAAAATGGCACACTGGTTGGTGTAATAGTTCAAATAGGCGGTCAAACACCTTTAAAGTTAGCCAAAGTGCTTAACGAGAGAGGTTTCAAAATTCTGGGAACTTCGTTTGATTCTATTGACCTTGCAGAAGATCGCATGAGATTTAAAAATCTTGCTTTGCAACTTAATTTAAAACAACCTGAAAATTCTATCTGCCATTCAGTAGAAGAAGCGTTAACCAACGCAGAAAAGGTGGGGTTTCCACTAGTAGTCAGGCCATCATATGTCCTCGGCGGTCAGTCTATGTCGATTAGACACGATACTCAGAGCTTCAAAGAGTATGTCTTGAATCAAACCAAAATTTTTGAACACGGATCGCTGCTTCTTGATAAATTTTTAGTCAATGCAGTTGAGGTTGACGTTGATGCTGTATGTGATGGGGAAAAAGTTTTCATTGCAGCGGTCATGGAGCACATTGAAGAAGCTGGTATCCACTCTGGCGATTCAACATGCTCAATACCGACAAATACATTGAGTGACGAAGTAATAAAAGAGATTAAGCTACAAACTGAAAGAATAGCATTAGCATTAAAAGTGAAAGGTCTGATAAACATTCAGTTTGCTGTTCAAGAGAATAGACCTCTTGCAGAACCTGTTTGTGATGAGAAATCTTTAGGAAAAGTGCAGATGAGCACCACAGAATACTCGAATGTATTTGAGGAGCGCAGACAAGCTTTGACGACAAAATTGCCTTCAGAAATCGAGTTATGCAAGAGGTCTAGTGATGTATACATACTTGAAGTGAATTTAAGGGCTAGTCGCACAGTTCCTTTTATTTCCAAGGTAATCAATATTCCTATTGCAAAGCTTGCCACTCAGGTTATTTTGGGTAAAAAATTGAATCAGGAAAACAAGCCTTTCAATCATTTTGCAGTTAAAGCTGCTGTTTTTCCATTTACCCGCTTTGCAGGAGTGGATACTTTACTTGGTCCTGAAATGAAATCAACAGGAGAAGTGATGGGAATCGACTCATCTTTCGAAGCTGCACTTGCAAAAGTGCACATGGCTGCAGGATACAAGTTACCAACAGAAGGAGCAGCTCTGGTTTCAGTAAAAGATGATGATAAAGAGTATATATTGCCTGTTGTACGAATGTTGAAAGAACTGAGTTTTGAAATATATGCCACCAAAGGCACAGCTTCGTATCTGAACAATAACGGCATTGCTGCACAAGCTGTAAATAAAGTAAGAGAAGGCAGACCCCACATAGTTGATATGCTCAAAGATGGAAAAATAAATCTAGTGATCAATACCTCAAAAGGTGTGAAATCAGTTTCAGATAGCAAAGATATCAGGAGAACTGCTATTTTGCAAAATATAGCTTACAGTACCACAGCTTCTGGGAGTAAAGCGTTAGTGCTTGCAATTCAATATGTAAAGAATAGCAAATTGGAAGTGAAATCATTACAGCAGATACAAAACGGTTAAATATCAAAACTAGAATAATTCACTCTCAAAATGCTAAAGAGAACATAATAAAAAGATGGAAATTTTGAAGGAAATAGTATACCTAAAGAATCAACTAGCGTAATTGAACAGCCAAATGCTACAACGAATACTCCACAATCTTACCTAGAGGACACTTCCCTTATATGTTAAGAACAAGTCTTTATAAATATCAAAGTAGTGATATTAAAGACACACAGAGAAGAGGAACCGTCACGCCCCTTGATTATAAGAATCGTTGTTCAGCAAGGTTCTCTTCTCTGGTTTATTATACTGAAAGTTCCGAACAACTGATTGAGCTTTTAGGCTCGTATATAAGGCTGGAAAATGCAGTATATGTTATTATTACGGAGGAATTATGAATTCATCAAACATTATTGCTGGCATTGATGTTAGCAAAAGTAAATTAGATCTCCACATTCACCCACTTGAGCATTATAAAATATTTGAAAACAATGTACAATCCATTGATGAAATGCTGGACTTTTTACGTTTGCATAATGTAACCAAAATTGGTCTTGAGGCAACTGGTGGATACGAAAAATTATGTGCCTATACTTTACTAAGCAATGGTTTTGAAGTGTACGTCATTCAACCAAGGTGGGAGAGACTATGCTAAAAGCCTTGGTATTACTACAAAAACTGATAAAATAGACTGCAGTATCATCTCACGTTATATTAATAATACAGATATGCGTGTTACTCCTTTAACAGTTAGTAATGGTAATATTGATTGCTTGAAACAAAAATTATCTCGTAGAAACCAACTTGTAGAAATAGCAAAAATACAAAAAACCCAAATCCAACAGGTAACTGATACATCTATAATCAAACAAATAGAGGAACTTCTTGCAATTTTACGTAATCAAATTAAAACTTTAGAAGATGAAATGATTACATTTATCGATCAAAACCAAGAGCTTAAAAGAAAATATATATCAATAACTATATAGTAGCGGGATGACGGTTTTTCAAATTGTCGGTAAATCTAAGTCAGTTTAGCTATAGGCAGCAATTTTCTGTATTTATTTTAAATTGAAGAAAGCTCAAATGAAAGATCGTGTTTTGCTAAAAATCACAGAATGCAGTCTGGTTACTATTTAAAAGGATATGTTCAAAAAAACTGTGTCAAATCAACTCATACACTTCATTACCAACTTCATGATGAAGTTCCGCAGTTGGATGGAAATAATCAAAAAAGAAATAATCCTTTAGTGTTTCTTTGCTACACCCAGGGTTATAGTGAACGTCAAGTTCCCCTTTAAATATCAACTTTAAGAGTATTTTTATATTTTCTTTAAATCTCCCAACTTGGTCTGCAATGTTCGATGTGCATGCATCTTGACAATTTAAACCTTTGCTCTTGTATTCGCTAAACATACTTCTCATTTTAGAGTTAAGATCAAATGCTTTTATTTCAAGATTTGTACTTTTCTTCATATAATCTAAGCCTTTAGCCAGTTTTGCATTGAAACTCTCCGTGAGCTTTGTAGCTAGTTCCCTTGCTTCTTCATCTCTATTAAAAGCTGGTATTGAGCCAACTTCAGGTGCATTTGCAACAACTACATGCTTAACACCATGTTCATTTAGAACCTTAAGTGCATTACATATTTCACTCACTGCTTGTTCCAACACTTCTTCCGCTTTAGTATCGTCATAAGCAGTGGCAACCATAACATCATTTCCGCCGATTATGATGCAAAATAAATCTTCTTTACCTATATCTGGATGATGTTTAATTGCCGCATCTAGCTGGTTAGCTAAACGAAATTTATTGAAGAAATAAGAAAAAATAGGGTCAAAAATTTCAGATGCTGTTGCATGTGAAACTGCGTAATTCTGACCTTGCTGTTCGTGGCATCTCCCAAAAAATGAATAACTCCACCCAGGTTTAAATTCATCTAAATCTAAATATTTTGCTATATATTCAACAGCAGTAGGGCCATTGCTAAAAGATCTTCCTTGATAAAAAGGATCATCAAATTTTACGCTTTTTGCAAAGGATAAATTATTTAAAATTCCAATGATTGCGCCATTATCGGATAAGCTATCACCCAGAACATAAAAATTTCTATACTTTGAATTAGAATTGTCATTTTTGTTTGTCATAATATTTACCGTAGATTAGCATGTTGTTTCATTAGATTCATAGAAAAAGAAAAATAGCGGTGAAATTATACAACTTTGGCCTAACTTGCTCTCCACTTTTTCCGGGCAAAATCAGCTTCTTCTTAACTTGACACGTATACTTAAAAGAACCCTCTAAGTTTTCTAGCACGGCTTGGATGTTTCAACTTGCGCAGTGCTTTTGCCTCTATTTGCCTAATTCTCTCACGTGTTACATTAAAAATTTTTCCTACTTCTTCTAAGGTATGTTCCTTCCCATCTTTACCAAGGCCAAAACGCATTCTTAAAATTCTTTCTTCCTTTGGTGTTAAAGTTGCAAGAACATTGGTTGTAATGCCACGCAAGTCAGCAAGTATTGCAGCATCCTCTGGCCTGGAGACTCGCTTGTCTTCTATACAATCACCAAAGGTACTACTATCATCTTTTCCTGTTGGAGCTTCAAGACTTACTGGATCCCTTGCTATTTTCATAACTTTGCGTATTCTTTCCAGTGGCATTGTCAGTTCTACACTCAATTCCTCTAACGTCGGCTCTCTTCCCATCTCATGAGTCATCTTTCTTAATGCTCTGTTGATTTTACTGATAATTTCCACCATATGAACTGGTATTCTAACTACTTTAGACTGCTCAGGTATTGCTCTAGTGATTGATTGTCTTACCCACCAAGTGCCATAAGTTGAAAATTTATATCCACGTTTGTAATCAAACTTATCCACGGCCTTCATAAGACCAATATTGCCTTCTTGTATCAAATCAAGCAGATCAAGGCCTCTTTTTGAATACTTCTTAGCAATGGAAACTACTAGCCTTAAGTTAGCCTTAATCATTTCTTGCTTTGCTTCAGAGACTTCTCGTTCGTGTTTTTGTATTCTCTTGATTAGCTCCTTAAGTTCTTGTACGTTATCTTCCTGTATATGCTGCTTAATACCGTTCAAGGTACTAGCTATATGTTCAGAGTTATCGTCTATAAACCTTAAAAATTTGTTTTTTAATTCACCTGTAAAAGAGGACTGATTTTCATTGATCTTTAAAAGACTTATCTTTTTCAATTCGTGCTTTAAAAGCACGTCATCATAAACTTTATAGAAACTTTCTCTATCGATATCGTATTTTCTAGCCTCAGCAATAAGATTAGCCTCTTCAAGCGTAATGGATCTATTTATCTTATAAAGTTCTTGTGTAATTCTGGCAACAGCAGCATCACTTAACTTAATTTGTAATGCTATAGACCATATTTGATTATACAAATTTTCTAGCTCATTAGAGAAATTTTTAGAATTTTTTCTTAATATCAACGCTTCATTTGTTAAAGTAATTATCTCATCCAATGCAACTATGACCTTTGGCAATAAGTCACTTTCCATTTCAAGAATAGAAACATTTAAATTGACTGAACTTATATCTTCATTATTACCGTCTTTCTCATCATCACTTTTTTTACTATCTTTCTCATCATCACTACAGTACTCAGCATCTTCAGAAACATCCTCAGAATCCTCAACATCTTCAGCACTTTCTTCACTCTCTTCACTTTCTTCTTTGGGTACCACATTAAAATCAGAGTTATAAATTGCATCCAGATCTATAATTTCTCTCAGTAAGAGAGCTCCATTACTTAAATCATCACGCCATACTTTTATCACCTTTAATGTTACTGATGTTTCAATTATTGCACGTAACATGTTATGCTTTTCAGATTCAATTTTTTTTGCTATCTCGATTTCATCTGCCCTTGATAAAAGCTTTACGGAGCTCATGTCTTGTAAATAAATCCTCACTGGATCATCATTTTGTACTAAAGTTGCAGTAACATTTGGCGATGTGTCATCATCATCAAGTTTACTATCATCACTGTTGGAAGGAATATCTTCTTTATCTTCGCTACTTTCAAGCACATTAATTCCGGAATCCTGCAATAAAGATATAGCATCATCTATAAAGTCAGACGAAAAATTTTCATCTGATAATTTATCATTTATATCATCAAAGGTGATAAAACCACCCTTTTTTATACTCTTAGTTACCAGATCTTTGATAATTTTTTTCTTATCTTCTGCATCATTAATAGTTGACATCATTACCTTTATAGTTTATAATTTTATTTCTTATTAACAAACAAACTTACAACGAGCAAGTCTATAATTTTACTTTTAACTTGTGGCTATTTGTTACTTCATATAGTTTAAGATACTGTTAATTTATGTACACTTGTCTTAATCGATTGTTCCATACTTTTCTTCCATTTTTACTGCTATGGATAATCCAACTGAAAATGTTGCAATTCCAACCACTATAGCAGTAAGCATTAAAACATGGGGTATAGGATTGCTATATGAATAAAAATTTGAAACCAATATAGGAGGCAAGGAACTTTTTATATATCCTAGAGATATGTAAAATAACAAAACAGATGCTTGGAAGACGCTTACCCCTATCATTTTCTTGATTAAATTTTTATCGTTTATAATAATATATAAACCTAGCACCATTAATACAATAATAATCGTATAATTATATAAAGTCATTGTTTTTTCCTACGAGCAAAATTTATATATATAATTAACATAGAGGAGCAGACAGTAAATGCTACACCTAATTCCACCAAAAAAATACCTAATTTTTGACCGGTTCTATTATTGGTTAACAAGATATCATAAGATAAAAAATTTTGGCCAAGTAAAGTTGTTGCAACGCCCGTTCCTCCATAAATTAAAATACCTAACACGTTAGTCAATCTAATCACAGAATAAGGTATTGCTTTTAGAGTTGTAGATACACCAAATAGCATTGAATATAATATTATCCCGGAGGCAATAATTATTCCTGCTTGAAAACCTCCACCCGGAGTGTAATCACCGTGAAATTGTATGTATAAACCAAATAAAATGATAAAAGGTATCATCAAAAATGTTACTGCATTTAATATCGGATCTTTAATCATTTTCTTTTTCTTCTTTTAATATCAACGTTATACAAAGCGCAGCAGTAAAAACTACTATAGTTTCTCCAAACGTGTCATAACCACGAAAGCTTGCCAAAATAGCTGTCACTATATTAGGAATACCGGTAGCTTTTTCGGTATTTTCCACATAATAAGGAGCAACATGCAAGTGGATCGGAGCATTGTGGCTGCCAAAATCTGGCAATTGAATCATAAAATATGACAAACATACAGCCAGAAATAACATAAAAAAAAGCGTTATAGGGTTATGAGATAGATTTACTTTATGATTCTTTATCAAGGAGAGTGCTGCAAACGTAAAAACTGTACTGAGCCCCGCACCAACAGAAGCTTCAGTAATTGCAACATCAGGTGCATTCATAATTAAGTATATAAGCGCAATCAGTGAACTAAATACACACATTAGAACAGCACTTACGACTAAATGTCGCGAGAAAACTATAAAAACCGTAACTGTTAGTAACAACAAAAGTAACACTACATTTAATATTTCTAACACCTTAGCCTTCTTTAACAGTTTTTTTCTTAACTTTATAATGAGTGCGCGCTAAAATATAGCTATTAGTTGAGTTAGCTACCCATATTATAAAAATTAATAATACTATTTTAACAGTATTGATTGAAAATCCATTCTGCAAAGCAAAACCAATTAACAATAACGTTGCACCGCTAGAATCTGTAATACCTGCTGCATGTAACCTAGTATAGAAATCAGGAAATCTGATCACCCCTATATTTGAAATAATTATCAAACAAATACCTAAAAATATGAAAATGGATCCTATCATAAATTATCAAAACAACATTAATCTCATTAGTGCTATAGTTGATATAAAGCTAACGCTAGCATACAACAATGCTATATCAATTAAAAAAAAATTATTCAGAATGATTGATATTGCTGTTATAAGTACAACTACTTGCGTTGAGAAATTATTGAACGCTAAAACCTTATTGTACACATCATTTGACTTAGACACTATGCAACACAACATTACACTCATACAGAACAACAGTGTATAGATAGCAATGCAAATCATTTAAAGACTATGTAACTTCAGTAGATTTCTAAACGGATACTTCTTCATCGCCATCTTGATCATTTATTTCATCATCTATTTCACCATCCACTTCATAATCTTGGCTTTCTTGACTTGCATCAAGGTCTGTGTTATCAGAAAAATTTAATAAATTCGCTAGCTTACTTGTATTACTGCTGTAAACATTATTCATATTTCCTTTCATGTATTCCTTGCATCTACCTACCAAAAGGCTAAACAGCTCATGAGTATCCACCTGTTTTCCTGCTATTTCATGTAAGGAAACTATGGTATTTTTATGACCTTTAAACTTAGCTGCTTGAATTGGATTACTTGCCCCTGTATTTAAATCATGTGTTCTTTGACTTGCCAACAGAACCAATTTGAAACGGTTACTTACCCGTTCTATACACTTTTCTACAATAGACTCAGCCATAAGATACTACCTTAATAAGTTTTATACTATATCACAAAAAACAAGTTGTCAACTTTGTATCTATTGCGATTCAACTTCATGTTTTACTTTTTCTGCCTCAGATTTTATTTCTTGGCTTTCTGTCATCGTGATTGTTATCTCATGATCAAGTTTTTTTAGAAATCCTAACAATCGCTCTAAAGAAAAACCATCTATTTTACCATTTTTAATTTGTGATACCTTTGGCTGATCAATACCAAGTTTCTCAGCTGCAAAAGCCTGAGTCCAAGCATTTTTTTCTACAATTTTATTTATTATATAAAGCAACTTTGTTTTTATTCCTGCACTGTCTAAGTTATTTAACGATATTATTTCCATAATTCTTACACTCACATATCAATTAACTTTATTAAATATTATAACATAATATTTAATATACCAAGATATTAATATCATGTAACTTGTCAATAATTATATGATATCAATATTTAAAACTTTAAGTTGATTATATATTAATATTTTTATCAAATTTCTAGTAATTTTAAATTACCATTTTACCATCAGTCTATCTGAAAAAACCATTTATAGAAAGAACAAGCTAAGATTACAAAGCTTGAAATACAAAAATAATTATTTTATAAATTTATCTTACATAAGAAGTTTATATCTCTATATCTTAATATAAATATTTATTTAAATTTTTAAAATTTCTATTTTAACGAGAATTCTATATATTATATTTATAATATAATTTAAATATTTGTTGCTTTTTAGCTGGAACATTATTTAGTTAGTAAGTAAAATTGTGTTGAATATGACAAAAATAAAAAAAGATATTGCTGTTATTATGGGAAGTGAGTCAGATTACACTACTATGGTCCATACCGTCGATATGTTAAAAGCATTAGAAGTTTCACATGACATATTCATAATATCTGCACATAGAACACCAGAAAGGCTCTTCAATTTTGCTAAATCTGCACAAGAAGAAGGTTTTAAGGTTATTATAGCTGGTGCAGGAGGTGCAGCTCATTTACCTGGTATGGTTGCGTCACTAACTTGTTTACCAGTTATCGGCGTTCCTGTGCATAGTAAACAATTAAATGGGCTGGACAGTCTACTCTCTATAGTTCAAATGCCAAAGGGTGTTCCAGTTGCAACCATGTCTATAGGAGAAAATGGAGCATATAATGCTGCCATTACTGCCGTATCTATATTGTCAATTTCCAACAGTGAAATTGCAGGTAGGTTAAAAAAGTGGAGAGAGAAACAGACCAAAGAAGTAAAAGAAAAACCAGTTTCATAATAAATCTATGGCAATAATTCTTTTAGACACAAAAACCATAAACCGTATAGCAGCGGGGGAGGTGATAGAAAGGCCAGCAAGTGTAGTAAAGGAATTAGTGGAAAATGCAATAGATGCTGGAAGTTTAGAAATAGAGATCAAAATAGAAAGTGGTGGGCGTAACCTTATTATTGTGACAGATGATGGTAACGGAGTAGAAAAAAACGATTTAGAACTTGCGTTTATGCGCCATGCTACTTCAAAATTGAGCGACAATGAGTTGATAGAATCAAGCATCTTGGCTTTAGAGGAGAAGCTCTGCCTTCAATAGCAGCAGTAAGTAGGATAAAATTATCGTCTAAGGCAAGAGAAGCAAATGAAGCATGGTCTATAAGTTATGAGGGTGGAGAGAAAATAGGGGAGCAAACTCCTTACTCTTTATCACAAGGTACACATATTGAAGTACGAGATTTATTTTTTGCCACTCCAAATAGACTAAAATTTCTAAAAACCGAAAGAGCAGAAACTCAAAGCATTGTTGATATTGTAAATAACCTAGCAATGATTAACTATCATATAGGGTTTACTTTCAATTCAGGTAATAAAAAGCTCTTAAAATACGCTAAGCAGACTTCGTTATTTCATAGATTGTGTGAAGTAGAAGAAGAATTTCAGGGCAGTTCTCTGGAGATTAATGAAGAAGAAGACGGCATTAAACTTACGGGACACATCTGTAAACCGACCGTCAATCGTGGTAAGTCAACTCAGATCTATACGTTTGTTAATGGAAGGCCAATCAAAGATAATCTACTTATTGGCGCAGTTAGGTATGCATATCATGATTTTATTCCAAGCGATAGGTATCCTTTCGCAGCGTTACATTTAGAGATACCTTATGATCAAGTAGATGTAAATGTGCATCCAAATAAGTCAGAAGTAAGGTTTCAGAATAAGAAGCTCATATATGAGATAGTGACAAGAGGATTAATTAAAGCATTGTCAAGAAGGATAGGCACCTTTCTAGCGCATGACCAGAAAATGGATTCAACATTGCCAGATCCTTTTGATAAACCTAATGTTCAAAATGAAAGAAGGCCAAGTCCTTTTGAAAATCAACTAATAAAAGAATTTGCTTCTCCAAATGAAAGAGTAAAAAGCTTATCAGAACAGTCAAAATCGTTTGATTATACCGGCATACAGAAATTACCATCACAAGCGGAGACTATGGTTCTAGAAAAAAAGGTGTTAGAGCAAGTTGATTTGATAGAGAGCCACCCGCTCGGGTTTGCACGCTGTCAGGTCTATAATACTTATATTATTGCAGAGGTAAGGGACAAATTGATTATAGTCGATCAGCATGCAGCCCACGAGAGATTAGTATATGAATGCCTAAAACAAAAATCAAGTATAAAAAGACAAAAACTACTTCTTCCTGAAACGGTTGAAATCAAAAATCAAGCCGGAATGGAGATGATTGAAATCTATAAAGATAAGTTATTTGAAATGGGTTTTGATATTGAAATCAAATCAGAGAATAAAGTGATAGTAAAAGAAATCCCTGCAATTTTGGGAGCAATAGATGTGAAAGAGATGCTAATTAACATAATTGATAGATTAACGGAAATAGAAGATACATTGCCAGTAGAAGATAAAGTGAACAAAATATTGGCCACTATCGCTTGTCATGGATCAATTAGAGCGGGTAGAAAAATGAGGTTAGATGAAATGAATGAGCTGCTGAGACAAATGGAAAAAACCCCATATTCCGGGCAATGCAACCACGGAAGACCAACTTATATAGAAATGAAACTCAGTGATATTGAAAAACTTTTTGAGCGTAGGTAATGAGGTTGCCATAAATATGTAACCTCGTCATCCAAGTAGCTCATAGAAACGGATTAAACAAAAAAAACTTACTTGACAAACTTCGCCAGCCCCCTTATCATGAAACTGAAGCTATTTATTTATCTTCTCTGTACAGATTAAATGACAAAAAAACTCACGTATCTGGCGTCTCATGTTTAATTTTTTGCACTATGTGCACTCTATGTCTTTATCAAATTTCTGGGTTTTTACCTACACAAGCTGAAATACGCTATTTAAAACATTAAAAAACGCCAACTTAAAAAATAGATAGTGAATAACTAGCTACCCTAGGGTTTCTTTTGCCTTTTTTTCTGTTTAGTAAATTTCTTAATGTTTATAATTTAGATTAGTTGCGGCTTAAAAGCAACTGAATCGCGGTTATTAAACGTTTAGAATAAAAAAAACGCCATACTTGAAAGTATAATGTAAGTAATTAGCCAACCACGGGGCTTCTTTTGCCTTTTTTTTATTTGGTAAATTTCTTAATATTTATAGCTAAACGACAACCGTCATCCCGCTGCTTGTTAGCGGCTAAGAGATACCGCGAATGAATTGCGGTATGACGTAGGATTGCTGTCATTCCAGTGCCAAGCACTGGGATCCAGCCTTTATTATTTGGTTGAAATTAAGTCTTCTGGATCCCAGTGGGCTTTGTTGCATCGCTAGCTATAATGGATTAAAGATAAAAAAAGGTGGAGAATATCAGTAGCTTATTATTCTGGTATTTATAACAAGAACGGTCAGTGAATACCTAAATTTGAGTAAAAGAAATTTCACTACCATTTACCAATCCGGCTAAAATTCAAGAATTTCAATGCTTTAGCTATTTTCAATAGAATTAAATTTATTAATATAAATAACAAATTACTATTCTTAAATTTGATCAGATTGATTGCAAAAAAAACAAGATTTTCAATAAGTTGCTTATAATCCTAACTATAGTTAGCCTTTCATAAGTAGCGATGCAACAAAGCCATCCCAGTGTCAGCTACTTGGATGACACCATTCTTTTTCCTGGATTCCAGTGTCTGGGCACTGGAATGACATCCTCCCTTGTGGAGATTGCTCTCAAATCACAATGTTCGTACAGCTATGCAAACACAAAGGTGTCATTCCAGTGCCCAGACGCTGGAATCCAGTTGAGCTATTTCAACAAAAATACTGCATTTTGAGATGAACGTCTATTCTCACCAGACTTATTTACAAGTATAACAATTAAAGTCTGGATTCCAGTGTCAAGCACTGGAATGACATCATAGGGGCACTGCCCTTTTGGATGGAAACCAGTGTCAGCTACTTAGATGATACCTTTTTTCTACTTAGTTTGGGTTATGCAAGAAGTCTATTGCATTCCTGAGCAATTTGATTCATTATTCTTTTTGTAAAAAATTTTCTTAACTTTCTCTCCACTTTTTTGGTAAGGTCACTTTAAAGGAAGTCTAATAGATGCTACATAGAAATCCAGATGAGTTTCTAAAGTCTATTCCAAAAGATAAGCGCATAATGTGCCTTGACATGGGAGAAAAGCAAATAGGCATAGCATTTAGCGATAAAACACAGCTCATAGCCACAGCTCATAGCATATATCACAGAAAAAATATGAGCAAAGATTTAGGTTATCTGCATAGAATATTCAAAGAAAATGAATCTGGATCAATGGTAATAGGACTACCATTAAAAATGGACGAGCAAGAAACTAAATGGTGTAAAACTATAATCCAATTCGCAAATAAAATAATAAAAAAATATAAAGTAAATATATACTTACAAGACGAAAGCTTCTCAACATCTATCGCAACTCATACACTAAAAATTACTGGAATATCAATCACAAAATCGAAAAAAATAGATGATAAAATCTCCGCATGTATTATTTTGCAACGAACGTTAGACAAGATAAATACAATCAAATAGTTTTTCCAGATCTGGAAATCTTCAAACTGAATCCCATATAAAAGTTACTCAACAAAACAAGAACCTTTCGTATAAGCATGACAAATTGCTACAGCAAGAGCGTCAGCAGCATGGTGGCATTTTATACTCAAATTTTTAACTATTTGCTTCACCATAAATATCATCTGATCCTTATCAGCATGGCCATTTCCGGTAATGCTTTTTTTTACATAGTTTGCATCATATTCATTCATAGTTAGCTTTGTTATTTTTAACGCTAAAATTACAACCCCTCTTGCATATCCTAAAGTTAGTGAAGATTTAGGATTTTTATTAACAAAAATTTTCTCCACCGCAGCTTCATTCGGAGAGTATAGGGAAATTACTTTCTTTAATTGTTCAAAAATTGTATGTAGGCGTTCACCTGTACCCAATTTACCATCAGTTGATATGGTACCGCCGCCCAAAAATTCAATATTATTTTTTTCGTTCAGGCTGATAATGGCCCACCCAGTCTTGCTTATTCCTGGATCTAGACCTATTATTTTAACCACTTAATAAACGCTTAACCAATAGACAAACAAAAATAAAAATATCCAGACTACATCTACAAAGTGCCAATACCAGGAGGCAAACTCAAAGCACAAATGGTCCTGAAGTGTAAATTGGCCTTTCCGTGCTCTAAATAAACACACTGATAAAAATATTATTCCTATTATAACGTGTGCGCAGTGAAAACCGGTAATCATGTAAAAATTGGATGTATAAATAAGCTTTTCTCCTGTTTCTTGTAGAGAAAAACTCGCTTCATGATACTCTATTGCTTGCACTATTATAAAAAAAACTCCAAGCAATATAGTTATGGACAGCATTTTAATCATGCTCTTTTTATCATTTTTAAGTAAAGAGTGATTTGCCCAAGTAATTGTTGTACCAGAAAGCAATAATATTAATGTATTCATGAATGGTAGTGACCACGGATCAGGTGGCAAAATTCCCTCAGGGGGCCATTCAACTTTTTTTGCAGGAGAAAACGCCTCAAATAAAAAAACTGGATCAAGCCAGGCTTTAAAGAATGAACAAAAGAACACTATAAAAAATACGACCTCCGAGAGAATAAACAAGTACATTGCAAATTTGAGTCCATGTTTTACAATGGCAGTGTGACATTTGTCATAAATGGCCTCCCTTATTACATCTCTCCACCAATAAAACAGCACCCCTGATACTGCGGAGATTCCCAAAACTAAACAAAACATTCCGACAATTTGTTTATGAAGCGCGCCAACTAATCCAAGTGCAAGAATAAGAATTGCTGCTGATACAGCAATTGGCCAAGGGCTTGGATCCACTAAATGAAAATCATGTTCTTTACTTTTCATAGCATTTTAAAAAATACTTATTAAGGATACAAATTAGCTTAAAATTGTCAATGTTCCTTAGGAAATTGATTGAATCTTGAAAAATTATATGCACCGTTCAAAAAATCTAACACAAATTGTGCAGTTATTCTAAATAACTCAAGCATTCTGCTCTTTTCGTTTTCTCTTGCTCTGCTGCAATATCCATCAACAATATTTTCCAAAATAATGCATCCAGACTTTACTGAATCACTGTAACAAAAATTAAACCAATCCCTATATCTATTATTTTTCTTGAATCTATTTTTCATGCTATCAACGACAGTCTCGTATATAAACATGCAAGAATACAAAACCGTCATAGCCTCATAGGTATTACTATGCGAGATGGATAAAAGAAAATTAGTGAAATTAAAACACTCAAGAGATTTCTTTTCGCGACTTATACCGTACATAGTAAAGTAGTAGTCATATAACATTCTATTAACAGTCACTACTCTTTGGGCTACTTCAGCAAGCGAGATAATACTACTATAATCTTCCATTTTGGATGCAGTAATTAAGGTGGTACAAATATAATCACCTAAGAACAACGTCTTTTGTTGAGCATAGAATTTGAAGTTCTCTATATTTAGGGTGTTATTCGCTAACTCAACATTAAAAGGATGCTCAATTATATCCTTTAAAAGATTTGACCCGTAACAGCTCCTAATTATGCCACTGAACACTGTAGTTATCGATAAAAGATCAAGTTAACGTAAATAATCCGCTGCTAATATTCTTTGCTAGATATATTAGAGTAATATGCCTCATCCCAAAACATTATTTCTAATTCCAGCCCTTTCTTAAAAAACTCATACATCCTCTTTTTTTCACAGTCACTAGCTTTTTTATATAGCTTATTTGTAATATCAGTAACCTCATCAATTACAGCATTTACTGTTTCGCTACTATAAATGTTGATCCACTCTTTGTATTTGTTATTTTTAACCCCTTTAGTTGTTATCTCATTTACCATATGGCGTATAACGATTTGGTATATGTTAAAGCAAGAATAAGATGCTACTAAAGCTTCATTAACAGAATTGTGATATGCGGCACTCATGAAAAAGTCAGTAAAGGCAGAACAAGCTCTTGACTTTTTGTGATCATCAGATAGATCACAATCTTCAAAATATTTTTTATACTGTTCTCGAACATAAAATGCTCCTTGTGCCAAATTGATTAAACTACTCATCATTTCAATATCATCAACTCTAGCTGCAACAATTAAAAAAGCACGAGCGCAATCTATACAATACAGAAAATCCTGCTGAAGGTAGAATTTGAATTTTTCATAATCTAATGTATTATTTATCAATTCAACATTAAAAGGGTGTTCTTTTATTTTATCAATAAGATCAGAAAACTCTTTTACAATTACGTTGTACAGTTCTCCTTCTATTTCGTTATACACTTTATAAGCCTCACAATAAAAATTGAATATAAAATTATTACTAATATGGTATAATTATTATGAAAAAGCGTGCTATGCTTTAACAATAAGCTAGTATATAAATATGAGGCTGTAAATCAAAAATTTTAGCAATCTAAAGAAATTTTACTATTACCTTCTATATTGAATTCTCTACAAAGATCAGCAGATAAGTCCATGTTTTCCCAAGAAAATCCACCGTCCCTTTCCGACTGTTTACCAAAATGTCCATAACAGGCTGTACGTTTATATATAGGGCAATTAAGCGATAAATGCTTGATTATGCCTTTTGTTGATAAATCTATATTATTCTCGATAAACTTTTTAATTACTCTTTCCTCTACCTTATTCGCACCAAATGTATCAATATAGAATGAAGTAGGTTTTGATACACCAATTGCATAAGAAAGCTGCACAAGACAACGTTCAGCCAAACCTGCAAAGACAATATTTTTAGCAAGGTATCTTGCCATATAAGCTGCAGATCTATCAACTTTAGTTGCATCTTTTCCGGAAAATGCCCCTCCACCGTGTGGAATATAACCCCCATAAGTATCAACCATAATTTTTCGTCCGGTTAATCCACAATCACCAACTGGCCCACCAATAACAAATCTACCAGTTGGATTGACTAAGAGATTTTCCTCAGGACACATCCATCCTTCAGGTAAAGATGAAACTATGTAAGGGTAAATTATTTCTTTTACTTTTGATTGATCCAAATTCTCAGGGTGCTGTATCGAGACAATAATACTTTCAGCACGTACCGGGAGGTTATTCTCATATGCCAAAGTGATTTGTGACTTTGCATCTGGACCAAGTTTTGCTTCTTTAACTGCGCTCATGATATTTTTCAGAATCGAGTGTGCATAAAAAATGGGTGCCGGCATAAGGTTTTCTGTCTCTGTTGTTGCATAGCCATACATTATGCCCTGATCTCCAGCACCTTGATCCACCCCTATTGCAATGTCATTTGATTGCTCATGCAGCAATATATTTACTTTCACTTTTCTCCAGTGGAACCCATCGTGCTTGTAACCAATATCTTTTATTGTATTCCGTACAATACTTTCAATCCTGCTATTTTTGATGTTAGGCCCAAACACTTCCCCAGCTATAATAACGTTATCTTTGGTGACTAAAGTCTCTATTGCAGCTCGCGCAAAAGGATCAGTAAAAAGGTACTCATCAAGTATTGCATCTGAAATTTGATCTGCTACTTTATCTGGATGACCAGCCGCCACTGATTCACTGGTTACTAAATTTTTATATAAACTCATGTTTTTGCTTATACAATATCAAAACCGCTATAGAAAACACAGTTAGTAACTACTAAATGGTGGGTCTGGGAAGAGTTGAACCTCCGACCTCACGCTTATCAGGCGTGCGCTCTAACCACCTGAGCTACAGACCCATGATTTATTCAAGCTGAAGCTTTCATATTATCTGTAGGCACGATATCAATAAAAGTCCTTTTATTTGCTGACCTTCTAAAGCTGACCCAGCCTTCTATTTTAGCAAAAATCGTATGATCTTTACCTATACCAACATTCTTCCCAGGATGGAATTTTGTGCCTCTTTGGCGCACAATTATGTTACCAGGAATAACCTTCCCATTCTTCTTTATTCCTAACCTACGACCCGCTGAATCTCTACCATTACAGGAACTACCACCTGATTTTTTAGTTGCCATATCTTACCTCTTACTTTTGAAGACTAATTTCATTTATACGAAGAACAGTTATATACTTCCTATGACCAGTTTTCCTACGGTAATTTTTTCTTCTTTTCTTCTTAAAGATTATAATTTTTTCCCCCCTGCACTGCTGCAACACTTCAGCTTTAACAGTAGCATTAGATGAATAAGATAAGCCATTATTTGAAATACAAATCACCTTATTGATTTCCACCTCTTTTTTTTCTTCAGCTTCTAACTTCTCTACCTTTATTATACTACCTTCTTTTACTAAATATTGCTTTCCACCAGTCTCAATTACTGCAAACATGATAAATATAAATTATTGTTATTAACTTTAATCGTAAACGATGTCATATACGCTGTCAATATAAATAAAAAGCATGACTTAACGTTCTTTTTAAGCTATCTAAACACTTCTATCTTTCTTCACCCTTTATCTACTTTTTCTCAGACAGTAGACTTCTTGCATAACCTAAGCAGAAAAAAGGCAAATAGTTATTATAGCTCTAAGTTTACCGACACCGTCATTCAAGTAGCCCCTTCTCCTGTCATCCGAGTAGCTGACACTGGTTTACCTTATGATGATGTCATGAAAGTAGCTGACACTGGAATCCAGCCTTTTCATCCAAGACGGCAGTGCCTCCTTCTTCTGTCATCCCAGTGCTTGACACTGGGATCCAGGAAAGTTTGCTTGTGAGCAAGCAAACTAGCATAGAAAGTGGTTACAACATTTTCGATGAGATTATATGGAAAACTGGATCCCAGTGTCAAGCACTGGAATGACATCATAGGGGCTCGGGTGACAAAAAAAGGAGCACTGGAATGACACCTTCCTGCCCAATTCATGTTGCTATAAATATTTAAGAAATTTACTAAATGAAAAAAAAGGCAAAAGAAGCCCTGGGGTTATTATCTGCTTTAAAATATTGGCGTTTTTTATGTTTTAAACGCTTGACAAGCGAGATTCAGCCGCTTTTAATTGCAACTAACTTACGCTGCAAATGTTTAAGAAATTTACTAAGCAGAAAAAAAGACAAAGAATCCCCGAGTTAGCTAGTCTTTTACTATCTCTGTCGAGTATTGGCATTTTTTGATGTCTTGTAACGCTTTATAAGCGCGTTCAGCTTATTTAGATAAAAATCTAGATGTAGATGAAGTTTTGTAAAGACATACAGTATCTATATACTGCAAAAAATTGAACATAAGACGCCGATACATTAAGTAATCCTTACCTTTTAATCTGCAGATTGGCGAAAGCAAATACAATAGCTTCACTGTTATGATAAGGGGGCTGGCGAAGGGTGTCAAGGAAGTTTTTCGTTTCTGCGGGCTACCTGGATTAATATTATATAGAAAGTCTGCTGCCAATAAAGCCTAAACTTACCAAATACATTTCTGTAGATTCAGATCTACTTGACTTTGGTTTAAAGTATTTTACTGTTTTAAACATTTTTTTTAGCTCGTTACAAAAATCTTTATCAGATTCTCCTTGGAAAATTTTTACTACAAACGTGCCACCATGGCTCAAGAAATGCTTTGCAAAATTGAGCGCTGCCTCACATAAAAGCATAATTCTGATATGATCCAACGATTTTAAACCACAAGATTCGGGCGCCATGTCAGATAAAATTACATCAAATTTTTGATCCTTGAATTTTTCTCTTAAAATTTCAAACTCATTGATAATATCACATTGTATAAACTCTACTCCATTAATTGCGTTCATTGGTTTTATGTCAAGAGCAACCACATTTGCACCTTTCTGAGATGCAACTTGTGACCATCCACCAGGAGAAGCACCAAGATCAATAATTTTTTGCCCTTCTTGGAATAATTTAAATTTGTTATCCATTTCTACCAGCTTATATGCTGAGCGTGACCTATAACCATCCTTGCTAGTTTTTTGCACATACTGATCATTCAAATGACGATGTAGCCACCTTGTTGAAGATAGTTTTCTGCCTCTAGCCGTCTTTACTCTAGTTTTTATTGCTAATACCCTACTTATTATTGATTATATCTTTAAGCTCTTTTTCAACTACTTCTTTTACCAGTGCATGTAGATATTTATTCAGCCATTCTGAGAGCTGAGGTTTTAAAAGAGATGTAACTAATTCTTCAACAGTAAGGTTCGCTTTTTTTTGTTGTTTATGCTGTAATTCGTTTTGCATTTTTCCAAGCAACGCTTTGATCTCTTCCATATTCTCTTTTAAAATTAGATGATCGTTATTTTGCGCTTGTAAGCCGCTATTACTCGCTTTGTTATTACTCATTTGGATATTATCGTACAAATAAATATCTTTTTTTTCTTCTGAATTGTAGCTATGGCCATTAAATTGGTTATTGTTGCAAGCCATTTCCTCACTTTGGTCATCATTATCAATGTCCTCTTTTTCATTATTTTCTTTTTTGCCATCTTCTTCTATTTCTTCTGGATACTCTTCCTCAAGGTATAGCACATCATCATTTTCATCCTTTATTTCTGCTTTATCGTTACTCGCGTTTTTACCCGATATAGCTTTTTTTATATCTTCTAGGATATCTTTTACAGATTGATTGCCTTGTTCATCATGCATAGTGCTAATACCATTAAATTTAGAGGTCTATACTATTTATCATAAAAAGCAAGTTGTAAACACTAATCACATAATTGCTTTTTGCTTCAACTAAGTCTGAACGTGCTTTAAATAATGCATCTTCAGTGTCCAAAAGGTCAGATGTACTCTTTAAATTTAAGTTTACTTCTTGCTCAACTCCTTCCAATGCTAGAGCTGCTGCTTTTTCCGCTTCTTGACTTGCTTTGATAATGGCCTTTGCTGTCAACACATTATTCCAAGCATTTACAACTGCTTGTTCTATATTTTTTACCGTTTCATAATAATCGTAGGTAGATTTTTTTGCATCCATTTTAGCTTTACTGACACCAAAAGCATTAACTCCTCTCTTAAAGATTGGAACATCAAGAGTAAAAACTACATGAACATTTTCTAATAGTTTGTCTACCTTCATACCATCCTCCCCAAAATTTTTGCTTGCACTTAGATTTAAAGAAGGAAGCCACTTGGAGCTTTCAGCAATCACTTCCATTCCGGCTGCTCTTTTTTGATAAATTGCTGCTTTTAGAGATAAATTATTGGTTTTTGCTAACTGTAAACATTCATTTAGCTCTGGAACAGAAGGTAGTTTATCATTAGCTTCAGAAAGGTCATCAGCATCTTCGCCAATCAAATGATAATAAGCAATATTTACCAACTTTAATTTACCTTCAGCATCAACTCTTTCGGATATAGAAGACGAAAATTTTGCTTTTGCTAACAAAACTTCAGCATTGGTTACCTCTCCAAGGGAAAAGCGTTTTTTCATAGCTGACAAATGTTCCAAAGAAACGCGTTCTTTATGTTCTCTGAGCTTTAATATTTCTGTCTTTTGTAAAACATTAACATATGCTTTCACAGCATTAAGTGCAAGCTCTTGTTTTAATTGCTGAAATCGCATCTTTTCTGCTTTGAGAAGATGGCTTGATCGACTGAATGTGGCAAAGGTACCACCGCCATCGATTAATTTCTGGCGCAATGTAAGTTTTTTTTCAGATGTATCAAGATTAAAGTTACTATCGAAATTGTATTGCAAATTAATGTCAGGTAAAAATCCAGCTAACCCAGAAGATTTATAGTGTTTTTCTGCGCTTTTATATTGGTAAAATTGAGACTTTATTTTTGAGCTATTTTTGATGGCTTTGCTTATCACTTCTCCCACATCGGTTGCATAGCAACTTATAGTATTAAAAATGATCGCAAGTGTGATAATCAATCGAAACATTCTAATTCCTATGCATATTGGTTGCGCAGCTCAATTACTAACATAAATTACTTTAATAATCAATAACTAATATTGTTGACACTATTGAGAAATTAAGTATATCATAGCTTACTATTGTTGGATCAAATAATGAAGACTTTTTTCTTAAAGGAGAAACAAATCAATAAAAAGTGGTTTGTCATAGATGCAGAAGGATTAGTGGTAGGGAGGCTTGCAGCATTTGTAGCGACACTATTACGTGGAAAGCATAAACCTGAGTATACACCTCATATGGATTGTGGCGATAATGTAATTATTATCAACGCAGAAAAGGTGCATTTCACCGGAAAGAAGCTTAAAGATAAAATTTACTATAAGCATACAGGTTATTCTGGTGGTTTGAAGAAAACTACTCCAGATAATATTTTAAATGGCAAATTTCCTGAGCGTGTAATAGAAATGGCAGTGAAAAGGATGCTTGATGATGGGCCTATGGCACGTAGACGCTTTGAAAATTTGTATGTTTATTCTGGTTCAGAGCATAAGCATCAAGGACAGCAACCTGAAAAGATAGATTTTGCCTCTTTGAATCGTAAAAATAAAAAGTAATGGAGTAAAAATGAAGAGTTCTACAATAAATAACAATGATTGGTCAGAAAAGACAATTAAATCAGCAGTTGATTCGCTTGGTCGTTTATATGCTACAGGCCGAAGAAAAGAATCTGTAGCAAGAGTATGGATAAAGCCGGGGAGTGGAAAATTTAGTGTTAACAAAAAAGGCGATCTAATTTCTTATTTTAAAAGAGAGTCAGTGTGCCAAACAGTAAAAATGCCATTTGTTGCAACCTCTATGTTAGATAAATATGATGTATTTGCAACTGTAAAAGGTGGAGGGCTATCTGGTCAAGCAGGTGCTCTAGCTCATGGAATAAGCAGAGCTTTAAGTAGCGTAAGCCAAGATTTGCATTCTATATTACGTAATGGTGAGTTCTTAACTAGAGATTCACGTGTTGTTGAACGTAAGAAATATGGTCAACATAAAGCTCGGAAAAAGTGTCAATTTTCTAAGAGATAGTTATTTTATAGTGGTGTTTTTTTGTAAGTATTATACAAATATTTGCAAAAATGTATGATATCCTCTATTTTTGTGATGAATTTAGTTGACTATCGGTGTCAACATAATATGCTATTTATGTGATTTTTTCAATATTAAGGTAATTTATGAGTAAAGAAGATATAATAAAACAATTAAAGGAAGATTGTTCTAGTCAGAATATAGATATAACAAAATCTGATTTGAGCAAGATTCATGATGCGTTTATTAAAATAATAAAGAATGAGCTGCATGGGAAAGGTGAAATACGTTTGCATGGAATAGGAACATTTTCTACTGCTATCAGTCAGGAAAAACAATGTCGTAACCCCCAAAGTGGTGAGATCATGACTGTTCCTAAAAAGACAAGGGTAAAATTTAAAGCAAGCCAAACTCTTTTAAGTATTTTAAATGAGAAGGAAAAAGCAGCAGTTAGTTAGACATTGTCATTTTCATTGTTTTTACTACGCTGTGTAAGCCGTAAAATACAGCTTCGCTAATTAAATAGTGGCCTATGTTAAGAGCTGAGATGTGAGGTATTCTTGTCATCTTCTTAGCGTGTTTATAAGTTATGCCATGTCCTGCGTGGCATTCTATTCCTAATTTATTGACGTACTCTGCAGCATTAGTAATTAACTGTAACTTTTTTTCTGATGGATTATCACAGTAATCCCCTGTGTGAATTTCTATTATGTCAGGTTTTGTCCCTAGCTTTTCAAGATATGTTAGTTGATCAATATTTGGATCGATAAACAGTGAGACTTTTATGCTAGAGCTATGCATTTCCTCTATTATACTAGAAAGTTTACTGTGCATATTCACGATATCCAGGCCACCTTCGGTTGTTAATTCTTCTCTTTTTTCTGGTACTATACTAATCGAATAGGGTTTTACCTTTTTTGCTATTTCAAGCATTTCTTCCGTGGCTGCAATTTCAAGATTTAACTCAGTGCTAATGCTTTTTTTTAGGTTAAATACGTCTTCATCTCTAATATGCCTTCTATCTTCTCGTAAGTGTACAGTAATAAAGTCTGCTCCAGCGTCAATGGCTATTTCTGCTGCTTTCAATGGATCTGGATAAGAAGTTCCGCGTGCGTTGCGGAGGGTTGCAACGTGATCGATATTAACACCTAGTTTCACAATCTACCTCAGAAATTATTTATAGATTATACATGTTATTAGTTTTTTTGCATAGTCATTGTTTGACCTTACCCAGAAAAAGTAGAGAGAAAGTTAAGACGTTTTTGGAGTAAAATAAAACGTTTTTTCAAAATATGACAAATAGAAGAGAATATACAGCAGAATTCAAATTGGAAGCTGTTAAGCTGACAAATGAACAAAGAAAGGCAGGTCAAACAATTACAAAAATAGCAAGAGATTTAGGAATAAAGGGTGGTTTATTAGGAAAATGGATAAAGAAACACAACGAAAAAAAGTCGGCAGCAGATGCATTTCCAGGTAGAGGTAACATGGCTCCTTACGACAAAGAGAGGTTTGATTTACAAAGCAAAAGTAACAAGAGAAAGAGACATTTTAAAAAAAGCCCTGGCCAGTCAAAAAGAGTAAAATATTTTTTTATATAGTAACTGCTATAAAGTACAGGAATTATGTAGGATTTTCTGCTAGTGGCTACTATAAGTGGACTACAAGGAAAATAAGCAGTAGAGAATCAGCAAATAAAGAGTTATTAGCAGATATTCAAAAAATATATCAAGCTTCTAAATGTAGATATGGAGCTCCTAAAATTCATGCTGAATTAAAGGCTTTGGGTAAAAGTTGCAACTTAAAAACAGTGCAAAGTATTATGCAGAAAAATGGTATTCAGGCTATATTGAGAAGAAAATTTAAAATTAAGAAACAACAAACGGACAGTAGCTCCCAATATATTAGACCAAAACTTTATTGTCGATCAACCAAATAAAGTATGGGATTACTTATATAAAAACCAAAGAAGGATGGCTATATTTGGCAACAATAATCGATCTATATTCACGCATGGTAGTTAATGAGCAGTTCAATAAATAAACAATTGGTTATGGACTCTTTATTAATGGACGTTAACAAGCGTAAACCTGTTAAAAATCTACTGCTGCACAGTGACCAAGGTTCACAATATACTGCGCAAGGGTATCAATATCTCTTAGCTGTAAAGAATATAGATGAGTAATAAAGGCTGTTGTTACGACAATTCTGTTGCAGAAAGCTTCTTTAGCTCATTGAAAAGAGAAATACTTATTGATACTTCACAACACTCTGCTCAACAAACTAGAACTGCAATATTTGAATACATAGAAATTTTTTATAACAAACAACGTCACTATTAACTATTGCATTCCAGAACAATTTGATGCATCATTCTTTTTGTAAAAAACATTCCACACTTTCTCTCCACTTTTTCTGGGTAAGGTCAGTTGGATTTTCACCAATTGTATTCTAAACGCTTACTTGGCGCACCCATAACAAAAATGCCTGAAAAACGTTAATAATTATATACTATTATTAATAATTATTCAACCATATTTTAAGCTTACAATTTTGAGCTTAACTGACGCTTATGGATAGGGGCAACTCTATCACCCTGTGTTATGTTTATTTTCTAACGGACGCTGATTTTTGTATCGTAATTTCTTGCTATAAATTGGTTATATAAGAGCTGGCTTCTAAAATTTTATAACCCTAATTTGAATTAACAGACAGTAGAATCGAAAGATTATTATAAGGAGAAATCTACACAGATCGACCCTTTTGTGAATCTGCGTTTCTGCTTTCTTCAACTTGTTTTGCAAAAGATGTTTCCTGTTTCTGAAGTGGTTTAGCAATTTCATGCACAATAGCAGCAACCGCTGTTAAAAACGTTTTTAACAATGCACCTAAAGCTCCACCAACTGCTTCCCTGCCATGTATATGAGCTTGCTTTTCGTTATCGTCAGCAGTTTCCCCTGCCCTCCTTCTTGGATCCATCCTATGAGCAATCACCGAAAACAACACTCCCCTGATTGAAGACTTCACTCGTTTCTTTGCTTCATCATCATGTGCTGTTTCATGTCCATGACTTAAGTGTTTAGCGTTCATTAGCTCCTTTTGTTGCTGGGCAAACATGCTACTTAATACTTCTTCTATCGCTTGCTTCCTTCTTTTCTCTCTAACTCTTTTCATAGATTCTGATTTATCGCGAGTATGCTTTGTGGTTTCAAATTCTGCATCAATATCTTCAGACGCAGCCTGACTATATAAAGTCTCTATGAGCCTGTCTATGCTTCGCTTTATTTGCATAGTCCTTTCGTAACTATCTAAATTATCAATTCCTTCGTCGATCTGATTTAGAATATCCTCAAAAACTTTCAAATAGTCTTGAATATACTGTATTATGTATTGCTTATCTTTCTCTTTGTGTTGTTCTTCTTGATTTTGCTGATTTTCATTTTCTAAACTTCTCTCTCTTTTATCATCGTTATTTTCTTCAATATTATCACCGTCTTCCTCGAAAAGGTCTTTGTCGTTCATGATTTTTTTTAATTTAGTTAAAATTCTCACCAGTTACTATTGTATATGAAAAAATTAAATTAACATTAATGAAAAGCGTTTACAACTTCAGCACTCGCTAAAATTACAGTAAAACTGTCAAAAGCAGCGGGGTCATAATACCTCTCATACAGTTCAACTGAGCACCTAAGCCTTATCTTTTCCTTAGCCTTAAAACTAATTTCATAATCATTATTAGAGTTTAGCATAGCAGAATTACGTAATAATTCATCAGCTAATACAGAGTCTAAAATTCCATTAATTTTTATCGTAATATGTCTGCTTCCAGCAGAATCCAATACTTTTCTCCAGCCAAAAGAAGAAATATCTTTTACCTCTTCTCTGTTATTACGCAAAGTAAACCTTAGGTTTCGTATATTATTTAACACAATAAAATTATTGTCATGATCTTTAATTTTTAGCTGTAATTTGCTCATTATCACCTCCTTTTATTAAAATATCAAAATTAATTGTTGAATGTAAAATTTCATCGTGCTGATCCATAGCACAATTACTTTCTAAAATGACCTCACTACTAAAACCTTCAATGCTCTTAAGTATCAAGTTAATATGCCTTATAATGGCAAACATACTGTCTATATGATAAGTATATATGTCGCATGAAAATCTTGCCTTTGTAGCAAAATTGGACAGCATATGCAGGTTGCTATAATTCACTGCGCGCAATCTCAGGTAAGGAATGGTGACCTGTTTAGGTAAGTAGTCATAAATGTTAGTAACATATTTTCTTAAATCAGAATTTGCCTTTAGTGCTGCATAAATGCTATTGTACAACTCATTTATAGCTTGAATTTTTTCCATAATGAATCCTCGTAAAGATATATAGCTAAAACATAAGCAGCATTTCCCGATACAAACTCGTCATCCCGCTGCTTGTTAGCGGGATCTATCCGTAACGGTATGACGTAGTAGCCCAGTTTGGATGACAAGAAAGAGCTACAACACAACCTTTGGTTCGCGAAACGGAGAATATACCTTCTTCACTTCAGATAAATGGCTACTTACCTCCGATTCACGATTTTTGTAAAGAGCAGAAACATGCCGCATAATACCTAGTTTTATCTGCTCAGGAACATTGTCATAGCCAGCCTCGTATACAACATCAACTCTTATTGCATTCAAACAATTGAAAAACTCAACGTAGCCCCCTACATCACTAAAATAATACTTAAGTGTTCTCTTCTCTTGATTTTTAGACATCATTGCAGTAGCCAATACTATCTTACTCACAGGGCCATAGCTTAAATAGATCCTACGAGATACATAATCTTCATATGAAACTTGCCATGTTTGCTTTACTAGTGACTTTTCCATATGCCACTCAGCATAATCAGTTGCCATAAAAATTAGATCTGAAATCAACTTATCATCCTGGTTGTTCTCAATACGTAAAAAAGATTTAACCTCTTCTAAAGTAACTGGAAAAGATTCAGGCTTAGATTTGCGTTGCACAGATATTCTTGGTGAAGTAGATCTTATTGACATAATAACCCTCCTTTTTGATATAGCTAGAATAAGTAAGGTTTACCTCGTGATAGCATGGGGCAAATCTTACTTACTTTAGCTATGCAGCTTGCATGCAACATTAAGTTAGATTGGCGCAGCAACAACTCTGAGTGCTTTATCGTATGAATATATTAAGAAGAGAACGTATTAAAGCTGTTTCTCCTTTTTTGTTGATAAAATTTGAACTTATAGCATATTCAACTAGGCTAGATTTTAGTAGATTGACATTTTGAGAATGAATATTATTGAAGGTGGAGTTTAACTCTTTAGCAAGCAGACTGCGAAATTTCTGCACACTGTCATATGCGATGTTCTCAAGTTCATGTGCAAATTTATCTTGAGCTATAGTTGTTATATCTTCAATTTCCTTATTAAACTCCTCTAGCTTTTTTCGTTATTTTTAAAATTTTTCGTAAAAGTTTTCATATCAATTAAACTCAACTACTATTATGATTATAATGACAATGAAAAACTACCGAAGTAAAAAATTCACACTACTGTGTAACTTGCAAATACTTTTTACTATAGCTAAAGTGGCTTAGGTTTACCTACAATTTGAAAAACAACAAATTCGTCATCCCGCTGCTTGTTAGCGGGATCTATGCTAAGAGATACCGTGACGGTATGACGGTTCGCGGCGGTATGACGTAGGACTGCTGGGAAACCTTTATTGGGTTAGTTATAGATTCCAGTACAGCTACTTGCATCTGCCACCTGCAAACTGCAATGTTCGTACAGATGTAGGTGCTAAGTTTTACAAACACCGTTGTGCTGAACCTTGAATATTCACTTCTTTCAATTCAGTGTCAGGAGCGATGGGTTTTGATATTGTGTATGTAATGCCACCGGCTATCAGTGCAGATACCACAGAAGCTGCAACTATTAATAGAACAGACAATCCGGAAGCAATACTAAGAGCAGCACCTACTGCTAACATAGCTGCAAGGCTCGCGTAGGCAACTTTTGGGGAAAATTGTCTTTTTCCTACTTTTTCTAGTGACACTTCATTTGTTTTAGTTTTGCCCAGTTCACCCTCAAGTGGTGTGTTTTCATTCTCCAGACTTTTTATTTTTTGTGTTAGTGATTCATTCTCTTTATTGAATTGTTTCAACTTAGTCTCATGTCCAACTATGCAACTTTTTGATTCTGCTAGTTCCTTTTGCGCTTTTTCTAACAACACTTTTGTTTTAGAATGCTTATTTTCGTTTTCTTCTAATTCGCTATTAAGTGTTGTGTTTTCATTTTTTAGATTTTTTATTTCTTGTCTTAGTGATTCATTCTCTTCATTGAGTTTCTCCAGTGTGTCCAGCCTAGCTCCATGTCCAGTGATATAACTTTTCAATTCTGTTAGTTCCTTTTGCGCTTTTTCTAATGGTACTTCGTTTTTTTTAGTTTTTGTTTTTTCTAATTCACTATTAAGCGTTGTGTTTTTACTTTCTAGATCTTGTATTTTTTGTTTTAGCAATTCATTCTTTTTCTGCTCATCCTTTAGCTGAGTACGTAATTCTTTTAACTTAGCTTTACGTTTTTCAACCTTTTCTGCTTTTTCTGGAGTTTCCGTTGCGTTGTGTGTTTTGGAATGAGAAAAGGTACTAGGTACAACCTCAGATGGCTGATCACACATACTGTTTAGTCTATCTATTAGGTCTTCATCCTTTATCAATGAGCGATCTGCTCCATATTTTATCAAAAGTTTTGCTAATTCTTTATTGTCATTTGTAACAGGAAAGTATAAAGGGATATGTTCATCTTGATCTTGTGCATTAACATTTGCTCCATTATCTATTAGATACTTTGCAATCTCTACATAACCATGCACAGCAGCATAATGTAAAGGGGTATGTTTATCTCTATTTCGTGCATCAACATCTCCTCCATGTTTTATCAAAAGTTTTGCTAATTCTTTATTGTTATCTGCAACAGCCCAATGTAAAGGGGTCACGCCATCTTTATCTTGTGCATCAATGTCTTCTCCATTTTCTAATATAGATTGGCCTAAAGCTTCAGATCCATCTCCATCAAAACATATTCCACTGTTGTCACTACTACTTTTATTTAAAAAGGTCTGTTCCCCATTATATGTAGTATACTGCTCTGGATGTTGACTGTGCAAGTCATTATGTTCTATGCGCTTCTGATTATTGGCAAGTCTTTGTTCTGCCTCTTGCAACTTTTGCGCCACAGCATCTCTTTTAGCCAGTTCTCTTTCTAATGTATCATCTACTTTGTTTATATTGTTTTCATTAGTGATTGAGTTTGAAGAAGTCTGTTCATCCTCATCTTGTACATAGATTTTTCTGCTGTTTGGTGTAATTCCGTTGTTCTCTTTCTGATCTCTTGCGTTCCATGCTTGCACTGCAGCAGTTATTTTATTTCCGCCCATAGCTGAATCTCCTGGAGTTTTATTATTAGGCTGCGGTAAAGTGCCTTGTCTATAAGGTTGTCTTCTCGTAGCTCTTGTCTCAGCATAACGTTGTTCTCCTTCCTCTAACATTTTTATTATAGCCTTTTTACCTTTTACATCACCGACAATATCCCTTGGAGTTCGGCCTTGACTATCTTTTAGTAAAGGATTTGCGTTATTGTTCAATAAAAGCTGAGCTATCTCTTGATGACCATGCAAAGCAGCAATGTGCAAAGCAGTTAGCTTAGACTTAGCTTCATCAAGTTCATATATTGGTTCATTAACTTTTGCTTCCTTTGCTAGTAGGAGTTTTACTATTGGTACACTGTTACATTCCACAGCAAGATGTACCAACATATAATTTACAATTTTGTCTGAATCTAATATACTGAACATCTTATCTATCTTCAAATTGTTATAAGTGCTATATACTATTGAGTCTGCATCTCTTAGCTCACTTCCTATTCTTTCAAGTAAATTATTCTCATTTAAACCTTCACTCTTGCTTACCTCATTTATTATTTCAAAAAAACTTTTTCTTTTCCATTGCCGTAACCTTTCCTCTCAATTTATTTATTATTGTTGAACAGTCTCACAAAAAAGTTAAGTTTGTCTAAATTCCATGTTTGATCTAAAAATTAGTCATAAACATTTTCTATGCAAGTAGCTGACACTGGTTCACTCTATAATGGTGTCACAGCAGTCCTACATCATGCCGCCACGAACCGTCATACCGCCGCGGTATCTCTTAACATAGATCCCCTACTATACCTTAACATAGATCCCGCTAACAAGTAGCGGGATGACGATTGTCGTTTAGCCATAAATATTAAGAAATTTACTAAATGAAAAAAAAGGCAAAAGAAGCCCTGGGGTTATTATCTGCTTTAAAATATTGGCGTTTTTTATGTTTTAAACGCTTGACAAGCGAGATTCAGCCGCTTTTAATTGCAACTAACTTACGCTGCAAATGTTTAAGAAATTTACTAAGCAGAAAAAAAGACAAAGAATCCCCGAGTTAGCTAGTCTTTTACTATCTCTGTCGAGTATTGGCATTTTTTGATGTCTTGTAACGCTTTATAAGCGCGTTCAGCTTATTTAGATAAAAATCTAGATGTAGATGAAGTTTTGTAAAGACATACAGTATCTATATACTGCAAAAAATTGAACATAAGACGCCGATACATTAAGTAATCCTTACCTTTTAATCTGCAGATTGGCGAAAGCAAATACAATAGCTTCACTGTTATGATAAGGGGGCTGGCGAAGGGTGTCAAGGAAGTTTTTTCGTTTCTATTCCCAATAAAAGTTTGTTATATGGTTATGCAAGAAGTTTAATGAATCGCGGCATGACGTCTTAGCTATAGATGCTGGTCTGTGTGATTTCAAGAGAAGCTTAGTAGATAAGTTGTGTTTTAAACCAGATTCGGTATTTTAAACTGAACATTTTCAATAATACCACCTGGCATAACTGAAATTTTTACACTCAGGTTTACTTTTAGGTAGTCCATTAATTCATCAACTAATATGTCAGGAGCGGAAGCACCTGCAGTGATTCCTATCTTTTCTACGCCCTGGAACCAGCTTTTATTTACACATCTGTAATTATCAATCAAGTAGGCTCTTTTTTCTCTAGCAGTGCACAGATCTAATAAGCGGTTTGAATTTGAGCTATTTTTACTTCCTACAACTAATACCATGTCTACAATTTCAGCTAGCTTTTTAACAGCATTTTGTCTGTTTTGCGTTGCATAGCATATGTCCTTTAAATCTGGACCTGTTATGCTTGGAAACCTGAGCTTCAGGGCAACAATAATTTCATGGGTATCGTCGATGCTTAACGTGGTTTGTGTAACATAAGACAAATTATCTGGATCTTTAACCTTTAAATCATATACATCCTGCAAAGTTTGCACTAAAGTGATAGGATTGTTTACTCTTCCCCTAATTCCCTTAACTTCTGGATGGTTTTCATGCCCAATGAGAATTAATTCTTTACCACTGTTTTCATACCTTTTTGCTTCTTTATGCACTTTGCTAACTAAAGGACATGTTGCATCAATCACTTGAATACCCTTTCTTTTTGCCTCATCTTCTATATTTTTTGATACTCCGTGCGCGCTGAAGATCAGTATTCCTTCATTATCTTCAATTGCCTCGATACTGCTTACAAAAACCACTCCTTGTTTCTTAAAGTCCTCTACTATATATTTATTGTGAACAATTTCGTGTAGCACATAAACTTGGCGCTCGTTTTTATATTTTTCTAAAGTAATAGCTAATATGTCCACAGCTCTTTTTACCCCGGCACAAAAACCTCGTGGTTCAGCTAAGATGATTTCCATTTTTGTCAAATCAAGTAAATATGCAAGCATTACTTAAAAATAAGCTCCGCTCACTGTGTTTCATAGTACCATTATTTATATTTTATATAATAATTATTTTTCGCATATTCTCTTTAACATTTGATCAACCTACTACTTCAGAAAATTTTAGAAAAGATAATATAGTACATAAACAACCTGATATTTTAGATAGAAATGGAGTGGTAATAGCAACAAATGTGCCCACAACATCACTATATATAGATGCAACCAAAGTAAAGAATCCGGACAGTATAGCAGCACAACTGTGTTCTACTTTGCATGACCTCGAATACAAGAACTTATATAGAGTACTTACTTCAGAAAAGAAATTTGCTTGGATAAAGCGGCACTTGACTCCAAAAGAATTACTAGCGATCAAAAACGCTGGTGTACCAGGAGTAAATTTTTATGACGACATAAAGCGTATATATCCTCACAGTAATTTATTTTCACACGTGCTTGGTTACACTGACATAGATGGCAATGGTATTGCAGGAGTTGAGGCGTATATAAGTAAAAACAAACAACATTCTGTTATCCAAGTACCTGATATACAGTTGTATGAATGTTGCAACTTGAAAGCAATTCCTGCACAGCAATTCCCCACACAACAGATCCAGTGCGTGACACTGGGATCCAGATATAAAAATACTGACAAATTACGTGATGAACAACGGATTCCAGAAACATATGTCAAAAACAATGTTTGTGATGAAATTGCGCATAAAACTGGATTCCAGTGTCAGTGCACTGGAATGACACCAGACCAAGCTTCTGCACAATCTTCTGTCATCCGACAGGGATGGTCACGCTCTGCTGATCAATATGTTCAACTATCCTTAGATACACGAGTGCAAAGCATAGTGCATGAAGAGCTAACTAAAGCTGTAAGCAGATATCAGGCACTTGGCGGAGTAGGAATTGTTTTAAATGTGAGAAATAGTGAAGTTATCTCGATGGTCAGCCTACCTGATTTTAATCCCAACTTACAGAATAAGGCAGAAGACGTACAAAAGTTTAATCGCGCCAGTCTTGGGGTATATGAGATGGGGTCGGTATTAAAATACTTTACAATAGCCGCAGCGCTTGATGCGAACGCTACAAAAACTAGCGATTTATATGACGTATCAACACCAATCACCATTGGAAAGTATAAAATTCAGGATTTTCATAAATCTAAAATTCCAAAAATTACTGTGCAAGATATATTTGTAAAATCATCCAACATTGGTGCAGCAAAAATTGCAGTCAAACTAGGTATTGAAAAACAGGTAGAATACTTTAAAGCTATGAAGCTATTTTCTCCTTTGAAAATAGAAATACCAGAAAAATCCACACCGATAATCCCGGATAAATGGAGTGAAAACACTTTAATAACAGCATCTTATGGTTATGGCATAGCTGTAACTCCTATACATCTTGCACAAACTGCAGCAGCATTAATCAACAATGGGATATTTCATAACGCAACCTTGATGTTGAATAAAAGAAGTATAGGAGAGCAAATTATCTCAAGAAGAACTTCCAGGGAAATGAGAAAATTATTACGTGCAGCAGTAACAGATGGCACTGGCAGAAAAGCAAAAATAAAGGCATATTCAATAGGAGGAAAAACTGGATCGGCGGAAAAAGTTGTAGATGGTAAATATAGCAAAGATGCAAACATAGCATCATTTATAGGAGTGCTAACTATGCTTGACCCAAGGTACATAGTGCTAATTGCTATTGATGAGCCTCAAGGGATGCACCATACCGGGGGAGTAATTGCTGCACCTATAGTAAGAAACATTATAAATAGAGTAGCACCTATACTAAATGTTACACCTGAGATGTAAAATTATGATTGCTTTACTATAATTTCAAATTTATCATTACCAAAATCCTTATTAATATACCAAGAACCATCATCTTTAGTTACAAATTCAAGACCTTTAAGGTCTTTTTTTATTGTCTTTCCATTTTGACCATCAATAGCGATATTAATATCGAATGTAATAATGTCTAGATTTATCATAGCTTCTTTCCCGCTGCACGAATTTAGACTGAACTTGCCTAACATGACATCATTAAAACTCACTTCCCCTGTATAGACATCACACTGACCGTCCACACAACACGTAGTTTCAATATAGAAAAGATCTGACATACAAAATACCTTAAAAAAAAGAACTAAACATATATGGCCACTACACCACACCGCTAACAAGTAGTAAAGCGTCGATAAACCTAAGTTACTTTAGCTACGTAGCCATAATACAGCTAGAAATGTAAAATTCAACAGTTAATTGTGTGATTAATAGAGAAGTCTTATTTAGTACACCTTATAGGAATGGCTGTTTAGTTTTTTTGTTAATCTTTTTTACCATGCTGTCAATCATATGCTTTATCCCTTGATATACAGAGTATGTACTTTCGTCGCTACGCATATAAGCAGAACAGGAAAATACATTATGTTCTTCGTCTTCTATTGATAACTCTGTATCGCATTTTATGTGCTCGCCGCCAAGCCTTTCTATCAACTGTTCTCTGTCATCTCCTATAGTTACCTTAACCTTACTTTCTTCTTTACCTATCTTGCTACTTAAAATTGAAACAATGATGGCTGGAGATATGCATATCGCTCCTATTGGCTTTTTTGTAACAAAAAATTCTGAAACTAATCTTTCAAATTCAGGCATTACTGTCACCATGTCTTTACTTTCAGCTAAGTCAGATAAATTTTTCGCAACCCCGTATCCACCAGGTACAACTAGCATGTCAAAATTTTCAGCTTTGGCTTCTTTTAAGTCATATATTTCGCCTCTTGCGATTCTTGCTGCTTCTACAAGTACATTCCTTTTTTCTTTTGTTGCCTCTTTTGTTCTATGATTCATAACTTGTGTGATATTGATATCAGGTGCAAAGCATTTAACATCCACTTCCTGCTGATCAAGCACAAGCAAACTTAAAACCGCTTCTCTTACCTCTGCACCGTCAAGGTGACCACACCCTGATAAGACCACAGCAGCTTTTAATTTTTTTTCACCCATAAAGTACCTTGATTTCATATAATCTAGATATTTTAATACAAATTCTATATTTGGAAAGGGGTATGTTATATCAATTATAATATAATTAATGATTAGTATGTATAATTAGGCATATTTATAATCAACAAAGCTGAATATGGAATCTAGCAATAGTATGTTTTTTGACACTGACTATCCAGAACTAAGAAAAGCTATTTCAGATATAATAGAAAGTATTGCACAATCCTCACAAGAGGGGAAAAAAGAGTTATTTACAACCCTATCAGAACAAGTTAAAGGGATGAACCTCAAAGATTTAGGTTTAGCAATTAATGACCAAGGCTTGCAAAAGGAGGTAAATAAAGAATTATTTATAAAACTCATTGAAGAAGCACTTAAAGATTTAACTTCTGAAAATGTTAACTCAAAAATAATAGAAGAGGCGTTAAAATCTGTTAATCAGCAAGCAATAAGTAATGTTATAAATAATAATAAAGGTCCACTGGACAATCTAGTCAATTATTTTAAATCAGCCTCTGCAAATGAAAAAATAGGAATAGCTTCTGCTGGAATGGTATTAGGAGTAGCATTTTCTCCGCTTATTGTGCTTGCTACATTAATAGCGCTTGTAGCTATTGGAGCACGTTATGTAGGAATAGGTATAGGAAAGGCAGGGGAAAAAATAAAAGAAGGTGCGATTGATGCAGGAAAAGCAGTGAAAAGTTTATCTAAAAATTTAGGGGATAAATTGCCTGAGGTTGGGCCAAAAAAAGATAACTTTAGTAAATTATACAACAGTTTGGCTCAAGAGATTATAGGCTATAATATGTCCGAAGAAGGTGAAAAAATAAAAAACGCCCAGAGTAAAGCAAAGGTCATAGGCATGCTTCAAAATGAAGGGCAGCGATCTGCTATACAAGAGTTAGTAAAGAATGGAACTATTCAAAATTTTTCAGAAGATGACATGAAAAAGCTTAGAGAAAAAGGTACTAGTACTTATGAAAGTGATAAGGAAGCACTTGAGGAACTTATGGAGAAATTTCAATCTAAAATTATGGCCATTGGTGAGGGTAAAATAGAGGAGGTAGAAAAAATTGTTGATGAGAAAGTTGCAGCAATGAAGCCATCTTCTCACTTAGGTATTTCAAGTGCTGCACGAGTTAGTGAAGGAGGAATCACAGGACCAAGTTGATGCATTTTTTTACGCAAAAATTACTATCAGAAAGTGGGGTTACGCTACTCCTTTTTATCCACTTTTTTGAGCAATCCACTTCCACATCTAACACACATCTCAGTGATTATAATATCCAATTTTTGATCATGTTTTTCTACAGGTAAATCTTTACAATATTGTTTCTCATAGGCTACACCTATAAATATTTTTCCAAGTGGCCGCAGTTTTTCTATCATTGTATCATACCAACCACCGCCAAAACCCAATCTATTAAAATGATCATCAAAAGCAATAACAGGAGTAATGATTGTGTCGGGAATTACATCTTCATTTGTTTTGTTCCATTCCTCAAATTTTAGTAACTTATTTTTATTAGGAATTGCTACTTTATAATCTAAATCGAGTAAACTATGCATCAAAGGTACAACATTTATTTCCCCGTCCATTGGAATGTAAGCTGCTATTGTTTTGCCTTTAACGTAGCTTAAGTTCTGATTAAAGAGATTAATAAGGGAATTTGCTGCATAACTGGAATAACTTTCATCAATATCTTTTCTTATAGCTCTATATTGCTCTCTTATTTCCTTTTTGTGCTGTTTAATATCTTTGAACATGATCTATCCATTTTGCAGTAAGTTTTTCTTGTAAACTATTTTGCTTCAAGCGCTCACTTAAAAAGTCAAAGTCAATAAACTCCATATCCTGGTCTTGATTACTGCAGCTATAAACAAAACTTCTTTCTCCTGTTTCCTTATTTATATGTTGCTGAACACATTGAGCACAGATTTCTTTCATCATACACTGCATAGGAGAATTAACTGACGATATTGCTATATGACTTGACTTCAGATATGGCTTTAAAATTGTTTTTCTAGCTTCATTCACAGCTTTCATCATTTTATCAGAACCAATAGTGATAATTTTATCTATAACGTTCAAATTAATACCTAATCTTCCTTGTTGATAAGAGACTATTGCATCAACTATATTACCATGAAAGGATTTATCTTGATCTCTGCTTGTTTCTATCAATCCTTCTTCACATGCCCAAACTACTGCATTTGATGCACGCTCTATCAGTGCTCGTTTAAATACATCACTTAACTTCTTATAGCCAGCGAAGTACAAAACCTTGTTATTATTTTCAAGACATGCCTTCCCTATCGAAAATAACACTGCATTTCCAACTCCACCACCAATTAGCATTATATTCTTCATGTGCTATTTTAACTACATTTGTTCAAATTTTTTGAAATTTTATAGAACAAAGTAATTTATATAGTTCTATACACAAAGACAGAGACAAGGACACTCTCTGACTTCAACTATACCGATAACTGATAGCTGCATTTTTACGCATATCATCTAATAACAAGTTGCTTTGTATCATAATCTTTTGTTGGTACATTTTCTGTTTGATTGCTTCTATACCCGCTACATTACTCTTGATATCACACAACATCATCAACTTTGCAGTGCCATTTTCTCTCAATTCTACTATTTCATTCACACTTGTTTTACTAAATAAAATCTGTAAATCAGGATTTAAATCTCGCATTTTTATTTCAAATTCTTTTGCGTTTGGCAGCTTAAAATTATCTGCTAATTTATCAAAATTTAAACAATTAACTTTTTGCTCCTTGAGATTATCTAATAAACTTTCTGAACCTTCAACCACAATCTGTTTTAATTTTAAAGTGCTTTCCAGCAGTGCATGATTAAGTTGTACTTTATCTATTACTTTTATAACAGAGTAACCTTCACTAAAACTGAATGGACCTGCTATGTCGCTGGTTTCTAATCCTTCTAAAACGTTCTTGAGTTTTCCTTTTAGCTGACTTAAATTAACTGTTGCTTTACGCATCTTTATTGGAGATTCTGGGTTATTACTGTTGCGTAATTTTTTTACTAAATCTTCAGCTATACCATAAACGTCCTTGTCTTTTTGATCAGGAATTATAAACTCTTGGAACGTGATAAGATAATCCGGCTTTTCTGTTTGCCTTTTTACATCATTTACTTCTTTATCGCTTATATTAATAAATGGCACAATTCTTACTTCAATAATTTTGCTCCACAGTAACTGACATTTTATTTGTTTTCTTAAAATACCAAGATCTATATTATGCTTCTCTATGTATTGATCAACTTCATTAGCCTTAAGTTTAAAACTTTGGGTTAAAAATAACATGATAGCATTATCTAACTCCTCGTTGCTCAATTTTATATTCAGCCTCTGCGCTTCATTGATAATGATAATTTCGTCTATTAGCTCCCTAAGAATTTGAGGCTTTGCTCCTTTTTGATCAACACTTTGAGTGCCAAACAATGAATTTATAAAGTTGATGCGTTTTTCGATATCTAAATTTGAAATTGGCTCACCATTTACATCTGCAACAATTTCAATCTCGATTGCAAGCAACCTAAGTGGCAACACTATTAACAGTAAAATTAGTATTTTATGCATATAAGTAAGGTTAATAACCAATTCTATAATAAATACTGAGTCAATGCTAGCCAACTTTTTAATAGTGATCTCAGTGACAATGGAAATAAAAACCATTGCAACAAAATCAGGTACGCTGGTAAATAGGCTAAAAACATGCTAATATAGCGAATTTAGACCGTGCTCAAAACAGTATACGGAAGGAGAGGGATTCGAACCCTCGATACGACTTTTGGGTCGTATAACGGTTTAGCAAACCGCCGCCTTCAGCCGCTCGGCCACCCTTCCAAATTTAGAACCTAAAGATTATATAATACCAAGACCTCTACCACCTGTCTAATGCTTTTAATTGCAATATTTGTATCTGTTCAGATGCATGGCTAATGCTGAAACAAAAATTCCAGTGCTCCCTTTCTTGTCATCCCAGTGCGTGACACTGGGATCCAGGATTTTGATTAGCACTAAGTTGGTGAGCATATAAGTGTTATGTTAAAATATAACGTTTTTACGGAAAGTCTGGATCCCAGTGTCACGCACTGGGATGACATCGTTTACTATGTGCCATATTGCAATGTTCGTACGGTTGTGCGCGGTATAGATTCCGCTAACGAGTAGCGGAATGACGAATTTGTTATTTTTCAAATCGTAGAGCCACTTTAGCTATAAATCAACAAAAACTAATTTCCGCTTTTAATAGAGCTTGCAACAATTTGTTTTGCTTCTTCTACACCAACCCATTCTCCAACTGCTACCGTTTTTCCCTTTTCTAGATCTTTATAATGAGAAAAGAAATGAGTAATTTTATCTAGTAGGCTTTTAGATAAGTCAGAATAGTCCTTTATATTGTCATAATAGCTATCAACACTGGAAACAGGCACAGCTAATATTTTCTCATCTTCTCCTTTTTCATCTTTAGTGAGTAATGCGCCTATTGGACGCACCGATATTAAAACACTAGATGCTAAGGGAAATTGAGTTAGCACCAAAACATCCACAGGATCACCATCACCTGCGCAGGTATTTGGTATAAACCCATAATTGCAAGGATAAGTCATTGAGGTAGACAAAAATCTGTCAACTTGTAACAACCCAAACTCTTTATTAAATTCATACTTTACAGGCTCAGCATTCGCACTTATTTCAATTACCACATTCACCGCATTTGGTCCCGCTGTTATTTTACTTAAATCCATAAATTACCTCTTAACTTAAGATTATACAATATGTACTTTTAAGTTGCTACATTTATGTAGTTCTAAGCTTGTTTTGCATGGAGCGGTCCTAAATTTTCATTCATCATCTTATTGACTGTTGAAAGTGGTGGTTCCTGTGGTGGTTTCAATAATTGAAATAAGGCATATACTATTACAATAGTAAGCACCGCACCAATTATCAGGTTAGTAAGGTTGTCTTGTGGCAAAACATTTTTTATTGAGTTGAGCAATTTTTGCTCCATAAGGAAATAATCAGCAACAGATAACCCAACAGACAATATAAACATACCTAAAATAAGTTTACAGACTGTGTTTTTATAGTCTTTTTCTTTTTTCTTGCTGGTGATAAGATTTGGCCTATATTCATTCTCTTCTGGCAACACTGAGTAGTATATATTCTCAGGGCTCATTACTAATTGTTCAAATTCATCACTATTTTGGTTTTTTAACAGTTGCTCTAGGGTGTTTTTTGTATTTATAGGACATGTTAATCCATCCATTTTCAATGCTTTCTCTTGCCGATCCACATTCTCATGGTCGATTGTATATTTATCTCTACTTGATAATCCGATCATGTGTAGTTTGCTAGCTAAGTGCACTATATAGTTCTCTATTAACTGATTCTCACATATCTCTAGTACTTCTCTTCTTACTGTTTTGTTAGATGGTGAAAGTTCTTTATAGTAACTACCTATGGAAAACAACAATGCAATATCTTTATCTACTTTTATATTATGAATAGAGTAGTAACAGCCAATAACGCACTTATTTAATGCAAATTCTCTGTCATATTTGTTTAATGTATTTCCTTCACTTAGTAACTTTCTAAGACCAATGAGTACTTTATTTTCAAAATCTTCTTCTGTTTTAAATATTGGTTCTCTCTTTGGATTTGCTAAGATGTTAAGTAAATCTAATTTTCTTCCATCTACTACTTCATTTATATATTCATTTAACTCAGATCCTTTAATAACTTCATATATTTTATCTATGACATCTTTAGTATTCAGGTTATTGTTTTCACTTAGAATTTGATAAGCTTGAGCATAAATTAAAAACAGCCCTTGTAGACTAAATTTTAAGTTAAAATATTTATCTAATGGTTCCTCTTTTTTTCTAATGAATTCAGACAAACCAAAATGATTTCTGTGATCCATAAAACGACCTAAGTCAGCATGTTGAAAGCTACCTAAAAAAATAAATAACGTCTCTAATAAATTACCCTTACCAACAATTTTTATTAGTTCTTCAATTTCTTTTATCATTGCTGAAACCTATAATGTTCTACTTTATAGTATAAGGGATACATGGCAAAATAGCAATAAATGTTATTAGACTTCTTGCATAACCTAAACTAAGTAGAAAAAGGTATAGCTATACCGCCGCGGCACTAACAAGAGATCCCGCTAACAAGCAGCGGGATGACGAGGTTATCGTCATGCTGTCGCGAACCGTCATACCGCGATTCATTCGCGGTATCTCAGCCGCTAACAAGAGATCCCGCTAACAAGCAGCGGGATGACGAGCTTATCGTCACGCCGCCGCATACCGTCATACCGCGATTCATTCGCGGTATCTCTTAGCCGCTAACAAGCAGCGGGATGACGGTTGTCGTTTAGCTATAAATATTAAGAAATTTACCAAATAAAAAAAAGGCAAAAGAAGCCCCGTGGTTGGCTAATTACTTACATTATACTTTCAAGTATGGCGTTTTTTTTATTCTAAACGTTTAATAACCGCGATTCAGTTGCTTTTAAGCCGCAACTAATCTAAATTATAAACATTAAGAAATTTACTAAACAGAAAAAAAGGCAAAAGAAACCCTAGGGTAGCTAGTTATTCACTATCTATTTTTTAAGTTGGCGTTTTTTAATGTTTTAAATAGCGTATTTCAGCTTGTGTAGGTAAAAACCCAGAAATTTGATAAAGACATAGAGTGCACATAGTGCAAAAAATTAAACATGAGACGCCAGATACGTGAGTTTTTTTGTCATTTAATCTGTACAGAGAAGATAAATAAATAGCTTCAGTTTCATGATAAGGGGGCTGGCGAAGTTTGTAAAGTAACTTTTGCATTTAATTTAAAGTAAAAAAACAGAAATGTTTTGGTTTGAGGTTTAATTGCCGGAATTTACAATTGGGAGTTGCCTGTATGAGCTTTGAAAGAGGTACTATTCATTTGATAATTCAAAAAACTTGAAAGAATAAAGATAGCTATTGAAATTATCTTGATTTACATCAGTTATCCAAGTTTGACATTGAATACTTAACACTTCCTCCATTAACGCCTTTCTGTAATGTTTATCCAGATGAGACATTATATCATCAAGTAGAAGAAGTGGTGCCTTATTGTAATGAATACACCTTGCTTTTACACTGGATAAAATAATAGAAAGCAGTAATAACTTTTGTTCTCCAGTGGAGCACAGATTTATTGATACGTTTCTTTTTTGACAAAAAACCCGGAAATTATCGTTATGCACACCAAGGGTTACTCTACCAGTCAATGAATCTTTTTCTCTGTTTTCCTTTAGACGATTCTGAAAATATTCTGCAGTATCGTCCAAAGTTAGCTGGCTGCTGAATTTCAAACTTGCCTTCGGAAAAAGCTTACTGGAATGGTTATCAATTGTATCTTGTAATATTTTTAAAACAGACGATCGCATATGTAAAATACTAACTGCATTAACGGCCATTATGTTTTCAAGACTAGAGAACCAGTTTTTGTTCAAAATGTTCTCCCTCAATAGTTTACTTCGCTCATGTTTAGCTTTTCTATATTTCATGTAGCAGCAAGTGTAATTTTCTTCAAACAGTGAAACTATACGGTCTAAAAATTTTAATCTGTCACTTGGAGAATTAAGAAGAACATAGTCCATTTGTGGAATCAGCCATATTACATTGGATATCTTATACAGAGATGAATAACTTGATTGCGTTTTTCCATCAATTTGTATTAGTTTCTTATCAAAACTCTTTGCGATACCAATTGAATTAAAATCCGTTCCATTAAAAAAATCATAGTGCACTACCCAATCTTCATTACTGAATCTATTTTGTATCTCACTGGCTTTTGCTTTTTTCATTCCATTGCTTTTAGCAAGCAACGAGATTGCTTCAAGTATATTAGTTTTACCAATACCATTTTCGCCAGTTATTACAACTGAGCTATCATCTGAATCCAGTTCAAAGTTTGAGTGGCTACGAAAATTATGTAATTTCAGCTTTTTTATGTAGCAATGGGTAGCCATTAACCTATTCTTTAGTTTATATTCTCTTTACTTCTTCCAGAACCTCATCAACATGTCCACTAACTTTTACATTTTTCCAGATCTTCACTATTTTACCTTTTTTATCTATTAAAAAAGTAGTGCGTTCTATTCCCATATACTTTTTGCCAAACATACTTTTCTCTACCCAAACACCATATTTTCCCAACATTTCAGCATTCTCATCAGAAACTAAAGAAAACGGCAGAGAGTATTTTGCTTTGAAGTTAGTGTGGCACTTAACACTATCTTTTGATACACCAATTATCACTGTGTCAAGGGAAGAAAAATCATCTATTTTATCTCTAAAGCCTTTTGCTTCCATCGTACAACCCGGAGTATCGTCTTTAGGATAAAAATAAAGAGCTACATTTTTTTTATCAAAAAATTCACTCAGTGATAAATTTTCACCAGAATCTGTTGGTAAACTAAAATCAGGTGCATTATTTCCTACTACTAACTCCATACCTTGCTCCATTAATAACGCTTCTATCTATAGTAGTATATTGTAGTCAGAGTATCAAATTTTATATATAGCTAACACAGATAAGATTCTTGATAGGGGGCTTATTGATAACTGCCTTCTCGGCTTGCCGCTTTTGATAAAGTGTGGTTTTCGTCTGATGTAAGGCCATATCAAATAGATCCTATTAAAAATCAATCGAATCTTCACATGTTTGTTCTTCATAAAAGAAGTTCAATGTTATCGTAGTACCAAGTTTCGCTTCACTTTTAATGTCAAAAGTTCCACCCATTAACTCTACTAATTTCTTGCTTAGCGGTAATCCGATGCCCGTACCTTCGTTTCTATATCCCGAATCTGCTTGGCCAAAAACAGACATAACTTTATATATATCCTGCTGCATTATTCCTATTCCATTGTCATGAAACTCAATGGTTAATAAGTTTTTTTCTATATTTTCTTTTATCACCATTCTTATTAAACCATCTTTAGGAGTAAACTTGATTGAGTTTGATAATAAATTTATTATAACTTGTTTCATTCTCTTGGAATCTGCAATGACTAATAATTGTTTATTAGTCATCTCTTTTTTTAAATTAATCCCTGCTTCTTTTAATTTAGGTAATAGCATATTTACGCATGAATCTATTATTTTGTTCAGGTTAAACTTCACTTTTTCTACTGTTAAACTACTTGATTCAGCTTTAGAAAAATCGAGCACATCATTAATTAAGGCAAGTAAGTGTGTCCCTGCATTATATATATCGTCTGCATACTCCTTGTATTGAGAGTTATCCATTGAACCTAAAGTTTCATTTTTGATCAACTCTGCAAATCCAATAATAGCATTAAGAGGTGTGCGTAATTCATGTGTAACGCTTGCAAAAAACTTTAGCTTGTTTGCATTTTCTTGCTCTAATGCCTCTTTTATCTGCTGTAATTCAATGTTAGTTTTATGTTGCTTGGCCAGCATTTTGGTATTAGAAAAGTGCAAATAGAACATTATTAATATTAAAATTATTAATAATAAGCCTAAAAATATTAAAAATAGGCCATATGCTATAACATAAGAATTATTGTAGCTTCGAAGAATCTTCAAAAAAAACGACGGCTTAGCGCTATTTTCATGGAATATAGGGAAAATAGAAGTTAATGTATTTCCTGTAGTATAAAGTATTTCTTGGTTACTTAATAATTTATCAATTTCATCGTTTGTAAGTAACTGTTCATAATCATAATCTTGAGTGTTAAAATTACTGAATATTATTCTGCCGTTTTGATCATACAGTATTAAGCTGAAATCCTTTACTTTGCTCACTGATTGTAATAATTCAGCACGCAGTTTTACTAGTTGGTTTATGTAGTCAAAATTTTTGTATTTAATGTGATGCTTTTCTATTAGTAAATAATGGTATTTTTTTATTATACCATTTTCTAATACACTTTTTAAGTTTACACTTGAATCACGGTAAGAAGAAAGGAAATTACTCCTTAGTAAATAATTACAATATATCACACTGAATAAAATCATAAAAATTGATGAGAATAATGCGATAACTTTTGTGTATTTGTTTTTTCCCAGTGCAGAAAACATTAATTTACCTATCTTATACATATCCTTACTCATTGCGAAACAACGGCTTTTATGTTATTAATAATAAAATTTAGCATATAATATTTTATGACAATTTCTCCTATTTTGCCAGTTTATTCTCCTATTAACATAAATTTTTCTTATGGTAAAGATATTTACTTGTATGATATTGACGGTAAGCGCTACGTAGATTTTCACTCCGGAATAGCCGTTAGTAGCTTAGGTCACACTAATTCGCGATTAATTAGTGCTCTTAAATTGCAAGGAGAAAAATTATGGCATATATCAAATACCTATAATATACCTGCTGCCAATAATTTTGCAGAAAAATTAATAAACAATAGTTTCGCTGACACTGTATTTTTCTCAAATTCTGGATCAGAGGCAGTAGAATGTGGGCTTAAGATTGCTAGGGTCTATCAAAACGGAAAAGGCAATAAAAACCGTCACAGAATTTTAACATTCCATGGTGCATTTCATGGAAGAACCTTCCTAACTTGTGCTGCAAACGATAAACAGAAATTTTCTGAATTACTGAGTCCCTGTATTGATTGGTGTGATAATATCGAGCCCAATATTGAGAGTGTAAAGAAAGCAATTTCAAGTGATATAGGCGTTATATTAATAGAACCAATACAAGGGCAAGGTGGTATCAAAGTAATGAATGAAGTCTTTATGAAAGAACTAAGAAAGCTGTGTGATGAAAATGACATATTGTTATTTTTTGATTGCGTGCAATGCGGTGCTGGTAGGACAGGAAAATTATTTGCATACGAACATATAGGAGTGGAACCTGATATATGTGCTCTTGCAAAGGGAATAGGCGGCGGGTTTCCGCTAGGGGCTTGTCTTGCGACTGAAAATGCTGCTAAATACATGGCAGTTGGTATGCACGGTTCCACTTTTGGTGGCAATCCGCTTGCAACCTCAGTAGGTAATGCTGTGTTCGAAGAATTGCTCAGTCCTGGCTTTTTGAAAAATGTTGAAATTAGAGGTAAGTATTTAAAAAATAAATTAGAAGACTTAGCAAGTAAATTTCCAATAATAGAAGAAGTGAGAGGGAAAGGGTTAATGCTTGGAATAAAAGTGAAAGCAGACAATCAAAAATTTGCAGAAGAGTTAAGTCATCGTGGTTTACTCACTGTTGGAGTAACATCAGATAACGTTGTGAGAATTTTACCTCCACTAATTATCACTGAAAAAGAGATTGATGAAGGAATTGAGATTCTGGCTCAATATTTATCTGAGAAATCTTCTGATTAGATGCTTGATATTAATATGAACGACAATCTGGTATGCTTAGGAATTATTACCTCTCCTCACGGAATTAAAGGAGCTGTTAAATTAAAAACTTTCACCGAAAAGCCCAAAAATATCTCCTTATATGGTGAGCTAATAAGTGGTGATGAGAATTATAAAATAGACTCAGTATCCATCATAGGTGATAATTTAGTAATAGCTACAATAAGTGGAGTAAATTCCCGTAATGAAGCAGAGCTTTTGAGGAATAAGAAGCTATATATAGAAAGAAGCAAGTTACCAGAGCTAAATGATGAGGATGAATTTTATCAAAGTGACCTTGTAGATATGGAAGTAAGGCTGGAAAGTAATGAATTATATGGCAATGTAAAATCTGTGTATAATTTTGGCTCAGGGGATATATTAGAAATTTTAGTTATCAGCACAAAAAAACGTATTATGCTGTCTTTCACTAAAGAGATATTTCCACATATAAATATAAAGGGGAGGTATATAGTATTAAATATACCAGAATTTATTGACTAATAAAGACTTTGATATTTATATAAAGCTATTTATAATTATAAGATCAAATTGAAAATGTAATTATGGCAGAAAGAGCTAACGATATCAGACCAGGTCAGGTGTTGGAACATAACGGCGGATTATTTTTGGTTGTAGGTATTATGCATACTCAACCTGGTAAAGGTGGTGCATACATACAAGCCGAAATGAAAAACATCAAAACCGGAGCAAAACACTATGAAAGATTTCGTTCTGATGCAACAATCAGAAGGGCAATTTTAGATGAAGAGGAATATGTTTACCTTTTCACTGAAGGAAACATTGTAAATCTTATGCATCCAAGTAATTACGAGCAAATCACTATAAATTTGGACTTATTGGGAGAAAAAAAAATTTATTTACAGGATAACATGAAAATTAAAGTTGTAGCTTATCAAGACAAAATAATTTCTGCGCATGTGCCTGATTATGTTACACTTGCTGTGAAAGAAACAGAGTCTGTTATTAAAGGACAAACTGCTACTGCTTCTTATAAGCCTGCAATTTTGGAAAACGGAATGCGCGTTAACGTGCCTCAGTTTATAAAAGAAGAGGATAAAATTGTAGTATATACTCCAGATGACAGCTATTATGAAAGAGTGAAAGAGTAAAAAGAAGAATGTCCATCTCATCACCACGAATTAATGTGATGCTTGATTCTGTGCGTAGTGCTTCCAGGCAGCTTATGCGCGATTTTAATGAATTACAAATCTCTAATGTTAAATCAGCAGACTTTATCAATAAAACTTATTCAAAATCCAAGCAAACCATATACGATTGCTTGCACGACTACAAACGAGACTATGGGTTTATTTCCGAAGATGATACTGATCAAGAAGTAAAAGATGACACTTATACCTGGTTTATTATGCCTATAGAGGGCAGGGAGAACTTTTCCAGTTGTATGGTTTATTTTGCAGTATCAGTCTGTCTCATTCATAAAAATAAAGTTGTGGCGGCTGTAATTGATGCTCCGGCTCTTAGAGAAACTTTTTGGGCAGAAGAAAAGAAAGGTGCTTTTCTTGAGGACTTTAGATCTCGTCATATAAAAATGCGGGTGAAAAGCCGTGAAGGGGGTCTAATAGATGTAAGTGGTAATTTGTTAAATAAATTGCTGCCTGGCAATAGTAGTGTACGCTCCATCGGTTCAACAATTTTAGGCTTTGCATACCTTGCGGCAGGAAGGCACAGAGGAATAGTTTACTCTAGAGTTAACAAATATAAAACCTTGCTCGGTAGACTTTTTCTACAAGAAAGCGGTGGAAGGCTAACGGAAGACAACGGATTGATTATTGCTGGCGATATTAAATTAGGATAAACAAGCTACAGAGATAGACAACTTTTCGAGAACTTTTACAAGAGATTCTGTCAAATGTTCTATCATTTCATCGGTATGATAAGGTGTAGGGGTAATACGGAAACGCTCAGTTCCTCTTGGAACTGTCGGGTAATTTATATGTTGAACGTATATTCCATACTCATCAAATAATAATTTTGATGCTTTTTTGGATAACTCTGGGTCGCCAATTATTATTGGAATTATATGAGTTTCTGTTAAAATGAAGTTAATTCCTGCATTTCTCAGTGAGTTTTTTACTTTTTCAACGACTTGCTTTTGCTTTTCCCTTTCAATGTTGCTTGATTTTAGGTGTTCAACGCTTGCCTTTGCTGCCGCTGCTAAAACAGGCGACATAGCAGTGGTAAAAATAAATCCTGGAGCGGAACTTCTTATTACATCTACCAAGCTCTTTGAAGACGCGATATACCCACCCATCACTCCAAAAGCCTTCGATAGTGTACCTTGAATAACGGTTATTCTATCCATCAGGCCTTCTCTTTCTGCAATTCCACCACCATGTGAACCATACATACCAACTGCGTGCACCTCATCCAAATAGGTAATTGCATTATGTTGATCTGCCAGGTCGCATATTTCTTTAAGCGGAGCTACATCACCATCCATTGAATATACGGATTCAAGTACTATGATTTTTGGTGTCTTTTTGTCTATAGACTTAAGTAGCTGCTCTAGATGATTAACATCATTGTGTTTAAATATATGTTTTGGCCTTTTTCCTGATTTTATGCCTTCTATCATCGAAGAATGGTTCTTCTCGTCTGAAAAAATTACTACGCCCGGAATAACAGACGATAAAGTGCTAAGTGTTGTCTGGTTAGCGAGGTAGCCACAAGCAAAAGTTAAAGCAGCCTCTTTTTTATGCAAACAAGCTAAGGATTTTTCAAGTTCGACAACCTCTTTTGTTGTACCAGATATATTTCTTGTTCCTCCAGCACCAACAGATGAATTTTGGATAGCGGCAATTACACTCTCATTTTGTGACATTCCCAAATAGTTATTACTGCACCAGACGATTACTTCCCTATTTCTTTCATAGTCCATAATGTGGGGGAGCCTACCTGGCAATGACGCAAAGTGCGTAAATTCACGGTAGCGCCCCTCATCTTTTATATCTTTTATTTTATTCAAGAATATTTCTTCGTAGTTTACCAAGTCCTTATTTACCGATAATTAACATAATTATAATAAATTATTAAATGGTAAACTACAATATTTATTATACAGATACGGTAGTAGATGCTTCCTTCGTGTTGAAAGGTTTGTCAACCTTGTTGTTTTCAACTTGGCTTTTAGGTGTACAGCAGTATATAACTGCAGCAGCAACCAGACAACAAGCTCCAACTGCTATTCCTACCGCTAACATTTCCAAGTAAACTGCAACAGCCACCCCTGAAATAATACCAGCTATTGCAAGTGCAGAAGCAGCTATAACAGGCAGCTTACTACTTTTTGTATTTTGTGGAATAGCATTATTTTTGCCTGAATTATTAGGCAACCCGCCATTGGTTTGAGTATCATTCACCTGCTCAGATTTGTTGTTAGCTACTGAAGGCACTGGTTCTGGTGTTGGCACTGGATTCGGTGTTGGCACCAGCGTAGGTGTTAGAATTGGATCTTGTGTTAGATCCGGTGTCAGTCCTGGCGTTGGCGCCGGCGTAGGTGTTGGAATTGGATTCGGTGTTGGTGTTAGGTTCGGCGTTGGCACCGGTGTAGGTGTTGGAATTGGATTCGGTTCTTGCTGCCTGGTGGTAGTTTGAGTACCATCTTCTTGTCCAGGGATTTCGTTAGTTGATGTAGGTACTGGATCTCCTAGAGGACTATTGCCATCATCACTTGAAAAATCTATTAAATCTTTTTCTAGTGCATCATCTTGGTGCTCTTTAGACACGATTTTATCATGCTCACCATCACTCACAAGACTACGTGCTTCTTCAGGCGTAGTTACTGCTGCATTAGCAGAGGCTTCTGTACCTTCAACATCACCACTCGCAGAACTCTGTGGTGAAAGTGGTGGTGAACCTTGTTGATCACCTTTACTTTCAGACTCTACCGGTTGAACAGGAGTTTGTTTATCCTCACCATCAATTGATAACACGGTAGCACTTTTACTTTGAAGAACAAGAGCGTCCTGTGTACTTAAACTTTCAATATCATCCGTTTGTTCTGGAACTGGAGTCTCAGAAACTTTTTGTTGCTCTTGAGTATTAGAAGGCTGTGCCTTAAGTTTTGCACTTTCTTCTGGTACATGTTCAGCAGGTTGAGCATGAGCTTGTTTTTTCTCATCATCAATATTAACAGGAGCTTCGTGACTACTTGTAGTAGCGCTAACATCAGTTACTGATGATACAGCAGCCTTAGCATCAGTTCCAATGCTTTTGATCTTTTTTTCAAGAAAATCTCTAGTTTTTAAGAGTGTGTTTCTCTGATCAATGCATCTTTGCTTCTTAGTAGGACCTGGATTGATAATGTTCTTCTCCTCCTCCTTCTTCTTTTGAATTTCAGCATTTACTTTGTCTATGATACTCTTCAAAATAGGTTCATCTTTTATATTATTCCTTTTTAAGTAACTCTCCATCGTCTTAGGAATGTAGATAGCATTCAACAATTTCTGCTCTGTGCTGTTTTTATTTCTAGACATTTTACCCCCCCTATAATCATTATCTATAGCTTCTTCTATTGAAGCCTCTTCATTGTTCATAATATTTTCTCGTCTGTCCACATTTTCTTGTGGTTGTTGACTGCCAGTACTTTCAAGTCCTGGATTTTCTGATAGAATGTCACTTGTTATAACTGGAATTTCTAATTCATCTGCAACGTTATTACTTCTTTTTCGTATTATAAAAGTTCCAGGAGTTTGGCACATTTCATCCCACAAATCTTGACGTTCATGACAGGAATATTTTTGCACATCAATAGAAAATTGCAGAATATTTCTAATTTGCATTAAACTGAATATTAGATCAATATTCTTTTGACGTTTATTGTCTTTTGGATCTTTAGTGTATTCATCATACACTATGCAAGCAGTCTGAACTAATCCATTTACAATACCTGGAAGACGGCTGTTATATTCACGTAAAGCTTCAGATTGCAATAATTTGTTTTCCTTTTCCAGATCTTCTATGCGCTTTTCTATGCTAGATTTAAAAATCTTACACTCCTCTCGAAAAATTATGTTAATTGCATCAATTTCTGTGCATAAGTAACATACTTCCTTGACTAAGGAGTAATCTTCTTGGCCTATTGAGTAGTGTGTTGCATTTTTCAGTATATTCTGTATGACCGGCCTAATCACTTGCTCATTATGTGATACGTTTTGATGGATTTCTTTAGTGTAAAAAAGCACCTCGACTATAACGTCTGTGTTTGTGTATTCAACATTAGACAATGCAATGAGGATTGATTCGTGTATGTTATCAAATTCGTTATTTTTAAATTTTTGATTGAGATAGCCGATAACATCATTGCTGCATTTAGCACATTTTTCACACAAGTGCTCGATAAATGCAATATTACCAGCATCCAATGCAGTTTTCAGAATTAAATCATAAATTTCTTTTCTGCCACGAGCTCCTATGTTTTTCAGGATTTGTTGCCTTAGTATTGTAATAACTTTATCATCTGTAAATGCTTGTTTATATACATCGTAAATGGCATGATCTGCACTATTAGTGTATCGTTTGCACAAGTATTCAATGACAGATATGTGTTCTTGACTTATCGCAGTTTCTAACAAGGTAGCAAAGCTCTTTTTTAATAACTCTTCTGTTGAGGCTTTTTTAGTTAGCCCATTAATATATCTTTCAAATGCATCCAGCACTATCGTGATGAATTCTTCATTTTTGATCAGAGACGCTGTTTCAAGCACACCATACAAAGGATCAGGTTTACTTGTTTTTAACACCTGTCCAAAATCTCTTAAAACGTATTCGACAAAAACTGCATTTAATAATTCTTGCTCTTTTCTTAATGCTGTAGCTGAGAAGAAGTCAATCTTATTAGGTTCGACAAGTTGTATAGCTTGACCTTTTAATCTTCCGTAAACTCCATCGTTACCATGGAATTTTTCTATAAAAGCTTCAATATATTTTTGATTACCAACAAGGAGAGGTAAAAGACTTAAGTTTTCTTCAGCAAAAAGAAAATCCTGATATTGCTCTACTAGCTTGTCATTAGCTGCAATTGCCAATAGTACCAATTCTTTTACTGAATAATCATACTTGAAACCCTCTTGATCAAATTTATATTGTGATAGTACATTTGAATATATATGTTGATGGTTGCTTCTGTTTTGTAACTCCAAATTAAGTTGATTTGAACAGAAATCTTTGAGATTTTCATTATCCAGCGTAATAGACCTGCCTTCATAATCTTCAATATTTTGTACAACCTTGTCTAATTCTTCACAATTATCTTCTTGTATAGCTTGATTTAAGATATTTATAATCTCAGCAAAAGTTAAGTTTTTAGGAATGATACCATATGAATCTTCATCTTTTAACTCTACAGTAAACGACCTATCACAACCATCAGGAAAGTTTGCAAGTATTGCATTCTCTAAACTTAGATCTTCAGGGGATGTACTACATGGAGTAGCTGGTATCTCTTGACTTTCGCTATCTAAAACTTCAAACTCTTCTTCAATACCTGAATCTTCAGAATCTGGTTTTTCAAAACCATGCCAACTTTTGATTAATCTTTCAGAATTTGATTGGCCCTGTGAAGTTGTATCTTGTGATACAAAGTCTCTAAAATTGGAACCAAACATGTTTTACCTCCTAACTAGCAGCTAAGCTAAGTATAGCATTAAACAGAAATCTTGCCAAGCAAATTATTCAGTCTCTTAGCAAAGCTGCTCGCGTCATCCATCTCTTCGCCTTCCACGATGCAAGCTTGGTAAAACAATAAGTGAACCACGTCCTCCAATGTTGGGTTTTCACCACTTTCAGCATAAGATTTCATTATACTCTTTATTACAGGATGCTTAGTGTTAATTTCAAGCACCTTTGGCGTGCGGTAATTTAGCTGCTTTTGTTCACGCAAAAAACGCTCCATGCGAAGATCCATAGCACCTTCATCAACCGCTAGGCATACGGGACTATCAGTCAATTTTTTGGAAATTTTTACGCTTTTTACTGAATCTCCAAGCACTGTGGTAAAATATTGCAGTATAGTTTCCTCAGTTTTTTCTCCATTTGATTTATTTTCTTCATCTGTCTTATCTTCTTCTGAAGAGAATTTTTCCAAATCAACATCTGCACGGGTTACAGACTTGATTTTCTGATCTTTGTATTCATGAATTACACTAGTCCAAAAGTCATCAACTGGATCAACAAATAGGAGCACTTCTAGTCCTTTACTGACGAATCCCTCAAGTTGCGGACTGTTTTTCACTGAATCGAGGCTATTTCCGGTGAGATAATAGATATGTTCCTGCTCAGGCTTCATTCTGCTTATATAATCATCAATGCTGATCAACTTCTCATCACCGGTGCTATTAAATCTGCAAATTGAGAGCAGCGCTTCTCTCTCATCAGTTGGCATAGCTTCGCAAAGACCTTCCTTTAAAACTGCACCAAAATTGGTCCAGAATTTTGTGTACTCCTCTAAATTCTCTTTTGCCTTTTTACCGAGCTCTGATATCGCGCGTTTAGTGAGGGATTTCCTGATTTGCTCAACAACACGATTATTCTGCAACGTTTCTCTGCTGATATTAAGAGGTAAGTCCGGTGAATCAACAATACCTTTCAAGAAACGTAAATACTGCGGTATGATCTGTACATTATCTTCAGTGATAAATACTTTATTTACATATAACTTAACAGAGCAACGTCTATCTGGATGGAATAAATCAAAAGGTTTTATAGAAGGAACATAAAGCAAATTTGTATATTCTATTGCACCTTCATTTTTATTATGCAATATCATCCAGGGCTCCCCGCCAACGTGGGCAACACTGCGGAAAAAATCGTTGTGCTCCTCTTGAGTAACGTCATTTTTTGGCTTAGTCCAAATTGCAGCCTTACTGTTTAACTTTTCACTTTTTCCTTCTTCGTCTATAAATTCAACAGGAAAATTTATGTGATCAGAGTAAGTAGTGACAATATTTTCAACACGAAATTTATCTAAAAACTCGTTTTCTTCAGGATGCATAATGAGCGTAATTTTGGTTCCGCGAGGGACTTGATTATCTGACTTGCTGATTGAATATTCCCCATCTCCTTTGGATTGCCAGATCCAAGACTCCTCTTCTCCAGCTTTTCTCGATTCTACTATTACTTCTGATGCAACCATAAAGCTTGAGTAAAAACCAACACCAAACTTCCCAATCAGCTCCACAGTTTGGCTTGAATCCTTGCTATTCTTAATCGCATCCAAGAACTTTTGCGTACCAGAGCTTGCAATTGTACCAAGATTGTCTATTAAATCCTGTCTATTCATTCCAATGCCATTATCAGTGATATATAGCTCGTTCTTATCTTTATTGGAGCTGATAGTGATTTTTAATTCGTCACTCAAATCTAGCAAATTAGGGTTTAGTTGAGATTCATAGCGCAACTTATCACATGCATCTGATGCATTTGATATTAATTCACGCAGAAAAATGTCTTTATTGGTGTAAAGTGAATGAATCACTATATTCAGTACTTTCCCTACCTCAGCGTCAAATTTTAAATTTTCAGTTTCTTGTACATTATGCATTTTGAGCTCCATTATTTGCCTACTACCCTAATAATTTAAGTATTGAATCACGATCTTTCAAGGTCACGTACACCAAAATTAATGTGGGTGTAGTTATTATGACACCCAATTTATGGGATCTCTTGCATAACAAACTTTTGGCAGCGCATTGGATGAAACGAAAAACTTCCTTGACACCCTTCGCCAGCCCCCTTATCATGAAACTGAAGCTATTTATTTATCTTCGCAATCTCTGCAGTGGATTAATGACAAAAAAACTTAATGTATTTGGCGTAAATCATGCTTAATTTTTTGCACTATGTGCACCTCATGTCTTTATCAAATTTCTAGCTACACAAGCTGAAATACGCTATTTAAAACATCAAAAAACGCCAACTTAAAAATGGATAGTGAATAATTAGCTACCCTAGGGTTTCTTTGCCTTTTTTTCTGCTTAGTAAATTTCTTAACGTTTATAATTTAGATTAGTTGCGGCTTAAAAGCGGCTGAGTCACGGTTATTAAGCGTTTAGAATAAAAAAACGCCATACTTGAAAGTATAATGTAAGTAACTAGCCAACCATCGGGCTTTTTTTGCCTTTTTTTTCGCTTGGTAAATTTTTTAATACTTAGATTAGTTGCAATTTAAGAGACCAGAAATGGTCAGTGCTTGGCACTGGAATAACGTCCTCCTTTGTCATCCCAGTGCCCAGACACTGGGATCCAGGAAACTTAATTGCAAGTAATGCATTAGATTTGGTGAGTATGGGTTTTATGTTATAGAATGAAACACTTTTGGTGAATTTGTAAAGAAAACTGGATCCCAGTGTTTGGGCACTGGGATGACAGCAGTCCTACGTCATCCTACCGCGAACCGTCATACCGCGATTCATTCGCGGTATCTCAAAGCATAGATCCCGCTAACAAGTAGCGGGATGACGGTTGTCGTTTAGCCATAAATATTAAGAAATTTACTAAATGAAAAAAAAGGCAAAAGAAGCCCTGGGGTTATTATCTGCTTTAAAATATTGGCGTTTTTTATGTTTTAAACGCTTGACAAGCGAGATTCAGCCGCTTTTAATTGCAACTAACTTACGCTGCAAATGTTTAAGAAATTTACTAAGCAGAAAAAAAGACAAAGAATCCCCGAGTTAGCTAGTCTTTTACTATCTCTGTCGAGTATTGGCATTTTTTGATGTCTTGTAACGCTTTATAAGCGCGTTCAGCTTATTTAGATAAAAATCTAGATGTAGATGAAGTTTTGTAAAGACATACAGTATCTATATACTGCAAAAAATTGAACATAAGACGCCGATACATTAAGTAATCCTTACCTTTTAATCTGCAGATTGGCGAAAGCAAATACAATAGCTTCACTGTTATGATAAGGGGGCTGGCGAAGGGTGTCAAGGAAGTTTTTTCGTTTCTATTCCCAATAAAAGTTTGTTATATGGTTATGCAAGAAGTTTAATATTAAAAATGACACAACAACATAATTAAATTAGACTACTTTATTCTCTTAGTTACTTGCTTTTCTCTTGCTATTGCAAGGCTTTTTTTTGGTACATCCTCAACTATAACACTACCTGCTGCAATTACAGATTCATCATGAATATTAAGCGGCGCAATTAGTGAGCTATTGGCGCCAACAAAGCAATTGCTCCCTATATTCGTTTCATGTTTATTTTTCCCATCATAATTACAAACAATAGTGCCTGCTCCTATATTACTCTCCTGCCCTACTTTAGCATTTCCTATATAACTTAAGTGTTTTATTCTAGTGTTTTGACCAACTTCACTTGTTTTCACTTCCACAAAATTTCCTATTTTTGCCTTATTACCAATTGTTGTGTTTCCGCGTATTCTGGTAAATGGACCGACCTCAGCATTACTTTTAATTAAGCAATTTTCTAAATGCGAAAATGGCAGTATTTTCGCACCAGACTCTATTTTCACTCCAGTACCGAAAAAAACATATGGGTAAATAACTGAATCTCTGGCAATTTGCGTATCAAGAGAAAAGAAAACAGTCTCTGGTGCAACAAGCGTTACTCCGGAGTCGGTAAAAACTTTTCTTTTATTTTCTTGAAAGTAAAATTCAGCTTTTATAAGGTCATTTCTGTTATTTATTCCCGTTGCTTCTTCTCCACCGGTAATAACGTAACCGACATTTAAATTACTCTTCACTGCAATGGAAACTATATCGGTCAAGTAATATTCATGAGTTGAGCTATTGCACTCTATTTTCTCCACCAATTCACGTAAATTCTTTGCACATGCCACCATTATTCCAGCATTGGCAAGAAATTCTTCATGATTATTTTTATCACTCTTTGCTTCTACGATTTCTCTTAAGGAACCATTCTCAATAATTAACCTACCGTATTCTTTATTGCTTGTCCTAAAACCTAGGCAAACTAGAGCCTTGCCTTCTAAATAACTAATCATTTTAGTTATTGTGCTGCTTTTTATGAGCGGAGTATCCCCATACTGCACAACAACTATGCTTGAATCTGGCAATTCTCTTAGGTTTCTCATCGCAGTTTTGACCGCATCTCCCGTGCCAAGTGTTAATTCTTGTGTAATTAACTGTATATCCTTAAAACACTTTAGTCTTTCAATTAAAGGCTGATCAACTACAACAGCAATATTTTCAGGATTTAACTGTTTTGCATTGTAAATGACATGCTGGAGCATGGAAAAACTGCCTATTTTGTGTAGGACCTTAGGCAAATCTGAATTCATCCGCCTGCCATGCCCTGCAGCAAGTATAACGAACGTATGAGTTTTACTTATCACTTATCTTAAAGATGAAAAATGAAAACCGTAATGATCAAGCCAGCTGATTTTGTTGTCATAAAAGCTCCTCAAGTCGCTAATTTGATATTTTAGCATTGCAAGCCTTTCTATACCAATGCCAAACGCAAAACCGTTGTATTTAGTATGGTCTATTCCAACATTTTGAAATACATTTGGATGCGTCATACCGCATCCCAGTACTTCTATCCATTTACTACCTTTATAACTTATGTCCACTTCCGCAGAAGGCTCGGTAAAAGGGAAAAAACTATTACGAAAACGTATCTTCAGCCCTTTATCGCCAAAGAACTTATTAAGGAAGTGATGAATAGTAAATTTTAACTGGCCCATATTGACATTCTCATCGACATATAACCCCTCTATTTGATGGAACATAGGGGTGTGAGTTGCATCAAAGTCGTTTCTGTATACTCTACCTGCAGCTACTATTTTAATTGGGAACTTTTTTGTTTTTTCCATGGTTCTAATCTGTACAGATGAGGTGTGAGTGCGCAGTACCATTCTTTTATCATCTATTTTGTTCTTTAAGTAGAAGGTATCTTGCTCCTCTCGCGCAGGATGATGACTTGGAGTATTCAGTGCATCAAATACATGAAATTCATCTTCAATATCAGGGCCATCAACTGCTTTAAAACCCATATGTGCAAAAATAAGCTTTACTTCATTTATAACCTTACTGAGTGGATGGACCTTGCCCATTTTTTCTGGTCTAACGGGCAACGTGATATCAACCGCCTCGTTCTGCAATTTAAAGTTAACTTCTTCTGTTTTTAGCACATTTTCCCTATTAATGATAAGATGATCTATCTTATCACGTAAAGCGTTAATCACTGCACCTAAATCACGCTTTTTCTCTGCATTTTCTATCTTTTTTAAGTTATCAAAATACGCTCTAACTACACCCTTTTTTCCCAAATACAATAGCCTAACTTTTTCTAAATCTTGCAAAGAAGAAGCATTCTCAATTTCGGAAACTGCTTTATCTTCAAGTGAAAGTATGTCATCTAATAACTCTTTATTCATCTTAAAAACGCTGGCTTAAACTTTCATTATAGTGAAATTTTAAATATCATCAACAATCCGAAAAATTGCCCTATTCTGATTATTAATTTATTGACTAATTAATCTTTTTTATTTACCTTTGCGTTGATGAATTTGCTGTATCAACTATGCACAACAGTAACACTGAAACTAAGAATAAGTATAAAATAGAGGATTTACCTAAGCTCTTTAAGGAAAAATCCAGAAACATAAGTAAAGCATTTTCTAGCGAAACAATTAAGATCAGTGCTATTCGCTCGAGAAGTATTGAAAGCAATATACAAAAATTTTCATTTGAGCTAACAGCAACAGATAAAGACACCTTTAATATAAGATTATTTCGAATAAACCCTTTAATTGATTTTTTCAAAATCTGCCTTTCCCGGGAAAAAAAATTTACAGCCAACATAAAAGTGCCCAAAGAAAGCAGTGAACTATATAATAACTACTGTAAAACTAACAGTTATAAAACTGTAGAAGAATTCGTAAATAGTGCTCCGCCTCAAATCCTTCTGCAGGGCACAACGATAACGCTACAAACAGACGTTGAAAACATTAACCTGGACAACTTGTACCAAATCGAGTTATTTCTAAATGAAAAGCTACAACATGCAGAAAAAACTGAAAATGAAGACAAAAAAGAACAGAGTGAAACTAACCAAAAAAATGCACAAAATAAACAAATCGTACCAGTTACAGGCTCATTTGGCTTCGATGTAACAAATAATGGAAAACAAGTTACACGTGTTTCGATAGTAGTTGCTGCAATGCATGAAAACGTTTTCTGGTTTAGATCTTTTTTCTGTCTACCCAATTTTTTTAATACGTCACAATTCTTTTCCCAACAATTGCCAAAATTTTCTATACAGAGCAACAATATACCATTTGGTGTTATTCCAGCGTTTGACCAGGAAAAAAGAAACATGGATCCAAGTAGTCAAGCTACTCGGATGACAGGGGGTAGTATAGAAAATCCAATACCTCAAGAAGCAGAACAGAATGTAGGTCAAACTACTTCGCACACAGAGTATTTTAAAGCTAATAGAAAAAAATCGAAAAAGCAATCTCAAGAACTACCAGAAGAAGAAAAACAATCTACCATAAAACAAGCACGAAATGATGCTAGAGTAGCTGTGATAGATAACCAAATTGAGCACAGGGGGAAAAAGCTCGATAAAATATTTATTGAAGTGATGAGTGGATACAAAAATCAAGATCCAGAAACATTTTGCAATATTTTCAGCTCAGTATTCAATATTGTTTACTTTCAAGATAAACAATTACATGCTATATTAGAGCCAGGCGAAATATCAGAAGTATTACAGATACTCGAAAGGCCACAACCTCTTAGTAACTCACTTTTAGGTAAAGAATATTTACAAAAACAAGTATATAGAAAAAAAGAGCAATTGCTTAAATTAGTTTCAGGTGTTTATATACAACAACCTTCTCCACAACATGAAAATACTCCTCATAAATCTACAAACCCTTTACCAATTAAAGATCTTTCACCAGCAACAAATGAAGCTAAAACTCTACCACCTACTAACATTACACTCAAATCACCGTTAAAAACTGTATTTTCCTCAAAAAAGGCTTATTTTTGTCTATTTATAATAGTAGCATCTGCATCAACACTTTGCTTATGGCATTTTCCATTAGGAAAAGTGTCAATGTTAAAAGGATTAGTGCCACCAGAAAAAAGGGAAAGTATTGGGTTAGCATTGAACATAGGGTTGCCAATATTAATCGCGCTGTGTATTTTGAATTTAGCTCGCTTTATATATTCTGAATATTCTATAGAATCTATTAAGCAAGTAAGTGAAAACGATCCCCTTTCTCGCGCCTATAGCTAGTGCAGGCTCAGTTTTCCTACGTCATACCGTCACGGTATCTCTAGATCCCGCTAACACGTAGCGGGATGACGAATTTGTCGTTTTTTAAATTGTCGGTAAACCAGAATTACTTTAACTATAACAAAATAGAAATAAGTTGTTGTAAAAAATTTTTCATGGTAAAATTATTTATTTTCACCATATGTTTAAAGGAATTATCACGGATATCGGGACTATAACTGATACTACCACTCACTCCAACTCTGATCAAATTTTCCATATCAAGACACAAAATTTATCCTCTATAAATAAAGGAGATTCAATAGCTTGCTCTGGTGTGTGTTTAACTGTTGTTGATATAATGAGCGATACATTTACAGTCCAAGCATCTCAAGAAACTATGAAGGTTGCTAACTTAAATACGTGGAGAATAGGAAAAAAAATAAATCTCGAACAAGCAATGAGATTAAGCGATAAGATCGATGGCCACCTGGTTCAGGGTCATGTTGATGGGATAGTAAAATTTTTAACAATTAATCAAAATTTAGATTCTCATGAAATCAAACTATCGTGCCCACAAGAATTAATTAAATTTGTTGCAAAAAAAAGCTCCGTTACACTAGATGGGGTTTCCCTCACAGTGAATTCAGTTGTTAATCAGGAATTTACAGTAAATATCACTCCCTATACATGGGAAAATACAACTTTTCAGTACAACAAAGTAAATGATTATTTGAATTTAGAAATTGACATGATCGCTAGGTATTTAGATCAATTGATGCAGCATAAATACAATTAATTTTACAACCTTGTTATTTACAACTATTATATCTTGAAAACCATATAGATATAAAACATGCTTTTCGATAGCCTAATTATCTTTATTGTTGTTCTATGCGTAATAATCTCGGTAACTAGAGGCTTTATAAAAGAGCTATGCGCACTAATGTTTCTATTTTTATCGGTCTTTCTGACAGCTAATCACTATGATTTTTTCACTCCAAATTATAGTAAATATTTTGATTCTAAAGTTACACTAAACATACTTTCTACAATCTCTGTATTTATTATACTTAATCTTATATTCATGATAATAAATAACTGGCTAATGTACATATTATTACCCATAAGGTTGGGGTTTATCGATAGAGTTACTGGAATCTTTCTCGGAGTGCTTAAAGGAATATTGCTCTCTTATGTATTATTTTTTGCTGTGCACTTATATTGCTACACAGTATATGACAAAAAAGAGGGAGAGTATAAAATAGAAGCAGAAGACATATTGCCTAATTGGATAATAAATTCACACTCTTATCAGGCTTTATTTGTGACAGCAGAAGAAGTAATTGACATGTATGTACCAGAGTCGTTGATACTAAAAATAAAAGAGATCGGTGGAGAAATGGTTGATCAAGAAAAACCTAAAAACAATAAAAAAGAAGAGTAAATATTTATTTATAAATATTTTCATTGGGAGTATTCAAAAAGCCATATGTGTCAGGTTAAGAGCACAGAATTTTTTACTGGAAATATTAATTTTGTTTTAGCAATAAATCAACTTAAGGTCATAATATCTTGACATTTATTTAATGTTGCTATATAATAGCTATGTACATTTTGTGTACTATAGCAATAAAATTACCTTGTAATAGGTGTATTGGACCCGAGGGCAGTACTCGGCGCCTCCACCATGTTTTTTAATTATACGGGGGCGATTAAGGATCGACATGCATAGTAAAGATGGTAGCTTTGCTCGGTTAGACACCACCGCTAAGAGTTCATAATTTAAATGCAAACGATAATTTTGCTGCTGAAGAATATCGTGTTGCTGCTTAATTTAGCACAACCGGTTTATTACTAAAGCACGGTTTAGGGAACGCCGGGTAACAGAAGTTCCCCCAAAATTTACGTATGTGAAAGTTATATGGAGCAAACAGATTACAAAAAACTGCTTAATTCTGCTAAGTTTCAAGTTATCAAAAAAACTTTAGATGTTATATCAGGTAATGGTTTTATCCCTCACTTAGAAATATTATTTTTCACATATTTTAATGGTGTGACCATGCCAGATCGTTTGAAAAAGTCATACCCTACTCAAATGCTTATTATATTACAGCATCAATTCTATGATTTAAAAGTTTCTGAGGATAAATTTAGCGTCAGTTTGAGTTTTCAAGGAAAACAAGAGCGAATTACTATACCGTTTTTTGCTATTAGTGAGTTTCGTGATAAAATTTCAGGAGATGTTTTAATATTTGACAAAATCAGTATCGACTCTGATAAAGAATACAAAAGTGAAAAATGTACTGAAAAACTATCAAACGGTAGTATTATATCCATAGATCAACTGCGTGATGAGTAACTGCTCATCTTTATAAACAAAAAATATTAATAGAAAAAAGTGGTCTAACTTAAGTAATAGAATAGAGGGTAGATAAATATGCTAAATTTTTAATTATTTATTAACGCAGGTGGCAAAATTTTTCTTACGTATCATCAACTTTCTTTATTGAAAAATTAAAAAAAATGTTGTATACTTGTTACAGTAGTAGAGTTCGGTAAAACATATGGCAAATTCAGGCATTAACATAGCTCTTAGCGAAGAAACTTTAAAGCATCTTGCTGAATTATCTGAATTTACTAAACAGCCCGTTCAAGAATTAGCAGGAAAACTATTTAGAGAAGCAGTTGAGCTTGAAATGGAGGATTTTTTAGTATCTAAAATTTCTGATGAGCGTGATGTTGAAGGTGCAGAAACAGTTGATTTTGAAGATATTAAGTGGGATTAGAGCGTTACAAGGTTAAGTCTCTAAAGAGTGTTGTTGAAAAAGATTTACCAAACCTTCCAAAGACAATAAGGCTAAGAGTTCAAAAGGCTATAAAAGAACGTCTTACAGTTGACCCAATAAATTTTGGTGAACCACTACATCATAACTTAAAAGGATGTAGAAGGCTAAGAGTTGGTGGCTATCGTGTAATTTACAGAGTAAATCAATTAGATCATATAGTAACTATCACAGAGATAGGACATAGAGATGATATTTATAAGAAATAAATATCAACATTAATATATATTATACACCCCTCCTTCCTTGTCCATTCTCTACTTTAGGTGGCTTTGCGCAGCTCAAAAAATGAAGTTTTTTTTGGTTCAGCAAAAACAACATTTTGAGTTTGAAAAGGCTAAATACTTGTCTTTTATATAACTTTCGTGTAATAGATATGTATGCATCCAATCATATATCTACTCAATACGTTACTTGATCTTTATAGCTTCATTCTAATATGTTGGGTTGTCCTAAACTGGCTGGTTAAACTTAATATGGTGAACATATATAATGAAACTGTCAGTAGCATAATGCACATCTTGAACCAATTGACATATCCACCACTAAAGATTATTAGAAGATATATACCACCGTTCAACGGATTAGATTTATCTATAATGATATTGCTAATAACAATTCACTTTGTAAAATATACAGTAGCTTACTACTTTAGGTAGATGTTAAAAAAATATCTAAAATCAGCAATATATCTATCCCTTTTAATATATATATATATATCAGTTTTTAGCTATAACTATAAAGATCCTTCCTTAAACACAGCTACAAATGAGGAAGTGACAAATTTAGGTGGAATAGTAAGTTCATATTTAGCTGATATATTGGTTCAATTTCTTGGATTAACTAGTGTTACAATAGCTACAACCATAGTTTACTTGTTGATCTTCAGGCCATCAAAAAGGCTGCTAAAAATTCTCTATTTAATATTAATCAATTTAGGGATATGTGCTATACTACCACAACTTTCGCTAGGCATCACTGCAAGGTACAGACACAGTGGAATAATAGGGAATGCACTAATTAATAACTGCCCGTTTTATATATTTGTGATAGTAACATCAATAGGTCTTGTAGGATCTGTTGGTTGGAAGAGAACAATTTACTCTCTATTCTTCTTATGTAAAAAAATAGCTTGCTTATTTGTAAATGTTCCATTCTTCAGATCACATAAAACTACTGAGTATTCAATTGCACCATTAGTAGTAGAAGAAAAACATAGAACTAAAATCACTACTAAACAACAACCAAAAGAAAGACAGAAAAAAGCTACCGAGGAGGTTTTAAGTGAGTTTAAGTTTCCAAGTATCCATTTACTTTCTAAAGCAGAGGAGTCTTTGCAGAGAAAGCAGCTGAATGAAATAGAGAGCAATAAAAATTTATCTCTGCTGGAACAAGTCCTGAGTGATTTTGGCGTGCAAGGAAAAATTATCAGTGTATGCTATGGGCCGGTTGTGACTTTGTACAAACTTGAACCACAAGCTGGCACGAAATCTGCAAGAGTAATTGGCCTTGCAGATGACATTGCACGTTCGATGAGTGCACTCTCTGCACGTATTTCAATAATTCGTGGGCAAAATGCTATGGGAATAGAGTTGCCGAACAAGGAACGGGAAATTGTAATGCTGCGTGATTTGCTTGAATCCCCAGAATACCAAAATGCAAACTTAAATCTCCCAATTGCGCTTGGCAAAGAAATAAGTGGAAAACCAGTTATTGCAGATCTAACTAAAATGCCCCACTTGCTCGTTGCTGGAACCACAGGGTCTGGTAAATCAGTTGCGATTAACACTATGATTCTTTCACTCGTTTATCGATTAAGTCCTGATGAATGTAAGATGATAATGATCGACCCAAAAATGCTTGAGCTTTCAATATATGATGCAATACCGCATCTAATAACGCCAGTGGTAACAGAGCCAAAAAAGGCTGTAGTCGCTCTTAAGTGGATAGTAAAAGAGATGGAAAACCGCTATCGCATGATGTCCTATTTAAATGTGCGCAATGTAATAAACTATAACCAAAGAATCACAGAAGCGATGAATAGTGGAATAGAATTGGAGCGCGTTGTGCAGATTGGCTTTAACTCAACAACAGGCAAACCTTTGTTTGAAAAGCTGCCGATTAAAATGGAAACATTCCCATATATTGTAGTGATTGTAGATGAAATGGCAGATTTGATGCTTGTTGCCGGCAAAGAAATAGAGTGCTCTATTCAACGCTTAGCTCAGATGGCTCGTGCTGCAGGAATACACATCATAATGGCAACACAACGCCCATCTGTGGATGTGATCACAGGTGTGATAAAGGCGAACTTTCCAACGAGAATCAGTTTTGCTGTTACTTCTAAGATAGATAGTCGCACAATACTTGGCGAACAAGGGGCTGAACAATTGCTTGGTATGGGTGATATGCTTTATATGGCCTCTGGTGGTAAGATTATTCGAATTCACGGCCCATTTGTGAGCGATGATGAGGTACAAGATATAGTTGATCATCTGAAAATGCAAGGTGAGCCAAATTATATGGAGGAAATTACCAAAGAAGATGAAAATTCTTCTGTGGAATCAGAAGGTGAAACAGAGGATGAAGAAAACGACCTCTACAATCAAGCAGTGGCCATCATTCAAAGAGATCAAAAAGTTTCAACCAGTTACATTCAGCGACAACTTAGAATAGGCTATAACAGAGCTGCAAACATCGTTGAAAGAATGGAAAAAGAAGGTGTTGTCAGTGCTCCAAATTATTCAGGAAAGAGAGAGATATTAGTAGAATAACAGGGCTTCTGAGAACGTTCATGCGCGTTAAGTTAGGCCATAGATGGGTATCTTAAAATTTGCTGCAAATGCAACTTTCTTGGCTATCTTTTACAAAGTTAAAAGTTGTCTTCCTTAAAAATATAATTGAATAATTGTTAATAATAGTGTATAATTATTAATATTTTCAAGCATTCTTGCCATGGCTCTTTCTAAATTTCTCGATCCAAAGTTAGATTTAACATTTAAGAAAATCTTTGGTACTGAAAAAAATAAGAATATTCTTATCCATTTTTTAAATGATATTTTAGGATGTACTGAAGTCAATACTATACAAGAAGTAGAATTCTTAAGCACCATTATGGACCCTGAAATTGCCTCTGATAGACAAAGTATAGTTGATGTTCTTTGCAGGGATTCTAGTGGGTCAAGATATATAATTGAGATGCAGCTCGCTCGCGACAAGGGCTTTGAAAAGCGCGCACAACTCTATGCTGCTAAGGCTTACTCAAGGCAGGCTGATAAAAATTACATTAATTTAAAGAAGGTTTTCTTCATTGCTATTTCCAATGGTATGCTATTCCCTGAAGAGGTTGAGTATATTTCTACTCAAAATATACGTGATATAAAAACCAACGGCCATTACTTAAAAGATTTTCAATTTGTCTTTATAGAATTACCTAAATTTTCAAAAAGCAGAGTGGAGGAACTAGAAAGCACAATAGAAAGGTGGTGCTTCTTTTTTAAGCATGCAGAAGAAACGACAGATGAAGATCTAAAGAAAATTGCAGAGGAATCACCAATAATAAAGCTAGCATACGATGAATTAGACAAGTTTCACTGGAGTGAAAAAGATCTCCTAGCTTATGAAGAAAGAGTGATGGATCTACAGAAAGAAGAAGCTATCCTTGAATACAGACTTGATCTTGCTGAAGAGAAAGGTGTACGGAAAGGAAAAATTGAAGTCGTAAAAGCAATGCTAGCTAATAATGTTGATGTCAACACTATTGTTAAGTTTACTGGCCTCTCCATGAGTGAGATCAAAGAATTGTAGAATTAAGTGTTAATGGTTACAAAAATACAATAAGCATTTTTCTTCATGTATTTCGTAAGTACCTTAATTTAAGTTTTCGCACTTTTAAAAAGCAAGTCAAACAAAATTATTAAAAGGTCAATACATAATGACAGTTAATTTAATAATAATTTAAACATTGGGAATGTAAAATTATAATATATTAATTAACTAGGGGGTTAAAATGTCAAATGTTTTTAGTAATGCTTGGTATAGTTTGTCTGGCAATGATAGGTTAGATATAACAGCATTGCAAAAAAGTCAAAAAATCGATGCTGAGCAGTTTGAAAAAGTTTTTGGTGCATTAAAAGAATGGCAAGAAGCTCAAAAGATAGATGCTAAACAGTTTGAAGAGGTATTTAGTGCATTAGAAGACAAGATTGGTACTGAGCAGTTTCAAGCTATGCAAGAGCACTTAAACGGTCTACAAGAAAAAGTGGAAACACTTGCAGAGGCAGTAGCAGATCAAGAAAAAACACTACTAATTTGTACCATAGCCACTGCTGTTGCCGTAATAGCGATAACTAGTTTTGTTGCATTCTGTATCTATCAGGGAGTTAAGTGTGAAAGGGAGAAAGAAAAGAACTTGTCTAAAGATACGCCAGACACAAAACTTAATGATAAAGTTGATACTCAAGTGCAACAGAATAGCTTATACACTCCAAACTAAGTTGTATAACACTTTTCTTGAAAAGGTGTTACGCAACTTGTAACACCTTCCTCTTCTCTTAGCCTATGTAGATTTTTTGATAGTAAACATATCACTTTTTAGAAAAATATTTGTATTGTAAAGTTAGTAAAGATTCTGGTTTACTTAAAGTTTGTTAATTGCTATCTTTTAAAACACGATATTTACTATAGCACCATATGCTTAGGATTTTTTCTAAAGTCTTGTTTATATTAATGTTTTTGGTTTCTAGCTTTTTTACTGTGCATAGTGCTGAAGCTAAATCTAAGCTCAGTAAGAGATACATACCTCCTGGTAACCCTGGTGGTGCAAGCTTTCATACAGATGAGGATTTTGCTGAGTCATATAAGCTATATGAAAAGCGTAGGGAATTGCTCAAGAAAAAAAAGTCACAAGATCGAGCTATAAATAAAGAAGATCTAATCAAAAAATTAAAAGAGAAAAAAATTGCTAGTCTTGATAATGAGCCAAATGACATGGAAGCGTGCATAGTCGACGATGAAGAGAGCGCTATGATAAATCAGCATGGTATTAATATCGCGCGTTTAAGGGGTGCTGTATTTATAGATCAAGAGCCAGTTTTCCAGTATGAAAATAAGCAGCATGAAAGTGAACAACAAGAAGAGAAGAAAGTTACTTCAACACGAGAAAAAAAAGTTTCTCCTATGAATATCACTATAAAAAAAACTCCATCAAGAAAAACATGCTCACATGATTCTATTGCTAATTTGGATAACGTAGATGCTTATAGTTTGAATGGTTCGAGTTCATTTGGCAGTGTAGCTGACACAGTAAAATAGTATCACAATATTGGCCATTAATAATATGCTAGATAAAGACCTGATATTGAATGATGATGCATATGAATTATTGCCGATTTCCAGGCACAAGACTCATGTTGTAGAAGTTGGAAAAGTAAAGATAGGTGGAAATAATCCTGTAGTTGTACAATCTATGGCGCTTGGCGTGCATATAGATTCTGATAATATAAAAAGTAGCGCAAAACATTATGCAAAAGAGATAACAGAACTAGCGCGTACAGGTTCAGAATTGGTGCGAATTGCCTTGAACTCAGAGGAGGTAGCAAGAGCAATACCTTATATAGTAGAAGAGATAAATAAAGAAGGTTTTGACGGTAAAATATTGGTAGGCTGTGGTCAGTATGAGCTAGATAAATTAGTTCAAGATTATCCAGACAACATCAAAATGCTGGGTAAAATTAGGATAAACCCAGGCAATATAGGTTTTGGCAACAAACGTGATGAGAAGTTTGAAAGGGTTATAGAGTATGCAATAATGCACGATCTTCCGGTTAGAATTGGGGTAAATTGGGGTAGTCTTGATAAATACCTTTTGCAAAAATTGATGGATGAAAACTCTTCGCTTAGTAATTCAAGGCCTTCTGACGTTATACTGCGCAAAGCACTTGTAATGTCTGCTCTTGATAGTGCAAAAAAAGCTGAAGAAATTGGTCTAAATTCAAACAAAATAATCATTTCATGTAAAGTTAGCAAAGTACAAGATTTAATTTTAGTTTATATGGCACTTGCAAAATCTTCCAATTATGCGCTGCATTTGGGTTTAACTGAGGCTGGTATGGGCAATAAAGGTGTGGTAAATACCGCAGCAGGGCTTATTTATTTATTGCAAAATGGCATTGGAGATACAATACGGGCTTCTTTGACTCAACGTCCTGGTGAATCGCGTACTAATGAAGTGGTGGTGTGTCAGGAAATATTGCAGTCTATAGGCTTGCGATACTTTAACCCTCAGGTTAATTCATGTCCTGGTTGTGGGCGCACGAGTAGCGATCGTTTTCGTATATTAACTGAAGAGGTGAATGGCTATATAAAAACTCATATACCGATATGGAAGAAAAAAAATCCAGGTGTAGAGCATATGAGCATTGCTGTTATGGGATGCATAGTAAACGGTCCTGGAGAAAGCAAACACGCAAATTTGGGAATCAGCTTGCCTGGATATGGAGAAAAACCTGTTTCAGCAGTCTACAAAGACGGCAAATATTTCAAAACTTTACAAGGTGATAATGTCTCTGAAGAATTTAAGGCAATTATTGATAATTATGTGAAGGAGCATTACACGTAACCTTTCACGGTTAATTAATAGATAAATCGCAAATAAAAAAGAAAATTAGACCTTGTTTTTCTTTTTTCGTTGGGAATGTTCAAAAAAGCATATGCGTCAAGTTAAGGAAATAAAGGTATGAAAGAGATAGAATAATAAGGTATAAGTTCTCCCAGATATACTTTTAGTGAGAGAACCAATGAATAAAATAACTTGCTTATCAAAAAAGCTCAAAGAATTTTTTAATGAAAAAGCAGAGAAAATCTCAATTACAACAAGGTTTATAAAAAGAAAGAGAAAGCTAAAAGGTTCATCATTCGTAAAAGCCATGGTCTTGGGTAATATAGGAGTTGATAATTGTAGCGTAGAAACAATGTGTCAATTACTAAACGAGGACTCGATAGATATAACAAAACAAGGTTTGGATTTTAGATTTACTGAAGAAGCAGTGGAATTTATGAAAAGGATGTATAATGAATCTGTGATTCTCTTTAAAAATATCTTGCAAGTTGATTGCAAAATCTTACAGCAATTTAATAGTGTTAAATTATTGGACAGTAGCTATATTACTCTACCTAACAGTATGGAAGAGATGTATAAAGGTTATGGTACTAGCTACAGTGGCTATGAAAGCAATACTAAGTCTGGAATAAAGTTACAATTAGTTTTCGATTACATGAATCAGATAATAGACCAACTTAATTTAACGGAGGGAATAAGATCAGACCAGGGATATAGGAAACATTTAAGTAATATATCAAGCAATGATTTGCTAATATCTGATCTCGGTTATTTTGTGCCAAGTTCTTTTAAACAAATCAATGAAATGGGAGCTTATTTCATAAGTCGTCGATACCAACGTATATGATGTAGAAACAAATCAAAAAATGGAGTTATTAGAATGTTTAGAGATTTTTAGAAAACGAGGTATTGTTAGGAAAAGAAGCAAAAATTAGAGTAAGAATTATATGTCAGAAACTAACTGAATATGGCCAGAAGAAGGAAAGCTAATAGATTAGCAAGATCGCAGGATCCTCTAAAAGAAATCAAAAATTGTTGAACTGGTATAACTAATGTTCCAGAAAATAAAATTAGTGCTGAGCAAGTATTAACGATTTACAGAGTAAGGTGGCAAATTATTTAAATTGTATAAAAGCCATATCAGGCTTGATAAGCTAAAAGGAAAGCCATGCAGAGTATTATGTGAACTATATGCTAAATTGTGCGCAATTCTTATATTTCACGGCATAGTTGGTTGCACAGAAGTGAAAAAGAATACAGAACTTAGCTTAACAAAGGCATTTATTGAGCTAAAAAGGCGGGTTAGAGAGTTATTTTTAGTATTAACCAAAATTAATAGTTTAAAAGCATTTCTTAAAAACTCACTATAACTTGGTCGCGATTTTCATTAAAAGACAAACGTAGAAGGGCTAGAGTATCCACTTTAACCTCTCTAAATTTGCTCACAATCTCTTAACTTGACGCGTATGGTTCAAAAAAGTGTGTCAAACCGAAAAAAAAGTAATAAATTGATATAAAAAAATGGAGGTTTGACAATGAGTCAGAAAGTAGTAAACAGAACTACCGGTTTGGTAGATTACAAAGAACTGGAAGCAAATATACTGTCATCAATAAGGGAAGGCAGACCATTAACAGGAAGGGATGGAGCATTTGACCTTACCCAGAAAAAGTAGAGAGAAAGTTAAGACGTTTTTGGAGTAAAATAAAACGTTTTTTCAAAATATGACAAATAGAAGAGAATATACAGCAGAATTCAAATTGGAAGCTGTTAAGCTGACAAATGAACAAAGAAAGGCAGGTCAAACAATTACAAAAATAGCAAGAGATTTAGGAATAAAGGGTGGTTTATTAGGAAAATGGATAAAGAAACACAACGAAAAAAAGTCGGCAGCAGATGCATTTCCAGGTAGAGGTAACATGGCTCCTTACGACAAAGAGAGGTTTGATTTACAAAGCAAAAGTAACAAGAGAAAGAGACATTTTAAAAAAAGCCCTGGCCAGTCAAAAAGAGTAAAATATTTTTTTATATAGTAACTGCTATAAAGTACAGGAATTATGTAGGATTTTCTGCTAGTGGCTACTATAAGTGGACTACAAGGAAAATAAGCAGTAGAGAATCAGCAAATAAAGAGTTATTAGCAGATATTCAAAAAATATATCAAGCTTCTAAATGTAGATATGGAGCTCCTAAAATTCATGCTGAATTAAAGGCTTTGGGTAAAAGTTGCAACTTAAAAACAGTGCAAAGTATTATGCAGAAAAATGGTATTCAGGCTATATTGAGAAGAAAATTTAAAATTAAGAAACAACAAACGGACAGTAGCTCCCAATATATTAGACCAAAACTTTATTGTCGATCAACCAAATAAAGTATGGGATTACTTATATAAAAACCAAAGAAGGATGGCTATATTTGGCAACAATAATCGATCTATATTCACGCATGGTAGTTAATGAGCAGTTCAATAAATAAACAATTGGTTATGGACTCTTTATTAATGGACGTTAACAAGCGTAAACCTGTTAAAAATCTACTGCTGCACAGTGACCAAGGTTCACAATATACTGCGCAAGGGTATCAATATCTCTTAGCTGTAAAGAATATAGATGAGTAATAAAGGCTGTTGTTACGACAATTCTGTTGCAGAAAGCTTCTTTAGCTCATTGAAAAGAGAAATACTTATTGATACTTCACAACACTCTGCTCAACAAACTAGAACTGCAATATTTGAATACATAGAAATTTTTTATAACAAACAACGTCACTATTAACTATTGCATTCCAGAACAATTTGATGCATCATTCTTTTTGTAAAAAACATTCCACACTTTCTCTCCACTTTTTCTGGGTAAGGTCACTGACTCAATACCCAGTCAATATCCTTTCCACCAGTTCTTTTACTGCCGGTACGTAGCCATTCTCATAAAATGGATCTTGCTTAAATTTGTACACATTGTGCCCGGAAAACATGAGTTCGTTCTCAATATCACCATCGTGTATAACGTTTTGCAGTGTTTTTTGTATGCAAAAACTACGCGGATCTGGCTTTCGTCCTGTTGAATGGTCACCATGATCTTTCCAATTGCTAAACAAACAATGGCTCAAACATCCCATACAATTGATTTGATCTTCTCTTATTTGTTTAAATTTATCTGGCGTCACAAAAATAACAGTTGAATCTGGGGTTTTCATTGCTTCTGTGTACCCTGCTTTAGTCCATGTATTTGCCAGTTCTTTGTCTTTTGCAGTAAGGTAGATCTTTCTACCTCTGCTACCCATTGCAAATTCATTATTAAATTCTTCGCTAGCATTTTCTGAAAACTTTATTTGACGTGAATTCCGTTCCTGCAACTCACGTATGAAGTTATTTTTTACTGCAGATGAGTAAAACCCTGTTGGACTGAATTTATTTAAAAATACATCACCTTCTTCTAAAGTGAGTAGCTTCTTTTTCCACTCTGCAGAAATTGGGCTTTCTTTCGTCAAAAGTGGACGAGTGCCAAACTGAAAAGCTATTGGTCCAATTTGCAGATTGTTAAACCAATGTTCCCAATCTTTCAAATGCCACACTCCTCCTGCCATAACAATTGGTGTTTCTGAAAGACCGATCTCGTTCATGAAAGATCTAAGCTCTGCAACTCTTTCAAATGGAGCCTGTGGTAGCTCTGGATCTTCACTGTTACTGAGTCCATTGTGCCCTCCAGCAAGCCATGGATCTTCATACACTACTCCACCAAGCAAATAGGAAGATATTCTTTGGTAAGCACGCTTCCATAATGCTTTAAAAGCACGCACCGATGAGATAATAGGGTAATAATAAACCTGATATTTAGCTGCAATTTCTCCAAGCCTATAAGGCATACCAGCACCGCAGGTAATACCATGAATCAAACCTTTCGCTCCTTCTAATATGCCATGAAGCACGCGTTCTGCTGCTCCCATCTCCCAAAGTACATTCATGTGTATTCTTCCATGACCTTTTGATATTTCATTTGCTATTCTTGCCTGACTAATTCCAGCTTCAATACTATACTCAATCAATTCACTATGCTTTTCATTTCTTGTTTTGCCTTTATAAATTAGTGGCACTAACTTGCCATTATCATCAATAAGCTTAGCATTTGCACCAGAAAATGTACCCACAGCATCTGCTGCAGCAAATGCTCCGCTTGATCTTCCATCACTAACTGCAATGCCTTTGCCGCCCTCGATGATTGGCCACACTTCCTTTCCTGAAATTACTATCTTTTTTATCTTATTTTTCAAAACTTCCTCGCAATCTTTCACTCTATTTTACTTAATTACTAAAAAAATGATAGCTGTTTATTTTTTCTTGTATCATTAAAGCTTCTATAGCTACTCATGCTGTTGTAGTTTGAGAGCAGTTCCCATCGGAAGGGTGTCATTCCAGTGCTTGACACTGGAATGGCTTTGTTGCATCGCTAGCTATGATGGATTAAAGATAAAAAAAGGTGGAGAATATCAGTAGCTTATTATTCTGGTATTTATAACAAGAACGGTCAGTGAATACCTAAATTTGAGTAAAAGAAATTTCACTACCATTTACCAATCCGGCTAAAATTCAAGAATTTCAATGCTTTAGCTATTTTCAATAGAATTAAATTTATTAATATAAATAACAAATTACTATTCTTAAATTTGATCAGATTGATTGCAAAAAAAACAAGATTTTCAATAAGTTGCTTATAATCCTAACTATAGTTAGCCTTTCATAAGTAGCGATGCAACAAAGCCCACTGGAATCCAGTTTTTGATCAAAAATGTTGCTATAGTGCACAATCAATTTTCCTGGATCCCAGTGTCTGGGCACTGGGATGACACCATAGGGGGCTACTTGGATGACAGGGGAGGGAGGCTGCTGGGATCCTGACAACCGTCATCCCGCTGCTTGTTAGCGGGATCTAGAGATACCGCGGCGGTATGACGTAGAGCTACGTGTTTAGGTTTAATGAATCCACTATATCTTTTACTTGAGAAAAAACATACTCTTTGCTTACACTGGTATCGATAATAAAGTCACTCATCTTCCTTTTCTCCTCAATAGATAACTGAACATCGGAGATTAGATTAAGCTTTTCTTTATCTATGTTGCGTTCGTTAAGTCTTTGAGCTTGCACAACGCTATCTGCATGAACAAAAACAATAAGGTCGCAATATAAATAAAATTTTGTTTCTAATAGAAGTGGCACATCTAAAACTAAAAGTTTTCTATCGATCTTTTTTTCCTTGGCAATAAAAAATTCTAATTCACGCAGCACAGCAGAGTGAACCAAAGATTGAAATTGTTTCCAATTTTCATCGTAGGCTAAGAAATATTTAGACAGTACTGTTCTATCTATTTCACCATTTACTACCACTCCAGGAAAATTTTTCTCTGCATAACTTATTATGCTTTTATCCACTTTATAAAGTTGGTGTACAACAGAATCAGCATCAAATACAACAGCACCAAACTCTTGAAAGCAATTAGCTACAAAGCTCTTTCCTACCCCAATTCCGCCTGTTAGACTTATAATCATATAACAAAATACATTCGACTTCTTTTGAAACTATAGCTAAGGTTTCTCTATATATATTAACTAGATTTTCTAGATCCCAGTGTCAAGCACATAACTATACGAACATTGCAATTTGTAGGTGGTGTCATCCCAGTCTGGGACCTAGCTTTTTGGTAATTTTATCGAAAATGTTTGCTCGTTTACAATCAATTTTCCTGGATCGAAGTAGTCAAGGCACTGGGATGACACCCTACTTAACCGTCATACCGCCGCGGTATCTCTTAGCCACTAACACGTAGCGGGATGACGATTGTCGATAAATCTAAGTTACTTTAGCAACAGTTATTCTCCACTAAATTACTCTGAATTTTGGTTATATTATTTGCGGATTTCACTGCTGAAATCTCAAATTTTGAGCTTGTGTTCAAAAATGATTCAACTGACCTGCCAAAAAAATCATATCTCCATCCCTTGAATAATTTATCTGTCTGTCTAGATATTGACCCGGTTAACTCATCTTTTGAAGAAACTAATTTCCTTGATATGTTACTTTCTTTACATTTACTATCTAAAATAATTGAGAGTATATCAAGTACAGATTTATCATAATTACTCGATAAGGTGTTGTTTTGCTGCATCCAATTTCTCTCATTTTCATTAAAAATATTCACAAACTCTAGTAAATCCGCATCTTTTATATTTTTTGTATTCCTCTTGAGATCATCTAAAATCTCATCAACATGCTCTACATTTTTTTCAATAAAATCAGCTATTACAGCATTATTGATTATTTTATTACGGTTCATATTATAGCGCTGTGCTAAGGTTTCTTGCCACTCACTAACTGCTTTAACAGTTAGTATCAATCTTGGATTTACTTCATAATTAAATTTAATCCTCTTCCATGCATCTTTTGGGCTATGTAAATACTTATTTATATCAACTATTGATTCCATCTCTTCTTGAAACCAACCCATCCTATTATTTTCTTCAAGTTTATTGCACAATATTTGGTATAGGTCATATAGGTGTACCACGTCGTTTACTGCATAATCTAACTGATCTTCGGACAACGGACGCCTTAACCAATCTGAATTTTTAGCTTTAATTTTATCCAGTGCTATTCCTTGATATTGCTCCACTACTTTTGAGTAACCAATAAAGTCATGATAATAATGACAAAACATAGCAGCAACTTGGGTATCAAAAATGGGAGTGGGAATACATTTAAATACAGTGAGTAAGGATTCTATATCCTGCCGGCAGCTATGAAACACTTTGGTTATCCCCTGATTTAGCATTATTTTCTTAATGAATGATAAATCAATTTCTGGCACTAATGCGTCTACAATAAAACTCTTCTCTCCGTAAGAAATTTGAATTAACGATAATTTTGGGTAGTAGATTAAATTATTTCTAATGAACTCCGTGTCAACTGCTATAAATTTTGGCTTTTTTGCTATCAACCCCTCACATATGTCCTCCAGCTCCGACGTTGTATTAATTAACATATGTTTTTTATTCAGTGGTTCTACTTTACTACTTATATTAAATTTTGCAATTAGAGTCACTACGAAATTAGTAATGGAGCTTGCTAGTTACTTATAATATTATAAAGTGTTTGTTATGTAGTGGTGAAGTGTTATGGTAGATTTTATAGACCTTTTTCAAGGAAGTAAAGATTTTACGATGTGCATGCACAACGGTTCAGGGGATGCAATATATAATCGATGTATATCTGCTGTAAGAATGGACCCGCCATGTATGCATGGTGAATCTATTCAAGGTTTGTTTGAAAGTTCGTTTGAACAAGGTGTTGTGACTGTTAGAGTGAACTTAGACTTAGAAACTTTAAATGTAGTGGTATATAAATCTCCTCCAACTTCTGATAAGCTTGACGCATTTTCACTAGCATATCAAATAGACAGATATCACATAGATGAGAATACTATAGTTTTTGATGAGAAAGTAAATACAATAAAATTTGATATATCAAATCCTTTAAAACATAAATTTATTACATTTGAGATTTTTAAAAGATAAATTATAATTCTGGTTCATTTATAAAAGGCTAGACTTAACGTGCCAGGCAGGAATTAACTGAAAGAAAAATTGAAGTAGCAAGAATTGATCTAGTTTGATATTACTAATATAGTAAATCTCTGGATATATAATAAGAACTAGATTCCAGCGTCACGCGCTGGAATGACAGGGCTATAGGTATCATCCAAGTAGCCTCTTTCTTGTCATCCCAGTGTCCTGACACTGGTTTCCATCCAAAAGGGTGTCATTCCAGTCTGGAATCCAGATTGGACACTGAATTGGTGAGTGTAAAATTCTACGTCATACCGCCGCGGCGCTAACAAGAGATCCCGCTAACACGTAGCGGGATGACGATTGTCGTTTAGCCATAAATATTAAGAAATTTACTAAATGAAAAAAAAGGCAAAAGAAGCCCTGGGGTTATTATCTGCTTTAAAATATTGGCGTTTTTTATGTTTTAAACGCTTGACAAGCGAGATTCAGCCGCTTTTAATTGCAACTAACTTACGCTGCAAATGTTTAAGAAATTTACTAAGCAGAAAAAAAGACAAAGAATCCCCGAGTTAGCTAGTCTTTTACTATCTCTGTCGAGTATTGGCATTTTTTGATGTCTTGTAACGCTTTATAAGCGCGTTCAGCTTATTTAGATAAAAATCTAGATGTAGATGAAGTTTTGTAAAGACATACAGTATCTATATACTGCAAAAAATTGAACATAAGACGCCGATACATTAAGTAATCCTTACCTTTTAATCTGCAGATTGGCGAAAGCAAATACAATAGCTTCACTGTTATGATAAGGGGGCTGGCGAAGGGTGTCAAGGAAGTTTTTCGTTTCTATAGCTACTACCACGATTGTATAGGTAATTCTTCACTTATAATAATGATTCAAGCCTTCAGCTCCTCAAATACCTCACTTGCTCTATTTAAAACAGAATCAGGAAAACCAGCAAGTTTTGCTACATGTATTCCATATGACTCATCTGCAATGCCTTCAATTACTTCATGTAGAAAGATAACCTCTCCGTTCCACTCTCTTATTTTTACACAAAAACATTTCACGTTCTTCAAGTATTTGCTTACTTTAGTTAATTCATGATAATGAGTTGCAAAAATGGCGCGGCACTTATTTACATTGTGAATATGTTCAATCACCGCCTGTGCAATAGATAATCCATCATACACCCCTGTGCCCCTACCAATTTCATCAAGTATCACCAAGGAACGGTCCGTTGCCTGATTTACTATCGTTGCTGTTTCGATCATCTCTACCATGAAGGTAGAATAACCAGCTGTTATATTATCCGTTGCGCCAACCCTGCTGAATATCTTGTCAATCACTCCAATATGTACACTCTCTGCTGGCACAAATGACCCCATGTGAGCTAAAATTGCAATGAGAGCGTTTTGCCTCAAGAAAGTGCTTTTTCCAGCCATATTAGGACCAGTAATTAGATGTATACCAGCTAAATTGATGCTATTTGCAATGAATTTATCGTTAACTTCAACCACTGGATGTCTTCCGCTACAGATATTGAACTCTTTGCTGTCATCAATAATGGGTTTTACGTAATTATTTTGCACTGCAAGCTCTGCAAACGCGGTTCTAATATCAAGTTTTGCCAAAGCATTTGCAGCAAGAGCAATTTTTTCAGACTCTTTAGCAACTTCACTACACAGTTCACTAAAAATTTTCATTTCTAAGCCGATTGCAGCATCACGTGCCGTAAGAATTTTATTTTCTAGTTCTTTCAATTCATTAGTAGTGTAGCGCATGCTATTTGCTAAGCTTTGCCTATGAATAAATATATCCGAAGTTATTTTGTGATTTGCTGATACTTCAACGTAATAACCGAGTATATTGTTGTGCAATATTTTGAGTGCGGCAATGCCAGTTAGGTCGCGATAAGATTCACGGAGCTTAGTTACCAACTTGTTACTGTTGTTCAATATATAAGATAACTCAGATAATTCTGAGTTGTATTTTGGGTAGATAAACCCTCCCTCTTTCACGGAACTGAGATTATTATCAAGTATAGCACTATTTAGCAGTTCAAATAGGTCTTTATGATTACCAAGGCTCTTATGTATTGTGCTGAGTTCACTCTCGTCACTACTTATCACCTGAGTAGTAGACACTGGTTCCTTTTCTCCGGTCAAGCACTGGAATGACATCTGAGAGTTAATTTCTGATTTTTCACTTAAACAATAATTATGCAAGGTAGACAGAAACTCAGACAACTCTAAAGTCTTTCCTAGGCCTATTTTCAATAGGTTCATATCCTTTGGTGAACCACGCCCTAGTATTAAGCGCGATAAAGACCTCTCAATATCTGGAATGTTAGATAATATCTCTCGTATTTTTCTGCGTGGCTCATGATTATTTACAAAAAATTGAGCGGTGCTGAGCCTCAAATTGATTGCCTTGGAGCAAGCAAGGGGTGAAGCGAGCATTTGTTTGAGCAGGCGTCCACCAGAAGCTGTAACTGTATGATCAATAACTGAAATTAGTGAACCTTTCTTTTCACCAAATTGAGTTGAAAACAACTCAAGATTTCTCCTTGCTGAAGCATCAATAAGCATGAAATTTTGTTGCTTATAGGTTTTTGGGAATTCAAGCCTTGGAATGGAGCCCCTTTGCGTTACTCTGACATATTCAAGCAGTGCACCACACGCCATGATTTCTACTTTGCTGAAATTTCCTATACTCCCAAGTTCCCTGATTTTATAAAACTCGCATAACGTTCTGTGAGATTTACTATACTCAAAAAAAACTCTGTGCGTGTTGCGTAATTGATATTTTATAATTTTTTAAAATCGATCTAATTTTTTCATCCTCAGTGAATTTTTCAGAAATTAATAATTCTCTTGGTGATATACGCAATAAATCACTATCTAGAGCTTTCAAACTCGTTAAAGTGTGAAAAAATTTTCCCGTCGATAATTCAAGCCAACTAATAGCATATTCGTCATTTTGTTCAACTATGGACGCGAGATAATTATTGCTTTTATCCTACAGTAGTGAATCTTCTATAATTGTACCTGGAGTTACAACTCGCACTACATCACGTTTTACTATGGATTTATAGCCCCTCTTTTTTGCTTCATCAGCAGTTTCTAATTGGTCACAGATTGCTACTTTGAATCCTAAATCTATTAGCTTGTGTAGGTAAGATTCACTACTGTGTGCTGGCACTCCACACATTGGTATTTCTTGCCCACACGAATTACCTCTCTTAGTGAGCACTATATTCAGCAATTTCGCAGCTTTAATAGCATCATCGAAAAACAATTCATAAAAATCTCCTAGCCTATAAAATAGCAGATGATCTTTGTATTGAGCTTTCAGGTTCAAATACTGCTCCATCACAGGGGTGTTTTTTTCTTTTACGAAGCTCATAATATTTTTTAATATATTGTATTGATAAACGTTATTATAGATTATATTGCACATGTGGATAACATAAATTTTAAATAGGTGTATAGAGGGAAAAATTTAAAACAATTAAATTTCTTGGATCCAAGTAGTCAGGACACTTGGATGACATAAAGAGTAGGAGTATTTGATGACAAAAAAACAAAAAACGCAGTTGTCATTCCAGCGCGTGACGCTGGAATCCAGCTTCTATGCAACCTCATCAAAAACATTCATTTAGTGTAAGATCAGCTACTTTCCATGCTAGTTTACAAGCAAACTTTTCTGGATCCCAGTGTCAAGCACTGGGATGACATCATAGGGGCGCTGGGATGACACCCTCCTTGTGTGTATTATAGCTAAAGTGACTTACGACAATTTGAAAAACGACACATTCGTCATTCCGCTACTAGTTAGCGGAATCTATACCGCGAATGAATCGCGGTATGACGTGTTGCTTGGGTCAGCTATATGTAAGTTGTGGCCCTTCTTTATTATTTTTATTAGCGGCAGTTGTATCATCAACAGATATTTCAGAGCTAACAGTGCTAATAGTTTTTTCTATCGCTTTAGCCTGTTCATAGTCTTGACTCAAAAAATACATGGCCAGTCCAATAGCTATACTAGCAACAAGAGAAGATGCTATCATTACACCTAGTATCATACCACCAGAAAGACTTACTGCAACACACACACCAGCTCCAAGTACAACACCAAGAAAACCACCAATTATTACGCCAGGCACCAAACTGCCTACCATAGCGCTTTCTTTTTTCGTATTAGCTTGTTTTTTCATACTTTTAATAAGCACTTCTTTTGTTTCTCCTTGAGCTAAATCTAAAGGAATTTTATTATCCGCGTTTTGTATCAAAGGATTTGCACTATATGTAACAAGAAGGGTGATTATTTCTTCAGTTTTATTACCTATAACTGCATGATGTAGTAATGTATTTCCCTCTTCATCTTTAAAGTTTATATGAGTACGAAATTCTTCATCTAGATTTCTTATTGGGTTGTTTTTTGCATATATCCCAGATTGTATTGCTCTATCTAAGCATTGTATCACTTGTTCTAGTGATTGCTCGCCAGGATTTTGTATAAAATGAAGCAGAATTTCGTGTACTATCGCTTCCTTTGTAGTTTTTGGGCATCGTAAAGCGTAATTAAATGTCTGTGTAGTAATAACTTCTTCTTTTCTTTTTTTAAGAACAACCCTTAAATCTTCAATCGCCTTTTCACCATCTTTTATTCCAAGAATTATTGAATCCAAATTATTTATCATGCTATCCTCCTTGGTTTGATTGCATTGCTCATTAATAAATAATATAATAAATCCTGCTAAAAGTCAAGCAATTAATTAATAAGTTAATATAATCCTCCAAAAGGAGCTCCTTACTTTTTGTTCAGCATGTCCATTGGATCAGACTCTTTAAGCTTGCTGTTTGCTGAATTTATTCATCACAATAGCTACAATGTGCTATCGAAGTTCTCTGTAATCTTAGTTGGTTCTTCTAGAATATTCAAAATATCAGTTGCACAATAAACCCGATCTCTCTTTCCTTGAGAAGTTTGTGAAACGATGCCTAAATCTTCAAGCTTTACGATTGCTCTTTGGGCTGTTGTAAATACGACACCTAAGTTTTCAACCACTTTCCTTATAGTAAAGTAAGGGTTTAAAGACTATTAACTAAATCATTGTCCCATTCAAATTTTGGTGGCAAGGGGCTTGGTATAAATGCCTGATAACCAGCGAATACTTTGCCTGATGGTGATCCTTTAATATACATTCATTCAACCTAGCACACTATTTTTATAGTATATATTATTTTCAAATAAAGTCAAAAATGAAAATAAGGCTTTATCTTATTTGCGTGCATGAAAATAAGAAACTCTCTTATTATTGATTTTGCTCAAAAACGAAAATAGAAGAAGCTGCTGAACTTTATATATCCTGTTTTTCTGGAGAACTGCTATAAAACTTCTGAGTGAAGTCACTTAATTTTTACACATCTATTGTAGAGTAAGAAGAACCGAATTTGAAACAAAAATGCTAACTGATGCTTGGACTTTACTGACACTTACACTACTTGAAACTATACTTAGTGTAGACAATTTAATCTTTATTTCTCTAGCAATAGATAAGGTACCAAATGCGCTGAGAGAAAGAGTGCGCCTTATGGGCCTTGGATTAGCACTATTAATGCGTTTTGTAATACTATTTTTTACATCATCTATATTGTCAATGCAAAAACCTATATTTCACACTGCATCAGCAAGGGATTTACTTATGATCGCAGGGGGATTATTCCTTATTGTTAAGAGCTCTATGGAGTTACGGGATGACATCTTTGTATGTAAGAAAAATAAAAAGAAAGCAAACGTTAAATCAAAATTTTTTTTAGTTGTGCTACAAATTATATTAATAGATTTAGTTTTTTCGGTTGATTCGATATTAACTGCTATAGCACTAACTTATAACATGGTAATAATTGCTACAGCATTTACATTTTCCATGCTAGCAATGCTGTTTTTATCAAGTTATACCGCCCAGTTAATCAAATCTAACCCAGGGTTAAAAATAATCGCCATTTTATTTATTTTACTTGTCGGTGTGTACCTCATACTTCATGGATTTCATATAGAATTACCAAAAGGATATTTGTATTCTTCATTTATGTTTGCACTGCTTGTGGAAATTATAAGCAAAATAAAGAAAATTAACCGTCATACCGCGATTCATTCGCGGTATCTCTAGATCCAGCTAACAAGCAGCGGGATCTTTTTGATTTACTCCCACTCAATAGTTGCGGGTGGTTTAGAAGTGATATCATAAACAACTCTATTTACTCCGGGAACATTATTAACAATTATACTGCCAACATTCTGTAAAAAATCCCAAAATACTAGCAAGTGTTGATCCTTATTTTCAAATGGAAATGCATCAGCTGTCATACCATCAGATGATGTTACAGCCCTTAAAGCACAAACATATCCATACGTACGACCATCTCCCATAACGCCTACAGTTTTTATTGGTAATAATACAGCAAAAGCTTGCCATATCTTATCATATAGATCGTAATTTTTCATCGTATTAATATATATTTCATCTACTTCTTGCAATATTTGCACCTTTTCTTTATCGACTTCACTTATAATCCTCACTGCAAGTCCGGGTCCAGGAAATGGATGTTGAAATATTATCTCGTCTGAAAGCCCAATTTCCTTTCCAAGTAGCCTTACCTCATCTTTAAAGAGGTAACGTAAAGGCTCCACTAACTTCAGATTCATCTTTTCTGGCAACCCACCAACATTATGGTGAGACTTAATTGTACTAGTGTTGTCTGAGGCATGCCCTGACTCAACTACATCAGAGTAGATGGTACCTTGCATCAAAAAATCCACATCACCTATTTTTTTTGCTTCTTCTTCAAACACTTCAATAAAAGTGTTACCGATAATTTTTCGTTTTTCTTCTGGATCAGTTATTCCCTTCAATCTACTCAAAAATAAATTTGATTTATCAACGTAGTTTATCGGAATCTCTTTCAACATAGCAATGGTCTGGTTCTTGCGTAACAACCCAGTATCGATAAAAATACAGTTTAATTGTTTTCCTATAGCTTTATATGTGAGAGCCGCTGCAACACTTGAATCAACCCCACCACTTACTGCAGCGATTACTTTTTTCTCTCCTACTACATTTTTGATTTTTTCCTTTTGCTCCTCAATAAACGACTTCATTGTCCAGTCTCTTTCGCAATTTGCAATATCCAAGAAGTTAGAGAGCAATTTACTGCCATTTGTTGTGGGCCTCACTTCAGGATGGAATTGAGTACAGTAAATCTTTCGCTGTTCGTTAACAATCATTGCAATTGTTTGATTTATCACACCTGATGCGATAACAGTAAATCCCTGTGGTATAGTATCAACACTGTCCGCATGGTTCATTAATACATCCACTTCAGAATTAACATCCCAGGTATCCTTTACAATGGGGGATTCTTTTAGTATCTTGATTTTAGTTCTACCAAACTCCTGTTTGAAACTCTCTTTTACTTTTGCTCCAAAATAATGACAAATGAGTTGCTGTCCATAGCATATTCCAAGTATAGGAACGCTTGTTGCCTCATTAAGTTTTATAATTTCATGTACTACTCTACTTGTTTCAGAACAATCATCATTTACAGATTGTGGTCCTCCAGAGAGAATAAACCCATTGAATTTTGATATTGTTTCAAAACTGATGTTGCTTGGAAATATCTCACAATAAACGCCCATTCCTCTTACTTGTCTTGCGATAAGCTGTGTAAACTGTGAACCAAAATCAATAATGGCAATTGCTGACAATTTGCTCCTCCATATTATTTAAAATGATATCTGATAATAAAGAAAATAATGGAGTAAGTAAACCAAGACCTGTTTAAAAGCTTTAACGCGTGGTACAAGTTAGCTATATAGCTAATTTTCCTACACCATACCGCTGCGGCGCTAACTAGTAGCGGAATGACAGCAATCTACGTCATACCGCCGCAGTATCTCAGCCGCTAACAAGTAGCGGGATTATCTTCATGCTGCCACGAACCGTCATACCGCGATTCATTCGCGGTATCTCAGCCGCTAACAAGAGATCCCGCTAACAAGCAGCGGGATGACGAGGTATAAACTTTATCGTCATGCCACCGCGAACCGTCATACCGCGATTCATTCGCGGTATCTCGGCAATAGATCCCGCTAACAAGTAGCGGGATGACGATTGTCGTTTAGCCATAAATGTTTAAGAAATTTACTAAACAGAAAAAAAGGCAAAAGAAACCCTAGGGTAGCTAGTTATTCACTATCCATTTTTTAAGTTGGCGTTTTTTTATGTTTTAAACGCTTTATAAGCGCGTTTCAGCTTATGTAGGTAGAAGTTTGATAAAGACATAAGGTGCACATAGTGCAAAAAATTAAACATGAGACGCCAGATACGTGAGTTTTTTTGTCATTTAATCTGTACAGAGAAGATAAATAAATAGCTTCAATTTTATGATAAGAGGGCTGGCGGAGTTTGTCAAGAAAGTTTTTTCGTTTCTATTCCCAATAAAAGTGCGTTATATGGTTATGCAAGAAGTCTATTTACCCATTTGCTTAACTTTCTCTCTACTTTTTTGAGTAAGGCCGCTATTGGCATGACAGACATTCATCGTAGTCAATATCTGTTTTTTGTTGCAATATTTCACTTTTTTTGAATATGTCATGCGAGACCTTATCGGCTCTCTGCATTGATTGTGATCTGCAGTAATATAAGCTCTTCAATCCTTTTTTCCAAGCAAGCATGTGTATTTTGTGCAAGTAACGTTTATGTACGTTGGCAGGTAAGAACAGATTTACTGATTGAGATTGACAAATATACGAAGTTCTATCACTTGCATGTTCTATAATCCATCTTTGGTCAAGCTCGTACGCTGTTTTAAATGTCAATTTTTCATGCTCACTAAGAAAATCTAAATGCTGAACGGAACCCTCGTTTGTTGAAATTGAAGACCATATTTTATCATTGTCTTGATTTTTTTCTGCTAATAGTTTTTGCAAGAATTTATTTCGCACTACAAATGAGCCTGTAAGTGTCTTTTGTATGAATACGTTTGCTGCATATGGTTCTATTCCAGGAGAGGTATTACCTGCAATAATGGAGATCGAAGCAGTAGGAGCAATAGCGAGTTTGTGTGTAAACCTTTCCATTAGATCAACTTCTTTGGCATCAGAACATGCTCCCTTTTCTTCTGCTAATTTTTTAGAAACTATATCTGCTTGCTCGCGTAAATACTTAAATATTTTTTTATTCCATTGTTGTGCTCTTACTGATTCAAAAGGAACCATTTTGCTTTGTAAAAATGAGTGAAAGCCCATCACACCAAGACCAATACTGCGTTCTCTGGCTGCAGAATATTTTGCTCGCTGCATTTCATTCGGTGCTTTATTTATGAAATCTTCCAATACATTATCAAGAAAGCGCATTATATCTTCTATGAAGAGTTTATTGTCTTTCCATTCTTCGTAGTACTCAAGGTTTACGGATGATAGACAACACACAGCAGTGCGTGACTTATTCAGGTGATCATAACCTGTGGTTAAAGTTATTTCACTGCATAGATTTGACATCTTGATGTCTAAGTTGAGCTTTTTGTAAGATTCTGGCTTATTGTTATTTGTTGCATCAAGGAAAATAATGTAAGGTTCTCCAGTTTCAACTCTTGCTGTTAATATTTTGATCCATATATCCCGCGCTTTTACAGTTGAAATAACCTTATTGTTGTGAGGGCTTATTAAATTCCATTCTTGATCATTCTCAACAGCCTGCATAAATTTATCTGTTACTATTACAGCATGATGTATATTTAACGCTTTGCGATTTGGGTCACCGCCTGTTGGCTTGCGTAAATCTAGAAACTCTTCTATCTCCGGATGAGATACAGGAAGGTAGACTGCTGAACTTCCTCGCCTTAGGGATCCCTGACTAATTGCAAGCGTTAGAGCATTTTGCACTACAATAAATGGAACAATTCCTGATGTTTTGCCGCTACCCTTTACGCTTTCGCCTATTGAGCGTAAATTTCCCCAATAACTACCTATGCCTCCTCCACGTGCAGCAAGCCAAACATTTTCATTCCATAGATCAACTATTCCCTGCAAGCTGTCTTCGGTTTCATTAAGAAAGCAAGAGATAGGTAACCCTCTCTTAGTGCCACCATTGCTGAGTATTGGTGTTGAAGGCATGAACCACAAGTTGCTCATGTAGTCATAAAGACGCTGCGCATGTTCTTTATTATCAGAATAGTAATTAGCAATACGTGCAAAGAGGTCTTGATAACTTTCATTTTCTATTAAATACCTGTCTGATAGAACTGCTTTTCCAAAGTCGGTTAATTTGCTGTCCTTTGCGTAATTAATGGTAATGTTATTCATAAAGTTCCTTTTATTCTTTTATTATATATAGATACTTAAAAGTCATTTTGAGCGATTTTTAAGTTAGGTTTTTCGGATTTTCTTGTTGATGCTGTAATGCAAACAAGATACCGTCAACCTGACTGCCATATATTTTACAGTAACTCATATAACTTATTTGCATATTTATTTCTTTTGCAACATGTTGAACATAACTTTCTGAGTGACGAAAATAGTCTCCTTTATTTACAAAGTCAATACCTTCACCTTCCTTTCTTCTTATTAAACATACAATAACCCCTTTTTTGCTCGTAGATCTTTTTGCTAATTCCAATTCTTCTTGAAAGTCATGTAGATAATGTAGCACTTCAGCAAAGATAATTACATCATACTGCTGGTTTTTCTCTTGTTTAAGAAACTCTTTCATTTCCATATGTATTAATTCATTGTAAACAGGCTTACCTTTTATAAAGCATCCTCTTGCGATATTTAGCATTCTACTTGAAATGTCAATTCCTATTATATGGTTTCCAATACTATTTATTTTCAAGAAATGACCACATATTCCAGTTCCACAACCAAGGTCGAGTATATTGAGCTCAGAAGTGGAGTTGTTGAAGATTTTTGTAATTATCATGTGTACAAGTTCATGCCCTCTATATTGTTTGGCAATCAACCAATGCTCAACAAAATATTCACCTGTGTAATCAAAATATTGTCTTATGAGGTTTTTTGGCAATTCTGTAATAGGCGCTGAGTTTGTCATTTTTTTTATATAGTAAGACGCCTCCTCGTGGTCATTATCTAATTTTAGTGCCCTTGTTAAATAATTATAAGCTTTGTTAGTATTCCCTACCGCAAAATGACACCTTCCGATGTTATACCAGACTATAGGTAAATGGGGGTAAAATATGCTAATTAACCAAAATCGTAACTTTGCATCTGATATGCTACCTTTATAAAAGTGATATAAACCGATTTCAATGTTGGTGTTTAACAGGTTCTTAGATTTTTTAAGAAGCACTGTCATTTCTTTATGAAGAGTATTATATTTATTCACAATGAAGTGTTTTACTTTCTTAATATTTAATACGCCAATGAGCTTAGACATACAATTTAAAGCAACGTTTTTTATAAAAGAGAGATTACTTTTCATACGTTAGAAATACTCCGAATGTTTATTATCATTTTTAGGCAATTGATTTTAACACATTTTATCTTACAAAATATCTTTTTTATTAATTTTTACTGTATATATAAGTTTACCACATATTTCTCAGATTATACTGTTTAGGATTGCTAGTATATTGTTGTTGATAATATAAGTAAATGTTTTGTGCAAAAAGGCGTTGACATATTATTTATTAGGTTATAACATATAAAAGATTAATTTAGTTTTTAGATGTTTGACAAGTTTTATGGTAGAGATTAATTTAATCTCAATTCAATTTTAATAATATTTAACTCTGCATATTCTGCATATAGTCGGATAAATAAATTATTAAGAGCACTTGATGGATGCCTTGGCGTTAAGAGGCGATGAAGGACGTGGCAGGCTGCGATAAGCTGTGGGGAATTGTCAACAAATTTTGATCCGCAGATTTCCGAATGGGGAAACCCAACTAGTTTAGCTAGTTATTACGTACTAAGTATGTAAAGCAAACTTGGTGAACTGAAATATCTAAGTAGCCAAAGGAAAAGAAATCAACCGAGATTCTGTTAGTAGTGACGAGCGAAAGCGGAAAAGGCTAGTGATTTAAGAATAAGAATTAGAATACTCTGGAAATAGTAACCATAGAAGGTGATAGTCCTGTATAAGTAGAAAGTTTTTAAATCCTTGAGTAGAGCGGGGCACGTGAAATCCTGTTTGAATATGGGGGGACCATCCTCCAAGCCTAAATACTCCTTAACGACCGATAGTGAACAAGTACCGTGAGGGAAAGGTGAAAAGAACCCCGGGAGGGGAGTGAAATAGAATCTGAAATCAAGTGCTTACAAACAGTTGGAGCTCTATATCAATTTATTGATATTTAGAGTGACAGCGTACCTTTTGCATAATGGGTCAGCGAGTTAATCTATGAAGCAAGCTTAAGCCGTTAGGTGTAGGCGTAGCGAAAGCAAGTCTGAATAGGGCGTTTTAGTTTTATGGATTAGACCCGAAACCAAGTGATCTAGTCATGACCAGATTGAAGGTGTGGTAAAACACACTGGAGGATCGAACCAGTTAATGTTGCAACATTATTGGATGAGTTGTGATTAGGGGTGAAAGGCCAATCAAACTTGGAAATAGCTGGTTCTCCGCGAAATCTATTTAGGTAGAGCGTTGTATGTATGTTGTTGGGGGTAGAGCACTGGATAGACTAGGGGGATTCACCGTCTTACCAAATCTAACTAAACTCCGAATACCAACAATTAATTATATAGCAGGCACACTACGGGTGCTAAGTCCGTGGTGAAGAGGGAAACAACCCAGATCACTATCTAAGGTCCCAAAATTACAGCTAAGTGGGGAAGGAAGTAGAAAAACCATTACAGCTAGGAGGTTGGCTTGGAAGCAGCCATCCTTTAAAGAAAGCGTAACAGCTCACTTGTCTAAATAAGTTTTTCTGCGCCGAAAATGTACCGGGGCTAAAGCTGTATACCGAAGATGTGAGTGCTTATTGATTTCGATCAATAGGCGCGGTAGCGGAGCGTTCCGTAAGTCTGTGAAGGTGGTTTGTGAAAACTGCTGGAGATATCGGAAGTGAGAATGCTGACATAAGTAGCGTAAAAGAGTGTGAAAAACACTCTCACCAAAAATCTAAGGGTTCCTACGTTAAGTTAATCTGCGTAGGGTTAGTCGGTTCCTAAGGCGAGTCCGTAAAGGAGTAGTCGATGGCAATTAGGTTAATATTCCTAAACCTCTTAAGTGTGACGGGTTTCGTATTTGTATAGATCTTATTGGATTGATCTATGCTTAAAAGAAGCTCCAGGAAATAGCACTTATATTTATGAGGCCGTACCGCAAACCGACACTGGTGGATGAGTAGAGTATACTAAGGTGTTGAAAGAATGATGTTGAAGGAACTCGGCAAATTATACCTGTAACTTCGGAAGAAGGGTAACCTGCTTTTAGGCAACTATGAGTAGGTGGCACAAAATAGGGAGTAGCGACTGTTTACTAAAAACACAGGACTCTGCAAACACGTAAGTGGAAGTATAGGGTCTGACGCCTGCCCGGTGCTGGAAGGTTAATAGGAAGGGTGCAAGCTCCGAATTGAAGCCCCAGTAAACGGCGGCCGTAACACTGACGGTCCTAAGGTAGCGAAATTCCTTGTCGGGTAAGTTCCGACCCGCACGAATGGCGTAACGATTTCTCCACTGTCTCCAACATCACTTCAGCGAAATTGAATTCCCCGTGCAGATGCGGGGTACCCGCGGTTAGACGAAGAGACCCCGTGCACCTTTACTATAGCTTTACATTGCTATTAAAAGTGTGATGTGCAGGATAGGTGGGAGACTTTGAAGTTATGGCGCTAGCTATAATGGAGTCAACCTTGAGATACCACCCTTTACACTTTTGATATCTAACTATGTTTCATTATCTGGAACTAGGACATTGTATGGTGGGTAGTTTGACTGGGGCGGTCGCCTCCTAAAAAGTAACGGAGGCGTGCGAAGGTAAGCTAGAGCTGGTCGGAAATCAGCTTGATAGTATAATGGCATAAGCTTGCCTGACTGCGAGGCTGACAAGCCAAGCAGAGACGAAAGTCGGTCATAGTGATCCGGTGATTCTGTATGGAAGGGTCATCGCTCAACGGATAAAAGGTACGCCGGGGATAACAGGCTGATGGTGTTCGAGCGTTCATAGCGACGACACCGTTTGGCACCTCGATGTCGACTCATCACATCCTGGGGCTGAAGAAGGTCCCAAGGGTTCGGCTGTTCGCCGATTAAAGTGATACGTGAGTTGGGTTTAGAACGTCGTGAGACAGTTCGGTTTCTATCTGCCGTGGGTGAAGGAAATTTGAGAAGGTCTGACTCTAGTACGAGAGGACCGAGATGGATATACCTCTGGTGTACCAGCTGTTATGCCAATAGCATCGCTGGGTGGCTATGTATAGATGGGATAATTGCTGAAAGCATATAAGCAAGAAACCCTCTTCAAAAAGATTTCCCAATTAAGGCCGTGGAAGACTACCACGTTGATAGGCTAGGTGTGGAAGCATGGTAACATGTGAAGCTAACTAGTACTAATAGCCTGATTGATTTATTTGCTTTCTATATGTGTGTATGCAGTGTTAAATATTAAGTTAAAATTGTTAAGTTAGAAATTTTTATTGACTTGGTGGCTATAGCAAAAATGAACCACCCGATCTCATCTCGAACTCGGAAGTGAAACTTTTTAGCGCTGATGGTACTTGAAAAGGGAGAGTAGGTCGCCGCCAAGTTTATAAAAATTTCTTTGTTAATTAGACAGTAGGTATACTTATATTTTAACTTTCTTGTTTTGTTACTATTCTTTAAGTTTTTACTTTAACTATGATATCTTTTTTTTCTTATATGTTCTTGGTCATTTTCTACATTATTTAGCATTGTTCCTACTTCCCCTAATTGATTCCCTTTTGAAGGAGAATTACTGATTTCTGGTAATATTACATTACCTCCCACTTTTTTAAATAATTCTTCTTGTTGGCGAAATGCTGACCTCCAATCTGTTCCTGTTCCTTTAGGAAGAAATAAGAATTGATACATCTGACCAAAGCCTGTGTTATTTACCTCTTTTATATGCTCTACCATTCATCACACCCATTAACTATTTTTAAAAATTTTACCTATATTATCATAAAAAATATAGTTGTAAATACCTTAATTGAGATTTTTTTTATTTTATCTTTTTTAAGCAAATAGTTAGATCTTTTTGTAAATTTTTATAACTTGCTTGCATAATGTTTCTATGAGTTAGTATTATGTAGTAGTGCCCTATATTACTTATATTTAAAATGCTAATTTTAGCAAGCATTCGTAGTTGCCTTTTTATTTTATTTCTTTTTGCTGCTTTTCCGGTTTTTTTACTGATAGCCAGACCTACTCTAATAGTATGAATGTACTTTTCAGGTTCTCTTTCTTTTATAGCGTACAGTGATATATAAAGCCCACGATAAAAAAGACTGTTGAGTGCTAACTTATTTTTGAAAGCAGAAGAAAAATCTTTTTTTTTATACTTACTATGCGCATAATTTGTTACACCCTAATGAACGGCGCCTATTAAGGATTTTTCTTCCAGCTCTTGTTGCCATACGTGAACGAAATCCGTGTCTGCGCTTTCTTATCAAATTTTTTGGTTGAAATGTTCTCTTCATTGTTTTTATATTAATATAATTATTTATTTTAAATTGTTTTACTTTATTGTCAAATAATGGTGAACTTGTATGACATTTTCGTAGAATAAAATTTGATGCATGGAAGAATGAATTCGGTGATAGTCATACCTGTCTTACTAATCCTTTTATTTTGTTTTAGTAGGTTTCAAGAAGTAAATAAGGTTAAATCTTATCTATATCTTAGTTGTGTATGGATGCTAACTTGGTTGTTAGTATTCTATAATAATTGTTTTGTAACTTTTATTTCTATAGCGTTACTTTTTTTCATGCTTGCTTTTATCTTTAAAAATAAAAGAAATAAGATAATAAAACTTTCGTTATTTGTGGCTTTGGCCATATCATTTTTTATCACTTTATTTATAATGCTGTCTATTTTTATTCAATCCATTAGTTTTTTTAATAAAGTAGCTATTTCAGAATTCTTGTTTTGCTTGAAATGGGGCCACAATGTAGTCACTATCAATGAAGAGAAGATAGGATGTTTTGGTATAGCGCCGCTTTTAGTTGGTACATTACTTATAACTATTATAGCAATGTTAGTTGTCGTTCCGCTTGGTTTATTTTCTGCAATATATATTAGTGAATATGCGAGTGAGAAAGTGCGTTATATTGTTAATACAACTTTGCAAGTTTTGTCTGCTATTCCTACGGTTGTATATGGATATTTCGCGGTTGTGTTTTTGTCTTTCTTTATAAAGCAGGTAGCAAATTTTTTTGGTTTAAGTATACACTCAGAAAGTGCCTTAGTTGCCGGTTTATCGATTGGGATAATGATTCTTCCTTTTATTATTTCTTTACTCGAAGATGCCATAAGATCTGTTCCAAAAAGCTTGCGTTATGGCTTCATGGCACTTGGTGCAACTCCAGCGGAAACTATATGGCATATAACAATACCTTATGCAATGCCTACAATTTTAAGTGCAATTTTATTGTCAATTTCAAGAGTGATAGGTGAAACAATGATTGTGCTAATGGCTGTGGGAATCAACGCAAATTTGACTTTTAACCCTCTTAATTCAGTTACTACCATTACCGTGCAGATCGCTACATTACTTACCGGAGATCAGGATTTCAATAGTGTACAAACTCTTGCTGCTTATGCGCTTAGTTTAGTATTGTTTATTATTACTTGGCTATTAAATGCATTTGCATTGTTTGTAATGAAGCGTAACTAGTAAGCGTTTTAATGTTGCAAAATTTCTATTAATAATATAAAATTTATTTTCTTTAGAAGTTCTTTTATGGAATTATAGTGTTAGGTGATAAAAATAAAGAGATGAATATAGGTAGAGCGATTAAGGTAACTCAAGCAGTTGTTGATATAAAATTTGAAGGTGAATTGCCTAAAATATTTAATGCTTTAAAAAGCAAACTAAAATATAAGGATAAGGAGCTGGTTTTAGAAGTTTCGCAGCATATAGGTGACAATATAGTTCGTTGTATTGCTATGGATAGCACAGATGGCATGTCAAGGGGGGATGAATTTGTTGATACAGGTGCACCAATATCGGTGCCAATTGGGCGTTCAACTTTAGGAAGGATTTTTAATGTTGTTGGAGAGCTTATAGATGAGTGTGGTCCACTGAAGGGAAAGTATAACTTAGAGCCTATACACAGAGCACCTCCAAGTTTTACTGAACAGAGAATACAGGAAGAAGTTTTAGTTACGGGAATAAAAGTTATAGATCTTCTTGCACCTTATCTTAAAGGAGGAAAAATTGGCTTATTTGGTGGAGCCGGTGTTGGTAAAACAGTCCTAATAATGGAATTAATTAATAATATAGCAAAAGCTCATAAAGGATTTTCTGTGTTTGCCGGGGTAGGGGAGAGAACGCGTGAAGGTAACGATCTTTATCACGAGATGATCACTTCAAATGTAATAAATATAAATGAGCATGAAAAATCTCAAGCTGTTTTGGTTTATGGTCAGATGAATGAGCCTCCTGGAGCAAGGGCTAGAATTGCTTTAACAGCACTTACTATGGCAGAGTATTTTCGTGACCGTGAAAACCAAGATGTTCTATTTTTTGTGGATAATATCTTTAGATTTACACAAGCTGGTTCTGAAATTTCTGCTTTACTTGGAAGAATACCGTCAGCTGTTGGTTATCAGCCAACCCTTGCAACTGATATGGGTGCAATGCAAGAAAGAATAGCTTCAACAACTTCTGGCTCTATTACTTCTGTGCAAGCTATATATGTTCCTGCGGACGATTTAACTGATCCAGCCCCAGCAACTACATTCTCTCACCTTGATGCAACCACAGTGTTGTCAAGGCAAATAGCTGAAATGGGAATATACCCTGCTGTTGATCCACTTGATTCAACTTCTCAGTCTTTATCTGCTGAAATCATTGGTGAAGAACATTATAATGTAGCTTCTGAGGTGAAACGTATATTGCAAACTTATAAATCACTGCAAGATATTATCGCAATACTTGGTATGGATGAGCTATCTGATGAAGATAAAATTATTGTTGATAGGGCTCGTAAGATTCAGAAATTTCTTTCTCAACCTTTTCACGTTGCAGAAATATTTACTGGCATGCCTGGTAAATTTGTTTCACTTTCTGATACTGTTTCCAGTTTTAAAGGGATTGTTGAAGGCAAATATGATCACTTACCAGAGGCTGCTTTTTATATGGTGGGGAATATAGATGAAGCAATAAAAAAGGCTGAATTAATACAAGCTGAAGCTAAATAAAAGTTAAAGATTATGAATACTTTTAAAGTGCAATTTTTCTCTCCTGATGATCAAATTTCATTCAGTGGAGTGGTTTCTCTTTCAGTAACTGGGCTCGAAGGGGAGCTTATGATTTTAGCTCACCATGCTCCTTACTTAATTTATTTATTGCCTGGTATGATTACTGTTAAAATGAGTAACCAAATAGAAAAGAAGGTTGTAATTGATAGTGGCGTATTAGAAGTTGCAAATAATAATTGTAGCATTATAACAAGTCAAATTCAGGTTTTTGATCGTGCAATTCATGATGAGAAATCGTTTAAAAATAAGAGAATTAGTATATATTTAAGTTATCTTGATGAGAAGTTTCTTTCTTAGTTATTTTAGGTAAAAAGTCAATTATCATTCAAGTGGCTATAAGATTTTTGCTCAGGGGGCTCTTTTTTGTCATCCCAGAAACCCCGGGGTGTCATCCCAGTGTCGGAGTACTTTAGGTGTATGATCCCAGAGTGTGATGGTATGGGACCATACACCTAATCAAATAAAAATTAAAGAAGGAGAGTTGGTTGTAACGGTTGGAGATAACGACTTTGTTTTACCTGGAATTTACGTTGGATAAACTACAAAAAATAACAGGTAAAAATCAACGTAAATTTAAGATAAATCGATTTTATTAGTATTATCAAATCAAAATCTGTTTTTAATTAATCAATAATACTTTTTTACATATTTTCATCCCCTTTCATGGATTTTTTAATTTTATAGATGATATCTAATATTATTAGAAGCATTGTAAAATATCTTATGAGAAAAGTTATAAAATATATTAGCATTATTGGTATTGCATGTTTAGTATTGTTATTTTTTATATCTAATGTGGAAACACGCGTAAAAACACAGGAAGAACAATTATTCCTAGCTGTAGAAGATGGTAATGCACAAGAAGTAAAACTATTACTCAAAAATGGTGCAGACCCAAATTGACCTTACCCAGAAAAAGTAGAGAGAAAGTTAAGACGTTTTTATCATGAGAATAAATTGTGCAGGAATGCAATAGTTAATAGTAGAATGTCTACGTTATTTGTTATAAAAGATTTCTATGTATTCAAATATGGCAGTTCTGGTTTGTTGAGCGAGAAGTATCAATAAGCAGCTCCCTTTTAAGTGAACTTTTCTGCAACAGAGTTATCGTAACAACAGCCCTTATGGCTCATGCTGGAAATGATGTTTTTTGTATTCAATAGAAATTGGTAATTTTGAGAGGTATACTGTGACCCTTGATCGCTATGTAACAGCAGATTTTTATCGGGTTTGCGTTTATCAACGGCCATCAATAAAGAATCTATAACTAATTATCATGTTACTCATTAACCACCATGCGTGAATATAGGTCAATTATTGCCGCCAACAACCTTCTTTAGTTTTTATGTAGGTAATCCCAAACTTTATTTGGCTGATCAGTAGTAAAATTTTGATCCAATGTGTTCGGAGCCACAACTCGGTTGCTTATTTGCTGTTTTTTATTTTTGAACCTTCGTCTAAGCTTGGTTTTAATGCCATTTTCTTGCATAACACTTTGTACTGTTTTAATTTTTGCCTAAAGCTTTTAATTCAGCGTGAATTTTAGGGGCTCCATATCTGCATTTAGAATGCTTGATGTATTTTTGAATATCTGCTAGAAGCCCTTCTTTTGCTAATTCTTTACTGCTTTTTTCCTTAGCAACCAATACCACCAGTACAAAACCCTACATAGTTCCTGTGTTTTATAGCAATTTCTATATAAAAGAATACTTTACTCTTTTTCTTTGCCCAGGGCTTTTTTTAAGATGTCTCTTTCTCTTATTAGCTCTTTTTTTAGATCAAATCTTTCTTTGTCATAAGGAGCCTTTGCCTGGAAATGCGTATGCTCCAGACATTTTTCCATCATATTTTCTTACTTAACATACTGCCATCTATACCTAGATCTTTTGCTATTTTTGTACTTGCTTGACCTGTTTCTTTAACCAGCTTAACAGCTTCTAATTTGAATTCTGCTGTATATTCTCTTCTATTTGTCATATTTTGAAAAAACGTTTTATTTTACTCCAAAAACGTCTTAACTTTCTCTCTACTTTTTCTGGGTAAGGTCAATTTACCGCCGCGGCGCTAACTAGTAGCGGGATGACGGGTTACCAAATTGTAGAAGTTGCTTTAGCTATAAATTCAAGTTTTATCAATGTCTTGTGTTGTTACCCAAATAATGGTTGTGCAAGCGCTTAATTTTTTGATCAAAAAGGAACAAGTTTAGTAAAAAATAATGATATTATTAGTGGAACATAAAACAGTCCCACTGCAGTACTGATTAGAAGCAACAGAGTAGCTTTATCTGGTTGATAATTCAAAATATTAGCAAGTATTATACTGGACCCAGAAACTGGAATAATAGCCAGCAACATCAGTGCTTTATATATGCTCTCATCGTATATACCTATAACATGCTTGTCTAAAAGGACAATTCCTAAAACAAACAGTGGCCAGAATACGTACTTTGCTGTAATAGTGATCAAAGCAAGCTTCCAATCTATTTTAAAGCTTGCAATATTCGCAATGCTCACTCCAAGTAGCACCATTCCTAATGTGACAAATGTACTTCTAATGTTCATCATAACATCTGTTAAAAAAGTAGGTATTTGTATATCGTATATACTTAAAAAGAAGCCCAGAACCATCGCATAAAGCGAAGGAAGTTTGAACAACTTTAATATGCATTCTTTTGCGGTATAAATACCATTTGCAGCTATGTAAAATCCTAAGCTGTTTTCAAATAGCGCCATTCCTATATAACAAACAACATATACAGATACTGAATCTTCATCAAATAAAGCCATGGCAATCGGCAGGCCAAAATAACCCATACTTGTGCTGCCCGAACTAAATGCTAATATGTTTCTCGTGTTATCCTTAAATAAAAAAGAAGAAAGATAATACACTGATAAGGACATAGTGCTACCTATAAACCATATCAAAATCGGCAGAGAAATTACTTTTAAATTAACTTCTGTATGAGAAACTCCATATAAAATCACTATTGGATTAGCTATATAAAAGAGTATTTGAGATATAGTGTTTCTATCAATTTTAAGACATTTTCCTGCTAAATAACCAATAAATATCGTAATATAAATAGGTAATATTTTTAGGAAAAGAGTAAAGAACATACTAGCCTATTGTGATACTTTTGACTGATAAAGTTATATTAGATCTTAAGGTATTGTAAAAGTAAACAAAATTTATTTTCCAATTTATCCAGCTCATAGTTAATTAAAAAAGATTCACTTGGTGCCAAAATTCGTTTTTACATAGGACTTAAGAATGACATTTTTATGATAAAATTATGTTAAGTTTCTATAAAGCTTCTTGCATATTTTTGAATAATGACATATTTACTAAAAATTAAACTGCTTGTAGTAATTTAGACGGACTGTTGAAAAAGTAAGAGGAAATAAGTAAAGTTAGGACAGAGAGTAAGAGCTTTAACATAGTTGTCATATTTTTCTTTAATTAACCCTAGTGTCCAATTTATCCACCATTCCTTCACATGAGGTGTTTCTAACCATTTTAATAACAGTAAAAAATGTTTTCTTTCAACACTTTAAATGTGATATTTTTATTCATTAATTAAAAATCTCAAATGTTACTACCATTTCTGTTAATCCTGTCTCTCATTGCCAAGTTCATTGAAATTGACATTTCCGTACCTAGTTTTCCTGATATGGTGCACTATTTTAACGTACCGGAAGGCATAATTCAATTAACTATTGCTTATAATTTCCTAGGCTTTTGCATAGGAGGGTTGTTTTTTGGTCCATTGTCTGAATGCTATGGCAGAAGGAGAATTATGATCATAGGTAACACTTTGTTATTAATCGGCGCTGTTGGTTGTGTTTTTGCACCGTCGATTTTTTGGCTTTTAATCTCTCGCTTTGTTCAGGGCATTGGTGTTAGCACATCTGTAGTTGTGTTTGCAATCGTTGCAGACAGCTACAAAGGCGACGAAGCGGTGAAATTTATTGGAATCATGAATTCTGTTCTTACAGTTGTCATGGCAATTGCGCCAGTGTTAGGCAGTTTCATCAATGAAATTGTAGGATGGCGTGGTAATTATGCAACTGTTGCAATACTTTGTTTGATCTCTTGGGTTTTGCTGCTTTTAGCGTTACCAGAAACAAAAAAGAACCGCGATATTTTCAGTTTAAAAAAACGATGAAAGATTACAGAAAACTACTATCTAATCCGAGGTTTGTTACGTTGTCTTTGATGTCAAGCCTCTTTTCTGCTGCGTATATGTCATTCATTACTTGTGGACCTTTTCTGTATATGAAGACTTTTGGTTTATCTAGCACTATTTATGCACTACATCAAGGTGCAATAGTTGGGTGCTTCTCACTCATCAGTCTATTTGCTGGCAAAATCTTGCAGAAACTTGGAGCAATAAAGTGTGTAATTTCTGGTACGAGCGTGGGTGCTATTGGGTCTCTATTGCTTGTAATATTCAGTATAATTGTACCCCACTCTTTCTACTTAGTAACACTGTCTATGATTATTTTTTCTATCGGTTGTGCAATTTTCCAGCCAGTGATTTTTAATGCATCAATAAATGTTTTCCCTGAAATTAAAGGCACAGCTTCTTCTGCAGTCTCGTTCATTAGAGCTTTTATCATGGCTATTTTTATCGGCTTAACAAGCTACATTTACAATGGTCAAACAATTAGTGTAGCTGTTCTTGTTTTATCCGCGATAGTACTAGAACTTGTTTTTACTGTCTATCTATTGCGTTTAAAAGATCCTATGTAATTAATAAAGATATTCCATTGTAGGCTGCTAACTTTCCCCTGCCAATCTTTCTGCTTCATTACGTGAGATTAATGCCTCAATAAATTCATCTAGTTCGCCTTCTTTTATAATCTGCTCTAGCCGATGTGAAGTTAGATTAATTCTGTGGTCTGTTATTCTTGATTGTGGGAAATTATATGTTCTTATGCGCTCGGAACGATCACCAGAGCCAATCTGACTTTTCCTCATTGTTGACCTTTCCATTTCTTTTTTTTGTCTTTCAATTTCGTATAGCCTTGCCCTCAATACTTTGAGCGCTTTAGCTTTATTTTTATGCTGCGATTTTTCATCTTGCTGTATCACAACTATCCCTGTTGGCAAGTGGGTGACCCTTACTGCGCTGTCAGTTGTATTCACTGATTGCCCTCCAGGACCACTGGATCTATAAACATCTATTCGTAAGTCTTTTTCTTCTATTTTAAAGTCAACTTCTTCTACTTCAGGTAATATCGCAACAGTAGCGGCAGAGGTATGCAACCTTCCTGAGGATTCAGTTTCTGGCACTCTCTGTACTCTGTGCACCCCTGATTCAAATTTCAACCTTGCAAAAACTTCTGTTCCATTAATGAGTGCAGAAGCTTCCTTATAGCCACCTATACCTGTATTAGAAATGCTTATTGGCTCGAACTTCCAATTTCTTCTTTCTGCATATTTTTGATACATACGAAATAACATTGCTGCAAATAATGCTGCTTCTTCTCCGCCTGTACCTGCTCTAATTTCTAATATTGCATTTCTTGAGTCATCTTCATCTTTGGGCAGTAATGCTAACTTTAATTTTGCTTTTATTTTTGGTAATAATACCTTCTGCTTTTCGAAAAATTCTTCTTTTGCTAACTCTTTTATATCACCTTCGCTGTTTTCATCTTTCATTATTTCTTCTAAGTCTGAAATTTCCTCTTTCAGCGTGTTATATTCATCAATTATCTTGATTATTGGCCTGAGCTCAGAGTATTCCTTTGAAAGGGTAATGAATTCTTTTTGACTTAAATTGGTAGGATTTTCCAAATTCCTCTCTATATCATTAAATTTTTTCTTTAAGTCTTGTAAATTATTTTCCATATCCATATAGCACAGATCTAGCTAAGTAATATATACTGAAATAAAAAATTTCTTATATCAAGCAATAACACTATAATATACCTACTACCTTCTAGTTGAATATAATGGCAAAACAGATAACATCGAACTGCAATTTCATATTTGGAGCTTCGGACATAAAAACATTACCAGATGAATCGGCTCCAGAGATTGCGTTTGCTGGTAGATCAAATGTAGGAAAATCCAGTCTGATTAACTTACTGATAAACAGCAAAAAAGCTGCCAGAGTTTCCTCTAAACCTGGATGCACTAGACAAATAAATTTTTACTCTATGTACAATGATAAGTTCAGGCTTGTTGACCTGCCAGGGTATGGTTATTCTCATGCAGGTAAGGAGGAAATTATACAATATTTAAACTTAATTGAGTATTATCTAATTCAAAGAAGAAATCTAAGAAGAGTGTTTGTGTTGATAGATAGCAAGGTAGGATTAAAAGAAATAGACAAAGACTTCATTTATTGGTTAATATATAATAACATTAACTTTAACATTGTGCTAACAAAAATAGATAAAGTAAGTCAAAAAAGCTTAGGTGCTGTTATAGAAGATATTCAAAAATGGATTAATAATGAGAATGTGTCAATTCATCAAATGAGCATCCGTGTTAAGCATAAAATAACCAAGGTAAGAGATGAGTTTTTCAAGTTTACAAGATAAAAAAATGAAGAGTAGCGAATTTTTAAAGGGTGAGGTATCATTTGAACAAAAAGCAGAAATATTACTTGAAGTGCTATCTAACATACCTAGCTTTGTAGGCGAGACTTTTGTCATTAAATGCGGTGGTACAATAATCTTAGATGAAACACTATTTAATACTTTTGTGCATAATGTTGTCTTGTTGAAGCAGCTTGGTATAAATCCGGTAATAATTCATGACGGAGAATATGAAATTAACTCGGTGTTAAAAATGCTGGGTATGGACAGTAAGTTTGTGAATGGTATCAGACTTACAGACAAAGACACTATGAAAATCATTGAAATGGCACTGTGTGGTTCAGTTAATAAAAAAATTGTTCAGTATATAAATTCTGCTGGTGGTTCAGCTATTGGATTATGTGGAAAAGATGGTAACTTAATTAAAGCCGAAAAAATAACCGCTACGCTTAGAGAAGATAGATCAAATAATATCGAAAAGATATTAGACATGGGGTTCATCGGTAGACCCACTGAAATCAATCCTGATATATTATTTTTTATTGAAGAATCAGATTTTATACCAGTTATTGCACCAATTGGTCATGGAAAAGATGGGGAAACATATCATATTGATGCCGATAGCACTGCAAGCGCAATCGCAATCGCAGTTTCTGCATCTAAAATGATAATCTTGAGTGACACAGATGAAGAAATAGATAAAATTGGTGGCAGGAAGATATCTGTTAAAAATTTAAATGCATCGATTGATTGTGGGAAAATTAAAGGGGAAAAATTTATTGAAAGGCTTATGGCATACGTTAAAATGGCGGAGGAATGTGCTGGAGTTGTTCACATAGTTGATGGTAGAATACCTAACATTATGCTTGATTTATTTACTGAGAGTAATGCAAGCATATCGATTGTGAGTGATTTATAGCTATACTGCTTACAACTACACGAATACCAAGAGGGTGTCATTCAAGTAGCTGACACTGGAATGACAGCAATCTACGTCATACCGCGATTCATTCGCGGTATCTCTAGATCCCGCTAACAAGTAGCGGGATGACGGTTGTCAGGGTGTCATCCCAGTGCCCAGACACTGGGATCCAGAAGACTTAATTTCAACCAAGTGGCTGCATAATAAGGACTAGATTCCAGACTGGAATGACATCATAGGGGCACTGGGATGACAAAAAAAAGGAGCACTGAACTTGTCAAGGAATTTTATGGCCTAGCGTCACGCGCTGGAATGACATCATTTACATTTATCACTTTTGCAGATACAATTTACATGCTATAATTGAGTCTTCATAGATGGTAAATTGGAGTGCAAAGAAGTAAAATTAAAGTAGAAATAAAAAGATTATCACACGGAGAAGACTTGTCTCTTCCATGTTATGCAACTACGCAGAGTGCTGGTATGGATCTTTATGCTGCATTGAATGACTCTGCTGTTTTAAATCCACTTGAGAGATTACTTATTCCAACTGGAATTGTGATTGCAATACCAAACGGTTTTGAGGGGCAAGTACGCCCACGTTCTGGTCTTGCTGCAAAACATGGAATCACTGTCTTAAACTCTCCGGGCACTATAGACTCTGATTATCGAGGTGAGGTTAAAATTTGCCTAATTAATCTAAGTAATCAACCATACGAAATAAAAAGAGGAGATAGAATCGCACAAATCCTTATTTCTCCGGTATCTCAGGTAATTTGGGATGACAGAGAAGAGTTCTGCACAGAAGAAACCGGTCGCAATGCAGGGGGCTTTGGCTCAAGTGGTAGGTAACTTACGAAAAAGCTTGACTATGACAATTTTTTTATACACAATTTAAGGATATTAATATTTTATTAAACGAGGTCGTTTATGCTAACTTTTCAAAATCACTGTGGTCAATTTCACAAAACAAATACTGCACTTGTTGCACTTACTTCTTTGTATGTCATAGGCGCAGCAATAGCACTTTCAGCACCATATTGGGTGTCTTCAACTTGCATGCTTACTCCACTTGCAGCTTTTGCAGCTACACCACTTGGAATCGGTATATTAGCAATTGTTGCTGTTGCACTAACTAGTCTAGCAATATACGCTATCAGCAAAAACAATAAAACATCTGAGTTGAAAGCTCCGAAGATTGTTATTAAGGATGGTACAGTAATGTTACAAGTAACAAAAGAAGTGCATGAAGATATAAAAGCAAATAACCAAAACAAGAATGAAAAAGGTGAGGTTATAAAAGATAAATATCGTATAAACTTCAGCTTAGAAGGCAAAAATTACTATGTTACTGGTGAAATTGGTGATGGTAAAGCGGAGTTTGGTGATACTGTATTCTTAGGTATAAATTCACTAGAAGTGAAAAACAAAGAAGGTAAGTTCGAGACAGTAGATAAAACAGAATGGAATAAAACATTAGGTTTAAACAAAAATGAGAATAAAGGAGTTAACACTTATTTAGGCTCGCTTATTGTTGAACAAGTTGCTTCTCAACAACAAGGAAAATAGACAGTATGGCCAAGTGAAGTAAAAGAGGCAGACTAAGTCTGCCTCTTTATTTTTTAGTGTCAGTTACTCAATGGGAATTGCCTTAAAAAATAAACTTTTATATAGTTGTGAGAAGCTGCTAAGGATTTTTATTTAATTTAACTGCATCTTTTGCCTTATCCAATAACCCATTAATAAAACCAATTTCGCTTGGTTTATCAAGTAAATCAGATGCAATGTTAGTATATTCATTAATGACAACTGGAACTGGCGTATCACAATTAGCTAACTCACATATTGCAACACGCAAAATAGATAAGCTTATAAGATTTAACCGTGAAAGGGACCAACTTGGGTGTAAATAAGACTCTATTATTTTATCATATTCTTCACTGCTTTTTATAACCTTATATAACAAGTTTTCTAAGAACTGATGTTCAAATTCTTCACATTCAAATATATCTTTCAACTTATTTATGTAGTCCTTAAGCTCACAATTTCCCAGTTTAAAAGTGCTTTTGTTGTAACCTACGAAAATATTTGAATAAGCAATTTGTACAGCAAGAAATCTTGCCGTGCTTCTTTTTATGCGCCACTTTTTATCTACTGGTTTTTCCTCCATTATTTTAATTTATTGTGTAAATCTATCATATGCAAAACAGTTGAGGCTGCATGGCCACCAACGTTCTTTTTGTTTTTATCAGCTCTAACTAGTGCTTTATCTTTGCTGTCAGCGGTAATTACGCCCATACCAAGGGGCATTGCATAATGCATAACAACTGCATTTAAGCCTTCAATTACTCCTTTACAAACATATTGATAATGATCGGTTTCACCGCGAATTACGCACCCAAGAGCTAAATAACCATCATAATTAGTATGCCCACTCTTGACTGCAAAAAGAATTGTAGCTGGTATCTCAAATGTACCAGGAACCTCAACTACATCGTAACTGGCATTACTGCCTTTTAATTTATCAATTGCACCTTCAAGCAAAAGGTTCGCTATTTCAGTATAATAAATCGAATTAACTATTAGTATTCTCGACATTTACTACCACTTTTTTTGTTAAAAACAACTTTATTAATGATTGTTGAATTAGAGTTATAATATTACTAAATATCCAATATATTACCAGGCCGGCAGGAAAAGAAGAAAAAATAAAGACAGAAATGTAAGGTAAAAACTTCATAACATTTACTTGAATATCATCTTTACTGGTTTGATCTTTCTCACTTAGCTTCTGCTGAATTATCATGGTGGCACCGAAAATTATAGGTAAAATGCCTATAGAAATAGGAAAGTTATAATTAAACAACCCAAATAATGTAAAGATGTTCGTTGGGTCAGGAGCTGAAAGATCCTTAATCCATAAAAAAAAAGGAGCATGCCTCATCTCTATAGTAACAAATAATACTTTATATAGAGCAAAAAATACCGGTATTTGTATTAGCATGGGAAAAATGCTCGACATTGGATTTACGTTGTTTCTCTTAAACAATGCGATTGTCTCTTTATGCTGCTTTAAGCTGTCATTTTTATACAACTCTTTTACACGAGTTAGCTCAGGCTGCAAGCTTTTCACCTTGAACATTGAAACATATGATCTATTAGATAAGGGAAGCATCAAAAGTTTGATTACTAAAGTCAGCAATAATATTGCTAAGCCAAAATTCTTTAAAACGAAGTTAAAGTATTCAAGCAGTAAAAACACTGGTTTAGTTATAAAGTAAAGAACACCAAAATCTACAGCTTTATCAAACAAAGGTATATTGAGAGTATCCTTATAAGAATCCAGTAAATTCAACTTTTTTGCTCCAGCAAAAAAATAATTCACATTAGAAGTGCTTGCACCAGGAAGTATACTCTTATAAGACTTAACAAAATCTACTTGAAATTTATCAATATCATTAGCGTTAGTATGTTTAATGCTTACATTTATTTTATCAGATTTTTCAGGTATGATGGCTGTGAGCCAGTATTTATCAGCAAAACCAAACCAATTTTTTTCACTTGTATTTGCTTTTATTAAATGTTTCTTGGAGATATCCTTATACGTCCACTCCTCCAGTTTATTATCAAATGCACCCAGTACTCCTTCATGGGATATCCAATAAGATTCGTTGATATTGTCACGTTTACGGTTAATTTTACCATAAGGAACCAAAACTACATTATCTTTTGTGTTATTTTCAACAATCTGCTCAATTTTAAACATGTAGTTATCGTCAAGGCTAATTTTCATTTTAAACACAATGCCATTTTCATTATCCCAAAATAAATTGACCTCTTTTTGATTGAGTTTCTCTGCTTGCCAAACTGCCTTAGAATCTGGAACTTTAATCTTGTTATTCGGATCGAGCCACCCAAATTCTGCGAAATATACATCTTTTGATTCTGCAGGTGACAGTAACACCACTTGTGGAGAAGAAGAATTCGGTTCTAAGTGGTAATTAGTTAAAATTAAGTCATCAAACCTTGCACCTTTCAGAGAAATTGATCCTTTAATCATGTTATTGGTTAAACTAACCCTCTGTTCTCGAGTAGAATTAATAATTTCAGAACGATTTTGGTATATTATAGGAGCAAGGTCGTTAAAAGATTCGATATGTTCAATATTTTCAATCAATGGCTGGTTTTGGTTTGTACTAAAAAAATTATCATAAATAATACGCCAAGACACCATGATTAACATGGAAAGGATAGCTGCCAAAATTAAACTTTTTGCTTCTGACATGAAATTAAATCAAACATATCTTCTTAAAGTGTATACTAAATATTGTACTAAAACAATGAAATTTACTTATTTTTAATAATAACTTTTAACGCTAATCTTTAAAATTTATTTTAATAGCTTCAAATTTTAACAATATGAACGCGGTAAAAAATCTAGTTATTTGGTTACTAATAATAGCCACTACTGCAATGCTTATTGATTCACAAAGGGACAAATTAAGCGACAGATTTCTCAGTACTTTTTTACCATATAAAGGAAGAATTCAAAATAGTGGAAGTATCGAATTTACGAAATCATACGATGGACACTTTTATATTCAGGCTCAAGTCAATGATAGCAATATAACGTTTTTGCTTGATACTGGAGCAACCGATATTGTTCTATCACAAAAAGACGCATTACATGCTGGTATTAACTTACAAAACGTTCAGGATTTTAAAATATATGAAACTGCGAAAGGTCAAATAAAAGCTGGAGTGGTCCAAATACCTCAAGTTAAAATAGGAAATTTTTTGATTAATGATGTACAGGCAAGCGTTAACACTCATTCTATGTCTCATTCACTACTTGGAATGAGCTTTTTAAGGTATTTTCATTTCACTATAAGAGATAATAAGTTGATATTATACCGCGACTAAACACTTCTACAATCTACTTATCAAAGCTCTGTAGGTCAATATAGGAGCAGAAATAAATATTGCAGAACAAGTGCCAATCAAAATACCAAAAAAAATGATCAAGCTGAAGTCTCTCACTGCATCTGTGCAGATTAATACCAAAGGAAGAGCAGCAAGAAGGGTTGTACCAGAAGTTAATATAGTGCGAAATAATGTAGTGTTGATACTTGCATCTACTACCTCACTCATCCGCCCACTTTTACCACTCCTGCGATACTCTCGAATCCGATCATATATAATTACTGAGTTATTGATTGAATAACCAATGACAGTAAGGAGAGCTGCAACTGATGAAATATTAAACTCAATGCCAGTTAGGCTAATAAAACCAACAGTTAAAATCACGTCATGAATCAGTGCTGTTATTCCACTGAATCCACATTGCCAATTAAATCTAAACCAAACGTAAAAAAATATTCCAACAATCGCGATCAACATGGATAACATTCCTTCAAATATTTGTGTTGAGCTTATTTGTGGGCCAACATAGTCTATTTTACGATAGCTTATTGAGCTCCCCAGCTTTTCTTCTAGTATGCTTTTTATCTTTTTGATTTTATCTTCATCTCCTTCATCTTTAAAACGCATGACTAAATTATCACCCGCTTTTGAACTTTGCACTGTAAAACCATTTTCTTTTAATGCATCGAGAATAGAGTGATTCTCATCTGAAGATTTTATCTCTATCAAAATCCCGCCTGCAAAGTCTATGCCTAAGTTCACTCCACGCAGCACAACAGTGAATATTGAAAAGATGATAAGAACAATGCTAATTAATGCAGTCAAATCCCTATATTTACTAAACTTGATATCGAGGTTATCTGGAATGAGTCTAAGTGCCATCTTCTTTAATTAAAGTAATAATTTGAATTCTATATACTTTTCAAAAAGTTCACTAGTTTATTTTGTGATTGTTTGACTATGTAAATTTTTCTGTCAGTTATTCTTGTCTGTCAATTAAGTTCTATCTAGTGCAAACTTTGCAATTTTGAAGTACATTACAAGAGCAAAATACTGCCAATTTGGCCCATCATTTTATCTCTGCAAGCTTATCCCCCCCTTGCTATGTTAGCAACGCAACCTAAGCTAGGTTCCTTCATAGCAGTGTTAGGTACACTGCCATATCTTTCAAAACTTTCATGCTCTATAGCTTCCTCAACACTTTTTCCTCCTAAAAGACAGTTTTCCCCTAAACTTTTTCCCCTATTTTTTAACTCATTAAACCTTGCTCTGTTTTCCCCATCAATCTCCACTTTTATTTTATTGCTGCCTTTCTCACTAGGACTTAGATAAATACTTATCTCTCCTACCTCAGTAGTAAAAGACATTTCAATACCACCTTTTGAGACATCCATGTAATTTCTTTTTCCCCCTATTTCTTCTACATTTTCAACTCTTACTATACTTTCTCCAATTTTGAGTATGCCAACTCTTAAATTTAAGTCTTTGGCTTTTTCATTGTTTAGGATTTCTGCAAATTCAACAATACTATCTTGCGAGTACTCTATACAAAAATATCTATTATCCTTGTCTACTCCTAATACATTTTGAGTCTGCTTGCTTTTGTTTACAATACTTTCATATGCTAAACCTTTTAGCTTGCTTTCAATTTCCTTACATTTCTCAGAAAGACCATCATCAAATCCATTACAAGTAACTATCTGCTCAAACTCATTCCCATCGAAAAAATTATGGCGTTTTACTTTCCCACCTTCTAACAATAAATTACTAACAATGCTTTTGATAATGTCCTCTTCGGACACTTCATTTTTTTTGTTACAGTTTTGACCTTTACTTTCTTTGTTACAGTTTTTATCTTTACTTTGATAGGGAAAGTTATCAAATACAAAAGTGTTACTTCTGTTACTTATATGACTACCACTAGTAAGATCTTTTATTTCTTCAAATACTGTATTTGTTACAGTTTTGTTACAACAACTACATTTTAAATTTAACATTACTTCTTTTTCTAAGTATTTAGCTACTATGCACTTAATACTTTCTGGAGTATTTTTATATTTTTTTGTTCATTTTGTTCTGTTATACCTCTCACCTCCCCACAGCATTTATCAATCAGATCCTGTTTACTTTGAGTTAACGACATTTTTAGTTTCATAAAAAGTGAGTCTTTTAGAAAAGGATTATCATCTTCTAGGTCCCGATCATTTTCTGAATCCAAATCATCTGTTAACTCCATTGAATCAAGATTACCTGAACTATAGTACGAACCCTTTTTTGAGTCCGAACTATCTTCTGAGTTCCCATCACTATCTGACCAATTGTCAACTTTCGGAAATTCTGAGCTTTTCTGTTCACCTTCAAAAGTCTGATTACTACCGTCAGCGCCCTTTGTCAAATTTTCTTTACTTTCACAAGAACCATCTAAACCATAGCCCTCATTCCCTTTTGGATCTGAATCATCTGGATTACAATCAGAAGTTATTTCTGTATCTTCAGAAATCTGTTGATTATCACTTTCACCTAACAAACCACCATTTGTTGGATTACATACATTTTCTGTATATTTTTGATTATTTTGTGCTTCTATTTTCTCCTTTTCGTACAACAGTTTAAACTGATCCTCATCGTCAGAATTGTGACCTGAATCACAAATTACATGATCATTGCAGGTAGAATTATGCTCTTGACTAATCAAGGAAAGCTGAATTAGATTGCTAAAAACAATATTATCTAGCTGTACTGAATCAGTACTTTCAAAAATTTGTGGATTATTACTTCCGTTTGGCAAATTACCTGATAAACCAGTCTGATGATTATTTTCACCTACCCAACCATCAGTTGGTGTTGGAATGCATATTCCTGTATATCTTTGGCTATCAAGAGAATCATTAGTTAATTGTACTGCTGTATAAGTTGTCCGGTCATCCTCATCATCGGAACTAATACCTGAATCATGGCCATCACCTTCTTCAATCTTTTGAGTTTCTATATCGTGTTCATTTATTTCGCTCGACGAATCATAGTTGGAAGGGTTATACTGTTGATTAGGACGTTTAAAAATTTGACGCCAATCGCTGTAAGGCTCCTTAAAATCGAAAGGAGTGCGTATAACTTTTTCCTTGCCTGATACCCCACCATTCATATTGTATAACCATTACTCACTAATCCCTTAGTGAATATCGTAATATATAGGTCTGTCAATAAAAAAATATAACTTTCTTTGGTTCTAACCTTTGCAAATCAGTATCTATAGCTCGGTAATTTCTCATACGTTGCACTCTGGACCTAGGAGCGTTGTTAATAAATCCACGACAGCTAGACAATCCTTGCTCGTCCACTAAAAGGAAAAGCAGCAAGGAGCGAACCAAAAGCGATAAGAAAGGATCCAAACCAGATTATAGACATTCCAGGTTTATAGTGCACTTTAGCTGCAATTTTGCTCTTACTCTTATCAATTTCTCCAATTACAACATAAATATCAGAAAATAAATTGTGGTAGATACTGCTTTCAACATTTTTCTGACCTTCCACAAGGTAAAATCTATATTCAGGGGTTATCTCACCTAATATCTTATTATTCAGCAAATTCCTGATATCCATTGTACCCCTCACTGCATGGAAATTTTTTTCTTTTATTAGCTCAATATTTCGTAAAGTAACTTTAAACTTATTGACTGTTATGCTATCCCCTATTTTTAAGTAATTTTCTTTTTTCTCCTGCCAACCAACCGAATATGCTATACCAAGCACTAGAATTGCCACTCCAGCATGAGCTGCCATCATTGCATAGTAGGATTTAGAAACTTTTTTTGCTAATAAAATTGATTCGCTCTTAAATAAACGAATTCTTTTACTGTATGCTTCTAAAACAAAGATTAATAATGCTATGGAGATAGTAATTGATAGCACAATTATTAGCTCCATGTGAAAGATAAACGGCAAAATAGCTGCAGCACTGCAGAATGAAAATCTATATTCGCGGAATATTGGCAATAGACTATTTCCCTGCCAACTGCAGTATTGCCCAATTATCGTGAGGGCTAGAATAGCCAGTGCAATAGGATTAAATAAAGAATTGTAATATGGTGCTCCAACTGAAATTAATTCACCGGTTAAATATTCGAGCACTGTAGGGTATAAAGTGCCAACGAACACAATGAAAAAGGCAGTGATGAATAATAAATTGTTCATCAGCATCATCGTAAGGCGTGAAAAGAGTCTTCTACCCTCTGTCACTTGAGTAGCAAGTTTCTTTTCAGATTCCAGTGTCACGCACTGGAATGACATTGCAGATGTGTGATTTTTTCTCGTAAACACTACAAATATTACTAAGCTACTGACTGTAAATACACCAAGTAGCGCTAATATATACAGTCCATACCTTGGGTCATCTGCAAACGTGTGCACTGAGGTGAGTATTCCTGAGCGGACTAGAAATGTTCCAGTCACACTCAATATAAAAGTTGTAAGCGTAAGTAAAATAGCAAAGTTCTTTAAAACATTGAAATTCCGTACCACGAGCAACAAATGTGTCAGCGTTACTGCAATTAGCCACGGCATCAAAGAAACGTTTTCCACTGGATCCCAAAACCAAAATCCACCCCACCCAAGTTCGCGATATGCCCACCAGCTACCCAAGCTGATGCCCAAAGTGAGCAGCGACCAAGAAATAAGTACCCAAGGCCTGACAATTTTAGCCCAAACATTTCCTTCAACTTTTGCAATTAATCCAGCTATAGAGAGCGAAAAAGGAACGCTAAACCCAAGGTACCCCAAATATAATATCGGTGGATGAATAGCAAGGCCTATATCTTGCAATATCGGATTAAAACCCAGTCCATCTGTTTCAATGCCTGGCATTTTAGTGAAGGGGCTGGATTCAAGTAAAGTGAACAGTAAAAAACAAAAGCAAATCAAGCCTTGGGTGATCAAGGATACTTTCTTCAATTTACTGCCGTTATCAATAAAAATACCCATCAGAAATAGGTAAAAGGTAAGCACTAAGGTCCAAAGCAACATAGATCCTTCTTTATTTCCCCAAACACCACAAATCTTGTAGATCAAAGGTTTTGTTGTGTGTGAGTGGTAGTATACGTTTTCGAGTGAGAAATCATTTGTAATGTGGCAGTAGATCAAAATAGCCATTGATGTTGATACACAAAAAAATATGGCAGTGGTAATAAACCGACAAGAACTAAGCGGTAAAAACAAATATGTCAAAGACAATAAGCAGGCTAGCAATAGCAATATATTCCCAAGTTCAGGCATAAAAAATTATAGTTTTTATATAAACAATATTACTGATGACAAGTAAGAAGTTAAAGTGTTAATTGACACTTGCTATTGATGCTATAGCTAAAGTGGCTTAGGTTTACCTACAATTTGAAAAACAACAAATTCGTCATTCCGCTACTCGTTAGCGGAATCTATACCGCGATTCATTCGCGGTATGACGTAGGGAAATCTTTCTTGGGTCAGCTATAGCATAATGCTCCCATAGTTAGCTGTGCTAGTATTAGTTAAAAATTAAATATTAAATCTTTATACTTTTATAGATAGCGTTAATATTGAGGTAACATTGTGGGTACAACTAAGATTAGTAAATTTCCATTCAATATAAAAGGTAAGGTGGCAAAACAACATGCCGAACCAATAATCGAAAAAAATCTCTATACTATTTTAGGATTCAAAGATATAGAAGATTTTGAAAATAAGACAAGTAAGCTTGTTAATAAAAAAGTTTGGCAATCATTTGTTGACTGCTTTGCAAAAGAAATAGATTATGCAGCAACCGAAAAAGTTGTAAAAAGCATCGTTTGTAACATTGCAAAGAGTGATCGCGGTGATGCTTTTACCAAAGCTGAACGTCTAATATTAAATGAAAAACAAGGTGATAAAAAGAGAGAAAAAGCGATTAGAGAAGCTATTAGTATTTTGAGAAAAATCAATCCAGAAAAAGCCTTTAATGAGCTTTCAGTAATAAAAAAACAAGCTGAAGATTTTTTACAAACCGATTTTTATAAAGCTCAGAGTAAACCACTTCAAGGATTTGCTCCATCTGGTGGACAGCTCTTTGCGGAAGTTCTAAAATATATAGAAACACTAGAAAAATTAGCTGAAGTTAAAAAGGAAGAGCTAGTTAAAGATTTCTTGTTAAATCATGTTAGTTCATTGAATAAAAAGTATCCTAAATCACAAGGTAAAAGGGAAGATGCTATAACAATACTATCAAGTGATGAGTTGAAGAATTTTTACAATAAAGGTGTAAAAGAAGGAATATTACAACCAATGGTATCTTACAAAGGATGCAGAAACCTGTATGACAAAATGAACCAGATAAAAAATGAATCCAAAAGTATAATTAAAAGAGAAGAACGGGAAGAAAATTTAAAGAAAATAGATAAGTCGATAATCAGCGCAATTAATGACATAAAAAAACATAGAGAAGCAATCCTTAACTGTAAAGACTTTCAAAATTCTTACATAAAAGAGAAAAAAGAACATCCATTTAGAGGCAACGCATGTCAAAAAATGATTGACATATATCAAGAGAGAATTGTTGGATATCAGGAGAAAATTCGTCAAAACTTAAACCAAATAAAAGCGATATTAAAAAGTGCGCCGCAAGAAATGGATGATGTGGAAGAATTAGAGGAAATAATCGATGGTATACATGAAGCAAAACAGTTCGATGAAGATTTTGATTCAGCTTTAATTTGTTTATCGAACATGCAGAATGAGCTAGATATTCAACTGGAAAATCCTCCAACAGAGCTAAGAGTTTCACACATTAACGTTAAAACTGAGCTAACTAGGTTATAAGGGCGGGGTTTTTGGGATAATTTTAATTCAAGACAGCTCTTAGTCTGTGTTTTAATTTGGTTGTGTTTTATTAAAAAAACTTTAGATTTATTGCATAATCGATACTCAAATATAATGACACAGACTTGGAATTTGTTACAAACAGGGCAAAAGGAAGGCTATAAAATTGCGTATACTAATGCTCGTATTATCGACCCGGAAACTAAACTTGATATAAAAGGTTCGCTATTGACTGAAGGGGATAAAATTGTTGATTTTGGCGAATCATTATTTTCAACAAGTGGGGTCGATGAAACAATAGACTGTAAAGGGCTTGTTCTAATGCCAGGCCTTATTGACATTCACGTACATTTTCGTGAACCAGGGCAGGAACATAAAGAAACTATATATACAGGTAGCAAATCTGCAGCTGCAGGAGGCGTTACAACTGTAGTTTGTCAGCCAAACACTATTCCAGCAATTGATAGCGTTGTTTTGGCTAAATATTTGAAATATAGAGCACTTGAAACTTCACATGTAAACGTTGAATTTTACGCTAAAATCACCACTTCGGAAGAAAAGTTGACTGAAATGGCACTTTTAAAGGAAGCAGGTGCGGTTGGGTTCACTGATGATGGCATGCCAGTTATGAACCCAATGATTATGAGACAGGCGCTGCTTTATTCAAGTATGCTGGGTGTTCCTATTGCTCAACATGCAGAAGATTTAAATTTATCAGCAGGTGGTGCAATCAACGAAGGTAAAATTTCTGAAGAATTGGGAGTAAAGGGGATCTTAAGTGCGTCAGAATCGGTTATGGTAAGTCGCGATATACTGCTCATGAAAGATATGGAGAATGTGCACTACCATATTCTACATGTCTCTTCAAAAGATTCACTTGATGCTATTAAACGTGCAAAAGATTTGGGATTAAATGTTACGTGCGAAGTAACCCCTCATCACTTCACTTTGACTGAAGATATAGTAAAACAACATGGGGCAATTGCAAAAATGAACCCGCCACTTCGCACTGAAGAAGATCGTTTAGCTATGGTTGAAGGTTTAAAGACAGGTGTGATTGATTGCATTGCAACCGATCATGCTCCGCATGATCGTAGTTCTAAAGATCTGCCACTTGAAAATGCTGCATTTGGTATTGTTGGCCTTGAAACAATGCTGCCCCTTTCACTTGAACTCTATCACAGTGGGCAAATGGGTCTACTTGATGTGCTCGCAAAATTGACATATAAGCCTGCAGATATAATACACATACCACGTGGTCGTATACAAAAAAACCTTGCTGCAGACTTAATTTTAGTTGACCTCAATCATGAATGGGAAATTAAAACTGACAACTTTGCTAGTAAATCAAAGAATTCTCCTTTCGATGGTCGCAAAGTAAAAGGACACGTAGTACGTACTGTTGTGTCCGGCAAAACTATATACTCGCAGAAGAGTTAGTTATCATATCTTATCTATTCCAATTTGTTATCACCAGAATGGGCTAAGTGCACCTAAATTTAAATTAAGAAATCTTACACTGTCTCCGAATAAACACATCCTCTTATCTTTCCCTAATCTGTAAAGTTATTTTGTCTATCAATCTGATTCCAAAACAGCAAAATTATTGTATAATGTTACTTTGAAGTTTTATTTTCAATGCACAAGTTTGCAATACTTTTTTCTATACTGCTTGCAATAGTTGCTTACTATTTAAACAACGAAGTTATATTTGAAATAGCAAAGCTATTTAGTGACATATTTGTTAGTTTGTTGAAATTAATAAGTTTACCTTTAGTTTTTCTATCTATAGTTTCCACAATTTCAGGACTCAAAGACTCAATTGAAATTAAAACCTTAGTTAAGAAAACACTATTTTATACGCTGCTTACAACTATTATAGCTGCGTTTGTTGCATTATCGTTTTATTTGTTAATAGATCCAGCAAGAAAAAATTTCATAAGTAATACAATAGGGAGTGTTAACAGCAATAACCACAGTTATTTTTCATATTTAAAATCACTCATTCCTTCTAATTTTGTGCAAGTCTTTCTTGAGAATAACATTATTGGTAGTATATTAATCGCTTTTTTGATGGGCGGAGCTATTATTTCACTTTCAAAAGAAAAGCAGGATATATTACATCAAATATTCTCTGCACTTTTTGATACACTACTTAAAATTGCTCAAGGGTTATTAAAATTTATTCCGCTTGCTGTTTGGTCTTTTATTACATGTTTTTTGCATGAATTAAAAGGTGGTAGCGAGTTCTACAATCTTTTATGGTATTTTGTTTGCATAATGTCTGCAAATTTTGTGCAGGCATTTCTGATCTTACCGCTACTTATGTGGTATAAAGGCATATCACCAATTCAAACGCTAAGGGGGGTTATGCCAGCGTTGACGCTCGCATTTTTCTCTAAATCATCCAGTGCAACATTGCCAACAACTATAGAATGTGTGCAGAACAAGCTAAAGGTGCCAAAGAAATTGTCGTCTTTTATTTTACCAATATGCACAACAATTAATATGAATGCATGTGCTGCATTTATACTAATCACTGTAATGTTTGTTGCAGAAATGAACGGATACGCATTTTCCTTGAGCGAAATGTTGATATGGATTTTTTTAGCTACAGGGGCTGCAATTGGTAACGCTGGAGTGCCTATGGGGTGCTATTTTATGGCAACCAGTTATCTCGTATCGATGAATGTTCCTTTGCATATTATGGGACTGATTTTGCCTATTTATACAATCATCGATATGTTTGAAACTGCAATAAATGTGTGGTCTGATATTTGCATAACTCAGATAATTAATAAAGAATGTAATAGTGAAACTTAAAAAATGATATTAGACGAAAATAACCTAATAATAAAAGAATTTAAAGAAGCAGAAGCAATTTTGCATGGGCATTTTGTTTTATCATCCGGACTGCATAGTGGCACATACATACAGTGTGCGAAGATTTTTGAAAATCCAAGCAGAGCCATGAAAGTTTGCGCATTATTAGCAGATAAAATAAAAAAAGAATTAAATAGCTCCATAGATTTAATATTATCTCCTGCAATTGGTGGAATAATTGTGGGTTATGAGATTGGCAGGCAGCTTGGAATAAAGACAATGTTTTGCGAGCGCGTTAATGGCAAGTTTGAATTACGCCGTGGATTTGAAATTAAAAAAGGTGAAAAAATATTACTTATTGAGGATGTGATAACCACAGGTAAATCTTCGCTTGAAGCAGTGGAATGTGCAGAAGGGGAAGGAGGTAAAGTTGTTGCTGAAGCTTCTTTGATAAAGAGAAATAGTGAAACGAAACTGCCTTTTCCTGTCATATCTTTGATTGAACTGAACATCAAAAACTACAGCGAGGAAGAACTTCCAAGTGAATTAAAACAACTACCCATAACAAAACCTGGGAGTAGAGAATATTTAACAAAGTAATCCTATAATATCTTGGAAGCACAGCACAGCTTTAGTTATTTACTCTAAGTGTATTTTATGTATACTTATTACTAAATTAATTTTGAAATGATAGAAAATGAACGAATTTAAATCGATCCGAAATATAGCAATAATCGCACACGTTGACCACGGGAAAACTACTTTACTCGATAACATGTTAAAACAAAGTGGCACGTTTCGTGAGAATCAAGAAGTTCAAGAGCGAGTTATGGATAGTGGCGACCAAGAACGTGAGCGCGGAATTACAATACTTGCAAAGTGCACATCAATAATGTGGGGCGATGAAAAGATCAATATTATTGATACGCCAGGGCACGCGGACTTTGGTGGGGAAGTGGAAAGGGTATTGTGCATGGCAGATGGTGTGTTGCTGCTGGTTGATGCTGCAGAAGGTCCAATGCCACAAACAAAATTTGTGCTCTCAAAAGCACTAAAAGCAAATTTGAAGCCAATTGTGATAATCAATAAGGTTGATCGACCAGACAGCAGAATTGATGAAGTACTAAATGAAATATATGAGTTATTTTTTAACCTTGATGCAACCAACGAGCAGCTAGATTTTCCAGTGTTGTATGCTTCAGGTAGAAATGGTTGGTGTGCTAAGGAGCTTTCTGATGAAAGAAAAGATTTAAGCCCATTATTTTCAACGGTTATAGATTATATAAAACCTTCTGTTTATGATCAAAATGCACCTTTTGCTATGTTGGTCACTCTACTTGAGTCTGATAAGTTTCTTGGCAGAATATTGACAGGAAAGGTTTATCAGGGTGTTGCACAAGTTAATTCAGATCTTAAGGTGCTTGACCTCGATGGCAAAGTAATTGAACGAGGAAGATTAACTAAGTTGCTCTCATTTTCTGGCTTGAAACGCATTCCGGTAGAACAAGCTGTGGCGGGAGACATAATTGCAATTGCAGGACTTGAGGAAGCTTCGGTTTCAGATACTATAGCAGCACCAGAAGTTACAACTGCAGTAAGCTCAACTCCAGTTGATCCGCCAACAATGGCGATTACTCTGAGCGTTAATGATTCACCTTTTGCTGGGCAAGAAGGTACAAAGCTTACTTCAACTGCTATAAAGGATCGTTTATATGCGGAAGCAGAAACAAATGTTGCAATTACTGTGACTTTGGCACCAAGCGGTGAAGCATTTGAAGTAGGTGGGCGTGGTGAGTTACAGCTTGGAGTGTTAATTGAAAATATGAGGAGAGAAGGTTTTGAGCTTTCGGTATCACGCCCTCGCGTGTTATTTAAAGAAGAAGGCGGTAAAAAACTTGAACCTATAGAGGAAGTAGTAATTGATGTAGATGATGAATATAGTGGAATCATCATGGAAAAACTCAGCTTCCGTAAAGGTGAAGTAACTGACATGAGACCTTCTGGTAATGGCAGGACAAGATTAACGTTTTTAGTGCCATCAAGAGGATTAATCGGTTATCAAGGAGAGTTTTTAACTGATTCTCGTGGCACAGGCATAATTAACCGTTTATTTCACAGTTATGCTCCACATAGAGGTCCAATTTCTGGAAGGCGCAATGGAGTTTTAATTTCTACAGATAAGGGTGAGGCTGTGGCATATGCAATTTTCAATTTGCAAGACAGGGGAATTATGTTTATTAAGCCACAGGATAAGGTATATTGTGGCATGGTTGTCGGCCAGCATAGCCGTGACAATGATTTGGAGATAAATGTGTTAAAGGGTAAGCAATTAACAAACGTAAGAGCTTCAGGTAGTGATGAAGCTATAAAGCTCACTCCACCAAAGATAATGACACTGGAGGATATGATAGCGTATATAGATGATGATGAATTGGTGGAAGTAACTCCAAAATCTATACGTTTACGCAAGAAATTCCTTGATCCAAATGAACGTAAGCGTGCAGGAAGGGCAAAGAATAAGGAGTAATCAGAGGTTGAACATTTGCGAAAAATAGTGTATAATTATTCGTCTCCTAATTGTATTTAATTATGGCCTTTTCGAAATTTCTCGATCCAAAAAACAATTTCGCGTTCAAGAGAATATTTGGCACTGAGAAAAATAAAGATATTCTCATTCACTTTCTCAATGATATATTGGGCTTCGCTGGCAAAGATGAAATAGAAGAAATAGAATTTCTCAGCACTATCATGGATGCTGAGATTGCCTCTAAAAAACAAAGTATTGTTGATGTTTTCTGTACTGATTCTGCTGGAACCCAGCTAATTATTGAAATGGTGCGACCTGAAAGTCTTAGGTCATATTGTTTAAAAGGAGAGGAATTCCTTCAGAAAGAAACTAAAAGAGTTCTAAAACTTATTAAACCAGATGTTTTGCCATCTGAGTCTACGCATCAGTGCGAATCGGGTAACCGGTTGGTGCCAAGCGATGCGGACAATGAACCTCCTCTTGAAAAAGAAGATGCTCAATCGTGAAAGGAGCATAAACTACAAGCATCATGTGGTTGGAGAGCTAGGCTTAGTGGTATGGTGAACGTAAGTGAAGCTTCATAAGTATCGTAACGATTAAAGAGCTAAAGATGCTGATAAGCTCCGACCAAAAGGTAATGTGACATTTTTCATTTCTGGATGTACGCAAATCACCGGTATAGAGAAGTCACCTAACCCACTGTTGTATGACAGAAGGAACAGGGTAAGCCTGTATTTCCGCCTATATGGCAAGCAAACCGCAAGGAACGCTGATGAAAATGCAGGTAAAGGATAATGGAGAAAGCGAATGCCATTTTGTAACGAAATGTATAGAATTTGTAACATTAATTCGCGTGAAAACGAGCAGATTTCCATTTGGTCCCTCGTGACAAGAAACTTTGTTAACCACTTGAGGTAGAGAAGCAGATGACCTTACCCACAGAAATGATGAAGAAATTAGGAATATTTTTTACAAAAAGGACAATACTAACAAAAGAACTTTATTCTATTTAGAATATAAAGTTACAATAAATTTTCCTGTCATCTCCAAATAAATTACATTAACTTAGTATTGTATATTGTTAATAACTTAAATAATACAACCATTTTCAGCAACAAAAACCAAAGGTCTTGAGATACAAGATATTTGTATGGTTACTATGATAGTTCCTTTTTTAAGAAAGTTTTAAATTTCATACCTAACAATAAACAACTTTAGGTTTAAATTTATGAAATCAGTTGTTATATACATCAGCAAATACGAATTTAACTGGTGTTATGGACTTAAATAAATTTACCGAAAAAGCAAAAAGTCTAATTCAAAGTGCTCAAATGAAAGCGTTGGGAGCTGGGCATCAGATTTTTATGCCTGAGCATTTACTAAAAGTGATGCTTGAAGATGAATCAGGTTTAGTTCAGGATTTGATAAACGCTTGTGGTGGAAGTGTGCAAAGTATTTCTGATGCTGTGGATAGCGCAATAAAAAAGTTGCCAGTAATTGAAGGTCCAGGAAGTGGTGGTCTTCAACTTTCAAGAGAAATAGCAAAAGTTTTTGAAGATTCAATTGGTATTGCAAGAAGAAATAAAGATTCATTTGTTGCTGTTGAGCGTTTACTACAGGGCCTCACTGCACAAAAAGATGATACTGTAGGCAAAATTCTGGCAGAGAATGGTGTGACTCTACAAAAACTGAACTCAGTTATTGCAGAAATGAGACAAGGCAGCAGTGCGGACTCGCCAAACAGTGAGGAAAAATTAAACGCGGCAAAGAAATATACAAAAGATGTTACAGAGCTTGCTATGCAAGGAAAGCTTGATCCTGTAATTGGTCGTGATGAAGAGATCAGAAGAACTATGCAGGTATCACTGAGGCGGACAAAAAATAATCCAGTGCTGATCGGTGAACCTGGTGTTGGAAAAACTGCAATAGTTGAGGGGCTTGCAAATAGAATTGTTGCAAACGATGTGCCACTTGGTTTGCATGATGCAAAGGTCTTAGCTTTGGATCTTGGAGCACTAATTGCTGGCACTAAGTTTAGAGGAGAGTTTGAGGAAAGGTTAAAAGCAGTGATTAATGAGATTTCGAGAGCGGAGGGAAAAATTATATTATTCATCGATGAATTGCACACTTTAGTTGGAGCAGGAGCAACAAGTGGTGCAATGGATGCCTCGAATCTGCTGAAGCCTGCTCTTGCGCGTGGAGAAATTCGCTGTATAGGAGCCACAACTTTAGATGAATATCGTCAGCATATAGAAAAAGATCCTGCACTTGCAAGGCGTTTTCAGCCTGTGTTTATCTCTCAACCAACTGAAACTGATACCATTTCAATACTCAGGGGTTTGAAGGAAAGATATGAGGTGCATCATGGTATAAGAATTACAGATGGTGCAATAATTGCTGCTGCAACGTTGTCCAATAGATATATAACAGATAGGTTTTTACCTGATAAAGCAATTGATTTGATTGATGAAGCAGCAAGCAGGGTGAGAATTGAAATGGATAGCAAGCCTGAAGTTATTGATGAACTTGAGAGAAAGGTTATACAGCTAAAGATTGAAGCAGAGGCTTTAAAAAAAGAAAGTGATGAAAATTCTAAACAGCGTTTAAAAAAGATAAATGAAGAGATCGAAAATCTAAACAGTAAATTTGCTGACTTGAACAGCAAATGGCAGATGGAAAAGAATAAAATAGCTAGAATACAAGAAACAGCCGAAAAATTAGATAACGCTAGAAAAGAGTTGGAATTAGTTCAGCGTAGTGGGAATTTGGGAAGAGCAGGAGAGCTGATGTATGGTGTGATTCCTCAGCTTGAGAATGAATTAAAAAATCAGGAAAAGGTTACTGATAGTTTCTTAAAGAAAGAAGTGACTGGAGATGATATTGCAAACATTGTTTCAAAGTGGACAGGAATTCCAGTTGATAACATGATGCACAGCGAAAAGGAAAAACTTCTCAACATGGAGAATGAAATAGGAAGAAGAGTAATAGGGCAGAAAGATGCAATAGAAGCGATAAGTAATGCAGTTAGGCGCTCCCGCTCTGGGGTGCAAGATACTAATCGACCTTTTGGTTCATTCTTATTCTTAGGCTCAACCGGGGTTGGTAAAACCGAACTTGCGAAAGCCTTAGCTGAATTTCTGTTTGACGATCAATCAGCGCTTCTGCGTTTTGATATGTCAGAATATATGGAAAAACATTCTGTTTCAAAGCTAATTGGCGCGCCTCCAGGGTATGTTGGCTATGAACAAGGTGGCAGATTAACTGAAGCGGTAAGAAGAAGGCCATATCAGGTTATTCTGTTTGATGAAATCGAGAAAGCAAATCCAGATATATTTAATCTATTGCTACAGATCTTGGATGAGGGGAGACTCACTGATAGTCATGGTAAATTAATTGATTTTCGCAACACCATACTGATTTTAACTTCTAACCTTGGCGCTGAGATAATGCTAAAAGGGAATGTTGATTCTGTAAGAAATGAAGTGATGCAAATAGTTAAATCAACATTTCGTCCAGAATTTTTAAACAGGCTGGATGAAATTATTATATTTCACAGTTTAACCAGAGATGACATCTATAAAATTATAGATGTTCAATTTTCTTATTTACAAAAAACACTTGCTAAGCGTAAACTGAGTATAAGTTTGTCGCAGGAAGCTAAAGAACTAATAGCACAAACTGGCTATGACCCTGAATATGGAGCAAGGCCCTTAAAAAGGGTTATACAAGAGTGTATTCAAAATAATTTAGCTAAATTAGTTTTATCAGGGGAAGTAGTAGAAAATGATGAGCTAATAGTGTACGCTCTTGATAATGAAATCTTAGTTAAAAAGGTTTAAGTTCACTGTGTATTTTTGTTAAAAAAAATGTGTATAGATCATAATGTTGACACTGAGTCTTTATTTAAGCTAGCTGATCAAGAAAATCAGCAAGATAAAGAAAAAATTAAAAAATTCATTAAGTATTTTTATAGTTTTGTTTATAAAAGCGACCTAAAAGCCAATGATAAGTTTTTGCTATATATTGTAAACGATGCTTACAATTTTGTTTCTCAAAAAGAGAAAGATGAAAGTAAGTTAGTAGTAAGCAATATAGATGATATACCAGGAATAGAAGGCGATTTTACCACGATTAAGATAACAAACGATGATATGCCATTTTTGGTTGATTCTGTTATTGCAACTATTAAATCGCACAATTTAACCATATGCTATTACAGCAACAGCATAATTAACATTAAAAGAAAAGATGGCCTAATAGACGAGATTTACTCTTTGGAAGAAAGCAATGGAGTCAAAGAGTCAGTCATATATGTAATTATCAAAGGTATAAGTGACAGCTTTGTTGATACATTAAAAGAATCTCTACAGAAAACGCTGAAAGCGGTTAATTGCGTTGTGAAAGATTGGCACTTAATGCTCAAGAAACTTGATGAGGCAAGTCTTTCTGTCATCCCAGTACTTGATACTGGGATCCAGGAAAAGGACACGTGGATTCCAGTGTCACGCACTGGAATGACACCAGACCGAAATCAAGAGCAAAAAGATTTTCTAGTTTGGTTAAAGAATAATAACTTCGTATTTCTAGGTTATCAAGAATATATTGCTGGTAAAGATGAAAAACTCGTCTGTGACAGCAAAAAGGACCTTGGCCTGATGAGAGTAGGTCAAAGTACGTTGATTCCTTCTGCAAACCTTGATTCCCTATACATATTGAGATCAGATCTAATCTCAATAGTCCATCGGCGTACATACATGAATTGTATAGGAGTAAAAGAATTTGATGACCAGGGTAATGTGGTAAAGGAACGGCGTTTTTTCGGGCTATTTACTTCTGTAGCGGAGGTCCAAGATATTAGAACTATTCCAATAATAAGAGATAAAGTTAAAGTTATAGAAAAAAGTGCAGGGTTTGTAACCGGGGGCCACAATAACAAAGCTCTAATTTATATTTTACAAGTATTCTCATGTGATGAATTGTTCCAGTCTAATGAGAAAGAATTATTTCAAATTTGTACTTCTATTATGTCCCTTGCAATAAGACCAAGAGTCAAGTTATGCTTAAGAAGTAAGGGAGCGTTTACTAGTTGTATAGTGCTGATACCGATGCGTTATGCTAGCTCCAGGCTAATGCTCAAGATAAGCAATATATTGAAGGATGAGATAAATGCAGAAAGTTCAGATATTTATAACCACCACATTATAAACGAATATGACTTAATGAAATTGCACGTGGTGCTAAAGGCTAAAAACGCTAGTATTCCTGATGATGAAGTTTTGCGTATCGAAAACAAATTAAGGAACATTACGGAAAAATGGGAAGATCGTTTTATAGACAATTTATATAATACTTTTAGCACTGTTGAGGATATATTCATCCGTTATTGCAAGGCATTTCCAATAAGCTATCAAGAGAGTTTCGAACCTCATGACGCATATTACGATATGAAAAAATTGGAGATAGTGAGGAAAAAAAGAGTTAGCGAGGTCGATTTAAGACTTACTCGTGACAATCTTAATTATCAATTAAAGGTTTACACTTTGAGCAATGGAGGTCTTGAATTATCGAGGATATTAAGAATTACTAAGAATTTGGGAGCTAAGATTCTATCTCATAATGGCTATTACATAGAAATTAACGGCGGAATATGGATACACCATTTTGTGTTGTCAAGAGTCGATGAATTAATAGACAACATTACTCTAAAAGAGCAATTTGAAATAACACTTGCGAAAGTGTTTAGCAAGGAAATTAAAAATGACTATTTCAATAGTTTGATCATTATTGCTGGGCTCAAGTGGAAAGAAGTGCTTCTGGTTAGAGCGTTAAGTGCTTACCTAAAGCAGACGTCATTTAACTACAATCCAGAATATATCCAAAAGGTAGTCTCAGAGCATCCAAAAATAGTAAAGTATTTGATACAACTATTTCATGCAAGATTTGATCCTAACATAGACATTGATAGAGCAGAAACTACGGACATTGTCAGAGAAAAAATTGAGGAACTTCTAAAAGAGATCAGCAATGTTTCACATGATTACGTTTTGCGCTCGATATTTAACTTGATAATGGCTACTTTAAGGACCAGTTATTATCAAGACGATAAACCATATTTATCTACAAAATTTGACTCAAGTAAAATAAATGGTTTACCTGATCCTCGTCCGTATCGTGAATTGTATATTTATTCAAACCTTTTTGAGGGGATACATCTAAGAGGAGGGAAATTAGCCCGTGGTGGCTTAAGGTGGTCGGATAGGACGGAAGATTTTCGCACTGAAGTTTTGGGGCTCATGAAAGCTCAGATGACAAAAAATGCGGTTATTGTCCCTGTTGGTGCAAAGGGTGGGTTTGTAATAAAGCAAGCTTATAAAGATAAGAATATTTTAAGAGAGAAAAGTGTTGAGTGCTATAAGAGTTTCATTAGAGGAATGCTTGATATTACTGATAATGTAGTTGATGGTAAAATAATTCCACCAAAGGATGTGATTAGGTATGATGAAGACGATCCATACTTGGTGGTTGCGGCAGATAAAGGCACTGCTTCATTTTCTGATTATGCCAACCAAATAGCCTCTGAGTATAATTTTTGGCTTGGTGATGCATTTGCATCTGGTGGATCAGCAGGTTATGACCACAAAAAGATGGGTATCACAGCAAGAGGTGCATGGATTGCAGCACAGAGGCATTTTTGGAAAATGAATAAGGATATTTACCAAGATGTAACTGTAATTGGGATTGGAGATATGGCTGGCGATCTATTTGGAAACGGTATGCTGCTTTCAAAAAATATACATTTAATCGGCGCATTTAACCATATGCATATTTTTGTTGACCCAAACCCTGATGCAGAAAAGAGTTTCACAGAGCGTAAACGTCTCTTTGAGTTACCATTTTCAACCTGGATGGATTATAACAAAGATTTGATCTCTCAGGGTGGAGGAGTATTTGAGCGTAGCAGTAAGCAAGTAAACATTTCTCAAGAAATAAAAAAGTGCTTTGATATAACAGAAGATATGCTACCTCCAAGTGATTTGATTAGATATCTGTTGAAAGCAAAAGTGGACTTCATATGGAATGGAGGAATCGGCACGTTTGTTAAGGCAAAGAGTGAAAATCATAGCATGGTCGGTGACAAAGCAAACGATGAGTTAAGAGTGAATGGTAAAGATATTAGAGCTTCTATGTTTATAGAGGGTGGAAATCTTGGTTGTACACAGTTTGGAAGAATAGAATATGCTGAAAAAGGTGGATATATCAATGCAGACTTTGTTGATAATTCAGCCGGAGTGATATGTTCGGACCTTGAAGTTAACATTAAGATTGCATTTGTTTCAGCTATGAAAGCAGGGGGTATTTCTTTAGAAAAAAGGAATGAAATACTGGCAAGTATGGTGGATGAAGTTGCATCCAAAGTGCTTGAGAACCACAACAAAATTGAAACAAAAGCATTACTTCTTGAGTGTTTGCAAGCTAAAGAGAGATTGGAGCAGCACCACAGGTTACTGCTCAGTTTAGAAAAATCTGGGCTGTTAAACCGAAGCGTAGAATTTCTTCCAACTGAAGAAGAGATAGCAAGGATGTTAACTGGTGCAGAAGGTTTCAGTTCTCCTCAGCTCTCTGTTCTAATGTCTTATGCTAGAACAGCAATAAAAAATGAAATTATACATTCCGATCTGTCTGAAAAAGATCTTATATCTCATGACTACTTGCTAGGTTATTTTCCTAAAAAGATGGTAACAAAGTTTAAGGATTTCATATTAAAACACCAACTTCGTAGAGAAATTATCTCTACTTGCATTGCAAATGATGTAGTGAATAGAATGGGCTGTATATTCATCAATAATTTGGCTGAGAACACTGGAATTAAGATACAAGAAGCGGTTAACATATATATTGTTGTTAACCACCTGTATGATTTAAACAGCCTGTGGCAGAAAATTGATGAATTGGATGGAAAAATTGATGTTAACTCATACTTACAAATAGTGAGGAACGTGCAGAAATTTATTGGCAGAGTATCATTTTGGCTAGTGAAAAATCTTGGCAAGCTTAGCTTTGTAGAATTGGATGATGTTACAAAATTTAAAGATGCAATTGAAACTTTAGGCCAGAACTTAACTGATGTTTTAGATGAACACCTATTAAAGATCTATAGCCATGGATCAACTTCTTTAGTAGAACTTAATATAAATAAAGATCTAGCAAAAAAAGTTGCTGATCTATGCGTTCTTGCTTATGCACTGGACATTATATCTGTTGCTGAACAGACATCTTTGTCCATTCTTGATGCTGGTAAAATATACTTTGAGTTAAAGTCGCTGTTAAGATTCGATCTGATTAGAACAATTGCCATCAAGATGAAAAGCCGCTCTTCTTATTGGGATCGCAGCTTAGTTAATGATTTATTGGACGATTTAAGCAATTACCATCACAAGCTAGCTGTTAAAGTCATAAAAGCTACTGATAACCCCGAAGATAAGGTTCAAACCTGGGCTTGTGATGATAAGGACTACATAGAACGTTATAATAGTTTTTTAGATGAGATGGTTGCTTCTAAACTTGATTTAAGCAAATTAATATTTATAATCAGAAGGATTAAAGTACTTGCTTCATAGGAAAATGTTCAATATAGGTCTTTCAGAAATTTTAGTTGTAGCTTTAGTGAGCATAATTGTTCTTGATAAAAATAAGGTACCTGTATTTATTGATTTTATTAAGACTATATATAGGTATTTTACAATTGTAAGGTTAAAAGCCAGAAGGTTATTGAAGGATGCCGGAATTGAAGACTTATATAAAGAGTGTAATACTGAGAAAGTAAATTACATAGTTGGTAAAAATGGTAAGCTTTATCCTACTTACGATATAGATAATACATCTAAAGATAATGACAGCGAAGATTCTGGTAGTAGATGATGTACTATCTAATGTCAAGCTTTTAGAAGCTCGACTAAAAGCAGAGTACTATACGGTTATCGTAGCTCATGATGGTGAAGAAGCTATAGATTTAGTAGCAAAGCAGCAGCCTGATATTATATTACTTGATATCATGATGCCAAAGATGAATGGCTTTGAAGTTTGTAAGGAGCTAAAGAGTGATCCCTTGACAACCCATATTCCAATAATTATGGTAACTGCGCTGCATGATACTCATGATAGAGTGCAAGGTATTAATGCTGGCGCGGATGATTTTCTGACTAAACCAATAAACAAAACTGCTTTATCTGCACGAATTAAGTCTCTCACACGCTTAAAGATGATTATCGATGAATTGCGTTTGAGAGGAGAAACTAACGCTGAGATTGGTGGAGTTGCAGGAAACAGTATTATGGATTATTCCAATCAGATTTTTGATGCTAACATACTTGTTATAGATGAGGATGTTCATCAAGCAGAGCAGATATATAATATATTAAAGCAACGCTTTAGGTCAATTAAAATACTGAGTGATCCAATAGAAGCATTGAAGGTTGGTATTGAGAATGGTTACGACCTGATCATTTCTGATATGCAATTTTCAAAAACTGACGGCTTGCGTTTGTGTTCTGAGTTTCGTAGTAAGGTGGAAACACGTTATACACCAATTCTGATTCTTTCTGAGGATTATGATAAAAACAATTTAGTAAAAGCACTTGATGTAGGTGCTAATGATTATTTAACAGTACCTTTGGATGAGGGTGAGTTAATAGCAAGGGTTAATTCGCAAGTGAAACGCAAAAGATATCAGGATGCCTTGAGAATGAATTTATTTAATAATGCGGAAATGTCTATAAAGGACCCATTAACTAACTGTTATAATAGAAGATATTTTGATGCACACTTAAGAAACATTGTTAAGGACTCTGTGGAAAAGGATAGAAGGTTGTCTCTTATGATACTTGATATAGACTATTTTAAGATGGTGAATGACAGTTTTGGGCATAGTGCTGGAGATGAACTTTTAAAGCAAATACAGAGAAGAATTTCTGAAAATATTAGAGTGACAGATTTGTTAGCTAGATTTGGTGGTGAGGAATTTGTTGTTGTAATGCCAGATACCGATACATCAGATGCGTATACTATTGCGGAAAGAATACGCAAAATTATTGCTAAAAAACCTTTTATACTTGCGGATAAAAATACAACCCACGATGTAACTGTGAGCATTGGAATTGCAGAAATGCAAGAATCTGACCTTGACAATATTAAAGAATTTATAGTACGTGCCGACAAATATTTATATAAAGCAAAAAACAGTGGTAGAAATAGAGTGGTTACTGGCTATAGCTAAAGTGGCTTAAGTTTGCCGACAACCGTCATTCCGCTACTAGTTAGCGGAATCTATGCTGAGATACCGCGAATGAATCGTGGTATGACGGTTCGCGGCAGCATGACGATAAGGTTTATACCTTGTCATTCCAGTGCTTGACACTGGAATCCAGTTTTCCATATAATCTCATCGAAAACGTTGTAACCACTTTCCATGCTAGTTTGCTTGTTCACAAGCAAATTTTTCTGGATCCCAGTGGGCTTTGTTGCATCGCTAGCTATGATGGATTAAAGATAAAAAAAGGTGGAGAATATCAGTAGCTTATTATTCTGGTATTTATAACAAGAACGGTCAGTGAATACCTAAATTTGAGTAAAAGAAATTTCACTACCATTTACCAATCCGGCTAAAATTCAAGAATTTCAATGCTTTAGCTATTTTCAATAGAATTAAATTTATTAATATAAATAACAAATTACTATTCTTAAATTTGATCAGATTGATTGCAAAAAAAAACAAGATTTTCAATAAGTTGCTTATAATCCTAACTATAGTTAGCCTTTCATAAGTAGCGATGCAACAAAGCCATTCCAGTGTCTGGGCACTGGGATGACATCATAGGGGCGCTGGGATGACACCCTGACAACCGTCGTCCCGCTGCTTGTTAGCTGGATCTATGCTAAGAGATACCGTGAATAAATCACGGTATGACGGTTCGCGGTGGCATGACGATAAGTTCGTCATCCCGCTACTTGTTAGCTGGATCTATGCTAAGAGATACCGCGAATGAATCGCGGTATGACGTAGGACTGCTAAGATTAAAGCGACAACATGAGGTTTCTCAGCTCTGGAAATTTCACGTTTAACTGCAAAAATAGATACTTATTTAAAAAATATCCTGTGACTTTCAGTCCTAACTGAAATTCTTGGAATGAGTAGCTGTTTTGTAGGGTATTATTGTATACATCATGCAACATTTGTGGAAAAGGTAGGAGTTTATCTGCATAATAATCTCCTACTTTTTTTGACACTGCTCTACCAGTTTTTGGAGAAATAAATTGTAAATTTTCCTTAACACCTGTTACAGCGCATTTGGATAAGTCTAACTTGAATCCCAATTGCGTAAGAAGCAGAAGCTCTAAGTTAAGATAATGGCTTTGCCAAGACTGATTGTTGTGTTTAATTACATCGATGAAATATCGAAAATTGTCATACAGCACGGCACAGGGTTCACTTTCTGGAAGCACTTTTTCTAAAATAGAGGAGAAAGAAACAATAGTAATGCTTTTTAACCTATCTTGAAAGAAATGATGGAATGGAGATTCGATTAATTCGCACTTAAAAAAACCTAGATTTTCAGGTAACTTAGCACTCCATTCTGCATGTAATAGATTACTTATCTGAAACTTATAATTGCTATTGTTTGTTAGCTTAGTTAATCCCCTGCGCTTTCCATGATTTTTTGTAAACAGAGAAAGAATTAAGTTTTTATCGCCGTATTTTTTAGCAGCTATAATGATGCCTTCATCTTTCCATCTCATTTAGAGTGTATTGACCGTATGATATATAGGATAGTGCACCTAGAGCGTGTAATCCATAAAAATCACTTACTCCGTTACTGTTTGCTTCCAAAGTTTCAAGGCTATGAGAGAGTAAGTTATTGGCTGCCACTCTTCTTCCTGAGCCTGATGCATTTCATACTGAGCTTTTGGTTTGCTAAATAATTGTTTGAATGATTTTAGTAACATTACTTTTCCTCGTCTGAAATTTTGGATAATTCAGCTTCTAATTCTTCTATCGTCGGTAAAGCTGTTTTTATGTTCTCTGGTAGATTTTCAGTTATTCGATATTCTGCTAGCCCTATTGGCTTGTTCATGTCTCGGAGTGTATATTTAGCAAGTACATCGTCTTTAGATTTACATAAGATTAACCCTATAGAAGGTTGATCTGTCGAGTGCTTCAGTAAATCATCAACTGCAGAAAGATAAAAATTCATTTTACCAGCATATTCCGGCTTAAAATCCTTATCTTTTAGTTCAATCACTACGAAGCAACGTAACTTTAAATGATAGAATAATAAATCAATATAAAAGTCTTTATTACCAACATCTAAATGAAATTGTCTACCAACAAATGCAAATCCTTCACCGAGTTCTAACAGAAATTTTTCCATATGCCCTACGAGTCCTTTTTCTACTTCTCTTTCATGAGCATCCTTACCTATACTTAAAAAATCAAAAATATACGGATCTTTTAATGTGTAATGTGCTAGATCGGATTGTGGAGATGGTAATTTTTCTTTAAAATTAGTTATTGCTTTTCCTTGACGTTTATGTAGTCCAAGTTCTATCTGCATCACCATAATGTTACGTATGTTCAATAGCTTTTTTTACATAAAATAATCTTATTTCATGACTTTCTATTTTTTCCAAAAGAGTGATATTGTGATACCAAGTTAATTGTGCAAGAGGCTCCTGCACAAATTCAACATCAGGATATTCTTCGGCAAACTTACGCATATACTTCAGATTTCTCGTGCTAAAGCCTTTCATTTCTGGAAATGTACTTCTCAAATCCTTACTTAATTGATCAATTACCTTAGCTCCCCAGCCGTGTTCTCTTTGCCGTTTTAAGATTTCTGTTCCAATATAATGGTAGAGCAAGATAAGCTTACTATTTACTGCAAGCGCTGCCTTATAACGGCTTGTTGCAATACGATCTTTCAACTGCTCTAAAAATTCTGTATATTCTTTTCCTATAATTTTTGTCATACGGTTCCTTTTAATCCATTATACAATTCTTTGTCTGTCGAGAAGGCAATCTTTCGCTTGCCTGCAACTTTGAAGGGATTCCTTATTTACTTCAAACTTGTCCATCAACTAAAATATATTGACTTTACATGCAATATTAGCTTTAAACCAGTAAAACAAGCTGCTTAACATATGCGTTTTTTCTATTCTAATTACATTCTTTTTTTATCTTCATGTGGTTTTCTGCTTTTTTCGTTACCTTCAACAAAAGCCCAAACGAATGATACGTCAGTTGTTTCTATACCACAAAGGAAAAAAGAAACAGTTGGGCACACTGTTGTAGCACAACCGAGGCAAATTATCGAAATGCAAGAAGAAGTCATTATTAACGAGGGTAAAGAATTTATTCCTGTTCCAAAAAGAAAAAAAAGTGTAGAGAAGAAACTAAGAAGGGATGTTAAAGAGGCAAAGAATGAAATAGGAAACGAAAAAAGCGTTGAGAGCAAAAAGGATGAATTAGTTGTAACAGAAATTATTAACTCTATAAGAGACAAACTTACAAAATGCTGGAGCATTCCTGAAAGCATAGCTTACAAAGAAAATTTTAGTATAAAAATCAACTTATTATTATCCAGTCAAGGTGAGATAATTATGGCCGATATAGCAGACAGTAGTTCCTATCGAGATAATCCACTTTTCAGGTCGATAGCAGATAACGCAATGCGTGCAGTATATAAATGTAGCCCATTAACCGGCTTGCCTATTCAGCACCACCACATTTGGCGTGAAGTAACACTAGACTTTATTCTATAGCTAAAGTAATTGCAGCTGCATGAATGTTGTGAACGTCACATTTCACACGAAAATGTAATTCAATGATGGAATTGCGTACAAAATAGATTCCAGATACAAGTGTCATGCTACTTGGGTAACATCCTTCCTAGTGGACTAAAATCACAATATTCGTACAGTTATGGAATGAACCGCGGTATGACGTAGGAAGATCTGAGCAAACTTTCAATCAGAAACAGCCAAAGATCTCTCTAAGATGTCAGTTTCTTTTGTATCTTCAACTTTACCGTCCTGGTCGAATGAAATTTGCAGAGACTTACTACTATACTTCCTTTTTCCTAAAAAATTGGCTTGTTTAATTTTATATGAGACATAGTACCAAACATTGTCATCGAACTTTGATACTAATGTTGGTGATCCTAAAGTGTGAACCACTTTTTCTTTATCGTCACCTACTTTTATCTTGCTCCACAATTCAACACTAATGCCAGGAGCTCCGTGATTGTGAATAGTGTGAGTGCAGCTCACTGTAAATAATAAAATAAAAGATATTAATACTCGCATTTCTGTTGATAAATTACTTGAAGCTATAATACACTAATAAATTATCTGCCGTCAAATTTCAAAAAAGTTAAATTGACTGATTCTCAATATCACTTAATATAATATTTACTTTAGAAAATAATAGGTGTCTTATGTCATTGTTAGAAGCAGATCCAATATACAAACCTTTTAATTACCCTTGGGCGTATGATGCGTGGCTGCAGCAACAAAGAATCCATTGGATACCTGAAGAAGTTCCGCTCGCTGATGACGTGAAGGATTGGAAAACTAAACTTTCAAGTGTAGAAAAAAATCTACTAACCCAGATCTTTAGATTTTTTACTCAGGCAGACATTGAAGTAAATAACTGCTACATGAGGCATTATTCAAATATATTTAAGCCAACAGAAATATGCATGATGCTTGCAAGCTTTTCCAATATGGAAACCATACACATTGCAGCTTATTCTTATCTTTTAGACACAATTGGCATGCCAGAAAGTGAGTATCAAGCATTTTTAAAGTATGATGCTATGAGAAAGAAATATGAATATATGTTGGAATTCGAGGAAAGCAAAAAACACGATAAAAAACATGTAGCTAAAACTCTAGCAGTGTTTGGTGCATTCACTGAAGGGTTGCAGTTATTTGCATCATTTGCAATTTTGCTCAATTTCCAACGTTTTGGAAAAATGAAAGGAATGGGGCAGATAATCGCCTGGTCAGCCCGTGATGAAACTTTGCACACCAATTCAATTATCATGTTATTTAATACATTTATTAAAGAGAATAATGAAATTTGGGACAACGAGTTTAAAGAGGAATTATATTCTGCATGTCGCACCATCGTTGAACTTGAGGACGAATTCATAAAGCTTGCCTTTGATTTAGGAGATGTTGAAGGACTATCCGCAGAAGAAGTGCGCAATTACATACGCTACGTAGCAAACAGACGGTTAATGCAATTAGGTCTTGAGTCCATATATGATGTCAATGATAATCCTATTCCGTGGCTTGATGAAATACTAAATGGCGTGGAACATACGAATTTCTTTGAAAATAGAGTAACAGAGTATAGCCGTGCAGCAACTCAAGGCACATGGGAGGAGGCTTTTACTGAAAACGACACGAATAATAAGTGAGTGCTAATTTCACTCTTCTTTGTCATTCCAGTGTCAGCTACTTTCATTACACCATTTGCTGTGCAGTTTAGGCAGTTTTGCTTTACTTAACAACTAACTTACCATATATATGTCCATAGAACATTGGTATATAAGAACGTGCTACAACTACTAATCTTACTCACGGTCATCACTTCAGCTGCATTCTTTGGTCGTTTAGTTCCAATGGAAATAAAAACCTTCTTGTACTCAGTGAGCCTTAGTATAAAAGAGGTTTTGCTATTTATAATGCCTTTTGTTATTTTTGCGTTAATCTTTAGCAGTGTTAACAATCTTAAGCAGTCAGCTATAAAGTTTATATTATTACTTATTATAATGATCTTCTTATCGAATCTGGCTTCAAGTTTAATAGCTTATTCTGTTGGGCATTTTATCATACAAAACACTTATTCAATACAAGATATAACGTATGAAGAAACAATTGTTCCTTTATGGTCGTTTAGGCTGCCGCTACTCCTTTCTAATTTTTATGCCCTTGCTTGTGGATTTGTATCCAGCATAGTAGTGTCCACATTGCTACCCAAGAAAAGCAAAGAGCTTTCGAACAAAATGTTAGATTTAACTCTCTTTATTTTGAAAACGTTTTTGACGCCGATTATTCCAATATTTGTACTTGGGCTTGCTTTAAAAATGCAGCATGATCAAGTTTTATCTATAATATTTAAGGATTACTCAATAATTTTCATTATTATAGCATCTGCAACCTACCTTTATGTTTTCCTCTTATATGGAGCAGCAAATTCATTCAAGGTTACAAGCTGGATAGCTAGTATAGGCAATATGATACCGGCATTTATTACTGCAATGAGCACAATGTCTAGTAATGCAACTATGCCGCTTACTCTTGAAGGAAGCAAAAAAAATGTAAAGCAACCTGACATAGCATCGTCTGTTGTACCAATAACTGCTAGCTTTCATTTAGTAGGTGATTGCTTTTTTATTATAATATTATCAATGATAATTGCCTCCGGTTATTCATTATTCACAATAGATTATGTAACTTTTCTTCTCTATTTTTTGTTATTTAAGTTTGCTATCGTGGCAGTGCCGGCAGGAGGAATTATGGTAATGCTACCTATTCTTGAGAAACATCTCAAATTCTCTCCAGAAATGCTTTCGTTAATTACAGCATTGTATATAGTGTTTGATCCAATAATCACTTCAGCAAATGTTATGGGTAATGGTGCCTTTACTATGATGTTTGCAAAACTCTATGATAAGCTTAAGTAATGTCTATTTTAGCGATTGATACTGTAGGTATTGGTAGTTCAATAGCAATAGTTGATTATGATGGTAATTGTTTTGTAGAGCGCAATTCCGCCAGCAATAGTCATGCAGAATCATTTTTTAAAACTTTAAATACTTTATTTAATAAGCACAATTATAACTACGATAAAATAGACCATTTAGCGGTAGTAGTTGGACCAGGAAGTTTCACTGGAATTAGAGTTGGTATATCAGCAGCACAAGGTATAAATCTTGCTACAAATAAGCCGTTATATGGAGTTAGTGCGCTGGAAGTTCAAGCCTATGCAATATCTTTGCTTTGTAAAAATAGCAAAAAAAATATCAGAGCTATAATCAAAAATGCTCAAGGGTTTTATACGCAGTTATTTGATTTCAATTTATTGCCGCTGTCTGGTCCAACTGCAGCATGTGACCCTGGTCACGCTACAAGCAGTACACATATGGATTGCAATTTAAATGCTAGCCATGCAGGACTATTAGTTCATTATAGACTGAAGAACAAGCAAAAATTAAACGAAGTTGAAGCTTTATATTTAAATGAGCCTCAGTATATGAAATTGCTATAGATTATTCTTTTGCATACACGCAATTTGGCTAAGCTTGTGCATCTGGTTTACTATCTCTTGAGCTACTTCTTTTATACTCATATTTGAATTTTCTATCTCTATGGCACTCGGTGGTATAAATGAATCGTTAGTCCTCAATTTCTCTATAACGTTATTTACATTAATCACCCTCCTATTTTTTCTTTGCCTTTTTAATGCAATACGCTTTTGTAATGTCAGTAGATCGCACCTGAGTACTACAGGAAGGATTTCTGTGCCCATTTTTTTACTAAGCCTTACTATTGAATCATACATCCTCATGTTCTGGTCATTATTTTCCATCAACTCATCAATAAATATGTAATTTTTTGAGTGAATCGGATAATTTTCTATTACCTGAAGCATAATTTGCATAATGCCATATATTCTATCTTGAACTTCTTTAGGTATTGGATCACGTTCAAAGACACCATCGTATATAGAGCAAGCTTGAACATTGTTATAGAACTTGCTATTTACAATTAATGCGTCTATCATATTAGATAATTCTATTGCTGTGGAAAGTTTACCACTTCCCGAAAGACCAGAGAGATGTATGAAAAATCCTGCTGGCTGTTTTTTTGTGTTAATATTTACCATATTATTTTCAATCTTGAAACTTACATTTATAATAACATAAAAATGAAGCTTTAAAACATATGAAATATTATATAGAAAATCATTTTTGTAGTTAAGGTATTGTGTAATTTAAAAACATAAATTCTGTATATAAACTCTATAATAACGATAACTATTTTTAAGCAAGCTACAACACAAAAGTGTTTGGTATTCAGAAAGCAAGACAGAGTGGCATAGACTTATTAGTTTACTACAAGTCTCTTTTCGCGTATAAACCTTCAGAAGATTCTAACAGAGGATTGTGTTGTTAACAAAGAGCAGAGTAAAAAGGGATCTAGTCTATGCCTATCAGATTTTGTCCTACCTTAAGTTCGATGATCATACATATACTCACCTTTCAGTGCGTTCTGAAGATCAAAAGTCGTTTTATATTTATCCGTTTGGTATGCGTTTTGATGAAGTAGATGAACATTCGTTAATGAAAGTATCATTTGATGGAGATGTAGTTGAAGGCAAAGAATATCAATATAATAGAACTGGCTATATAATTCATGGTTTTGTTTATCAAGCAAGGAAAGATATTCAAGCAATTTTTCACTTGCATACACCTTCTATTGTAGCGGTTTCTTCTCTCAAAGATGGGCTGCTTCCTATAAGTCAATGGGCACTGCACTTTTACAATAAAATCTCTTACCATAATTATAATTCCCTAGCACTTAGCGATACAGAAGGAAAGAGGTTAATAGCTGATCTGAAAGAAAATTTTGTCATGTTAATGCGTAATCATGGATCTATAACGTGTGGTCGGAGTATACAAGAAGCAATGTTTTACACGTATCATTTAGAACAAGCGTGCAAAACTCAATGTTTAACGTTCGCAATGAATAAGGAGTTATCAATTCCAAGTGAAGAAATTTGCTCAAAAGCTGTAAAGGATCTCCTATCTTTTGAAAGCAATCTTGGTGAGAGGGATTGGCACGCATGGGTTAGACTAATTAAAAGTAAGTTGTAAGTGACCTTACCCAGAAAAAGTAGAGAGAAAGTTAAGACGTTTTTGGAGTAAAATAAAACGTTTTTTCAAAATATGACAAATAGAAGAGAATATACAGCAGAATTCAAATTAGAAGCTGTTAAGCTGGTTAAAGAAACAGGTCAAGCAAGTACAAAAATAGCAAAAGATCTAGGTATAGATGGCAGTATGTTAAGTAAGAAAATATGATGGAAAAATGTCTGGAGCATACGCATTTCCAGGCAAAGGCTCCTTATGACAAAGAAAGATTTGATCTAAAAAAAGAGCTAATAAGAGAAAGAGACATCTTAAAAAAAGCCCTGGGCAAAGAAAAAGAGTAAAGTATTCTTTTATATAGAAATTGCTATAAAACACAGGAACTATGTAGGGTTTTGTACTGGTGGTATTGGTTGCTAAGGAAAAAAGCAGTAAAGAATTAGCAAAAGAAGGGCTTCTAGCAGATATTCAAAAATACATCAAGCATTCTAAATGCAGATATGGAGCCCCTAAAATTCACGCTGAATTAAAAGCTTTAGGCAAAAATTAAAACAGTACAAAGTGTTATGCAAGAAAATGGCATTAAAACCAAGCTTAGACGAAGGTTCAAAAATAAAAAACAGCAAATAAGCAACCGAGTTGTGGCTCCGAACACATTGGATCAAAATTTTACTACTGATCAGCCAAATAAAGTTTGGGATTACCTACATAAAAACTAAAGAAGGTTGTTGGCGGCAATAATTGACCTATATTCACGCATGGTGGTTAATGAGTAACATGATAATTAGTTATAGATTCTTTATTGATGGCCGTTGATAAACGCAAACCCGATAAAAATCTGCTGTTACATAGCGATCAAGGGTCACAGTATACCTCTCAAAATTACCAATTTCTATTGAATACAAAAAACATCATTTCCAGCATGAGCCATAAGGGCTGTTGTTACGATAACTCTGTTGCAGAAAAGTTCACTTAAAAGGGAGCTGCTTATTGATACTTCTCGCTCAACAAACCAGAACTGCCATATTTGAATACATAGAAATCTTTTATAACAAATAACGTAGACATTCTACTATTAACTATTGCATTCCTGCACAATTTATTCTCATGATAAAAACGTCTTAACTTTCTCTCTACTTTTTCTGGGTAAGGTCACCTCTTTAGGTGCTCCTTTTTTCTTTCTTATACACACAAAAATCATATAGAATTGTAAATACAGCTTTTTTATTCTGATGCTTTTCAATTCTATAGCTCTGGTTGTCTCTCTATTACTATTTTTCTACATTATCGTAAAAAAACTGAGCGAAAAGAAAGCAAACCTTGAGGGTAATTTATGTAAATTAGAGCAAGAACTTCAAGAAACAAAGCAAACTTTGCTTACGAAGAATGAAGAAATAGTTGATTTAAGGGTCAAAAGAGCAGAACTTGAAGTAACTCTGCAAAAAGAACGTGAGGAAAAGAAAAAGGAAATAGAATTACTAACAAAAGCAGAGGAGAGATTAACAAACACTTTTAAAGCGCTCTCTCTTGATGCTTTGCAAACAAATAACAATAATTTTCTGAACTTAGCAAAGGAAGTAATCGATAGTAAATTAAAAGAAACGGAAAGCGATTTCAAAAAAAGACAAGCAACGATCAACGAAGTTGTAACTCCAATAAAAGAAAAATTAGAAAAATTCGATAATGAAATACGTGAGCTAGAAAAGGAGAGGGTAGGGGCCTATGAAGGTTTAAAGGAGCAAATTGGAGCGCTGATGAACCAAACTTCCAACCTTGCTAATGCCCTGAGGAAACCTCACATTAGGGGCAAATGGGGTGAAATGCAACTCAAAAGAGTGGTAGAAATGGCAGGAATGATTGAGTATTGCGATTTTTTTACTCAGCCGTCAGTGATTGATAAAAACGAGGATAATTTATTGCGTCCTGATTTAATAATCAAAATGCCATCTGGAAAGCAAATAATAATAGATGCTAAAGTGCCGCTTGATTCTTACATGGATGCTATATCACAAAATGATTTGCAAATACAAAAGGAGAAATTAAAGAACCATTCCCTGGCAATAAAAAAACACATAAATGACTTGGGTAAAAAAGAGTATTGGAATCAATTTGAAAATACGCCAGAACTTGTGGTGCTTTTCTTAACAGGGGAGGGGGTTTTTAGCGCAGCACTGGAATATGAGCCTGCTTTGATAGAGATTGGAGTGGAAAAAAAAGTGATCATTGCAACACCGATCACTCTAATTGCGTTGCTGAGAGCAATAGCGTATGGATGGAAGCAAGAGATGATAGCTGAAAACGCAAAGAAAATCAGTGAACTAGGTCATATTTTATATGAGCGCATTTGCACAATGGGTGAAAACTTTGATAATTTGCGCAGGAGCTTAAAAAGTGCTGTTGATCATTATAATAAAACTGCTGGCTCTCTTGAAGCAAGGGTGTTTCCTGCTGCTCGAGAATTCAATAAGCTTGGTATACATGCAAAAAATAAAAGTTTAAGTGCTGCAAAGGAATTAGAGTCTTTACCACGCAGTTTACATACTGAGGGGCTGAAAGTAGATTAGGCATCTTAACAGGGAATGTTCAAAAAACCATACGCGTCAAGTTAAGGAATGTAGAGAGCTTAAAGTAGATACCCTGGTCTTCCTATATCTGTCTTTCAAAGAAAACTTTGACCAGATTATAGTAAGCTTTTTTAGAAAAATTTTTAAATTATTGACAATATTGTTTAATATCAAAAAGAGCTCTCTAACCCGCCTTTTCAATTCAATAAATGCCTTTGTTAAACTGAGCTCCGTGTTCTTTTTTAGTTTTACACAGCCAATCATTCCGTGAAATACGAGAATAGCACATAATTTTGCGTATAGCTCGCACAATACTCTAAATGGATTTGTCTTTCCTTTTAGTTTATCAAGATTGATATGACTTTTATATAGTTTAAATAGTAATTCGATTTGCCATCTTACTCTATAAACCGTCAATATTTGTTCAGCATTAATTTTACTCTCTGGAACATTAGTTATAAATATTGACCAATCTAATAACTTTTGATTCTTTTGAGAAGATGTATATCCATGTGACTTTGCTAATTTATTAGCCTTTCTTCTTCTAGCCATAGACTGTTCTTCAGTTAGCTTTTGACATATAATTCTTACCTTAATTTTTACTTCCTTTCCTAATAATACTTCTTTTTCTGAAGATAATTGACCTTCCAAATACTCCAATAGCTCTATTTTTTGATTTGTTTCTATATCATATATATTGGTATCAGACTTATAACGACTAACAAAATATGCACCTGCTTCATCAATCTGTTTAAAAGAACTAGGCACAAAGTAGCCCAAGTCAAATATTAGCAAATCATTGGCTGATAAACCGTTCAGATAATCCCTATAACCTTGATCCGACCTTATTCCTTCCATAAAATTTAACTTATCTAGCGCTTGATTCAGGTAATCAAAGACTAACTGTAGCTTTATTCCTGATTTGGTATTATTCTCACAATCTCTATAGCTACTGCCATATCCTTTGTACATATCTTCCATGCTACTGGGCAGGCTAATGTAGCTGCTATCCAATAATTTAACGCTTCCAAATTGCTGTAAAATTTTGCAATCAATCTGTAGACTTTTTTTTAAATAAACACAAAGCTTCGTTATACATTTTTTTCATGAACTCAACTGCTTCTTCACTAAACCTAAAATCTAAACCCTGTTTTGTAATTTCTATCGAGTCTTCATTTAGCAATTGGCACATTGTTTCTATGCTGCAATCATCAACTCCTATGTTACCAAAAACCATAGCTTTTATGAATGATGAGCCATTAAGTTTTCTCTTTCTTTTTATAAAACCTACTGCAATTGATATTTCGTCTGCTTTTTCATTAAAGAATTCATTGAGGTCTTTTGATAAGCAAGCTATTCTGTCCATTGTAAGTTCTCTCATTCATATATCCAAGAGAATTTATACCTTATTATTTTCCTTCACTCTATCAACTTTACTTACACTTTTCCTTAACTTGACGCGTATGGTTTATTTAACACTCCCGAATTTTTTGCAACTTCAATTTTACCTTTTTATATCCAATTTGGATGCATTCTCTACCTATGAGCTGTATGCCTGTAGCATTAAATTTTCCGTTGTCCAATCTTCTGCTCTTTTCCCACTTAGCAAATCTCATCTTTTCCTGTAAATAGTACTTTCTATAGGCTTTTATGGAACTACCACATTTATAGCGATCAGACAGTGCTTGTATAAAAGTTGAAAAATTAGCAAATCCTTATTACTATCACACCAATCTACTATTTCTTCGGATTTATGCGTTCTTTTGTATCGCCAAGTGTACTCTTTACATAATTCTCTTCCGAACCAATAAAAGTTCCCTTCTGATTGCCTAGCCCACAAAGAACAAGGATGATTGTTGTGAGTCAGTTTATATGGGACTTCTATATTCTGATTTATGATACTGACAAAAGGATTTGGATGCTGTTGAAAAAACATTACTCAATAATTGAGCAGTTTCTAATGGCATTTTTACTATATACATAACATTTGCGCCGCAATTGCTGGGTTTTCATCTAGTACAAAGATGTTCATCTAGACATCCAAAGATAAAATTAGCTTAAGTTTTTGATTTCGTCAGCTGTAAGACCAGTAGTTTGGGCTATAATATCAATAGAAACTCCTGCTTTAAGTAGGTTTTTTGCGACCTCAATTTTCTCTGCTTTTCTGCCTTTTTCATGTCCGATTTGGATGCCTTCGTCTCTAGCATCATCAAGTTTTTGAGCGAGGATGCCTTCTTCTTTCCGCAGATCCATTATCCTTTCTTCGTACGCTATCAGATCTTTCTCATTCCAGCGAAACTTGTCTAACTCATCGTATGCTAGCTTTATTATTGGCGATTTTTCTGCAATATCTTTTAGGTCTTCATCTGTAGTATCTTCTGCGTACTTGAAAAAAAAGCACCAGCGCTCTATTGTACTTTCTAGCTGCTCTACTTTGTTTTTTGCGAATTTAGGCAACTCAATAAATATAAAATAGAAATCTTTTAGATCATGCTCATTAGTGTCTTCATCTCGAATAGTATGCTTTGATTTGTACTCAGATTTATTAGGAAACAGTACACAATCTGCTATAGCAATGAAGATAATTTCCTTAAGGTTATGATACTGGTCACCTTTATCAGCTTGCCTTGAGTAAGCTTTAGCAGCATATAGCTGAGCACGTTTCTCAAAGCCCCTATCACGAGCGAGTTGCATCTCGATTACATATCTGAACCCACTAGAATCCTTGCAAAGGACTTCAACGATGCTTTGTTTATCAGAGGCGACTTCAGGATCCATGTAGGTGCTAAGAAACTCAACTTCTTGTATAGTATCTATCCCGGTAAATCCTAAGATATCATTGAGGAAGTGAATAAGAATGTTCTTATTTTTTTCGGTACCAAAGACCTTTTTGAAGGTTAAGTCTAATTTTGGATTGAGAAACTTAGAAAGAGCCATAGCGAGAGTACCTAAAAAGCATTAATAATTATACACAATTCTGAAGAAATATTCAACTTCTTTATTTTTAGTTTATTTTTTAAGTTTTGAATGTGTTGATGAAAAAAATGTCTTCCATAAATGATCTGAGAATAGCATTTCATACTCTAGACTCCTTTTGTACTCTTTTATCAACCATTCTGTAAAGTATCTTAAAAGGCCAGCAAATGGATGTCATGAATTTAGCAACTGTAATGGCCATCAAAGATACCCTTCAATAGCGTTTATTTTTCTCTCATATTAAATTCCTCCTCGGTTAAAATTTTAATACCCAGCTTTTTAGCCTTTTCGAGCTTTGACCCAGGTTTTTCGCCGACAACCAAGAAGTCCGTTTTAGGCGATACACTTGAATGACCTTACCCAGAAAAAGTGGAGAGAAAGTGTGGAATGTTTTTTACAAAAAGAATGATGCATCAAATTGTTCTGGAATGCAATAGTTAATAGTGACGTTGTTTGTTATAAAAAATTTCTATGTATTCAAATATTGCAGTTCTAGTTTGTTGAGCAGAGTGTTGTGAAGTATCAATAAGTATTTCTCTTTTCAATGAGCTAAAGAAGCTTTCTGCAACAGAATTGTCGTAACAACAGCCTTTATTACTCATCTATATTCTTTACAGCTAAGAGATATTGATACCCTTGCGCAGTATATTGTGAACCTTGGTCACTGTGCAGCAGTAGATTTTTAACAGGTTTACGCTTGTTAACGTCCATTAATAAAGAGTCCATAACCAATTGTTTATTTATTGAACTGCTCATTAACTACCATGCGTGAATATAGATCGATTATTGTTGCCAAATATAGCCATCCTTCTTTGGTTTTTATATAAGTAATCCCATACTTTATTTGGTTGATCGACAATAAAGTTTTGGTCTAATATATTGGGAGCTACTGTCCGTTTGTTGTTTCTTAATTTTAAATTTTCTTCTCAATATAGCCTGAATACCATTTTTCTGCATAATACTTTGCACTGTTTTTAAGTTGCAACTTTTACCCAAAGCCTTTAATTCAGCATGAATTTTAGGAGCTCCATATCTACATTTAGAAGCTTGATATATTTTTTGAATATCTGCTAATAACTCTTTATTTGCTGATTCTCTACTGCTTATTTTCCTTGTAGTCCACTTATAGTAGCCACTAGCAGAAAATCCTACATAATTCCTGTACTTTATAGCAGTTACTATATAAAAAAATATTTTACTCTTTTTGACTGGCCAGGGCTTTTTTTAAAATGTCTCTTTCTCTTGTTACTTTTGCTTTGTAAATCAAACCTCTCTTTGTCGTAAGGAGCCATGTTACCTCTACCTGGAAATGCATCTGCTGCCGACTTTTTTTCGTTGTGTTTCTTTATCCATTTTCCTAATAAACCACCCTTTATTCCTAAATCTCTTGCTATTTTTGTAATTGTTTGACCTGCCTTTCTTTGTTCATTTGTCAGCTTAACAGCTTCCAATTTGAATTCTGCTGTATATTCTCTTCTATTTGTCATATTTTGAAAAAACGTTTTATTTTACTCCAAAAACGTCTTAACTTTCTCTCTACTTTTTCTGGGTAAGGTCAGTTTACTGGCCTCTCCATGAGTGAGATTGAAAAATTAAGTGGAAATCTGTGAACGGTTACCTTGGATGACAGAAAAGAGTGTTGGAAGGAGGCAATATTAAAAACTTAATTTCAGTCCAGCCAAGAACACATAACCAGAGTTGTTATTTTCTATTTTAGGCTCTTTTGTACTAAACTTTACAATATCGAAATAGTATGAAGTACCTAAAAAAAGAGAATTTTCAAGACTTAAAGCATATGATGTTAACTCGTTTGTACCTTCGCCTGCAATATCCCTACCACTACTAAAATATGTTAAGCTCGATTTGTAAGAATCAGAACGGTAAGCGATACCTGCATTCATATAATACGTATTATTTGTTTCAGGATTACGCTTCTCACCAGATTTACCACCATTACCATACGAAAAAATGCAATCAAGATCGAACAATTTTAGCTTCAAACCAAAATTCCAGTGTAGTAATTGATTGCGGCATTCATAATTTTTAGAAGTCCCATCTGAGCAATCAGTTAAATTTTCTCTTGCAAATTCACCAGTTAAGGCAGTAGTAAAACCTATATCATCTGACAAGCTGTTTTTATAGGAAAGGCCAGCAGCAATTAAATTGCTGTACTGTAAGTTATTTTTTCCTGGAACATAACTGAATCCGAGTTGAAAGTTATAGATTTCAGGGGAGATATAGTTAATTGATGATTGTTTTAACCCTAGTTCGAGTTCATTATAATCGCTATAAATATTGGGCTTGACCCAGAACACCTTGTCTTGATCATATCCAGGGTCACCATCTTTTTTATGATCACCGCGCAAATTTGCATAGTTTGTCCAATGACCATTTACTCCTCCAGCAGCTGCATAAATTTTTGAAGTGTTAATTAACATGCTCTGACCAACTAAACTTCTTTTACCATATTCAATTGATCCAAGTTCCTGGTTTTTTATGATAAAATACCATTCCTCCATGTCTAACTTTTCTATGTCTAACGCTTTTAGGTTTGCAATACCAGAAACCCCTGCCTTAACATTAACCCCCATTTGAGTATTTGGATAAACTTGCTGTAAATAAAGAAAGCGCAAGTATGAATAACTTGAAGTTTTATCCTTAGGCTTAGCATTGAAAGAATCTCTGTTGAAGGCGTAGCCGAATCTCAAATCTATTTTTCCGTCTAGTTCTGCATAAAATATTTCCTTATCCAAAATTGTTTTAGAGCTAGCACTATTCTGCAAAAACAATGATGAAAGCAGTGCTACCAGGTAGTACTTTAACTTCATAAATAACCTTAAATCTTTATAAAAATTTAAGTTTAAACTCAATATAAATAAAAAACAACTTTTCAGAAGGCACCGCTGGTAGATTTTGCTGCCTGTTTTTGAGCTATATTCCCATAAATTATTGATACACTTGGTAATTTTTGCATTAATAACTGCTTATTAATGGCAGAATGTATACGATTAATTATTTTAGATGTACTTTTTACATCGCAGTTAATCAAAACAAAAAGCACTTTATTCTCATCAATATACCCTAGAAAATCATCACTACGGCAATTTTTATAAAAATGTTCTATGACAACTTTCAGTGCATCATTTGTCTCGCTACAGCTACTATTTAAGCCAATTATTCCTATAGCTGCATTAATTTGATGTTGAAAGGCGAAATTCAATATAAGGTATAACTCTAAAATAGTGGACTCATTGCCCGGTATATCGAATAAGTCATGGTTTTTATATTTCTTACCCATTAGATATTCATCTCTAAAGATTCCTAATTTATGGGACAAACTGATATCACGTATTAACAGCTCATAATTTATTTTATTACTGGCAAATTGTGCAGTGCGGAAAACTTTTACTTTTGTCCTGATATCTTCTCCTTTAGCATCAGTTAAGGAAAAATCTATCACTTTAGGTAATATATCAAGTAAATCGTGCCCATTTTCGGTATACTCTAAATAATTCTTCATGTCGTCAGCTGCTCTTGCACTTAAAATATTGATTAACGGCTTATTAAGTAAATTCCCTTCCTCGTATTTTAACAAATTCCTTGCGGCTTGATTGAGCCCTAAAATTAACACGTTTTTTTTCTTATTATCCTGACAAACAGATACCACAGCATCATCTTTTCTTCTTGCAGTTATGAAATCATCCATACTTTCATTCTATACAGCGTATTTATAGGTATAATAAGATTATATTAAGATTTACTTACTTATTGATATGCTTAATTAGGTATAGACAAAATGTCATACGGGATGGCTTTGTTGTAGAAGAATCAAGATTACTGTTTATAGACTTCAAGTTACTGCAAAAAATATTTTAAAACATAGTGATATCTTGACTTTACCTAGTTAATATTCCAAATTATAAAAAAACAGATAGTTCTATGACGACAAGTCTATTACAAGGCAAAAAGGGATTAATAACCGGAATAATAAATAAGAGATCGATAGCATGCGGTATAGCAAAAGCTCTCTCAGAGCACGGGGCAGAACTTGCAATCACCTACCAGAACGAAATAATAAAAGAAAAATTATTACCAATAGCAGATGAATTAAATGTGGAGCTAATATTACACTGTGACGTTTCAAATGAAAAAATCGTAGATAACGCTTTTGAAATAATAGAGAAAAAATGGGGTACTCTTGACTTTTTGGTGCATGCAATAGCATTCTCCGATAAAAATGAGTTAGATGGTAAATATGTCAATACTTCACTGAATAACTTCCTCAATGCAATGCATATATCGTGCTATTCTTTCACTGCTTTAGCACAAAGAGCTGAAAAAATGATGTCAGGTGGTGGTAGTTTGCTTACTTTATCTTATTATGGCGCTGAAAAAGTTATGCCAAATTATAACGTTATGGGTTTATGTAAAGCAGCACTTGAAGCAAGTGTAAAATATATAGCATGTGATCTCGGGCCACAAAATATCAGAGTAAATGCAATTTCCGCTGGTCCAATCAGAACTTTAGCATCTTCTGGAATAAGCGATTTTCACTTCATATCAGAATGGAATAGAAATAATTCTCCGCTCAGACGCAATGTTACAATAGAGGATGTTGGCAAGGCAGCGCTATACTTATTAAGCGATTTAAGTAGTGGCACTACTGGAGAAATTTTGCACGTTGATTCAGGATATAACGTTGTGGGAATGAAGGTAGTTGACTAACAAAGCACTAGTTCCTTCGGGTTCATACACAACTCTATCAGGAGTTTTGTGACTGTGATTGCAGAAAACATCGAACATAAAATTCCTATTGATAAAGTGACAGAAAAGCCTCTAATTGCTCCACTGCCAATAATGAACATTATTCCTGCAGCAATTAATGTAGTGATATTTGAATCCAGTATTGTCTTTATAGCGTTTTTAAACCCTTCTTCAATAGCACGTTCCACTCTCTTGCCAGATTTTATTTCCTCACGAATTCGCTCAAATATTAAAACATTTGCATCCACCGCCATACCGACAGTGAGTGCAATACCGGCAATTCCAGGTAAAGTTAGAGTTGCTTCAAGCAGAGTGAGAATTGATAATATAAGAATTACATTAGAAAAAAGCGCAACAGAGGCCAATACACCTAATTTACCGTAAGTGATGATTATAAATAAAGCCACGGCTATAATAGAGATTGTTGCTGCCATTTCCCCTGCCTTTATTGATTCTTCTCCAAGACTTGGGCCAATGTTTTTTTCTTCAATTATTTTAAGTGGTGCTGGCAGTGCTCCAGATTTTAAAAGTATTGCAAGTTCGCTTGCTTGTTTTTCAGTAAAATTACCGCTAATTTCTCCCTCTCCATTTAAAATTGGCTCACGTATTGTAGGTACTGTTAAGACTGTGTTATCCAGAACAATTGCAAAAGGTTTTCCCACATTTTCTTTAGTGATTTTTGCGAATCTTTTACTCGCTATGCTGTCAAATTTAAAATGCACTGTTGGTTTACCTAAGTGACCAAATCTAACTGATGCGTTAACCAGCGAATCACCACCTATTTCAGTTTTGCGGAATATTGGATAAGAATTACCTAAAGAATCCTTGAGCATGACAGTGGTTTCATGGTCTATATCCTGCACCTTGGCTATGTTAGTGTTTGCCAAATGAAAAGCTAGCTTAGCAGTTTTGCCAAGCAGAGATTTTATCTGCTTGGTATCTTCTACTCCAGGCACCTGCACTAATATTTTATTCTGCCCTTGTTTTTGAACGCTGACTTCCTTTGTGCCAAGTTTGTCCAAACGGCGCTGGACATTGTTTATTGATTCTGCAGCTACTTCACTGATCAAAGAATTTTTATAATGGGGTTTATACGAAATGAGAATCGAAGAATCTTTTCTATTTAGCTCTAAATTTGGATTTATCGCATTAATCAACACAGATGCTTTTTTATAATCATCAATATTATTTAAAGTTATAACGCTATTTTGTACGTTAGATTCAATATTTTTTGTTAGCAATGTCTCTTTTATTTCGTTAGCTAGCATGCTTAGCTTTTCCTTAAAATAGAAGTCTAAGTCTATGTTTAAAAGCAAAGATGCCCCTCCTTTCAGGTCAAGGCCTAAGTTTATTCTTTTTTTCGAAATAAAAAGCTTATTATCAAAGAAATTTGGCAGTGTTATGTATAAAGCAAATAAACAGATGCATAATACTGAAAAAGATTTGACTATAAGTCTGTTATACATAAGTTGTATGTTTAAAATTGTAATAATTGATTGTAAGTTAAAAATAGATTTTTGTAAAATTCTCTATTTGACCTTACCCAGAAAAAGTAGAGAGAAAGTTAAGACGTTTTTATCATGAGAATAAATTGTGCAGGAATGCAATAGTTAATAGTAGAATGTCTACGTTATTTGTTATAAAAGATTTCTATGTATTCAAATATGGCAGTTCTGGTTTGTTGAGCGAGAAGTATCAATAAGCAGCTCCCTTTTAAGTGAACTTTTCTGCAACAGAGTTATCGTAACAACAGCCCTTATGGCTCATGCTGGAAATGATGTTTTTTGTATTCAATAGAAATTGGTAATTTTGAGAGGTATACTGTGACCCTTGATCGCTATGTAACAGCAGATTTTTATCGGGTTTGCGTTTATCAACGGCCATCAATAAAGAATCTATAACTAATTATCATGTTACTCATTAACCACCATGCGTGAATATAGGTCAATTATTGCCGCCAACAACCTTCTTTAGTTTTTATGTAGGTAATCCCAAACTTTATTTGGCTGATCAGTAGTAAAATTTTGATCCAATGTGTTCGGAGCCACAACTCGGTTGCTTATTTGCTGTTTTTTATTTTTGAACCTTCGTCTAAGCTTGGTTTTAATGCCATTTTCTTGCATAACACTTTGTACTGTTTTAATTTTTGCCTAAAGCTTTTAATTCAGCGTGAATTTTAGGGGCTCCATATCTGCATTTAGAATGCTTGATGTATTTTTGAATATCTGCTAGAAGCCCTTCTTTTGCTAATTCTTTACTGCTTTTTTCCTTAGCAACCAATACCACCAGTACAAAACCCTACATAGTTCCTGTGTTTTATAGCAATTTCTATATAAAAGAATACTTTACTCTTTTTCTTTGCCCAGGGCTTTTTTTAAGATGTCTCTTTCTCTTATTAGCTCTTTTTTTAGATCAAATCTTTCTTTGTCATAAGGAGCCTTTGCCTGGAAATGCGTATGCTCCAGACATTTTTCCATCATATTTTCTTACTTAACATACTGCCATCTATACCTAGATCTTTTGCTATTTTTGTACTTGCTTGACCTGTTTCTTTAACCAGCTTAACAGCTTCTAATTTGAATTCTGCTGTATATTCTCTTCTATTTGTCATATTTTGAAAAAACGTTTTATTTTACTCCAAAAACGTCTTAACTTTCTCTCTACTTTTTCTGGACTACTCCGAATCGGTTGACAAATTGGACGTTTGATAAGCATAATTTGGAGCTTCTTGTGTAATGACTATATCATGAGCGTGACTCTCTCTTAATCCTGATGCAGTAATAGTAACAAATTTACAATTTTTTTTCATCTCTTCTATATTCCTATTGCCAGTATACCCCATTGCAGCTTGCAATCCGCCAATCAATTGATGGATTACTCCTGAAGCTGGACCTTTGAATGGAACTCTTCCTTCCACTCCTTGTGGAACTAATTTGAGTTTTGAATCTTTATCTTGAAAATAACGGCTAGCTGAACCTCGTTTCATTGCACTAATAGATCCCATTCCTCGATAGCCTTTATATGCTCTGCCCTTATACATAATAATCTCACCTGGGCTTTCGTCAGTGCCAGCAAAAATCGAACCAATCATCACAGAGTCAGCACCAGCTGCAATAGCTTTTGCAACATCTCCTGAGTATTTTACCCCACCATCAGCAATTAGTCTGACGTTTCTTGCTCTACACGCCTCTGCAACATTCTTGATTGCAGAGAATTGTGGCACACCAACACCTGTAACTATTCTGGTTGTACAGATTGATCCTGGTCCTATTCCAACCTTCACTGCATCAACACCCGCATCAATCAACGCTTCAGCAGCCTCCTTTGTTGCAATGTTTCCGCCAATTAATTGCGTATTAGGATACATCTTTTTTATTTCCCTAATGGTATTGATAACGTTTTCGGAATGACCGTGAGCAGTATCCACAACAACTACATCAACTTCTTCTCCGATCAAAGCTTCACATCTGTCTATACCATCTTTTTTACCAGTGCCAATTGCAGCGGCAACTCTGAGACGCCCTTTACTGTCTTTACATGAATTTGGGTATCTATTGTATTTTTCAATGTCTTTAACCGTAATTAAACCTATACAACAAGAATTTTCATCTACGACCAAAAGCTTTTCTATTCTATTTTCATGCAACAATTTCATTGCTGAGGCACTATTCACTCCCTGCTCCCGCACTGTCACTAACTTATCTTTTGTCATCACTTCGGAAACTTTTACATTCATGTTCTGGTCTTCAATAAATCTCACATCTCGGTTAGTTAAAATTCCAACTAACTTGCGTTGATCGACTACAGGAATGCCAGAATAATTGTGCTCTCTCATTAATGAAATTGCTTCCGCAACTGTTTTATCCGGTGAAATCGTAATTGGGTTATACACGATCCAACTTTCATATTTTTTCACCCTTCTTACTTCTAAAACTTGTTCATCTATTGATAAATTCTTATGTATGCAACCTATCCCTCCATGTTGGGCAATAGCTATTGCAAAGCCCGATTCAGTAACAGTATCCATTGCAGAGGATATGAGAGGGATATTTAGTTCTATACTATTTGTTAAATAAGTTTTTGTATCTGCATCGCAAGGCAATATATTAGAATAGGCTGGCAAAAGAAGTATATCGTCAAACGAATAACAAGCTTCCATTTTTTTCATAGGCTTTATTTAAAGCTTATACGCCAATTAATTAAATTGCAATAGGCAAAATTAGCTAGGAGCCTTTAATTGTATAGCTCTAACTGTTTTTAGGAGATAGAAAAGCTATATAGTTGCTAATACATTTTATTGCAAAATAAGCATTCTACATTATTTGCCAGCAAACAAAACTGCTCAATAGTTAAGTTTTCTGGACGCTGGTTTCCGCTCAATTTAGCGTTTTCAAGGACAGTTTCAGCGTGGTTCGTTATATTTTGCAAGCTATTTCTCAGCATCTTTCTTCTTTGAGAAAAAACAGCACGTGTTAATCTTGTTAAGGTTTCCAAATTTACTGCAAATTTTGGGATAGGCAAAGGATTTACTGTAATTACTGAAGAATGTATTTTTGGTCTTGGAAAAAACTCTTTAGGTTCAATATCAAATTCCTTTTTTATATCACATAGTAACTGGCTTAGCACTGATAAGGAACTATAATCTTTAGAATTGGGTCTTGCCGTAATGCGATCTGCTACCTCTTTTTGAAACATTAATGTCAAGTTCGTAAAAAATTTTATATTATTTAACCACTTTAAAAATAACACTACCGAGATATTGTAAGGCAAGTTAGCAATAACTTTAACTGGACGTTCTATCAGCTCTTCTTCTATAACGTGCAGTGCATCTGCTTCTATAATTTTATACTTTCCTTGATGCTCATTTAGCAGTTGATCATGGTGTTTTACTAAATCTCTATCTTTTTCTATAGAAAGTAGAGACTTTGGATTATGCACCAATATTTCTCTTGTTAATGCACCATATCCAGGACCAATTTCAATGACATTAAAATTCTCCAGACTACCAGCTAAAGCGACTATTTTTTTTATCTCACTCGATAAAATAAAATTTTGCCCTAGACTCTTTTTTGGCTTCAGTAAAAATTTTTTCATATTATTTTCATTATACAGTATTTTAAAAATTAGTTGACTAAAATTCATTGATAATTGTATATTATTAATGTGTTTAACGCCGGCTTAGCTCAATTGGTAGAGCAACTGACTTGTAATCAGTAGGTTGTCAGTTCAAGTCCGACAGCCGGCACTCTCACTCATATAAGTAAAGTTGATGTCCTTTTTAATAGTAGCAAATTGGAAAATGAATGGAATGCGTTCTTCATTTGTTGACTTTATAGGCAAACTTAACAACAAGAGCAACGAAATTACCTCTAAGCTAGTGATTTGCCCTCCTTTTACATCATTTCCAAGCAGTATAGAGTTGAACAATAATATTAATATAGGAGCACAGAATTGCCATCATAAAAAGTTCGGTTCTTACACAGGTGAAATTAGTGCAGAAATGTTAAAAGAACTAGGGTGTACTTACGTAATACTTGGGCATTCTGAAAGGGCTAATGAAAAAGATAGTGAAATAAAACTTAAGTCGGAAATAGCAATAGAATCAGGCTTACACCCAATTATCTGTGTAGGTGAAAATTCAGAAGATTATAAGAATGAAAAAACAAAAGAAGTAATAGAATATCAATGTAAAAACCGCTTGCCAACACACGGTGAATATACCGTAGCATATGAGCCAATATGGGCAATAGGCACAGGTCATGTGCCAAATAATGATGCAATTGCTAAGGTGATAGAGGTAATAAAATTGTGTACTAGTAAAAAACACATTATATATGGTGGTTCAGTCAGTTCAGAAAATATAGAAAATTTGCTCAGTATCTCAAATTTATCAGGAGTTTTAATTGGCAGTGCAAGCTTAGATTTCGATCACTTTTATAAAATTATACAACAAGTTGAAAAAAAGTTTTCTCTTATCAATTCTAAAATCAGCAACTAAGAATCCTATAACAAATGACATCATTTCAGTGTCAAGCATATATAGCTAACCCAAGAAAGGTTTCCCTACGTCATACCGCGATTCATTCGCGGTATCTCTAGATCCCGCTAACACGTAGCGGGATGACGAATTTGTTGTTTTTCAAATTGTAGGTAAACCTAAGCCACTTTAGCTATATCTGTACGAACATCTAGTAAAACGACCTAGCTATAGCTAAAGTAATCTAGAAAATTAACGATATTTTATTCCCCGGGGAACGCTCTATTCTGTTTTCCAACTCTAGTTCCAAAAGAGCCATTAGAGCTATGTTGGTAGAAAGTCCGCTTGCTAATATAAGTTCATCTATATCAACAGGTACAGAGTTAATATGATCAACTATAACAGATTTTGCCTGTTGTAATTTTTCTTGTTTTTGGTTAACAGCATAGTGCTCAACATCAAATAGTTTTTTTGCTGCGGAGGTAGACTAAACCTAATACTCTCTATTATGTCATCAGCGGATTCGATAAGCTTAGCACCGTTTTTAATTAAATAATTACTACCACTACAGCGTGAATCTAAAGGGAAACCAGAAACTGCAAACACCTCTCTCCCTTGATTTAAAGCAAAATCTGCTGTTATTAGAGAGCCAGAACGTTTCGATGCTTCAATCACTGCAACACCTAGCGATAGGCCAGATATAATTCGATTCCTCTGAGGAAAATACTGAGGCTTTGGTTTAGTAGCAAATGGAAGCTCAGTAATTACTAACCCACCGTTCCCAGTGATTTTTTTGTATAGATCAAAATTCTCTTTTGGATACACCACATCAATTCCGCTTGCTGTAACAGCAATAGTGGGATGATTTTTGTATATTACACTGTTTGCTGCAGTATCGATTCCTTTTGCAAGTCCAGAAACGATAACAAAACCAGCTTCGCTTAAATCAAGTGCCAACTTATTGGCAAAATTTCTTCCATTCATTGAAGAGTTACGCCCACCGATTATTGCAATTATCTCACGGCTTAATAATGATATATCACCAAGCGCAGTTATTACAGGAGGACAACTAGAGATATTTCTTAAAAGATCAGGGTAATCTGGGTCACATGCGGGTATAATTTTAGCTCCAATTCTTTCTGCATTATTGATTTCTTCTCGTGCATCTTGAATGCCATACACCTTATTATTAGCCACCCTATTGAGATATTTTAGCACCTCATCTAGCGATCCATGTGTTCTTAGTATACTAAAAAACTTTGTTGGTCCTATAGTTCTAGCCAAGCTTAACCATACTTCTAATTCTTTGTTGTTCAATTTATTTATCTTCATAAAAGGCTTGAATTTCTTATCAATTTAGTGTACCCAAGATAATGCAAATATACAGTGTTTTATGACGCATTTTGTTACAGATAAATGCATAAAATGTAAATATACGGACTGTGTGGAAGTATGTCCCGTTGACTGCTTCTATGAAGGTAAAAACATGCTCGTGATTAACCCAGATGAATGTATTGATTGCGGAGTGTGCATACCTGAGTGTCCAGTAGATGCAATTGTAACTGATGATTCCATAAAAGATATTTTAGAACTAGATGAAGAGTTACTGAACAGTGAACAAAAAATCTTCAAATCATTTTACAACATAAACGTAGAATACTCACAAAAATGGCCAAATATCACAGCTAAGAAGCAACCTCTCTATACAGCAGAAGAGTATAAGGAAAAAAAGGATAAAACAACTTATTTTGAGGAAAATTTAGAATAATACTGCTGAAGGAAAAGAAACTTTTTGTATTTCAGGGTTATTGTTTTTGGTTGCTGAAAATAGTTGCGTTATCTAAGTTGTTATGCTGATAAATTAGTATCGATTAATTTAAGGATTAAGGAAAAAGGCTTATTGACTTTTGAAATATTTGATTATAAAACTAGCTGTTAGCATTAAATCTTGGGGGTAAGTTATGAGTATAAATAAAAGAGAAACCATTAAAAAGATTGAAGGGTTACTTTTTCAAGCGAACGGTAATCTTGAAAAAACATGTGATCTATTATCAACAGTAAAGTTAACCGAAGATGATATTAAAATATTGCTGGAAGAGATGATAAAAGAGTATTATAGCTTGTTTAAAAAGATTTCTTGGAGTTGTGGAATTACTGCAGGCGGTGCACAAGATGCCAACGCAAGCAGCTTCAACGAAGCTTATAAGTTAGGTTCAAAAGAGTTAGCATTGGCAATAATGTCAGATTTTAAGAAGTCTTATGATCAAGAATTATTCAAGAAATATAAAAAGGAAGAAATGTCTTATCCTGAAGGAGAAGGAGTACAATTTATTAGAGAATTAAGAGTTCTAAGTAGAATACTTACTATATCTTTAATAAGGAAACTTGATGAAGTTTACAAGTTTACTCCAGAAGAAATTGAGCGTTTGAAGGAATATATATTAGTTAGCAACTATGATACAAGCAAAAGTCTTTCTGATATAGACAAATATATGCATGCACTATCTGCCTTAATTAGAAACCCCTCACTTGATACAAAAAAGATATTTGAGCTAAATAATCGAATGATAATACACACTACAGCCTTAATTGATTTAGTAACTAGTGGAGTAGTGAAAAAAGAAGAAGCAAAAGAACAATCTGCTGAGGATTTAGAAAAGCTTGTCTGTGAACAGTATAAAGGTGCAGCAAACACGCCAGTACCGTTGCCGAGCACGCTATTTGAAGTGGATAAAAAAAGTGCTTAAAGGAAAGTAAGAAGGTCTTATAGTTAGCCAAAGTAGGTATTTAATAAGCTTAATGTAACCATTATATATGCTATATAGTAAAACATAGAATGCTTATGGTTCCAACTATAGCAATTTTAAGTGGTGGGTTTTCTTGTGAGAGAGAAATATCGCTTATGAGCGGAAAAGCAATAAAGAAGGCGCTCGATAGCCTTTCATATAATGCAATAGAAATAGATGTTGACAGTAACATTGCTGAAAAGCTTAGAAAAATTAATTCGGGCCTTGCTTTTATCGCTCTGCATGGACCTTATGGTGAAGATGGCTGCATTCAAGGTTTATTGGAGATTTTAGGTATAAAATATACACACTCAGGAGTTATGGCTTCTGCTGTTGCTATGAATAAAGTGATGTCAAAGCATATATTTCGGTCCCTTAGTATCGACACTGCAAAAGGTTATGTAATTAGCCGAGAAGATCTACTAAAAAATAATATTAAAATCGATTATCCGTACGTCTTAAAACCAATTAATGAAGGTTCAAGTATTGGAGTGTACATAATTTTCTCGCACGAGGATTACTTAGAACTGAAAGATAATAGTTCTACTATAATGGAAAAGATGATCGTAGAAGAATACATACCGGGCATAGAGTTACATACTGCTGTATTGCTGGATGAAGCAATTGGCACTATAGAAGTACGACCAAAAAATAAATTCTATGATTATGAAGCAAAGTATACAGATGGATTTGCAGAACATATATTTCCCGCTGAAATTCCTAACAATATATATAAAATGACCTTGGAACACGCACTGAAAGTTCATCAATTTTTAGGATGCAAAACTATTTCCCGCTCAGATTTCCGTTATAATCCCAAAAATAACACTTTAAAAATGCTTGAGATTAATACACATCCTGGGTTTACTGAGTTATCGTTAGTGCCAGAAATTGCAAAATTGGCAAAAGGAATCAATTTTAATGAATTAGTTAAAATTATTATTGAAGATAGTTTGCAGCACAAAAATATTAGGGATTTAAGTCATGTTGAGCAGTATTACTAGAAGCCAAAGGAGTTTTTTGCGTAAGTGTGCCTTGGTTATTATCACAGCACTTTTTCTTAAGCTAATACCTTACAGCTCACTTGATAAAATAATAAATCGATTTAATTACTACTTTACTTGGTATAATGACTGCCTATCTAGTTTATTACTCAGTAGTGGATTTTCAATCGACGAAGTAGTCGTGAGCGGCAATAAATTTACAAACAAAAAGGATATTCTAAGTTTGACAGATAGAACGCAACCTATCCTGTATATATCACTTTCAAAACTTGCCGGTAACATACAATCCGTAAGCAGGTGGATAAAACACGTAAGAGTTCACAGAATTTTGCCCAATACTCTACACATTAATATAGATGAGCATAAACCGTTTGCTCTCTGGAAAGATAATAACAAAACCTCGGTAATTGATTTTGAAGGTAAAGTGATCGTAGATGACTATCTAGTAGATGATCTTGTTGTAATTAAAGGACAAAACTCGTTATCAAACCTAGAATTTGTTAGAGATGTGTTGGAGAGTAAAACTCAATTAAGAGACCACATTTCTTCTTTTGCTTATATAGGGAATAGAAGATGGAATATCATACTTGATAACGATTCCACAGTAAAACTGCCTGAAGATAACCCTTATAGTGCATGGGACTATTTAAACCACTTACACAATACAACTGATTTTACTTTCAGCGATTGGAGTATTATTGATATGCGTATTACTGATAAAATTTTTGTGAAGAGGTGATCTGCTGTCATCCAAGTAGCCCCTTTTCCTGTCATCCCAGTGCCCAGACACTGGAATCCCGCCGCGAACCGTCATACCGCGATTCATTCGCGGTATCTCTTAACATAGATCCCTTATTTAACCGCCATACCTTAACATAGATCCCGCTAACACGTAGCGGGATGACGAGCTTATCGTCACGCCGCCGCATACCGTCATACCGCGATTCATTCGCGGTATCTCTTAGCCGCTAACAAGCAGCGAGATGACGGTTGTCGTTTAGCTATAAATATTAAGAAATTTACCAAATAAAAAAAAGGCAAAAGAAGCCCCGTGGTTGGCTAATTACTTACATTATACTTTCAAGTATGGCGTTTTTTTTATTCTAAACGTTTAATAACCGCGATTCAGTTGCTTTTAAGCCGCAACTAATCTAAATTATAAACATTAAGAAATTTACTAAACAGAAAAAAAGGCAAAAGAAACCCTAGGGTAGCTAGTTATTCACTATCTATTTTTTAAGTTGGCGTTTTTTAATGTTTTAAATAGCGTATTTCAGCTTGTGTAGGTAAAAACCCAGAAATTTGATAAAGACATAGAGTGCACATAGTGCAAAAAATTAAACATGAGACGCCAGATACGTGAGTTTTTTTGTCATTTAATCTGTACAGAGAAGATAAATAAATAGCTTCAGTTTCATGATAAGGGGGCTGGCGAAGTTTGTCAAGGAATTTTTATGCAAGAGATCTATTGAAATGCCCCTGTAAAATTATACTATTAATTAGTACACTATAAATTTAAAATTATAGATATGTTAAGCAGATTGGTAATTTTGCTATTAGTTTTTATACTTCCTTTTTCTTCATACTCATACCAGTTTAGAACCAAAGCAAAGCAAGCAGTAGTCTTAGATTTAGCTTCAGACTCATTCATTTTTGACCATAATTCTGATGAAAAAATGGCCCCATCTTCAATGAGCAAGCTAATGACTTTATATATAGCCTTCGATTATCTAAAAGCTGGAATAATACACATGGAGGATAAATTTCGAGTAAGTAGAAAAGCGTGGGAAAGGAGAGGCTCTTCCATGTTTTTGAAAGAAGGTCAATCCGTTACGGTGAGGGAATTACTTGAAGGAATTACAATAGTCTCAGGCAATGATGCCTGCATAACACTAGCCGAGGGCATTGCAGGATCAGAAGAGAATTTTGTGGCTGAAATGAATGAAGTTGCACAAAATTTGAATCTGAATGACAGTCATTTTGTCAACTCAAGCGGGTGGCCAGATGAAGATCATTTTATGAACGCAAAAGACTTGGTAATGCTGGCAAAAAGGATTTTCACCGATTTTCCTGAATATTATGATTTATTTTCCGAACAATATTTGACATATAATGAAATTGTACAAAAGAATAAAAATCTTCTACTTTTTCACGATATTGGGGTTGATGGCTTAAAAACCGGTTATACAAATGCTGGTGGTTACGGCATTGTAGCATCTGCAAAACGAAATGATAGGAGAATTTTTGCTGTCGTAAATGGTTTAAACACTGAGAAAGAGCGAATAGAAGAAGCAAAAAGATTGATACAATACTCCTTAAATCATTTTAACACTAAGAAAATATTCGTTAAAGACAGCGTAGTTGAGGAAGTAAATGTTCTCTATGGAAAAGATAGAAAAGTGCCTATTACAGTTGCAAACGATGTTACCATAACTTACAACCGCAAATTGCATGACCAAATTAAGGTGCGTATTGAATATAAAGATATGATACCTGCACCCATTAAAAAAGGTCAAGAAGTGGGCAAAGTTTTTGTAGAAATACCAGGTATTGAGCAACAAACTACACCACTTTATGCAGCAAATGACGTGCAGGAATTGAATTTCGTAGAAAAGTTTTTTAGGATGTTGTTTTAAGTTTGATATTAAAGCAATTCCGAAAGAGAGATCTATTGCACTTTAGTGTAGTTTTAACTAACAATTTCTGTTACAATACAAGATTGAAATGTTACGAAAATGTGCTGGTTGTATTTGTTGCTGTCTAGTATCCTAGAGATACTGTGGGCTGTAACGCTAAAGTTTAGTAACAGTTTTACTAAAGTTGTGCCTTCGATTGCAACATTGGTAATTATGATCATTAGCATTTACTTTTTATCTCTTGCAGCATGCTTTCTACCTATTAGGGTATGCTATGCAGTTTCCTCTGGAATATGCACAATTGGAATAACTATAATTGGTGCAACCACTTTCACAGAGAATATTAATTTATCTCAAGTTTTATGTATCGTTTTAATTGTAATAGGAAGCATAGGGCTGAAGCTCTCTATTTAAACCTAAAAATTTATGCATGAATTGGATATATTTACTCTTATCGTCACTAATTGAAGTGTTCTGGGTCATAACACTTAAGCATAGTTATGGATTTACTCATCTCGTACCATCAATAATTAGCATACTCTCCATGGCTCTTAGTACATATTTACTTTCGCTCGCTACACGTTCTATACCTATCGGAGTATGCTATGCAATTTGGACTGGAGTGGGCGCTATAGGAGCTTCGATACTTGGAGTTTACCTATTTGATGAACCAGTTAATTTATTCGAAGTAATATGCTTTATTTTAGTTACATTCGGGATTATAGGATTAAAATTGTTTGATACTGCAAAACAAACTGTTGATAAAATGGAATAAAAGATCCCACTGGGATGAAAGAAGCAGATACTCCATATTGTCATGCAAATTGGAATCCAGACTTTTTTCTATATAGCATGGTGAAGACGGGAAACCGTATCCGTTCACACAATGGCGTCAACTTAAGGAAAAATATCAGCGATAGTGTATAAAATTTCTCTCTAAATTTTTTATCATTAAATTATCCAAAGAGTGCAAGGGACAGCACTTTTGTTTCTGTTTTATTTCAACAAAGAAGTCTAAAATGTGTCCTTTTTAGGTGAAATATGCAAAAAGGAAAAAACCTTATTCTACAAATTAAAAATATAATATACTCGAAAACTTTTCAGAAAATCCATTGTGTTGAGTTTTACACGAACAAGAAAACTTCCTTTTTCGACAGTATTTTCTATGATTTTAAAGTTAGTTAAAAAAAGTTTGGGAATAGAATGTGAACTTATGGAGCCATTGACATGTACCCTCAAAGCAAGCTTTTTCTAAAGCAAGGTATAAGATTTGCCATACAGGCTTTCAAGAATTTAAGCATCCAAACAGCCTATCAGGATGAACCTGAGTTGGAGAGGCTATAGACTTATTGCAGCAGATGGTTCTGGTATGAGATTACCCAGCTCTGGGGAAATTGTATCCGAGTTTGAACCAAATGGAACAACAGGCACCATTGGCAATTTGTTTGTTGATTTGTGTACTTCGCTAATTTGTAGTGCTCGTCTTGCAGCTTGGAATATAGGTGAACAAACGTTGGCGGCAGAGCAATTACCCGAAGTTATCACTCAAATGCGTTTATTAAATCAAGAGAAATTATTATTTATCTATGATCGTCTTCAGTAAAATTCATTCAGCAGCATTATGATTTGGAAGTAGATTTTATTTTTCGCTTGCAAAAAAGAAATTATAGTAAGCTATGGGAACGCTGGCGAATTAGATTTTGATTTTATATTAGAAAATGAAAAGCTAAAAAATAAAATGAAAGGACAGAAAGTAAGAGTTATAGTGCTGACATTAGCCAACTGAGAAACAGAGTTTTTGACCGAGACTTTGGAGCAAAGCTTATGTGTTAAGGTGGCACATAGAGGAGTGCTATAAACGACTCAAAGTAGGAGCAGAGTTAGAGAATTTTTCTGGAGAGGCTGTATTACAAGAATTTTGGGCAAACTTGGTCATGTGCAATATATTATCGCTTCATATGTGTGATGCACAAGGGCCTTGGAACCCAGATCAAATTACTGAGTATCGTTTAAATTTTTCAGTTTTATTTGGTGTAATGAGGCAGAAACTCTATCAGGTACTTATTGCGCCAAAAAACTTTCAAGCCCTTTTTAAGTATACGCGCTAAAGTTAAAATCCGACCGGGACAGCCGCAATAAAGTAGATAAGCCTAAACGCCATCATGTCTTTAGGAGAGTTTGCTAATGAAAGTTCTTAAGTTGACGCCATTGGCTGTTCCGATTCGTTATATGACATAAGAGCATCATATATTTCATGCAATGTATTTGAGATGTTTTTTTCCATATGTTGATTAATATGCCCATATATTGTCGTCTCTTCCGAACACTCTGTATCTTTATGTATATGATTTTGTTGCTTTAATTCTTCTCTATCTACACTCTCTATTTGCTCTGACACTAGCATAACTACCCCATATTTTACATAACGAAATAAAAAAATTCTAACTGTAGTATGCTTATATAATCTACGAAGTCAATAGTTAAATTGAAAAGTTTCGGTTATAATTTACTTCATATAGAACATGCCCTTGAATTATGCTAAAAATCGCCATAGTAGGCCTACCAAATGCTGGAAAATCGACCCTATTCAACAGATTAGTAGGAAGAAAAGCAGCAGTAGTGAGTAACATTCCAGGAGTGACAAGGGATAGGCGAGAGGGAATGGGGAGAATTAGCGATTTGGAGTTTAAAGTTATAGATACAGGAGGATGGAACGACCAAACTAATTTTTCACTACAAGTTATTGAACAAATCGAATTTTCTTTATCCAATTCAAACATAATTTTCTTTCTTGTTGATGCAAAAGTGCAAAATGAGCGAAATGAAGAGTTTGCAAAGTGGCTGAAGAGAAAAATAAATAAACCTGTAATACTAGTAGCAAATAAATGCGAGAGTCATAAATCCGAAAATGTTGATTATTTGCAGTTTTTTGATTTTCTTGGCCCGGTGTATATCTCTGCCGAGCATAATCTTGGCATGGTTGATCTTTATGATGCATTAGCTGGTGTTATTGAAAATTTTAACGAGAACACTGAGTTACCTAACAATGAACTGAGTAGGCTGAGGATCGCGATCATCGGCCGTCCGAATGTTGGAAAATCAACTTTTTTAAATGGTTTACTTGCAGAAAACAGACTAATAACAAGTTCAGAGCCAGGTACCACACGTGATTCTGTGGATATTACATATGATCATGATGGAGAGTTAATTACTCTAATTGACACTGCCGGAATCCGCAGAAAGGCGAATGTTGTAGATGGCTTAGAATCAAGATTTGTTGAGAAAAGCATGGAATCAATCAAGCGCTCTCATGTGGTAGTTTTAATGCTAGACTCCCTAGTTGGTATTGAGCAGCAGGATTTATCAATTGGTGAAGCTGCAATTAAGGGAGGGAAAGGGATTATTGTTGTTTTAAATAAGTGGGATTTAATAGGTAAGGATGACAGAAGCAGGTTAATAAAATTTGTCAAACAACAGGAAGTAACCAGGTTATTCTTGGAAGTGCCAACTATAACAATTTCTGCGTTAAAAGGCATGCGCTGCGGTGATGTGATAGATAAGTGTCTTGAAGTGAGTGAATCCTTGAACAAGAAGATCAGCACTGCAAAACTGAATAAGTGGCTCATAGATGCTGTAGGAAAACATTCTCACCCTCTTGTAAAAGGCAAAGCAGTTAAAATGAAGTATATCGCTCAAATTGGTACTAAACCTCCAGCTTTTTCTTTGATATGTAACATACCTGAAAGTGTTGATGAAAGTTACAAACGCTATTTAATTAACGATCTCAGAAAAAATTTCTTTGCAGACGGTGTGCCAGTTAGATTGCTTTTGAAAAAAAATAAAAATCCCTATGTAAAATGAATACTCTGCTTTATACTTTCAGGGATAATTTACTTAAAGTTATGTGTAATAATTCCAGAATTCCTGCAATCTTTCTGCTGTCGAGTGCCGCTGCTCTAATTTTTGCATATGTGCTAGAATATTTTTTCAACATGCTGCCATGCAAGTTATGTACATACGAGCGAATAGTTTACTATATCGCCGGATTACTTGCAGTAGCGTGCATGCTTAAAGACAACAAAATTCTAATCTATGCAATGTTTTGCAGCTACCTCATAGGTGCAGTAATATCTTTTTATCATATAGGTCTTGAACTCCACTTATTTCATGATGTTTTAGGTTGTACAGAGCAAGCAAGTGGTAACGTTAGTATAGAAGAGCTCAGAAATAATCTACTAAATCCTAATTACTCTCCATCTTGTGACAGACCTCATTACGTTCTAGGTGTTTCCTTAGCAACATGGAATCTAATTTATCTCATAGTAGCTCTGTTCGTATCAGGTAAGGTGTATTGTGGAGAAAGAAAGAAATCTAAATAATTTAAGGTACAGCAACAATCAGTTCTTGCAACAGGCAATTAGAGTAGATCACGCTGGAGAATATGGAGCTATTTGCATTTATTCTGGTCAAAAATTTATTCTTAAGAAATCTTCTATAATCAATGAAATAATTGAAATGGAAGAGCAGGAAAAAAAGCATTTTCACTATTTTAATGAGAAAATCAAAGAGCAAAAAGTTCGTCCTACTGTTTTGTTGCCTGTTTGGCGTGTTTTAGGAGTGTCGCTTGGCGTTGCAACTGCCATTATGGGCAAAAAAGCTGCTATGGCTTGCACTGCTGCAGTTGAAGAAGTTATCGGGGAGCACTACAAAGAGCAAGTTTCACATTTAGAAGATGGGGAATTAAGAGAAACTATAAGTAAATTTCGCGACGAGGAGTTAGAGCACAAAGATATTGCAATTCAGCACAATGCTGAAAGCGCATTTGGCTACAACATTTTATCATCATTCATAAAAACAGGCTGCAAAACTGCTATTTACTTGTCTAAGTTAATTTAACTAAGCAGCTTTCTTAAAGTGTTTTAAATGTTCTGATAACAACAGAAACCAGGAAGGAATTCAAGTGTAACAATTATTTTATAACTATATTTACATATCACCATTATTAATAAATAATTAGTATTTGTAAATTAAATACATCTAAAGTATAGACTGCAAAGGAGGCAAAAGTGCGTTTTAATTTAGAAGAGGGAAATGCTCTTATGTAATACCTGCCACAGGTTCACAACTGTACGAACATTCATTTTTGAAGGTAAATTGCACAGCAAATGGTGTCATTCCAGTCTGGAATCCAGAAATTTTGCTTATAACTGAGCTGATAAGCTAAAGGTAATTGTCTTACACTAAAACAAACGTTTTTAATTAAGTTGCATAGAACCAGTGTCTGGGCACTGGGATGACACCCCACTGGTGGTCCAAACTACAACGTTCGTACAGTTGTGGATTCCAGACGGCTTTGTTGCATCACACTTTATGAGATGGTGATTTATGGTAAATTCATGTAACTATCTCAAATTTAGCCATACCAATATCAGTGAATTTATTAAGCAAATAGCATTTGATTGGCAGTTCTTTTTCTCGATTTATCTCAGATTTATTCCTAAAACTAAATCCGAATATTTGCTTTAATCTTGAGAAAAACCCTTCAATATAAGATCTTTTCCCATAATTTACTTCTTTTTTCCATTCTTTCATGCCATCTTCACCGTATAATTTTATTAACCTAATAGCAGCATTCCTGTCAGACATATAATCTATTTCTGGATGTTCTGCCGCATTGTTTATTGGTGGAATTTTTGTCTTTATATCATATTCGTTACACAACTTATAAAACTTGTGCCTATCACATGCTCTATCTGCATATAGTGCTTTTATGGCATGCTGAAAATCGACTTCTTTTAGCAAATCACAAGCTCCATAGTGATCAGCCGTTACTGTATTTTACAGCTATGGCTTTTTTGCTGTTTGTATTCAACATTACATGCAATTTTCTTGTCTGTTCATAGCTGCGATACTTTCTATCTTCGCTATTTTCTTTGCTATGACCAGGAGTGTTGTTGTATATACTAATTCCTGTACTGTCTATAGCAATTTCGATGTCTTCCATATTATTTTCTGCAATCATTTATCTTAATATTAAGTTTCTTAAACCTTCTTGATGCTTGTGAATAGCTGATAACTGCCAAATCTCTTCCTATTTGTTGCAAATACCCTTTTATAAACCCGACTGTTTGTCTTAAACCAATTCTAAAGAAACTGACGATTATATGCACCAAAATCACAACTTTATCACTATAAATATAGTTGCCGCCCTGCATTTTTGGACAATTCTCGTACCAATTTTCTATGGCGTCATTGATATAACAAAAAATGCTTCCTCTTTCTTGGAGAAATTTGTTATATTCATGGCAGTTACTGACTCTCATTTTTTGTGGCATATTTTTTCTTCAACAGTTAAATGGCTATTTATAATGAATTTTGTCAGTAACTGCCAGTTCTTTTCACTTGAGCGATGCAACAAAGCCATCCAAGTGTCTGGGCACTGGGATGACAGGCTAGCCTGACAACCGTCATCCCTGTAAAGATCAAGTATCCCACTACGTGTTAGCGGATGAGATACCGCGGCGGTATGACGGTCTGCGGCGGTATGACGGTTAAGCAATTCGTCATCCCGCTGCTTGTTAGCGGCTAAGAGATACCGCGAATGAATCGCGGTATGACGCGGGAAACCTTTCTTGGGTTAGCTATAGAGTTGACTTTTTTATTATGGTGTGTGATAATTGCAATGAATATAGCCTATTTAGCAGCACTTATAGCAGCAGCTATAATAAAAATAGCAGCAGTAATACTTTGTGCTATAATGTGTATAAGCATTTTCTTTATATTATTTAAGGGAAAAAGAACACTTAGATTCAAAAGGATTTCTATCTCTTCTGAAAACAGTAGGTGTAATTTATATAATACTATCAATTATATCTCTCCCACTTATTATATTAAGCCTTACTACTCCGTCACCTCTGGTAGTAGGTATAGTAGGTGGTATCGTTGGTGCTATTTCCATAATACCATTAATAGTAGCTTACATTTTGCTTTCAATAACATCGAAAGGATTGTCTCAACAGCCTGAAAATTATCAGCACTTGTTCTTAACTTCTCTTTTACTGTTTATTGGAAACATCATAGCTGGAGCTTTTATCGCTGTAAGTGGTGTTTTTCCAATATGTAAAGTAGATTCCTTATCATCTTTATCAGCAGCACTAGAGTCCTTACCTGCAGTAGGAATACATGCACTAGCACTTACGATTGCAACTGCAATTGGAGTAGTTATTGTAATCGATCTCGCTAAGCAAGCTAAGGAGTACATATCAGGTAAAATAATGCAAGCAGAAAAAGAATCTGTGACTGATACACATAAAGAACCAGACTCTAAAGTGGATGAAGCAAAAGAAGGAAATGTTAAAAATGAGCGGAAAGTACCTCTTTTGCCCTAAATATAAAGATGTCATCCCAGTGCTCCTTTTTTTGTCATCCAAGTAGCTGACACTGGGATCCAGGTTGCTCACAAGCAAACTAGCATAGAAAGTGGTTACAACGTTTTCGATGAGATTGCAGAAAGGCTGGATCCCAGTGGGCTTTGTTGCATCGCTACTTATGAAAGGCTAACTATAGTTAGGATTATAAGCAACTTATTGAAAATCTTGTTTTTTTTTGCAATCAATCTGATCAAATTTAAGAATAGTAATTTGTTATTTATATTAATAAATTTAATTCTATTGAAAATAGCTAAAGCATTGAAATTCTTGAATTTTAGCCGGATTAGTGAGTGGTAGTGAAATTTCTTTTACTCAAATTTAGGTATTCACTGACCGTTCTTGTTATAAATACCAGAATAATAAGCTACTGATATTCTCCACCTTTTTTTATCTTTAATCCATCATAGCTAGCGATGCAACAAAGCCATCCCAGTGTCAAGCACTGGGATGGCAGGGGAGTTGGATGACACCGTCTTGGATGGAAATCAGTGTCAGCTACTTTCATGACAAAAAGAGGGCACTTGGATGACAGGAGAAGGAAGCATTGCCCTCCTGGTAGCACAATGTTCGTGCAGTTGTGTGTCAACTACTTTTGTGGCACCGTTTGTTATTCAATCTTTATGCTAGTTTTACTAAAAATTATACTATTTTAGATATAATTACAATATCTAAGTTTAAGGTATAGAGATGAATCCTACAATCAAGAGAATTTTCAATATTTTTCTTATAGTATTATTTATTTCTTTTTCTCATGTTGGGAGTGCTGCCGCTGACACTAATACTGATACAACTGCTCAAGTAATATGTAACATTATTGGCTACGTTTGGGGAATAGGCGGACCGCTTATGACCGTAGTGATAATAGGTGCAGCTTTGCTTGCGATATTTGGTAGAATGCCATGGCCAGCTCTTTTTGCACTCGGTATATTTTGTGCTGTATTTTTCGGTGCTAAAACTATCGTCATAAAAGTAATGGGTGGTATAGGCGGCACTGGAAATACTTCTTTGATGGACCAATGCGGAACAGGAGACACAAAAAAGAACTATTTTTTTCTAAAACAGACCTGATGCACGGCTTCAACTATATCTTCCACTTGCGGTAATGCTTTTTTTTCTAGATTTGCAGCGTAAGGTAAGGGGATGTCCTTGCCAGTTACACGTACAACTGGAGCATCAAGGTAGTCAAATCCTTGTTCCATAATAACGGCTGACAGCTCTGCTCCTATTCCTGCAAATGGCCATCCTTCTTCTACACTAACTAACCTATTAGTCTTCTGAATAGAGTTAATAACAGTTTGAGTGTCAAGTGGTCTTAAGGTTCTGAGGTCAATAACTTCAGCTTCTATACCTTCACTCGAAAGTAAATCTGCTGCATTTAAGGCATCCATTAATTTTAATGAAAAAGCAGTGATAGTTACATCCTTTCCTTCCCGTATAACAGCAGCTTTGCCTATCTCAAGTAGATAATCTTTGTTTGATAGCTCAGAGTCAGAAACTTCATGCTCATGTCCATAAGCTATTTCGTTTTCTAGAAATATTACCGGATTAGGGTCACGAATTGCAGCTTTAAGCAGACCTCTGCAATCTGAGGCAAAATAGGGTGCTATTACTTTTAACCCCGGTATATGCGAATACCAAGCTGCAAAGCATTGAGAATGTTGTGCAGCAACTCTTGCTGCAGCGCCATTTGGTCCACGAAATACTATAGGGCATCCAAGTTGTCCGCCTGACATATAATTTGTTTTTGCTGCGGAATTCACAATTTGGTCAATAGCTTGCATAGAAAAATTAAAAGTCATAAACTCGACTATTGGCTTTAATCCAGCAAATGCCGCTCCAACAGCAAGGCCAGCAAATCCATGTTCGGTAATAGGCGTATCAACTACTCTGTTTTCTCCAAACTCTTTCAGTAATCCTTTCGTTACTTTATAAGCACCATCATACTCTGCAACTTCTTCACCCATGATAAGCACATCAGAGTCGTTTTGCATTTCTTCTCTAATTGCTGTGCATAAAGCTTCTCTTACACTTAAGGTTGCCATTTATAAACTTTTATAGACTTTAACTAAAGTAACTATATCAGAATTACTGGGGGTAAGTAAAGTGTACAAATTAAGTTTTACAAACATCATGACCAACTCATTCCAAAAAAAAATCTTCTCACGCTTGCTGGTTTTGGTTGCTAAAAATGATTGTATTGCTTGTGTTTTTAATAATATATACTGCTAAGTTAATAATAATTCACTTGGGAATAACAGAAAAATACATGATAATTTTATATTTCAAATAGAATAAAATCCTTTTTATTGATACTGTCTTTTTTTGTAAAAAACATTCCTAACTTTTCCACCACTTTTTCTGGCTAAGGTCAGTATAACTTTTGCTTGAAATAACTGTTTATATGGTGCAATTTACAGCTTTTAGTTGCTAAAATTATAACTCTTAATTTAATAATTTTAATCCAATAAGCTTTCAGGTTAATAAAATTAAATTATTTGAGTAAATGCAATACCATGTCTTTATTTGTGGGTAATAATAAGAATAACGAAGGTTGGCTCAGCTACACTTCTATAATTTCAATTTTTATGTTTACCGTATAAAAGAAGTTTCTTCTATCTGTGTCTTCGCGTTTGAAACTAACTTTATTCTATCTCTTTCTTGTTCTGGACTTAACCTGTGAAGCGCGTAACTGAAATCTTCCTCACTCACTATAAGCCGTCTTTGCGCACCAGCGCTAATTTTTGCTTCATTCACTAATTGCTCTAACTCAGCCCCAGAATAGCCTTCAGTCTTGTCTGCAATGTCTTGGAGGCTTAGCTTTTCATCAGTTTTTGTACCTCGCATATAAAGTGCCAATATCTTTTGTCTCACCTCTATGTTTGGATTAGGGACATAAACCTTCTGACCTAAACGTCCAGGTCTAATAAGTGCTGGATCTATACCACCGATAAGGTTAGTTGCACCAATTACTATTATATCTTTTCTGCTCTTAAATCCATCTATTTCAGTTAACAACTGTGTTAAACTCTCTCGACAATGGTAAGCTGAGTTATTAGCGGTACTTCTTTTTGAGCAACTGCATCTATTTCATCTATAAAGACTATACAAGGAGAATATTTTTTTGCTATTTTAAAAAGCTCGCGTACAGCATGTGCACCATGACCAATATATACTCCAATAAGTTCAGGACCTGAGATGCTTATGAAATTCATATTTGATTCACCTGCAATTGCACGAGCGATAAGTGTTTTACCATTTCCAGGAGGGCCATATAATATGTAACCTCTTAGTGAATTAATACTTTTATTTCCAAACAGCTTGCGCATTTCTTCTGTCATTTGGTCACAGCAAATCATCTGCAACCGTTGTTTTAAGGAGTCATCAATTATAGCATCAGCAAATGTTATTCTTTTATCATCTGAATTAGCTAATTCTATCGATATAGGCAGCTCTACTTCCTTTAGTTTGCTGAATACTTGATCATATACAAACCAAACAATAAAAAGGGGAACGACAAGTAACACACAAGGCATAGCTTCACTAACATAATGTGCAGCTAACTCATACCCTTTACTAAGCAACATTGTATGCATATAGGCAAACAAAAAAGCGATAGAGACAATAGTTGCCACGCATAGTAAACAGATTGAAATTCTTTTTAGTAATTCTGAAATTTCAATTTTTTTCATCTTAATACCTTATACCAATTTTAAACTAAGAATAATTTTATCTAGCTTACCTATTTTAGCTTGATTAGAGCGTTCAGAAAAATTATCAAGTACGTACTTTAATTTATTAAATACTAAAAACAATATATCACCATATTGTCACATACATCTTTAAAGTTTACCAAATTCATTTTCAAAAAACAAGATTTTATTATTAACCAGAATTCTGGATTAGATTTTAGGTAAATTATTGAAAGTCTTGAATTTTACTAAATTAGTAACTAGTCTTAAAATGCTTACTGCTTTATCGTAAATGCTAAAACAATAAGCTATTGATATTCTTGTTTTTTTTAATCTCCAATCCAGAATTCGGGTTAAAAACGCTAACTTGTATCTTCAAGAAGTAAGACATAATAGCTCTAAAATGTCTTGCAAGGAAAGGTAAAGCTGAACGCTAACTTATGCCAGAAAAATACCGTCTTGTTTGCCTTTTTGAGTAGTATCATCTTATTTTTCCTGTAAATTTTGTTTATAACGCCTAAGATTTACGATATTTTAATCCCGGTAGAATATCTTATAAAATCAGATTATATGTTATACCTATGGAAATAGATAACTTTCAGCAATATTACAACCAAGAAGAAATGAAGACAGTAACATTAGCTCAAATTTATAAAGACTTGGTAATAAAGATATTCGATATAGCCACAAGCAAAATGTAAGCTACTATTAATGGTATTATGGAAATAGCACCAACGATACCACCTACTATACCTACTACCAGAGGTGACGGAGTAGTAAGGCTTAATATAATAAGTGGGAGAGATATAATTGATAGTATTATATAAATTACACCTACTGTTTTCAGAAGAGATAGAAATCCTTTTGAATCTAAGTGTTCTTTTTCCCTTAAATAATATAAAGAAAATGCTTATACACATTATAGCACAAAGTATTACTGCTGCTATTTTTATTATAGCTGCTGCTATAAGTGCTGCTAAATAGGCTATATTCATTGCAATTATCACACACCATAATAAAAAAGTCAACTCTATATGTTTAGGTTGTAAAATCCCAAAAAGCAGCCAGAATAGAATAAGCAAACATTTACGAATTGAATTTAGTGCAAACAAGGGTGTTGATATCAACCATACTCTGCAGAATCGCAATATGGTATGACTACATGCTTTTTATTGATTTGATTAACATAATCAGCAGAGAGTTTTGTTTTGCAAAAGATGTCTACAGTAACATACTGCAATTATTTGGAATTGTAGGGCTAGGTGCAATTGTAAGGCCACTTGGTGCATTCATATTTGGTCACGTTGGTGACAGGTATGGAAGGAGGATAGCATTAATAATTACTATCTTGCTAATATCGATACCATCAAGTCTCATTGCATTTATTCCAAGTCACAATCAAGTAGGTATAATTTCTACTATATTGCTTCTTGCAATCCATATAACACAAGGAATTGCACTTGGTGGTGAACAAGGAAGTTCTGTTTATCTTATAGAGCATTTATCCAGTAGGAAAGAGAACTTAGGGATGTATTTTGGAATGATGGGTTTTGGTCGCTCCATTGGCGTCTTGCTTTCTGCGGTGATAGTGATTATCTGCAAAAAAACTACTGATTTTTGTACCTTGGGTTGGAGATTGCCATTTATTTTCTCAGCTATTTTAGGATTAATTAGCGCGTATAGCATATACACATTGGGAGAAACTCCAGCATATGAAAAAAATCGAAAACAAAGAAATTTACCTGATTTGCCAATAATAGAGCTTATAAAACGCCACAAGAGAGCTCTTATACTTGCTATTTTAATATCTGTACCTGTTAATGTTGCTGTTGGATTTACCATATTTCTTCGAACTCTCGCAAAGGAAATAGCATCAGTGGATGTTTATGTAACAACATATATCAACGAAATTGTATTGATTATAACCAGTGTATTAATGCCGATATCTTCAATAGCGTTTGGAATGTTGGCTGATAAAGTTGGAAAAGAGCGCACTGCAATCTTATTTATAGCAATTACAATGGCACTGTGTTGTCCTGCGTTATCTATTGCATATTACTATAAAAATTATCTTGTGATTGCGTTGAGCGTAATGGTTCTCTCTATAATAGAAAGGGGTATAGTTCCCATAGGAATAGTTGCATCTGAACTCTTTCCTACCAATGTTAGATTTAGTGGTGTGAGCTTATCACGCAATATCTCTTATGCGTTACATGGAGGATTTACTCCTATGGTTTGTATTTGGTTGACTGTAACATTTCCTCAAACAAACCTTGCTGCTGGGCTTTATATAGTCTTCTGCTTGTTGATCAGTGTGGTAGCAATATTGCAAATAAAACCGCAAGATAAGAAATTTGATTGGTCTTAGTTTTCTCCTATGTGATTTGATAGACCGGGAAAGGGTTTCATCTAAGTAGCTGACACCCTGACAACCGTCATCCCGCTGCTTGTTAGCGGGATCTAGAGATACCGTGACGGTATGACGTAGGACTGCTGTCATTCCAGTCTGGAATCCAGAGAAAAGGATGATGTCATCCCAGTGTCCCTGTAATGTCATTCCAGTGCTTGACACTGGAATCCAGCCTTTATTATGCAGCCACTTGGTTAAAATTAAGTCTTCTGGATCCCAGTGTCAAGCACTGGGATGACAAAGGAGGGCAGTGTCAGCTACTCGGATGACACCCTGCTGGTGGACAATGTTTGTATAGTTGTGCGTCACGCGCTGGAATGACGAATTACTTAACCGCCATACCGTCACGGTATCTCCTAGCATAGATCCCGCTAACACGTAGCGGGATGACGATTTTGTATCGGAAAACAAGTAGCATGACGATTTATCAAATGTTCCTTAGTTTCTCAAAAAAATCCTTTAACAAAAAAGAGCATTCTGTTTCTAATATCCCACCATAAACTTCAGGTATATGGCTGCAAAATTGAAATATCTTAGCACCATTTTCAATTCCTCCACCTTTTGGATTATAAGCTCCAAAGTACAATCGTTTAATTCTGGCAAAGGAAATGGCTTGAGCACACATCGGACATGGTTCTAATGTTACGTACATATCAGCATCACAAAGCGTGGGAGTTGAAAATGCTTGTCTGATCGCTAACATCTCTGCATGTGCAGTTGGATCGCTGGATATATTGTGTGCAGAAGAAATGATATTGTCTCCACTCACTATTACAGCACCTATGGGCACCTCATCATTTTTTTGAGCGAGTTTGGCTTGCTCTATGGCAAGCTCCATATATTGATACTTAAACACTAGGCACTTATTTCTTATCAATTGCTGCTTTAACGAACGACACGAAAAGAGGATGAGGAGAAAACGGCTTTGATTGAAATTCTGGATGAAACTGCACACCAATAAACCACGGATGACTCTCTAACTCCACTGCCTCTATGCACGTTCCATCTTCTGATATGCCACTGCATAACAGCCCATTTTTTTCTAAGTCATCTTTATAATCTGAATTGATTATGTACCTATGCCTGTGTCTTTCTGAAATAGTAGTGTTACTATATGCATCCATCATTTTAGAGTTTGCATTTATATTACATTTGTATGCCCCAAGTCTCATGGTTCCACCAAGATCGTCATCTTGATCGCCAGCTAACTTAACGATTGGATGTTTACAGTTACGAAATTCTTCAGAGTGTGCATCTTCAAGCTTAACAACATTACGAGCAAATTCAATAATTGCAAGCTGCATACCAAGGCAAATTCCGAAAAATGGGATATTATTTGTACGGGCATAATTTATTGCTAATATTTTACCCTCTACTCCGTCATCACCAAACCCCCCTGGAACAAGGATTGCATGAGAATTCTGTAACTTCTCCCCTATAAGCTTTTCATTTATAGGTTTTTCTTCCTTCTCTCTTGAGTTAACCCAATTTATCTTTACTTTGACTTTATTACTAATCGCACCATGATTTAATGCTTCAACCAGTGATTTGTATGCATCAGGGAATTCGGTGTATTTTCCCACTATAGATACAGTAACTTCCTGTGTTGGGTGCCTTATGGAATGCACTATTTGATCCCATTCAGTCAAGCTTGGTTTTGGCTTACTTAAATGAAAGTGCTCCAAAATTTGCGTATCAAGCCCACATTGGCTATACAACACCGGTAACTCATATATATGACTCACATCAGGGGCAGGTATCACATTGGATAAAGAAACATTGCAAAGCTTAGCTATTTTCTCTCTTTGATTATCGAAAATTTCTTTCTCACTGCGGCATAATATAATATCTGGTTGTAACCCCGCGGAATTTAACTCTCGAACTGAATGCTGCGTTGGTTTTGTCTTTAATTCTTGCGCTGCGGTAAGATATGGTATTAAAGTTAAGTGAATCAGGATAACTCTTTGTTTTCCTAATGTGTAGTTAACTTGGCGTATAGCCTCCAAAAATGGTTGGCTTTCAATGTCACCTACAGTTCCGCCTATTTCACATATTACAAAATCTAAACCTTCCGTACCATTAAAAATGAACGATTTGATCAAATCTGTTACATGAGGAATGACTTGCACAGTTTTGCCCAGATAATCACCACGCCTCTCTTTCTTCAATAACTCATGATATATCTTACCAGTTGTTATATTGTCATCTTTTGTTGCTTTAATTCCAGTAAAACGCTCATAATGCCCAAGATCCAAATCAGTTTCAGCACCATCTTCGGTAACAAATACCTCTCCGTGCTGAGTTGGGTTCATTGTCCCAGGATCAATGTTGAGATACGGGTCAAGTTTTCTGATACGGATCTTAAAACCGTGAGCTTGAAGAAGCGCACCAACACTCGAAGCAACTAAGCCTTTACCAAGCGATGACACAACTCCACCTGTGACAAAGATAAATTTAGCTTCCTTCATTAATTTTCAAATGGAACAGAAGTAGATTCACTTTCTTGCTTTTTTTCTAATATAATTTTTTCTGCGATCGATTTTTTATGTACGTCTTTTGAACATAATCCTGACAATAGCAATGTGTTTATAATAAACAATCCAGCAACAATAGCCGTTATTCTGCTGAGCGGGTTTTCAGAAGATTTCACCGGAATCATCGAATTGACCCCCTGTTGTGTATTACTAAAACCACTTAACGAACTACTTCCAGGCGGCTGCAAGAGCACTAAAATTACTAACACAACAACCAATATTATTTGAAATATACTTAATACCGCTACTGACATTATAGATAGGGCTGAAAATAAAAATTTTAGCAGTACAAAGCACGTAAGTCAAGAACATCTGTCACCCAAATAACTTGAAATCTAAGTATGTATTTACTGCTTACCTTATTTTGATTAACATATGCATAAAACTTTGGGCTTAATATGTATCACATTTTAAAATACAAAAATTATGAACCAAAAATAGACGAAAGTGCTTTCATCGCAGGTGGTTCGCATATCATAGGCAAGGTTGAAATAGGAAGAGATGCAAGCATCTGGTTTAATTGTGTAATCAGAGGGGACGTTGGATCAATAAAAATAGGTAATGGAACAAATATTCAAGATGGAACGGTAATTCATGTGGATAGAAACCCAGGTGGTGACACAATTATTGGCAGCATGGTAACAGTGGGACATTTTTGTGTGTTGCACGCATGCACGGTGCATGATAAGGCGTTTATTGGTATGGGCTCTACCGTGATGGACCATGCAGTTGTGGAGCCTGAAGCTATGGTAGCTGCTGGCTCACTGGTAACACACGGAAAAGTGATAAAAAGTGGGGAAATATGGGCTGGCAGGCCAGCAAAATTCTTCAAAAAAATGTCGAATGAAGAAATTAAACATATTACACAATCAGCACAAAATTATATTATGCTAATGAATGAATATAAAAACTGAAGCTCGCGTCAAGTGTTTTACTTGACACGTACATTTCGGCTTAACCCTTGTTACTTCTTTTTCCCATTCTCATTTACTTCTTGTGCTTTTGCCCCATCTACTTGAGTACTAGGTAATACTGCATATGTAATACCACCGGCTACGAGTGCAGATGCTACTGCTATACCAATCATTACTAACATCTCTAACTTAACTGTACGTTCAAGTGCAGTAAATGCTATCAGTCCAGCAGCAAGACCCATACCAACAGTAGCAGTGTACCGTGCTCCATTGCCTTGTTTTAGTTGTTGAATTTTTTTGTTTTCAGCTTCTAATTCTTTATTTTCCTTCTTTAGCTTGTCAACTTCTTTCTCTTTAGCTGTTAAGTCTGCCTTCAGTTTGTCAACTTCAGCATTTGGCTGTTGTTGTTTTAGTTGTGCTATTTCTTTCTCTTTATCTGCTAATTGTTGCTGTAAGTCCGCAACTTCTTGTGTATTTTGTTGAGCTTTTAATGCTGTTATTTCCTCGTCTTTCTCTTTTAACTGCTGCTTACTCCGTTGTATTCTTTTACTTGTTGATCTTTTTCCTTTTCCTTTTTTTGACTTAGTAACACCTTCTTGCCCATTAACAGAACCTTCACTTAATGTCGTGCTATCACTAGAAACAACACTTCGATTACCTTTATTGCCCGACGTAACCTCATTATCATCGGCAACCTGCATTGTATCATTAATCCCTTCAGACACAGGCGTGCTACTCGCATCAACATAATCATTTAAAGACTCTTGATTACCAACTAAAGAACCTTGTAACGACTGCTCTGTTCCTGATTCAATAGAGTTTTTATTTATAGTTCCTTCTTGATCAGATGTTATATCAGTTGGTGAAGTTGCTCCAGGTGAAAGATTTTGATTTGAATTATGCATATTTAACCTCAATATATATAATTAACATTACATAATACCCTTAGAACCTAAGGTCAAGTAATATTTTTATCATAGCATAGAAAATTTATGTTCGTAAACAAAAAATTTTGGCGTAAAATTGCCGTATTTACTTAATTGTGCTATAGCTAAAGTAATTTAGGTTTACCGACCATCGTCATTCCGCTGCTTGTTAGCGGGATCTAGAGATACCGCGGCGGTATGACGTTGCTAGCTTAAAGTTTAAAATTGAGAAATATTTATGTTAAAAGAAAAATACGGCTTTAAAGAAGTTGAAGACAAATGCAACATATTATGGGAAGGTAGTAAAGTTTATAAATGGAATGGTGAAAAGGATAACACTTTCACTATAGACACGCCTCCACCGACAATATCAGGAAAACTCCATATCGGCCATATATTTAGCTATTGCCACACGGACTTTATTGCAAGGTTTCAGCGCATGCTGGGAAAAGATGTGTTTTACCCAATTGGGTTTGATGATAATGGGCTTCCCACTGAAAGATTGGTTGAGCAAACCTATAAAACCCGCGCAAAAGAAGTTGGCAGGGAAAAATTTATAGAGATGTGCCATGAGGTTATTGAAAAATCAAAGCAAGAATTCAAGGAACTATTTAAATCGGTCGGCATTAGTTATGACTGGGATTTGGAATACCACACGATCAGCAAGGAAACTGTGACGCTTTCACAGATGTCGTTTATTGATCTATATAATAAGGGATATGCATATAGAAAAATGCAGCCCATCCTTTGGGACCCGGTTGATAAAACAGCAATTGCACAAGCAGAAATAGAAGATAAAGTTTTTGAGTCATCCTTAAACACGATAGTTTTCTCTACTCAAGAAAATGAGCAGATCAATATTGCAACTACGCGGCCTGAGTTACTTCCCGCATGTGTTGCAGTTTTTTGTCATCCAGAGGATGCGCGCTACACCCATCTGATCGGAAAAACAGCCGTGGTGCCGATCACAGAGACAAAAGTTCCAATAATAGCTGATGATAAGGTTAAAATAGATAAAGGCACTGGGCTTGTTATGTGTTGTACATTCGGTGATGAGCTCGACATATATTGGCAGCAAAAGCATAATCTGCCGATGAAAATTATCATCGATCAGGATGGGAGGATGAACCTTCATGATGTCATTCCACCACACCCCGGCGTCATTCCAGCGCGTGACGCTGGAATCTATGAAATAAATGGACTAAAAATTGTAGCAGCAAGAAAGAGGATGATCGAAATCCTAACTGAAAAAGGACTTTTGGTAGAAAGCACTAACATTTCTCATTCTGTTAAGTGCGCAGAAAGATCTGGTGCACCACTTGAGATATTGCCTACTTATCAATGGTTTATCAAGACTTTAGAGCAAAAAGCTCAAGTATTAGATAAAGTAAAAGAATGCAATTGGCATCCAGCTACTATGCGTAAACGTATGGAAGTGTGGATAGAAGGGCTAAATTGGGACTGGTGCATCTCAAGGCAACGTTATTTTGGTGTGCCATTTCCAGCGTGGTATTCCAACCGTAAGGGAGAAGAAGGTAAAATTATTCTAGCTGAGATAAAGGACCTGCCTATAGATCCATTGAAAGATTTGCCAAAAGGGTATAGCAAAGAAGAGGTTATCCCAGATCAAGATGTAATGGATACCTGGGCCACAAGCTCAATTACTCCTCAACTAAGTGCACTAGCAGTAAACAGTGAGTTTAGCTTACCAAATCATCGTTATGATACGATATTTCCTGCAGATCTGCGCAGCCAGAGCCATGAGATAATAAGAACTTGGGCTTTTTATACTATTTTAAAGGCACATTATCATGCAAATTCTTTACCTTGGAAAAACATTATGATCAGCGGTTGGTGTTTAGCAGATGATAAGAAAAAGATGAGTAAATCAAAGGGTAACATCATTACTCCTCATGTAATACTTGAAACTTATGGAGCTGATGTAGTGCGCTATTGGGCAGCGAACTCAAGGCTTGGAGTTGATACAGTCTACTCTGAAAATATATTCAAAATTGGCAAGCGCCTCGTTACAAAACTTTGGAACGCTAGCAAGTTTGTTTCCATGTTCATGGAAAAGCATCAAACAGTAAGCATAAATTCCATCAGTGAGACGATGGATAAATGGATACTGTCTAAGCTGTACAAAGTAATAGGTAAAGCAACGAATAACCTATTACAGTTTGAATACTGCGAAGCTTTGGGCGCAGTAGAAGAATTTTTTTGGAAGGATTTTTGTGATAACTACTTGGAATTAGTAAAAAAACGCGCGTACGGAAGCAGTGAAGCAACCTTAAGTGCAAAGCAAAGTTTGGCATATGTACTGAATATTATTTTGCGGTTATTTGCACCTTTCTTGCCTTACATTACAGAAGAGATATACCACCAGTTGTATAGTTATAATTCTGTACACAATCAAAGTAATTGGCCGAGCAAAGAAGAACTTATCTACGATAAATATTCAGAGGAAATGGGAGATAATGTTATTCAGATATTAAACATTATCAGAAAGATAAAGGCAGATAATAATGTATCAGTTAAGCATCTGATAAAAAAGTTGATGATAAAAGCGAGCGTACAAGAGGATAAGTTAGATCAATCTGCACAGGATGATTTGCAGGCAGTGTGCAATGCAGAAATGATAGAGTGGATGCAGTCTGAGCTTGAAACTGAAGACGGAAAATACATAGTGAATATAGACTTATACTGATTTTTATAGCTTTACTTCCTTTAATATCCATGCTATTGTAATCATTATTAGTATGAGGGAATAATGAGGGATTTGTATAGTAAAACCAATGCACCATATCTTATAGCTGGTGCTCTTGCTACTTTGGTATTGCTTGCGTCTGGGACACTTGCTGTTGCCCCTTATGTTAAGTTCTTGTCTTCAGTTGCAGCCTTTAATGTAGCTCTTCCTGTTGCTTTGAGTTTGTCTATACTTTCTATTTTGGTGCTTGCACTTTCATGTAAAATAATTAGTAATAATAAGAAAATAGAGGTTGAGAAAAATAAATTTGCTGAAAAAGAGCAAGAGTTAGAAAGCGTAAAACAACAATCAGAGAGTAAGGTACAAGAGTTAGAAAGTAAAATAGCTCTGGGAGAAAAAGCTAAAGAAGCTGTAAATAAAGAAGTGAAGGAATTAAAAGATCAATTAACTCGAGAAAAGCAAGATTTGGAAAGCGAAATTGCAGGGTTAAATAAGGAAATAGAGCAGTTAAAGACACAACAAGATGATGCACAGCAAAAATTAGATAATGCTACAAAAGAGTTAAATAATAAAGGTAATCAAATCCGAGAATTAGAGGGTAAGATAGGTGCTCTTAATAATAAGAACAAAGATTTACACGATGAAAATACAGAATTGAGTGCAAAAGTACAAGGTCAGTTAGAACATAAGGAGAAGATGCTTTCTCTTGAATACCAAGAGTTACGTGATGAAAATGTAAGATTGAATGAAAGAGTGGATTCTTTAATGGAGGAATTATCTCAATCTCAAAGAGAAATAGATTCCTTAAAAAGGCAGTTAGATGAATTAAAATATGAAGGAATTTTAGCTCTTTCATTAAAAGAAAGAATAACAGAATTGGAAACATGTTTAGAGGAGAAAAGGAAAAAAGTAGGAAAATTAGCAGTGCAGTTAAGAAAAGAAAAAGGCAAAACTTCTTGTTTACAATCTGATTTAGATGATGTATTAGAAGAAGGACGATTGAAAAAAGAGTTAAATAAAAAAGCGCAAGAAACGATCCAGCTAGCTGCAGATTTAGAACAAAAAGAAAAACTATGCAAGAAATTAGAAGAGGAAAACAATGAAAATCTTGATAAGATCGGAGAGTTAAAAAAACTTAATGAAAAGTTGCGCGATAATAACAGTGAGTTGAAAAGTAGCGAAAAAGAGTTGGATGACGGATGCGAGGAATTAAGAGAACATAATTCTGGTTTGAAAAGAAAAGTTGAACATCTGCAAGCAGTAACTGGGCAGGAAGACGAGCAAGGTCATTCCATTTCTTCAGATATAAGCAGTGAACATTTATCAGAACTTGAAGGAATAGGTGAAAATGAGTCTGTTAATAAACAGTTCCCGAAACCAAAACCACCTTATATATCCACTCCAATAAGACCGCCATATAAAAAGCTGAATGATGCTTCATGTGATTCTGGATATACCGGTGGATGTTCTACCCCGACCAACAGCTGCCACACATTTTGAGTACAGTTGTACACTGGATACATAAAACCTTAGCTATTTTTAGCTAGCAGGCTGAAAAAGGAAAGTTTGTTGTAGGTGCAGCACTATAATTCCTCCACAGATAAGAGAATTTTAATAAATATATACAAGACTGCTGAACGTGGGGGGGGAGGGGAGTAATGAGCAATTTGCTTAGTGAGGCTAATGCATTTTATTTTGTAGCTAGTTCCTTAGCTACTCTTACGTTACTTACATCTTTAGCGCTTATTGTAACTTCTAATGTGCCTCTTCCTCTAATTCTTGCTTTAGCTACATTATCTGTTTTGGTGCTTGCACTTTCGTATAAAATAATTAGTAATAATAAAAAAATAGAGGTTGAGAGAAATAAATTCGCTCAGAAAGAGCAAGAGTTGGAAAATAAAATAACTCTAGGAAAGGAAGCTGAAAAAGCTGCAAACAAAGAAGTGGAAAAATTAAAACATGAATTAACTCGAGAAAAGCAAAATTTAGACAAGAGAGCAAAAAAATTGAATCAGAAAGTAAATGAGTCAGAAGTTGAGAGAGAATCTCTTCTTGAAGAAAAAAAATCTTTAGAGAAAAAATTAGAAACAGCAAAGAATCGTACGTTTGAAATAGACAATGAATTGGACAAAACAAGAAAGGAAATAGGTAAGCTTAATGAGCAGGAAGAGAAATTAAAACTTGAAATCTCATGTTTAAAGAAACAGTTGGAAGAAAGAAGTAGATTTATTGCAAAGCTGAAGATGGAAGTGGATGATAATAAACATTTAGAGCTAGAGAATAAGGGGTTAAATGATAGAATAGAAACGTCACGTGAAGTACAAAAGGCACTACGTGAGAAAAAACATGAACTTAGTGAAAAAGTAGAGGCATTGAATAAGGAAAAAATAGATTTTCTAAAGAAGTAGAGGAATTACGTGAAGAACAAGAAAGACTGCATGCAAACTTAGATAAGCTACAATGTAAAATTAAAGAGGTCAACAAAGAAAAGAAAAATTTATCTAAAGAATTAAAAGAGAAATTTGAAGAGTTAGATGAAGCAAATGGTTTAATTAAAAATCAATCTTTTGAGTTAGATGGGATAAGAAAAGATTGTAATAATGAAGTAAAAAGTTTAAGAAATTCACTTTTAGAACGAGACAGTCAAATAGAAGATTTTTTGAAAGAGAAAGAAAAACAAGTGAATTTTGCGCAACTGTTGATAAGATGCGTAACAGACAATATAGAAGAACCAATAAGAAATAATGATGGAAAAGCAATATTAGATACGATTCAAATATTAAAGTCTGCGTTACAAGGAGAAATTGCACGGCTTTTGCCAGACGAAACGCCTTCTTCTTCGCTGGAAGATCTTGGATATGAATCATTATTTGTCAGTCGCTCATCCACCCCGACCAAGTTGCCAAATTCACTATTGACAGAATCTTATGAACGCAGTCAGTTCAATCAGAGTGAAAGTATTTGCAAAACACAACAATGAGTCTTATTATAAGATAAATCATGCAAGATAATGAACCCAATAATATGCGCACTGGATACACAAGACTTAAATAAGGCTATTTCTCTAGCTAATGCTCTGCGTGGTAAAGTTGGCATGGTAAAGCTGGGATTAGAATTTTTTGCTGCTCAAGGTCTTTCTGGAGTGCAAGAAGTTGCAAAATGCAATGTACCAATTTTTTTAGATCTGAAATTGCATGACATTCCAAACACTGTAGCCAAAACAGTTGAAGTAATAAAAGTTCTGAACATTGAAATGTTAACTCTGCACATCAGCGGTGGAACAAAAATGCTTGAAGAAGCGCTAAGTGTAGTGCAAGGCACAAAAATAAAGCTGATTGGGGTGACAGTGCTAACTAGTATGAGCAATGAGGATTTAAACGAGCTTGGAGTAGCAAGAGAGGCAAAATCACAGGTAATTTTGCTTGCAAAGCTTGCAAAAAAGATTGGACTCCATGGAGTAGTCTGTTCTGCACTAGAAGCTCAAGAAGTGCGCCGAGAATGCGGTGAAGACTTTAAAATTATTACTCCAGGAATTCGTATAGATCCAGGTCATGACGACCAAAAAAGAACAGCAACACCAAAAGAAGCAATAAATTCAGGAGCTGATTATATCGTCATTGGCAGACCCATTACAAAAACTACAAGTAGTGCGGAGCTAATATTGAAATCCATGAAAGAATTTTAATATAATAACTTAATTTATAAAAATACTAACATATTAATTAGGAATAAGCATGAGTAATATCAATAGAATAATACGCGAAGTAATCAAGGAATTCCGCTCAAAATTACCAGATAAGGAAATAGAGGAATATTCTGGCAAATTGAATAAGCTACATATCTACCAGTGCAATAAGCATATAATAGAAAATAAGAAGCTATATCATTATACAATAAATGGGAAAACCCATGCTATGGGTCAGCATGGGCATAATTTTGTCAAGAGTTTAGAAGTTATCTTGAGGAATAAGCCACAAATTTCCTTAGAAGAGGTAATTGATTTTATGGAAAAAATAATTAATTTGGTATTGATAGTTGTTATGGAGCATTTGAGATGATATTTGAATCTCGCTCTGGTGTTACAATAGATGATGCAGTTAATTTTGTAAAAGATAGCTTATCTAGTAAATTTTATAGATTCCATGGCAGTGGGATTTTCAAAGTAATATTAGAACTTAATCCAGAGAGCTCTCTTGAAGAGATAGAGAAACAATTTAGCAAAGTAGTAGATCCTTACTTTCTTAATGCTTGGAGTCGAGAAAGTGAAAGGGCTTTTGCTAAGATATGTAGGTTATGTAGAGAAGGACATGTGGAGAGTATGCAGAAATTTGATTTTAGCAATTTTAATTTAGATCAAGATAGTGCTGGAGCATTAAGAGCACTGTTACAGTATTGTGTTGACGTTTCTAATCAAAAAGCTTTAGGTGATTCACATGAATTGCATAGAGAAGAGATGGAGGGGATATATAAATTTGATGATAATTACGATTTAAATTTAGATAGTGATCATAATGATAGTATCTGGCATTGAAATTATACTACAATAATAAAATAACTGGATAAAAATTATCACCAAAAAAATTCAAAAAAGTGCTTGACATAAAAGAACGAACATTATATAGTGTCATTATCTTTTATTTTACCTCGCTTAATTTAATTACTGGATTAAGCTTACAGTACTAAGCGTGGCACAAAGTGCCACGCTATTTTTCGGTTTACATTTTCAACAGATAAAAAATGATGCCATTTCAGTGCCAAGCACATAACTGTACGGATATTCATTTTTAAAGGTAAATTGCACAACAGATGATGTCATTCCAGTGCTTGACACTGGAATCCAGAAATTTTGCTTATAACTGAGCTGATGAGCTAAAGGTAGTTGTCTTACGCTAAAACAAACGTTTTCAATTAAGTTGCATAGAAGCTGGATCCCAGTGTCAAGCACTGGAATGACATCGTTTACTATGTACCATATTGCAATATTCGTACAACTGTGGGAAACATCTATGGATGCCATTCCTATTACCTTATTTCCATTTTTATTTCATTTTCAAAGGAGGCTATTATGTCACTTACCGATATCGCTCACCGTATCAATGAACTCGCTTCATCATGGGAGCAATTTAAATTAATAAATGATCGCAAACTAAAAGAAATTGAAAGCAAAGGGCGTGCTGATTCTGCAACAATTGAGCAGCTATGCAAGGTAAATAATGCCATTGATAGTTGCAAAGAGCGTTTAGACTTGATCGAAACTGCAGCTCAACGCCCAGAAGTAAATACAGATTTTAGCACAAGCGATAAATATTTTTCTGATTATATCCGCAAGGGAATGGAAAGCGGTTTATCACACAAAACCCTCAGTGGAGATGACAGTGATATCGGAGGGTATCTAGTTACTCCGCATATTGTAAAACGCATAAACAAGCGCGTAACTGATTCGTCCCCAATGCGACAAATATGCTCCAGTCAAAGAATCTCTACTGAAACATTGGATTACATTATAGAAGATTTTGACCGCGCCGGTGCAGGTTGGAGCAGTGAAACAGTAGATGATGAGAACGGTGGCAATAAGTCTAAGTATGATTTTGCAAAAGATACGGACACGCCCAAAATCCAAAAGATTTCCGTCACAACTTACGAGTTATATGCTCAACCACAAATATCACAAAAGTTACTCGATGATGCGTTTGTCGATGTTGAGAGTTGGCTGGTGGAAAAGATTGCCGAGACTTTTAGTAAGGAAGAAAGCGAAGCCTTCATTAAGGGTGAGGGCACTTTTCAACCAAAAGGAATTTTAGCTTATGAAAATGGAAACAGTTATAATAAAATAGAGCAAGTTAAAACTGAAAAATTAGATAGTGATTCAATAATGATGTTGTATTACTCTCTGGACGAATATTATTCCAAAAATGCGTCATTTTTGATAAACAGGAGTACGTTGAAGGATATCAGGCTGCTAAAATCTCAAACAGGTCAGTATCTCTGGCAGCCAAGTCTGTCGCTTGAAGCTCCAGATACTTTAATGGGAATACCAGTATATCAATCTGCCGATATGCCACCAGCGCCAAACAATCAGCTACCAGTAATTGCGATGGCAGATTTCAAACAAGCTTATAAGATTGTAGATAACAGAGGAATGAGAATATTAAGAGACTCTTATACGAATAAACCTTATGTGAGGTTTTTTGTCACTAAGCGTGTCGGCGGAGAGGTTGTAAACACCAGTGCTATTAAATTGTTGGAAAGTTGCGAGCAAGTACTAAAAACTTCCGCAGCATCATCTTTATAGCTGATCAAAGCAACACGTCATACCGCGATTCATTCCATAACTGTACGAACATTGTGATTTTGGCCCATCAGGAGGGTGTCATCCCAGTGCTTGACACATATAGCTAAACTGACTTAGATTTACCGACAGTTTGAAAAACAAAAATTCGTCATTCCGCTACTTGTTAGCGGAATCTATGCTGAGATATCGCGGCGGTATGACGTAGGAAAACCTTTCTTGGGTTAGCTATAGTTTGCTATATTATGTGATTTTATTTTTAGCATTGCTTCTTACATTATGTAATTTTGTTTTCCATAATGTATATTATGTAATTTTCGATGCTAAAATCTGTTATAGCTCTCAGTATGATATGAGTGATTCTCTTTTAATAATTATTTTTTAAATAGTTTGTTGGTTCATCAATTTCTTTAGGATTGATATCTACAATTATTTTTCCGTTTTTTAACAGAATAATCCGATCTGATATTTTTGTTAAAAAATCCAAATTGTGAGAAGCGATAATCATAGTAATACCCATATCTCTAACTGATTGTAATAGTTCCACAACGTCGACTATTGTTGCTACGTCTAAACCAGACGTTGGCTCATCGCATAATAGAATCCTTGGATTCATCATTAAGCTTCTGGCAAGCGCAACCCGCTGTTTTTGCCCACCGGATAGATTACTAGGGTAATCATTTTTTTTAGAGGCAATACCCAAAGACTCAAGTAGTGAATCACTTTGATCCTGAGTTTTGTTTTTAAGTTTGGGAGCATATGTAAGATTTTCCCAGACAGTCATATGTGAGAAAAGTTGAAAATCCTGAAATACAAAACCAGTACTATCATTGCATTCAATGCTACCAGAATCTAAAACTTCGAGTTTTTGTATACAACGTAACAATGTTGATTTACCACTACCAGAAGGACCAGCAAGACCAACTATAGATTGTTCTATAATCAGGTTAATATTATTAAGTACTGGAACATTATTAAATAATTTACAAACATTATGCATTTTTATCATATATACCTTTCTGTTCAATCTTTTTGCCTATATATTCAATTAGTAATACAAGAGCGTAATAATAAGCCCCAGCAAGACAAAGTGGTATAAAATAAGTAAATTGTTCTGCTGCAAGCATTTGCGCAGAGCGCATAATATCAACACCACCAATAGTAGAGATTAATGCCGTTTCTTTAAGGAGTGCAATGATCTCATTTATCATTGCAGGAAGAATATTTTTAATAACTTGTGGTAATATAATATCTCTCCACATATAGAAACTAGGTATTTGTAAAGTTTTAGCTGCTTCAAACTGGTTTTTTGATATAGTTTCAATACCAGCTCGTAAAATCTCAGCAATATAAGCACAGCTATTTAGACCAAATGCTATAATGCCAGCACTAAATATGTTTAATTTAATTCCTGCAATGGTTGGAGTCATAAAATAAACAACACTTAACTGTAATATAAGGGGGGTGCCACGTATTACAGATATAATTCCATTAATTAATGGAATACAGATCTTATTATATCTGAGTACTGAAAATAACCCTCCTAGACTCATACCTAAAAGCAGTCCTCCAATCAATAATTTTAAAGTAAAGGCAAGGCCTGTTCCAACAAACAAGAAATTAGAAATTAATTCCTGCATCAGTTATCTCCTAGCCATTTTTCTGCTATTTTTTGTATTACACCTTTACTTTCTAAACTTTTTAATGCCTCGTTTATTTTATCCTTTAAAGCAGATCCTTTATTCACAGCAATAACATAACCACCATCTAACTTGGCAGTGGCTGACCATGATAGACCAGGATTTTTTTTGCTAAATACTTTACCTTGGAATTCATCAATTAGGACGCCATCAACATGACCAGACTTTAATGTTTCTACAGCTTGATTATTATTGTCTATAGCAATAATTTGAGCTGTTGTAGGAACATGCTCTTTTAGCCAAATTTCCATGACAGTTCCTAGTTGAACGGCTATCTTCTTGCGAGTTAAGTTGTTTATACCGGCTATGGGTTTATTTTTGTGATATAGAATACCAAATTCCCCTGTATAATAACTATTTGAAAAATCAAAATTTTTTTCACGCTCTTCTGTGCTACCAATAGTAGATATAGCAGCATCTACAGAATTACTTTGCAATGCTGCAAATATAGTACTAAACTGCATATCTTTAAATATCGCTTCTTTACCTAACTCTTTTGCTACTAATTGAGCAAGCTCAATGTCAAAGCCAGTAAATTTACCATTTTCATAATATTCAAAAGGTGGATAATCTGCAGAAATTGCAAATCTAATGATATTATCGTGTTTATTTTCCTTGCATCCTGTTAATAGAATACTTATCACTATAATAGCATTTAAAATATATTTTTTCATATTACTAATTTATATTCATATTTTATTCATCTTATGAATATAGACATTAAAAATTGAATAGTCAAGAAATAATGAATATAATTTCAAATATACTTATTACATATTCAATATGAGGAAAATGCATAATGCATGACAATACACTAGGTGAACATATTTTAAATATTATTCAAAATCACGAAATTTTAGAGCAGAGCGATTTACAGATCTTGCTTAAAGAAAGAGGGCACAACATTCCTCAGGCTACTTTATCAAGAAAATTAAAAAAACTTAAAATTGCCAAAGTTGCTGGTATGTATAAAGTAATTGACATCAACCAATATCGATTACCATTAATACTTAATATGCAAATTTCGGATTTTGGTTTAATAGTACTACACACTCAACCAGGACAAGCTAGCAGCCTAGCTTACTTTCTAGATCAGAAGTATGTTATTTATTCATTAAATAATAGCAAAAACATAGGAATTATAGGAACTATAGCAGGTGATGATACAGTATTATTGATCATCAAAAGTAAGGCTGAACTTAACAAAGTATTACAATCAATTTATGAAACATTTCCATATTTAAGTCCTGAATAAGAATGTTGTAAGTTAAAAATGTGATATAAAGGAGATAAGAGGGATTTCTTTGTTTAAATCTTTGTCTTCTTTTTTTCAATATACCTACATATCAGAATGGACAATTCATATAGAATCAGCATAGGTATTGCAAGCCCTACTTGGCTTAATACATCAGGTGGAGTTAAGATTGCAGCGATAATAAAAATTACCACTATTGCAATTCTACGTTTATTTGACAAACTTTGTGCAGTCAGTAGCCCAACTCTCACCATTAATGTGAGTATTACTGGAATTTGAAATGCAGTGCCAAAAGCAAACATAAATTGGAGAACGAGGTCTAAATATTCGCTAACTGATGGCATAAGCTCTATTGGTATACCGAAAGATTTCCCACTATGTTCAAAAGTGATGAAAAACTTCCAGGCTAAAGGAAATATATAGTAATAGACTACAGTAGCTCCCGTTACAAATAAAACCGGTGTTGCAATCAAGTATGGCAACAACACTGCCCTTTCACTTTTATATAACCCAGGTGCTAAGAACATATAAAATTGCCATGCAAACACAGGAAAAGAAAACAAAAGTGCGCTCATTATTGCAACTTGGAGATACACAAAAAATGCCTCTGTTAAGTCTGTGTAAATTAAAGAAAAACCTTCGCTACCTTTTGTTGCTTCTATTAAAGGTGCGAGTAAAAAACGGTATATATTTTCCTTAAAGTAATAACAAAAACCAAAAGCAACGCAAAAAAATAGAAAGCAAAAGATAACTCTTTTTCTGAGTTCCGCAAAGTGCTCATAAAATGAGGCGTATTTGCTTGAGTTCCAGTTCATACTTTACTATAGCTCAATAATGCTATGTCTAACATTCTCAGCGAAAAAGCCCACTCATTGTCATACCACGCTGCAACCCTGCATATATCACCTGTAACATATGTACCAGTTAAATCCACAATTGCACTATAAGGGTTATGCACAAAATCTATTGAGACTAAAGGTTCCTCGCATATAGAAAGTACATTTGACATTGGATAACCCTCTGTCATCCTAGTACCCTCTGATGTCATCCGAGTAGCTGACACTGGGATCCAGAAATTAGATTCCAGCGTCATGCGCTGGAATGACGTAGAGGAGAGAGCTGCATCCTTAAATATTTCATTGATTTCTTCAACGGTCGCTTTCTTATCAGTCGTAAATTTAAAATCAACCATAGAAACATTGCTAACTGGAACTCTGACGGCAGTGCCATCTAGTTTTCCTTTTAATTCAGGGATGACAGAACCAATTGTTTTTGCTGCCCCGGTTGTAGTTGGCACCATAGATAATCCGCAAGCCCTTGCTCTACGCAAATCTTTATGATTACCATCAAGAACATTTTGATCATTCGTGTAGGCATGTATAGTAGTCATAAAACCGCTTTTTATACCTAAACTGGAGTGTAGGACTTTCACAATCGGAGCAAGGCAATTTGTAGTGCAAGAACCTGCTGATATCACTTTATGCTCTTTTTCGAGCATATCGTCATTCACACCATAAACTATAGTGACATCAGCATCCGGAACTGGAGCAGAGACAATTACTTTCTCTGCATTGTGCCTTATTGCTTCTTCACGTTTATTGAATGCACCAGTACATTCAAGTATTACATCAACATTCCAAGGAATATTTTCAGGATTCCGCTCTCTATATAAAGAAAACTTTTTGCCATTTATAGAAATCCAATTTTGAGACTCATTAAAATCAATATCACCACTGAATTTGCCATGAACAGAATCATATTTAATCAAATGTGCATGCTGCTTTGCACTGAGCGATCCATTGACAGCTACAACTTCTATTTGTTTGCTATATTCTTCTATTTCGAAAATAGCACGCAATACGCCTCTGCCTATTCTACCCAGACCATTAATTCCTACGCGAACCGTCATCTCTTCATTCAAAAAATTTAATTATAGAGGATATCACTTGATATTTCATTTTATTCTTTTGACTGCTAATTGGCAGTTTTAACCTTAATATATTAATATTCACCTTGACTAAAGAACTATAATACTGTATCATTTTATCAATAGTATTGAAACTTTAATAGGAGGCTAATTATGTTATTACAGAGGATCATTATAGATCAATTAGAAAAAATTTCAGGCCAATCATTTCTACACAAACTTGCTACCGATAAAGAATATTTTAAGGAAGTGTCAAGGTATTTGGAAGAAAATCATAAGATGAGCTTAGAAGAGTTTATAATTAGCGTTTATAGATCAAGTGGAGGAGATGTCAATTTTCGTGATTATAAGGATGAGACAGCATTATATTCTGCATCAGAAAACGACAATCAAGATATGGTTCGTATTTTAACATCATGTGGTATAAGCATTGATGACTTTAATTGTGAAATTAGTAATAGAATACAGGAAAAATCTGAACAATCTAGGAGAATTTCATTAAGTAATAATGCTAATGTTTCACATATCTACGAAATAATACGCAGAATTACTAATATAAGAGATGCTTTCCAACATTTGGACCCTTAGACACAGTGATAAGAGACCTTTTATTGTTGGGTGTATTACTAGCTTTGTGAGTTTGATGGCTATTAATGCTATTAAAGGTAATTACTATAATGGTCCTGGTAGTCTTACTTGCATTCCTGTTTTCCATGCCAACATGTCAAACTTTTCTGATTTTACTACTGATAGAATTAATACCTTTGCTAGCTTTATTATTGGAACAATAGCATATAAGGCCGCACAAAACATTTCTACGTTAGTAAGAGATGTTTCTAGTTTACTCCATAATAGATTGGAAGTGCAAAAAAATGAATCAGAAATCGCTAGATATAAAAAAATACAAGAGAACGTTATCTCTATTCTGTCAGAAGTAAAAGTAGGATCAAATTTGTCTAGAGATATCAATTGTTGATGTTACCTGAGTACAGATTTTTCTCATATCTCAATACTTTCTAGACTGTTATTGAGTGCTTTCACATCTGAGTTTTCCTACTGTCATCCCAGCGCGTGACGCTGGGATCTTTATTGCTTTCATAGTCTCATTTATTATTTTGTAACTAAAAAAAATACTTTCCCTTTTTAGAGAACTGCATATAATAGATTTGACATTGCAGTGCGTTGTGCAAACAGAATTCCCAATACTATAACCTACAGGAGGCCTTATGAATAAGAAATTTCTCTATTCACCATTGTCAATAAAAAGTATAGGAGAAAACGGTGTATTTTCTGGTTATGCGAGCGTTTTTAACATAGTTGATAAACAAAATGATCTGATATTGCCCGGAGCATTTAAGGAAAATTTAAACAGAAATAAAATAAAACTCCTTTGGCAGCATAATCCTGACGAACCTATAGGTAGCATCATAGATATTTATGAAAATGATGTTGGCCTGTATATAACCGCACATTTACTTTTGGGTATTCAGAAAGCAGAAGAAGTGTATTTGATGCTCAAAACTGGGGCAATTAACGGACTTTCCATCGGCTATATACCTATAGAGTATGATGTTGATCATAAAAGTGGAGCTAGAGTGTTAAAACAAGTGGAATTATGGGAAGTCAGTTTGGTCACTTTTCCTGCAAACTTGGCTGCTCAGGTAATCAATGTGAAAAATCAGAACAATGAACAGGAAGTGTTAGCAAGAGCGATAGAAAAAGCAAATGCTGTACTTGCAGACATGTACATTTCTGCTTAAAGTGTATTAGGCGGGCAAAGACTTTACCATAATTTGACACCTGTGTTAGTATTTGTTTAACATTTATACTAATATATATAACTTTATTACTATTAAAATTTTCTGTAAATTAAAGTTAAAAAATAAGGTAATTTTATGCTAAATATTAATAATAAGGTTAATTATGAAATTAATATTAAGCGAAAGGAAAAAAAATACAGCTGGTCTACTGTATTTGCTTGGTTATATCTAAAAACGATTGGACGAATATTGCCCAAGAGATGGAATAGATGGGCAGAAAATATTTTGTACTACGATAAAACTACTGCAAACAATGAAGTTCAAACTGATGCTTTTAAGACAATAGATGGAAGTGTTCAAGTTGACTTAAAACCTGAAGTTGTAGAGAAAGAGAGCCAAAGTGTAGTGATAAACAAAGATGGAGGGGTTCAGACTGATGGAGTAGCATTGATAACAGAGGAAGATGATGAAGCATTAGAAGAACAGCTGGAGGGCATAAATCAGGAATTAGAACTTGAACGTTTACAAAATGCTTCCTTAAAAGAAGAAAATAGAGAATTACGATCTGCAATTGAAGGACTTGAAAAGAGTTATAAGGGACTTACAGAAGATGCAGGCGAACGAGAAGAGGAACTAACCAAATACAAACAAGATAAAAAAGCAATGCAGGATAAAGTTGATGAACAACAGAAAACTATATTTGATCAATACATGATAATAAGAGAGCAAGGAGAAGAAATTGAAGCTACTAGGAAAGATAATGAAAGTCTGCAAGCACAAATAATAGAACTTAAGAGTAGGTTAAAGGACAAGGAGGATAAATTAATTGAATTGAATCAACAATGGCAAGCTAGCAAATTAGTGGCTTTACTTAAATCACAGACTGATAAATTGTGTCAGGCTAAAGACAAAAATACTGAATTAGAAAATAAAGTCAGTGACTTAGGTCATGAAAACAAAGCTCTACGATTAAGTGTGAATACATTGACTGCTCAATTGGGTGAAATGGAGAACTTGGGGAAGCAATTACAAAGTGTTCAAGAATCTAAACAACAATTGGAGATTGATTTAGAAGGTCAATTGAAAGCTGACACTAAGAAACTACAGGAAGCAAAAGAAGGTCAATTGGCTAAAAAGGCAGGTGCAGTGAGTACAGTATCTACTGCAAAATCAACTCTTTCAAAATTACGAAACTTGCCCAATAAGCTTTCTAGGGATAAGGGTCTCAATAACTTTTTATCTGGGAAAAACGAGGAGTTAAAAAAAGGTTTTCCTGAATTTAAAGAGAAACACTTTTGCCATAACGTGCTTAATGAAACTATAAAGTCTCTATCAAATCAAGATGATGGCAAATTTGAAAGCAGTAAGCTGCTTGAATTATTAGAAAGTAATTTGAAACAATCCGCAAGGGAGATCATAGAAGCTAAGGTTAAAGAAGTTGTCAACGAACATTGTAACATTGGAAAAAATATGGGTAAAGAACTACGAGATGACACGTTAAAAGCCAAGTTGTCACCTTCTGTTAGAAAATGCGTAAAAAAATTAGAATTTAACAAACAAGAAGGGGTAAATAAGATTGTAGACTCTATCTTGCACAGCTTTAATAGCAAGAATAATAATAATAACGACTCAGGAGAATTGCTTAAAGAAATTGTTACAGGAAAATTAACAGAGGCTAAAATGAAATGTTTTTCAAATAAGATTCAAGAGTTACAACTGGCATTAAGCATAAGAGATAAATTTTTATCTCCAGATCAGGGAATGTGTAATCAAACTCAAGGAGGAGTAAACGAATATCAATTAACAGAAAAAGCTAAAAAAGAACATATACCTAATTCCTCTATGAGTTCCCCTAATATTGCAAGCATACATTCATTGAACAGTCAGAAAGCAGTTAGAATAGGCTCTTAGCATAAAGCACCAGCTCCTCTTTTGTTAAAGCGTAGGAGCTATCTTCCCAATGTTGTTTTAGCAATTCCAAGTTTCTACCTAAACTTTTTCCTGGCTGGTGACCTATACCTATCAAGTCATCACCAGATAAAGGAAATTTTGGAATATTGAATGTATTAGCAAATGAAATATATTCATCAACATTTTCTCCAGACTCAACACCACAAATTCTTACTAAATCACAATATAATTCTCTACCAAATAAAGATATGTATTTTTTTTGCTCTTTTTCTGAAAGTTCTGTTTTGATATCGTTGGATAGTAAAAATAGCAGCCTTTTCTTTTGCTTGTTCGAAAGACGTAGAAACATGATTATGTATTCTCCAAGACTTAGCCTGTCATTTTTTTTAGTAGTCCTAAGGAGTAACGCTAATTTTACTAGCACATCAGTGCCGAAAAGAAGTGACGAAGACAGAATTTCGCATTTTACTTCTTTTGGGATAATCTTTTGCAAAACATCAGATTCTTGCATGCTCTTAAGTGTTGGAAAAGGATCATTGCACTCCAGCAATTTAAGTATTTCATCTCTTATTCTCTCTCCAGAGAGGTTTTGGATCATATGCGAATGCTTTTTGCATACGCTTAGTATTTCATCACTCAAATCTCCGGCACATATTTTTGCATGAAAACGAAATGCTCTTAAAATACGTAGATAGTCTTCTTTAATTCTATCTTCAGCGTTGCCTATAAAGTTTAACCTTCGCGCCTTTAAATCCTCAATGCCACCAAAGTAGTCATATATATGGCCATGCTTATCTGCATATAGAGCGTTAAATGTAAAGTCACGCCTTGAAGCATCAGCTTGCCAATTATTGGTAAATTCTACTTTTGCATGCCTACCATCACATTTCACATCATGCCTTAGTGTCGTAATTTCAAAAGACCTCTGATTTAAGATTGCAGTAATAGTTCCATGGTTTAAGCCAGTTGGAATAGTTTTTATATTACGGAGTTTTAGCGCTTTCATCACCTGATCAGGAAGCAAATTAGTAGCTAAATCGATGTCGTGGACATCACGTTGCAAAATTGAGTCTCTCACACATCCGCCGACAAGCCTAGCCTCACCACCAAATTCCTCTATGGCATCAATAATTAAACTAGTCTCCTGGTCAACTTGCATTTAGGTTAGTACATACTGCAAGTTCATATTATATGAAATGCTTGCACAAACCCCTATATAAAAATATACAGGGCTATGAAGATTTATTTTACACTTCCAATTGTGATATTTGTTGTTGATGAAATATTTTTTCTGTTCTTGATTCCTCCATACTACATCTTGGTAAGCTTGAAGGGTTTTGCTTTTCAGAGTGCTCTATGCGCTGCTTTATATCACTAACGCACTGCCCTACAACATCACCAATTTTTCCATCAGCATTTTCTGCCAATAACTCATCAAATCTCTTCTCAACCTCTGCTCTCTCAGAGATATCCTTTGAAAGGTTACAATACTCTAAGATCTCATCTAACTGAAGCTTTTTTGCTAATAGGAAATCTTCTTGTTCTTGTTTTGCTAAACTTTTATTTCTATCAAGCAATGGTTCAAAATGAGCATGTCCTTTGTTTATTACATGCAAAACACTACTGTCGTCATAATTAACTTTATTGTATTCACCTGCACTTTTTGAACCTGAATTGTCTATTAATTCATGCAAAAACAAATCTTGGTTATCAACAGTCTGGTTCTCTATAACATGCAATTTTACATCATACTTCTGACAAAGTATTCTGCCTTCAACGTCAGGATCACCCCACCTATCGTTACGCATAATGTTTGCTGTATAATCATCTACAGTTTCACTACGGTGCTGGCCATTGTTATCATGACTATTGACAATTGCATTTGTAAACCACTTTGGTGGATTCTTTTGTGCAAATTCTTTACAGTCTTCTCGTAACTGCTCAACAGTAACTTCTATCCCCTTCTGCTGTTCTAGACCTTGTCTGAATGAGTCAAAAAAGCAGCTTCCATTACCAATTGCTTGTCCTACATGGAAATTGTCAGGGTAAGGATTACTATTTAAAAGAGTTATTTCTTGTCCAGAGCTCTTGAACCTTTTCGGACTTCCAGTATCGTAAAAATCATTTGATAGTTTCTGTTTCCTAGGTACATTCATTTGCCCTGAGATCTTGGGCCTTTTTATTCCAACCTCAACATCATGAAAATCACTTGGTAGCTTCCGTTTCCTAGGTTCAGCCATAGTTTTTACCTTAATTTAAGCTATATGTTACTATACCAACAAAATTATTAATAAGCAACTAATTAAGTATAGCAGAAATTTTTAAATTATGCAATAGTTATAACTTTAAATAGCAAATATGAGCTTTAACTGCGGTATAGTTGGGTTACCAAACATAGGAAAATCAACCTTATTTAATGCGCTTACAGAGTCAAGTGCAGCCGAAGCTGCAAATTATCCTTTCTGCACAATTGAGCCAAATATAGGCAAGATTTCGATAAAAGATCAGCGTTTGAAACAAATCGCAGCAATTGCAGGCTCAGAGAAGATAATTTATAATCAATTAGAAGTTGTAGATATTGCAGGTCTGGTAAAGGGTGCGAGCAAAGGTGAAGGGCTCGGCAATAAATTTTTAAGCCATATCAGAGAAGTTGATGCTATCGTTCATCTGCTCAGGTGCTTTACGGATGACGATATCAGCCATGTACACAGTAAAATAGATCCAATATCAGATGCTGAAGTGGTAGAAATGGAATTAATCCTAGCTGATATTGATAGCATAGAAAAAAGGCTTCCTCAATTGGAAAAGAAAGCAAAGCAAGGTGATAAAGAGCTAAAGAGACAACTTGAATTAATGCAAGAGGTATTAGCTACTTTAAAATTAGGTAAACCTGCAAGAAGTTTGGAGAATATCAATGAAGATGAGATGAAGTTGCTTCAATTGCTGACAACAAAGCCCGTTATGTACGTTTGCAATGTTGAAGATACAAATGTTATAACTGGCAATGAATTATCTAAAAAGGTAGAGAGAATGGCAGAGGAAAATAAAAGCAAATTTTATTGCATTTCAGCAAAACTCGAAGCAGATATTGCAAATCTTGATAGTGAAGAGGAAAAACAGAGTTTTTTATCAGAATTTGGCTTACAAGAATCAGGCCTTGATGGAGTAGCGCGTATTATGTATGAAGTGCTGAGTATGATAACTTTCTTTACTGTGGGCCCCAAAGAAGCACGGGCATGGCCAGTAAAAATAGGGTCAACGGCCGATAAAGCAGCAGGTGTAATCCACACTGATTTTGAGAAAGGCTTTATAAAAGCAGAGACAATAAGCTTTGCAGACTACATAAAGTATGGAAGTGAATCAGCTTGCAAAGACGCAGGAAAAATTCGCTTTGAAGGCAGAGATTACATCGTGCAAGATGGTGATATAATGCACTTTAGGTTTAATGTGTAGTTTATTATGCAGCCACTTATTTAAAGTTAAGTTTTCTGGATCCCAGTGTCTGGGCACTGGGATGACAAGAAAGGGAGCACTGGAATTTTTGTTTCAATATTTGTACATTAGCCATGCATCTGAACAGATACCTCCCCTAAACGGATACACTGTAGAAGGATAGTTTCTTCTCCCCAGTAAAGACTAAATTCCAGACTGGAATGACAGCAGTCCTATGTCATACCGCGATTCATTCCATAGCTGTACGAACATTCATTTTTGAAGGTAAATTGCACAGCAAATGGTCAGTGCTTGGCACTGGAATAACGTCCTCCTTTGTCATCCCAGTGCCCAGACACTGGGATCCAGTTTTCCATATAATCTCATCGAAAATGTTGTAACCACTTTCTATGCTAGTTTGCTTGCTTACAAGCAAACTTTTCTGGATCCAAGTAGTCTGGGCACTGGGATGACGAGAAAGGAGCACTGGGATGACATCCTCCCTAGCGGAGATTGCTCTCAAATCACAATGTTCGTACAGTAAGCACTGACCACTTTGCTTCAATATTTGCGATGCCCCTGAACAGATACAAAAAAATCTATTATTTTTTTATAAATTAAATCCTAAGGCATTTTTTACTGTAGATTAATCATTTGATTATAGTATCATTTTAATTAAGCTTATGTTTTGAACATTTATGAAAAATATTTTATATTTCATACTATTAGTTGTTGTATTTGGATCACTGAGCCTGTTTGCCATAGAGCAGCGTGAAGAAAAGAAAATTGGGTCAGTTCATAAAAACGAAAATGTAGGTGCAAGAAAGCAAGATTTACTGAGCAGTACAAATCAAAAAGATGAGTTGAAAAGCAACGTCGATGCTAAACAAACACAAGAGGCTGAGAGCAAAAGATTAGACGGCACTACCGATAAAGAGAAGCTCCAACACAACGAGAACAAAGCTTCCGTGGTTGAAAAAACTATAAGTGAGGGTGAAAAGATTGATAAAGATTTGCCAAATGACCAGCTAGAAGGAAGCACAGACAAATTTGCTCAAAATTTACCAAATATGGCCAATAAAGAAGTGAATAAAGATTTGAAACCAGAGCCTTTGCCTTTAAGTGCTGATTTAAATGAGAATACAACTGACCCGCAAAAAAATCTACAAGCTGATCAGAAGATTGATATAAAAGATAATGAACTTTCAAAAAGTGATGCGAGTCAATTATTAGAGGAAAAAAAAGAAAAAGTAGAGAATCAGTCTGAAGAAAAAAAAGTGAAAGAAACAAACAGTAATTCCAAGGACCGCAATAGAGTAAAACCTATAACTAAAAAAGATGAAAGTGAAAAGAAAAATTTACAAAAATGGACAAAGCTAAACAGAGAACCAATAAAAGAATGGGGTCATAAAGACATACAAAGCAAGTCAATATATAAACGACAATATGATAGCCTTAATGAGCATCTTCCTACAACTGTGTTTATTGATGATTACAGTAAGCAATTTTTTTACTGCATTAAGAAGAACAACTTAACTTGCTTAAGAGGAGTAATAAGTAAGCTAGAAAAAATTGGATTAACAATTCAAGAGATACTAAGGTTTAGAAATAAATTGGGTGATACTCCTCTCATTTATTCAGTTAAACAAGGTGAGGTAGACATAGTGCGCTTTCTCTTATTACAAGGTGCTGATCTTAGAGTAGTTAACAATAATTTTCAATCCCCAATTGATATAGCAATCGAAAAAAAGCAGATCAATATAATAAATGCGATTGCCGAAATGATGCCACATCTTTTGGAGGATAGAAAAATAGACAATAAAGAAAGCTCAGCAATGTACGATTGGGCTGTGAAAACGAAAGAAAACAATGAGTCGCAGTGTGATAAGCAAGATGATTAGATTTTTGATATTAATTTTAGTTGGTCATTTATGTTATGGAAACGAAACAAATGATGAAAAAAATCAGATTAGTGATTTTTTAAACGCTCTGCATGATGTAAAATACGTATCTTACAGTAAAAAAGACTTTGCTGAATTTTTGGTGCAGTGCCACAAAGAGGGCGTGCCAGAAGATTTTAAGAAAGGTTTTGGTTCTAACTTAAATGGAGCTAATTTTAACCAACTGTACCTAAGTAAATCTGTTTTTGATGGAGTAAGTCTGATTGGTGCCGATTTTTCTAACACCGATTTATCCGATGTGTCTTTCATTGATGTTGATTTACGTGGTGCTAATTTTTCCAATGCTAATTTACATGGCATTAAAATAAAAGGTACAAATTTGAGTTTTACAAAATTTGTTTCTGCAAACTTAACAGATATCGTATTTGATCAGTCTAATGTTAGTTATGCTGATTTTATCAGTTCCGATCTCAAAAAAGTAAGTATGCACAACGTAATTGGTTTGCATACTAATTTCTCGAATGTGAAAATGAATTTCTCCAACTTATCAAACTCGAATGTTAGCCACGTAAATTTTAGTGATAGTGAAATAAACGATACCGTTATGCAGAAAAACAACCTTGATAATGCAAGTTTCTTTGGAGTGGATGCATATAAATTAAAGATACAATTTTCTTCATTAAAAAATGCTAACATATATGGTGCAGAGTTAAAAGAATCAGACTTTACAGGTAGCAATCTTTCCGATGCTTGCCTTAATTCTTCTATCATAATTAACAGTAACTTCGACGAAACTAATTTAAGCAACACACAAATTTCCTATGTGAATGACGATAATTCAAGTTTTGTTCAATCTATACTAAATGGTTCCAAGATAAAACATGCATATGTTTCTGAAACAAATCTTCAGGATGCTGATTTATCCAATATTGATTTTAGTTTTAGTGAACTGCATCAAGTTAATGTCTCTAATGCTGACATTCGTCATGGAAAGTTTCATAATACTAAAGTTGCGAATTCTAACATGAATGGCTCATTTTTTGACCATTCACTATTTACCTCTGCAAAGATAGAAGATTCAGACCTTTCTACAACTTCAATGTATAAGATAAAAATCCAAGACTCTCAAGTTTATAACAGTACGCTTTCTCGCCATAATATTGATTCCAGTGAAATAGAAAATTCAACATTCTTTAATTTATTAGCTGATAATTCGAGCTGGTCTAATTTAAAAGTAACTAATTCAAATTTTATTGAAAGCGATTTCAGATCTTCTTTGCTTCACGCTAATGCCTTTAGGAAAACTAGTTTTTTTCTTAGCAATTTGAGTAATTCAACAATTAGTGATATGTCTTTTCTCTCTTCAAGCATATATAAAAGTTCAGTTGCTAATTCTCATTTAACAGGTTGCAAGTTTGATAATTCAATTTTGATTGACAATCAAGGGCAGAAAAAACTTGCAGGCTTAGAAAATGCTATAACTTCAATTGAAGATTTGCAAGAGAAAATATCACAGGGTGAAAAATTTAATGTAAATTATTCTTACTTTGAATTTAAGGATATGAATTTAGAAAATGCCGATTTTTCTAATTCAACATTGAGTAGAGCAAAGTTTGTAAACGTTAATTTGAATAAGGCAAATTTTGAAAAGAACGATTTGCGCTATACTGTCTTTGATAACTCTTCTCTCATTGGCACCAACTTATCAAATTCTAATTTAGAAGGTTCTAGCTTTTTAAACTCTGATCCAAAAAGCACCATGTTAAAAAATGCAAAGAAAAATGACCGTAAAAAGTGAGGGCGTATTATTGGTTCTATCCTCCCCTTCTGGAGCTGGAAAAACTACTATATCAGCAAAATTACTTGAGCAATCAACTAATTTAGTTAGGTCTGTTTCTATGACTACACGCAAGCCTCGCCCCGGCGAAATAAATGGAAAAGACTATTTTTTCGTTACCGAAGAAAAATTTCACGAGTTATGCAAAGCTGGCCAAATGCTTGAATACGCCAAAGTTTTTGAGAATTTTTATGGTATACCAAGAAATTTTATAGAGCAAAACTTAAGCAATGGAATAAGCGTTTTACTCAGCATAGACTGGCAAGGAGCATTTCACTTATTCAAGCTCATGAGAAAAAAAGTTGTAAGTGTTTTTATACTTCCCCCTTCAATGGAAGAGCTTAGGTTGCGTTTGCAAAAGCGTAATAGTGATGATGCAAGCGAAATAGAGCGCAGATTAGCCGAAGCTCAAAAAGAGATAAGCAAACGTGATAAATATGATTATGTAATAATCAATGATGATATTGATAAAAGTGTAGAAGAGATAAGCTCCATACTAAATAAAGAAAGACTTAAAAAACTAAAAGAAAAACCAAGTCTGGAAGACTGATAAAAACATCAATTTGGATATTTGCAGCTATAGTTTCTTATCCTATTTTAGCCAGTAGCACGTTTCGCAGTTTAGCTATATTTATTATTTTTTAAGATTAAATGGTTAAAATAGTAGCAACTGTTCAAGTGAGGATTTGACTATGATAACAGATTTTCTAATAGAAACTAGTTTTCTGCCTTTCCACCTATACATATACAACGTTTAGCTCAATTTAAAAGTCAAACTTCTTGGTTGTTAGTTTAGTGCTGACAACTTAAATAGCTTTTAATATTGAGGTTTTAGTATGGGTATAGATATAACTGCACTAACTACTAATGCAGATAAATTAGGTGAATGCATAGATAAAAATAAAAAGCAAGAGCAGGATAGAAAAGACGAGCAATTGTATGGCATTATAAAGAGAAAGGTAAAAAAAGAAGAACACAAGCGTGAAAAACCAAGAGGTCAAGATGGAACCCTCAAGAAGTGTAAAAGGTTATTTGAGAAAGATGCTAGTCCTGAAGTATTAACTAAATTAGAAGAATCACTTAGAGAACAAGAAAAATATTATAGGTATTATGTCCAATGCTTCCTTCCAGTGCTAGATAAAGCAATAGAACGATCGAAAAAAATATCAAATGAAACAAAAGAGCGAGTAAAGCAAGCAATTTCAGAAATTACTTATAATAGCAAATATTGTAACCAAAATGATCGTAGGGACAGTGGAATTGAAAGTGACTACAGTAGCGATGCTGGTGATGATTATGAGAAACATTCAATCAGTAACCCTAATACAGCAAATGAAGATCAAGAAGTAGAGAAAAGCAACGGAACAACGCATAATAATGTTCAATTACTAAAAGCGATCAAAAATGGAAATAACAGGAAATTAAAAAAATATCTAAAAGATTGTACGGATATTAGCAGCATAAAAGCTGAAGAAGGGAAAAATATTTTACACCTCATTGCGTCGTTGGAAAAGAAACAGAAATGCAAGTTTCTGGGTACCCTAATAAAAACGGTCACCAAGAAAGATCTAGCACAACTCATTAATAGTGAAAATCAGACCCCTTTTCAGGTAGCACTAATTAACAAGGTAACAAAAGAAAAACATGAGTCTAATACAATTCGAAGTAACGATAACACACTTAAGTTTCTTACAAAATTGTTAGAGCATGGAGCCAGCTCTGATAATTTAGAATTATCTACAGAAGAATTACAAAACTTAAAAGAGGAGCAAAAGACATACTACCGTAATTTCTTAGAAAAATTAGCAGAGCAAGGAAAGAAATCTAAATTAAAGCCAGAAATAAGAATCAATACAGAAGCAAAAATTAAAGAAATTATACCACATACCATAAATACTCCAGATAGTAATGATAATTATCTATTACATCCAGTAATTAAAAATAGTGATAAAAAACTTTTTAAAGAACTATTGGAAAAAGGTGCGGATATTAGCCTTAAAGACACAGATGGTAACAATGCTTTACACTTGATTGTTAAACCTGAAACAAAACAAAAACTTAAACTTCTCAATATATTGCTAGAAACAGGCCAAAAAGAACAATTTATAAAAGCTGTAAATGATAAAAAAGAAGGGCAAACACCGCTCCATCAGATACTCCAGCGCATACAAGAAAAGAGTAAAGAGCCTTCATTGAAAAATAAAATAAAAAATGTAGTAAAAAATGTAGTAAAAAAAGAATTTAAGGATACTGGCAGGTATAAAACCTTAGAGTTATTTCTACAAAATGGTGCAGATATTACTGTGCAAGATAAAGATGGAAAAAATGCTCTGCACTATATTGCTTCATTCAAAGGAGAACAAAAAGTTACATGTTTAGAGTTGATTTTAAATTCGGTGGAAAAAGAGAAATTTAGTAAAGCTGCAAACGCCGCTAACGAAAAAGAACGCACACCACTACAAGTAGCGCTAATTACTAAGACGACAAAAGATAAACATAATTTGGTCAATCCTAAGAGCCGTGATAACACGATCAAGTTCTGTGTAAAATTATTGCAAAATGGTGTTGACCCAAAGCAGTTAATACTACCCGAAAGATTATGGAGCAAAGAGTATTATAAAACTATAAAAGGAATAGAGAAATCAATGGGTAGAGCGCTTATTCCAGATGATATGAGAACTGAACTGAAGTGCAACTTTGGCAGGAAGTTAAAAGCACGCGATATTGTGAAGTACATCAATAATGTTGCTTGTAAAGCAGTGACAACGCTTGTATTTGCTGCTTTAGCCTGTGCAGCAATATTCAGTGCTTCTCAAGGAATTATTACAATTGCAACTGCCTCATCTATTATAGCAGTTATTGGAGTTTGTTATCTTATTTACTTGAATTTAGAAAATATTTATGAAGGATTTGGAAAAATTAAAGGAAAGTTTACTGAAGAAAAGCAACTTACACTTCAAGATAACGCACCAAAAAATGATACACAATGCAATAACTCTGTTAAAGATATAGAAAATAAGTCCAACGATTTAGAAGAGCAAGAGGTGCAAAAATCATCAAATCAATCAGAGCATACTGAGAGTCCTCCAGACACTAAAATGAGTGCCATATCAATAAACTCGTTGAAAAATTGTGTAGGGATAGTGTAACTAGTAAACCCTCTTCTCTGGCGCTATGAAATCAATCTCACCGCTCAGAGTTTTTTCAGCCACTTTTTTATAATCAATTTTTACGTTAATTTGCCCTTTCTTTTCTTCAAGCCACGCTATAGTGTGCTTCATCCAGTTTTTGTCATCACGTTCAGGAAAGTCTTCACGAGCATGGGCACCTCTGCTTTCCTCGCGATTAGCTGCGCATTCCATGGTAATAACCGCTTGTGGGATCATGTTAGCAAGCTCCAGTGCTTCAACTAAATCACTATTCCACATCATACTGCGATCCTCAAGTGAAATATCAGGCATCATTTTTGCTACCTTTTTTATAGCTTTTTTGCCTTCTTCTAAAACTTCAGCAACACGGAACACTGATGCGTACTTTTGCATAGTGTTCTGCATTTCGCTGCGTATTTTTGCTACTTTTAGCCCACCGGAGGCAAATCGCATTTTATTAAATCTATCTACTATCCAGTCTGTGCAGTCTGAATGCAATTTTTTATGTGGTGTACCGGATTTTAGTTTCTCTCTTGCTCTGAGCGCTGCAGCTCTGCCAAAAACCACAAGATCAAGAAGCGAGTTAGAACCAAGTCGATTTGCACCGTGCACAGAGACACACGCAGCTTCTCCAATTGCAAATAGTCCATCTACCACTTCTTCCTTACCTTGCTTCAGCGTGATCACTTCTCCATAATAATTAGTTGGAATGCCACCCATGTTATAGTGAACAGTCGGAATGACCGGTATTGGATCTTTAGTGACATCAACTCCAGCAAAAGTTCTTGCGGTTTCGCTAATGCCCGGCAATCTGAGTTTTATTACTTCCGGATCAAGATGTGCTATAGTTAAATACATGTAATCTTTTTTCGGTCCAACTCCCCTTCCCTCTCTAATTTCAATTGTTATTGCGCGACTTACCACATCACGAGAAGCTAAATCTTTTGCTTTTGGTGCGTAACGTTCCATAAACTTTTCGCCCTGAGAATTAACGAGGTACCCCCCTTCACCACGGCATCCTTCTGTCATCAGGCACCCTGAGCCATATATTCCTGTTGGATGAAATTGTACAAATTCCATATCTTCAAGTGGTAATCCAGCCCTTACTACCATGCCATTACCATCACCTGTGCAGGTATGCGCACTTGTTGCAGAGAAATAAACACGTCCATATCCACCTGTTGCTAACACCACTCTATGCGCACGAAATCTATGTAATGTGCCGTCGCATAGCGACCAAGCAAGAACTCCGCAGCATGTTTCGCTATCCATAATTAAATCAATCACAAAGTATTCAACAAAAAATTCAGCGTTGAATTTAAGACACTGCTGATATAGAGTGTGAAGGATTGCGTGCCCAGTCTTATCTGCTGCCGCACAAGTGCGCTGCGCTGATTTTCCTTTACCAAAGTAAGTTGTCATTCCACCAAAGGAACGCTGGTATATTTTGCCATCTTCTGTACGAGAAAAAGGTACGCCAAAATTTTCAAGTTCAATAACAGCTTTAGCAGCGTTTTTACACATATATTCTATTGCATCTTGATCACCAAGCCAGTCTGAACCTTTTATTGTGTCATATGCATGCCAGCGCCAATCGTCTTCACCGATATTACCTAAAGCTGCACTAATTCCGCCTTGTGCTGCAACTGTATGACTTCGTGTAGGGAAAATTTTAGAAATGCAGGCAACTGAAAAATTAGTTGCAGCCATCCCAAGCGTTGCTCTGAGCCCTGCTCCACCTGCACCTACTACTACCACGTCATACTCATGTTCTATGATCTCATACGCTGACTTATCCATATTTACTTATTTTATCATTACAGGCTTATGATATCACAGAAGTAGAAAAAATCTATACAAGTTTTCTATAGCTATACCACCGCGGTATCCCTTAACATAGATCCCTTACTTAACCGTCATACCTTAACATAGATCCCGCTAACAAGCAGCGGGATGACGAGCTTATCGTCATGCCACTGCGAACCGTCATACCGCCGCGGTATCTCTAGATCCCGCTAACAAGTAGCGGGATGACGGTTGTCGTTTAGCCATAAATATTAAGAAATTTACTAAATGAAAAAAAAGGCAAAAGAAGCCCTGGGGTTATTATCTGCTTTAAAATATTGGCGTTTTTTATGTTTTAAACGCTTGACAAGCGAGATTCAGCCGCTTTTAATTGCAACTAACTTACGCTGCAAATGTTTAAGAAATTTACTAAGCAGAAAAAAAGACAAAGAATCCCCGAGTTAGCTAGTCTTTTACTATCTCTGTCGAGTATTGGCATTTTTTGATGTCTTGTAACGCTTTATAAGCGCGTTCAGCTTATTTAGATAAAAATCTAGATGTAGATGAAGTTTTGTAAAGACATACAGTATCTATATACTGCAAAAAATTGAACATAAGACGCCGATACATTAAGTAATCCTTACCTTTTAATCTGCAGATTGGCGAAAGCAAATACAATAGCTTCACTGTTATGATAAGGGGGCTGGCGAAGGGTGTCAAGTAATTTTCTTATTTCATTTAAATTGCTTGTAACCTTCTTATACACTCATCTTTACCAAGAATCACCATGATATCAATGATTCCAGGTGCATCCATTACTCCAGTTATAGGGGCGCGTAATGAGTGGTATACATCGCTTATTTTCATATCGTGCAATTTTGCACATTCCTTGATCTGAGAAGATAAAAAACCCTTATTCCAATTTTCATCACCGATCTTTGACAGAAATGACGCGAGTAACTTAATTATATTGAGGTTAGATTTGACAATTTGCTCAGCCTCTTCACTTAAATCAAGTGGCGGATCTTGAATATAAAATTTTGCTAAATCCAATAATTCGGTCAGGTAGTTTGCTCTTTTTTTTAGCTCTGTCAGTCCCTGCAGTAAATAGCCCTTTTTTTTGTCAGTTAGAGTATTTTCTCTAAGCATTAGAGTCAGAATATCTTCATTGCTCATATTACTAATATAGTGGTTATTCAAATGCTCCAGTTTTTTGAAATCGAGCCGTGCAGGTGAACGACCAATACTTTCTAAATTAAACCACTCTATTGCTTGCTCATCGCTAATAATCTCATCGTTGCCGTGACTCCAGCCAAGTCTCAGCAAGTAATTACGCATCGCTTTTGGCAATATTCCCATCTTTTCATAATCGCAAACGCTTGTGGCACCATGCCTTTTGGATAGCTTATTCCCATCTTCCCCATGGATAAGCGGCACATGTGCAAAGCGTGGAATGTCAAAATCAAGAGCCTGGTATATTAGCAGATGTTTAAAGGTATTAGTGAGATGGTCAGAACCGCGTATTATATCAGTTATTCCAGCATCATGATCGTCAATTACGACAGCAAAAATATATGTTGGAGTGTTGTCAGAGCGTAAGATCACTATATCATCAAGCTGGTTGCTATTTACTTTGATTTGGCCGTATATTTTATCATCAATAACGATCTCTTGCGAATCTGGCACTTTAAAGCGGACAACTGACCTCACACCCGATGTCATTCCAGCGCGTGACCACATATTTTTCCAGTGTCGGCTACTTGGATGACAAGAAGGAGGTTTTGTAGTACATTTATGCTTGTATATCTTGCTCTCTTCTCTTGCTTTTATTTTCTTTTCTGCAACTTCATCCTCAGGGCAATAACAGTGATACGCCCTACCCTTCTCAACTAAAAGGTTTGCTACTTCTTTATGCCGCTCTATTCTTTTTGACTGATATACTATTTCCCCATCATAGCTCACACCGAGCCATCTTAGCCCTTCTATAATTACATCAATTGCTTCTTTCGTTGAACGTTTTCTGTCGGTGTCTTCAATTCTCAGCAAAAACCTGCCACCATGATGCTTTGCATAGAGCCAATTGAATAAAGCAGTACGAGCTCCTCCAATGTGCAAAAATCCTGTTGGTGATGGAGCAAATCTAGTGACTACGTCTGGCATATTTGTCTATTACAGTAATATAAATGATGATAGCTAAAATTTATGTTTGTAACAATTTAGAATTTATTTGTTCTGAGAGATAAAATTTACTTGTTTTTCATAAATTGTGTTGTATAATTTAGTACTGGTTGAATATAGCGAGGTGAGTTATGGATGGACTTGTAGATATAGCAAAATTGCTTTCAGATAATGAAGCTAATATCAATTGGCGTTACACCGGCCCTTTTGATAAAACAAAACAAAGAGTACAGGCAGATAATCTCCTGCATTTAGCTGCAAGAATACAAAACAAAGGTAAATTTGTAGACATTTGTAAGAAGAACATTGCTTCTGTAACTGCGCATAATGAATATGGAGATAATCCATTTCATGAAGCAGCAAGAAGTGGAATTTTGCTGCCTGCAGTACAAGAGATTGTGAATGACTTAGAGACGGAAGCTGATAACAAAATTACGAAAGCAGAAGAAGCTGGAGATCGGAAAGAAGTAAGCAGATTGAAAGAGGAACTCAAATGTAATAAAAATATATTAAAGATGCGCTCTGCAGTAAAGACTATGCTTTTAATAAGAAGAGGGGAAACTCCTCTTTATTACTTAAATGCTGCACAACAGAAAGAAATTAAGCAAATCGCAGGCATAAAAGACAGCTTTATATGTAACCAGAAGTTTCACCTGTGCTTATATATAATAGCAGCGATAGCATGTATCGCTGCTTTATGTTTGTCTTTATACTTTTTATTTTTAGTTTCTCAATCTTTTGCACTAAGCTCGATGGTTGCAATAGCTTCTGGCGGAGTCACATACCTGTCAGTTAAAGCATGTAGCGAGATACATGCCTTGCATAACGAAAGCACTTTAGTGGAAAATGCTAATGTACAACTTGCAGGAGAAAGTTTGGGTGTTTGATGAAGCTAGAAATTACTTGCAGGCAATGATATAGAAATTTACTTTCTTAACTTCAGAAAGTATACTCATACGATGATAGAAAAGAAGTACAGTAAGATTTTAATAGCAAATAGAGGAGAGATTGCCTGCAGGATTATCAGAACTGCCCATAAGATGGGTATATCTTGTGTGTGCATATACTCGGATGCAGATGTAAATTCTGTGCATGTAAGACAAGCAGATGAGTCAAGATATATCGGCCCTTCGCCATCTTGCCTCAGTTATTTAAACATTGAAAAAATATGTGAAGTAGCAGTTGAAACAGGTGCGCAGGCAGTTCATCCTGGCTATGGTTTTTTAGCAGAAAATCCAGATTTTCCACGTGCTTTGCAAAAACACAATATAGACTTCATCGGCCCCAGTGCAGAAACAATAGAAGTTACAGCCAACAAAATAACAGCAAAAGAAGCGGCAAAAAAAGCTGGGGTGAATGTAGTGCCAGGATATATGGGTAAGATTAGCGACGCTGCCCACGCAGCTCAAGTTGCTGAAGAAATTGGCTTTCCGGTTATGCTTAAAGCTGCATCAGGCGGTGGTGGCAAAGGAATGCGAATTGTAAACTCCAAAAAAGAAATTGAACTAGCATTTACATCAGCCACAAATGAAGCAGAGAAAAGTTTTAAGGATGGCAGTATCTTTATAGAGAAATATATAGAGTTGCCAAGACATATTGAAATACAAATCATAGCAGATAAATATGGCAATATAGTTTGTCTTGGAGAAAGAGAATGCTCGATACAAAGGAATAATCAGAAAATAATAGAAGAAACGCCAAGTCCATTCATTAGTGAAGAAGTAAGACAAAAAATGTATGTTCAATGTGTTTCTCTGGCAAAGCAAGTTGGCTATTTTTCAGCAGGCACTGTTGAGTTTGTTGTAGATAAAGACCAAAACTTCTATTTTCTTGAGGTAAATACGAGATTGCAAGTTGAGCATCCAGTAACAGAATTTATAACTGGAATAGACATAGTAGAAGAAATGATTAGAACTTCCTGTGGAGAGAAATTGAGATTCAATCAGGATGATATTAAACTTACTGGTTCTGCAATAGAAAGTAGAATTTGCGCTGAAGACCCATCGAAGAAATTTTTCCCTTCCAGCGGAAGAATAAAATATTACGATAAACCGGGTGAAAATGATTATGTAAGAATAGATGATGGAGTTGCTGCAGGTTCAGAAATTAGCATGTTCTATGATTCGATGATTGCCAAAGTGATAACATATGGAAAAGATAGAGTAGAAGCGATCAGCAGAATGCAAAAAGCATTGTCTGAATGCTATATAGAAGGAGTAACAAATAATATAGAATTTCTAGAATCCATCTTCCATCACCCAAATTTTATCGCAGCAAAGCTCCATACGAGATTCATTCCAGATCATTACCCTAGTGGGTTTCACGGCGATTTTGTTACAGAGGAGTATATTAAAATATTTATTTTCACTGCGTTATATGTTCATTTGGAAAATGAAGAAAGGTACCATCATAAAGCAGTGAATGAAACATCTCAGGTGTCATTCCAGTGCTTGACACTGGAATCTAGTAAAAAAGAAGGGGCACCAGTATCAGCTACTCGGATGGCAGGTGACCGTGCAAGAGATTTATTCATAGTGAATATAAATGACAATGAGTACTCCGTAAATGCAAAATACCAAGATAATATATTAATAACGGTATATAATCACAATAAATACTCCGTTATAGGCAAGTGGAAATCAAGTTATAGATTGCTATATATCACAATTAATGACGATACCAATATAGCACTTAAAATAGAAAGACAAGGCAGCAAGTACTTCATAAGACATGCAGGCATGAAAGCTGAGTGTTGTATATTTAAGCCTCATGTAGCTGAATTAAGTAGGTTAATGCTAAATAATGAAACAGAAGGGATTTCAGCAGATGCTGTAAAATCCCCAATATCTGGCTTATTAGTTAAGTTGCACGTAAATGTAGGAGATCAGGTGGAAATAGGACAACCTTTATTTGTGGTGGAGGCAATGAAAATGGAAAATATCATATGTGCTGAAGCAGCAATGGTGATAAAAAATATTCCCGTTCAAGAAGGAAAAAATGTGCAGATTGGTGATGTAGTCTGCTTTCTTAAATAACACAAGAAGTACAAACTTGACCCAAACAAGATAAATGAAAACACTTGATGAGCTATGGCAATGGCTATTGGTATGTGTAACAAAAGAGTAACCACTCCTAAAATTATCTGAATGATGATGGAGAGCAGCATAATATATACCGGTTTTACGCTAGCATTTTTTACTGTGAGTATTACTACCAAAGTTAGTATTAGCAATGCCAGTGCTCGATGTATAAATTGCACTGTCGCTCTGTTCTCAAAGATATTCAGCCATATAGGCTGTAAGAAAAATAAATCTTCTGGAACGACTTGTCCGTCCATTAGTGGAAAGGTATTGTAAATCAAACCAGCATTTAATCCCGCAACAAATGCGCCGAAAATTATTTGTATTACAATTAGGACCAAAATCATCCTTGCGTAGTATATAGTGTTACCACTAACCTTAAGTTTTGTTTGTTGTGGCCTTATCTGATAATCAAAAAATTGATATGACAATAATGCAAAGATAATTAATGCTAATAATAAGTGAAGTGCAAGCCTATAGTGGCTAACATGAGGTTCAGTTACTAAACCACTTTTAACCATATACCAACCAGCAAAAGCTTGTAAAGCTCCAAATAATAATGCCACAAATAGCTTTATTACTACCTTTTTAGATATTTTTCTTCTTAATGTAAAATATATAAATGGCAGGACAAAAACTAAACCTGTTAGTCTTGCCACCAATCTGTGTACATATTCTATTAAGTATATAGCGCGAAACTCCTCCATACTAATACCATAGTTAAGTGCTTTATATTCAGGTGTAGCTTCGTATTTTAATTTTTCTTGTAGCCAGTCTTGTTTACTCAGTGGTGGTAATGTTCCAGTAATAGGTTTCCACTCCGTGATTGACAATCCCGCTCTTGTAAGTCTGGTAAATCCACCAATTCCTACCATAAGAATTACCATAATACAGCAGAGAAAAAGCCAAATGGCTACAGGTTTTGCTTCCATAAACCATGTTTAGTTTTGTTCCATCGCTCAGGGTAAAGAATAAACTCCCACAAGGCAAGAAAAGCTGCAACACTATGTAGCAGACTATAGACCGGAAAAAATATCGATACTATATAAAAATAAAAAGGCATCTTTTGCTGTTTGACAGCTATTACCAAAAGAATCAGGTTAGTAACGTATACCACTACAAAGTAGTACAAAAATAATTCATTTAAAACTTTAGTTAATATCAATGAAAGCAGTAAAAATGGAGTAGTAAAAAATATAAAAGCTGCAGAGCCAACAAAAAGATTCAATAGCAAAATTCCCTTAAATCCAGTGTGTTTATAAAGTGACTTTATATTTTTTAAATGAACAATATAAGTTTGCATATAGCCTTTGATCCAGCGCGCTCTTTGCTTAATCCAAGCAAATACAGCAATTGGTGACTCTTCCAATGTTTCTGAGTCAATCATCCTGGTTTTATATCCCATTTGCGCAAGTCTCAAACCGAGGTCAGCATCTTCGGTAACACTATAAGCATCCCAGAAAAACACTTTTTTTAGAATTTTTACTGAAAAATGATTACTGCTACCACCCAAAGGCATCGGCATGTTCATTTTTTGGAATCCAGGCAATAAGTATTGAAACCAGTTCATATACTCCAGAGAAAAGGATTTTGTGAGAAAATTATAATCACAATTATAGTAATTTAATTTCGCCTGTACACAGGCAAGCTTATCGTCGCCCTTATTAAATTCAATCAGTGCTTTTTTTAACTGCAATGGGTCTGGTTTATCGTCCGCATCATATATTACTGCATACTTTCCTCTAGCAAAGCTCATAGCATAATTGCATGACTTGGCTTTTGTTCTAGGCAAAGAATGAGGCACTTTTATTACTTCAAAATACTGTGGTAAAGTGTACTTTTCTATAGCTGCTAGCGTTTCCTGGTCATCACTTTCTACCAGAAGCTTTACATCTAATTTCGACTTTGGATAATCCAAACTTTTAACGCTTTCAATTAATTGCCCTATTACTGCACTTTCTTCAAATACAGGCAGTAAAATAGTATATATAGGTTCATTCAACTTACTATAATCCACTTTTTGATTAGAGATTTCACATAAGCTAAAAACTGTAGCTATAAACTTGAATAAATAACTAGAACATCCGATTATAAATATCAACATCAAAGCAAAATATGTACATTTCTCTGTGAGTGTTAAAATTGAAGTTACAATAAAGAAAGAAGCAAAAAATATTGAGCTTAGTTTAATGCTTTTGGCTGAAAAATTAGGATTCTTGTAATATAAGTAGTTGCTTGCAAATTCTGAAATACCAAAGTGCGAGTTAAGAAGATTTAAAATCTGTTCGCTATCCACTTTTATTAATACATAGTCAATACCGTAATGAGTTTCGACCCAACGGGTGATATCTAGACTTGTGTCTTCAACCATAAAAAAAGTAGTATCATTTAATTTTTGCCAAGGAATTATATTAAATTTATAGTAAAAAAGTTTCTCTTGCTCTTTGCATAAACTAGAATCAAACTTAATTTTTTCTACATTATCAGCTTGAAGTATAGGCATTAAACCTAATGCAATTTTTTATTTAAGTCACGTGAAAATGAAGATATGACCTCGCTACTACGCTTATCATCTTTACGTTCATGCATTATTTTTTTTACAGCATCAGCAGCTATACTCGCTGTGTTAGCCTGTAAATCTCCAAGAGCTTTTTCAACTTGGTCAGTGACTTTCTTCAAGTTAGAATGGGCATTGTCATCTAATGTCTGATCTAGCTGCTGTCTATTGTGCTTAATGATACTATTAGCTTTATCAAGTGCTTCATTCATCATTTCATTAACTTCTGCATCTAATTTTTTGTATTTTTCAGAAGATTTTTTGTAATACTCCAACATATCTTTCCTGAATTTTTCAGTTTCTTCACTTGAAAATTTGCTTTTGTTACGCTTATTGTTAAGCGCATTTTTTATCACTTTCTTCAGCAATTTATACGAAAGGACAAAAATTACCAAAAAGGCAAGACCGATAATCAGTGATGTAGACATAAAAACCCCTAAAATTCTTTGGACACCAAATCAGCAACAAACTCCTCTTCAATTTCAGAATTGGTCAATTTAGTATAATAAATTAAAGCAATACTAGTAGCCATTTGTTTTAACTGATCAGTATATTCAGATTTAAATTCTGCCACTTTTTCTTCAATAAGCTTGCTCTTTTTTTTGTCTTCCTCTTCTAATATATTCTTTACATTAGCTCTCATTTCTTCTGCCTGAGCAAGTGCATCATCTATGATTTTTTTTGCCTGTATTCTAGCTTGGGTTAAAGCTGCGTTATACTTGGCAACCTGATCTTCCGTGAGTCTTAAAAGATGAACAGAACTATTAAAAGAATCCAATACTTCTTTACTTCTAGTGCTTATTATTTCATCTAACTTTGGCAAAAATAAACAACTTACTACGAAAAAAAGTGAAGAGAAAAAAATTAAAAACCAAAAAACTTGAGAAAAGAAGGTTGAAACATCAAGCTGTGGCATCTGTTAAGCAGCAAATATTAATAACATTGCAAGTACAAACGCAAGCAATCCCATGATTTCAACCATGGCAGCACCAATATAAACGTAACTTTTCATTTTACCTTCTGATTCAGGGTTCCTCGCAATCCCATTTAACATAGCAGAGAAGATATTAGCTATACCTAAACCAGCGCCGAGCATTCCAAACACAGCTAAACCAATTGCTATAAATTTTAAAGCTACTAAATCCATATATTACCTTTAATTATTTCTTTATAATATAATTGTAAAATATTCTACAAGGAAGTCAATTACTTTACTGCATCTGACAAATATACACATGTTAATATAGTAAATATATAAGCTTGTAAAATTGCAACAAATACTTCAAATCCTATCAATGCAATTATGAACAAAAACGGCGCAGGAGTGAAAAATATGTTCATATTTACAATAAACCCTGCTATCACTTTGATGATTGTATGACCAGCAATCATATTTGCTGCAAGCCTTATTGATAGGCTAATCGGTCTTACTAAATAAGCAAACAACTTAATAATAATTATTATAGGTGCAAGCCACGAAGGAGTTCCTTTTGGTAGCAATATGCGTAAAAATTCTACTCCCCTTTCTTTAAATCCAACAATCGTTATATAAATAAAAACCACCATCGATAAAGCGAAGGTGACTATCACATGACTTGTGACCGTGAAACTATAAGGAAGAACACCAACTAAATTACACGATAAAATGAAAATAAATACTGTGAATATCAATGGAATGTGCTGCAAGCCTTTGCTTCCAGTGTTATTTTCTATTATTGAAATAACAAAATCATATACATACTCAACTGCAGCTTGCAAATATCCTGGTATTACTGACCCCTTCTTTATTCCAAAAAGCAAAAAGAGTATCATCAATATCACCGAAATCATCGTGAAAAAAGATGAATTGGTAAAGCTTACGTCATACCCAAATAACCTAGGTAACTCTATTATTGTATATACCTTAAACTGTTCCAGTGGATTTAGTGCCATTTTAATCTGAATTATAAACAGTAAATAAAGTATGAATTTTATAGGACAAAGTCAAGAATTAAGATAAGGCTCTGTATTATTATAACATTAACATATTAACAAAATATGTAATTAGAATGTTAATTACAGTCAGCTCTGTATTTTAAAATTTACTAATCTTGTTAAATTATTCAATATCTTGACTTAATATCTTATTTTGATTATAATTTAATTTTTAGTGAGGTATATAATGAACGAAATAGATTTTATTAACATTAATCATCTTTTAAATTTGGAGCAGGAATTTGGAGCAGGAATTTGGTAACGGATACATCGAATTTGTAGATTGTTTCCTTGACGAAGATACTCGCGATTATTACATAGGACTCAACGTACTAGATGAAAGCCATAATGCAATAAAACACTTCGTTTTTGATGGTAACATTGATGAGGATGCCTGGGATTATGGAAGTCTTAAATTCTTTCCGGAGATAGATTTAAAAGGTGACATAGAAAAAATTCTTTCTCTTCGCAAGAAGATATAAAGTTACAAAAGCTTCTACATCATTGTTTATGATGTAGAAGTATTCCACTACAACAAGCTTTAAAAGCACTACATTTTATATTACAATAACTTTTTTATTTCTTGTTAGATCGATGAAATTCACGTTATCTTGGTTACTGGAGTATTTAGAAACCAATGCTAGTTTAGAAGAAATTACCGATAAATTAACTCACATAGGGTTAGAAGTAGAAGATGTGATCGATAATTCCAGATTGACTGGGTTTATCGTTGCAGAGGTATTAGAAGTCGTACCTCATCCAAATGCTGATAAATTAAAATTATGTAAAGTAAATGATGGAAGTAAAATTCTACAAATAGTCTGTGGAGCAAACAATGTTAGAGAAGGTATGAAAACTGTACTTGCATCTCTTGGTAGCACGTTGCCAGAAAGTGATCTCACAATTAAGTCCACAAAAATACGAGGAATGCTAAGTGAAGGGATGCTCTGCTCTGCTTCTGAACTTGCGCTGGTTCAAGAGAAAAGTGAAGGAATAATCGAGCTTTCCGATGATTATAAAGTAGGGGATAAATTTTTCAATTGTGACCCTGTAATTGATATAAATGTTACTCCAAATCGTGGAGATTGCTTAGGCATTTATGGAATAGCTCGCGACCTTGCTGCAACTGGAATTGGGACATTAAAGACTTTAAGCATTCCACAACTTACCAGCTCCATAAATTCACCAATCGATGTTGAAGTTACTGACGGGGAAAGTTTTATTAGTGGAATATACATCGCCAATGTAAAAAATCAAGAAAGCCCAAAATGGCTAAAAGATAGGCTGGAATCGATAGGAATGCGCTCCATTTCTGCAATAGTTGATATCACGAACTATATTATGATATCTTTCAGCCGCCCAATGCACGCGTATGATGCAAAAAAAATAGAAGGAGAGCTCACAGTACGCAAAGCAAACGACGGAGAAAAATTTGCTGGTTTGAACGGTAAAGAATACTTATTAAACAAAGACATAAGCGTTATTGCAGGTGATAAAAATATTCATGGAATTGCTGGAATTATAGGTGGTAAGTGCAGTGAATGTACTCTTGAAACTACTGATATCTTTTTAGAGTCTGCTTGGTTCGATCCCATCTCTATTACTAAATCTTCAAGGCAGCTCGGCATCTCCACAGACGCTAGTTACAGATTTGCACGTTCAGTTGATCCTGGATTTACTTTTGATGGACTCAACCTTGCAGCTAAAATGATTCTGGACTTATGTGGTGGAGAAACCTCAAGCGTAGTGTCTGCTGGCAGTTTAGATAGTGCTGACACCAAGGTGAGCTTTGATTATCAGGATGTGAACAAGTTTGGAAGTGTGTCTGTATCGCCTGATGAGGTGCTTGATATCTTAACGAAACTAGGGTTTAGTATTGATAAAAAAACCGAAGGCAATTGGAATGTACAAGTACCAAGCTGGAGACCGGACGTGACAATACCGGCTGACCTAATCGAAGAAGTAACAAGGATATACGGCTATGACAAAATAAAAGAAGAACCACTACCAAATAATGTTGAAGAAGTAGATAGTACATACGACAATTTGCGTATTTTGATGACAAACAGAGGGTTTCATGAAGTGCTAACCTGGTCGTTTATGAGTGAATCAACAGCTGAAAAATTTGGTTACTCGAATAAGTTATTTATCATCGATAATCCGTTTAACAATAGCTTTAATATAATGAGACCAAGTATTATGCCAAATTTATTGCAAGTTACTGCTGATAATATTGCCCATGGAATATCTGATCTTGCAATCTTCGAAATCGGGCCGATTTACGATGGTGAAGCTCAGTCTAAGTATGTTTTAAGTGGAATTAGGTCAGGAAATAATTTACCGCGAAACCATTATAATACTGATAGGAAAGTAGATGTTTTTGACGCAAAGGCTGATTGCATAGCAGCTTTGGAGTTTTTTAACGTTAATTGTGATAATTTAACGATAGAGAAAGCAGAAAAAGAACATTACCACCCAGGAAAGTCAGGCACTCTCTCTTTTAAGAATAAAGTAGCAGGTTATTTTGGAGAGTTGCATCCTAATATATTAGATCTTTTTGATATCAAGCAAAAAGTTGTAGGTTTTGAGGTAATACTAGAAAATATTGAAAATTTACCTGTAAGTAGAAAGAAATTTATCGATTATAAATACCAAAGTGTAAAACGTGATTTTGCATTTATAGTAAATAAGGATGTGGAAGTAGGTAACATAATCAATGTGATAAAAAAAAGCTCAGAGCTCATCACAGAAGTTTTGATATTCGATGTATACCATGGAAATAATATAGAACCGAATAAGATGTCTATAGCGTTGTCAGTTACTTTTTGCTCTCCAATCCACACTTTAACTGAAAAAGAGATCCAAAAAGAATCAAGTGCTATAGTTAATTTAGTATGTGAAAATACCGGAGGAACTTTGAGAACTTATCGTTGAGTCACAATCATAGTTTCCTGCCGTTGCTGTGTCACACTTACTTCATCCAATTTATTTCCAATATTGAATTCAATATCCTTGAAAAATCTATCCCACATTCCATGCAAATGCTCTTCTATTTTAGGCCACACATCATTTTTAAATGTTACCCTATCATCAGAAAATAAATTACCTAAAAAGGCTCCAATACCTTCATAATTTGACTGAAAACATTGAAGAAATGTCTCTCCTTCTTTATAAGTATTATGTGCCACATTTAACGCTTTTCTCTCTGTAGTCTCTTTATAAGCATTTGATGCTCCAATCTTTATTGCACCAAACATAACTTTACTCCAGTTCTTAACTTTCTGTATACAACCTTCACTATTTCCTGGTATATTATTTATTATATTTTTTGTCAAATTGTCTATCAAAGGAGACAATAAATTTTGACTAAAATGTTTGATATTATCTTTTGTTTTAATTACAGGATATTTGATGCGTTTTTCTGCTAAACAGTACTCCAGTTCTGCTCTTTCTAATAACTTCTTGATTTCTTTTTCATCAAAAGTTTCAAGCTTGAATACCTTCAGTAAATCATCTTCTATTACTGCAAATTTTATTTTTTCACGAGACGTTAGTTCTTCTTTATAATCATTTTTTGTTTCTTCATTTATCAATAATTCTTTTTTGCCTAATTCTAACTGTTTTAATGCTTTCAGAATTTCTTCATTCCTTTTTAAGAGCACTTCTATTGATCTTGTACCCGGATGCCCTTTTTCCCTGTTATTTTGTTCAGCTTGTAAACGCTTATTTTGATCTTTGAGTGTTTGTTCTAATGTAGATTTTTCTAAATGTCCTTCATCTTGCACGCGAAAAGCTTCAATTATTTCTGCTAGACCTGATTCACCATATTTTCTTAATTTCTTGCATAAACGTAAAACACCCTTTTTTTGTTCTCGAAGTAACCTTTGCACTTTATATTTTTTTATTTCTAAATACATCTTTTCTATAAAGTCATTTATTTTAGCTGAAGCTTCCTTATCCGATGGAACCTTTACTTTTTTTTCTAAATCTTCAAGCTGCTTCCTTAGGCTTTGCTTCTCCTTATCCGGTATATCTGATTGACTTAACTTACCTTGAACTTTTTTCATTACTGATTTTATCAGCCTGCGCTCAATCTCTTGATCATGATATTCGAATTTAAAAAGGTCTTCTAACCCCCTTTTTAAGGTGTCATTTGTTAAGCTACTGTTTTCATGTATTTCTTTTAATTTCTTATATATATTGTTACACCTTGTTTGACCTATTCCTCTTAAACGTTCAATTTCTTCTTTCGCATTACCTAAGGCTTTCTCTGTTGCTTGGAGATGCTTATTTTTATAAATATCAATTACTGTCCTTTTAACTATTTCGCCTTCCTTTATAAGCTTTTTCCATTCCGCCTCATGTACAGAAAATTCATCATCTTTTGAGTCTTCTACTTCCATTCCTGCGTTTTTCAAATCTTCTATTATAATCTCTTTTCTACTTGGTAATTCCTTACCTTGGCTCTCTAATTCCTGTCTCACTAAAGAATTTTTTATCTCATCTTCCAGCGAAAAATCTTCTCCCCGTCTATCTCGCTGAAACTTAATTGCTTGTATAAAGGCAACTTGATAGGCGTTGTATATTAAGTGAGTTGTCAACTTAAAATCTATGCTACTTACCACTTTTAACCTGAATTCGTCCAACAATTCCTTCAATTTATCATATGTAATCTCTTTCTTTTCTAGTTTTATCAGTTCTTCCATAGTCTTCGCAAATTCTTGAATAGAAGTTGCAAGCACATTCTTGATCTCATTACGTAAAGGCTTAAGACCATTTTTTAAGTGGATATTAGCTGATAATTTCAGTATGGTATTATGTTCTGAATCACGTGCAACATTAAACCAACTACCATCTTTATCTTCGTATAAATCTCTAACTAGTTGTTTAAATTGCGGTGGAAACTTAACTTCCATATTCCACTTAATGTCTGCTTCAATAGCCTCTATCTCATGAAAAGACACCTCAATATTTTGGTGTTCATTTTGACATAACCCATTACTTATTTTAATAGCAGCAATCAAAAAATGAGATAATTTTTTATTTAAAAGATAAAAAGTAGCCAAAGCGAGTGTTGCAGGAATAAGTAATGCTGCAAGCACAGCGATATTAACAAGAATCACTATTGCAGCAAGAACACCATATGCCAATCTTTTTGCTGTACTTTCACTTACTTCACTTTTTTTTGTTTTATTCTCCTCTGAACTGATTTGTGTCTTATCATTTGTTTTTAATTTATTATATACGGCTAATCCTAACGCAGTGAAAACTATATAAGGAAACATTAAAACTGATAGAGCTAAATTTAATACTTTCTTCTCCGGGCAAGCTCGATTTACCTCTTTAAATATTCTACTTGATATATTATACCAAGAAGTAAAAAAATCAGAGTTATAATCTTTATAATGAAATATACTGAGTGGAACGTTAAAATTAGCTAACGGCTCTTGTTCTTCCACAGCATCAAAAAATTCTTCTTCCTCCTCCAAAGTAGCAACAGATTCTACTTTACCTAAATCATCACTATTGTTATTCAAATCAACAACTTTTTCATAATCATCTGCAACAGCCTTATTCATATTATAACCTTACCTCAAGTAACCTAAGTATAGCATAAACAATGACAACTTTCAACTACTAATAATTTAACCTAATACCAACACTTAAATCCTGATATTCCTTAGAATAGAAGTTAGTTCCAATTTCTGTATTAATGTCCAAAGATAAGGCAAGGGTCTGCTCTTTTATATATTCAAACCACGTATTTATTGCTTCCTTAATTTTCTCTTCTTCTGTTTTGATTATTACTCTGATTCTATCTGATATATGAAAATCAGCTTGTTTTCTGGTTTCTTGAATGAGCCTCACGACATCTCTCGCTAACCCTTCTAGAATTAATTCATCATTTAGTTCAGTATTTAGAATGACAACTCCTTTGTTGTTATCAAACACAGCAGAATATCCACTATTTGCTTTTAACAATAGTTCATATTCGCCTTTTTCTATGATGTAATTTTCTGACTCATTACCTAAAAAAACTTGCTCATTTTCAACTTGCTTCCATTTTCCCTCTTTGACATATTGAACTAGTTTCTTAATTTTATCTGGTATTCTCTTTCCAAGCAGCGGAAAACTTAGCTTTAACTCTAGTGATGCAATATCTTCAAGTCTGTTTACTAACTCCAGTTTTTTTACATTTACCTCATCTTTTATCATCTCTTGATATTCATTCATGCTTGGTGTCATTCCAGCACTTTTTTCTTTCTGGATCCCAGTGTCAGCTACTCGGATGACAGGAGAGAACTCTGGGATGACAGAAAACGGCTCACCTTCAAGAAAACTACAGGAAGACTGATGATAAATGATCATACTGCCAAGTGGCTGTCTGATACGTATGTTAAAAGTGTTTCTAATAGAGAGTGCAGAGTTGCATATCTCTCTCACCAAATCCATCTTGGCAATGAGCTGACTATCAAACTTCTCTAATTGTGGAAAATTAGCCAAATGAACAGATGTTTCTTCATACTTAAGCCCTTGCCATATATTCTCTGTTATAAGTGGCAACAAAGGAGCTGCAGCTCTTAGTATGTAATAAAAAACCGTATATAGAACATTATAAGCATCAGTTTTATCCTGATCCAAATCACTTTTCCAAAAACGCTCGCGACTGCGACGAATATACCAATTATTTAGCACTTCAAAAAAGTTCATTAAAATTTTGCAAGCCTCTTGGGAGTTATAGTTGTTCATAGAAGCTTGGATACCTTCTACAGCTTCAAAACACTTGGAAATCATGTAACGATCAATAGTGCTTTGATAATCCTTACAAACTTCAGCTTTAATCCCATCTGCATTTGCATACATGGTAAAAAAGTGATAGCTATTCCAAATAGGTTTTATTACGTTTTTCAGAACATCTCGTATTGAGTTTCCTTCTTTATCGAGTAGCAAATTACCACCACAAACAATAGATCCAGAAAGCATAAGAAAACGCAGTGCATCAGAACCGTATCTATCAAAAACCTCCATTGGATCTGCATAGTTATTCAAACGTTTGGACAATTTTTGCCCTTTTACATCCAAAACAACACCGTGGCATATGCAGTTCTTAAATGGTTCCCTATCAAACAAAGCAGTGGACAATACAAAGAGCGTATAAAACCACCCCCTGGTTTGCGCTATGTATTCAGTGATAAAATCCGCAGATTCAAACCACTCCTTATTTTCAAACGGATAGTGGATTTGCGCAAATGGCATCGAGCCAGATTCAAACCAGCAGTCAAACACGTCAGGTACACGGCGCATAACTGATTTTCCTGTTGGATCATCAGGATTTGGTCTTGTTAAAGTATCGATAAATGGTCTGTGCAAGTCGTCTATTTTAACATTAAAATCTCTCTCCAGTTCTTCTATTGAACCATATACATCTACTCTTGGATATCTCGCATCATCTGATTTCCATACAGGGATTGGCGTACCCCAGAATCGATTGCGTGAAATTGACCAGTCGTGTGCCCCTTCAAGCCATTTTCCAAATTGACCATCTCTAATGTGGTTTGGTATCCAATTAACTCTCTTATTTAGCTCTACCATTCTGCTTTTGAATTTTGTAACTGCAACATACCAAGAAGGCATAGTGCGATAGATCAAAGGAGTGTCAGTTCTCCAGCAGTGTGGATAATTGTGAATATATTGCTCAGTTTTAAACCAATTCCCTTGCTCTTTTAATTTTTTTATTACTGTATCATTGGTATCAAAAACATGAACCCCTGCCAAATCTGAAACTTCAGCAGTAAATTTTCCACTGTTATCAATTGGACAAATAACTGGAATATCATGGCTTTGGCAAAGGTAAAAATCTTCCTCACCAAATCCAGGAGCAGTATGCACAACGCCAGTACCATCTTCTTCTGTCACATAATCAGCGATGAAAACGCGGAATGCATTTTTCGTATCTTTAAAGTAATCAAATAGTGGTTTATAAGGAAGACCTGCAAGATCATTCGCTTTAAGTTTTATATTGCAGTTTTCATATGGAATATTGTTTTGTTCAGAGTGGCTGATAAATTTCTCTAGGTAGCTTTCAGCAAAAATATAAATTTCACTGTTCACTGAACTCCTTTCATTAACTTCTGTCATCCCAGTGCTTCGACACTGGGATCCAGAAATAGATTCCAGCGTCACGCGCTGGAATGACATCAAGGAGTGAACTGAAACTGCACAATACTCAATATCTTTCCCTATCGCCAAAGCCAAGTTGCTCGGCAACGTCCAAGGAGTTGTAGTCCAAGCAAGTAATTTACACTTTCGTTTAACACTTTTAAATTGCTGTGGGTTTTCTAAAAGCTCAAATGCAACAGTTACAGCTTTGCTAACTTTTTCTCTATACGCGTTATCAAGCCTTGTTTCGAAATTAGATAATGGAGTTTCGCATGCCCAGCTATATGGTACAACGCGCATTGATTCATACACCAGACCCTTATCATAAAGCTGCTTGAATGCCCACATGACCGACTCCATGAATAATTTATCCATAGTCTTATAGTCATTGTGAAAGTCTACCCACCTTGCTTGCCTATTTACATACTTCTCCCACTCTGATGAAAATTTCATCACAGAAGTACGGCAATGATCGTTAAATTTATCAATACCAAACTTCTCTACCTCAGTTCTGCCAGATATTCCAAGTTCCTTTTCTGCTCCCATCTCAGCCGGTAATCCATGGCAATCCCAGCCAAATCTACGTTCAACCCTTTTTTGAAGCATAGTTTGATATCTTGCAAATGCGTCTTTGATGAAACCAGTGAGTAAATGTCCATAATGCGGAAGTCCATTTGCAAACGGAGGCCCATCGTAAAAGACAAAACAATTATCCTTGGAACGTTCTTCAACTGACCGCTCAAAAACTTTGTTTTCCTGCCAAAATTTTATGATTTCCTTTTCTAACGATGAAAAATCAGGACTACTTACTGTATCAGGATAATGCTTTGACTTCATGTTCGCTATGTAAAACTAAAGAATATAGGGCTTTCTGAAAAATTACAAATTCAAAAATATTTCCGTAGCTCACACCCCAACAAACTATTCTGCCGAGCTTCCAATACCTTTTTTTAAGTTTTACTTGCAGTTTTTATTGTTTTACTTAACATTAACCCAAGCTTTAGGGGTATTTTATGGATCAGAAGACAGATAAGTTTCCACAATTTTTAAAAATGTTGTGCTTTGTTGAAATGTGGGAACGTTTCTCTTACTATGGAATGAGGGCACTTTTGGTCCTATTTTTGACTTCTCACTTAGGTTTCACTGATGAGAGGGCCTTTACTATTTACTCATTATTTGCTGCAACAGGTTATGCTATACCAATACTTGGAGGTTTTTTAGCTGATAAGTTGATGGGATTCCGCAACATGGTGTTGCTTGGAGGGATAGTGATGATAGCAGGTCATGCTTGCATGTCATTGGTTAAGTTTGAACCAGGTTTATTATATTTAGGTTTATCTCTAATAGCCATAGGTACTGGTATGTTTAAAGGGAACGTAACTAACTTACTTAGTTCATGCTATGGCAAAGACGATCCTGAACGTAGCAGAGGCTTTACTTTATTTTACGTAGGTGTGAATATTGGAGCAATATTGGCTTCTATTTCATGTGGTTATGTAGCCCACTTGTTTGGCTGGCACTACGGCTTTGGTTTAGCTGGTATTGGGATGTCTATAGGGCTAATCTTTTTTCTCAAATTTCAGAATCTTTTAGGAGATAGCGGCCTTTCTCCTTATCCAGAGCTTATGAATAAGCGCATATTAGGGATTAAAATTTTTGGTATAGTATTGATAGGAAGCTTTTTGTCATCATCAATAATTGCTAAAATGCTTATACATAGTGAATTTTTTACTAATATGCTCATATTTATTGGAATAACAGCTCTGGGCATATTTATTTATATAATATCTAAATTATCAGCAGAACAAAGACGAAAATTAGTGGCATTATCTATTCTTGTGGTATTTTTCTTGTGTTTTTTTGCTTTAGAAATGCAGCTTGGCTCTTTGGTTAACTTATTCACCGAAAGAAACGTTATTAACAATGTATTAGGTATAACAATCCCAGCTTCAGTTTCTCAAGCCATAAATCCTTTGTCAATTATAATATTTGGCTTTCTTTTTGGAACATACATGAAGTTTAAGCAAAAATATGCAACTTCCATGTTTACCCTTGGCCTTCTGACAATGGCTATGTGTTTTTTCACACTGTACATAGGATGTTTAAACTCTAACATTGAAGGTAAAGTAGAATACTTATATTTAATAATTGCTATCTCCTTTATGGGACTGGGAGAATTATGTATTGCTCCATTAGTCCAAGAACAAGCAACTACACTAGCCCCCAAAAACCTTAGAGGAGTAGTGATGGGTATAGTAATGCTGTCATTAGCGTTTTCTAACCTAGCCGGAGTTGCAATATCAAAATTTATGTCAGTTCCTTCAGTAAATGGTAAAATAAATTATTTAGAATCTTTAGAAATATATAAAGAGGGTTTTTTAAAGGTGGGAATATTTAATTTAATGCTCGTTATTGTATTTTTATTCTTCTTCAATTTTATACATAAAGTTGTTACTAACTCATCTTGTACAAAAAATTGATATAGGTAAGCTCAAATTTGTAGGTTTAAGGTACCCGTTCAGCAGAGGTAGCAATTAAACTTTGTAACTTTTGAAAAAGATTATGATTGCATTTTTTCAATACTCTTTGCTTAAGATTTATATTTAACGCTGCTTAAAATCAGTGAAATGCACACCCCAGCAAACTACTCTGCCGAGCTTCCAACACTTTCACATTTACTATTTTGTCCCTGTATTTATCTTCAGAATCATCAATGCACACTGATTGCATATATGGGCTTTTACCAATAATTTGGTTTTGGTGTTTACCTTTTTTATCGCTAAATAGAACAGGTATAGTTTTACCTACCATACTCTGGTTAAACTCAAGTTGTTGCTTACTAATTAATTTCTGTAAACGAAGAAGGCGCTCTGTTTTAACCTCTTCTGGTACTTGATCTTTTCTTTCCGCTCCCGGTGTGCCTGGTCTTGGGCTGTATTTAAAACTATAAGCCTGAGCATATCTAACTTTTTCTACTAATTTCATAGTTTCTTCAAAATCTTTTTCGGTTTCTCCAGGAAAACCAACAATAAAATCAGAAGAAAATTCGATTTCAGGTTTCAATTTGCGAAATCTGTCTATTATTTCCAAATACTCCTCTGCAGTGTGTTTCCTGTTCATCGCGTGCAATATTTTATTCGAACCAGACTGCACAGGCAGGTGAACAAACGGCATGAGCTTTGGCTCTTCCGCATGTGCCAAGTAGAGAGATTCATGCATATCTCTTGGATGAGAAGTTGTATAACGAATCCTCTCTAGCTTTTCAATTTTAGCAATATGACTAATTAATTTTCCTAAATCCCACACTTCCCCTTCGCACTCCCCATGGTAAGCATTGACGTTCTGACCAAGCAAATTGATCTCATTTGCCCCATTTGCAACTAATTTCAATGCTTCACGAAATATTTCATTCACTGGCCGTGAATACTCAGCTCCACGAGTATAGGGCACTACACAAAACGTACAAAATTTATCACAACCCTCTTGTATGGCAAGAAACGCAGAAGACCCCTGGCTATTGCCATAGCATTCATCTGGCAATTTATTAAACTTTGCAACTTCAGGAAAATCAGTGTTTATTACATGACCTTTACTTCTGCTTGCTTTGACTATCAGCTCCGGTAAGGTAGCGATACTCTGCGGACCAACAACAATATCAACAAAAGGAGCCCTTCTGAACACTTCTTCTCCCTCTGCTTGCGCTACACACCCAGCCACCACTATAGTCATTTCTTTTCGTAACGAATGAATCTTCTCAAGCTCTGAGTAAAGTTTTTCTGCTGCCTTCTCTCTAATGTGACAAGTATTCAGTATCACTAAATCGGCTTTCCCTGCATCACTAACAACGTTGAACCCCAAAGGTTTAATTACATTTTCCATTAAAACGGAGTCATAAACGTTCATCTGACAGCCGTAAGTTTTAATATATAGGCCTTTCATATTTGGTATGTCTTTTTCAAAATTTCTTCACCCTACACGTAAATGTCTAACAGACCAGCGCGTGACGCTAGTGAACTTGCTAGCACAATAGATTTTGACAAAATTATACGAAAAACTGGATCTCAGTGTCAAGCACTTGGATGACAAGTTCTCGGCAACCCCTACGTCATACCATCACGGTATCTCTAGATCCCGCTAACAAGTAGCGGGATGACGGTTGTCAGGGTGTCATGAAAGTAGCTAACACTGGCTTCCATCCAAGAGGGCAGTGCCCTCTTCTTGTCATCCCAGTGCTTGACACTGGGATCCAGGAAAAAGAATGGTGTCATCCGAGTAGCTTGACACTGGCATCCAGGAAACTTAATTGCAAGTAATGCATTGAGTTTGGTGAGTATGGGTTTTGCGTTATAGAATGAAGCACTTTTGGTGAATTTGTAAAGAAAGCTGGATCCCAGTGTCAAGCACTGGAATGACAAGAAAGGGAGCACTGGAATTTTTATTTCAGTATTGTACATTAGCCATGCATCTGAACAGATACGAGCTTTCTGCTTTTTTTGGGTAAGGTCAGTCAAAAAGGTTTTACAACAACCATAATAACTATAACTATTATCAATACTGTAACTGCTTCATTTAAAACGCGAAAATAAATATGTGACTTCTTATTCGAACCCATTGCAAAATTTTTCCTATATTTTGCAAGTAGCATATGAATAATTAACATCAAAAGTATTGCAAATGCTTTTACATGAAACCATCCTTCACGATATTCTTCCCTAATAACCATTAGTGTAATTCCAAGACCAAGTGAGAAAAGCATTGCAGGGTTTATGATATATCTAAGTAGCCTCTTTTCCATTGTTTGAAGCAAGCTATCATTTTCCGATCCCGGTTTTACAGTTGCATGGTAGACATAAAGCCTGGGTAAATAAAGCATACCTGCCATCCACATGATAACAGAGATAACGTGAAAAGCCTCAAGCCAGTGGTAATAGTTCATTAGCAAAAATTTAAAATTCCTGGTATTGTGTTAGTTTAATGAAAAAGAAATCGATATGAAAGCAGAAAATTTCACTAAAGAACAGATAATTGGATTCTACAGGAAAATGCTACTCATACGCAGATTTGAGGAAAAAGCAGGACAATTATATGGGATGGGATTAATAGGCGGGTTCTGTCACCTATCAATAGGACAAGAAGCAGTTGCAGTTGGAACTCAAGCTGCATCAAAATTAGGTGACGCTTTTATCACAAGTTATAGAGACCATGGCTTAATGCTCGCATGTGATTCTGATCCAAATGTTGTAATGGCAGAGCTTACCGGCAAAGAAACAGGATGCTCGAAAGGTAAAGGTGGTTCGATGCACGTATTTGACGTTGAAAAAAAATTCTTCGGCGGGCATGGAATAGTGGGAGCACAAGTTCCAATTGGCACAGGAATAGCATTTGCTAATAAATATAAGAAAAAAGATAATGTGGTATTTACATATTTTGGCGACGGTGCTGCAAATCAAGGACAAGTATATGAATCGTTTAATATGGCATCTTTGTGGGAGTTGCCTGTGGTTTACATCATAGAAAATAATGAATACGCAATGGGAACCTCCGTGCAAAGGTCAACTTTAGTAACAGAGTTATATAAAAGAGGAGAAAGTTTTGGTATTCCTGGAAAACAAGTTGATGGAATGGATTTTTTCTCTGTTTATGAGGCTACAAGCGAAGCAGCGGAACACACACGCAGCGGAAAAGGGCCTATCCTGCTTGAAATGAAGACATATCGATATCGCGGTCACTCAATGTCAGATCCTGCTACTTATCGCTTAAAAGAAGAAGTTGAAGATATGAAGCAAAATCATGACCCTATAAGCACTTTAAAGAAATACATGACAGATAATAAAATGGCTTCAGAAGAAGAGTGCAAAGTAATTGATAAGGAAATACGTGATTTAGTAAAAAAGTCGGAAGATTTTGCCAAAAATAGTAAAGAACCAAGCGTTGATGAGCTGTATACTGATGTTTATAAATTTGTTAGCTAATTTTTTTATCCAGAACTGTACAAACATTGTATAGTAAACGATGTCATCCAAATAGCTCCTTCTCCCGTCATCCAAGTGCCCTCCTTTTTTTGTCATCCCAGTGCTCTGACTACTTGGATCCAGCTGAGTTGGTGAGTATAAAAGTATAGCTAACGCAAGCTCTACGTCATGCCGCCGCGAACCGTCATACCGCGATTCATTCGCGGTATCTCTAGATCCCGCTAACAAGCAGCGGGATGGCGGTTGTCAGGCTAGCTGTCATCTCAGTAGTCTCCTTCTCCTGTCATCCGAGTAGCTGACACTGGTTCCTTTATGACGGCAGTAACCCCTTCGGTGTCATTCCAGTGCTTGACACTGGAATGACACCAATAATTGACATTTCACTAGATATTCATTATAAATAATGGAATGCTACAAAGTATAAAAACCATATTAATAGAAGACGATAACGTTAGGCTGGATAGGTACATCAGAAGAATCTTTCCTGATCTAAAGCAATCTGTAATTGAAAAATCTTTAAGGAAAGGATTAATCAAAGTTGATGATTGCAAAGCAAAGTCCAGTGATAGAGTAAATTCTGGGCAAACTATAACGCTGAAGCACTTGAATTATATTGAAAACGCTAATTCTGATCGCAAATATAATGAAAAGTTAGTGAATCTACTAAGAGAGAACATATTATATGAAGACGAATATATACTAGCTATAAACAAACCCGCAGGGGTCATCGTTCAAGGTGGCGTAAAAGTAAAGATTAGCATGAGTGATTTGCTTGACCAAATAAGAGAGGGAGAAACATTTAAAATTGTCCATAGGCTAGATAGAGATACGAGTGGAGTGATAATATTCGCACGCAACGCTAATGTTGCCAGATACCTTATGGAAGAATTTAAAGGACGAAGAGTAAAAAAAACTTATTTAGCATTAACTTCTGGCATACCGAGCAAGGATAGTGGAACAATAGACTATCCATTGGTGAAAAAATATGTTTCAGGTCAAGAAAAAGTGGTCGTTGATGAAAATTCACCTCAGAATGCCACTACGCATTTTTCAATTATAGCAAAATCCAAACACAATGTTGCTTATTTAAAATTACAACCAATTACCGGCAGAACCCATCAGTTACGTGCACATTTAGCTCATATAAATTGCCCTATTCTTGGTGACGGTAAATATGGTGGTAAAAAAGCCTTTATTGATGGGATAGCAAATAAAATTCACCTTCATTCGCATTCTTTATCTTTAAAACTGCCAAACAATAAAGAAATCACTATCACCGCTCCTATCACTAAACACATCGAAAAATCCATTGAAGCGCTATTTTTCGACTGAAACGATTTCACCAATCAACTTTTCTGTCTTTGGCTTTAATTTGAAGCACAGATATTAGGCTAATTAATGTGCAGGCAGTAAGATAAATGCCTGCTGCAAGTTTTGTTTCGGTTTTTTCTATAAGCCACATGCATATGTATGGAGAAAGGCCACCAAAAATTCCTGCAGATATATTATTTGCTAAGCTTACGCCAGTGCATCTTACTTTTGTTGGAAACAGTTCACAAATAACAGAACCATATATTCCAAAAGATGCACCTACTGGTATAGTAATCAATAAGTAAGTTATTATTACGACATAGTGGTTAACGGAAGATAATAATGGTAATACACATGTACCAATCAGAGATAGCATGATCAGTACAGGAATCATTACGCGTTTTCTTCCAACTTTATCAGATAAAATTGCAAAAAGTACCGCAGATGCTGCAAATACAACCTGTATTACTATCCTCATTAAATCTTTAACACTAATAGATAAAATAACTAGCTCTTTTATTGATATATTATAAAACATTATTGCTGCGTAGACAATTGCATTCTGAGCAATTCCCAGATTGATTGAAATAATAAGCGGTCTTTTATAGTTTCTTACTAGTTCTAACAATGGTGAATGTGCTAAATTATTAGCGTACTTATTAGTTTTATATGCTAAGCTTTCTTTTAATATGTACCTAGTTAAAAAACCTATTGTCCCCAAAAAAAAGCAAAAATAAAAAAGCAACTTCCATCCCCATATTTCATAGTTCTCACCTGTAACTCTTTTGCAGATAAATATCATTGTTATGCATAAGAGCGTTCCAAGGGCTCCGCTAAAGGGCTTCATACTTCCTAAGAAACCTAGATTTTTTTTATTTTTTGAATGCTCTATCGTAAATGCTGTATTAATGCTTGTTTCACCTCCTGCAGTTATTCCTTGCACTATTCTACAAAACACAAGCAATACAGGTGAAAGCAACCCTATTTCTTTATACCCAGGTATAATTCCCATAATTGTGGATGATATTGAAATTAATATTACTGAAGTAAGTAAAGTCTTTCTTCTGCCATACTTATCTCCCATATAACCAAAAATTACTGCACCAATTGGTCTAAACGCAAAACCAATTGCAAAAACACCAAGGAATTTGAGTGTACTCAAATAATGATCTTCTGATGGGAAAAAAACGTTGATGATTGTATCTGTTAATACTCCAAAAAGAGTGAGTTCATACCACACAATCATGTTACAGATCATGCCCGATAGTATTGCTTTTCGGATATTATTCATGGTCTTTCAATTTAACATAACCTAATATATCATTAACCGGTGCTCCTTGCTATAAAATTTTTCATTCAATAACCTTCAAGGATAATTCACGTAAATGCTTATCCTCCACCTTGGAAGGAGCACCCATTAGAACATCTTCACCTTGCTGGTTCATAGGAAAACAGATTACTTCACGAATATTTGGCTCATCAGCAAGCAGCATAACTATTCTATCAACTCCTGGTGCTATTCCACCATGAGGAGGAACACCAAATCTGAATGCACGTACAAGTGCACCGAATCTTGTATCAACTTCTCCCCGGCTATAACCTGCAATGGCAAAAGCTTTATACATGATATCCAGTTTGTTATTACGAATCGCCCCACTTGACAGTTCTATTCCATTGCAAACAAGATCATATTGGTAAGCAAGGATATCCAGTGGATTTTTGTCCTCTAAATCTTTCAGACCACCGTGTGGCATGGAGAATGGGTTATGAAAGAAATCTATTTTTTTACTTTTATCGTCATATACAAAATATGGAAAATCAATGATCCAACAAAACTTGAAGATATTATCATCTATAAGACTGAGTTCTGACCCTAAAAGAGTGCGTACTTTTCCTGCAATGTTTGCCGCCTCATTCTCTTTGTCAGAAGCAAAAAATACACTATCTCCTGGCTCTATGTTTGTTGCTTCTCTTATGTGGTTTAGCCTATTTTCATCAAGAAATTTAGCAATTGGGCCTTTCGCAGTTCCATCTTTATCAAACGTTATATATCCAAGACCCTTAGCACCGAATTCTTTTTGCGCATGTTCTATCTTTTTATCAAAGAAGCTGCGTGGTTCCTCTGCTGTTTTAGGTGCAGGGATGGCTCTCACTACCATACCACGCTCAATATTGCTTTTGAAAATATTGAACCCTGAATCACGAAAAATTTCTGTAACATCGCTGATTAATAGTGGATTACGCAAATCTGGCTTGTCAGAACCATACTTAAGCATTGCCTCTTTGTATGTAATGCGTGGAAAATCTTTATCGACAGACTTGCGAGAAAATTTGGCGAACACTTTATATAAAGCAGATTCAATAACGTCAAATATGTCCTCTTGAGTCACAAAAGACATTTCAAGATCTAGCTGATAAAACTCTCCCGGAGAACGGTCAGCCCTTGCGTCTTCATCACGAAAACATGGTGCAATTTGGAAATATTTATCAAACCCTGAAACCATGAGCAACTGTTTGAAAATCTGCGGAGCTTGTGGCAATGCATAGAACTTGCCAGGATTTAGCCTGCTTGGCACTAGGTAGTCGCGTGCTCCTTCAGGAGAGGAAGCAGTGAGTATTGGAGTTTGAATCTCTAAAAATCCTCGCTCTATCATGAGCTTGCGGAGCTCTGCAATAATTTGTGAGCGCAAAATAATATTGTTGCGGACTTTTTCACGTCTTAAGTCAAGAAATCGATATTTAAATCTCATGTTTTCTGGGTATTCTTGCTCGCCGGTAATGCTTGCCAATATACTTCTTTCTTCTTTTGCTATTTCTTCATCAAAGTGGAACTCAACTTCCGACTCAACGCGCAAATTGTTGACTATCACCTCGATTTCTCCGGTAGAAATAGAGCTGTTTACCGTATCTTCAGTTCTAGCTTCAACTATTCCTGTAACAGTAATTACACTCTCCAATTTTAAATTTGATATCTCATCAAAAAAGTCTTTGTCATTATTAAATACTAGCTGAGTGATTCCGTAGAAGTCCCTTAAATCAACAAAAATTAGGTTACCATGGTCGCGCTTACGATATAACCATCCAGAAAGGGTAACTTCCTTTTCTACGTCGTTCTTCCTCAGTTCATTGCACGTATGAGTTTTATAGCAGTTCATATTTGTTTTACTTCTAAATTCTTTAAGAAGTATAGAAATAAACCTTATTACATACAAGCCCGTTCGTCAGATATTTGCGCAATTTTCGAAATAGAGCAGTACTGCTTTTATATTGTCTTTACCCGCAAAAAAATTGCACAATTTCTATAATTATGGTATAATAGCAAGGGTATTTTTAATGAATTAGATACAGGAAATGCCACTTACACAGATCATATTATATAGCGTAACATTACTTGCTGTAGCTGCAGTATTTCTCTTTTTGAGAAAAATATACAAAAATCGCATTAGAAAAATCATATTTCCTAGAAAAGTTTTTAAAGAAGAGTGGGAAGAAGACAGAAAATTCAATGAATTATATCAAAAAAATAAGCAAAAAGAGTTGCTGAAACAACAAGAAACGCTACGCGAGAAACAAAAAGATGTGCAAGTTTATAAAGAAGATCCAGAAATAGTTGACATAGCAAAACCGGTAGGTAAATGGACAAAGATGGTTATGATGGGTAATGGTTTAATGCAGCGTTTTGCACAATTGATACATAGAGAAGGCGGACAGAAAGGATTTTGGGAGCTGTTTGTAAAAGCTCAGGCTTCAACTCAAGGTAAACATAAGGGAAAGGGCAGATAATCCATGCTTGAATGTGAAAATTTATCCTGCACTCGTAATAATAAGGTACTATTTAAGAATCTCAGTTTTAAAGCTGAGCTAAAATCAAAGATTCTAATCACTGGTCCAAATGGTAGTGGTAAAACCAGCTTAATTAGAAGTTTATCTGGACTTTTACCGCCGGTATCAGGCAATATAAGGCACTGCGGAAAAGATATATATGATGATCCAAAATCCTATATATCTTCTATGGTCTATATAGGCCATAAGAATGCCTGTAAAGATAGCTTAACTGTTGCTCAAAACGTAGAATTCTGGGCAGGAATACGAAATACTAGAGAATTGATTGTGGCAGCTATTTGTTGCTTGCAGTTGCAACCTGTACTTAATATTAGATATGGCGAACTTTCTGCAGGCTGGAAAAGGAGAGTTGCGCTTGCTCGCCTCTTGATTTCTAATGCAAACGTTTGGCTGATAGATGAACCATTTTGTAATCTTGATAGTGCAACGTGTGAATTAGTGCTGAACTTAATCTCAATACGCTCTGAGCAAAATGGTATAGTAATTATTACAGGGCATAGCTCTACAGAGCAATTGTGTGATTTTACAACGATTGATATACGCGATTTCAATAGACTTCTTGCATAGTTTTTGGCAGCACGTTAACAACCGTTAGAAACGAAAAAACTTACTTGACACCCTTCGCCAGCCCCCTTATCATGAAACTGAAGCTATTTATTTATCTTCGCAATCTCTGCAGTGGATTAATGATAAAAAACTTAATGTATCTGGCGTCTCATGTTTAATTTTTTGCACTATGTGCACCTCATGTCTTTATAAAACTTCTAGGTTTCTACCTATATAAGCTGAAATACGCTATTTAAAACATTAAAAAACGCCAACTTAAAAAATAGATAGTGAATAACTAGCTACCCTAGGGTTTCTTTTGCCTTTTTTTCTGTTTAGTAAATTTCTTAATGTTTATAATTTAGATTAGTTGCGGCTTAAAAGCAACTGAATCGCGGTTATTAAACGTTTAGAATAAAAAAAACGCCATACTTGAAAGTATAATGTAAGTAATTAGCCAACCACGGGGCTTCTTTTGCCTTTTTTTTATTTGGTAAATTTCTTAATATTTATAGCTAAACGACAACCGTCATCTCGCTGCTTGTTAGCGGCTAAGAGATACCGCGAATGAATCGCGGTATGACGGTATGCGGCGGCGTGACGTAGAGCTCGCGTTAGCTATACTTTTATACTCACCAACTCAGCTGGATCCAAGTAGTCAGCTACTTGGATGACACCCTGTTGAGGCTGCGCTTACACATTCCACTTTCTATGCTCACCAAACAAATTTGCTTATTCGCAGCAAAATTTTCTGGATCCAAGTATTCAGCTACTCGGATGATATCTTTGTGTTTGAAGCAAAACCAGCTATAACATTTCTTCGCAAACAAATGTTCGTACAGTTGTGCGCGTGATGCTGGAATCTAGACAACAATTAGATCCTATTGTCAAGCAATAAGCTACATGTGCTATTTATTTAGTAGATTAAATATGAAGTTTAAAACTCTGCTATTGACTTCCTGTAGAACTAGTGAAAACCAAACTTGCTTAAAACCACTTAATTAGTTATAGTTATAAGTTTAGGTACAGCAAAATGATAGCTTTTGTCCCCTTGATTATTTTTTTAATCTTGTATCTTGGAAGTGGTGCTTATTTTTCTTTTATCGGAACTGATAATCCACTTCATCAGGTTTCACCAGTAATCTGCTTATTACCAGCACTATTTTTTGCTGTCTCACGTGGTACAAATAAAATTCAGCATAACATCGATACTGTTATCAAGGGCATGGGTGACAAAAACACCCTTACTATGTGTTTAATTTTTTATTTTCTGGAGCATTTTCTGCGGTGACTCAATCAATCGGTAGCGCAGACACTGTTGCTAATTTAATTCTTAATTTCCTTCCAGCAAGATTACTGCTGCCTGGAGTATTTTTGGCTTCTGCTTTTATTTCAACTGCAATTGGCACATCTATGGGAGTTGTTGCGCTGATGGTACCTATAGCTGTTAATCTGGCAAAAAGTGGAGCTTTTGGTCTCGAAATAGGAACTGCAACTGTAGTAGGTGGTGCCGTGTTTGGCGATAACCTTTCGATGATATCTGATACCACCATTGCATCTGTTTCTTCACAGGAAGCTTCAGCAAAAGATAAACTTAAAATGAACTCTAAAGTTGCACTTATTGCCAGCATTATAACACTCATCTACCTAGCAGTTGCCTCAAATAGTACAAAAATTATTTCTATATCAAATTTAGATTATTATTCTATAATAAAAATTATTCCTTACATTTCTTTAATAATCATGGGGCTGCTTGAAGTCGCCACTTTAGTAACAATAACTATAAACATAATTATTGCTGGTGTGCTAGGAATAACTTTTTTTGACTATGCTATCATTCAATTTCCTCATGACGTGTATGACGGTTTCAAAAAAGTAAACGAAATAGTGATATTTGCTCTATTTATCGGTGGATTGAGCCATATAATGTACAAGCAAGGTCAAAAAGCGTTGCATAAACTCATCGATGAAAGCAATATCACAAAAACTAAAGCTGAATTTGTGATAGTAGGAATTGTGTCTATGTTTACTACCTTAGTTGCCAATAATACCATTGCTATTTTACTAAGTGGTGGCATTGCAAAAAGGCTTGCACAAAAACACAGTATTGCGCCACATCGCAGCGCATACTTATTAGATGTTTTTGCTTGTGCTACAAAAGGTATCTTACCTTATGGTTCCCAACTATTGCTAGCAGGTAGCATCGCCTCTGTATCACCTATTTCTTTATTAACACAGGTATATTATTGCTTTATTCTAGCGGCAGTTACAATAGGCGAAATAATCATCAACAGCAGAAAAGAGAAACATTGTGCGGCTGCAACTTAGAGTTTCTCTTTTTTTACCCATAAGGAACGGAATTACTTGACACCCTTCGCCAACCCCCTTATTATGATGTGTAGTACAATGATACAAATTAAGAATTCCCCCATCCTGTGCTGGTTCTTCGATCTGAAATCCTACTTCTACCTGATCACAACCAATGTTAATTTGTCCTATTAATGCTTTAATAATGCCGCGCTTAGTTTGCCAATCTAGCTGTTCCAGGTTCGATTTTACACTAGAATAAAAATTCTTTATGCTATTTATAATAAGACTTATTCCTTTTTCTACTGCCTTCTGATCAACTACCTTTTTTTCTCTTCTTCTATCCCTTGTAAGCGTTCTTTCATTTTTCTCATTGTCTGTTTAAATTCTTCCTCGCTTATATATCCTTTCTCTCCTGCATTTTCTTGACTATAATAATCTTCCATTAATTTTTCGATACCTTCTTTTATTTGATTTTCTCTTCTTGCAAACTTTTTCTCTGATGATTCATCATTTTTATTTTCTAATACTCTACGTTGGTATTCCTTTTTTATCATCTCTGGGTTTTTTAGTACATCTTTCACCTTTTCCCATACTGACCTTACCCAGAAAAAGTAGAGAGAAAGTTAAGACGTTTTTGGAGTAAAATAAAACGTTTTTTCAAAATATGACAAATAGAAGAGAATATACAGCAGAATTCAAATTGGAAGCTGTTAAGCTGACAAATGAACAAAGAAAGGCAGGTCAAACAATTACAAAAATAGCAAGAGATTTAGGAATAAAGGGTGGTTTATTAGGAAAATGGATAAAGAAACACAACGAAAAAAAGTCGGCAGCAGATGCATTTCCAGGTAGAGGTAACATGGCTCCTTACGACAAAGAGAGGTTTGATTTACAAAGCAAAAGTAACAAGAGAAAGAGACATTTTAAAAAAAGCCCTGGCCAGTCAAAAAGAGTAAAATATTTTTTTATATAGTAACTGCTATAAAGTACAGGAATTATGTAGGATTTTCTGCTAGTGGCTACTATAAGTGGACTACAAGGAAAATAAGCAGTAGAGAATCAGCAAATAAAGAGTTATTAGCAGATATTCAAAAAATATATCAAGCTTCTAAATGTAGATATGGAGCTCCTAAAATTCATGCTGAATTAAAGGCTTTGGGTAAAAGTTGCAACTTAAAAACAGTGCAAAGTATTATGCAGAAAAATGGTATTCAGGCTATATTGAGAAGAAAATTTAAAATTAAGAAACAACAAACGGACAGTAGCTCCCAATATATTAGACCAAAACTTTATTGTCGATCAACCAAATAAAGTATGGGATTACTTATATAAAAACCAAAGAAGGATGGCTATATTTGGCAACAATAATCGATCTATATTCACGCATGGTAGTTAATGAGCAGTTCAATAAATAAACAATTGGTTATGGACTCTTTATTAATGGACGTTAACAAGCGTAAACCTGTTAAAAATCTACTGCTGCACAGTGACCAAGGTTCACAATATACTGCGCAAGGGTATCAATATCTCTTAGCTGTAAAGAATATAGATGAGTAATAAAGGCTGTTGTTACGACAATTCTGTTGCAGAAAGCTTCTTTAGCTCATTGAAAAGAGAAATACTTATTGATACTTCACAACACTCTGCTCAACAAACTAGAACTGCAATATTTGAATACATAGAAATTTTTTATAACAAACAACGTCACTATTAACTATTGCATTCCAGAACAATTTGATGCATCATTCTTTTTGTAAAAAACATTCCACACTTTCTCTCCACTTTTTCTGGGTAAGGTCAATTGACAACTGTCCACTTTCTATTCCCATGGATTCATATTTTTTGCCTTGACCAAGAAAAAATTCAGCTATTGCCTTACTTTCTCTTGCAACAACTTCTTCCTTAACAATTTTTCCTTTCTCATCAACGATACTTATAAAAGTTTCTTTTAGTGAGATCGCTATAATATTCCATGAGACTGCTCCTACTAATAAAAGTTTAAATTATTTTTGAAGAACTTATTCTACTGAATTCGTTACTTCGTGCTAAAATAATGGACTCCATCATTCAACAGCAATTACAGTATGTTTACCCTTTTTCTTGTTATTTTTCTAATCTATAGTCAGCGTTCAAAACCATATTCGAAAAGTATCTCATATATTTCCAGATTTTTTTAATGCTGTTTATTTCATCCTCAACATTGCCTCTACCTTTATGAACTAAGTAGCAGCATTAAAAATTATAACGTATTCCTACTTCTAGAATCGCGTCCGGTATTTGTACTGGTGGTTTAAAGCCACTTAGTTGCCCGCCTGCGGTAATACCAACTGTACCAACTATCTGTGGAGCAATTTCATAATCAACACCGACCTTTAGTTTATAGGAAATAGAACCCAGTATTTTATCTACTACAGATGCCTTCTCTCCAGCAGCTTCAATACCTTTGCTTGCAGGTTCACTTGTACCACTGTTACCAAAGCCAAAAGGTATTACTTGTAGGTATCCTCCTAAACCTCCGCTAACATATAGCTTAACGGGATCAATATCAAGGTTAGGGTAATAACGGTAATTTGCTAATAAGCTAGCCCCCATTTTCTTTTCTTCTTTACCAAACATATCACTTATGTCAGTGAGAACCTCAAGTTCAAACTTAGAGTTTTTGTCATGATGATAACCAAAAACAACGCTAGGTTTTATTTTTAAGCCACCACCCCATCCAGCACCAAAGTTTAAACCTGCATAATACTGATCTTCTGACTTACTTGCACTATTATTAGCTGTACCTGCTAGAGATGAAGTGAGCAACACAGCTAAAGCACATAATCTTTTCATTTTCATATAACTCCTCATACAAAAAAATATATAATGCATAAGTATATATCCTTTATATTAAAAAAGATATAATCGCATGTTAAAAAGAGTATAACCATGAAGTCAAAGATGCGCTACGGATTTTTTATATAACTATATTTACTATCTTATTTGGTACAGCATATACAGTGCGAACTTTGTTTTGATCGATCTTACTGGACACAGAGTCTATCGCTATTTTCTTCAATTCTTCTTGAGGTAAGTTAATTGCCACTTCGATTGTCGCACGCAACTTTCCATTGATCTGCACTGCTATAGTTACCGTATCGTCAACTAATAATGATTCATCAGCTTTTGGCCAAGGTTGACCTCCTATTTCTTGCCATAGGCTTTCAGCTAAATGCGGCATAAATGGTTCGATTACTCTGATTAGTATGCATATACCTTCATTAATAAGAGATTTTCCAGCTGCTACGTCTATTTCAGCTATTAAATTCGTCATTTCACGAAATTTTGCCACTACACAGTTTAATCTGCAGTTTTCCAAGTCATCTGTAAGTCCATGTAAGAGTTTATGAATTTTTTTTCTGTACTCTAGAAGTCCACCCGTAACACTTTTGTTATCATAGTGCATATTCACAGGCTTAAGCTGCATGACCATACGCCACAATTTATTTACATAACGAGAACAACCTTCCACACCATCATCGGACCATTCCATATCTTTCTCTGGAGGAGTGTCAGACAACACAAACAAGCGGGCAGTATCAGCACCATACTTTTCTATGATAAAATTTGGATCAACTGTGTTCTTTTTCGATTTGCTCATTTTCTCGACTTTTCCAACTTGAACCTTAGCTCCTTGTGCAATCAACTCTTTTGCTTCTGCGGGAAATAGCCACTTACCATTTTCGTCTTTATAAGTTGCATGGCAGACCATTCCTTGAGTGATTAAAGTAGAGAAAGGCTCTTTAATATCAAAATAGCCACATTTGGTTAAAGCACGGCAGAAAAATCGTGAGTAAAGCAAATGCAGAATTGCATGCTCTATCCCACCTATATAATAATCAACAGGCATAAAACGATTACATGCATCTTTGTCTATTGATTTATCTTCACTACAGAATGCAGCAAAATACCAGGAAGACTCAAAAAAGGTGTCGAATGTATCAGTTTCACGCTCTGCTTGCTTTCCACATTTTGGGCAATCAACGAACTTCCAAGTTGGGTGTTTATCAAGCGGATTACCACCACTTGTAAATTCCACATCTGTTGGTAGAACTACAGGAAGGTCTTTTTCTGGTACTGGAACAGTTCCGCAGTCTCTGCAATATATGATAGGTATAGGGCATCCCCAATAACGTTGTCTCGAAATTCCCCAATCATGTAAACGATAGTTTGTTGTTTTCTCACCTATCCCTTTTTCTTTGAGCTTTTTAATGATTACTTCCTTTGCTTCACTAACCGTCAATCCATTTAAGAATTCAGAGTTGCACATTATTTCGCCGCCAGTGTAGGCTTCTTCTAGAGTCACTATGGCTTGTGCACCCTTTTCACAAATAACAGGAATAACCGGCAAATCGTATTTCTGTGCAAATTCAAAATCACGCTGATCATGTGCAGGGCACCCAAAAATCGCGCCTTCCCCATATTCCATCAACACAAAATTCGCTATGTAAAGCGGCAATTCCTTATCAAGAAATGGATGCTTGACGTTTAATCCGGTGTAAACTCCTATTTTTTCGTCATTTTCCTCCTTTGCTTTCATGCCATCGATAAAGTCTCGTATTTCTTTGTCCTTAAGATCCTGCACAATAGGGTGTTCTGCTGCTACCGCAAAAAAAGAAGCTCCAAACCAAGTATGAGGAGAAGTTGTAAAAATCTTTAATTTCTTATTTAAGCCAACTATTTCAAAATCTATAGTTACCCCTTCAGATTTTCCTATCCAACGCTCCTGCATTGTTTTGACTTTTTCTGGCCAATTTTTCAAACTTTGCAGACACTTGAGTAAATCTTCAGCGAAATCAGTAATCTTTAAAAACCACTGGGATAACTTACGTTTTTCAACAACGGCGCCTGACCGCCATCCTTTTCCATCAACCACCTGTTCATTTGCAAGCACTGTTTGGTCCACTGGATCCCAGTTAACCCATGATTCTTTTCGATAGGCAAGCCCATGCTTTAAAAAATCCAGGAAAAATTTTTGTTCGTGTTTGTAATAATCAGGCTCACATGTGGAGAGTTCACGCTCCCAATTATAAGAAAGACCTATAGATTTCAACTGTGTACGCATATTATCTATATTCTCTTTTGTCCATGTTTCGGGGCTAATATTGTTATCCCTTGCTGCATTCTCAGCTGGTAATCCAAACGCATCCCAGCCAATTGGATGCAAAACCTCAAATCCATTAGCTCTCTTGTAACGCGCTATCACATCCCCTATTGCATAGTTACGTAAGTGTCCCATATGAATTTTACCAGATGGATATGGAAACATTTCCAACACGTAACACTTTTCTTGTTTACCACTCTTGCTTACAGAAAAATCCCATTTATCTTGATAAAATTTTTCAACACTTTTAAAATCATATTTCATATAAATCCAAATTCAATTACAGTTCATATGCATCAAAGGATCAACCGCTTGGCCATTATGTCGTATTGTGAAACACATCTGTGGATCTTTATCTTGTGTGCTTGATTTACCTGCAGATCCAATTACTTGACCTTGCTTTACTTTATCGCCAATTTCAACATGTATGTTTTTTAAATAGGAGTACACAGTCATGTAATTATCTTTGTGTTCCACTATAATTAAATTCCCATACCATCTCAGCCCTTTGCCTACATATATCACTTTGCCTGGTGCAGAGGAAACTACGTTCGTTCCATTTTGAGCAGCAATTTTTATGCCATCCTTACACATTTCATCAGAAGAGGTAGCTGAACCTTTAACTGGCATTACAAATTTACAATTTACCCCCACATTTTGTGTATTATTGTTATCTTTGTATATCCTATTTATGATGGCTTTTCTACTTTCTTTTTGCACTGAAGGCTCCCTAATTAAATGGTACTCTCTTGTATATTCCAGATCTCTTTTTCCGTAAAATTCTTCGCCTTTAAGCAGCACAGGTGCAGGTTTTTGCAGGCCACAGCCTATTAATATTGCTAATAACATAAGAAATGAGGCTATATGCCACATTTTAAACTCTCACAAAACTCCAAAATTTTAGCGAGACGTAGTGTTTCACGCCTGCTTGTTACTTTCCTCGTTATTTATTTTACTAGTTAAATAGTCCCTCAAATCGGTGAGTTCTTGCAACAAATTCTTTGTGACTTTTATATCATTACCAAATTCTTTTTGCACTCCTTTTATTGTATATCCTTTATCATATAGCATGTATTTTACTTTCTTTATGGCCTCTATACACTTGCGATCATATAGCCTTCTTCCTTTACGCTTTGTAGGCTTAATTTGATGAAATTGACCTTCCCAAAATCTCAAAACATGCTGTTCCAAATGTAGCTCTTCAGCTACTTCCCCAATCGTATAAAATAATTTTTCCTTGTTCATTAATTATTGATTGATTTTTTTATAATTTTTGAAGGCCTAAAAGAAACTGAATTTCTTGCCTGAATCATCACTTTCTCCGATGTATTTGGTATATTTCCTGGTCTTTCCTTCTTTTTCTTAACCAAGAATGTTCCAAATGACGATATTTTTACTATTCCATCCTTTACCAAGCTTGTCTTTATTTCGTCCAATATATCATCTATTATCGAAACAAAGTCTTCCTTTGATAATCCTATTTCTTGGTTTATATCTCCAGCTATCGTTGCCTTAGTTACTGTTGTGTCTTTTGTTGTAACGTGATCCATTATTGATAAATATTACAATACGTAAATATAATATAGCAATCGACTCGAGATTCAGCTACTTTATTTTTTAGAGTATGTCTCTTTTGTTGCATAATTTAAAATACCGGCAACTATCAATATCGCAAATATTGCAAAAAGTGCCATTTTATGATCTGTAAAAAGTGCTAACATTGACACTATAACTCCACTGCCAATAAACATAAATCCATTGATAATGGATGATGATGTGCTGATGTATTTTCGTTTCACAATCTCGCTGCCGACAGTAAAATTAAGCATATGTCCTCCCGCAAAAAACCCGAACATTAACATACAAAAGTACACAACGTGGACTGTTAAATGGCTGTATAGTAAAATAATAATTGAGACGCCTTGCAATAAAGCAAAAGCAGAAATTACATGTTTCCTATTTTTAAATAAGTTTGAGATTCGATCTGCAATTGGAGCACCAACTGCAAGACCAAGCCATAGTATTGCAGTTGCTATACCTGACTCCATTGCATTGAGTTCTGAGTTGCCCAGTAACCTTGGAGCCCACAAGGTATTAAGTGCTAAAAATGTTCCAAAAGTAATAGCACCCACCACTGAAGTTATCCAGATATCTCTTAATTTTAGCACTGTTAATATAGAGCACATTACTGTCTTCATAGAGCTTTTTATTGTGCGCTTTTCTGAGCTGCTTTCTGGAAGTGTGTTTGGACAAAAAAGCGTAAGTACAAATATCAACACACCAAATAGTATTATGCATACAATCAGATTTTTCCAATATGCATCTTCGGCAAGCAAGTTAGAGAACAGTATTTGAATTACCAAAGCAGAAAGGCTTGAAATTGTCTGCACTAGTGAAAACATTAGTCCAAATTGGGCAGCGGAAAAACATATGCTACTTGTGTGAGCAGCACCAATAAAACCAAATGATGCTCCAGTTGCAATCAACACTTGAGACAAAATCAAATGGGAGAAATTGTCACTATTAATAAGGACAAAAAACCCCAAGATCATAGTTGATAACGAGAAAAAATAAATTTTTTTACTGGAAAAAACATTAAACGTTGCTCCACTAAAAAATTGTAAGATGGCGAAAGTCCAAGTATATGCTGAATTAGCCAGTGCAACTTGCGCGATTGTAAGTCCAAGTTCCTTTTCGAGATTTACACTTATAAAGGTATAAATTATCTGCATGTTGCTGAATATAACAACCAAGTTACTAATCAGCCAAATGAACCAAGCCTTAGCTCTGCTTTCCATAAGATTTATTTTTATAAGTAATCTATTAGAAATTTAACACTAAGTCTCTTTTTAAGCTATTGTTTCCTGACTACTGTTATAGCTAACCCAAAAAACGGTTTCCCTACGTCATGCCGCCGCGGTATCTCTAGATCCCGCTAACAAGCAGCGGGATGACGAGCTTATCGTCACGCCGCCACGAACCGTCATACCGCGATTCATTCGCGGTATCTCAGCCGCTAACAAGTAGCGGGATGACGGTTGTCAGGGTGTCATGAAAGTAGCTGACACTGGAATCCAGAAAAAAAGAAATATGTATCAGCTACTTTCATTTGCTGCGCCTCGAAAATAAACGTTCATGTAGCTAAGCCATAAATCCAGTATAAAGACCTTTAATCATTGGCTTCGTAGTACTTCTCAACCAACTTATTAAGTAACCTTACACCAAAACCTACTGCTCCTCTTGGACAAATGTCAGTACCTTTCTCGTGCCAAGCAGTGCCTGCGATATCTAAATGTGCCCAGCAAGTTTCATTCACAAAACGCTGTAAAAACTGTGCAGCCATTATGCTATCTCCACCAGAGCCTGCAGGAGCGATGTTTTGAACATCAGCAATCGGTGAATCAATAATTTTGTCATAAGTTTCATTCATAGGAAAACGCCATAACTTCTCATTTACTTCATTTCCTGCATCAATCAGACGGTTTGCTAATTCATCATTATTTGAAAAAAGACCAGCATATTCGTTATTTCCAAGTGCAACCACTATAGCACCAGTTAAAGTTGCAAGATCAATCATAAATTTTGGTGAGAATCTATCTTGCGTATACCATAAAGCATCTGCAAGTATGAGCCTTCCTTCTGCATCGGTGTTCAACACTTCTATTGTTTGTCCAGACATTGAAGTTACTACATCACTTGGTCTTTGAGCATTACCACCCACTGCATTTTCTGCAAGTGCGACCACGCCAATTGCATTTACTTTTGCTTTTCGTCCTGCTAAAGCATGCATCACCCCAACCACAGTAGCAGAGCCTGCCATGTCATATTTCATCGACTCCATACCACGTGAAGGTTTGAGTGATACTCCACCAGTGTCAAACGTTATACCTTTACCAACAAAAGCTATAGGCTTTTGTTCTTTAGAAGCTCCATTCCATTTTATCACTACTAATTTTGGTTCTTTACTACTTCCTTGTGCAACTCCAAGCAAGGCTCCCATTTTTTTCTCTTCCATCTGCTTTTTATCAAGCACCTCGATTTCAAGGCCAAGCTTAGTAAGTTCTTTTTTTATATGATCAGCATAGGATTCTGGATATAGAATGTTAGGAGGCTCTGTTATAAAAGAGCGCGCAAGAAATATACTCTCACCTTCTTGCCTTAAGTGCTCAAATGATCTTTCAGCATTACTTAATTGTTCATCTTTTACTAATACGGTAATCTCCTCTACCTCTGTAATTTTCTCATCCTTTTTAGTTTTATACTTATCAAACTTAAAACTACGCAGAAACGCACCATATGCAACATTTGCTGCACTACCTTCGATTAAAACCGCTGCTTTTTTAATTTTTAATCTGCTTAGCTCACAATATATTTTACCACCAATATTTAATTCTTTATTTTCATTCCATTCATCCTTCTTACCCAGTCCAACAACTATAACATTTTTTTCTTCTGGCAAAGCAGTAGAGAAAAATTCACCAAAACTTCCATTGAAATCGCTAAATTGCTTTATATTATCTATGACCTGTTTTCCTTGCAAAACTCCGCCATCATTTACGGTTTCGTTGTCTTCAAATAAACCCATTACTATTGTTTTAAAATCGGGCGAAATTTTAGAAATTGTTATTTTCATTGCTGGTATCTCCGTTGCAAATAATTGTAAACTGTACATAAAACATAGCAAAAACATCAGTAAGATATTTTTCATATACATCCTAAGTACAATAACACTTAAGTTTACTATGGACTCCCTTACATGCAAGGTTTTTTATCTTTTATTAGAGAACTTATTATATCCGCCCAAGGTAATGTTAAACGTATAGGTTTTTATGACCTGATCACTGTAAGTAAATGGTGTTATGAGAAGGCTTGCAAGCCCATTACTAACAAAATCTTCAAGAACAGGATCAGCGCAATTATCGCAATTATGGTCAGCAAAAAACATTTGCGTTGTGAATTCTGGAAAATCCGGATGTTGAACTAGAAAGTTGATATGTGGAGCTCTATCACCAATTTTACCAGGTGCTATCGTAATAAAATTATAATAGCCAAGATTATTCACTACAAACCTTCCTGATCCAGCAAAATTCAGATCATCCTCTATATTCTTATCGTAATGGTTCACGCCGCGTGAATTCGCGTGCCATATAGAAACTACAGCATTTTGTATTGGTAAGCAGTTTATATCAGTAATTCTACCCACTATGTGTATTAATTCCCCTATTGCACTATTTGGAGAACCAGGTTTTCTTCTTAAATTGTTTGAAGAGTTAAAATTTTTTGGCCTTGCATCAAGGTCATATATTTCTGGAGTTTCAATGCAGTTGAGCAAAACAGGATCAGCTGCAAATAGCGGCAAACTGAATACCATTTGTACTAAAAACGCTAATAAGATATTTTTCACATTCATTTCATTTATAATAGACTTCTTGCATAACCATATAACAAACTTTTATTGGGAATAGAAACGAAAAACTTCCTTGACAAACTCCGCCAGCCCTCTTATCATAAAACTGAAGGTATTCAGTTATCTTCATCTGTGCAGATTAAACAGCAAGAAAACAACGTAGTTGGCGTCTTATTTTTAATTTTTTGCACTATGTGCACCTTATGTCTTCACAATATTTCTAGGTTTTTACCTACACAAGCTGAAACGCGCTTATAAGTCGTTTAAGACAGTATAGTACGCCAATTTGCAGGATTAGGGAGTGACAACTAGCTAACACGGGGTTTCTTTTGCCTTTTTTTCTGTTTAGTAAATTGTATCCGTTCAGCGGAGTGGTAGAATAAGGTAGACAAAGTGATCTAAAAAGATAATCATAGAGCAAAAGTGAGGTAATGTGGTAAACCTTTTAGAACTTTGCAAAAATTTACAGCAAAAAATAGAAAAACTGAAAGCAGAGATAGAAAACTTAAAAGCAGAAAATAAAGCTTTAAAGATAGAGAACGCTGAATTAAAGGAAAGGCTTGGTTTAAACTCGAAAAATTCATCTCTACCGAGCTCTAAAGAATTGTACAAAACAAAAAAGGACAAGCCAAAAAGCGAAAGGAATGTTGGCGATCAGGTTGGGTATAAAGGAAATTTTCATGCCACAATGGAAGCGGATAAAGTAGTAAAAATAGAGTTGCCTAATATTTGCGAATGCGGAGGAGAGCTTGTAATATGCGAAAAACCTTATGTTCACCAAAAAGTTGATCTTCCGGAAATTAGGCCTTATGTAGTAATTGGAACATGGTCGTTGTTGGAGATGCAGAAAAAGAAAAAGTAGCAAGTTACCAGAAGGTGTTACGCCAGATACATTTGGTCCAAGGGTTAAGTCTATAATTGCAGCACTCAGCGGATTTTACAAAAACTCAAAGCGTGAAGTGGCTAGTATCATAAATGACATTTTTAATTTGAACATAAGTGTTGGCAGCATATCAAATCTTACTATTACCCACAAATATGAGGTTCGTGAGCAAGTCGCCATCCTTCTTCTAGATCAAAGAAACGTCTCCACCCTTTCCAAAGAGTAATTGGTCCTGGTTTTGGGTCGCTTTTTCTTGCTAAATGACCTCCAAGTTCACGAAACGGCTTCTTTTATAGTAGGGGCTATATTTGGACATGGTTTCCTGTGTATTTTAACATATAAAACTTTCCATTCTTCCTCAGCTAATAAGGCAGTACATGGTAATGTTGGGTTAGTTCTTGCAATTGATGTAATAAAGAAAATTCTCCAAGCAATAATGCTCATGACTGTTAAATACCTCATTAATCTTTCTGCTGTTCCAAGTCTACATTCCTCAACTTTGAGACCGGATTTAAAATTTTATGTAATATCTCTATTTTCCATCTCAAACAATACCAACTAACTTTTTCAACAGCTTCTTCAAAAGTACTGACCGGAAAAAAGCATCCACTCTAGAGGACTTGCTTCGGGAGGAGAGTTTTTTTCAACAACATGAATTGCGTGAAGTTGTAGACTCTGTCGGTTTATATTTTATGTGACCTTCTTTACATTTTATATGGCCTTCATGTGATAAATTTTCCGAATCTAATTTCTAAAAACGCTGTCCTTTTTTGCTTGTTATCTCTAGCAGGGATTTCAACTTCTACTTTTCCAGCGCAAGGGAGGCCTTGGATAAATGACCATAATTTTTGCTTGTTCCTGGTATGCATGAATTTTTTATTTACATTTCTGTTGTGGCGAGCTCTTACTAAAATTGCTGAGTTAAGATTATGTGCAAGTTCAAAAAAATCATGCATATCTGCTTCTCTGTCACATACAGTTATAGCTTCGGTTTGGGCCAGATCTATAATATTATTTGTTTTCTTTAAACTTTCTAGCCATTTCATACTTTCTTTATCCTCAATATGAACGTTGTTACGATGGCTCTTTAGTCTTTTTTCTTCTTCAGAAATGAGTTGCCTCGAGTAAATCTTTTGATCCAGTATTCCCAGCTTCCGTACTAACAGCAAGGGCTGTATGCATTACTGCTCCTTTTCCAGCAATAGTTCCCAATCCGCTTATGGCTTGAGTATGAAATATAAGTTGTATCTTGAATCACAAGAATTCTTTTATGAGCTTTTGTTCTTTCAACTGTTTTATCAATGTGTGAAGCTAGAATATCGACTTCTTTTACGTTCTCATTTTGAAAAAAACGTTATGCTGCTTTTGCTTCTGACCAACTTCCGCATGCCTCATTAATTGAGCTTTCAGGTAAACTTATCAAACTATCAGCAATCTTTACTAATCGGTCAGTTAATCTTTTATCTCCAAGTACAGCATCTCCAAATTCATTTTTAGCCCATTCATTACTCTCGTTTGCCATTTTTATACCCTCAATATTTGCAAACTTTAATATTGTAATACTTTATTTATAAGTACATTTATATTTGTGGGTAATAGTAAGATAAATAATAGTGCAAATTTTTCTATGATATGCGGTAGTGGTGTATATGTAAGATCAATTGCTCGTGATCTTGGAATTGCATTAAATTGTTTTGGACACATTACAAAATTAAGAAGAACTATGGTAGGTGACTTTAGAGAAAATGAATCAGTGACAATTGAGCAACTTACTAAAAAAAACACAACAACTTACTCTCCGATGTCATCCCAGTGCTTGACACTGGGATGGCTTTGTTGCATCGCTCTTCGGATAGTAGGTAACGCACAATAAATTTATGAAGCTATCTCAAATTTAGCCATACCAATATCAGTGAATTTATTAAGCAAATAGCATTTGATTGGCAGTTCTTTTTCTCGATTTATCTCAGATTTATTCCTAAAACTAAATCCGAATATTTGCTTTAATCTTGAGAAAAACCCTTCAATATAAGATCTTTTCCCATAATTTACTTCTTTTTTCCATTCTTTCATGCCATCTTCACCGTATAATTTTATTAACCTAATAGCAGCATTCCTGTCAGACATATAATCTATTTCTGGATGTTCTGCCGCATTGTTTATTGGTGGAATTTTTGTCTTTATATCATATTCGTTACACAACTTATAAAACTTGTGCCTATCACATGCTCTATCTGCATATAGTGCTTTTATGGCATGCTGAAAATCGACTTCTTTTAGCAAATCACAAGCTCCATAGTGATCAGCCGTTACTGTATTTTACAGCTATGGCTTTTTTGCTGTTTGTATTCAACATTACATGCAATTTTCTTGTCTGTTCATAGCTGCGATACTTTCTATCTTCGCTATTTTCTTTGCTATGACCAGGAGTGTTGTTGTATATACTAATTCCTGTACTGTCTATAGCAATTTCGATGTCTTCCATATTATTTTCTGCAATCATTTATCTTAATATTAAGTTTCTTAAACCTTCTTGATGCTTGTGAATAGCTGATAACTGCCAAATCTCTTCCTATTTGTTGCAAATACCCTTTTATAAACCCGACTGTTTGTCTTAAACCAATTCTAAAGAAACTGACGATTATATGCACCAAAATCACAACTTTATCACTATAAATATAGTTGCCGCCCTGCATTTTTGGACAATTCTCGTACCAATTTTCTATGGCGTCATTGATATAACAAAAAATGCTTCCTCTTTCTTGGAGAAATTTGTTATATTCATGGCAGTTACTGACTCTCATTTTTTGTGGCATATTTTTTCTTCAACAGTTAAATGGCTATTTATAATGAATTTTGTCAGTAACTGCCAGTTCTTTTCACTTGAGCGATGCAACAAAGCCATCCCAGACTGGAATGACATCACAGGGGCACTGGAATTTTTGTTTCAATATTTGTACATTAGCCATGCATCTGAACAGATACTGTAAATTAGCTATATTACATTAGCCCATCAGATGAGTTGTAATGGTTATAATTGTCTGATAAGTGATCTCTAACATCGTGACCTAACTCATTGGCATCAGGCTTAACTTCGTGATCTAACTCATTAGCATCGAGCTTAAACAAAGAAGGATTATCATCAGATTGTTGATTAGACTCTTTCTCTTTCGACCCAAATAACCATGAAAAGAGTGATGAGATAGAATCAATAATGGATTTAATTGCTGAAAAAATATTGGATAAGAAATTACTGGGTTGCTGAGTATCCTCTTCGGCTGATTCTGGTTCAGGCTCTTTTCCTGCTGTGTCATCCACATCTTGTTCAGGCTTACTTCTGCTTATGAGTGTCTTATCTAACCATTTGGACATATTCTTGTCTGGATTATGAAAGTATATTTTCTCTATGTCCTTGTTTTCATCAACAAAAATTACTACAGTTGCATTCTGACTTAATGACCCTTCATTTAATCTATAACGTTCACTAACGAGCGATTCATGAGAGTTCTTAATGTCTTTGATAAATTGAAATTTTTCTTCTTCTGAAAAGTACTTGCATCTTACGTTATAAGTGGTGCCTTTGTATTTAAAACTAAATATCCATCCATGGTCTTCATATTCATCTAGTCCAGAATTCTTGACACGTTGTATAATTTGAAATTTTTCATCTTCTGAAAGGTCCTTGAGGTATATACTACCAGTTGTACCTATGTATTTAAAAATAAAACTCCATCCATCGTATTTATATTCATCTACACCCATCTGCTTGCAAATAGCTTTATAATTTTTTTCTTCTACTTCTCGTCCAACAACATTTGCTATGAGTTCAGTATCCAGAATACTCAAAGTTTGGACTGTTGCCGATGGTGAAAAACACAATTGAAATATGTGGCCTAGCTCATGACCCAGAACAAAATCCATGGCACTTTGCTTATATGTCAGAGTATTCTGACAATCTGTTACTCCTCGTGTAATATATCCTGGACTACCATCTTCATCTATGCCGAGAAGATTGTTATACTTTGTATAATCGCTTCTATTATTGAAAATGTAAACCGTTATATTTTTACTTATGCTACTATCTTTGAAGCAAAACTTTTCTTTAAATGCCTCATAGGCAGTTTTAATGTCTGTTTCTATTTGGTTTTGTTCCTGCTCAGATAAGTTGTCGTATTTTATAGTACAATTTATATACCCGTATTTAACGGTAAAGCTGTTAGACAAAACATCATGTATATTTGTGGAAAAATAATTGAACTGCTTTGACTCGGCTTCTTTATACAATTGATGCCCATATTTATCACTAGAATACTTTGGTAGTTTAGGTACTTTGGCAATTAAGTTTTTGTTACTATCAAAAAAAGAAATATCAGAATTACCAATCCTAAAATCCTTTATAGATTGCCCGCAAGTGCCATCATTTGCACAATCATGATTATCTTTCTTATTAAACCATGCGTTGGTGTATTTTTCCATTTTGATACCTCACTACCAAACCTTACTATATTATTATCTTGGTAAAAATCATAATAATTCGTTAACTTGTATTTTAAATCTGTATCAAATGTGCTTTTCTCGTAAGGTATCAATTGTGAAGTAATTAACTTTATTTGTTTAAAATTTTGCTAAAATAGCTCTTTTTATACTATGTTTTATATAGCTAAACTGACTTAGATTTACTGACAATTTGAAAAACAAAAATTCGTCATTCCGCTACTATAGTATTTTCTAAAACGAATGATAAACGTCTAAAATGGTATTACCAACTAAAAGGTGTAAGTTTGTACATTGATGCATTAGAGGTCTGAGGCGACTTTTGATGGTGTGCCAACAATGCTCTATCGGATTTAGATCTTACTATTACCCACAAATATAAATGTTTGTTGCATAGTTCTTAATGGCATAACTTTTGCTTGAAATAACTGTTTATATGGTGCAATTTACAGCTTTTAGTTGCTAAAATTATAACTCTTAGTTTAATAATTTTAGTCTAATAAGCTTTCAGGTTAATAAAATTAAATTATTTGAGTAAATACAATATTATGTTTTTATTTGTGGGTAATAGTAAGGCTTAAAGCAAAATGTAGTACGAACGGTAGGTGGATCTAAAAGATCGAATTACAATCCTGTATACAGCATTTTGCATTATTGTTTGATTATATTTATAGGTACAAAAATGGCTAGAATAATTTTCATGGGAGTAGATGTTTCCAAGGAAGCATTGGACATCTCAATTAATGGCAAGCATAAGCGCATAGCAAACGTGAGTGATGCTATATCTAAGTTTATAGAAACAAATATAGTCGATTTACCCATCAAGTTATATGTAAACTGGTGGCTATGAAAAGCTCATTATAAAATTGTTGCAAGATAACTGTCCATAAAGCTCACCCGAATCGGGTATATGCATTTGCCAAAGCTTGCAATCATTTTGCAAAAACTGACAAGTTAGATGCTAAATTACTGGAAAAATACGCTGAATTTGTCAGTAAAGACGGTGAAGTAAAAGGATGTATAATTTCACAAAAGCAAGAGGAATTAAAGGAGCTGGGGGCAGTTGAGCGTAATTTAAATGATGCAATTCATGCAAACAAGTGTCGCCTGCAAAGTGCGACGGGAAAAGCTAGAGAATACATAGAAAGACAGATAGGGTTTGCTGAAAAACAATTGAAAGAAATTAGGCAAGACATAGAAGACACAATAGATTCTGACCCTGAATTGAAAGGAAAAAATGAGCTTTTAATCAGCTATAAAGGTATTGGTCAAAGACGGCGAGCGTTCTACTGACAGAGGTGCCTGAGCTTGGTAGATTAGAGAATAGAGAAATTGCATGCTTAGTTGGAGTTGCACCTAAAACTAGTGAAAGTGGAAGAAAAGTTGGCAAAGCTCAAATCAAAGGAGGCAGGTTTTATGCAAGGAAAGCACTATACATGTCAGCTCTTGTTGCTATGCGCCACAACAGAAAAATGAAAGCGTTTTATCAGCGTTTGGTTGATTCTGGCAAAGCTGCTAAGGTTGCATTAGTTGCTGTCATGAGAAAAATTATCGTTTGTTTAAATGCCATGATAAAAAATAACAACTTTTATCTTGACTCTTAAGACGGTAGATGACAGACCATTGATTGTATGGGTTCCATCTGTTATATATAATCTTTTTGAATACGAAGAAAACTGATGAATGAGTATGATATTACGGTTATAGGTAGCGGTCCTGGTGGTTATATAGCGGCAATTAGGGCGGCACAGCTTGGGTTTAAAACTGCAATTGTGGAAAAAGAAAAAAATTTAGGCGGTATATGCTTAAATTGGGGATGTATACCAACAAAATCACTGCTTAGAGCATCTGAGGTTTATAGGCTAATAAAAAGATCAAAAGAGTTTGGTATAGAAGTAAAGGGAGCGAATTTTGATATACAATCAATAGTGAAATACTCAAGAAACGTTGTTGATAAATTGTCAAGCGGTGTTGCATATTTGATGAAAAAAAATAATATCAAAGTTCATCAAGGTTTTGGTAAACTTGCAGGCAATGGTACTATAAAAGTCGTTAGCGATAAGGAAGAACAAGAAATTGTTTCCAAGCATATCATTTTAGCAACAGGCGTGAGGGCACGGAATCTGCCTGGAATAGAGGCAGATGGAGATTTAATATGGAATGCGCAGCACGCTATGACTCCAGAGAGATTACCAAAATCGCTACTAATTATAGGGTCTGGTGCAATTGGAATAGAATTTGCAAGTTTTTATAGTACTTTGGGGGTTGATGTAACAATCATAGAGATAAAGAGCACTATTTTGCCGCTGGAGGATAAGGACATTTCAGATTTAGCACAAGAAATATTCACAAAACAGGGGATAAAAATATATACAAACAGTAGCGTAAAAGCTCTTACTAAAAGTAAAGACTCTGCTCAAGTGCTACTAAGTAGTGGTGAAAGCAAAGAATTTGATAAGGTGATTGTTGCGGTTGGAATTCAAGCAAATATTGAAAATATAGGTTTAGAAAATACAAAAATTAAATTAAGCCCTTCTGGCTTTATTGAAACGAATGAATGGTATGAAACTAGTGAATCAAATGTGTATGCAATAGGTGATGTAGCTGGCCCACCATGTTTAGCACATAAAGCGAGCCATGAAGCCGTGATCTGCATTGAAAAGATTGCTGGTAAAAATGCTCATGCGTTAAAAAAAGAATGCATACCAAATTGCACTTATTCTCATCCACAAATAGCGAGCATCGGCCTTACTGAGGAACAGGCAATAAAAGGTGGGTATGATATAAAAATAGGAAAATTTCACTCTAATTTTAATGGTAAGTCTGTTGCACTCAGTGAAACTGAAGGGTTAGTGAAAACGATTATAGATAAAAAAACCGGAGAAATTCTGGGTAGCCACATGATAGGTGCAGAAGTAACGGAGTTAATTAGCAATTTTGCTCTTGCAAAGCAACTAGAAGGAACAGACTTCGACATAAAATCTACGATTTTTCCTCATCCAACCATTTCAGAGATGATACATGAATCAGTGCTTGCTGCAGATGTTAAATAGTTGAACTAACGTTCCATCGTTTTAGAGTTGTCAATGTCTTGAGTAGTAGTTTGATTAGGCACTTTAGTTTCAATAGATTGATTACCACCAGCATCAGAATTCTGTAACTCTTCTTTCAATCCCTTAGCTGCTTCTTTAACTTCAAGCTTTGCCTTTGGATGAAGATCTTCTGGGCCTTTTCCTTTAGTATCCAAACCTTGTTGTAGATTAGTGCTTTTCATTTTATTATGCTGCTCGTGCTCAGGTAGGTCAACGACCGAATTGAAAAGAATTTTTATTATATTTTTTAGCAGTTCTAAAAAACCTCCGCTTCTGCCTTCTCTTTGTTCTTGAGGTTTATTTTTCTCATTAGGTTCTTTTTTACTATTACTTTTAGGCATTTTTAACTCAACTATCATAACGCTTAATAAAATTCTACGTGCAAATTGTTAAATAACAGTTAACAATCTAGGATTTATTATTTACAGATGGATATTATTTTAGCAACAGGTGGCACAGGTGGGCATATCTTTCCGGCCATAGCTTTAGCAAAAGCACTAAAGACACAAGGATACAATTGCATATTATTCACTGATAAAAAAACAAATAAAAATACCGACATAGAAAGCTACACCTTACCATTACGTAGACCAAGCAGCAACAAATTTAAGTTTTTCCTTTTCTTGATATACAGCTCTATGTTAGCACTGTATCAAGTAAGAAAATTAAAACCAAAATCGGTCATTGGTTTTGGTAGCTATGCTTCTTTTCCAACTCTTCTTGCAGCAAGAGTTCTTTCTATACCTATAATTTTACATGAACAAAACACAGTTTTAGGGAGAGTAAATAGATTCTTTTTCAAGAGTGCAAAATTAATTGCAACCAGCTTTCCGGAGACTAAATATGCAGAGGGCAATAAATGTATTTTTACAGGAAATTTTGTTGATATAAAAGCACAGAGCCATTCTAGCACTGAGAAAATCCTAAATATATTGGTCATAGCAGGCAGCCAAGGTGCAAATTTTTTTGATGATGTAGTAAGCAGCGTAATTTGTGATTTACCTATTAAAATGAAAAAGAAAATTAGAGTGACGCAGCAATGTACGAAGAAAAATGTAAACAAGGTCAAAAGTCTATACAAAAGTGAAAAGATCGATTGTGAATTGAGTGAATTTTTTGATGATATGGAGAATAGACTGGCCAATGCTCACTTGGTAATTAGCAGAGCAGGAGCAACTTCAATAGCAGAGATCACTCTTGCTAGGCGTTCTGCTATATATATTCCTTACCCTTACTCAAAAGATAATCACCAATTTTATAACGCAAAATATATTGAAGACTCGAGAGCAGCTATAATAGTTGAGCAGAATAGTGAAGCAAAAAAAAATCTAACAGAGGTACTATTTGATCTATTAAATAATTCTCAAAAATTGCGTGATATGACCAATAGTACAGAAAAAACAGGGATAAAGAATGGGACTACTGAGTTTGTTAAGGTGATTGTTCACAGGTTTAGTTGATGGCTGCTTGCTTTTTCTTCAAACACGTCCCAAAGATCCTTTTCTAGCGATATATTATACAATTTATTGATATAAACTACTCCCGTGGGTGAAGTTGTGTTAATTTCGAGCAGGAAGTCATCTATAATATCAATACCAACAAATATTAGCCCTCTTTTCTTTAATTCAGGACCAATTTTGTTACATATTTCATTGTTTCTATCGTTCATTTGAGCGGGCTCAAAACTTGCTCCAAGTCGCATGTTTGTTCTGATCTCTCCACTGATTTTTGGAATTCGTTTCATTACACCAATTGGTTGGCCATAAAGTAGCAATATTCTTTTATCTTTATCTATGTTTTTACAAAATGATTGTGCAATCACAGGGCATTCGTATTTTGCTATCATGAGATCCACTACTACTTGAATACTATTCTCATCTTGTATTCTTATCACATCGTTTCCTCCATAACTATACAATGGCTTCAGAATAATATCTTGATAGTTGTAGTAGAAATCTCTAATCATTGATATATTTTCAGTAATCAAAGTTGGCGGAATTAGCTCTGGAAATAATGAAGTTATCAATTTTTCAGGACAATTTCTTATTTCTGTTGGATTGTTAATTACCAATGCGCTGGTTTTTTCTAAGATATATGTTGTTGTAATATAACGCATATCAAAGGGTGGATCCTGTCTGATAAATATGATGTCCATTTCATTCAAGTTGATTGCTACATCCTCTTTAGAGATAAAACTAAAATCATCAACGCTGACTTTCTGAGCCAGAGCAATTGGATGGTTTAGCTTTAGTGCTAAATTGTTAGGAGCATAGACAAAAACTTCGTGCTTCCTCCTTTGTGCTTCCTTTATTAGCACGAATGTAGTGTCAGTTTCAAAATTTATATTTTCATACATCTGAAAGGCAATTTTCATTTATGTTCTCTACCTATTGTCACAACTGTACAAATGTTATAATTTGAAAGCGATTTTTGCCTAATGGCGTAACTTACTGTACCTGTATCGTACATAACTTACAACTTGTTTTACTCCCTTTACTTTTCTTGCAATTGCTATTACAGCTTTTAATTCCGCTTTATTTTGGGCTATACCCATCAAATAAACAACTCTATCAACCGTATTAACGCTATAATTAATTGACTTAATATTTCTTTTTCCCAGGAGTCTTGTTCTTATTTCCGCTGTTATCATGCCATCTACAGTGGTGTCTAGCATGGAAGCCATTTGAATTGGTATTACTCTTATTTCATTTATCACTTCTTTAATTTCTTTTTGCTGCCAAGCTATTTTTTCTGCTGTAAGTTGTTTTTCAGGAGTGTCAACACTTCCAATGAGCAATACTCTTCCTTCACTTACTTTAACCTTTATGGATGAAAATAGCCCATGTTTTAAGAGCCCCTTATTAATTCTGATGACCATAGTCGTATCATCAATGATATTTCCCAAGGATTTGTCCTGCATTGTTATTGCTGTCGCTGTCGCTGTAGCCACCACACCACCTATTATAAGGGTTGTGCAACCACTTTGTGTAATCAAAAAAATTGCGAGTAAGAAGCTTGTTATTAATCTCATTATTGATTTTCATGGTTTAGAGCTTTCATTAAGAAATGTTAATAAGCTTTTTTGATTGTGTAAATACCATAAATTAAGTAAGACTTTAAACCTTGAATATTTTTAATGGAATACCTATAATAGGGTACTGAAAATTTCTTGCGGATATGGCGGAATTGGTAGACGTGCCAGGTTTAGGTCCTGGTGAGCTTGCTCGTGGGGGTTCAAGTCCCTCTATCCGCACTTTAAAGTCATGTAACTTAGGTTTTAAGGGAAAATTTATAATCACTAAATACACTTTTGTTTGTGTAAAAACCTGTTCTTAAGGATTGTGTTTAACTTAAATTCTGGTAAAATGACTCTATTAAGATATGAATTAAAATGTTAATAAATGAATTATGATGTCTAATAATATACCTCAAAATACAGTCGAAGTAAGTAGCGTATATACCTACAAAGAGCTTAGTATAGATAAACTAAAGTATGAGTATGAAATCACAGTTGGTAGTGATTATATAAAACAAAAGGTAAATTCCAGGTTGCAAGAGATAGCAGAAAATGCAAAATCACCTGGATTTAGGGCTGGAAAGATGCCCTATGACCTTGTTGTTGCAAATTATAAAAACGAGGCTTTGGAATATGTGATAAATAATACAATTGATTATTGCTCAAGTGATTTGATGAAAAAAATTGAAGTCAAGTCTCACATTTATCCTAAGGTTGATGTTATATCATTACCAGATCTGGGCAAAGAAAATGAGGAGGGCAATTTTGTATACAAGCTATCTTTTGAGTCGATGCCTGAAGTACCGATGATAGATCTTGACAAAATAAACTTAAAGAAAATTGAAGCAAAGATTGAAGAGGAAGATATAAAAGAATTTATTGATTCTATCAAAACAAAGTTCCCCAATTTTGCCTCTGTTGATGATGCTTCTTATCAAGCGAAAGATGGGGATAAATTGATAATTGATTTTGAAGGGCGGATTAGGAATAAGCTCTTTCAAGGTGGAAGTAGCAAAGATTTTGCCGTTAATTTAGGGTCTGGCACATTTATTAATGGTTTTGAAGATCAATTAACTGGTATGAAAAAGGGAGAAACAAAGAACTTTAAGTTGAAATTTCCTGAAAATTACCAAGCCATTTCCCTTGCAGGACAGGAAGCTGATTTTTCTGTGCGAGTTAATGAGATTCAAATTGCCAAAGATTTTGAAAATGATGATGAAATAGCTAAGAGTATTGGGTTTAAAGATTATTCTTTGCTAATAAATCATGCAAAAAAAATGATTGGTGATCAGTGCACCGAAATGAGAAATCTCTTAATTAAAAAGGAGCTGTTTGATTATTTGGATGCTAATTATAGTTTTGATTTACCCACAGACATAGTAAAACAGGAGCAACAAAGAATGGAAGGAGAATTGGGTGCTCAAAATGATTCTCGTAAAGAAGCTGAAAAACGTGTAAAGCTTGCTATGTTATTTATGAAATTTAGTGCAGAACATAAAATATCATTAACTCAAAATGATGTTTTGAGTGTTATTGTAAATCAATATGTCAGTAAAGATGTGCAATTTGACAGAGTAATTAAGCATTTTGAATCAAATAAACAATTTCAAGAATTAGTTAGAGGGCAAGCGCTTGAGTATAAAGTGACAGATTATATAATAGAAAAAGTTAGTAAAGAAGAGCAGATTGTTTCTGTGAAAGAATTAAAGGAATTATTTGATAATATTTAATAGGAAAAGGTATGACTCTTATACCAATTGTAGTTGAACAAACTAGTCGCGGTGAGCGCGCTTATGACATATATTCAAGACTAGTGAAAGAAAGAATAATTTTTGTAACAGGTCCTATTGAAGACAATATGGCCAGTGTAATAGTAGCACAGCTTTTATTTTTAGAATCGGAAAATCCCGATAAAGACATTTGTATGTACATCAACTCACCAGGTGGTGTTGTAACTGCTGGTTTGTCGATCTACGATACAATGCAGTATATAAACCCAGACGTTTCAACTTTATGTATAGGTCAAGCTGCGTCTATGGGTTCTTTATTGCTTGCAGCTGGTACAAAAGGTAAGCGCTACTCTCTACCTCATTCAAGAATTATGATACATCAGCCATCTGGTGGTTATCATGGTCAAGCAACTGATATAGAAATACATGCTAATGAAATTTTGCGAGTTAAGAAAAAACTAAATCAAATTTATGAAAAACATACTGGAAATTCACTGAAGAAAATTGAAGGAATGATGGAAAGAGATAAATTCATGGATCCTGAAGAAGCAAGGAAAATTGGCTTAATTGACAGGGTGATAGCTGAGCGTACAGATATTGAAATTGAAAATATTAAAGTTAAACAAAAGGTGGGTTAATGGATAACAATAATGATTTACACTACTGTTCTTTTTGCAACAAGGCGCAAGATGAAGTAGATAAATTGATTACTAACTCTTCGGATGGTTTAAAGGTGTTTATTTGTAATGAGTGCATAGAATTATCCCATAAAGCAATAAGTCAAAAGAAAGATAGATCTTTTAATTCAGATCGTATATCTGATATGAAGCTATTACTAAAGAAACCTGAGGATATAAAAAACTTTCTCAGCAAGCATGTTGTAGGTCAAGAACACGCGCAACACGTTTTATCTGTAGCTATGTATAACCATTGTCAATCCATGGTACAATTTCATGCTATAAGTGATATTGAAATCGAGAAGTCAAATATAATGCTTATTGGTCCCACTGGTTCTGGTAAGACTTTGCTAGCCAAAACACTTGCTAAAGTTTCAGATGTGCCATTTGCTATGGCTGATGCGACAACTTTAACTGAGGCAGGTTATGTGGGTGATGATGTAGAAAGCGTGTTGTCGCGTTTATTACAAGCTGCAAATTATGACGTTGTAAAAGCACAGCGTGGTATAGTGTTTATAGATGAAATAGACAAGATTACAAGAAAATCTGAAAGCACTTCAATAACCCGTGACGTTTCAGGTGAAGGGGTCCAGCAAGCTCTGCTTAAGATTATGGAGGGTACAGTTGCTTATGTTCCGCCACAAGGAGGGCGAAAACACCCGCAACAAGAGTTTATACAAGTGGATACTAGTAACATACTGTTTATTTGTGGAGGAGCTTTTGAAGGCCTCGATAAAATTATTGAAGCGAGAAAAAAGGGAACGTCAGTTGGCTTTGGAGCAGATATAAGTCAGTCTAAAGAGCAAAAGAAAAAGAATGCTTTACATGATGTTCAACCTGAAGATTTAATCAAATTCGGTTTAATACCCGAATTTGTAGGGCGGGTTCCAATAACTGCTGTTTTAGATGAGCTGGATCATGAAGATTTAATACATGTGTTGACAGAGCCAAGGAATGCACTAATAAAACAGTACAAAGCATTGCTTGCGTTTAGCAAAGTAAACCTTGAGTTTTCAGATGAAGCAATATCAGCTATTGCTAAAAAGGCTATAAGCTACAAAACAGGTGCAAGAATGTTACGTGCTATCTTGGAGTCACTTTTGCTTGACATTATGTATACATCTGGAAACGGAGGCTTTGAAGGTAGCACTATAGTAATCACTAAGAAAATGGTAGAATTAGGAAAAGCAACGGTTAATCATAATAACAATGGCAATGTTATAACGGTTAATGATTAATTTGAGGCATATATTATGAACATTGAACGTGCTGTAAGCTCTAGTTTTACTGCATTGCCAGTATTACCTTTAAGAGATGTAGTAATTTTTCCAAATATAATGGTGCCTTTATTCATAGGCAGAGAAAAATCTGTTAATGCACTAGAGTATGCAATAAGTAGTAGTAATCACCAAAATGAGATTTTTCTTGTAGCACAGAAAGATGGCTCTGTTGATAATCCAGAGCCTGAAGATCTTTATGAAGTAGGTGTGTTAGCAAGCATTGTACAACCGTTAATAAAATTACCTGACAATGCAGTAAAAGTTATAATCCGGGGGATAAGAAGGGGAAGAGTTGTAGAATATATTAGCTCTCATACTTTATTACAAGCCAGGGTAGAGTTAGACAATCATTATAAAGAAGATGAAGACAATATTGATTTAGAAGCTTTAAGGCGGTCTGTTGTAGACGCGTTCGATAGCTGGTGTAAGCTAAACAAGAAAAATCAACCCGAGGTTGCCATTAACTCCATTGATCAAATCAAAGAAGTTGATCAACTTGTAGACACGGTAGCTTCACATTTAAATATAAAAGTATCAGATAAACAAAGTATACTTGAGGCTTATGACCCAGAAGAGCGTTTAAAAAAAGCTTTTGCTTTTATTGAGAGAGAAATGAGTATTTTGAACGCACAAAACCGTTTATATAAGACAATTAAATCGCAAGTTGAAAGCACTCAGAAAGTTTACTACCTTAACGAGCAATTGAAAGCTATACAGAAAGAATTAGGCGAATTTGAGAATGGTGATGAAGGGAATATACTCAATGAATTTGAAAAAAAGATAAATGAAACAAAGCTTTCTCAGGAAGCAAGAGAGAAAGCTATAACTGATTTGAAGAGATACAAGAAAATGAATCCCATTTCTCCTGAAGCTACAGTTATATCTAGTTACTTGCATTGGTTGCTTGAGTTGCCATGGGGAAAGTACAAAGATGCAAAAATTAACTTAAATGCAGCTAAGAAAATCTTAGATGAAAATCATTATGGCATAGAGAAAGTAAAAGATAGAATAATAGAATTTTTAGCGGTATTAAAAAGAGTAAAAGAGATAAAAGGTCCTATACTTTGCTTAGTTGGACCGCCAGGTGTTGGTAAAACTTCTTTAGCTAAGTCTATGGCAAGAGCAGTAGGAAGAGATTTTGTTCGCATAGCTCTTGGTGGTGTGCGTGATGAGTCTGAGATACGAGGGCATAGGAAAACTTATATTGGCTCAATGCCTGGTAAAATCATTCAACACATGAAAAAAGCTAATTCATGCAACCCGCTTTTTCTGCTTGATGAAATAGATAAGATGGGTTCTGATTCGCGTGGCGATCCTGCATCTGCATTACTTGAGGTTTTAGATACTGAGCACAATAAACACTTTACGGATCATTACTTGGAAGTTGAGTTTGATCTTTCAAGTGTAATGTTTGTAGCTACGGCAAACAGCTTAAATTTACCACATCCTTTGCGTGATAGGATGGAAATTATACAATTGTCCGGGTATACTGAAGATGAAAAAATCAGTATTGCTACACACCACCTTATTCCGAAGTTAAAGAAGGAGCATGGTTTGTATCAGAAGGAATGGGACATAACTAATGAGGCGTTATACGAGTTGATACGTTTATATACACGTGAAAGTGGTGTGCGGAGTATGGAAAGGGAGCTTGCAAAGCTCATGAGAAAGGCAGTTAAAGAAATATTGACTGATAAAAATAAGAAAATATCCGTAGGGGTTGACAATTTACAAGATTATTTAGGGGTACGTAAATATACCTTTGGCATTGCGGAAAATGAGAGTTTAGTAGGAATAGTAACTGGGCTCGCCTATACTGAAACAGGTGGTGATATTTTGATGATAGAATCAGTCCTAATTCCGGGCAAGGGAGAAATAAAATACACAGGAAAGCTTGGAGAGGTTATGCAAGAATCTATAAAAGCTGCGTATAGTTATATTCGATCAAATTGTTTGTTTTTTGGTATAAAGCCCGAAAAATTCCAAAATAATGATATACATTTACATGTACCTGAGGGCGCAGTACCAAAAGATGGCCCTTCTGCTGGCGGCGCGGTATGTACGTCTATTGTTTCTCTTATGACGAATATACCAGTTAACAAAAATGTTGCTATGACAGGCGAAGTGACATTGCGTGGTAGAGTTTTAGCTATTGGGGGCTTAAGAGAAAAATTGCTTGCAGCGCTCAGAGGATCAATCAAAACTGTGATTATACCAAGTGAAAATGAGAAAGATATGCAAGAGATTCCGGCAAGCATCAAAGAGGGGATCAACGTAGTTTTTGCTAAGAATATTGATGAAGTTATGAAAGTTGCTTTAATACACCCTACTACTCCAATTGATGGTGATGATAATCAAAATAGTGTGCCTTCCTCTATAGAAAGTAAAGATGATACTTTTCCTATGTCGGAAACATTGAAGCATTAGATTAAAAAAATATTATCAATCTCCATTTCTCTTTTATCTGGCAAGAATCCACCAACTTGTGCATCCCATAAGGATATGACTTGCTTTGTTGTTATGTCATTCATATTTTTTACTTATTCTATCTCCCAGTTTAATTCAAGTAGATGATATATTATAATAGTCCTTTTCATGGAAACCTTTTCTGGTGGATTGCTTTCTAGAAAAACATTGGTCAAGGTGCCAACTGTGGTTTATAATAATATAAATTATATCATAGTTGATTTGCGTTTATCAGAGCTGAGGTATGTTTTATTTTACAAATTTTTTGCCTATTTTGCTGTTCCTATTTCTTTTTGTAGGAAGCGGCATATATTTTACTGTTCTTGGCGTGTCAAATGCTTTTTATCAGTTATCTCCACTAGTAGCCATTGTTCCTGCCATAGCTCTGGGTTGGGTTTTATACAAGGGCAATACTGAAGAAAAAATGTATGCCTTTCTAGATGGGGTAAGAGATCGTAATATTATCACTATGTGCATCATTTTTTTACTTGCAGGTGCATTCAGTGAAGTAACTAAAGCAATCGGTAGTGCTGATGCCACAGTTAATTTGGCTCTTTCATTTATACCAACACAATTTTTACTCATAGGATTATTTTTTGTAGCAGCTTTCATCTCCACTGCTATTGGTACATCAATGGGCACCATTGCAACAATTGCTCCTATTGCAGTTGAACTGACACAAGCTGGGATTTCTCCTTCCTTAGGAGTTGCAACCGTTGTAGGAGGAGCAATGTTTGGCGACAATTTATCTATTATCTCTGATACTACAATTGCATCTGTGATGTCTCAAAAGGCTGATATAAAGAAAAAATTAAAACTGAATGCAAAAGTGGCACTAATTGCTTCTATATTCACAATAATTATATTATTTTATAGCTCAAGCAATAGTGCTGCTATTTCAGTTAAGGAGTATTCTTTATTGCTTGTGACTCCTTACATAATACTTATATTGCTTGCAAACTTTGGAATAAATGTATTTACGGCATTGGTTTTAAGCATAACTTTTGCTGGAATCATTGGATTTATAAATAACAACAATTATGGTTTATTGTTTTTAAGCCAAAACATCACTAAGGGGTTTATGAGTATGCATGAAATTATGCTACTGTCATTGATGGTTGGCGGGCTTTCAGGACTGGTAGGTAAAAATTCTAAGGAGCTTGCAGATAAACTTTCATCTTGGGTTATGATACAACGTGGTGGACAAAAAACTGCGCAATTATTTATTGCAAAAATAGTCAGCATATTTGATATTTTACTTGCAAATAACACCATCGCTATAATTTTTAGTGGTGAAATTGCTAGAGATATTGCTAAGAAATATGAAATACCGCCTCACTATAGTGCAGCATGGCTAGGCATATTTTCTTGTGTATTTCAAGGATTAATACCGTATGGCGCTCAATTGCTTTTGGCTAGCACTATTGCTGGAGTTTCACCTTTGGCAGTCGTGCCACACGTATACTATTGCTATGTTTTAGGTATTATTGCAGTGTTATATATTGTATTGAACAAAATTGAGAAAAAAGATTGTGCTTAATATACAAGACAACGCTCCGCTCTGTAGAAAATGGATGTTCTTGGCAGTATGTGCTCTTGCTTGCTCTGGGTTACTGTCAATAATTGTTATTTTTCTACGATTGCCTTTTATCTCCTCTCTTGTTCCTTCTGCACAATATATTTTTGATAATGCGCTGGTAATACACGTGAACTTGTCAATTTTAGTGTGGATGTGCTCTATAATATCTCTGCTCTTTATCATAAACCTACAAAATACCAATAGTTGGTTTAACTTTTCATGGGTTCTATCAACCCTTTCGATGCTGCTCATGTTTATATCCGCATTCGTTCCAAACACTGAAGTTATCAAAAGTAATTATATTCCCGTGTTACAAAACAAATTATTTTTGTTTGGACTCAGTTTATTTATTGCCAGTATATTAGTAAATACAATGCTAGCATACACATCAAAAAAGAGGTTTCATTTCTCTCTGTTGGGCAAATTGGGCTAGTTATTATACTTGTATCGTCATTTCTTTGCTTTGTTTTAGCATATAATAATATGCCTCCAGGTCTATATCACTCAGATAATAATTTATTTTACGAATATCTCTTTTGGGGAGGCGGACATTTATTGCAGTTTGCTTTTACTCAAGGAATGTTTTTAGTCTATTTAATGATCAGTGATGTTAGTTTAGCTTCAAGCAATAAAATTACTATTTTACCACTATTTATAAACACGATTTTAGCTGTAGGCGCACCGTTTGTATATTTTGTTTATCCAGTTGATAGTGCCAAGTTAATACAGTTTTTTACTTGGCATATGAGGATTGCTGGAGCAGTTTTGCCGTGCTTTTTGATAATATTAGTGTGCTGCAACATCAGAACTTTTATTAATGATAAAAGCAACTATTTATTACATTCATTTTTGTTGTTCACTTATGGAGATGTGCTCGGAGTGTTGACTATTGAAGGAAATGTCACCATTCCCGCTCATTATCACGGTTCTGTAGTTGGGATCACTATAGCTTTTATGAATTTCATTTATTGGCTGTTACCCAAATTAAACTTTAAAGAGATAAAAGGTTCCATGGTAAGATTACAGATTTATGCCTACAGTATAGGGCATTTTCTCCATATCACTGGTCTTGTGTGGCTTGGTGGATATGGTGCTTTAAGGAAGGTTGCAGATCTGCCAAGTATTTCATCAATGTTAGCACGCACGTGCTTCATTATAGGTGGCGCTATATCAGTTGTTGGTGGAATGTTGTTCGTAATAATTGTGCTTTTACATCTGTTAAAAGGCAAAGCGCGTACCAACTGACCCATAGAAACAAAAAAACTTACTTGACACCCTTCGCCAGCCCCCTTATCATGAAACTGAAGCTATTTATTTATCTTCTCTGTACAGATTAAATGACAAAAAACTCACGTATCTGGCGTCTCATGTTTAATTTTTTGCACTATGTGCACTCTATGTCTTTATCAAATTTCTGGGTTTTTACCTACACAAGCTGAAATACGCTATTTAAAACATTAAAAAACGCCAACTTAAAAAATAGATAGTGAATAACTAGCTACCCTAGGGTTTCTTTTGCCTTTTTTTCTGTTTAGTAAATTTCTTAATGTTTATAATTTAGATTAGTTGCGGCTTAAAAGCAACTGAATCGCGGTTATTAAACGTTTAGAATAAAAAAAACGCCATACTTGAAAGTATAATGTAAGTAATTAGCCAACCACGGGGCTTCTTTTGCCTTTTTTTTATTTGGTAAATTTCTTAATATTTATACAGAAGGTAGCGCGTGACGCTGGAACCCCAAAAAAAGGATGATGTCATCCCAGTGCTCCTTTTTTTGTCATCCGAGTAGCTGACACTGTCCTCCTTTGTCATCCCAGTGCCCAAACATTGGGATCCAGCATTTCACGCAATCCCATCAAGAACGTTGTATTTTACATAACACTTTTATACTTACCAACTTAATAAAATTCCTGGATCCCAGTGGGCTTTGTTGCATCGCTACTTATGAAAGGCTAACTATAGTTAGGATTATAAGCAACTTATTGAAAATCTTGTTTTTTTTTGCAATCAATCTGATCAAATTTAAGAATAGTAATTTGTTATTTATATTAATAAATTTAATTCTATTGAAAATAGCTAAAGCATTGAAATTCTTGAATTTTAGCCGGATTGGTAAATGGTAGTGAAATTTCTTTTACTCAAATTTAGGTATTCACTGACCGTTCTTGTTATAAATACCAGAATAATAAGCTACTGATATTCTCCACCTTTTTTTATCTTTAATCCATCATAGCTAGCGATGCAACAAAGCCATCATAGTCAAGGCACTGGAATGACAAAAAAAGGAGGCACTGGAACGACAAAGTGGAGTGTCTGCTTCTGTCATCCTATGATAGCTAAAAAGACCTGGTCACGCGCTGGAATGACACCGAAGGGGCTACTGCCCTCTTGGATGGAGACCAGTGTCAGCTACTTAGATGATACCTTTTTTCTACTTAGTTTAGGTTATGCAGAAGTCTAATACAATTATAGAACAAGCTTAAAAATTCTGGTAAAGTAGTTTTATTTACAAAGAAAGAATATGCTACTTGAAATTGAAAAGCGCAGCATAACAAATGCATTGTGGAAGTTGCAAGAAGCAGATCAAAGGCAAATCTTAACTCTTACACAGAGATTTGAGTTACCAGAAATATTAGCAAGAATATTGGTTACTCGTGGTGTTAACATAGAAAATGCAAGCGACTTCTTATATCCACTAATCAGATCGCTATTACCAGATCCCTTTCACCTTCTTGATATGGATAAAGCTGTTTCTCGTATAATACGGGCAATAAAAAATGATGAAAACCTTGCAATATTTGGTGACTATGATGTTGATGGTGCAACGTCGTCAGCATTGATTAACAGGTACCTGAGAGCAATCGATATACACTCTATAATCTACATTCCAGATCGTGTTGATGAGGGTTATGGATTAAACACAGATGCTTTATTACAACTTAAAAAGAATGGAATTGATTTATGTATTTCCGTTGATTGTGGTACGCTTGCATATCAACCAATAGAAGATGCAAAGGCTTTTGGTCTTGATATTATAGTTGTTGACCATCACCTTGGTACGGAAAAATTACCAAGCGCCGTAGCAGTTGTGAATCCAAACCGCCTTGATGAGAGCTCTCCTTATAATAACCTAGCAGCAGTTGGAGTGTCATTTCTGCTAATTTTTGCTCTTAATAAAAGCCTACGTGAGCAAGGATTTTTTACCAACAAAAAAGAACCAGATTTATTTGATCTGTTGGATTTGGTTGCCCTGGGAACTGTCTGTGATGTTATGCAGATCACAGGCCTCAATAGAGCACTTGTCTCACAAGGATTAAAAGTTATGTCAACAAGAAAAAACGTTGGCTTGCGTGTTTTATTTGATGCTTTGGGAATCCTTGAAAAACCAAGTGTTTCGCGGTTGGGGTTTAGCATTGGACCGTGCATAAATGCTGGAGGAAGAATTGGAGAAGCATCGCTTGGTGCAAGGTTGCTTTCCACCGATGATGATGAAGAGGCACATTCAATCGCGCTAAAATTAATAGATTTGAATAATGCAAGAAAAGTGTTAGAAAATGAGGCTCTCTTGGAAGCTACAGCACAAGCGGAAAAGTCTGCCCAATCAGGTGCGAATTTTATAATGATAAGTGGCAATTGGCACCAGGGAATAATTGGTATAATTGCATCAAGGCTAAAGGAGCAGTTTCACTTGCCAACAGTAGTGATATCTTTAAATAATGGAATAGGAAAAGCAAGCTGTAGATCAATTTTGGGAGTTGATATCGGTGCTGCAGTCCTTTCCGCAAAGTTTATAAATTTGATTATTGAAGGTGGTGGCCATAGTATGGCGGCAGGATTTTCAATTAAAGAAGACAAAATAAATGATTTGCATGATTTTTTTACTGAAAGATTTTCAAACTCTATAAATGAGAAAACTTTAAAAGCTGATAGTATAGTAACTGCTAAAGCAATAAATTTGTCTTTATGGAATCAATTGCAACGCTTGGGACCATTTGGAGTTGGAAATCCTGAACCAAGGTTTATTATCCAAGGAGCAAAGATAAGAAAGCCTGAAGTTATAGGAGTTGACCATATAAAATGTTTTATTGCTGATGATAATGTTATGGTAAGAGCTATTGCATTTCGTTCTGCAAATACTCATCTTGGCTCTGCTATCATGCAGGGTAATGTTAAAGCTATTTTGGGTAAAATCTCTATGAATTACTGGAATGGCAATGAATTTGTACAATTTTTAATAGAAGATGTATTGACCATTAGTTGAGTGTATCTGTTCAGCAGAGTGGCAAAATAGGTAGACAAGATAAACCAAAAAATCGAGAAAAAGTGAGTTTACAACAACTGGTGTCATAAAATTATCTGACACTGATTTCCATCCAAGAGGGTGTCATCCCAGTGCTCCTAAATGTCATCCCAGTGCGTGACACTGGGATGACACCCTACTTAACCGTCATACCGCGATTCATTCGCGGTATCTCTTAGCCGCTAACAAGCAGCGGGATGACGAGCTTATCGTCATGCCACTGCGAACCGTCATACCGCCGCGGTATCTCATCAGCTAACAAGCAGCGGGATGACGGTTGTCGTTTAGCCATAAATATTAAGAAATTTACTAAATGAAAAAAAAGGCAAAAGAAGCCCTGGGGTTATTATCTGCTTTAAAATATTGGCGTTTTTTATGTTTTAAACGCTTGACAAGCGAGATTCAGCCGCTTTTAATTGCAACTAACTTACGCTGCAAATGTTTAAGAAATTTACTAAGCAGAAAAAAAGACAAAGAATCCCCGAGTTAGCTAGTCTTTTACTATCTCTGTCGAGTATTGGCATTTTTTGATGTCTTGTAACGCTTTATAAGCGCGTTCAGCTTATTTAGATAAAAATCTAGATGTAGATGAAGTTTTGTAAAGACATACAGTATCTATATACTGCAAAAAATTGAACATAAGACGCCGATACATTAAGTAATCCTTACCTTTTAATCTGCAGATTGGCGAAAGCAAATACAATAGCTTCACTGTTATGATAAGGGGGCTGGCGAAGGGTGTCAAGGGATTCTTATTAAAACTAAAGAGCTCAAATGAAAGGAGGTAAACTCTAAAGTATACATTTAGTAGCGCTTTCTATGAGAGAAATCGTATTACCTATTCCGTAAAGCTTTATGAAAGATCCCATTCTTGGACCGGTTTTTTGGCCAAGTAACGTTTCATATAATAGCTGAAACCAGTCACGTAAGTTGGTGTAATCATATTTTTTTCCAATAGAAAATACCTGAGATTGAATTTCTTCAGCAGTAGCAGTTGTAGATAGAGAATGTAAAGTGTCCTTCAAATCTAGTAACGCTGCTTTTTCTTTTTCATTTGGAGTTTTATATGATTTTGTTGGCTTGATAAAATCGTGATAATACTTTACTGCGAAGTCTGAAAGTCTATCAAGCATTTTATTATTTTCTGGTGTAACGTTTGGTGCATAAGAGGATATAAAACCCCATAGGATCTCTTTGTTTTCAGCATTACAAGCTGCTGCTAGGTTTAAAAGTAGTGAGAAATTTATGCCTGAAGTTTCTATACTGGGAACATTGCCCTGGTGAATGTGCCAAGCAGGATTATTTATATCCTTTTCTTTGTTCTCATGATAACGCTTTACAAATTCTAAATATTCATCAGTTGATTTTGGTATCACATCAAAATATAAACGTTTAGCTTTTTTAGGACTCTGAAAAATGTACAATGCTAAGCTCTCTGTTGGTGCGTAAGTTAGCCACTCTTCAATTGAAATGCCATTTCCTTTTGATTTTGATATTTTCTTTCCTTCTTTATCAAGGAAAAGCTCGTAGCAAAACAGAAGTGGTGGCTTTTCTCCAAGTATTTCACATATTTGACTTGAAAGCACAGCAGATGGAGTTAAATCTTTTCCGTGAGCTTCGTAATTTACTCCAAATGCGGCCCACCTCATTCCCCAATCAGGTTTCCATTGCAGTTTACATTTTCCTTTTGTCACTGGAACTTCTATTTTTTCCCCGTTTGGGTCTTCATATGTGATTGTTCCTTTCTCTGTATTTGTTTCAATTACTGGAACTTGTAAAACTTGAGAAGTTTTTGGGCATATTGGCAAGAATGGACTATAAGTCTGCTGTCTTTCTTCCCGAAATGATGGAAGCATTACGTCCATCACTTTATCATAATTTTTCAGTAAGAGTAAAAGTTTTTCATCGTAAACGCCAGATTTATAACACTCTGTTGCACTCCTGAACTCGTATTCAAATTCAAACATATCAAGAAATTTACACAACAATGAATTCATATGATGACCATAACTCTGATGAGTGCCAAATGGATCAGGTATCATAGTCAATGGTTTATTTAAGTGCTCTCTTAGCATCTCTTGATTTGGCACATTATCTGGTATTTTTCGCAAACCATCCATATCATCTGAAACTGCAATGATTTTGGTTTTTATACCAGGAGCTATTTTTTTTAATGCATTTACAATAACTGTAGTGCGGAAAACCTCTCCAAAGGTTCCTATGTGGGGTAAACCAGAGGGTCCATAACCAGTTTCAAATATTATTTCTTTTTTATTAGGAAACTCTTGCAATATTTTTTCTGCTTCTTGAAATGGCCAACTTGTCATTATCGGGATTAAATAATGTATCTTAACTTAAAGTGCTACTAGTTTCAATGGATTTTTAATATAATGATATAGTATTAGTGTTAGAGCTATTATTAGAAGGTTAAAGATATGTCCACAGGTAGTATACAAACAGATCAATTATTTAAAGGTCTTACAAGACCTGCAATGCTCTTTGGTGTGAGTTATATGTTTGCAATATTAAACGTCCTGATTTGCATGCTAATTTTCATTAATTCAAATGATTTAAGAGTGATTCTCTTAATGTTACCAGGTATACATGGACTTGGTTATATAGCTTCTGCAAAAGAACCGTTGTTTATTGAATTATTTATGGTAAAATTGGGAAAGTGCTCGAAATGTTTAAATCGTTTTTACCATGGAGCCAATTCTTATGATATTGCTTAACGTTGTGTGATGCTGAGGTTTAGGGCTATTCAATCAAAGAATAAATCTACTCTGAACAGGGAAGTTCACGCTGCTGAATTTATTCCTTATTCTTGCTATTGGAATAGCACAACCTTGATGACAAAAGAAAATTGGTTGGTTAAGGTTATAAAATTAAGTGGTTTTGCATTTGAAACTGCCGATGACGAGGATTTAGTCATACAGAACAACATCAGGAATCAGATGCTAAGAAGCATTTCATCTCCGGCATTTAGTTTGTATTTTCATACTATCAGACGTAAGAAAAATATTTTTTCTGATGAATTTGCAAGTCAAGGTTTGCCGAATTTTTTCGCTAATCACGTAAATCTAAAATGGAGAGAAAAACACGCAACAAGGCAATCATTTATTAATGACCTATACATTACGATTATCCGTAGAGCGGACACAAAAGGAGTAGAATTTTTGTCACATCTACTAAAAAAATTCGGACATGTAACTTCAAAACATGCTTGGGAAAGTGATATACGTGCCACGTATGAAGATTTAGAGGAAACGACAAATCGTGTAGTGACAAGCCTTAGAAATTATTCGCCTAAAATTCTTGGAGTAAAAGAAACTCCAGATGGTTTGTTCTGCGAAATAATGGAGTTTCTATCTAGAATCGTAAATTGTGGCTTCGTTACAAATACGCTTTTTCCGCTAAGAACTGAAATATCAAGATACTTACCAGTACATAGGTTATTCTTTGGCCGTAAGATGATACAGGTTGTGACTCATAATGAGAGTAAATATGCTGGAATAATTAGTATCAAAGAATATGGAAATCATACTTCTGCAGGAATGCTTGATTCGTTTTTACAACTTCCTTACGAGTTTATAATTACGCAATCTTTTCAATTTATAAACAGGCAAATGGCGATTGGAAAAATGCAGATACAGCAAAATCGAATGATACAGTCTGCAGATAAAGCTATTTCTCAAATAGCAGAAATTTCTCAAGCGCTTGATGACGCAATGAGTGGTAAGATTGCGTTTGGTCAACATCACCTGACTATTTTATGTATAGAAAAAAGTCCTAAATCATTGGATAACGCTCTGTCGTTGGTAGAATCAGAGCTTTCTAATTGCGGTGTTTACCCTATACGTGAGAGAGTTAACCTTGAACCAGCATTTTGGGCGCAAATTCCTGGTAATTTCGATTATATAGTGAGAAAAGCTACAATAAGTAGTCTTAATTTGGCTGGATTTGCATCTCAACATAATTATCCTACTGGTAATAAATTCAATAACCACTGGGGAGATGCCGTTACAGTTTTTGACACGACATCTGGTACTCCATTTTTTTTCAACTTTCATATAAGGGATGTTGGACACACTATGATAATTGGCCCAACTGGTGCTGGTAAAACTGTTTTAATGAATTTCCTGTGTGCCCAAGCGATGAAGTTTTCTCCAAGGATATTCTTTTTTGATAAAGATCGCGGTGCAGAGATTTTCTTAAGAGCACTTAGTGGTATCTATACTGTAATAGAACCAAGAACTAAAACAAATTTTAATCCTTTACAACTTGATGATACCTCTGATAATAGAACATTTTTAATGGAGTGGATAAAGTCTTTAATTTCGGTATATAATGATAAATTTACTTCAGAAGATATTGCACGAATTAATGATGCAATTGAAGGAAATTTTAAATTAAGAAAAGAAGACAGATTCTTGAGAAACCTCGTACCGTTTTTAGGGCTTGCAGGTCCTGATACTCTAGCTGGGGCAATATCTATGTGGCATGATAATGGTTCTCATGCTGCAATATTTGACAATAAAGAAGATTTGCTAGATTTTTCACGAGCAAGAGTATTTGGTTTTGAGATGGCTAGCTTGCTCAAAGATCCTGTTGCTCTTGGACCGGTCTTGATTTATTTATTTCATAGGATTAGTATATCTCTTGATGGCACTCCATCTATTATCGTTCTTGATGAGGCATGGGCGTTAATAGATAATCCAGTTTTTGCACCCAAGATAAAAGACTGGTTGAAGGTACTGAGAAAACTAAATGCTTTTGTGATTTTTGCTACTCAGAGTGTTGAGGATGCAAGTAAAAGTACTATTAGCGATACGCTTGTACAACAAACAGCGACACAGATTTTTTTACCAAATCTGAAAGCTACTAGTGTCTATCGGGATGTTTTTATGTTAACTGAACGTGAATATATATTAATTAAGCACACAGATCCGAGTACTAGATTCTTTTTGGTGAAACAAGGAGTCAATGCTGTAGTAGCTAGAATAGACTTAAAAGGCCTGGATGATATAATCAACGTATTATCCGGACGTGCAGAAAGTGTTCTATTGTTACACGATATATTAAATGAAGTTGGGGACAACCCAAAAGTATGGTTGCCTATATTTTATCAGAAGGTAAAAAATGTTTAAGACTAAGCTGTCATTGCTATTAATTGCGATATTTTTACTAAATATAGACTTTTTACTCTCATATCCAGTGCTTGCAGATGGAGTAAGTGGTACTGACAAGACAGAATTTGTTAGCAGATTTAATTCCACTGGCAGTTTTAGTCGTGCCTCTAATCCTGATTGTGGAGCGTTTAAAACAGCTGCAGCACTTGCTGGAATAGCGATTGCTGTTGGCGCAATATTTACTGGCATTGTTTTGATCGTTTCTTCTGCTGGTTTGTTTACCGCTCTTGTTATTGTTGGAATGATAGCTGCAATTGTTGGAGTCTGGAAAGCTATAGGAGGACTTGTTGTTTGTGAACATAGTTTTGTTAAACACCCAGTTGCACGTGACCATGATGGAAAATACAAAAATTTTAAATTAGAAGACACAGGTTATAGTGGCTGCACCAATGAAAATTACCAAACAGAAGAGGAATATTTTTCTTGTTTGCAAAATAAAGCTCGGGAAGACGTGAACAAAAAAGATTATGACGGGAAAAGAGCAGAAAAAGAAGCCTTAAATTCTAACGTTCAGGAGAGTACAGAGAGTTATTACTGGCCAAAAAATGGTGTGCAATACAGTGAATATATAGAAGTATGTAATCGAAACCCTTTAACTTTTGGTAATCTTTTTAATAAGGTAGACTTTAATTCCAGAGGAAAACCTGGATACATAGACTTTGATGTCAGGGAGAAAGACACTGGATACGTAGATGGGTCATGGTCCTCTAAGGTTGATGGTGGTCTGGAATGTAGAGTTCTCAAAGCAGGACAGAGCGAACCCATACATGGAGCTACATTCAAAGCAGTGAGAAAAACGGGCAGATTATGTGTGGAGTTAGCCAGTGTTAGCATGCTTGGTATCGAAATGACTCCTTGGCCGCAAGGGGTTGATATGGGGTGCACGGAATTGCCACCTGACCCACTTGCTCCTATGTGTGAAAAATCTGTGATGATATTCAAAAATAAAGATGGTACAGGAGAGGAAAAAGTTACTATTGGTAATAATGATGACTATAAAACTATTATCAGATCTAAAGAAAAAGGACTCAACGGACAAGGGGGGAAAATTTTTGTAGGTTATGATAATGCTGGCTGTTTTAGCTCGTATGTTTCTGAAGCTTGTTATAACCAGGCAGGGAGTAAATCATTAGCTCCTATTCCCGTAACTTCTATGATAGTGCAATGCATTAAGGAATCATTAGATAATTTAGTTGCAGGTAAAGGTGCACCAAATGGTGAGAGTTTTATATCTGTAGCACAGAAAAGGCTGAAAAACACTGTAACTGCTGTTTTAGTTTTAGCTTTAATACTGTTCTCTATAAAAGCCATGTCTGGTGGAGTTCAGAGGCCTCAAGAAATGTATATGTTGATCATAAAATTCGCTTTAGTGATTTACTTCACAACAGGCAGTACCATGTCTCATTATTATGGAGAATTAACTCGTCTCTCAAATGGTTTGTCAGAGATAGTGCTAAAAGCATCATCTGAAAGTAAAGGCATATGTAATTATAAAGCAGGTACAGATTATGAATATACTCGTGCAGGAAAGAGGGTATCTTACAGTTATCTTGCACCTTGGGATAGGCTTGATTGTAGAATTTTATTTTATTTAGGTGCCCCTTTAGATGGAATTGGTGGCAAAATTGGTACTGGAGGTGTTGCAACGTTAGCAGTCTTGCTTGGTGCTGCTCCTGTCTTATTAGTTGCAGGTTCGGTAATCGGTATTATTTTTGCTGGTGGACAAATTTTAGTAGCTCTTGTCTGTATATTTATGGCCGTTCTGATGATGATGGTTATTTTGTGGCTGTGCTATGTATTTATTTTATCTCTAGTTGCTTTAAGTGTAATCATCATTTTATCACCTTTGTTCATTCCTATGGTTTTATTCCAACACACCAAAGGATATTTTGAAGGCTGGGTGAAAGAGTTGATTACCTATAGCTTATACCCGGTTATCCTTTTTGCGTTTTTGTCCTTTATGTTCATAGCATGTGATAAAATCTATTTTAAAAATTTAAATTTTGAACTGGACGAGTCATATAAAAATGAACAACCGGACAAGTCATATGAAAAGAAACAAGCAGAAATCTCATATAGTAAGAAAAAACAGTGGTTTAAATTGAAAGATGGGGAATGTGATAAAAATGAAACTACTCTTGCATGTATGATGCAAAATTATAGCTTTAAAAAGAGCAGCATACTTGGTCTATTCGACTTTACATACATGGAGTTTGGCAGCTCTCTCATCGGAGAATTATTAAAATTGTGTTTAGTATTATTCCTCTTTTACCACTTTTTAAACATTCTTCCTGGCATGGCTGCTGAACTTGCTGGTAACCATAGAGCAGCACTTGGCTCAGGTCAGACACCTGGACAAATGGTGGGCAAAGCTTTATCTGCTGCCAAAGCTGCTGCTGGGGGTGTTGCTGGAGTTGCTGGTGCTGCTGCTAAGAAGTTGAGTGGTGGAGACAAGAGTAAATCTCGAGGTTCTGGTTCTAGTAGCTCCGAGAGTGTTAACAAAAGCACTGAATGAGTTGGATTTATGCTAAAATTTTTGCTGATAATACCGTTTTTTTTTCTGTCAGGCTGCGGGGAACATCACTGTATTAAGCCAGAAAATTTATCAGGTTTGCGTGAAAAACTAGATATAGTGTCAACAGAGCAGAAATGGGTTGATTCTGGTGTTAATATCTCAGATAGAATAAGAGTAACAGAGATTGATATAGTGCCTAGTAAGGTTAATTTTTGTCCTAAGCAGTATGCAGATTTTGCAATTGGGCCTGGGAGAAATGACGTTGCATTACCATTTGCACTTAAAAAAGGCGATACGATAAGCTTTAGTGTGATTGGAAGTAAAGTGTGTAAAGATAAAGAGAGTGAGACAAAAATCAGGTATTTGAAAATCGACGAAAAGTGTAGCGAGCAAGAAACGGAACATTTTGCACATGTTTTAAATCAAGAGAAATGCCAAGGTGGCAAGGATGGGATATGTCCTAATAAATATATAATAGGCGATGCGCAATGGTTGAGTGGAAGAGAGTACTGGTTTTCGAAGTTAGATCAAGATGAAAGAAAAAAGGAAATTGAAAATATTATTAACTCTATAAAACAAGGAGAGAATATAGATTGCAGCAAGCTTTCAGAGAGCAGTGCAAGTAAGATAGATACGCACATTTTAAATTCACTCTGTAGACGTATATGTAAATTTTCTTCTGGTCGTAGAGGCGAGGATTGCGTGTATATTGAATATAATAATATAGAAATTGAGCTATTCAATGCTTTAAATTCTAGTGGTGAATCTGTTGTTGCTGAAATTATTAGTAACGTATTAAAGGGAAAACAGGTAAAAACTGACATTACATTTCTAAAAGTTGGTATGGATAATGAAACTCTTGAACACATTCCAGGTGGTGGTTTATGTACTAGTTGTGATCATAAGATGGAGAATGACCATCAAATACCAAGTTTAACTTTTAGTCTATGTAGCAGAAATGACAAGAGCTGCTACAATACAAATGACAAAGGCGGGTTCAACATAAGAGTAACGAAGAACCATAGTCTGGAAAATAGCTTGTATATAAGTGTTTCCGATAAATTCCCTGAGCATAAGCCTGGTGAAAATCAAGCGGATATATCTGTAGATATCAGCAAAGTTCATGACATGGAAAACTTGAAAGGAAAATTAAAAGACAAAACAGGCACCATATATTACGGAATAAGAGACCATGGCTGCGATTACAAAAATGAAGGTCAGTTTAGCATTAACCTAACAACTCAAGAGCCACCTACAAAAACTTTTAGTGCAATATATAATTTCTTTGATGAAAAAGTGAAAACTGCATTTTTCGGCTCTAATTATAAAGACCCTAACGCAATTCACTCTGATACTAGTCCTGTAAAGTCTCTTTACGAAAGTTTTATAAAATCAAGCAGAACAAATACCATTAGATCTACTATAATATCACTATTAGTACTATATATAATCTTATATACTCTTTATTACTTTTTTGGATTAACTCATATTTCTATATATGAGTTTTTAATTATATGCGTAAAGATAGGAATCATCGCTCAGCTATTGCAGGATAATAGCTGGGACTTTTTTTATAACAACGCATTCTCTATATTTATTAACACTCCAAAACAACTAATAGAAATAGCAAATTTTAGAGGCACTACTTCAAATGTTTTTGAGTTTCTTGATTTGCCGCTCAATAGGTTCTTGTCATCGCATTCAGTATTGTTAATAGTATCTCTTATATTTTCTGGCCCTTTGGGCATTGTATCTTTTTGCTTGGTGATTTGGGGTTTAATCACAGTGAGCTTATCTATTTTTAATGCCTTATTTTCTTTTATTACATCTATAGCAATAGTTGCGTTATTACTTTCTTTAGCACCTATTTTTATTATTTGTCTTTTATTTGCGTATACTAGGCAGATGTTTCAAAACTGGGTTAAAAATTTAGCAAGATTTGCAATTCATCCAGTGGTCCTTTTAATTTTTATATCACTGATAAGTCAGGTTATGGATTATATTGTGTATTCAGTATTTGATTTTGAGGTCTGCTCTACATGTATACTTAATATTAACCTAAAGATTTTTAACCCTTGTATTTTTTATGGTTATGCTTCCAAATATACACCTAATATTACCGCTATGATGGCTTTTGTTATTTTGGGACACGCTATGAAAGCTTTAGTTGAAGCTTCTTCGGCAATATCTGACTCGTTGTTTGGTGCTTATGTAGCAAGCGAACCTGGAAGACAGTATCAACAAAGCTTAATGGGAACAGTAGGGTTAGATGAACGAAGCGTTCAAAGAAGAGAAAGAGGAGATGCCTCTCAACAGTCAGGTACGTCAAGACCTCAAATACCACAAGGGACTCAAAGGTCAACGCCTCAGATACCACAACCAGGAAGACAGCAATGATAAGTAAAAGATCACTATTATTGATACTGTGTCTTGCAATCACTGGTTGTAATATGGATTGTGTCGAGCCTGGGTTGCAGAGCAAAAACACCAGCGTTAATGTGGATGTTCCAGTTCGTAAAGCCGATAAAATTCATTGGGTTGATTCTGGTCAGGTAATTAGTCAGGGTGAGAAAATCAAATTCACCCTCGATGGATCAGTAAATTTTTGCCCTTTTAAAGAAGACAAAAATCCAAGGAAAGTACTTGTGCCAGCTAGCTTTTGTGCTGATGGCTCAGAACCAAATTATAGTAAGGCTGCGGATATTAATAGTGTACCTAACAATTATGGTGTTAATGAAAGTAAAAACGAACTATGTGGTGGCAAAGGATTTGGCAGCAATAGACGTTATGTGGACACTGGAATTAAAGTAAATCCTGGTGACAAGTTAAGCTTCAGCTTAGTTCCCAGAAAAATAACAATTGATTACGACAATCCAGAAGGGAAAGGCATCAATTTTGATGACAATTGTTATAAAGCTGTAGAAAATGACCGTAAGGAAACTGTATATAAGAAAGCTACAGTGAGTGAAGTACATCAGGGGGGAGAGTTTTTTTGTGATGGTAAAGATGGTACAAAAAATAAAATACAATTTTTACCTCTTGATAAAACAAAAGCAAAGGAAAGCAAAGTGCTAGTTGGCAATGGGTATACCCCATATGATAATAAGGTGCATTTTAATAAAGGTTATATTCAAGACAACGAACCATGGGTATATGGTTCACTACTTGATTTACGCCGCGCTAAAATAGGATTGAACGAGTTATGTGATGGAAAAAACTGTAGTCTTGATGAGAGAAAAAAGTACTCCTCCTATGAGCTTAACTGTTACCATCAAAATATATGCTATACTGAGAAGGGTATATGGAACTATGGTTTAGGTCAAGCAGGAGAACGGAACTGTGTCTCCTCTATAAGGTATAAGAAGTACGATAAAGGAAATAAATGTGATATGTATTCTTATCTAGAAAAAATGGAAGGGAATGTTAAAGCAGGTAGTTTTACTGAAGATGATAAATCTTGGGCTGAGGCTCTTGTTGCAAAAATTGGTGATCCTGATGATAAAAATATCGCTAAAGGTATTCAATGTCTTCCAAAGAAAGAGGGTGCAAAAGGGGATAATATGTGTTTGCAAATTGGCGATAACAATAAATTCGAGGATTTTTCTCTGGAATTGAACAATGATTATCCAGTAAATGACGAGGTAACGCCCGGTAGTAGTGTGATGCTCGCTATCGCAGATTATGGTCATTATTACTATAATAGAGGAGGGTACCATGTTAAGGTGACTAGATCATGTGAATATATTAATGGCGAAAAATTATATGTATATTTAGGTGATGAGCCACCTAAAGATTTGCATGGTGTGGGAACTAATGATTTTAAAGTGGTAGGAGTGAGAGAAAGAGTAAACGGAAAAGATGAGTACACCATATTAGATGTAATAAGCGGAGAACACTTTCAGAACGAAGAATCTAAGAAGATATATTTCGGCATCAATGTAAGCAACGTAGAGAGAGATGACATTACAGATAAAAATGGCAAATATTATGAAAATAATAAGTACACAGTAACTTTATTTGTTAAAAGAAAAATTAATGATTTTATTTCATCGAATGTAAACGGGGTATTTAAACTTATAAAAGAAGAAGTAATTGGGGACAGCGTTAAAGATTCATACAAAGGATATGCAAGAGGTCTTCTTCAAGGGGTAAGAGCTTTGCTTACTCTATACGTTATATTTACTGTCGTTGGCTATATGCTTGGAACAATACAGCTAAGTAAATTTGATTTCATTGTAAGAATGTTCAAGATAGCATTTATAGCTTTTGCCTTTAGCGATAGAAGCTGGGAACTTTTTGGTACAACTTTATCCAGACTTTTTATAGATGGTAGCACTTATTTAGTTGATAGTTTTTCTGGCTATGTAGGAGAAGGGGAGAGAAAATTTGCATTCTTAGACTTGACAGCAGGAGTATTATTCACAGCAGAAACTTGGCTAAAGTTTTTATCGTTGATGCTTTCTGGTCCTTTTGGCGTTATTGCATTTTTGGCAATACTCTGCGCTACTTATGCGTTTTTAAAATGCATTATTAGTGCTACATTGAAATATGTAATATCTACTGTTCTAGTAGCGTTTTTACTGTCATTAACACCTTTATTTATCGTATTTATTCTATTTCAAAAGACTAAACCCTTGTTTGATAATTGGATAAAAACGTTGGCTCATGTTTCATTAGAACCAGTCATTTTATTTTCATTTTTATCTCTTTTAAATCAGTTGATGTATTCAGTTTTATATAACCTCACAAATTTTTCTGCATGCTATCAATGTTTAATTAGCGTAAATTTCTTATCGTATGATCTGTGCTTGATGAAATCAATACTGCCTCTTGGATACAGTCCTGGCACTAGCGTTGATGTTGCACTCAGTACCGGAGAAAGGGCTGGTGGACACTTTGCAGCATTACCTATAGACCTAATCCAGGCGTTTATATACCTCATTATTGCCGGTGCAATGGAAGCTTTTGTTTCTATATCGGAAACTATGGTACAAACACTATTTAGCTCTGGTTATGGAGTTACTGGCGGTGTTGGTACAGTTGCTAAGAGCGCATCGCAAGCTATGCTGTCAACCGTTGGCCTTGATGATAAGACCCAAAGTATGATACAGAGTATCAAGCAGAAAATGAGTAAAGATCGGGGAAAAATTGAGGCTAAATTACCTAACACACCAAAGCAACCAGACAAAAAAGAAGATTCTAAAGGAAGTTCTGATAAAACAACGAGTGATAGACCTAAAACATTAAAACAATCAGATCAGCAAAAAAATTTTGATGAAACAATAAGAAGTGATCCTAGTGCTAAAGCTAAAAACAAGGAAGAAAATGGAGAGGAGTAAGATATAAATGATATTATGGAGTAACTAATTAAAAAGATATTTTAAGTAAAGTTTTAGAAATTTATTCTGTATTTGGAAAAAGTTTAGATATGCAATCACGTTTAGGCAAATGTTGGTTTAGGGTATTACTTCTTGCAGCTTATGTGCTGATCACAGGTTGTAGTAAAAACGATATGCCTTTTCCAAGGTGTATATCTGCTGACTATTTTGGTCCTAAACCTATTGCAGTAAGCGCTCATTTTTCAAGCGACCACGATGCGTTTATTCCAGGAGATGGAGAAGTTGTTGATCCTGAAACTGGTGAAATTAATTATGGTTTTCACCATAACCAAGTGGTGGAGTGGGAGGATACCGGGCTCGAAACCAATGGAGATAGTTTAAAAGTGCGAGTGAATGGTGCATGGACATCTTGGAGTAATAATAACAAGAAGGAATCTAAAAAAGGCAGTTATACCTTACAAAGCTTGGAGCAGTTAAAATATGCAACTAAATTTGAAGGCAAGTCAGGTGATAATAGTCTACCTGACTTTCACTTAGTTTGTAATGATTACAAACCTAGTGCGCCACAGAAAATTTCAAGTAAGTCTAATGCAAGTTGCACTGTAAAGTGCAAGTGCATTAATGAAGATGATAGCGCAAATACAGTATCACGTGGTGCTCCATGTTGGTTTACCAACGGTCATGGTGCTTATCTTTTGTTTCAAAGGCCTGGTGACGATAGTCCTAACAAAGATTTGAAATCTATGCGCAATCCTTCATCTCCTACTGTACATCTAGGTTACAACTCCGTGGCAGAGAATGGGAGCGGTCTTTTTGCTTTAGAAAGAGATAGCACTAAATTAAAGGACAGAAATTGTGACCCGGTGAAATTAAAAAAGGGATGGAAAATATATGTAAAAATATTAGATAGATATTACTTAGATAATGTAGGTGGCTACTCTTTTGAGTTCTTAAGTGGAGTGCGGCAACCGAGTGGGGTTGAGTTTTTTGATTATATTTATAACTATCTAAAATGTGTATTATTGATTAACGAAAATTGCAAAGAACATTTTAATAGCAATGATCCTGCAGTTGCACAAGCTATGTTCGAAAATATAGCTGAAAAAAGTACGAGCTTTCACAATTTTGTTCTTTCCTTGCTTGTTCTATTTGTAATGATTTCATCGCTTCTTTATCTTTTTGGCATGATACAAGAAAATAAGCATGATATGCTCATCAGAATGATGAAAATCACTCTAGTAATAGTGCTTATATCTCCTGGAAGTTTTAGATTTTTCTATGATCATTTTCTTGTTTTATTTGTTAAAGGTCTTGAACAATTGATAAGTATAATTACTAATTTTGCTCCCAACATGAACACCGGAAGTATTGTTCAAGGAGATGAAGCTAAGTTGTTTAGCTTCATGGAGGACATGTTCAATAAGTTTTTTGCTTATTCTGTTTGGAAAAAGTTTGCAGCGTTTTTACATTACCAAATGTGGGCAAGCCTTCTTATGATACCGGCAATTTTCATAGGGATTGTGCTATACTTCTTGCTGTGCTTATATGCTTACATAATATTTCTCTCTGGTTTTATGGGTATAGCTTTTCTTATAGCCATTATGCCACTGTTTCTAATTTCTATTTTATTTTCACCGCTGAAAAGTCTATTTGAAGGTTGGATAAAATTCTGCATCAGCTTTTGTTTACAGTCGATTATGATATTTGCTCTCTTGTCATTACTGGCTTCCATTATAATGAATACCTTTTATAGGCAGTTAGGTTTTACTGTATGCTACAATAAATGGTTCGAGGTAAAGTTATGTGCTCCAAAATGGGTGTTTGGTGGTTTTTGTATCGTTGATAAGCAGTACTTTGGTTGGACCCCAGGGCAAATTTTCGTACCTTACACTCTTGGAGAAGCTTCTCCGCTGAACGTAGATAAGAACATAGAAGGTATAGAAAAGATAAGCAGAGAAGGTGGTACAATAAAATTTACTGGCGGTGCTGGGTATATCCCTCTTCCACCGGATTACATTGAAAAAGGGTTTCGTTATATAGATTATCCTTTCTTTAACCCAATTCCTGGTACTAAAGAGAATCCAGCAGACCATTATATTGCAGAAAGTGATATGGTAGTAGATAATAGCTGTAGTGTAAAAGATTTAGTGCGTTTAACAAATAGTTTATCCCATGCATCAGAAAAAGCTGATATCTTATTATTGATTAATAATATAAGTAAAAAGACAGAAATCTATTGTAAGCAGCCAGGAAATGAAAGCAGGTGTACTAATTACAAGGAAATCATAGAAAAAGTAATTCTACAGCCAAGTTTAAAAAGTGAAATAAAGTCTTTAGTGCAAGATATAATTAGACAAGATGGGAGCTGCCAATCACAGAATTTTTATAAGGTAAATAGAAACTATCAAGAAAATAGTGATTACCAAAGGGTGCAAGACATACAGAGAGGTTATTTAATCAATGCAGGGGAAATCTTTGTATTATTCCTGCTTTCATTTTTAATGTTCTCTTTACGCGAGTTCGTACAACAAATGGGCTCAAGTATCGCTGGTGGTGGATTCAGCGTTTACAATATATCTAGTATGTATCAGGCATCGCCTTTGACTGGCATAATGGAAGAATTCAAACAGCAGTGGCAAAATTTTGCTGGTAGAGGACTTGAGTCTTTAGGCAGTTGGGCTACTCATTTACCGGATAGATTAGCCGGAGGTGCAGCTAATCTGCTGGGGAGAGTACCAAGAGTTGGAGGAGTGCTGAAATACGCTATTGATGTGCCACGTAAATTTGTAGGTGCTACTATTGAAGCAACAAAATTTGCAACATCACCTAAAAATGACGTTGATAAACTTGAGGAAAAGATCTACAGGGCATTTGGAGTTGATAAGGAAGATATTACACACAGAAGGATCGGTAAATATTTAGATTATTATAAAGGATACGTAGGATCACATTTGGGCTATACAATAGAAGATGCTATGAAGTTTACTTGGGAGCATGGCCTTGATTCTATAGGAGTTAGCCGTCGTACAGGAGAAAAAGATGGTTATCCAAATAACTTACTTTTTAGAGCAAAATCGCATAGGCAAGATTTCTTGAATAAGCTTCATGATGACACCATAGGCCGTAAGAGAGAACCAGAAAAAGACAATCCTGATCAATCAAATAAGGTAGAACGAGAGTTAGGCACGGAACTAGTAAGAGATAACCATGATCAGCCACTAGAAGAAGGCGACCCTCTTCGACTACGAGGGGGAGGTCAGCCAGATAAGGTAGTACGAGAACTAAGCACAGAACAAGAAGACAAGCCTAATCAACTACAGCATGATCAGCCAACAGAAGAAGATAAGCCTGATCAATCAAATGAAGTGACACGAAATTTAGGCACGGAACCAAAAGGTTCAGATGAAATTGATGATTTTGGATCTGCTTTTGAAGGTATGGAAAAACGTGCTGAAAGAGAAGGCAGAAGAAATCAAGATAAAGTTTATAACCTCTCACCACTTTTTGAAATGAACACTCCAGAAGCTGTAGAAAAACGTGCTGAAAGAGAGGAAAAAAGAAATCGAGAAGACAGTAAAAGGAAATTACCGGAACCAATGAGGAAACCAGATGCAAAAGGAGATGAGAAGAGGATTGAAGATGAAGACTAATAAAAATTTCAAAGGCCTTGATTATTATAAATTGCAGCAAGACAAAGATGGCAACATAAAGTTAAATGACTACGACGACATTTTAAATGCGCGTAGGGCAAGGGTAGACTTGTTGCGGGATAACACATCACTTGACAAGGATGTCAATTTTGCTAAATTGAATAAAGCTTTGAGTGAGAAATTTGTAGATAATCATAGTTTATTGTCTGAATTTGATAAGGAAGACAAAGAGATTGTACAAGAAAGGATTAAGGTGTTTAGTATTTTAGAAAGTCTTGAAGACCTTAAAAGCGTGAAAAGTGAAGATCTGTTAGAGGTTAGCTTACTGCTGTCAGATCTTAGCTTCATAGAGAGAAATGTTGTACTAAATACCGATCAGAATTCTGATCTAGCAGGATTTAAAAACCTATTTATTGAAAAAAAAGCATCTGGTGAAGAGTATAGTGAAGAAGAATGTAGAGGCTTTCTTGATAATATAGATAAAATCAATACTATAATTAAGTTAGAGTTAGAAAGCAGAATTGAAGGGCTAAATCATGATGAAAAAAATGATCATGATGATTTACAAGATGAGATTGGTCAAGCAATTAATGCAGCAGGCAAATCAGAAAAAGATAACTGATGAGTCTTGTGTTTGTGTTTTTCTTACAAGCGACTCGATAGCTTCTCTCTATTAAACTGCTAAAGCCATATTGACATTAATCATATAGTATAAATAATTAATTATTTTGGAGCTTATTTAATATGCTACGCATCATTGCAGGCAAATATCGCGGAAGAAAAATAACTACAGGTAAGCATTTAGCTGCACGGCCAACTATGAGTATTGTCCGAGAAGCAATATTTAATATGCTTTCCTCAAGAAAACCTATTTATAACTTGAATGTACTTGATTTATTCTGTGGTAGTGGTTCTTTTTCATTTGAAGCGCTTTCTCGCGGCGCTAAACATGCATTTATGGTAGATTCAGATTATTACAATTTGCAATTGCCTAAAAAAACAGCAGAAGATTTTGGAATTACGGACAATGTTACGCTAATTTGCTGCAGTGCTAACTGCTTACCACAACCTATTTCAAAATGTGACATAGTTTTTATAGACCCACCTTACAATAGCAATCTAGTTGAATCAACGTTGAATGGACTAGCTCACTCAGGCTGGTTAAGTGATGATGCATTGATAATTCTAGAGATTAGGAAAAACGAAGATTTTGAGTGCAATAAAAACTTCAGTATAATCTTGGAACGCACCTACGGTATAGCGAGAATAATTTTTCTTTCTCTATTAACTTGAACTTGCATATACTTTTCATTGATGAGTTCCAGTTCTATTTTCGTCAAGTTTCCGGAGAAATTACTTATTCTGTACTGCCCTAGATCAAAATTTTTATTAAATTCAGAGTCTATTAAATATTCATGTGCTTCTTCAATAAATTTATTTTCTTTTTCTTCGTAACTGGTGTATTTTGTTGTACCATTATTATCCTCACGATAAACTAAATGTTCTTTATGATCAGCATGAATATTTTTATTTTCACAAACCTTTTCAGGATCGTGCTCAAGTACTTTTCTACCAACAATCAATAGCTTATAAGAAATTTCCTATGATTCCTTTTAAGCGAGTTTTGAATTTTTGAAATGTCATGACATTGTTGATACGGTTATCAAGAAACGATAAAGTATCCACAAAATCTTCTGAATAATCATTGATAAAAAAAAGTATCGTACTTAAGTACACTCCAGCTAATATTGCTCTTTTTGTATAGTAGTTAAAATCTGTTGATTGGTCATGAATGCCATACCAAATCGCACTAATAGTTCTGTATAAAAGTTTACTAGAAAAATATGTATTTTTTGGTGATACGGAGAATGATAAAACATTTTTTAAAAGTTCTCTATAATTCGGTAGCTTAGCATAGTTTGAAAGGTGTATTTGAATAGCTAACTTTACTCGCTCTCGCACTTTCATATCTTCTAAATTAGAATTTCTTAATTCAGCTTCCATTGAGCTATTTAAGTCCTCTGCTATGTGCTCCAAAGCGCTATATATTCCATTCTGAAATTTGCAAAAGCTATTAGCTAGATTAAGGTCAGTGCACACCTTTAATAGGGTTTCATCGCTTATCCCTTCAAATGGAATAACCCTAATTAGCTTATCTATTATTAACTTTTGTTCCACGCAACATCATACTAAACAGCATGTGTGATTGTACCTGAGATTTTCAAACATTCTACAAAATGCTTCACCGCGTTCCTCGAAATTTTTCCATCGATCAAAAGAAGCACACGCGGGAGAAAGTAATATTGTTACTTCTTCTGCGCTATTTAAGGCCTCTTCAAAAGCCAATCTGAATGCATCTTCTAGATTGCAACATTTAACATAATCTACTTTATTCTCCATAACATTTGCAAAAGCTTCGGTTGATTCTCCAATAAGAAAAGCTTTTCTAACCCTTGTAAAATGCTTGCTTAATGATTCTATTCCACCTTTTTTGCTTCTTCCACCAGCGATCCAATTTATGTTTTCATAAGATAAGATCGCCTTTTCGCTCGATTTTGCATTAGTTGCTTTGCTATCGTTCACGAAAAACACATTTCTTATTTTGCCAAGCAGTTCATTCCTATGCCTCAGTCCTGAAAAGGACTTGATTCCATTGATAATAGTGTTGCTATCTACTCCAAGTACCTTACATACGGCATATGTGGCTGCTATGTTTTCTGCGTTGGATATTAGGTTTATTTTCACGTCGCTTACTGATAAGCTATGATTCTCTAGTTTTAACGAGATCTTCTGGATCCCAGTGCCCCTTTTGTCATCCAAGTAGCTGACACTGGGATCCAGATAATTTCGATCTATACCAGCAATCTGTTCACTATAATCAAGCAAATTGTTACCTGCCAATGATATTAGATCTCTTGCACCACCCTCTGTCATCTGAGTAGTTGGCAATGGTTTTTCTTTTCTGGATTCCAGCGTCACGCGCTGGAATGACATCGGGGAATATGTTACTGAGATTGGAATTTTGTCTCCAGTGAATTTGTTGAATATATCAGCAGTAATCTCATTGTCACATCCTATTACGGCAACCTCACTACCGTTTATCAGTTTTAATTTAGTTGCTATGTAGTTCTCCATACTTCCATGCCTATCTATGTGATCTGGTGTAATATTGAGCAGTGCTGAAATGTCCACGTTAATTTCATTCATCAACTCCAATTGAAAAGAGGAGAGTTCGATTACATAAATTTCTGCATCTCTTTCTAGATCCAAAACAGGAACGCCTAAATTTCCACCAATAGCTACTTTTTTCCCTGCAGATTTTAATATGTGCCCTATTAGTGATGTAGTGGTTGATTTACCATTTGTTCCTGTGACGCCTATTACCTTCTGGTTCGTAGTTTTAGCTTCAAGAAATAGCTCAATGTCTGATTTTATTTTGCAATCAAATCTCCTTGCAAGTTTTACTATCCAATGTGGCTCTGTTGGCACTCCAGGGCTTAAAACCAATGCACTGATCTCATGCCAATTGTATTCCTTGGGATGAATAAAATTACATTTTTTATACATCATTTTTGTATTTGCTATTTGCTCTTCATGATCATCCCATGCATATATTCTTGCACCACTCTTTGTTAGAGCGTTAATGGCGGATAAACCAGTTTTACCAAGACCAAAAACCGCGACGTTTTGATTTTTGTATTTGTTTAGTTGCACTGCTAGATAACTTATGCGAACCATTTTATAAAGATATCGTACAAATTACAACAGACTTCTTTCGTAGGTTACAACTGTCATTCAATAGAAACAAAAACTTCCTTGACAAACTCCGCCAGCCCCCTTATCATGGTACTGAAGCTATTTATTTATCTTCGCAATCTGTGCAGGTTAATGACAAAAAACTTAGGGTATTTGGCGTCTCATGTTTAATTTTTCGCACTACGTGCATCGCATGTCTTTAAAAATCTCTGGGTTTTTACCTATATAAGCCGAAACGCGCTTACAAAGCGTTTAAGACAGCAAAAAACGTCAAATTGACAAGGGAGAATTTGAATGCTAGCTACTACGGGGTTTCTTTGCCTTTTTTCCTGCTTAGTAAATTTCTTAAACACTTGCGGTGTAGGTTAGTTGCAAGTTAAAAGCAGCTAAATCGCTCTTAATCAAGCGTTTTAGAATAAAAAAAACGCCGATATTTTAGTACATAGTAAATAGCCAACCACCACGGGGCTTCTTTTGCCTTTTTTTTATTTGGTAAATTTCTTAATATTTATGGCTAAACGACAATCGTCATCCCGCTACTTGTTAGCAGATACCGCGGCGGTATGACGTAGAAGTTATACTTTTATGCTTACCAACTTAATAAAATTCCTGATCCCAGTGGGCTTTGTTGCATCGCTCAAGTGAAAAGAACTGGCAGTTACTGACAAAATTCATTATAAATAGCCATTTAACTGTTGAAGAAAAAATATGCCACAAAAAATGAGAGTCAGTAACTGCCATGAATATAACAAATTTCTCCAAGAAAGAGGAAGCATTTTTTGTTATATCAATGACGCCATAGAAAATTGGTACGAGAATTGTCCAAAAATGCAGGGCGGCAACTATATTTATAGTGATAAAGTTGTGATTTTGGTGCATATAATCGTCAGTTTCTTTAGAATTGGTTTAAGACAAACAGTCGGGTTTATAAAAGGGTATTTGCAACAAATAGGAAGAGATTTGGCAGTTATCAGCTATTCACAAGCATCAAGAAGGTTTAAGAAACTTAATATTAAGATAAATGATTGCAGAAAATAATATGGAAGACATCGAAATTGCTATAGACAGTACAGGAATTAGTATATACAACAACACTCCTGGTCATAGCAAAGAAAATAGCGAAGATAGAAAGTATCGCAGCTATGAACAGACAAGAAAATTGCATGTAATGTTGAATACAAACAGCAAAAAAGCCATAGCTGTAAAATACAGTAACGGCTGATCACTATGGAGCTTGTGATTTGCTAAAAGAAGTCGATTTTCAGCATGCCATAAAAGCACTATATGCAGATAGAGCATGTGATAGGCACAAGTTTTATAAGTTGTGTAACGAATATGATATAAAGACAAAAATTCCACCAATAAACAATGCGGCAGAACATCCAGAAATAGATTATATGTCTGACAGGAATGCTGCTATTAGGTTAATAAAATTATACGGTGAAGATGGCATGAAAGAATGGAAAAAAGAAGTAAATTATGGGAAAAGATCTTATATTGAAGGGTTTTTCTCAAGATTAAAGCAAATATTCGGATTTAGTTTTAGGAATAAATCTGAGATAAATCGAGAAAAAGAACTGCCAATCAAATGCTATTTGCTTAATAAATTCACTGATATTGGTATGGCTAAATTTGAGATAGCTTCATAAATTTATTGTGCGTTACCTACTATCCGAAGAGCGATGCAACAAAGCCATCCCAGTGTCAAGCACTGGGATGACACCCATTTGTTCCTATAGTTGTCTTTTCTCGTCTACCTTATTTTGCCACTCTACTGAACAGATACAATTTACAACCACCCCCCTACCCTTTTTAGTTGTTCAGCAAATATAGAGAGGTTAAAGGGAGTGGTATTACTTAAACAACTAAATAAAAAACCAGGTAGATCATTCTGAAATTCTTGCATTTTTGTCCATAATTTTGTTAAATAACTTCCCTTTTGGTCATATCGAACCAAATTTCTTTTTCACACCACCTTTTAAGCCACTTTCGTTAGTTTTTGTCATAATGCGATCAAACACTCCCAATAACCTCTTTAATAGGTTTGGAGTTAGCGAAGAGATAAGATCAACAGATACGTTATTGTTTTTGTCATCACCACTTGCTTTATAGTCTATTGAAACGATTCCCCTACTTTTCCCACCAGTAAGAAGTTTTCCAATTATAGGAATTTTTAACAAAGATTTATTAATTGAATATGCTGGTATTACTTGTCCTGCAACCTGGAATTTATAATTTCTAATATCGAGCTTACCACCAGTGCTAATACCTAACTCCGCCCCTTCAAGCCAAGATTCTTCAATTTCAATAGTGCCATCTTTGTATGAAAAAGGTGCATTACATTTGTAAAAGTATACACCTTCATTTTTTATGGCATTTACAATGCCAGGCAATGAAGACATCGACAATAAAGTAGTAAGTAGTGGAGCATCTTTGATGTAGAAATTGCTAATGGATAACGTACCATAATGTTCTCCACTTTCTCTCTGAGGAGAGAGATAAAAAGACAATTTGCCGTTTTTAATTGATTTACTAATGCCTAAGGAACGCAAAAGCATACCTGAATTATCCGCATATATTTCGAGCCCTATTCCACTGTATTCTGCTAGTATGTTGCTGCTATCTTCCAGAAACTGCCCTGTAAATTGACTTCCATTGCAATTACCTTTAGTACAGGTTACATTCAGCTTAGCATTTTTGATAACGATGCCTTCTTTCATAATTACATTGTCAACATTCATACTAATCTCTATATCTTTATTTAATCCATTACTGTTTTTGCCAAGCAAGCCTAAAATATCACTTAAGTTAATTTCCTCACCATAAATAGTTATGGCATTTTTCTCCTTACCTGATTCAATTTCTATACTAAAATCATTATCAGGCAATTTAAAGCTACTAGAATTTAAATATAAATTTCCATTTTCTACTCTTCCGCTGAATTTTATATCTAGGTCATTTCCTACAATGTCTAATTTATCTACTAACAATTCACCTGCTCCTTTTAACCTTGTAGAAAACAAAATTTTATTGTGATCTTCAAAGCGATTTTTCCACCCTAAGTAGCTTGAATGTGATTCAAATTCTGATAAATCTATATCACCATTAACATACCCCGTCTTATCTTGATTTATCACTGACTCTAAATTTGCACTGACATAGCCACTATCAAAATTAAATATTTGAGCGGGTAAATCTCCGGTCAAATTCCAGGCGAAACTTTCATTCCTATTGCTACTTTTCAGGTCAAATAATAGCTGTGTGTTATTCACCATACCACTACCATTTAAATCTATAAAGTCACTGCCAAAACTAAGCTTAATATCATATTTACCAAGACTTGCATTATAGACGGCCAAATTGTCAATTTCAGAATGAAAATTTGCTGAGAAGTCTACTTTTTTGTCATCAGCATTTAGATTAAAAATGCGAAAATTAAATACGGATTTTGCCATTCCACTTACTTTATCCCTTTCAACCTTCACCACATCATCCAGCTTAAATCTTATAGGCTCATATAAACCATACGCATCACTTACAGCTTTGCCATTAATGGTTAGAACTGAATCTTCCTTATTTAGAGATTTCATTTCAATATCACCACCATTAACAGTGAAATTCTGAAACTTAGCGCTATTTACAGTAATTTCAAGATCGTTATTCTTGATGATCAAATCACCCTTTAATTCCTTTACTTGCTCAAAATCTTCATCAAATTTTACGCTACCGTTTTCTATATCAGCAACAATTACAATGTCTGACAGATCGTCATCAACCAAATTGTTAATTTTGCCATTGAAACTTACAATGGTATTTAAAACATCCCCATCAATATTATCACAATACCAGCTTTTAAATTTACTATTTACTACACTATCTGGTATATAAGTACATAAATCCTTTGCAGCAAACTTACTAATATTAATTCTAAGCAAAGCATGACTTGTACCAAAGTTCATTTTGCCTATTAAAGAGAGATACGTGTCATTTAACTTAAAATGGAAGTTTTTTACACTAATAATTCCATTACTATATGTTAAATTTATATTTACATTAGTTAAGGCCAAATTTTTGTTCAAATAATTTTCTGTATTCAATACGTATATATTTCCATCTACAATTTCATCCTTTTTATTAATTTTCACTGAGAAGCTTCCTTTGAATCCTATATTTTTGTCCAAATTGTAGCTTTTAACTAATGTAGAAAACTCGCTTAATAGTCCCAATTTTAGATCATAAAATGTCCCGTACACATTTAGCAAATTGTTGCGATTTTTTATCGTAATTGATAAATCATCCAAAAATCCCTTTTCATCTTTTGTATTCACATGAATATCTAAAACATTAAAATCTTCCCCCTTCCCTATATACAATTTATCAATAAAAAATTCATCTTCCGTGCCTTTATTAATAGCGATGTTAGTAAATTCAATTTTTGAATCCGCATTTAAGTCAAAAAAAAATTCCCTTATTGTTTTTAATAGATTTTTTGCACTGCTTTCTGTCATCTTGAAATTCTTCCCTGTCATCCCAGTATCTTTTTTTCCTGTCATCCCAATATCTTTTTTTCCTGTCATCCAAGTAGCTTGACTACTTGTTTCTTTTTTTCTAGATTCCAGCGTCACGCGCTGGAATGACACCGAAGGAAGGCGGTTATTACTTAAATAATGATTATCCAAAAGGTCTAATGAGTTTTGCGGATTAACATTAATTTCTTCTCTCTTGATATATACACGCACATTATCAGCTAAAACTTGAGAAAATTTTATGTTACCTTTAAATAAGGAACTTAACTTAAAATGTACAAAAAGCTCAGGAACTTTTATAGTAAAATTAGGGTTTGCTATTGCCAAATCTGTAATGACTAAATACGGATCTTTGCTACCTTTCTGCCAAACAACTGAGGTATTCTCCACATTAACGCTTGAGCCAACAAATATTTTTGATATTTTATGTTTAACATAAAAATTAACATAATTAATATTGATTTCTAAAGGCTTTAAAAAAATAAAGAAGCACAATATGAACAATAAAGCTACGGAAAATAATACAGTAATTTTTTTAAGCATTGATTATTGCTTTTCTTGCTAAACTATCAGCCTCCTCATTATACTTATCGCCACTGTGTGCTTTAACCCACTTCCAATCAATTTCGTGTTGTAAAGCAACGTTGTCTAACTCTTTCCACAATTCCATATTTTTTACTGATTTTTTATTACTTGTTTTCCAACCATTCATTTTCCACTTATTTATCCACTCTGTTATGCCATGTTTAACATAGAGACTATCCGTATATAAATTAATATTACAAGAAAATTTCAATACTTTCAGCCCATTGATCACCGCTGTTAACTCCATTTTATTGTTTGTGGTATTTTCTTCTCTACCATAAATGTCTTTTCTATAATCTTGAAATAATATGATAGCTGCCCATCCTCCCGCTCCAGGATTACCAGAACACGCCCCATCCGTATATATTGTCACTTCCTTTTTGCTCATCTTTAACTGTAATGAATTAATAAAGTATATAGTTGCTTCTATGAAAGCACAATTTCTAAAGGTAGTTTAAGCTGCACCTTTAAATTTTATTATAGAAACAAAAAAAAGTGTGACAACGAGCATTACCAAAAGGAAAAGTAAAAAATAGTTTTTATGCTTCTGCCGTTCTTTCATAATTAAAATAAATCAATAGAACAAAAAATAATACTGGCGAATAGGGAAAATAGATAAGAAATTGAATAAGAAAACATTTTTTTCTGTGAGCTGTGGTTCTTGAATCTGAGAATTGATATAGCGTACCAAATAAAAACGCACCCTTCAAAGGTTGCCATGCTTAGATAAAGTAAAGCCTTTTTCAAGAATAGAGCTGGAAGCAAGCTAGTTAGCACCAGCAAAACACTATAAATTAATATATATTTTCTTGTTTTCTTCGGACCATAAACAATATTGAACATTGGAATCGATGCCTTTACATAGTCTTCAGACTTATTTAAAGATAGGGCCCAAAAGTGTGGTGGAGTCCACATAAAAATTACTAAAAATAAAATGAAACTTTCCCAACTTACAGAATTAGTCACAGCTGCCCAGCCAATCATTGGAGGGAAAGCACCTGCTGCACCACCGATAACGATATTCTGCGGAGTGCGTCTTTTGAGCCAGATCGTATATACAAAAACGTAAAACAATATGCTGATTGCAAGTAAAGCAGCAGAAATATAGTTTACTGCTATTGCCATGATAAATACTGATAATATTCCAAGAGTGATACCAAATTCAAGCGCGCTTTCTGCAGAAACTCTACCTGAGGGTATAGGGCGGTTTTTTGTCCTTTCCATGAGCAGATCTATATCTCTGTCATACCACATATTTATAGCACCTGCAGATCCTGAGCCAAGAGCAACACATATAAGAGATATTAATGCTAGAAAAGGATGCATACCACCTGGTGCAGCAACCATACCGGCAACTGCAGTAAATACCACAAGATACATTATCCTTGGCTTCAGCAAACGCCAAAAATCCAGTATTGTTGATTCAACATTTAGCAAAACACTTGTGTACATTCTATTTTACCACTGGTGGCTTTTCGAAAGTATGAAAAGGCGGTGGTGAAGATACCGTCCATTCCAAGGTGTCACCTTTCCAAGGATTATCTCCAGCTTTCTTGCCCCATTTGAAGAGATGTATAACTATAAACACAAAAAACATAACTGAAACAAAGGACATATATGAGCCAATTGAGGATATATAATTCCAAGGGATAAACGCATCAGGATAATCAGGTATACGTCTTGGCATACCAGCTAATCCCAAGAAATGTTGAGGTAAAAAAGTGATATTGGTGCTAATAAAAGTAAGCCAAAAGTGGATTTGACCTAAGCGCTCATTATATTGTTTACCCGACATTTTACCAATCCAATAATAAAAGCCAGCAAAAGCTCCAAATAATGCAGCAAGTGACATGACATAATGGAAGTGAGCAACAACATAATAGGTGTCGTGCAAGAGCTTATCTATTCCACCATGAGAAAGAATTATTCCCGTTATGCCACCGCCAACAAACATGAAAATAAAACCTAGTGCAAATAGCATAGGGGTCTTAAACTCAATTGCTCCACCCCACATAGTTGCAATCCAGCTAAAGACTTTTACACCAGTTATAACACCGATAAAAATTGTGGTAGTGCTAAAAAATGCAGCAGCGTCAGCACTAAGCCCAACAGTGAACATATGGTGAGCCCAAACCATAAAGCCAAATACTGCTATACCTATCATTGCATAAACCATCCCTATGTAACCAAATACAGGTCTGTGAGAAAAAGTTGATACAACCTGACTTATGATGCCAAATGCAGGAAAAATAATTACGTAAACTTCTGGATGACCAAAAAACCAAAATAGATGTTGAAATAACACAGGATCGCCGCCACCGGCAGGATCAAAAAAGGAAGTACCAATATTGCGATCAGTAAGAAGCATAGTTATAGCACCGGCAAGCACTGGTAAGGCAACAATCAACATAAATGCTGTTAACAAGACAGACCAAACAAACAGTGGCATCTTAGTTAATGACATGCCTTTTGCGCGCATGTTAAATATAGTAACTATAAAGTTGATCGCCCCAACAATTGACGACATACCAGCAACGTGGAGTGCAAGTATAGCAATGTCAACTCCTGCACTTGGATGGGACATTACCTGTGATAAAGGTGGATATAAAGTCCAACCTGTACCTGGACCTTCACCAATAAACACTGAGAGAATGAGCAAAATAAAAGATGACACTAATAACCAGAAACTCAAATTATTCATACGAGGAAACGCCATATCTGGTGCGCCAATCATGAGAGGTACAAACCAGTTACCAAATCCTCCCATGAGGGCTGGCATTATCATAAAAAACACCATTATCAACGCATGCCCTGTAACCATTACGTTATATAATTGATAGTTATTGTTAAGTATATTAATGTGCATTAGCTGAGTGCGAATAATCACCGATAATAATCCACCAATAATTCCAGCTAATATGGAAAAAATAATGTACAGTGTCCCTATATCTTTATGATTGGTGGAAAACAACCAACGCTTTATGCCCTTTGGTACGTCACTCATATCTATACTCCAAATTTAACTCACTAATTTTCTATTTTCAATCCACTTATTAAAATCTTCTTTGCTTACTGCTTCAACAACAATTGGCATAAATCCATGGCCTTGACCACACAATTCGTAGCACTGCCCATAATAAACACCAGGCTTTTTGATATTAAACCACGCCTCATTCAGCCTACCTGGTATCGCATCAATTTTTACACCAAAAGCTGGTACTCCCCAGCTATGTATAACATCTCCTGCTGTAACTTGTAAACGAACGTTAGCATTAACGGGTAAAACGATGTTGTTATCAACAGAGAACAGCTTTAAATCTCCTTCGATAAAGTCTTCTTTTCCCTTAATATAACTATCAAATGACACACCTTGATATTCTGGATATTGGTAACTCCAATACCATTGATGGCCAATAACTTTCAGTGTTATATCAGCTTTCGGTATTTCTTCCTGTAGCTTCAGTAATTTAGCGTTTTCAAAGGCTAATATACCAACAATGATAGTTGGTATAACAAACCAAATAATTTCTAAAGGAACACTATGGGTAGTTTTACTTATGTTTGTTACTTTGCTTTTACGAAAGCGAAACGCTATATAAGCAAGCAGCGCCCACACAAAAAGCATTATTGTAACCATCACAAGCATCACAAACGAATGTGACCTAACTACAGCCTCCATTACTTCAGTTACAGGAGCAGGAAATCCAAATTGCCAGGAAGTAGGAGCAGAGGCAACAGATATATTTGAGTAAAATATTATCAATAGTGCAAATAACTTCACCATATCTTTTGTTTGTTTGCTATAAAACTAAGTGATATACTGTATAATAGTATATATAAACTTACTATGCAAATAGAGATTAGTGATGGTTAATAATTTTTTAGCATTCAACAAGTATAATAGTACAATACTAATTGAGGAAAAAAGCATTTACATAAATCTATTGTAAGTAAAAATATTATAATATTTTAAATTAAGTATTTACTTTAAGTAAATTTTATAATAAGTTTAATAGTGTCTGTTACTGCTAATAACCCTCTAGCCTCACACCTAAAAGCAGTAACAGACACTATTAAACTTTATGACAAGTTTATAATCTGTAAGATCAAAGTCTTACAAGTTTCTTTATTTAATTATACATTGCAGTTTGTTAATTAACTTTTAATGCCTATGGTGGCATTTACAGCTTGGACCAAAGGTTTATGTATTATAGAAAATAATTATAAAAAAAACACACTATTTGTATACCATACAAACTTTTTTTATTCTGCATAGCTGAGTTACTAGATTCTGTAAACGAAATCTTTAGAGAAGCCAAATGGGCAAAGTTTCATGAAGGTCTTTGGCATCTCTTAGCATAGATCCCTTACTTAACCGTCATACCGCGATTCATTCGCGGTATCTCAAAGCATAGATCCCGCTAACAAGTAGCGGGATGACGGTTGTCGTTTAGCCATAAATATTAAGAAATTTACTAAATGAAAAAAAAGGCAAAAGAAGCCCTGGGGTTATTATCTGCTTTAAAATATTGGCGTTTTTTATGTTTTAAACGCTTGACAAGCGAGATTCAGCCGCTTTTAATTGCAACTAACTTACGCTGCAAATGTTTAAGAAATTTACTAAGCAGAAAAAAAGACAAAGAATCCCCGAGTTAGCTAGTCTTTTACTATCTCTGTCGAGTATTGGCATTTTTTGATGTCTTGTAACGCTTTATAAGCGCGTTCAGCTTATTTAGATAAAAATCTAGAAATTTTTAAAGACATGCGATGCACGTAGTGCGAAAAATTAAACATGAGACGCCAAATACCCTAAGTTTGACTCGCGACATAATGTTGAACATTTTTTTTTGCATTTCCAGAGCAAGTTCTTGAAACCTAAACATTATATGTACATCATCATGATCAATTCTAATGCATCTAACTAATGCTATGATGACCTTACCCAGAAAAAGTGGAGAGAAAGTGTGGAATGTTTTTTACAAAAAGAATGATGCATCAAATTGTTCTGGAATGCAATAGTTAATAGTGACGTTGTTTGTTATAAAAAATTTCTATGTATTCAAATATTGCAGTTCTAGTTTGTTGAGCAGAGTGTTGTGAAGTATCAATAAGTATTTCTCTTTTCAATGAGCTAAAGAAGCTTTCTGCAACAGAATTGTCGTAACAACAGCCTTTATTACTCATCTATATTCTTTACAGCTAAGAGATATTGATACCCTTGCGCAGTATATTGTGAACCTTGGTCACTGTGCAGCAGTAGATTTTTAACAGGTTTACGCTTGTTAACGTCCATTAATAAAGAGTCCATAACCAATTGTTTATTTATTGAACTGCTCATTAACTACCATGCGTGAATATAGATCGATTATTGTTGCCAAATATAGCCATCCTTCTTTGGTTTTTATATAAGTAATCCCATACTTTATTTGGTTGATCGACAATAAAGTTTTGGTCTAATATATTGGGAGCTACTGTCCGTTTGTTGTTTCTTAATTTTAAATTTTCTTCTCAATATAGCCTGAATACCATTTTTCTGCATAATACTTTGCACTGTTTTTAAGTTGCAACTTTTACCCAAAGCCTTTAATTCAGCATGAATTTTAGGAGCTCCATATCTACATTTAGAAGCTTGATATATTTTTTGAATATCTGCTAATAACTCTTTATTTGCTGATTCTCTACTGCTTATTTTCCTTGTAGTCCACTTATAGTAGCCACTAGCAGAAAATCCTACATAATTCCTGTACTTTATAGCAGTTACTATATAAAAAAATATTTTACTCTTTTTGACTGGCCAGGGCTTTTTTTAAAATGTCTCTTTCTCTTGTTACTTTTGCTTTGTAAATCAAACCTCTCTTTGTCGTAAGGAGCCATGTTACCTCTACCTGGAAATGCATCTGCTGCCGACTTTTTTTCGTTGTGTTTCTTTATCCATTTTCCTAATAAACCACCCTTTATTCCTAAATCTCTTGCTATTTTTGTAATTGTTTGACCTGCCTTTCTTTGTTCATTTGTCAGCTTAACAGCTTCCAATTTGAATTCTGCTGTATATTCTCTTCTATTTGTCATATTTTGAAAAAACGTTTTATTTTACTCCAAAAACGTCTTAACTTTCTCTCTACTTTTTCTGGGTAAGGTCATGCAGCTTTTGGGTAATTTAATGGTAAAAATTTTAGAGAGAAATTTTATACACTATCGCTGACATTTTTCCTTAAGTTGACGCCATTGTCTGTTCAGCTAAGCGGTGTGAGAGACAATATAGCTAAACTGACTTAGATTTACCGACAATTTGAAAAACCGTCATCCCGCTACGTGTTAGCGCCGCGGCGGTATGACGTAGGGAGATCTCTACTGCTATTTCACGTCAAGAACAACCATAAGTTCATTAGGGTTCACATAACCTAAAGCATTTTTTGCTTGCTCATCAAGCAGATCTAAATCTAAGCTTTTTTCATATAAGCCAAATACTTTGTTGTCCAACTTTTCCTTTTCAGAAGAGACATCCTTTAGCAAAAGTTTATTGTACTCGATTTCTTTTTTTAAATCGATTAACGTCAATAAGCCACGTTTACCTGTAATTGTGCTAATGCTGAAATATAATGTAAGGGAAGAAATGAGTAAGGCTGCGCTTAAACACAGTAACTTTTGCTTCTTTTTAGATATAAGCACCGTACTTTCACATATAAAAAATATATAACATGAAAAGGTGAACAAAAAGCTAAGAACCTTGACGCGCTTTACACCTTGGCTTTACCTTATTTATAATGTAAATCTTACCACCCCTTTTCACAACTTTACAATTTTTATCTCTGTTACGATGAGATTTTAGCGACCCTTTGACTTTCATATCTATAGTAAGAATTAAATTACTTTACATTATAATCACTTATCAAGAGTTAGTCAATTGATAACATTTTATTAAAATATTGTATAATTGTTGCTGATACTTCTTCGATCGACTTTTGCGTGACATCGATAATTGGCCAGTTATTCTGTTTAAAGAGCTCCTCTGCTTCTTTAATTTCCTTTTCTACTTTCTCAGGGTTAGCATATATATTATTATCTTCGTTGTTAATTGAAGTAAGTCTATTTTTGCGTATTTCTATTAGCCTACTTACGTCTATTGTTACCCCTATCGTTAGTTTATTTTTTAATTTTGCCAAGTCAACATAAAAGGGTACTCCACTAACAAAAGGAATATTTGCAACTTTATAGCCTCGGTAAGCTAAATACGTACTGGTGGGAGATTTTGATGTACGTGAAACTCCAACCAAAATTATATCTGCTTTATCAATATCTTGAATATTTTGTCCATCATCATGATTAATAGTGTAGTTTATTGCCTCAATGCGCTGAAAATATTCGTTATTTATCTCAGTATGCAAGTCAAGCTTTTCGTCTTTTTCAATTTCAAGATAGGACGAAATTTCTCTAATAATATGTGATAATATTGCTCTATAGGGAATTTTCAACTTTATACAGTTATCTTTTAAATATTTTCTTAGCTCATCATCAGTAATAGTGCATATAACAAAATTATGCTCATCACTTTTCCTATTAATTTCCTCCAGAATTTTGTCAATCTGCTCCTCTTTTTTCACAAAAGACCAAACATATTCGATCGTTTCTATAGAACGAAAGTGTTTCAGAGCTGATTTTGCAACTGATATAACAGTTTCACCACTTGAATCTGATACTAAGTGTAGATTAAGCTTTTTAAGGGTCATATACTAAAAATAATAGCTAGCAATCTGCTACTGAAATTATGCTAATTTGTTGACCTACGTAAATATAGAAAAACTATCCTGTTGATAAAACTCAAACTAATTGGTAAATTCTTAACACAATTATTCTCAAAACGAATGTTTTTATTAAAGCCTACAAATTTCTCTTATTTTTCTAAGAAAGCTCTACCTTGGCTTGGGGTTATTTGTTTCGCATGTTTTTTAATTGGAATGTCTTTGGCGTTATTCTTCTCTCCAGAAGATTATAAACAAGGAGAAATTGTACGAATCATGTACATTCATGTGCCTTCTGCATGGCTTGCTCTTGGAATATATGGATTAATTGCATCACTCAGTTTCATTTCATTGGTATGGAACAATAGCGTTGCTAGTGTCTTGGCACATGCTGCTGCTCCTGCAGGGACAATCTTTTCGGCAATATGTTTAATCACAGGCAGCATCTGGGGAAAAGGAACCTGGGGCACTTGGTGGGTATGGGATGCAAGACTTACTTCAATGCTGATTTTACTTTTCCTATATGTTGGCTACCTTTCATTGTGGAGCGCTTTTGATAATGAAGCGAGGGCAGAAAAATCAGCAGCAGTATTTGCCATCTTTAGTGCTATAAATATTCCTATAGTAAAATTTTCCGTGAATTTATGGTCCACTCTCCATCAGCCAGCAAGCATTTTGAGAAAAGGTGGAATAGCAATAGAAAGTTCCCTGCTGTTGCCACTGGTTGCAATGTTTATGTTTTGTGCCACATTTTTTTTAGTAGTGTGGATACTGTATTCACTTTACTTAATTAATTTATATAAGATAAAGAGAGAAATCAGTATGCGGTATTAGGTAGCTTTGTAAGTATACAGGTAAATATGCTAGAGAAAATTAGGCAAAATATCTTTGGTCACTTTAAATACTTGCCTGCTGAAACTGAAGAACGTGCTATGTTATGTGATCTAACTAATTTTAAAAGCAGCAATGACCAACTAACTAGAATAGATCAGGTATTGAATCGAGATCAACTTGAACATTTTACCAACGTTCTTGAAACATATGATGCAACGGCACGTAGTTTTTACGATGAGGTGCGCTGTAAAATAGCAACCGTTGCAACCATGAACTCTAAAATATTTAAAGAGCCTACTAATATCTTTAAGGTAAATGTTCATGTGATTCCGCAGAATAATTCTGTTTTTTGATTCTATCTGTCCATTTATCATTTTCTATATCTTGTTTGTTGGTTGCTTTTTTTTCTTGCTCAACAATTGCCTTATCTATCTCCTTATGAATTGCATCAATTGCATTAATCGCACCTCCTTTTTTGTATACTTCGCTTTTCCCTTCAATAATTAACTTAATAAAAGTATTTACAACAGACTGCACTTGATTATGATTAACCTGACCTTTTATCAAAGAAGGTAAAGAGCCTAATTCCATCAATACTTCTGGTGCTGTTTTATCTTGAGTGGAAAGTCCTAAATTATCTGCTACTTTACTTATTAATAACTCTCTGTGTTCTTTATTATCTTCCAATTTAGCATAATCACTCAATAGATCTATAACGGTAGATACTCTGACTTCAACAATATCATCAACATCTTCATCTTCTAGAGCAACTCCTGACCCCAATAACCTCTCTCTGAGATTTTCGCTTAAAAGATTGATAAATTCTTCATTTGCATCTGATCCTGTGGTTGATATTGTACCATCTAAATAGTTACTTTGAGCACCGAAGCCATGCTCTATTTGTATTTTTGTCTCAGGTTTAAATCCTAATTTTGCACAGAATTTCTGAAAATATTCTTTAATAATGTCAAACAAGCTCTTGCCATTATCTTTATAATTTTTTAACTCTTTAGGAATAGTAAGTGACAATTTACCATCTCTGTATGTTACAAAGTCTTCACCATTGTGAGATTCAATTGTAAATTCCAATGAACTAGACAGATTACATATCTTATCGCCATGCATAACTTGATTTTTAACAGAGAGTATTGGTAGCCTCATATCAGATCTAATTCTCACATTATTTTGGTTAGCACAATCAATGTTTATTACTTTTTTAGGATTTTCTACTATGAACGACTGTCCAAGTGCAAGTTGGGTTTGTATAAATGGAGCAGCCTCATACCCTGCTTGATTACAATTGGTAACTAGCTCTTCTAAAATAGCATCACTTGGAACTTCTGCCCCAGCGTATCTGAACATTTTTTTGAAAACTTCTTTTGCAAAGGAACGGTAATCCTTGTTTTCATCTTTCTCTGTTGGTAATAGATGGATATACCTTTGGCCAGCATTGTAAAATTCTTCAAATTCTTTCTTATATGAATCGGTTTTTTGATGATTGGCAGTTTTGGAATTTTCACAGTGATTTTTCCATAGCTCACCCAATGCATTACTTACAAGCTCTTTCTCAATATCTTCGAGTACTGAAGCAACAAAAGCTTTGCCATGATCCGTATCTATTTCTCTTGTTCCTTTTTTGTTAAATATTTCGTCATTATATATATCATCACTATTAAAAAGTTCGCTTTTGCGGTGCTTAGCTCCTTCCTTAAATGCAATAATAAGATTTTTATCTATTTCTTTTCCGTTAATAATAAAATTCATCCTTTGAAAATCTAAGAACATTGTTTCACCGGAATTCGCTAATTTATTATCTTGATCTGCTCTTAATTTACTAAAATTGAACTCTTTAGCTGTGGCCTTTAATCTAACTACTGGACTCTTATTATTTTTTCCTTTTGTCTCTTTCATAAATAACACCTTACTGTAAATATGCTGTAAGTTATATCATATAATGATGAATAATTTGGTAATATATTAAGAAAATCGACAGTATATTTCTTTATTTAAGGGGTGTAGGAAAGGCGTAGATTTCTCTTTTCATTTGTAGCGTACTGTATTAATATTTATGTATTAATTTAGAAAATAATGATGAATAACATTGTAATTATTGGTCTGCAATGGGGTGACGAAGGCAAGGGTAAAATAGTAGATTATCTTTCTGAGAATGCAGATGTAGTTGTGAGATTTCAGGGAGGAAATAATGCAGGGCACACTATAGTAGTAGATGATGAGGTTTATAAATTAAATTTACTGCCCTCTGCTGTTTTGAGGCCAGGCAAAATATCTATTATAGGAAACGGTGTTGCTCTTGATTCGCATGCTCTAGTTTCAGAAATAGAGTCATTGAAAGTTAAAGGAGTGGACATAAACTATAACAACTTGATGGTATCCGAGAGCTGTCCATTAATACTTAGCGTACATAAGGACAAGGAAAAGCTATTTGAAGATTTAAACGGAAATCACAAAATTGGTACAACAAACAAAGGGATAGGGCCATGTTATGAAGATAAAGTTGGCAGGAGAGCTATACGCCTTTGTGACTTAGAAAACGCAGATGAGCTCAACAAAAGAGTGGATACTCTTCTGAATTACCACAATGCTATCAGAAAAGGCCTTAACTACCAGGTGGTTAAAAAAGAAGAAATATTAAAGGAAATTCAAGAGATTTCAGAAAAAATTCTTCCATATAAAAAACCTGTATGGAAGATATTAAATGACTTGATGAAAGAAGGTAAGAAAATAATATTTGAAGGTGCCCAAGGCGCATTTTTAGATATCGACCACGGAACTTACCCTTTTGTTACTTCAAGTAATACCGTAGCATCGCAAGCAATAACAGGCTCAGGATTATCCTCCAATGCTTACATTATTGGTGTGGTAAAAGCTTATACAACAAGAGTGGGCAATGGTCCATTCCCTACTGAGCAAAAGAACGAAGTGGGGGACAGCTTATTTACTATAGGCAAGGAACTTGGAACAGTGAGCAATAGGAGAAGGCGTTGCGGATGGTTCGATGCAGTTTTAGTGCGCCAGGCCGTACAACTCTCTGGAGTTTCAAGCATTGTATTAACCAAATTAGATGTGCTTGATTCTTTTGATACAATTAAAATATGCACTGGTTACAAGTATAGCGGAAAAATGTATGATTATTTACCCGCATCGCATTCAATACAAGGGGAATTAGAGCCAATATATGAAGAGTTTCCTGGCTGGAAAGAAAACACTCAAGGTAAAAGGTCGATTAAAGCATTGCCTATCAATTTAATAAAATATATAGACAGGTTAGAAAAATTAATAGGTGTACCAATTCATCTAATCTCAACTAGTCCAAAGAGAGAGGATGTTATTAAGCTTAAAGATTTCTGAAAACGTCTTTGTATCTTAGAGCCTGTACGTAATCTCAAAAAAGAGATAAAGTGAGAGGATAAAGTATATAAAGTAGGATATGCGAAGTTTATAACCAAGTGACATAAGTCGAGAAAAGTTTGAGATTATTGTAGCAGATCTGGAATCTTGCAGAAAGAAGACAAAACCAAGAACACTTGATTTACATGATGTATTTTGTGGAGTGTTATACGTGTTAAAAAGTGGTTGCCAGTGGAGAATGGTATCAAAAGAGTTCCCAAAATGGCGCAATTGTTACGACTATTTTAAGAAGTGGAGTGAAAAACCAGATGCAAATAAAGAAAGTGTTCTGGAGCTGGTATTAAAAAAAAATAATTGCGACAAAACAATGGTCGGAAAAGCTTCTGCATAATTGATGCACAGAGTATAAAAAATGCAGATACTGCTGAAGCTATGATGCAGGCAAGAAGATTTCAGGGCCGTATTGCAGTAGATACGCAAGCATGCAATTTATACAACAACAGCAGAGATAACTGACCGTAGCAGTGCTGTGAGAATGGTCGAAAATGCAAAAGAAAACCTCTCGGGAGTTAAAAATGTACTGGTTGATGCAGGCTATACTGGAAAGAATTTTGTAACTCAAATAAAAACGATTATTGGTGCAACCGTTGAAGTGATCAAAAGAAATGAATTACGTTCCTTTGTTGTATTGCCCAAAAGATGGGTTGTGGAGCGATCTTTTGCTTGGTTAGAAAAATGTAGAAGATTGTGGAAAAATTGTGAGCGAAAACTCAATACTAGCCTACAAATGGTAGTTCTGGCTTTCACTGCCTTACTTCTGAAAAAATTATGAACAGGCTCTTACTAACTCTTATCTAATAAAAAAAATACTTGTGTAACTTCGAATAGTCTATTATGCAAGACAGCAGTATAAACATGTAGTAAGAAATGTATAATGAAAAATAAAAGCTCAAGTTTAACACTTGCAGTTATTTTTACACAATTAAGTAATCATAAAAGTTAGTGTAGGACGAGGTTATACAGTTTGATTTCTTTTAATATATGTTAATTGGTATAATATAAATATAGTTAAGGAGGTGTATTATGATTGGAAGTTTGGCTAAAGAAGAAAAAACAGCAGAGGCAGGAAAAACAGGTGATCAACTTGAAAAGTGTATTGGACCAACTTCACTGAATAGGGAGGTTTATTGCTCTACGCTTATCTACTATACATTAAAAGAGTTATATTCACAATTAGGTGATATCTCTTATGCTAATAAAACAAGATCAGAAAAAGAAATAATCAATTTTTATGTTCTACCTCAATTTGCACGTTTTAAAGAAATTATTGATGAAGATATAAAAAAAGATCCTTCGTTTGCAAATTCTGCTATTGTAAAGTTTTGCTCCTCAATTATAAAAAATAACAAATTACTTAAAGAATTAGAAGAAGTTAGTATTCCTGCCAAAAACTCTAGTGTAAAGGCAAGGGTAAGCTTTCAACTGAAAAATCTGAAAGAAAAGGTGTGGTTCTTAAGAGAACTAAAGGAAAAAAAGAATTTCACTTACGTGCAGGGGGCTTTTGGGGATGGGTGGAGTTTTTATGACCTAATAAACGATAGAGATTTTAAACAAACGTACATAGATAAAGCAGTAACAGAGTCTGCTAATAAGAGCTTTAAGGAAGATATAGATAAATGCATAGAGTTGGCAGAGCAGGGAAAAAAAACTGCAAGTAAATATTTTGAGAGGAAAGACGTAGAGCTTCAAGCTTATTACACAGAAACTGATAATGCTCATAGAGTTTTGAATGTTAACCTTATTAATTACAATAAAAGTGAGCCAACAAGAATTAGTGACATTTTACAGCAAGAGAAAGATATTAAAAAATTGAATATCTATTGCAATAAAAAACATGAAATATACGCTTATCAAGAAGATAAGAAAAGATATTATGAATTTAAAGAAGGCACATGTTATGAAATGACAAGCACTTGGCCTATAAAGGATGAGTTCGGGAATGTTTCAATTTGTACCATGATTATGAATGTGAGTAGCGGTCGCATAACTGAAGTACTAAAATTTAATGGTGAAGATTTTGTTTCATCGGAGGAGATCTTAGAATTGATAAAGCAAAATGATGAATTATATATTCAAAGTCTCTCCTTATATGATGCTGTACTAGAAAAGGGTAAGGCTGCTGATGTTGTGCCTACTGCTAATAACAATTTTCAAAATGAATCTATAGTGGCCTATCGCAAGGAACCAGAGGGGGAATTAGACCCTAAAGTTGATGCTGACAATAGCCTTCCTCCTTCTATTAATAGCAATGCATCAACTCAAACGGAAGTCAATTTACAAACACTGAAACTCAAACAGAAGTTGCTTCACAACAAATGGATGAATTGATTTTAAATAATCAGATGCTGTCCGAAAAAAACGTTGAATTGAAGCAAGAAATGTCAAATTTGAAAAAAGAAGCTGTTGAATTGAAGCAAGAAATAGAAGCAGGGTTGCAAGTGATAAATAAAAAGCACCATGAATTAATACAAGAAAATCAGCGACTACAGGAGAAACTAGAAACAACCCAAGCAGAAGCTAATCAAACAATTGTAAAGTTAGAGAAGCAGAATAGCGATTTACAAGACAGGTTTGAAAAAGAGGAGCAAAAAAACACGGAATTGCAAACTGAACTGGCACAAAAAAATGAAGAATTAGCAGGTGTGTTAAAAGAGCTACAAGGGAAAGCACAAGAACTTAAAGGTGTATATGAAGAAAAAAGAAAGCTAAAGGAAGAGCTGAAAATTGTTAATGCAGGAAAGAAGAATTTGGAAAAAGAGCTAAATCAAGCACGAGAAGATGCGGAACAGATAATGGTTGAACGACGCCAGCAGAAAGAGCGCTTGAAAGATCAGCTAAGAGAATTAGATCAGGAATATAAGGTACAAGTAGAAATTGGGCAAAAGATTAAAGAATCAGATAGGCAGGATAGCGATTTACAAGATACACTTGGAGAAGAGAGACTAAAACTCAACATTGAAGAACTAGAAAACGAGTACGAGGAATTTCCAGGAGATAAGGTGCTTACACTTGAACTCACTAAAGATGAAGATAAAGTCGAAGAGTTAAGAAACGAGCTAGAGCGTGAGAAAGAAAAGTGTAAACAATTATTAGAAGAAGAAAATGAATGGGGTGATGAATTGGTAGGAATGCTTGATGGACTGGAAGAAAAAATTCGTGCTGATGAACAAAGGAGCTTCAACAATCAATTAACGGGAGAAATTTCTAATGAGTCTGGTAATGCTCCACGACAGAAGAAAAGGTTATCCAAATCTTCAAGCGTTGATAATGAGTCTTATGTTCCACTGAGAGAGAAGACAACATTACTCAGATCTTTAAGCGTTGATAGTGGACTTGATAGCGATGAAGAAAATTGTGATAATGATTTATCTTTCAACATAAGTCCTATAAGTTCTATTGAGAAGGTGGCAGAGAGTAGAAACGTAGGTAGGGTATCATTGTGAAGATGGTTGGGGTTAAGTTGCAACTTAAGTGGGGCGCAAAAGGTCTTTTGTGTTGATAATAATTTAAAATCTATAGTAGACTAAAAAAGATTATTAAATTATAATATAACATATGATAAAAGACGAGAAATCGAAAACAATTTTTGAAGTGGAAGGGGCAGTAACTGCTTTACTACCTGCAGCAGAATTTAGAGTGAAACTGGACAATGAACATGAGATTATCTGTCATGTATCAGGGAAAGTGAGAAGAAGTAAAATACGCATCATTATAGGGGATAGGGTGTTAGTTGAGATGAGCATTTACGATAGGAATGCGAGAAAGGGTAGGATCATTAGAAGGCTTAAAGGTACAAGTGACAGAACGATCTCTAAATAATCTTATTCTTGCTTCATCATCGAAAAGGCGTATAGCTTTACTAAAACAAATAAACATTGAGCCAGGTTTAATTTTGCCAGCAGATATAGATGAAGCCCCTTTAAAAAAGGAACTTCCGAAGGATTACTCAATCCGTATGGCAAAAAGTAAAGCGGAGAAAATACAAAGCTCAAATCCAAATTACTTTGTGCTTGGTGTTGATACAGTTGTTGCTTGTGGTAGAAGGATATTGCTCAAAGCTGAAAACGTTGAGCAAGCAGAAAAATGTATCCGCTTGTTATCAGGAAGAAGGCATAGAGTATACACCAGTGTATATCTATTAACTCCCGATCAATCTAAACAACATATCAGGACTGTGGTTACAATAGTGAAATTTAAACGTCTCAGTGAACAAGAAATTAAGTATTATTTAGCATCAGAAGAGTGGAAAAATAGGGCGGGGGGATGCAATATACAAGGCCTAGCTGGAGTGTTCGTATTGTTCTTACGCGGCTCCTACTCTTCCGTTATAGGGTTACCATTACATGAAACCTATTGTTTGCTAAGCAATTATTTTAACTTCAATTTATATTGAAATACCTTTATTAGTATCTTTTTTTTGTTGTGACTCAGCAACCTGTTTAGCCCAATCTAGTGGTCTTTTATTTCTGTTAGCTAATGCAATTCTATTGCGATCATAACCATCAGTGTGTTCTGTTAAAGTATCTCCTCTTTCTTCTTCTATTACTCCAGCTTTCAGTTGTGCTTCATCTTTCTCTAGTAATTTATATAGTTCGCTATTTTTATCTACAGTTGGATTAGTGTCATTATTTTCTCGTTCTGCCACTGTTTTTTCTAACCACTTACGTATAGGGTCATATTGTTTACCTTCTCCTATCTTTTCTAAAATGTTTTCTGAGAATGAATCTTTAGGAATATTTTCTTTAGTAGCCTGTTGTGCCGGTTCTCTTAACCCTTTATCCGGGTTTCCCAATGCTCCTTTTAACTCACTCGTATCTCCGATTTCTTTTGGTTCAATGTTTTCTAAGCTCTTCTTTAACTGTTCAGGATTTACTTGAGATTGTTCATTATTGTCATGAGTTGGAGATGAATAGCCCGAATCGTTTGCTTTTATGTCTGTTGAGCTGTCTTTTAGCAACCCAACTTCTCTCAAGCGTTTTTTAGTTTCTTCGCTAATCTGACTCTGATCAGCTGGTTTTAACCCGAGATTTTCTTGACCTAATGTATTTTTAAGTTCTTCAAATAGAGTTAGATTACTTTGTCTAATATGTTCTTCTAATTTCCTTCCTACCTGTTTTAAATCTGTTTGAGATTTACTATCACTATTAGTTGGAGATATATAGCCTGAATCACTTATACTATTTGGTGTTGAAGCAGAGACACTAACAGTTGGACCTTCCACTATTTTTACATCTGCTAAATCGTCTTTTTGCAATCCATCTTCTTTATCTTGTGACAGTTTATCAGTAGGATCAACTTGCCTTAATCCTCTATTATCCTGCTGTGATCTATCTCTGATTTCTTTAAGAAGATTTTCAGGTGGAGTTTGATCACTTTGTTCAATGTTCTCTAAGCTCTTCTTTAACTGTTCAGGATTTACTTGAGATTGTTCATTATTGTCATGAGTTGGAGATGAATAGCCCGAGTCACTTTTATTATTGAGTGCTGTAGCAGAGAGCGGCTGTTCACTTTCTTTCCACTTAGCATCACTAGCATCTTGGTTATCACTGTTATCTGGAGAAGATGAATAAGGAATTCTGTCCTTTAATGTCTCTAACGGTGATGGGTTATTTTTTCTACTTCCTGCAATTGATGCTTTTCTATCATCAACATCAATGTGCCGTAAGTTGTTTTTCTTGAAATTTCTGATGTCTTGTAACAGATCGCCTTTGCTATTTCCTTCTTGTTGCTGGGTTTTAGGTTGTTGCTGATCATTAGGTGTTTGCTCACTTCTATCTGGTTTTTGGCTTCCAGATTTGGCTCCCCCTTGCTCATCGAAAACACCTTTTTTAGGTGGTAGTGAACTAGTTCTAGGTGGAAGTGGCGGAGGAGTTTTTTTGTTCTGAGGATTCTCCTCAAAAAGCGATTGTAGGTTATAAACTTGACCTCCCGAATTTGCTTCTCGTGCTGCTTGTCTAAGCTCACGCTTTTCTTTAGCCTCCTGAGAATTAATTTTATCATCAAAATCTTTTCCAATTCCGCTATCGTAAGACTGCCTTCTGCTGTTAGATTGTGGTCCAAAATGTGAATGGTGATCTTCTTTTTTTCGAGTTATATCAGTAGCTTGAACGCTAACATCTCTATTAACATCAATTCTTGTTGTAGTTTCAGATGATAGCTCGTTACTGTCTTTATTATGTTGCACCTCATTCACTTTTCCTTGTCCTTTCTCCCTGAATTGTATTTCATGCAAGAATAAACCACCTATTTTTACATCTCTGTTTACTTCTAACCGTTCTAGAGAAAAATCATCACCTTTAACAAGGTCTACACCGTTAGCATCAATCTTAATTTTGATCTTACATTCCTTCCCCTCCGCATACCACTTTAAAGTCATTTCATATGAACCATCAGTTACGACATAATGTCTTATTTTTTTCCCTTCTTCCTCGGCAACAAAACCATGCATTCCGCTCTTTCCATCACTATGCAATGTTGAAAATCCCGAGATTTCATTCTTCTCACAAAAATCACTGTTTAAAAATTCGCTGATTTTAAACTCTTTTTTGTTATTTCCCAGCGTAATACTTGCGTGATTACCGTATATTGAAACTCCTGCAACATCATCAACATACTCTTTCAACCTTTCTTTAACTTCACTTTCAAGGTCTTGTCCAGCTTTCTTTGTCTTGTCGCATTTCTGAAGAATAACTCCATATGCTTTATCTTTGTTTTCTTCTTCGTCCCAATTCCAGTTGGCGTGTTTTGTTAAAAACTTTACTGTGTTAAAATCAACTCTAGCATTATAAATTGGGTCGTCTTCCTTTCTTATTTTATCAAATAAAGGAAAAATTTCTTGAATGCGCTCATTATAAATGTGTTCTTGTTGTGTATCGTTAGTGCCCATATATCCCTCACTAATAACCCTCTGCCTTTAGTTCTAGCTAATACTAGCTAATATAATTATCACAAGCATTGGTTGAATTTTTATTAAGGAAGGTTGTGTTACTAATGTGATGACACAAGCTATTTTATGGTAACATCAAACGATTTAAGTTGTCATTCCAGTCTGGAATCCAGCCTTTCACGAACCCCATCAAAAATGTTGTGTTTTAACATAAGATTAGCTACTTTTATGCTCACTAACTTAGTGCCAATCAAGATTCCTGGATCCCAGTGTCTGGGCACTGGGATGACATCCTTCTTGGCGGAAATCACTCTTATATCACAACAGCTGCATAGCCTAAATTGCTTTAGCTATAGCTCTGTTTTTGCAACTTCAAATATCTGCTACTCATAGTAAACACTTCTGGATCTTGAGAGGTTAGCTTGAGTATAGCGAGTATGTTGATAAACAACAAAGCAGCAATCGAGATATCAGCAACATCCCATAGCAACCGGACTTTACCTATCGCACCAAGCGGAATGATCATGGTAAAAATTACAATCCAGATTTTAGTGTATTTATTATCCATAGACACATAGCGTATTGTCTGTTTTGAGCAAAAAAACCAAGTAAAAATAGTAGTAAAAGCAAAACAAAACATTATGGCCATAATTAAATAGTCAATATAAGGCCAATTCATTGCCTTTCTAAAAGCAAATATGCACATGTTAGTGCTCTCTAAATCAGTAATCCAAGAATCTGTGACAAGCAGTACCATTGTTGTAATAAACACTATAAACGCAACTATAAAAGGCGATATTATCGTAATTAGACTCTGCTCAATAATAAATTTATTGTTATTTTTCTTAGGAACAATTGAAGAATGTACGATTCCTTCAAGGCCAAGCCCTATATCTGTTGCAAAAATACCTCGCAAAGTTCCAACTTGAATAATAGTCAACATTTCTAAAATCAAACCTAAAGATAAACCAGAGTTAAAGCTACTGGTTGTAAAAAAACTGCTTGTTATTAGTTTTAGAGAAGGAAGAATATTTTCACTAAATTTAAATAATATGATACCGCAAAGTGTGAGGTAACTTACCGTCATTATCGGTATCATAGCCGATATAAAAATTTTAATTTTTTTTAAGCTGAGAGCTGCAACAACAAAAAATATTATGGCCATTACAATGCCACCAATGACTACAGGCACATCTATCATGTTAAGTGGTATTGATAGAGAATTTACCTGAACAAGGTTACCAACTGTTATTGAAACCATTATCATAACAACTAGAAACACAATTGTAGCTTTTCTAGAGTTAAATGCATCAGCCATGTAGGCTACAGGGCCACCTATAAACCGTCCGTTCTTTTCCTTTCTGGTTTTTATACTTAGATAACAAGTGACATATTTTATCACAGAAGTGATAACAATAATTATCGCCATCCACAAAATAGAGCCCGGTCCTCCGGTTTTTAGAGCAACAGCAGTTCCTGAAATATTTCCTACTCCCAAATTTCCCCCTAAAATTGTAAACAGAGCGGCTATAGAAGAAAATTTATTTTCTCCTTTTTTAGCTCCAAGGAGTGAAAGGGCGTATGGTAATCTAAATACCTGTAGCCATTTTAGTTTAATCGATAGGTAAACACCAGCAACTAGCATGAGTAATATTGTTGGCAGTAATAAAACAAACTTTACTGTATCCATCTGTAAAAGTGAGATTTTTATTTGAGTATACAACAAAAATTGAAAATACCTAACCTATTTTCTATGTATGACTTCGTTTCCGTCATTCTAGAAACCTTTTCTTGTCATCCAAGTAGCGTGACATATAACTGTACGAACATTGTAATATGGTACAATGTTAAGACGATGTCATCCCAGTGTCTGGGCACTGGGATGACATCTTTTTTCTTGGTACAAATTACTCTTATATCTCAATGTTCGTACAGTTAGTGCGTGACACTTGTATCTTTATGATGTGAGGCATTAGAGCTAAAATACCTCACAGGGAGGGTGAAGCTGATGCGACACTAATGCCATTAAGCCAGATTTTGCTTCCCTCCCATAGAGTTAAAGACTGAACAGTATCTTTTGGAATTATATCCCGTATTACAAGGTTAGTCTAAACTCTCAGTTTATTTATAGTCTTGGAGGCAATTTTATGCAAGTAAATGCTATTTTGGGTGTGGATATTTCAAAAAAGAAATTTGATGTTTGTTTGTTAGTGGACAGTAAAAAACGACACAAAGTCTTTCAAAATAATCAAGATGGTTTTGCAAAACTTGTAGTTTGGTGCAATGGCCATGGAGCAAATCTTACTCATTTATGTCTTGAAGCAACTAGTTGGTATGGAGAAGATTTGGCTACTTTTATGCACGATTTAGGACATAATGTCAGTATAGTAAACCCAGAAAGCTTTTGGCAAAAGTGAGCTGCTCAGAAATAAGACAGATAAATCAGATGCAGCTATGATAGCTAGATTTTGTATCGCCAACAAACCTGCTCTTTGGAAGCCCATTGCACCTGAAATGAGGCATTTGAGGGCGTTGCATGCAATCGCTAAAAGATGATAAGGTGCAACAGACAAATCGCTTGGAAAACAAAAATATGCATTCCAGTTGCAAAGAAGCTATATCTAAAGTAATTTTGGCAATAGAGGAGCAAATTATTGTTCTCGAAAAAGAAATTAATGAGCATATAAATAACTATCCACATCTAAAAAATATGGTGGAAAACCTTAAGACTATAAAAGGTATAGGATATCTTACTGCTGTTGCTGTTGTCGCAGAAATGCCATCAGTTGATAACTTTGACAATGCTAAACAATTTACAGCTTTTGCTGCCAGGACATTATCAATCGGGATCGTCAGTAAGTAAGAGAAGTTGCATATGCAAAATAGGATCTGAGCGTATTCGAAAAGCTCTTTATATGCCAGCTATAGTAGTCAAAAACCATAATAATCATTTTCAAAAGTTTTGTCAGCGTCTAGCAAGTAAAGGCAAATGTCCAAAAGTCATAGTTCTTGCGTTAATGCGAAAATTAATGCATGTCTTTTTTGGTATTCTTAAAAAGAATCAACCATTTAATTGTAATTTTGTTGGATAATTTGTTTGACAGCAGAGACAGTATCTGGGATCTAAATTTTTTATGTGAAACCATTATGTTTATATACTTGTAGGCCCAAGTTCCTCACATAGTGAACAAAAAAGTAAATGAGATTCCAGTGTCACGCGCTGGAATGACACCTACCCCATGAGAACTCTATTTTTCATACCACTCATTTATAAGTTTATTGATATCAGAATCTATAAAATCCTTTAATGGTTGCCTGATTTTTATCTCAACATTTTTAGGGATGCACCTATCTTTACATATCGCATAATTTATATGGAAGTTAAGGTCAATATACCCTTGATTTAAAAATATATTCATCTTAAAGGGAAATAATACCATATCCTCATATACGTTACTTACAAACGTCTCTCTCCCTACTTTATCTTTATGTTCCTTTGGAATAGGCCAGTGAATATTTATATCTGATGCATTACCTTTGTAACTAATAGACGTGGGAAGGCCAAAATCTCCAGGATCTTTATAATATATGTGCCAGCCTGGTTCTACTGTAACCTTTATTGCACCTTTAAGAGTGAAGCTTGCTTCATTTATCTCGCCAATAAGTAAATCAAATTTTGCAATTTCCTCGTCAGCATATAGTTGAGCGCAAGAAAAAAATAAAAATAATATTAAATATATATATATTTTCATTAAGGTAAATTTCTCCTTTTATAGAGAAAGTGATTTAGATTTTAATTATTACATTTAATAGCATTATATAGATTATTTATTAATATAGCATTATGCTATAGCTAAACTGACTTACAACAATCTGAAAAACGACAAATTCGTCATTCCGCTACTTGTTAGCGGAATCTATGCCGAGATACCGCGAATGAATCCACAACTGTACGAACATTGTGATTTTGGCCCATAAGGAGGGTGTCATCCCAGTGCTTGACACTGGGATCCAGGAATTTTATTAAGTTGGCAAGCATAAAAATAGCTGTTTTTTGTTAAAATACAATGTCTTGATGATTATGGAAATGCTGGATTCCAGTGTCAGCTACTTTCATGACATCGTTTACTATGTGCCATATTGTAATGTTCGTACAGTTGTGGAATGAATCGCGGTATGACGTGTTAGCTATAGTATAAATATACTAGGGATTATAGTTCTTTTATGCTGCCTTTTTGTTATTAGACAACCACAATATAAAGGCATGAAACGGATGCAAACAGTAGTGCATTTCTGCACCAAACGTATTACCTTTAACGAATAGTAAAATGTGAGATTTTTTGGAACTACCGTGGAGCAATTGCTCCACGGTTTCATTCTACTTAGAATCCACCCATGCCACTCATTTCTCCTGCACCCATAGGAGATGAAGCATTTTCTTTGCTTGGTACATCAACTATCATAGATTCAGTAGTTATCAGCACACTCGCAACAGATACCGCTGTTTCAAAAGCAATACGCACCACTTTTGCTGGATCAATCACACCAGCTGTAAATGCATTAGCGTAATTCATAGCCTCAACGTTGTATATAAGCTCTTTATCATTCTGCTTAATCAAATAGTCAATTATAACAGCAGATTCAAGACCAGCATTTTTGACTAACCTTCTAATTGGAGCACTGAGAACTTTCTTGATAATGTTTATGCCTATTTGTTCCTCGTCACTTGCACCTTTTAATTTGTCGAGAACAGATGAAGCATAAAGAAGCGCAACCCCACCACCTGGAACTATACCTTCTTCAATTGCAGCTCTTGTTGCATGCAGCGCATCTTCGACTCTATCTCTACGTTCTTTAACTTCCACTTCAGTTGCTCCACCAACTTTGAGCACAGCAACGCCACCTGATAATTTCGCTAAACGTTCTCTTAGCTTTTCTTTATCATAATCGGAAGTTGAAGTTTCAATTTGAGATTTAATCTGCTCGATTCTAGCTTTCACACTGTCAGAATCGCTATTTTCGCTGACAACTGTGGTATTATCTTTAGTAATTTTAACATTTTTAGCCGTACCAAGATCATCAAGCGTGAGATCTTCCATCTTGATTCCAAGTTCATCTTTTATGACGTACTTAGCACCAGTTAAAGTTGCTATGTCTTCGAGCATCTCCTTTCTTCTGTCACCAAAACCTGGAGCTTTTACTGCAGCAACTTTTAAACCACCACGCAATTTATTGATAACTAAAGTGCTTAATGCTTCACCTTCGATATCCTCTGCAATAATAACCAAAGGTTTACCAGATTTAACAATAGCTTCAAGAATAGGAAGTAAAGGTTGAATAATATTTAATTTTTTCTCTGTAATTAATAGATAAGGATTATCAAGCTCCACGATCATTTTTTCATTATTTGTAATAAAATACGGAGAGAGATAACCGCGATCAAATTGCATGCCAGTAGTCAGCTCAACTTCTAACTCTTTTGAACCTTTACTCTCTTCAACAGTTATTACACCCTCTTTTCCAACTTTTTTCACGGAATCAGCAATACTGTTACCTATATCCTTATCACCATTTGCAGATATTATTGCAACTTGTGCCACTTCGTCTATTTTCTCTAGAGAAATTGTACGAGACATTGACGTAATTTCCTTTAATATTACATCTTTTGCCTTCTGTATTCCGTTTTTAATACCAACACGATCGTTTCCAGCAGCAATTGATTTTGAAGCTTCCATTATCATGTTGCTAGTTAGTATTGAGCACGTTGTTGTACCATCACCAACTTTATCGTTACATTGAGAACAACTTTGTGCAAAGATGCTTGCTATTACAGCGTTTAATGGTTTTTCAGGCTTGATACCCTTCATCACCTTATAACCATCTTTTGTAATTTCTGGTGCTCCATAGGGCTTATTAATCCCTACTGTTTTTCCTCTAGGTCCCGCAGTTATTGCCACCGTTGAGTCTACTATTGCTGCGACTTCACGAAAGGCTTCTTGCAACTGCTCACCTGATACTACTACATTAGTCATTTTTATCACCTCTTGTTAATAAAAAATTTAGAAAACTATAATAAAATCATTCACAATGCGTCATGTTGCGCTTTGTTTAAGTTTAGTAAAATAAAGACTGCTATTTAATGACAGCAAGTATATCGGACTCTTTCATCACGATAAGCTTTTCATCATTATGTTCTATTTCTGTACCAGCCCATTGACGATAGAACACTTTATCACCAGCTTTCACAGTTAAAGTTACGCGTTCGCCACTTGAATTGCGTGAACCTTCACCAATTGCTATAACTTCACCTTTAGTAGGTTTCTTTTCAGCACTTGATGGAAGCACAATTCCACCTTGCTTTTCTTCGCTAATAGGCTTGATCAGCACGCTATCATCTAATACATTTAAACTTATACTTGACATTTGTTTTTCCTCATCAACAAATTAACTTATAAGTTTATATATATATACTCGTAAGTTAGATTTCAAGGGCTGGAGCTTGTAAAATATGCACGCCAAAAGCAGTTTCTAAAAGAGCCTAATGTTATATAATAAAATTTAGATTTATTTATAGAGATTTCATGAGTTATATACCATTTTTAAGTCGTGGTGTGATAGTGCTATATGGGCCTGACACTAGAGATTTTCTGCAGGGTATTATAACCAATGATATTAATAAGTTGGATAGCCAAAAAGCCATTTACTCTTTATTGCTTAGCCCTCAGGGAAAATATCTATATGATTTTTTTCTTATTGAATATGGTAAATACACCCTCTTAGAGTGCGAAAACATGCACTTGCAGCAAATAATCGAGAAACTGGATTTGCTTAAAACTTACTTGAGAGTGAAGATTAAAGACGTTAGCGCACTATATAAGGTTGGAGTTTTGTTTAATACTAAGTTGGCGGAGTGTAGTGGTAAGTCACAAGTTATTTTTCAAGATCCAAGGCACAAGCTGCTAGGAATGAGGATCATACATAAAGATGAAATAAAAGAGCCGGTTGGGGATTTTACTCAGTATGAAAAAGTTAGAATTCAAAATCTCGTTCCAGATGGAGCGAAAGATATGGTGCAGAATTCATCGTTTCCGCTGCAATTTTTAATCGATAAGGTAAACGGTATAAGCTTTAATAAGGGGTGTTATATAGGTCAGGAAGTTGTAAATCGAATGAGCAGACAAGAAATATTCAGAAGAAAACTTTACCTTGTTGAGGGGGATAACGCACTTCCAGATATTGGCACTAAAGTGACAAATGAAAACAATGAGGAAATAGGGGAACTGCGCTCTAGTGTAGACAACATTGGATTTGCATTGCTTAATACTGGAAAGAGCCATGCAAATTTATATGCAGATGGAGTTAGGTGCGTTAAGACGTTGAAGTCTTAAGGTAGCGCATATAGAAACGAAAAAACTTCCTTGACACCCTTCGCCAGCCCCCTTATCATAACAGTGAAGCTATTGTATTTGCTTTCGCCAATCTGCAGATTAAAAGGTAAGGATTACTTAATGTATCGGCGTCTTATGTTCAATTTTTTGCAGTATATAGATACTGTATGTCTTTACAAAACTTCATCTACATCTAGATTTTTATCTAAATAAGCTGAACGCGCTTATAAAGCGTTACAAGACATCAAAAAATGCCAATACTCGACAGAGATAGTAAAAGACTAGCTAACTCGGGGATTCTTTGTCTTTTTTTCTGCTTAGTAAATTTCTTAAACATTTGCAGCGTAAGTTAGTTGCAATTAAAAGCGGCTGAATCTCGCTTGTCAAGCGTTTAAAACATAAAAAACGCCAATATTTTAAAGCAGATAATAACCCCAGGGCTTCTTTTGCCTTTTTTTTATTTGGTAAATTTCTTAATATTTATGGCTAAACGACAATCGTCATCCCGCTACTTGTTAGCGGGATCTATGTTAAGGTATAGTAGGGGATCTATGTTAAGAGATACCGCGGCGGTATGACGGTTCGTGGCGGCGTGACGATAAGCTCGTCATCCCGCTGCTTGTTAGCGGGATCTATGTTGAGAGATACCGCGGCGGTATGACAGTGTAGATAGTAATTCGTCATTCCGCTACGTGTTAGCGGGATCTAGAAATACCGTGAATGAATCGCGGTATGACGGTTTGCAACGGTATGACGGTTCGCGGCGGCATAGTAATTCGTCATCCCGCTGCTTGTTAGCGGGATCTCTTGTTAGCGGCTAAGAGATACCGCGAATGAATCGCGGTATGACGGTGTAGACGATGGTTAAGTATCCCGCTGCTTGTTAGCGCCGCGGCGGTATGACGGTTCGTGGTGGTATGACGTAGAGTGCTTAGAAGCTGCTATTTTGCTACAAATGGCTGTAATGGCATCATCTATTTTATTGCTATCACAGCCTGTTTGTGCAAGTTCAGCGTTCCCACCACAATTTTTTTCAACTGCTATTGATACTAGTTCTTTTGCACTAATTTTATTAGCTAAGTCTTTACTTACTTTAATAATCAAGACTGTTTTATCTTTTTCTGTTGCCGTGAAAGCTATTATCGTTTTTGGTTTTTGTTGCTGCAAAACAAACTCTCTTATTATATTCGCTGGAATATTGGTAAAAGCATGACTTACAAAATTTATTCCATTTATTTCAGTGCTTTTTATGCTCTCTGCGCTTATAAGTTTTTTATATAAATTTTTTATTTTAGCTTCAGATTCTTTGCGCTCTTGATTTAAAATATTTAATCGGTTTATTATTTCACTTGCTGGTGCTTTTACGAATTCTGCAACTTTTTTTAAGTTAATTTCATTATCACGTACATAATTGATTGCTTCCTGACCAGTTAAAGCTTCAATTCTTCTCACTCCAAAAGCAACAGAACTTTCTGTTACTATCTTAAATAAACCAATTTCTCCAGTATGTTCAACGTGCGTGCCACCACACAGTTCTCTTGAATCTCCAATCTTCACTACTCTTACTTGGTTGCCATATTTTTCACCGAATAACGCCATAGCTCCTTCGTCTATTGCCTGATTCATGCTCTGAATTTTTGTAGACGTAGAAAGGTTTTCTCTGATTAGAGAGTTTACCATATCTTCTACTAAGAATAGCTGATCCTGAGTAACTTGAGTGTTATGACTAAAGTCAAATCGTAACTTATCCGGTGCAACTAGGGAACCTTTTTGAGTGACATGGTCACCCAAGATTTTTCTCAATACAAAGTGCAAAAGGTGTGTAGCTGAATGATTTCTTCTTAAGGTTTGCCTTCTTTCCTTGTCAATGCTTGCTGCAACTGTGTTACCTTTACAAATTGAACCGAACTTAACTATGCATCTGTGCAAATATAGGTCATTAACCTTATTGGTATTCTCGACTATAATAATACTTCTATCAGATTTGATCAGACTGCCAGTATCTCCCACCTGTCCACCTGACTCGCCATAAAAAGGTGTTTTATCAAGTATAATGGTTATCTTTTCTCCCTCCTTTGCAGAATCAATTACTTCATTTTTAGAGGAAACTATAGCTAGTATTTTCGCATCATTTACTTCATTGAACTCATAACCAACAAATTTTGTTTTGCCAAATTTATCGATCAAATCAAACCATACTTGCTCAACAGATTTTTCACCAGATCCAGCCCATTTAGCACGTGCTCTCTCTTTTTGTTCTCCCATTGCATCATCAAAACCCTTCTGGTCAAAATTTATTTTTTTCTCTTTTAAAATATCAAGTGTAATATCCAAAGGAAATCCATAAGTATCATATAGCTTAAACGCTAATTCTCCAGGCAGAGTGTCACCTGGTTTTAAATCTGCAGTGAATTTTTCCAATAGACTAATGCCTTTCATCAAAGTGTCTTTAAAGTTTTCTTCCTCTGATTTTAACGTCGTTTCTATTAAGCTTTTAGCTCTGACTAATTCAGCTCCCATATAAGCCGAACTCGTGCTATCTATCAACACTGGAAAAATACGATGGAGTAGGGAATCATTATATCCAAGCAGGTGAATATAACGTGTGGCTCTCCTAATTAATCTGCGTAATACGTAATTCCTGCCCTCATTTCCAGGAAGCACTCCTTCTGCGATGAGAAATGCAGCCGCGCGAAGATGATCTGCTACGATCTTATGCGCTATTTTATTTTCTGTTCTTCCACAATACTCTTGAGATTTATTTATCAAAGCAGAAAATAAATCAATATCATAGTTATCATGGACGTTTTGCATAACAGCCGCTATTCTTTCAAGACCCATTCCAGTATCGATGCATTTTTTTGGCAATTTGTGTAAATTACCTTCTTCATCTTTGTTAAACTCCATGAATACCAGATTCCAGATTTCAACAATTCTATCGCCCTCTTGTAAATTAGGACTCCCATGGTCATAAAAAATTTCAGAACATGGACCGCACGGACCAGTGCTTCCCATACTCCAAAAGTTATCATCCGTTGTAATTCTTATGATTTTATCACTTGAAAAGCCACTTATCTTACGCCAAATCTCGTACGCCTCATCATCAGTATGGTAGACGGTTATGGATAGTCTGTTTTTATCAAGAGATAACTCTTTAGTGATAAATTCCCACGCAAATTCTATCGCAGTTTCCTTAAAGTAATCACCGAAGCTAAAATTTCCGAGCATTTCAAAAAATGTGTGATGCCGAGTTGTATAGCCAACATTTTCCAGATCATTGTGTTTACCGCCTGCTCTTAGGCACTTTTGACTTGAGACAGCACGTTTCATTTCAGTTTTTTGAGCACCAGTAAAAATATTTTTAAACTGCACCATACCAGCATTTGTGAACATGAGCGTTGAGTCATGTTCTGGAATCAAAGGAGAAGAAGAAACCTGCTCGTGGTCATTATTTACAAAAAATTTTATAAATCTTTCTCTGATTTCGTTTAGCTTCATCGTTTTTATTGAGGTTATCTATAAATAATAAGTTGTAATGGAAATAAAATCAATACCACTCTCTAGATCTCAGAACTTCTAGTGACATGCACCTTGTGGTAAGAAAAAATCAATATATTCACGATAAATTTACCTCATATCTGTGTTTTATATGTGGAAATTGGAATGGAAATTTATGTAGGCAAAGAAAAAAGAATAGCAAATGTGGTGACTCAACACTGGAATGACATAAAAGGATCAGACAGAGATTGGCCAGAAAGGCATGAAATAGACACTGCAGAAATAATGGAGTCATGGCAGCATTGTTTTATCATTGAAGTCAAAGATCAAGGTTATATTTGCGAAAATGCAGGAGAAAAGGCTGTTGAATTCTATGGTTTTGAGAACAAGACGCGTATTGATAATAAGTATGCAATTGATGCACCATTTTTGCGACTATATAAAATAGATGCAGTCATTGATAAACTTGATACTGTAATAGAGAGTAAATGTCCAATCAACGAAGAGGAAGAAAGTGAAAGTGTTAAAATGAGGCAAGTATTGTTGCCACTTGGGAATAAAGAAGGTATAACACATATATTGGGCGTAATTACTTTTAAACTCCTTTAATATACAATTTTAATTTGATTCTTTAATAAAATTATTTATACTACTACTTAATTACTATTAAAGAACTCAATAGTAGTGCTTGTAAATTTGTTTAGAATATGAAGAAAATAAAATTAAAAACCAAATCCTCTGTCAAAAAGCGCTTTCACCTTACAGCTAAGGGTAAAGTCATTTCTACTCAGTCAGGCAAAAGGCATGGCATGGTAAAGAGAAGTAAATCTAATATTCGTAATCAGCGCGGTACAACGATTCTTGGTAAATCTGACTCGCGTATAGTTAAGCTTTATATGCCTTATGGTATTTAATAAAATGGAGGTAAAATAAAATGGCTCGGGTAAAACGTGGAGTCACTACTCACGCTCGTCATAAAAAAATATTGAAACTGGCAAAGGGTTATAGAGGGCGCGCAAAAAGTTGTTATAGAATTGCATTACAAAGAGTTGAAAAAGCACTGCAATATGCTTATAGAGACAGAAGAAATCGTAAACGTGATTTTCGTGGTTTATGGATAATACGTATTAATGCAGCAGTAAGAGAGCATGGGCTTACTTATGGTAGGTTTATGCATGGTCTTACACTTGCCGGCATTGATTTAAATAGAAAGATTCTTGCTGAGATGGCCGTTAATTATAAGGATGATTTTGCCAAATTAGTAGAAGCTGTAAGTGGTAAATTAGCAGAGAATTCTTAAAGCAAAGACACCATGAGAATTATTTTCATGGGGTCACCAGAATTCGCTGTTAGTACGCTAAACTTACTATTGAAATCACAGAATAAAATAGTAGCAGTATACACCAAGGCTCCAAAACCTTCAGGGCGTGGACAGAAGCCAACGAAATCTCCAGTACATGTTATCGCTGAAGAAAGTAACATAGAGGTATGTACTCCTATCTCTCTAAAGTTTTCGGCAGAGCAAGAAAAATTTAGAAATTTCAAACCAGACGTTGCAGTTGTAGCTGCGTATGGATTGATACTTCCAAGAGAAATTTTGAATATTCCAAAATATGGTTGTATTAATATTCATCCTTCATTACTACCAAGGTGGCGTGGTGCAGCCCCGATACAGCACACAATTTTAGCAGGAGATCAAGAAACCGGGGTTAGCATTATGCAACTGGATGAAGGATTAGATTCCGGCCCTATTTTAAAACAGGAAAAATTTCTTATCGAAAAGAACGATAATTACAAGACATTGCATGATAAATTGTCTGAATTAGGCAGTGATTTACTGCTGGAAGTGCTAAACGAAATTGAAAAACAGCTTCTCTTAAAACAGAACGATAACGATGCATGTTACGCTAACAAAGTGGAAGACTATAAAATTTATGCAAGTGATGCCTGTGAAGTTGCTTATAGAAAGGTTAAAGCGTTTTACCCAAAAGCATTCATTAAGATAGAAAATAAACGTATCAGGATACTTGATGCTGACTTTGAAGCTCTCGCTTCAGAACAAGGTAAGATTGTTAACGATAATATGCACATAAGTTTAAAAGGTGGCACTTTAATTCCTAAAGTTGTACAAATGGAAGGGAGAAATCCTTGCAGTATTGAAGATTTTATTCGTGGCTTGAAATCAAGCATGGTAAAAAAATTTATAGAATAGACTGCTTTAAATTAGTGTAGAAATGTAATAGCTAAATTTCCTTTTCTTAGATATAATCTTATAAAATTTTCTGTACAAAAATGAAAATCAAAAGAGCTTTAATATCGGTATATGATAAAACGAATATAATTGATCTTGCATCGTTTTTAATGCAGCAACAAATAGAAATTCTTTCAACAGGAAATACTTATAAAGCACTATCTGATGCCGGAATAAAAACGCAAGAAGTATCAGATTATACGCAATTTCCAGAGATACTGGGTGGTAGAGTAAAAACTTTACACCCTAAAATTCATGGAGGAATACTTTATGATCGAGAAAAGCACAAAAAGGAAGTGCAAGATCTAGAAATTGAGCCAATAGACCTGCTTATAACTAACCTATACCCATTTTGGGAGACAGTAAGTAGCAGCTCAAATGAAGAGCAAATTATAGAACAAATTGATATCGGCGGAGTGGCATTAATTAGAGCTGCAGCAAAAAACTTTCGTTTTACTTCAGTTATTTCTAGCATTCAAGACTATGAAGCACTGAAAGCTGAGATGATAGAAAATAACAATAAAACAACATTGGAATATAGAAAACACTTAGCAACCAAAGCATTTGCTCTCACTGCACACTACGATTCTAATATTCACAGTTGGTTTTTATCCCAGAGTAAAAATAATGAGTTACCAGAGTTTTTTGCTCTATACGGGCATAAAGTACAAGAACTCAGGTATGGTGAAAATCCCCATCAAAAAGCTGCATTTTATAGTAATCAATTTACAGAATATCCGTTGGAAAAACTACATGGAAAAGAGTTGAGTTATAATAATATAGTAGATATAGAATCCGCACTTAACATAACTTCTGAATTCGAAGAACCTGCAGCAGTGATAATCAAGCATAATAACCCATGTGGCGCTGCTATTGGTAATAATGCTTTGGAGGCATATGAAAAAGCTCTATCGTGCGATGAAGTAAGCAGTTTTGGTGGTATAGTTGCCTTAAACCGGGAGATAGATTTAAAGCTAGCGGAAAAATTAAACGAGATATTTTTAGAAGTAGTGATAGCACCATCGGTAAACAATGAGGCACTAAAAATTTTACAAAGAAAGAAAAATTTAAGAGTGATTATTCATAAATCTTTTCAACAAAATGTGAAATACCAAACTAAAAATGTTGTTGGTGGGTTTTTGGTGCAAGAAAATAATGACCACACAATAAAAGCAGAACAAGTAACAGAATGCACTGCAACAGACAAAGAAAAAAAAGATCTTATTTTTGCCTGGAAAATATGTAAGCATGTGAAATCCAACGCAATAGTTATAGCAAAAGATGGTTGTGCTATTGGCATCGGCGCAGGGCAAACAAGCAGAATAGATAGTGTGAACATTGCAGTGAAAAAAGCAGGTGAAAAATGTAAAGGTGCGGTGCTTGCTTCAGATGCATTTTTCCCATTTCCAGATAGCATAGTAGAAAGCACAAAACATGGAATTACAGCTATAATTCAGCCCGGTGGCTCGCTAAAAGATCAAGATGTGATAAAAGCTGCAAATGAAAATAAAATTGCTATGTTTTTCACTGGCGTTCGCAGTTTTTTCCATTAGGCTTTGTGTCTTATCGTCATACCGCCACAAACCGTCATACCGCCGCGGTATCTCTCAACATAGATCCCGCTAGCGGGATGACAAATATACCGCCGCGGCGCTAACAAGAGATCCCGCTAACAAGCAGCGGGATGACGAGCTTATCGTGCTGCCACGAACCGTCATGCCTCTGCGAACCGTCATACCGCGATTCATTCGCGGTATCTCAGCCGCTAACAAGTAGCGGGATGACGGTTGTCGTTTAGCTATAAATATTTAAGAAATTTACCAAATAAAAAAAAGGCAAAAGAAGCCCCGTGGTGCGAGTTTTGACCCTCTAATACTTTAAATTGGCGCTGTAATAATGTGCTAACGCTTAAAATAAGCGCGATTTGGCTGAATGTAGAAAAAATTAAAAAGACATGCAGCCGCTATAATTTTATGTAATCCGCCAATAGATACTCCAAGTTTTTTACTGAATTTTTGTTATTGAACCCGCGCGGATCAAAAACAAGTTTTGAGTCAGAAATACTCTTAATACTACAATAAGGGGGCTGGCGGAGTTTGTCAAGTAAGTTTTTTCGTTTCTGTGACCAGTTGGACTTAAAGTCTACACAAAAAACGTTTACAACCAACGTTCAACATGGTAAATTAAAAACGGTTTATTCCTCGGTAGCTCAGTGGTAGAGCAGTTGGCTGTTAACCAATTGGTCGCTGGTTCGAATCCGGCCCGGGGAGCGTTTCTCTGTGAAATTCTAGTGTTGATTTTATATGAACATTAAATCAGTGGTTTTATGTATACTAGATGGCTGGGGAAATGGAATAGAGAATAATAAATACAACGCTATTAGCAACGCAAATCCACCTTGTTGGCAATACATTAGCTCTAATTATCCACAATGCAGTTTATCCGCCTGTGGAACTGATGTTGGGTTACCTGGTGGTCAGATAGGTAACTCAGAAGTTGGCCACATGAATATTGGCAGTGGTAGAGTAGTAATGCAAAGCCTTCAGCGCATTAATCAAGAGATTGGAACAATAGAAAACAATGTAAATCTACAAAGTTTTATTAATGATCTAAAAAGTAAGAATGGTATATGCCATCTAGTGGGATTGGTGTCAGATGGCGGTGTTCATTCGCATCAAAAGCATATTTCAACTTTAGCAAATAAAATATCACAGCATGGAATCAAAGTGGTGATACATGCATTTTTAGATGGCAGAGACACATTGCCAAATTCAGGAAAAAAATGCATTCAAGAATTTATAAAGAGTATAAAGGGAAATGACATAAGAATTGCTACTGTTTCTGGGCGTTACTATGCTATGGACCGTGATAACAGGTGGGAGAGAATAATTGAAGCTTATGAGGCTATCGCATTTGCAAAGGCACCTCGTCATGATAATGCAGTATCGTTGATTGATGAAAATTATCAAAATAACATAACTGATGAGTTTGTCAGGCCTGCAGTAATAGGTGACTATCAAGGTATAAAACCAGAAGATGGAGTGCTGTTGGCTAACTTTCGTGCTGATCGAATGATACAATTAGCAAGTATTTTGCTAGGCAAAACAGACTATATTGAGGTAGCAAAACTCTCTTCAATTCTAAGCATGATGAAATATAAAGAAGATCTCAAAATTCCTCATATTTTTCCTCCTACTTCTTTCGCTGATACTCTAGGACAAACAATAGCAGACAATAAATTGCAACAATTACGTATCGCCGAAACCGAGAAATACGCTCATGTGACTTTCTTTTTCAATTGTGGAAAAGAAGAACCTTTCTCTGGTGAAGAAAGAATACTCATTCCCTCACCAAAAGTTCAAACTTACGATTTGCAGCCCGAAATGTCAGCCTTCGAGCTCACAGAAAAGCTTGTAGAAAAAATTCACTCCCAAGAATTCGCACTGATAGTTGTAAATTACGCTAATCCTGATATGGTAGGGCATACAGGTAATATAAAAGCAGCCGAGAAAGCTGTGCTAGCTGTAGATGATTGTCTTGCGAAAGTGCTGAGTGCTGTTAAAAAGTCAAGCAACACCGCATTAATTGTCACTGCAGACCACGGTAATGTGGAATGTATGTTCGATGAAGAAAATAATACACCTCACACAGCACACACTCTAAATAAAGTGCCATTTATTGTGTCTTGCGATAATCTAAAACTAAGAGACGGAAGGTTATCTGACATTGCCCCTACTATTTTACAGCTACTTGGAATTAAAAAACCAAACGAAATGACAGGCAGTTCGTTGATTTCTTGCATTACCCTCTGTCATTCCAGCTAGGCAGCGTTATGCACCGGAATGACATCAAATAGATGTGTTTTAACTTAATCCAACTTTTAAATTTTTCGCTGTTAGTACTAATGATTCATTAAAGAAGCTGTCAATATCACCAATACTATCTATATTTTTTGTACTGATAGATTGGTCAATTCTTTTGACCAAATTAGATAAAACTTTATTAGGGCCAATTTCAACAAATTTGTTAATGCCACGGCTTGACATATACAAAACCATTTCTCTCCATTTCACTCTGCTTACAACTTGCTTGGCGAGTAAAGTTTTTATAACTTTGGGATCACTCTCCTCTTTAGCTGTAACATTTGATATCAAAGGAACTATAGGACGGGTTATTTTAATACCCTTCAAAAACTCCAAAACTTTTTCATCAGCAGGTTTCATAAGAGATGAATGAAAAGGCCCACTAACCTGTAATTTAATTAGTTTCCTCACACTCGAGTTTTTGAATAAATCGGGTAACATTTCAAGAGCTTCTCTAGTGCCACTTATAACCACTTGTCCGCCACCGTTATCGTTTGCAATTTCACAAATTCCGTCAATTTGAACTGATTTCAATATATCTTCCACTTCATTTATCTCTGCTCCAAGCAACGCAACCATTCCGCCTTTACATTTCAGTGAAGCTTCATGCATTGCTTCGCTGCGAACTTTCAGCAGCTTGATTGCAGACTCAAGCGTTAACGCTCCTGCAGCACACAGCGCTGTATATTCGCCAACTGAATGCCCACAAACATATTTAACATTGTGATCAGTGAAAAGAGATTTGCCAAACACATGCTCCATAACACGTAGCATTGCAATTGATACTGCCATTATAGCTGGCTGAGCGTTTTCTGTAATGGTTAATTCTTCAATAGGACCGTTGAAGATTAAATGAGACAGCTTTCCATCCAATATGCTATCTACTTCATTAAATACTTGTCTTGCAACAGAAAACTCACTATATAAGCTCCTGCCCATTCCTACAAACTGAGAGCCCTGACCAGGGAAAGCGAAAATCATGATAATTATTACTTATTCCTTATTAAGTATAACATTTTATTTATTTTTTGTCAATATTTTAGAATAATGATTGACTTAGTGAATTAAGTTCACTAGAATGTTAACTGACTAAAAGTTTATAAACAACAATGAATTATCATAAAATTATTATAGTTATGACAGACGGTCAAGAGTTTGAAACTCGTTCCACTTATGGAAAGGAGGGAGATAGGGTAAAACTTGATAGAGATCCTCTTACTCACCCTGCATGGACTGGAAGTTTGACAAGCGGGTTAGCAAGTAAAACTAGCAAATTAGCTAAGTTTAACGATAAATATGGAAGCATTTTCTAATTCTCCTCCTCTTTAAGTTTTAGAGAGTTTACTGAAGCATGCATAAATACAAAAATATAGGCTATGTTGCTTCTCCATCACCAAAATCGCAGGAAGTATCTAAACTATTAAAGAAACTTAATTTTATCAATATAACAGAAGAAAATAAGTCCGAAATCGATCTATTGATAGTTGTTGGCGGTGATGGCTTTATGCTACGCACCTTGCATAATTACGTTATAGAAAATAAAAACATGCATGTGTATGGGGTAAATACCGGCAATGTTGGGTTTTTGATGAATAAATGCTTTAGCCGCAGTGAAGATTTAATTGATCATATAGAACATGCAACTTCAACTCAGTTAACTTTGCTAAAAATGGAAGCAACAGACACAAGTGGCAAGAGGTATCACTACATAGCGGTAAACGAGGTATATGTTTTTAGAAAAGCAAACCAAATAGTAGAAATGAATATCACTATTAATGATAAGCTAAAAGTAGAAAAATTTAGAGGGGACGGAGTAATATTATCTACTCCCACAGGTAGCACTGCATATAACTTCTCTGCCGGTGGCCCAATCTTGCCGCTAAATTCAAATTTACTTGCATTAACCTCTATCAATAGCTATTACCCAAGGCATTGGAATGGAGCGTTAATATCAAACGATACAATCGTACAAATTGACATTAACGACACAAAAAACCGTCCAGCACTTGTAGTATCAGATTACAAAGAATTTCATGATATATCACAGATAAAAATACAAAAAGACCATGAGAACACAATCACTTTGCTTTTTGACAAAGATTACCCTCTGAATGAAAGAATCTTTGATAGACAATTTCTATACTAATAATGTATCTGTTCAGATACATGGCTAATGTACAAATATTGAAACAAAAATTCCAGTGCCCCTGTGATGTCATTCCAGTGCTTGACACTGGAATCCAGCTTTTGATCAAAAATGTTGTATAGTACACAATCAAATTTTCTGGATCCCAGTGTCAAGCACTGGGATGACACCCATTTGTTCCTATAGTTGTCTTTTCTCGTCTACCTTATTTTGCCACTCTGCTAAACAGATACATTATCTGTAAATTGGTATTTACTACATCTTAATAACTATAGCGTAATCAATGCAGCATAGTAATTAACTTTGGAGTGAATATGCATGGGTCAGTCGAAAAATCAACAGTAAAATTAACTTCTTACGAACAAACAGGTGACAATAGCAAGATAACACTAAAAGATCCACCATCGCCTGAAGAAGCAGGAAATGCTATCTCAAGTGTACTGAATGTAGTACCACGTGTGCAGGGAATGTCACATGAAGAATCAGATGATGAGGAAGTGGATCCTACTTATGCATCTGTAAATCGACAAAAAGATGGTGATGGAGCACCACCGATTTTGCCAAAAGCTCCAGGTTTACAAGACAAAGAAGACAAAAATTTGTTTGGTCTTAGTACTGAAGTACTACCTCCTTCCCTAGAAGAAACAAAAGGTGAGACTCATGATTGGGTATCACAAACAGCAAGTTTAGGTTTAGGAGGATTATCTGGTAATGGATCAGAAGAACATATTTATGCAGCTATAGACCCAAATGCAAAATCTTCGAAAAAGAGTTTAGACAGTGGAATAGGTGGTCAAAACTCAAAAGATGATTTAGGTGCGTCTTCAAATACTTTACCATCGTATAAAAGCAAAGATGACTCTGAAGAGTCTTTGTCACTAAATTCTGATATAGGTAGCACAACAAATAAAAAAACAAACAGATTCTTGCCAAGAGCAAAGTATGCCATGCAGCAGAAGGGTTTTATAATTTTTGGTGCAAGTGCTATTATACTCAGTATATCTGCAGCTTTATTATATTTACAAGATAAAGCAAAATTTATTGCATTTTTTACAAACAGCCCAAAATATATCACTGTACCAGTTATCGCACTTGCTGCATTGCTTGCAATTGGTCCAATATTTTTTGCAACAAGGCAATTTATAGATACTGAAGAACATTCCATTCAAAAAAAAGATGCGGATAAAATTTTAGCTGAGGTGTTGGAGCACCAGCCAAAAGATAAAGCTATAAAATCTGTAAGACTGGAATATAGCAATGGCACTCATTCAAATTTTGTACTTAATGCTTGGGAAGCTAAACAAGGCTTCACTAACATTGACGAAAAAGTAATTACTAGAACTAATAAAATAAAATCAGTAATTAACGACAGACCAATATTTACTGCATTATTTACTGGTGTAGTTGCTGCAAATATAGCGTTTCCTCTAGGGCTACTTGCAACACATGGTGTTAATGGTGTACAAAAATTTTACCAAAACCCTTTGACTAATAACATAGGATTATCATTACTTATAGGTTCTGGTATACTTGCATTACTCATTGTGGGTTTTGGCATACATTATTATAGAAAAACAAATTGCACTAATCTTATATATTCGCAGGAAAAGATTGACCCTGAAAGCGTTAACAAGAAATTCATTGAAGAAATAAAACACGAAAGAACAAATGTTCTTGGGGAAAACCACGGTAAAGACGCTAAACGCAGCAGCTTAACGCTTGAGCAAGTTGTGGTTCAATCTCATAATTGTAAGGATGTTGTTTATAGTGTCGGTTAATAAAATGCATGATATAGCTAGTGCAGCCCTACGTCATACCGCCGCAGACCGTCATACCGCGATTCATTCGCGGTATCTCTTAGCATAGATCCCGCTAACAGGTAGCGGGATGACGATTGTCAGGGTAGCACCTCCCTCCCCTGTCATCCAAGTAGCTGACACTGGGATGACAAAAAAAAGGAGCACTGGAATGACATCACAGGGGCACTGAAATGACATCCTCCTAGTAGAGATCGCTTTTGTAATTGCAACATTCACGTGTATCCGTTCAGCTAAGCGGTGTGAGAGATGATAGATAAGAGGTTTTGGAAAGCCCATTTGTTTCCATGTCAAGTATAATGAAATTATCCGTTCAAGTTCCCCACTTCGATTGGGTAAAATATGAATTTTTGCGATAAACGACATAATGCCGTATTTGCCGTTCAGCATGGTTATTTGTCAGCGGAATGTTTTCTGGGTCATCTAAAAAATTCCACATTATTCTTTCAGATTTCAAAATATTTTTTGCAACTCGAGAAGCTCCAATTGCTTCAGGTAAACGGCTTCAAGTAATACCTTGTACGTTTTCGCAATTTTCTGGCACGTCTGGTAAATCTAAAAACATCTATCTCATTTTTTAGTAAAGCTTTTTTTAGTGCAAATAATTCAGTAGTGACATCTCTTACATAACAGCCAAGAATCTTAACTTCAATGTTCCAGCTATGAGCCAGCCTTTCAAAATCTCTTATTAAATAAGCCCAGCAGATTTGCCTTTTCTTATCATTAAAGTAGTTGTAGGCTGAATATCTATCAGTTACTATCAAACTATTGCGATTGCAAAATGTGCTGTCTTGCAAAACCTTCATTCCTCTTGATTCTGTCAATTTTACAAAACTTGCCGTATTGCTTGCAAACATCCAACACCAGCCAAGTTTACCTTTGTTATAATGGCTCGTTTCATCGATATGCAGAACTTCACTTTTACTTACTTCTTGCTCGATTTGCTCATATGCTTCTTGGCATTTTTCTGCAACTCTAGCCTCGCTATTTGACACGCTACCAACACTGATGTCCAGGTTGAAAATATTTTTTATAATATTTGCTACTTCTCTTTTCGAGTTCTTGTAAAATCCGCTCAGCGCCGCAATTGTTGACTTAACTTTTGGACCAAATGTATCCGCAGTAACACCTTCTGGTAACTTGCTACTTTTTCTTTTTCCACACTTGCAACAGCGGCCATTGGTATTCCACAACATAAGCTGGCAAATCAACTTTTTGATGAATGTATGGCTCTTTCGATATCGCAATTTCTCCTCCGCACTCGCAAGAACTCTATTTTCACCACTTCATCTGCTTCCATTTTAGGGCGATACTTTCCTTCATGCCCAATCTGTGCCCCTATTTTCCTGTCACTTTTTTTCTTTTTCTTCTTTAGCTTGTATAACTCTTTTGAGCTCGGTATCGATGAATTTTGTGAATTCAGACCTAGTCTTTCTTTCAATTCAGCATTTTCGATTCTTAGCGCCTTATTCTCAGATCTAAAATTTTCGTTTTCTATCTCTAACCTCTTTATCTCTGCTTTTAGTTGCTCTATCTCTATTTTAAAGCTTTCACAGAGCTTGAGAAGACTAGCTAGTAGATCAGACATATTTACCACACATACTACTTGTGATATTGTGTTTTTAGCACTCCTTGTCTACTTTTTATTTTACCGCTCCGCTGAACGGATACCTTGGGTTAGCTATAGCTAACACCACAATTGTACTAACATTGTGATTTGAGAACAACCTTCACCAGAAAGGGTGTCATTCCAGTATTAAGCACTGGAATGACGAGAGGTAACGCAAGAAGTTTACTCTTAATAAAAACCTGATGATGAATCATTATTACCAAATTTCGGCCTATTTCTGTTGCTGAAACCAGAACGAGGACGAGGAGGCCTCTTATGGTGACTTCCTCCAGGTTTTCTACTAAATGAATTATTGTAATAATTATCCCTGTCATTTGGACCATCTTTCCTTTCCTCGTTGTAAAGCTCACCTTCAAAAAACTCTCCCGTCTCTTGATCAACCCGACGTCTTGACAACTTTGGACACCCACCTTTTTCGAAGTCAATTACTAGTGCTTTGAAAGTATCATCTTGTTTAAGTACGCTCTCTATAGAATCTATATGTTCATTAGCTACTTCACTTATGTGCATTTTTCCTTTTCTGCCATTAAGAAATTCAAGCTCTACAATAGACTTCTCTATTCTTACAACCTTGACATCAACTATAGAACCTTGTTCTAGTTCTGTTATTGAATCAATCATCATACTCTTTGCAATTTCAGCTTCAGTGCCACTCGTAGCAAAAACAGAAACTTTACCATCATCTCCTATTTCAATTTTTGCATTACTTCTTTCACACACACTGCGTATATTTTTCCCCTTAGAACCTATAGCAGCAGAAATTTTGTCTTTATCTATGTAAAATGATAACATCCTTGGTGCATGGTCTTTGACATCATCACTGTGTTCTGAAATCACTGCATTCATTTTTTCTAAAATAAGTAATCTTCCAGCTTTTGCCTGTTCTAAAGATTTTTCAACAATTTCAAAGCTTATACCAGAAATTTTCATGTCCATTTGTAGCGCCGTAACCCCTTCACTAGTTCCTGCTACTTTAAAGTCCATATCACCAAGATAATCTTCATCACCAAGTATATCGGAAAGTATTACATACTCGTCTTTATCTTTGATGAGACCCATAGCAATTCCAGCAACAGGGGCCTTTATTGGCACACCCGTATCCATTAAAGCAAGAGAAGTCCCACAAACTGTTGCCATAGAAGAAGAACCATCAGACTCCAAAATTTCGGACACTACTCTTATTGTATAAGGAAATTCAGACTTATCGGGTAAAACAGGATGAATTGCTTTCCAAGCAAGTTTGCCATGACCGATTTCCCTTCTTCCTGGTGCACGCGCAGCAGAAGTTTCTCCAACAGCAAATGAGGGAAAGTTATAATGCAACATGAAATGCTCACGTCTATCCCCTTCAATATCATCCACAATTTGCTCATCTTGAGTGGTGCCAAGAGCAGTAACAACCAGTGCCTGAGTATTGCCTCTTGTAAATAGTGCAGAACCGTGAGTTTTGGACAGAATATCAACTTCAACTTCTATCTGACGTATCTCATCATGCTTACGACCGTCTATCCTTACACTTTTCTTCCTAATTATTTCACGTACTAAAGATCTTTCAAAATTTTTTACTGCATACGTAATTAACTTTTCGTCTTTTCCAGTTTCTTTAAGAGTATTCAATATATTCTCTCTGATCGCTTCTAGAGCTTGAACTCGCTCTTGTTTTACTGTTTGCGAATATGCTTTTTCAAAATCTTTACCGTATTTTTCGAGCTCTTGTGTTATATCTGATGCATCAATAGGGGCAAAGCTCTCAGGTTTATTGCCAATTGTATCAGCAAACTCTTTTATGAGCTTAATGACAGGCTTAAGGTGTTCATGGCCAAATTTTATTGCATTAAAAACATTTTCTTCAGAGAGCTCTTTCACTTCTGATTCAACCATTAAAATTGAATTTTCATCACCAGACAAAAACAGATCCAAGCTGCTTGCTTTCATCTCTTGAACAGAAGGGTTGAGTATATAGTTATTATTTTCATCACAACCAACCATCACTCCAGCTATAGTAAAGTGAAAGGGAACACCAGAAATTGCAAGAGCTGCAACAGCACCAATCAATGCTGGCACTTCAGGAGGATTGACTGTATCATAAGTTAATAGATTGCACACCACACTAATTTCATCATGAAATCCTTCTGGGAATAGTGGTCTTATACTTCTATCTATTACTCTTGAGATTAAAGTTTCTCTATCAGATGGCTTGCCTTCTCTTTTAAAAAACCCGCCAGGGATCTTACCCATGGCATAGCTTTTTGCGATAAACTGCACATTTAAAGGTAGGAAATCAACGCTTTCTTCCTTCTTTTTACGTACAACAGTTACTAAAACAGAAGTATCACCGTAATTTACAACTACTGAACCATGAGCTTGGCGTGCTATTTTTCCTGTTTCTAAAGATAAGGCACGACCACCCCACTCTATAGATTTTTTTATAATTTTAAACATATTAAATTCCTCGATTATTTTCTAATGCCTAACTTCTCTATTAATTCCTGATAGGCTTCATTACCAAATTTACGCTTTATATAATTTAAGTGCTTGCGTCTTCTACCTATCAATATAAGTAAACCACGCTTAGAGTGATGGTCATGCTTGTGCACTTTAAAATGCTCAGTTAAGTTACTGATCCTCTCGGTCAAAATTGCACATTGTACAAAAGATGAGCCTGTATCATCTTCTTTAATTGCATATATATTTATCAAACTCTTTTTCTTTTCGGATGTTATCGACATCTAAACCTCATTTTAAATATTAAAAACACGAATAGGTTTCACACAACCATAAATAAAACTGCAGATTGCAATGGGTACACTACCCACCACCGTACAACAAATATCATGATTCTTTAAATTACGCAAGTTATTTAATACAACTTCCTGACCTTTTCTGATTTTCCCCGCATCTTCTAGGGAAATTTCAACTTTGAACATCGATTTTAAAGCCGATTCAATGGGGATGACGAAACTTTTTGTATTACTCCCTGTCACTCCATCATCTTCTGTCATCCCACCCCCCTCTGTCATCCAAGTAGCTGACACTGGGATGACGAGAAAGGAGCACTGGAATGACATCATAGGGGCGCTACCATCATAAAGGAACCAGTGTCAGCTACTTGGATGACAGAGGGGGGTGGGATGACACCCTGACAATCGTCATCCCGCTGCTTGTTAGCGGGATCTATGCTAAAGGAGATACTTGGATAACAAGAAATATAGGTACTGGAATTGTAAAGAGTTTGCAAATATTAGTTATTACCTGTAGGATATAAAGAAATTAGTAAGGATTTTAATAGGAATAATATGCCATCTGTTACTTTTATTTTACCTGATGGGAGTAAGAAAAGCTATGAAGCTGCAGAGGGAGAAACTCTGCTCAATTTAGCCCACAGAAGTGATCCAGATCTGCTTGAAGGTGCATGTGAAGGTTCTCTTGCTTGCTCTACATGCCATGTAATTGTTGATCCAAAGTTTTATAATGCTGTAGAAATACATAACCCTATATCTGATGAGGAAAATGATATGTTAGACCTAGCTTTCGGCTTAACAGAGACGTCGAGGCTTGGATGCCAAATAAAAATCACAAAAGATATCGACGGCTTGTGTGTAACCATACCAAGGGGTACAAGAAACATATCATTAGATAAATAGGGGAATCATGCGTAAGATTTTTATCTATATTATCATCTCTTTACTTTTGTTTATTCCTGTAGCGTATAGTGGTTTTTGGTATTTTTCTGCATGTAAGGTAAAAAATCTTTTAGCTGAAACAATACTATACATTAACGACGAAAAATTTGATATTTCACATGATTTTAGTGGATTTCCTTCTAACCTAATTTTCCGTGTGACAAACCCAAAATTTTCCAATGAGCAATTAACCATCTCATCTGATGCTTTATTGATAAAAAATAGATTGTTTGATAAATCAGTATATATCTACATACCAAGCAATGAAGTCAACATTGCTGTTCATGATGATGAGAAAAAGAATATAAAATGCCACACAAACGATAGCAGCCACTTTGTTGTTAGACTAAACGATTTACCATCTTCATTGCGATTCAACAAAAATAGTACCGTGATAGACTATATAGATACACTTCGTTACGAAGATTATGGATTAAAATGTGATGTTTTAGAAAATCAGCAAAGTGTTATAACTGAAGTGAATGATAAAAGCAATTACATTCAATTTCACCTCGATAAAGAACCAAGTGGAAATACTAAACTAGGATTTGATTTTTATACTTATCGGTATAAAAATACTGCAAGTCCTGAAAGTTACCTTAGTATCGACACTAAATTTGATTACGAATTTGTAAACCACATCTCAGCTTCCAGAATTAATTTCAACATAGAGAAATTTTTAATTCAAAGTAATAATTTTTCTCTTGCTGCAGATGGTGGAGTGCGAAATTATAACTTGGTTACGTCTTCATTTAAAGACAAAATCAACGTGGCTATATCAAATTATAAAGAATTAATCTCGTTTATGATTGGTGACTCAAAAACTTCAGATGCGTTTGAAAAATTAATGTCTTCCTTATCAGAAAAAACAACTGATGATGGCATTCAATTTTCAATAAAGTACGATGATGATGTAGGGTCAAGCTTTATTGGAAAGTTATCCACCACTGATTTTATGAACCAGCTCAGTAAAATAACCCAATTAACCAAGGATGAGAGCAGTAGTTAGTTTACTTTTCATATTGATATTCCACTCAGGCGTAAACGCTTTTACTCTGGATAATAAACTCAGAGATAAAAGCATGGAAAAACGAGCAACCAGTTTATTTGAAATAATAAGGTGTCCAATATGTTCTGGCGAATCATTGTCTGAATCTGGATCTCAGATCGCGTATGATATGCGAGAAGCAATTCGTAAAAAAATCAATGATGGATACACAGATGAAGAGATAATCTCAGAGTTAAAAAATTCTTACGGCAATTCAATTATAATCGTACCGCCTATAAAATCTAGCACTTACATTTTGTGGTTTATTCCACTTACAACTCTGCTTATTGGGTGTTTTTTAATACAAAGATACATCAATACAACCACTTAAACCTTTTATATATAGCTAAAGTGACTTAGGTTCTCTAATTGCACATAAGTCAACAATAATTTTCACACAAATCAAAACAGCATATCTTCTCCATAATCCTTGGTAATTTTACATAAGTTAAAAGTAGCATATGGTTCTCTCCGCGGTCTGAGATGACAATAAATTTGTCAAGCCGCATTATACTTGTTAGGCGGAAGTGGACGGCAACATGTTTATACCAATTCTCATTACTAGTGAATCAAATAAGCGGCATTGCAGAGTTTTTTAATTGCGGAGTGAGAAAGAGAGGTAATAAATTTGCACAAAGCGCTCTCAAGCAAAGCAATTGTGTCGTAGATTTTGTTACACAAAATGTTCTGTTTTATATATAACCAAAACCTCTCAACAGGATTGAGGTCAGGTGAGTATGGTGGTAGGTATATAATGTCGATATTTTTAGGTACTTTTAAATTTTTTGACTTATGCCAACTAGCACAATCCATGATAAGAAATGCCTCCCTTGTTCCTAAATATTGTGACATCTGCTCAAGGAATATATTCATACAATCAGTATTGACGTTTGAGCTAGAACTTTCTCCATTTCTGGGATTAACTGCACTATAGAGATAAAAATTTTGCCTACCTAGTTTTACCTTAACCTGTGTCCTAATGCCTTTTTTAAACCACCCGTGTCCAATCTTTGAATGTGTGCCAAACCGCGATTCATCGAAGAAAAATAGCTCTTTTTCAGGATACATGACAATAGTTTCATTAAGATTTTTTTTTAAATTCCTCTTGTTTACTTTTATCTTGTCCGTTATGCACTGGTCTTGGTGTGATATATGAGAATTTCATTCTTTGCATATTACGGTGTACTGTAGATTTGCTGATATTCAAACCAAACTTTTCTTGAATTCTTATTTTCATTTCTTTTATAGTAATATTGGGGTTTTCCTCTATCCACACCTCAACTTGTTCACGTTGACTTTGATTCAATATAGTTTTTCTACGGCGTTGAGGCGGAGCAAATAATTTTTCTTCTCTGCCAAATTTTAGGTCATGCAGTAAGTGCCTTTCTTGAAATGCAGCATATCTTTGCTACGGCTGTTATACTGTGCTTTTTTGCTGCAATTACAGCATTTAGTTTTTTTGCAACATATGCGTTATTTCTTACTTTCTTCAGCATTTCTTTTGCTGATTCCACCACTTTTTCATCCAATAATTTTGATCTTAATGCCATTTAAACCTCGCTACTTTACTTACTTCAGTATGGCTTTTTTCTATTATTGTCTATCCGTTACTTGTGTAGCGGGAATTGGTATAAGAAGTCTAATAGCAAATTTTTAAGTTCCTCTTTAACTCTTTAACCAGCGGGCTCGCATGAGGAGAGGAGAGTAAAGGTCCTCTTCCATAGATATCTTCACACTTTTTTCTTCTTCTGTAGTTGGCAGACGAGTAAGAAAGTGAATCTTTGGTGCGCCACTAATTATTGCCATTGGTGTTTGCTCCGCCCCTTCTCCCATAACTAAAACAGCAGACGTTGCCAGCGCATCAAGAAGATTGACTTGTGTTACTTGCAGTGGTTGATCATAAAGATCTGGCTTGCCTATATAGGAATAAAATGGTTCAAATCCACACCAACCAAGAGCAACGCCCGTAACCCCAAGGCGCATAGGTGTTATGTTACTATCTGTAATCAAAATACCAAGATGTTTTATGCAGTGTTTTGTCTTGAGATAGTTCCATATTGATAGAGCTGTTTTCTGAACATCCTTTGGGTATAAAATATACATTTCATTACCATTTGATTCATCAATACCAGCAGATGGAATTAAGATATTGTCTTTGATTGTTAAATAGATGCCGTAAGAATTATGGTCTACATCAACAATTGCATCAGCTTCTCTTTTGATTAGCTCTTCTTTAGAACAAGCAGTTTTGCAAACCACTTGTTTTTGACAAATAGAAATGATTTTTGATGTGATAGCAAGAACAACTTCCTCTCCTAGCAACTCTGAAACATAGCGATCAAGAACCTGCTCTAATACTTCCCCACATTCAATGCGGTGGGTATAAATTGCTTTAACATGCATATTAACGTATTAGCCTACATATAGTATAATCTTTCGTTTTGGTGAGAATAGTTTTATGCCATCCATCAAGAAGTGTTAAGTTGAAATATACATCACCTTTATAGGGTTTGTGAATTTCTGTTATGATAAATTCTGAGATTAGATCATACTCCAAAAAAAGATGCGCTATTTGTGCTCCACCAATCATGAAGACTTTAGAATTACTTTGGATTGACAAAAACTCTTGCATAGAAGAAATAATAGTGCATTTTACTCCTCTGTTAAAACAAGAATTTAATTTGTCACGAGAAAAAAACAACAGGGATACGATCCTTTAATATGTTTTGAGACATAGTTTCAAATGTTTTTCTTCCCATAACAATAATTTGTTTGTCAGTCACCTGACGAAAATGATCTAACTCACTTGGATAATGCCAGGGCAATCCATTATTTATTCCAATTACCCCCTTGGGATCAACAGCCATAATTCCGATAACTATCATCCCTGTAAAGCAGCTTGAGCTACAAAGAATCGCATGTGATCACGCACATTATGCACTCGAAGGAAATCAACCTTGTTGTGCAATGCAGATGATAAAGCAATTGTTTCTAAATCTCGGTTAAAGACAGGTTCTGTAGAAAAAGAAGAAATAAATGACTTTCTAGAATGGCCAACCAGAACTTTGCAGCCAAAACTTTGCAATGCTTCTATATTGCATAAAAGCCAGATATTCTGATATAGAGATTTTCCAAAACCAATACCAGGATCAATAATTATCGAGCTTTGATCAAAACCTAGGGTAAGTAACCTGCTAATGCTCTTCTCTGCCCAATTATTTATGATATCAATTGGGTCAGTGTCGTCTGGAATAATGTTGTCTCTATGTGGTGGTATTGAAAGTGAATGCATAATAACGATGCTGCAACCATTACTAGCAACTGCTTTTAAGGTATTATCATCTAGATCTCCCTTCTGATTGTTTATCCAGGCAATGTTGTAGTGTTCCAAAACATTTAAAATAACGTCTGGCCAGAAACTATCAATGCTGACTTTAATATCACCAACTTTCATATACTGATTGAGATTATCAAGCACTGGTTTTAAGCGTGCATATTCTGCTTTTGGAGTTTGTATTGAGGAGCCAGGTCTTGTTGATTGAGCACCAAGATCAACTATACTTGCACCGTCTGATACCAGTTGCAGTGCTTGCTTGGTTGCTTGATCTGCATCATAATAAAGACCACCATCTGAAAATGAATCAGGAGTAATATTAACAATACCTACAAGCTCTGGTGAAAGCGTAAAACTCCTTAAAAAGCAATCCTTAATGTTAGGGTTAATAGTACCAAACGTTTTGTTAACTACTGCCATGGGACTCAGCATTGCCATCAAGTGAAGCAAAAATGGTCTGTTTATCAATTCTGGGTGAGGAATCTTAAGGTAGGATGTATCAAGTGTCAGGTTATCCCATAACAAAATATCCAAATCAATAACGCGAGGTGCCCATTTTTCATAGACCTGCGGGCGGCCAATGTCACACTCAATTTGTTTAAGGCCCTTTAACAGCTCTTCAGGAGAAGAAGAACAACTTCCATACACAACCATATTTAGAAATGGCCTGTCCCACCCAGGTGGAGCATCATTTGGTAAAATAGCCTTAGTTTCCAGAATAATTGAAGATTTTAAATTTTTAAAATAGCGTTCCTGCAGTAACTGAGCAGCCTTTTGTAAATGGGAAAAGCGATTCCCCATATTTGAGCCAATAGAAATGTAAATCATTCTTGCAACGCATTACGATAAGTAAAGAAAACACCTCCATGCACACTGGGGACAGGTGGTGCAACTTTGTGAATAGTTACGCCTATAGAAGAAATAATAAGCTTTTTTTGCATCACAAGGTTATTAATGGTCCTGTATATATCATGAGTTAAATGCTCGATTAAGTTGAATTGCTTGCTTTGAACGAGAGATTGAATACTCTGAACTACCTCCAAGTAGCATATAGTATCCTCAAGCCGGTCAGTTGTAAGTCCTAAAGGGGGGGATTTAAAGGTAAAATCAATATTAACACTAACTAATTGAGAATGATACTTCTCTTCTGCACTATAGCCTAAATGAACCCAAAGCCGTAAGTCAGATATAAGAAGATTACATGCAGACATTGCATTCCAACATCACTGAGTTTAAGCTACTTACAACTACTAACACACACTGGCATTTATCATCCCATCAAGAAAACCCCACAAGAGCTTTGCTCCCTTTTGAGCACCCTGCATAACTTTATCTTGCTCTTTTTCATCTAGATCTTCAATAAGATTTGCACACTCCTCAGAATGCCACTCATCAGCTTCCATATGAACCGTAAAAAATTGAAGAGAACACTCATCACTTATTGAATAGTGTTTTTTAAACCTTCAATTTTAGACTTAGAAACCTCTGGAGTTTGACGTTCGTAAGCGTATAAGGCTCCAAGACCTGCCGCAAAACCTGATCTTACAATATCAAAGTAACCATCAACTAACTCCTGTGTCTCTTTAATCTGTGCACTTTCACGAAGATCAGATCGCGCAACGCCAAGCCCTTCAGCAAAACGTTGCCATAATTCTGGATGATTTTCATCACCTTGTTCCTCTTCTATTAAATTACCAAGTAAAACCTGTCGCATTTTTAGATCTGGGCACAAAAAATGTATACCACTGATGTAACGAGGAAACGCAGCAACGTGGTGATAATATTCTTTAGCATAGGTTTGTAAAGCTTGCAAGCTTAAGCTTCCTGTATTCCATGACTGGTAAAATGGATGATTTAGTAAGTGCAATTCATCTAACTTGTTATTTAGAGACTTAGTAAATTTCATTATTTCCTCCATTATATCAACATATAGTTCATATACTACAGCTTTCTCATTGTTACGATCATGCTAACAATGGTGGGATTGGTAGGACTCGAACCTACGGCCAATTCGTTATGAGCGAACTGCTCTAACCGACTGAGCTACAATCCCTTTTATCAATATTTATAATACACACAAAAGCAAATTTGTCTATTAGCTTATTTCACTATCAACCCAACTTGACAAATCATTTGTTGCACCAATTTTGCGTGCAATTTCCTTACCATCTTGAAATATGATTAAAGTGGGTATAGATTGCACTCCATACTTACTTGGCACTTCAGTCCCTTCATCTATGTCGAATTTGCAGATCTTAATCTTGCCTTTTCTGTCTTTAGCCAATTGTTCGATACGTGGCATTAGACTTTTACATGGCCCACACCATTCTGCCCAAAAGTCTATCAGAACAAACCCTTTATAGTCAGTGACTTCAGATTTGAAATTTTGATCATTTACCGATGTAATATCATCACTCATAAAATACCTAAATTTTTGTAAAATATAGCATATCTATTAGCAGTTAATCAACTAAATTCTTACCGCAGAGCTTGAAAAATTGCCCTAAAGTGTTTTGCACAAACAAAAAACTTCTATTACATCTGGTGGTTAAAGATATCCACGTTTTCCCAACCCATTAAGTCTAACTCAATACGAGTAGGAAGAAATTCAAAGCACTTTTGGGCCAATTCTTTTCTATTTTCACGTTCCAGCATTAAGTCTAGCTTTTCCTTTATCCTGTGGAGATACAAAACATCAGATGCAGCATAACTTTTTTGTTTGTCTGTTAAATTTTCATTTCCCCAATCAGAAGATTGCTGCTGCTTATTTAGTTTGGTATCAAGCAGCTCTAAGCACAACTCTTTTAAGCTATGATTATCTGTGTAAGTGCGAACTAAACGTGAAGCTATTTTTGTGCAATAGCACGGAAGTGCCCAAGTTTCCAAGTAATAACGTATTATGCTCACATCAAATCGCGCGAAGTGAAATATTTTAGTTATATTTTTATCCTCTAATATTTTTCTCAAATTTGGCGCTGTATAATCGTTCTTGAGTTGAACTAAGTGAGCGTTGCCATCATTAAAAGAGAGCTGCACAAGGCATAATCTATCTCTGCTATGAAGTAGCCCCATTGCCTCGGTATCAACAGCTATAGACCTTACATCATCTGGTATTGAACTAGCTGGCAAGTCGTCTTTATATAAAAATATTCCCATAAAGCTTTGTGGAATAATTAAAAACTTATGATAATCAAAAATAAGCCTTAAGTATACGAAAAGATCATAGAAGGAACCACACAAGTTTATGGGCTCTCACATTTTTCGTGTACACGGGGGTTTACAAATTGCTGTATATGCCTATAATTAAGTAAATTTAGGTTAATTTAATTGCGGGAGTAGCTCAGTTGGTAGAGCGCAACCTTGCCAAGGTTGAGGTCGAGGGTTCGAACCCCTTCTCCCGCTCTTTACTTTCAAAATCATTTCGTCAAAAATCCCTTGACACCCTTCGCCAGCCCCCTTATCATAACAGTGAAGCTATTGTATTTGCTTTCGCCAATCTGCAGATTAAAAGGTAAGGATTACTTAATGTATCGGCGTCTTATGTTCAATTTTTTGCAGTATATAGATACTGTATGTCTTTACAAAACTTCATCTACATCTAGATTTTTATCTAAATAAGCTGAACGCGCTTATAAAGCGTTACAAGACATCAAAAAATGCCAATACTCGACAGAGATAGTAAAAGACTAGCTAACTCGGGGATTCTTTGTCTTTTTTTCTGCTTAGTAAATTTCTTAAACATTTGCAGCGTAAGTTAGTTGCAATTAAAAGCGGCTGAATCTCGCTTGTCAAGCGTTTAAAACATAAAAAACGCCAATATTTTAAAGCAGATAATAACCCCAGGGCTTCTTTTGCCTTTTTTTTATTTGGTAAATTTCTTAATATTTATGGCTAAACGACAATCGTCATCCCGCTACTTGTTAGCGGGATCTATGTTAAGGTATAGTAGGGGATCTATGTTAAGAGATACCGCGGCGGTATGACGGTTCGTGGCGGCGTGACGATAAGCTCGTCATCCCGCTACGTGTTAGCGGCTAAGAGATACCGCGGCGGCTGTAAGTTAAAAATATGTTATAAAAGAAACAAGAGGGAACTACTCACTATAGGAATAGCGGGCGTGTACGACCGACGCGGCGTTGACAACCGTTTATATCAAGGCTATCCCTCGATACGTTTGAATAGTTGCATGGGACATATGTATGCACCCGTTTACAATCTTAAATCAATAAACTATCGAGGTTATTAATATGGTTACATCTTATCAAAATTTTATTGGTATTGACATCGGAAAATTTAAAAATGTTATTGCGGTTCACACACAGAAGAGTGTTGTCGAATTTGATAATAATGCTTCTGGTTGGCAACAATTGTTTAAAAAGTTTTCAGATATCTTACCTAATTCTTTAGTAACTTTAGAAAATACAGGAAATTGGTTTATCGCATTTTCTTATTGACAAGAATATCGCTGTACATCGAGCTAATACCCGTAAAGTAAAAAGCTTCATCTTGTCACACGGAACTTTAGCAAAGTCCGATAAATCAGATGCAAGGGCTCTTGCTCAATATGCGTCATGGAACTCTCTCTCCCCACTTCTGAAAAACAATCAACCTTGGTTGCACTTTGTCAACGTCGTGATGACATTACGCAAATGAGAACTCAGGAAAAATGTAGACTGGAAGCACCTGAAAACGACCATATAAAAGAAAGTTGTCAAAAAACTATCGGATTCTTTAATAGTCAAATAGATGAACTCAATAATACTATACAAAAAATTATTGATGAAAGCCGTGAGTTACAACAACGTCAAAAAATCCTTAAAACAGTTCCTGGAAAAGTTATCTCAAGACTTTCTGTGTTTAATGCCAGAGCTTGGCTACTTAAACAGAAAAGAAGTAGCAAGTCTTGCTGGCGCATCCAAAAGAAAGTGGAAAAGCTATTGGTTATCGAAGAATAACAGGCGGTAGAAGCAATGTTCGTACTAACGGCTGCAATGGCTGCTCAAATCTGCACTTGGTGCATTTTATTCCAAGCTCATTGAAAGTGGTAAGAAGAAGATGGTAAGCTCTAATGCGTAAAATTATGGTTATTGCTAATGCCAGGCTTAAAGAAGCAGTTAATATGAATTAAAAAAATCTGCATAGGAAATAAGTTAACGAATATGTGCGTCCACACACACTTAAAGCACAAACCATAAAATCTAAGCAGTAACTGTTGTTTGATATAAAATTTTTCTATGATAAATTAGGGTGTTTATTGTCAAAAATGCATTTTCTAATTGAATAAAAATACAAAATTATAAACAAGAGTTGTAATAAAACTAAATTCAAAAAATTTAAAAAAACATAGTTGATATGACGGTTCGTGGCGGTATGACGGTTCGCGGTGATCCCAGTGTCAGCTACTCGGATGACACCATTTACAACCACTCTCCTACCCTTTCTAGCTGTTTATAGCTGTTAAATCTCAGGAATTTATCAAAATATGGAGAGGCAATAAAGGGTGTGGAATTACTTAAATAATTAGATAAAAAACCAGGCAGATCATTTTTTAATTCTTGCATTTTGTATCTATAATTTTGTATAGAAATAACTTTTATTTTATCATAATCAAGTTTCCAATAAGCAAGTTCTGAGACTTCTCTTTTTGTTATATGTTCTACCGCTAAGGCTTGTAAAATTAATTGCGGAAAAAATCCCGACATTACTTCTTCATTGGAAGGTGGTGTACCAAGCTTATAGTCTATAATTGCCACTTGCCCACTTGGTAGATACTCAACTCTATCACATCTTGCTGTCAGTGAAATTTCTTGTGGCCTATTTGTCATCCCAGCAGTTTCATACTGATCACAAGAACCAGCATCACGCACTGGAATATGAAATATCGGACAGGAAAAGCTCTTTTCCAACTCAACATAGTTGCTTCGAGTTTCATCAAGTTCGACAAAAGATTGAATTACCCTCTGTAGTCTTATCCACCACATATTTGAAAAATTAAACTGACTAGTCGAGAATGTTTCTCGTGCAATGCTCATTGGCGACTTTTTGTTGCGTAAATATCTTGCAAGAATGTTGTGCACCATAGTGCCAAATTCCAACATCGATGGCTTAAAATTCAAGTCTCTTAATTGTTTAAGGCCCAGTATATATTCAACGTAAAATGAATAAGGATTACGAATTAGCTTTTCTATTGCACTGCAAGACATCACCTGCATTTTTTCTTTTCTAACTTCGGTTTGAGGTTTTGGCATAGGCTGAGTACATGGAACAGTACATTCAGGCGTATTTAATATCCTTAGCCAATCACGATAAGGATATTTTGACCCCTGTAACATAATTTCCAAACGCTGCAATAGAATTGGTTTTCTATGGCTTAGCGATCTTGTAATATAAACCTTACTTGCACAAAACAAATTGTGTAAAGTATAAAAAAAATACCCCTGCTCTTCTTGCGCAGAAGGAAGACTAAATTTTTCTCTCGTAAGTGCATTCAAAAGCGGACTTTGAAAGCTTGGCGCTTCATTAAACCCAGCGAGTATTACAACCTTGTTGTGATATAAGCTGAATTTATTTAAGTCATTTGCTACAGAGAAAAACTCTTTCTCTAAAAATAAGGTCAGAATTTGGTTATATAACTCTAAGGAGCACTTAATTTCTACACCCTCACATGCATTCAAGAAATTACAGGTGAAATTACCTATTTCACCATTTAGCTCTGAAAAATTTATACCAGATAGCATATTAACACACTGCAAATGAGTTGCCACCACATCAGAAATAGGGCAATTTATAATGTTAAGCAAAGGATTAAATACAACCTCTAACTTACTGATAATAAGTAATATATCTTCTTTATGTTTTAGCTTTTTATGGGCATTGATAGCATTTATAATATCGCTCAGGCCATTTGTACTAAAGTTGCGTAATACCTCTATTTCAAATTCAGATAAAATCCGAGTGTACTCTTCTTGAGTGTAACCAAAAGTCACTAGCCTATGTTTAAGGAGCGAAAGTAATGACACACTGCTCCAATTTGAGGTCAAAACTTCGATACTATAAAGCAGAAGCGTTATATAAGGGTAATTTTCCGGTATGGCACTGTGTTGCCTTGATAAACATGCTATACGAGCTGCAAGTAATTTATCAAAGACGACCAAAGAAATGTTTTCATAACCTTCATTTTCTATAATTAATGATGTCACTTGTGCTTCTTCCTCTCTGGAATCACAAGTGATGACTTCAATATTGCCAACATGTCCACTACTAACTTTGCTTAGATCGGCAGTTGTATCAAAGACATAGTCAGTTATTTCATTCTCTATAGTGTTCAAGCAGCTAACATCCCTTCTATCTACATTTAAATAATCGAGCAGATCTTTCAGACAATATTGATAGTGTTTTTTATCAAGCAATTTCCAGTCTTTCTCTTTAATTTTCAAATTCAGGTTAGGCAAAATTATTTTTCCAAATGGCAGGTCATATATAGCCTTAATTAACGACTTATCCTTTCCAATTCCAACAAAGATTATATATTGGTCTTTTTGTAAAGAGATTATCATATTGTTTATGTAATCACTCTTATGTTTTAATATATCTACTACTTCTAAACCTTTTAAAGTTTTACTCCAAGTCTCAGTGAGTAAGCTTATGAAATTCTCTATTTTTTTTGAATGCTCATTAAATTGATCATAATCCGTTGTTTGGGTAGATTGAATTTTATCAAGCAGTGATGGCAGGCTATAAGCTAAATCAACTGGGAAATTGTCGTTATTTTTTCTATTCCATTCCAATATGAATTGAATGAGTAGCAGCGTCCTTTTTATTGGACTTATAACTTTAACTCTATCAAGATTTAATATTAAATCTTCCTCATCAATGTTCTCTAGCGAAACTATCTCTGGCAAAATTATGCATTTTTCAGCGTTATAATTCTTGAATGCATTGAGTAACGCTATCACATCCCTCTTGCAAGGAAGTATGACCTTTATCTCGGGAATTTTTTCTCTTTCATATTCAGAAAATATGTGCTGAACCAGCACATCAAAAAGGGATTCATCCACATTAACGGTAAAAACTCTTCCCACTAACAGTAACAATTAATACAATATTTTATTGTATAGAAATTATTCAAAATATAAACGTGCTTGTATGCTATTATATATTAAAATTTTTTATAACATTACATGGCAAACATTAGAATAGAAGTTTTAAATAAATGCGAGCAAATTGGATGCAGATGGTTAGTCAACGTTTACTCGATTTACATACGCAAAGGATTACCATCCAAATTATATGAAGAAATTTGCGGGCTATTTTATAATAAAGTCATACAAGACTGCCGTTATTATTCCTACAATGAAAACCTTGAAGAAGTTCCGTATGATTTCATAGAACCACAAGCAAAGTGGGGCTTGGAAATAAGCTTCTTACCTGGCATGACCGATAATGTAGGCAACACAGCGAAACAAATTGTTAGAGAATATTTAATAAACAAGGACTACATTGATGAAAATGTTTGTATAAAAGCAAGAAGTTCAAAATTGATTCTAAGTCAAGCAACTGAAGATGATATAAAGCAAGAATTCAACCCTATCACTGAGTATTGCACGCTTGTTTATAAAGAAAACGGCAATTACTATTGGAGGCATTACGGTAAGTTAAAAGGCGTCATCCCAGTGCTTGACTACTTGGATCCAGAAAATTTCAAGCAATTGTATAATGAAAACTGGATTCCAGTGTCAAGCACTGGAATGACAGAGGGGGAAACAGGAATGACAAAAGAGAGCACTGGAGTGATATCAAGTAGTAATGGGGCTAAGTCTGTTAACCTAAATGTAAGTGACCAAGAACTTGAGAAAATCAGCAGAGATGGAATCGATGGTAATGGCACTTTAGGGCTCTCTCTGGCAGCAATGAAAGCTATAAAGGATTACTTTAAAAAACTTAATAGAAATCCATATGATATTGAACTTGAGTCTCTGGCACAGACTTGGTCTGAACATTGTAAGCACAATATCTTTTGCTCTCCCATTGATGAAATAAAAGATGGCCTATACGCACATTATATCAAGCGTGCAACGCGTGAGATAAATTCTGACATATGTGTGTCAGTTTTCTCTGACAACGCAGGAGGAATAATTTTTGATGACGATTACTTGATTGTAGATAAAGTTGAAACCCACAATAGCCCTTCAGCTCTTGATCCATTTGGTGGAGCAATGACCGGAGTGCTTGGAGTTAATCGTGATGTAGTTGGTTTCGGGAAAGGCGCGGAGCCTATAATGAATACCTATTACTTTTGCTTTGCCAAAGAAGCAAAAGGCAAATTTTATAGGGATAAAGAGCGCACTGATGAGATCTTACCGCCAAAATATATAATGAAAAAAGTGATCCATGGTGTTAATGTTGCTGGTAATTGCTCTGGTATTCCAACACAACTTGGATCGGTATATTTTGACGATAGATTTTGTGGCAAGCCGCTGGTTTTTGTTGGCAGTGTTGGAATTATTCCGCGCAACATAAATAACGCACCTTCACACATTAAAGGACCAAAAAATGGCGATAAAATCGTAATTATTGGTGGAAGAGTTGGAAGGGACGGAATTCACGGCGCAACGTTTTCCTCAGAGGCTTTGTCGGGAAACAGCCCTTCAACAATTGTGCAAATTGGTGACCCCATAACACAAAAAAAACTATCCAATGCCGTCATAAAAGCAAGAGATCTTGGTCTTTATAATGCAATAACGGATAACGGAGCAGGTGGTCTATCATCGTCTATTGGTGAAATGGGAAAAGACGGATTTGAAGTTGATTTGAGCAAGGTTCTCCTTAAAAACGATGGTATGGCTTCGTGGGAAATATGGATATCAGAATCACAAGAGAGAATGACCTTAGCAGTGCCAGAAGAAAATCTTCCTATGTTTAAGCAAATTATGAAAAAACATGATGTGGAGGTTTGTGTGATTGGAGAGTTCAATGAGAGTGGTAAAGCTGTTGTTAAATGTCCTGAAGGGAAAGTAATAATGGACATCGAAACTGAATTTCTGCATGACGGTAATCCTAAAATGCATTTACAGACAAAGCCGTGGACTGGAGAGTGGATAGCTACTTGCATGACACCAGACCGAGCTTCTGAGCTCCCACTTAGTTCAATAGATGTTGAACTAAAAGAAATGCTGAGCAGACCAAACATATGCAGTAAAGAGTTCATAGTGGTGCAATATGACCATGAGGTTCAAGGGTCGTCAGTGCTGAAACCACTGCAGGGCAAGGGAAGAGTGTGCAGTGAAGCTATTGTTTCAAGGCCAATCCTTTCTTCAAATAAAGGTGTTGTAAAATCGCAAGGGTTTGGCTCGAGTTATGGGGAAATTGACACTTACCATATGGCAGCATGTGCGATCGACACTGCCATACGTAACTATGTAGCCGCAGGAGGAAATATAGACCATCTAGCGTTGCTCGATAACTTTTGCTGGTGTGACGCTTATAATCCAGAAAGGCTATGGCAGCTAAAGAGAGCTGCAGAGGCTTGTTATGATTACGCAACCGCATTTAAAGCACCATTCATATCCGGAAAAGATAGTATGTTTAACGACTTTAAGGGATATGATGAAAATGGCGAGAAAGTGATGATATCTGCACCACCTTCATTACTCATTTCAGCAATTGGAATTATAGAAAATATTGAAAATGCGGTATCGCTTGATGTGAAAATGCCGGGAGACTTAATATACGTGCTTGGAGAAACACTTGATGAACTTGGTAGATCTGAATATCAGTTATATAGTGGAATAGGTAATAACAACGTACCAAAAGTTGATGCAAAGAGCGCTAGGAAGTTGTATGAGCGTTACAACCAAGCAATAAAAGATGGCATAATTGCCTCTGCAATTGCACCAAACTTAGGCGGATTAGTTATTGCTCTGGCAAAATCGCTAATTGCAGGAGACCTTGGTGCTGAAATCGATCTTTCACTAGTGCCAATAGGAAAAATACAAAATACAGACATAATAAACAAGATAATAATGTTTTCTGAATCGCAAAGTAGAATTTTGGTTACTATTACACCACAAAATCAGAAGAGGTTTGAAGAATTGTTTGAAGGTGCAGTTTATTCATGTATTGGCAAAGTAACAGAGAAAAAGGTGCTAAACATAAAGGATGTTTTAAAAGTAGATCTGAAAGATGTGGCATGCTAATATAAAATATTTTTCTTATTATGCTAAATAACTCTTTTACTATATGTAATGTTTATTTAGAATGAATGTATGTTATTAATTTTGGGTAGGTAATTATGTCTATTTTATCGATACTCCTGTTTATCAGTCTTTCTTTACTCAACACTTCAAATAAATTGATGATATGTGCTGCCTTATTTGTGGGAGCTGCTTTAGTTGTAAATTCAATGGTTGAATTTTATGGCAGAAGCAAAGCTACGTACAACTTAATAGTGTGTATAGCGCTATGTTGTGTTTTTAAATGGCAAAGTTTTAATTTGATGATATTGATTTCATATACTGCAATTTTAGTATCTCTTCTCTCAAGCATAATTATTTTTGAAAAATTGAAGTCCAAGTTGAATTTTCATATGGCAAATTTCATTACTTTAATTATAGCATCAGTGGTTGATAGTGCCGTTGTATGTGTTGGATTACTATACAAATTTTCTGCAGGTAAATGCTTATCAATATACATTAGAGATTTAATTTTTAAGTTTTCTTATGTGTCAGTATTGAGCATCTGCTTGTTTGTAGGAATGTATTTATTTTGCTTGGCGAACAAGAAGTATTTTAAGATTTCCACATAACCTGTTTTCTGATATAGCTAAACTGACTTTGGGTCCTGGGGGTGTATTTGGTGGTCCTAATACGTAACAACAGTTTAGAATTTATAGGTAGCCTAAACCCACAACTGTACAAACACTATGATTTGAGCCTATCAGGGGGGTGTCATTCCAGTGCCCAGACACTGGAATCCAGAAAAAAGAATGGTGTCATCCCAGTGCTTGACACATAGCTGTACGAACATTCATTTTTGAAGGTAAATTGCACAGCAAATGGTGTCATTCCAGTCTGGAATCCAGAAATTTTGCTTATAACTGAGCTGATGAGCTAAAGGTAGTTGTCTTACGCTAAAACAAACGTTTTTAATTAAGTTGCATAGAACCAGTGTCTGGGCACTGGCCCACTGGTGGGAATTGCTCCTAAACTACAACGTTCGTACAGCTATGTGCTTGACACTGGGATGACATCATAGGGGCACTGGCCTACTTAACCGTCATACCGTCGCGGTATCTCAGCCGCTAACAAGTAGCGGAATGACGATTTATCAAACGCTGCTTAATTCTCCGTAACAGTTGAAAAAATCAATATATCACTATAAATTCACGTATTTTGAGGCTATAATGGTTAATACGCTATATGGTATAATATGGACGATTTTATCAGAGTTAAGGGCGCAAGGGAACATAATCTGCAAGGTGTAGACGTCAATATACCGAAAAATAAGCTAGTTGTTATAACTGGGCTAAGTGGTTCTGGCAAGTCTAGCCTTGCATTTGATACGATTTATGCAGAAGGCCAACGCCGGTACGTTGAAAGCCTGTCAGCTTACGCGCGTCAATTTCTCAACATTCAGGATAAACCAGATGTTGAGTCGATTACAGGTCTCTCTCCTGCAATATCTATCAACCAGAAATCGATCTCAAAAAATCCAAGGTCAACAGTTGGAACTGTTACCGAAATTTACGATTACTTGCGCTTAGTATATGCACGAATAGGAGTTCCTTATTCACCTGCAACTGGATTACCAATAACAAAACAAACGGTGTCTCAAATTGTAGATACTATAATTGCGTTACCTTTAGAAACTAAGATATATATACTTGCCCCTGTTGTGCGTGGTAGAAAGGGAGAACATCTTAAAGAGATATTGGAAATTAAAAGACAAGGTTACGTAAGGTTCAAAATAGATGGTGAAGTGTACAATGTAGATGACTTGCCTAAACTCGATAAGAACAAGAAACACGACATTTTTGTGGTTGCAGATAGAATATCAATATTGGGCGATATAGGAAATCGACTGCCAAGTAGTATAGAATCCGCACTAAAACTTGGTAATGGTCTAATGTATGTAGAAATAGTAAACCTACCTGACAACCATCATTCCGAGTATAAAAATGGTCAAATTCTGACTTTTTCAGAGAATTTTGCATGCCCCGAGTCTGGTTTCACTCTTGAGGAAATAGAACCAAGATTATTTTCTTTTAACAGCCCTTACGGTGCATGTGGTTCGTGTAATGGGCTTGGTAAAAAGCTGGCTATTGATGTGAAGCTGATAGTGCCAGATGAAACTCTTTCAATATCTGAAGGCGCTTTAAAGCCAGTGGGATCAATGTTCCGTCAAGTGCACACAGGTTATGGATTTTTAAAAAGTGCAATTCTATCACTGGCTGAAAATTGTAAATTTAGCCTTGATGTTCCGTGGAAGAACATAGATCAAGAAGTAAAAGATATGATACTCTTTGGCTTCGGTAAATTTCAAGGTTTGGTCAGTATCTTAGAAAACCAGATGGATTATGATGAAACGCTTGTTGAGCGATATTGCTCTGTTACTCACTGCAGAGAATGCACTGGCTATAGATTGAGAAAAGAAGCGCTTACAGTAAAAATTGATAGCAAACATATAGGTGAAATATCAGGGCTTAGTATCGATGAATCCCTTAAGTGGTTTGAAAATTTGCCAGACAAGCTCACAGAACAACAGAAGCAAATCTCAAATAAAATACTAAGTGAAATAATCAAGAGGCTAACATTTTTAAAGAATGTAGGGTTGAATTACCTAACGCTTGATCGAGAATCTAGCACTCTCTCTGGCGGCGAGAGTCAGAGGATCAGACTTGCTTCGCAAATTGGCTCAGGATTAACGGGGGTTTTATATGTTCTTGATGAACCCTCGATTGGCCTTCATCAATGTGATAATGATCGGTTAATTGCCACACTAAAAAACTTAAGAGACATGGGTAACACTGTAATCGTTGTTGAGCATGATGAAGATACAATAATGGCTGCTGATTATGCGATTGATATTGGTCCTGGAGCTGGCGTAAATGGTGGAAAAGTTGTTGCAGAAGGAACACCAGACCAGGTGCAAAGAAATTCGGGGAGCATAACAGGGCAATATTTGAGTGGAGAGAAAAAAATTTTAATTCCAAGGAGAAGAAAGCAAGCAACTCAGTTCATAAAAGTAATAAATGCATGTGAAAATAACTTAAAAAATGTGAACGTTAAATTTCCTATAGGGAATCTTATTTGTGTTACTGGAATATCAGGAGGGGGAAAATCAAGTTTAGTCATAGAAACGTTATATAAATATTCAGCACATAAGATACATCATTCGTCTGCAAGGTATGGTCAGTGTGATAGAATAGAAGGCCTTGAATATATAGATAAAGTTATAGAAGTTGATCAGTCGCCAATTGGTAGAACTCCTGCGTCAAATTCAGCAACATATGTTGGTATGTTCACTCATATAAGAAATTGGTTTGCAGGTCTTTCGGAGTCAAAAGCAAGGGGATATAATATAGGCCGGTTTTCATTTAATACCAGAGGGGGAAGGTGTGAGGCTTGTAAAGGTGATGGGCACTTAAAGATAGAGATGCATTTTCTACCGGACGTTTATGTGAAGTGTGAGCAATGTAAAGGGCGAAGGTATAATCGGGAAACATTGGAAGTTACTTATAAAGAAAAATCAATCTCTGATGTGCTTGATATGACGATAGATCAAGCTTGTGTTTTTTTTGAAAACCTTCCAATGGTAAAAGAAAAGTTGGTTTCTTTGCAGGAAGTGGGACTTGGCTATATAAAACTCGGACAGTCGTCAACAACGTTGTCTGGGGGGGAAGCACAACGAATAAAGCTATCTAAAGAGCTATCAAAACGATTTACCGGAAGAACATTGTATATTCTTGATGAACCAACAACTGGATTACACTTTGAAGATATAAATAACTTACTAAAAATACTCCATAGATTAGTCGATCTGGGAAACACTGTTATAGTTATCGAGCACAATTTGCACGTTATAAAAACTGCAGATTATATAATAGACATCGGACCAGAGGGCGGAATAAAAGGCGGAGAAGTGATTGCTACTGGAACTCCAGAAGAAGTGGTAAAAATTCCAGAAAGTGTTACAGGCAGGTATCTTAAAACATATTTATTATAAACTATTTCTTAATCATTATTGACTATGTTGCATATTTATGATTTGGAGAGGGTAATGTCAGTATATCGATACTTTAAAAGGTACGTTGAATATGGAGTTGTACCTGCTAAGAGAGCAGAAGATTGCACACTAGTTCCAGAAAGTAGTTTCTATAAGTCCGTACATTACGTTGATAATGTGCTAGGACCTGTGAAAGATGTAATTTGTGGAGTTGAGAGTAAAGATGATTATAACAAGTATTATAAAAACAATGATAATTGTGAATACGTGGGTTACAGAGCAGAGAAAGTGTATTCATTGTGTGCACTGAGTGCTATTTTAGCAGCCAACATAATATTGCAACCTTTATTTTTGATAGTGGCATGTTTGTCATACTTTCCAGTCAAGTTATTGTCAAAAATAACAGGGGACTATTGTTTTAAAACGGATACAAAATCATTCGTTAATTATTCAAACATATTTTTAGAAATGGGGCAAGATTGTGCTAATGCAGTAGCTAGAGTATTTAACAAGATTGTAAGTTATGCTTGCGCTGCTATCATTTGGGCTGCCGCGTCAATCATAACGCCACTTGTGTGGGCTTGTGACAAAGTGCAAAGTAAGTTGAGTGAAGTACAGAAGCCAGAAAAACATCAATTTTTATCTAAGGATAATTCAAAGACTACTTCAGTCAATGGTATACCACAAACTGAGTTATAAGTTCTGCTTTTCAGCAGCATGAACTATATTGAAATGGAATAAAAAGTGAAAGAGTGTAAGCTTAAGTTACTTTAGCTATACTATATAAATTATTTTATAATATATTTAATGAGTTGTGAACCTTCTCTTACTAAAAAAAGCTACAAATCTCATATTTCCAAGCGTATGCGTAAGTTGCGAATGTATCATTGATGAAAATCTTAATCTGTGTAGTGAATGCAACAAAAAAATCAATTTTCTAACTAAGCATTACTGCAATGTTTGTGGCGTAGTAATCTCAGACAATATTTATACGTGTGGTAAGTGCATCATCAATCCTCCACCGTTTAAAGTATTAAGATCAGTTTTTGCTTATGATCAACATAGTAAAAACATGATTATAAATTTCAAATTTTTTGATAATTTGAATTACGTAAAAATCTATGCAAAGTGGATACACCAAGCTAATCAGGATACGTTTCAGAACGCAGAGGTCGTAATTCCTATACCGTTACATAAAATGCGTTTGTTTAAACGTAAATATAATCAAGCAGCACTGCTTGCAAAAGAGTTGACTAAGTTATCCAATTTATCCTATACGCCATTTGCAATAAAACGTCCTCGCCATACTATCCCTCAGGCTGGTCTTTCACTTAAGCAGCGTGAAAAAAATTTAAAGAAGGCTTTTAGCATAAGCAACAAGAAAATTATCGAAAATAAAATCGTGATATTAGTTGACGACGTAGTAACAACTGGAGCAACTGTAAGGTCCTGCTCTCAAGAAATTTTAAATTCTGGTGCAAGAGAAGTGAGAGTGCTATCGCTTGCAAGAACGGTAGCATGTTAAAACGTGATTTTTAATAACCTCAACATCACTGAATTCAAAAGTTTGGCCGCTCACGATTTGGTATCCTTCATGCCCCTTTCCTGCAACTAGCAGAATCATACCCTCATTATAGGCAATATCTACTCCTTTCTCTATAGCTTCTCTTCTATCTTCTATCTCTAGCGCATCAGGGCAATGTAGTAAAATACCACGACGAATTTCTGCAGGATTCTCATCACGCGGATTGTCATCCGTGATTATCACTTTGTCTGCATATATTTGTGCTACTTTACCCATTTCTGCGCGTTTTGTTTGATCACGATTGCCACCGCATCCAAAAACTAGAACTATTTTTTTATTGAAGTGCCATTTTAAAGACAATAGGGCTTGTTTAAGCGCACTTGGAGTATGAGCGTAATCCACGAATGCAAAAGGTTTCACTTTCTCCATTCTTCCTGACGGGAAAATGAGTTTATCCACACATATTTCTCTGTAATTTAATCCAGATATACCAATTGCACATAGCAGATTATATGCTTGAAATTTTCCTAAAACTGGGAAAAATGTATTGTAAATTTGGTTATCAACTTTTACTGTAAGGTATTGACCACTTGGAGTTGGTATTTGCTCTAATAAAGTAATATCAGAGCCTTTTTTTCCATAAGTCACAACTTTATTACTGCGTTTTTCAGCTATTTTAAGCAATGCGCCGTATTCATCTATATCCGCATTTAAAATCGCTGTTTTTCCTTCTGGTAATACTTCGTAAAATAACCTTTTTTTAGTTTCTAAATATCCACCAAGACTTTTATGGTAATCTAAATGATCTTGCGAGAAATTAGTAAAAGCTGCAGCACTCAACTTTAATCCATGGATTCTGTATTGATCAATCCCATGACTTGATGATTCCAACACTAAGTGTTCTACACTTATACCACGCAATGTTGCGTAAAGGTCTTCTGCACCTGGAGTGGTAAGGCTGTTGCTATTACCTTTTCTGCCATTATTGATGCATGTTCCAAGTGTTCCAATAGACGCAGCATTATAGCCAGAGTTTTGCCAGATCTGGCGGCAAAATTCTACTACTGAAGTCTTGCCATTTGTGCCTGTTACAGCAGCAACATATTTTGGCTGTTTGAATTGATAAAACCTGCTGACTATTTCGCTGTATATTTCTTGAGGGTTTGGGTGGAAGATACAGATTCCAGCATCACGCGTTGGAATGATACCAAGGCTTGAAGCTTCTGTTATGCAATCACTTGCAATTATCGCTTTAGCTCCACAAGATAATATCTGATCTATGTAAATCCTATCCCTTTCTGACACACAAACAAAAAGATAACCTTCCTTGATTTTCTTGGGATTACATGTGACGCCTTTGATTTCAATATCAAAGTTAACATCAATAATGTTATGCAGTAATTCTCTCAGTTTCATGTCCTACTTCATCGTTTTGAAAGTCTAAACATGGTAACCTTTTTAGTGCGTCATTAAGGTCAAAGATTAAATCTTCAGGATCTTCCAGTCCACAAAATATCCGTATAAAACTTCCACCATAATCTGAATTCATTACAGATCTTGACATAGATCTACGATCTATTGGTAATATCAAACTGTCGCACCCTCCCCAAGAAGCACCGATACCAAAAATTTTCATGTGATCAACCATGCAGCTTAGTTCTTCACATGAATATTCTCTACCCAATACTATACTGAATACGCCGCTTGCTCCTTTAAAGTAACTTTTCCATAATTCGTGTTGAGGATGGGAGGGAAGTGCTGGATATAAAACCTTTCTAACTTTTTGCTGTGCTTCTAGCCACTTTGCCACTTCCATTGCTGTATTTTGGTACTTTTTCATACGTGTGTGCAGTGTTCTTAGTCCCCTATGTGCAAGATAACAGTCGTGCGATTGAATGGTTACTCCATAATTTTTATAGCTCTCATAAAGCAATTTAAAAATTTCACCTTCAGCAATCATAGTCCCCATCAATAAATCTGAGTGACCGGCTAGATACTTTGTTACCGCATATAGTGCAACATCAATTCCATAATCAAGCGGCTTAAATAACAAAGGAGTGGCCCATGAATTGTCGCAAACGGTTACGATTCCACGTTCTTTAGCAACTTTTACTATATGCTCTATATTCGAAATCTCAAACGTTACAGAACCAGGAGTCTCGATCATTATCAATGAAGTATTACTCTGAATTAAATCAGTTATATCCTGTGTTGGATCATAAAAAGTTACTTCTATTCCCCTGTTTGGTAACTCATTTTCGGCAAATCTCTTGAGTCGGTAATAACTGTTATCCTGAATTAAAACATGAGAACCTGCTTTAGTGAAAGTCAAAATAGCAAAAGTAAGTGCAAATAGTCCGGAAGGAAAAATAAGCGCTTGTCCACTCCCTTCAATTTCAGCCAGTGCATTTGAAAAATAATGAACAGTGGGAGTACCAACATTACTATAGCTGTAATCTCTTGCAACATCATCGTTGATTACATCGTATATACTTTCTCCATTTGCTGCATTTAAGTAGTCCTTGTAAGTAGGGAATAATATGGTAGAAGAATGATAAACTGGCGGGTTCATAGAACCTTTATAGTCCTTAAATTTTCTTCCTGCTTTAACTAATAAAGACTCTTCCTTCACATTTTTATTATTTATTTTTTAAATTGTACTCGTTTTGCGTATACAAGTGAAGAGAAATTGCATGTATTAGCTCTATCTCACTCTTTAATAATTCATAGATCAATTTATGCCTTTTGAGAGTGTTCATTCCGATAAAGCTGTCAGATATCAATATTAGCTTGATATGTGAAGGTAGTGTTGAAGATGAAGCAAAATAATGATCAGCATGCTTTGCTGATTCATCGATAATGTTGATATCAATTACATCTATCGAATCGTGTATCTTTTCTTCTATCGTTTTAATAATATCCATAATGGTTTCTTTAAGCAACAATATGCTCCTCTTGTCATCCCAGTATCAGCTACTTGGATGACAATCGCAATTACTTATTCTCTTCTTTATTATCTATGTCTTGATAATCAGAATCTACTACTTTTTCCTCTTTATCATTTGGATTTCCTTCTGATGAAAAGCCATTTTCAGCACTATTTTGTTGAGATGCTTGATACATAGCTTCTCCAAGTTTCATAGATAATTGAGAAAGATTAGTGACTTTCTGCTGTATTGAATCAGCGTCATCAATGTTATCAGATTTACTAACTTCTTTTAATTCGTTAACTGCATTTTCAATAGCAGATCTATCTTCTGGTGAAACTTTATCACCATACTCTGTCAGAGACTTTTCTGTAGAATGGACTAAGCTATCCGCTTGATTCTTCACTTCAATAAACTTTTTGCGCTTTTCATCTTCTTGCGCTTTTTCTTCAGCTTCTTTTACCATGCGATTTATTTCATCATCAGATAAACCGCCTGAAGATTGAATGCGTATTTTTTGCTCTTTTCCAGTAGCTTTATCTTTTGCAGAAACGTGTGCTATTCCATTTGCATCTATATCAAATGTCACTTCAATTTGTGGCCTTCCGCGCGGAGCAGGAGGTATCCCTTCCAAACTAAACTGACCGAGTAGCTTATTATCAACTGCCAGTTTTCTTTCACCCTGATGCACCTTAATTGTAACAGCTGTTTGGTTATCTTCTGCAGTTGAAAACACCTGAGATTTTTTAGTAGGAATTGTAGCATTACGCTCAATAAGTGGAGTGAATACTCCTCCTAGAGTTTCAATACCAAGAGAAAGTGGGGTCACATCAAGTAGTAACACATCTCTTACATCACCTTGAATGATCCCCGCCTGTATTGCAGCTCCAATTGCTACAACTTCATCAGGGTTAACTCCTCTATGTGGATCTTTGCCAAAGAATTCTTTAACTTTCTCTATGACTTTTGGCATACGAGTCATGCCACCAACAAGAACCACTTCGCCAATTTGACTAGCAGATAAACCAGCATCCTCAAGAGCTTTTTTACAAGGAGCCATAGTTCTTTCGATTAAATCATTCACTAAGCTTTCAAGTTTTGCTCTCGTTAATTTCATATTTAAGTGTTTTGGACCACTTGCATCAGCTGTAATAAACGGTAGATTTATTTCCGTTTCCATTGCACTTGATAATTCAATTTTCGCTTTTTCAGCAGCTTCTTTGATTCTTTGCATAGCCATTGGATCATTTTTCAAATCAATGCCATTACTTTTCTTGAATTCATCTAGTAAATAACTCACTACTCCATTATCAAAGTCTTCACCTCCAAGATGGGTATCACCGTTTGTTGCTTTCACTTCGAAAACTCCATCACCTATTTCAAGTATTGAAACGTCAAATGTACCACCACCAAGGTCATATACTACTATTGTGTGCCCATGTTTCTTATCAAGACCATAAGCAAGTGCTGCAGCAGTCGGTTCATTTACTATTCTGAGTACATTTAATCCAGCAATTTTTCCTGCATCTTTTGTTGCTTGACGTTGAGAGTCGTTGAAGTATGCTGGCACTGTTATCACAGCATCTTTTACTTCCTCTCCAAGATAAGCTTCTGCTGCCTCTTTCATGTTTTGTAGTATAAATGCACCAATTTGACTAGGAGAATATTCTTTATTATCAGTTGTTTTAACCCATGCATCACCACTTTTTGCTGCAAATACTTTGTATGGTACACTTAGATTTTTCATCTCAGGATCACTATATTGACGGCCTATTAATCTCTTAGTAGCAAAAAAGGTATTACTTGAATTGGTGGTTGCTTGCCTTTTTGCTGGAGCACCAATCAACCTTTCTCCTGAAGAAGTCAATGCAACTATAGATGGAGTAGTTCTTGCCCCTTCTTTATTTTCTATTACCTTTGTATCCTTGCCCTGCATTATTGCAACACAAGAATTTGTTGTTCCGAGATCTATGCCTATTGCTCTTCCCATAATGAGTACCCCATTGTAAATATTATCTGATATAAGAATATATAAGTATAGGGCTCATTAATTACAAGCCCAATTTAGGTTTCTAATTAGTTATTAGAACTTAAAAGGCGCGAAAGCCACTTAGTCAGCCAAAAATTGCCTCGTAGTTTATTTGAATTATCAGCTTCTTCATTGCTGCTATCCCCAATTTGGTATCCAGAGTTCTGTAATGGCTTATAACCGTTTAAATTAACATCATCTCCTTGTTTTAAAACAAATGTATTTACATCTAAACTGTTATCAATACTAACGTTCAATGTAATATTAAACTCTTTTTCGATTGTAGAAACTGTATTGCGTTTGTTATTAAAAATGTGCGCTATAACTGCACTGTGTGCTACTAAATCAAAAGACTTATTTCGATTCTTGTTAGCAATATGTTGTAAATCCCTTAGTATTGATGAAACAATTACTTCGTTTGATTTTACTCTTCCAGTACCTTTGCAGTGTAAACACTCTGTAGTATTAATTTCTTGTATGTTTGGTTTAATTCTTTGTCTTGAAAATACCATTAAACCAAAGTCATTTATGTAGCTAAATTGAACTTTAGCTTTATCATCTTTAAACGCTTGCTTTATAGCAGACTCAACAGCTCTGCAATACTGATATTTCAACATATCAATAAAATCGACTACTATTAATCCTGATAGGCCCCTAAGATTCACCTGTCTTGATATTTCAGGTACTGCTTCCATGTTGGTTCTATAAGCTGTTTCTTCTATGCTATCTTCTCCTGTCATCTTTCCTGAATTTACGTCTATTGAAACAAACGCCTCAGTTAAAGTTATTATCAAAGACCCACCAGATGGCAATTCTACTCTATTGCTATATAACTCAGAAATTTGATCTTCGATTCCGTAGTAAGTAAAGATCGGAGCATAACCTCTATACAATCTATAGCGCAACTTACTACCTTTTAGTGCATTGTTAGCATATTGCCTAACTGCCTCAAAAGCTTCCTTTCCAGACACTATAACTTCTATACCATCGCTACAAAAATCACGAACAGATCTCATAATTACATCTGCTTCATTGTAAATTAATGATGGAACGTTTACAGAGAAGGCATTTTTTTGAATGCTCTGCCATAATGAGGATAAGTAATTGTAATCCTGCTCAATTTCTTTCTTATTTTTTCCTGAACCAACAGTTCTTACTATTAAACCTGACCTTTTTGGCAAGTTTATTGAACTCAGTATCTCCTTTAACTGCTTTCTGACATTAGCATCTTCAATTCTGCGAGACACTCCACCTTTACTCATGGAATTTGGCATGAAAACACAGTATCTACCCACTAAAGTTATGTATGTTGTAAATGAAGCTCCTTTATTGCCTCGTTCCTCTTTAGTTAGCTGAACCAATACTTTTTGATTTACTGAAATAACATCTTGTAATTTGTATTTTTTATATAAAGGTACCTCTCTTACAAAACCACTACCTGACTCGTTGACATTCTTACTAGCTGCAGAATCTGAAGAGACATTTGCTATGGTATCGTTCCCTTTTTCTGTATAATCGTCATTTGAGTAGCTCTCAAAGATAGTTTCCTTTTCTTTTTCTGGAATATTGAAGTAATCTAGAGATATCTCGGAAAAAGACAAAAAACCTTGCTTATTTTTTCCATATTCGATAAATACGGCTTGCAAAGAAGGCTCTATACGCTTTATATAAGCAACGTATATATTACCTCTTAATTGTTTTTTTTCCTTGAATTCTTGTTCAAATTCTACAACCTTATTATTAACTGACAAGGCAACTCTTACCTCATTAGAACAGGTGGAATTTTCTATCAATAATAACCTTTTACCACTATTTACCACTTATTTACCGTTTGCTTTTCATTCTGAAGTTAACTTCATGCTACTTAATGCACTGTTGATTGTCAAGAATTTTACGATCTGCATTATTCGGTTGACTTTTAGTGTTTTGCGTAATAAACTCGCATAGAATTTATTATATCATTATAAGTATGGCGAAAAAAAATGCTTCTTTGCTCGTTAAGTTAGTTAGCACTGCAATCAAGACAACAAAAACTGGTGAAGAAAAATCAACAGGTTATTTTTATGTAAAAAAGCGTAATCCAAAAAAGCTTACCAAAAAACTGGAGTTTAGGAAGTATGACCCAGTAGTCAGAAGGCATGTGTTATTTAAAGAAGAAAAACTAAAGTAATTTTTTTATAAGGGATTTTATTATTATGCAAAATTTACAATTAAGTTATCCTATAATAGTAGAGTTGGGGGATGTGAAAGATACAAAACTGAAATTAATAAAGGTCATTGCACAATTAATAAGTAAGAAGTACACAACACAGAAAAAAGCAGCAAACGCTCTAAAGATTGATCAACCTAAAGTATCTCAAATCAATAGGTCAAAAATCGAAGGGTTCTCCTTAGAATACTTGCTTAACTTATTGATTGTATTGGGCCAAGACATAAACGTAAGAATAAAGCATAATTCTAAACCTGCATAATATGTAAAGGACAAATAAATGCAGAACAATAAAACAGTAAGCTAAAAGGGAACTTATTACTCAACAAAACAAGACTTAAAATTTTGTGCAATGTTATTGATTATAGCTAGATATGCATCTTTTCCAGGCTCTATGTCTGATCCAATAGGATCAAGAACTACCATTTTTGCGTCATTAGAAAGAGCATTAGGCTTTATGCTGTCTTCCTGTGAATGAGCAAATATACATTTAACGTTTTCTTCCTTCATTATCTTTTTTAGCTTCATTAAACTCCTCATACCTATGTAAGAATCCTCTTCTATGGAAAGAATGGCACTTGGGTGATTTAAACCAAAATATTTTTCAAAATATTGATAAGCATCGTGAGTGACGATATATTTTTGATTTTTAAAATCATTCAGTTCTTTCATAATTTCTTTTACTTCTTGGTCTATTTTTTTTATAGCTTTTGTTGCATTAGAGTTGTATCGATGGGAATTTTCTTTATCTATGTTAGACAATGTTGCACTTACAGAAAGTATCATGCTCTTTGCATTTTCGGGACTCAGCCAAATGTGTAAATCTTTTTCATCTTTAATGTGAGTAATTTTTCTAGAAAATGAATGTGGCCGAGTAGGAAGTAGGTTGATTGCCTTTGACAATTGCACTAGTTCTTTATTATTTTTGGCGAAAGTTTGAACAAACGTCTCTAAGTTATCGTCAACATAAAATATAACGTCACTTGATTCTAAATTACTCGCATCAGATGGCTTTAATATATAATTATGCGCAGATGTTGCATAGCCAAGCAATTCCGGTTCTAAAATCCCTTCTGTAATAGAAGCTACAAGTGAGTGGATAGGTTTGATTGTAGCTACAACTTTTAAATTGGATGAAAAGGCGATATTATAGTATAGTGTAAATGAAAGTAATAGAAAAAAAGTCAGTAAATGTCTCATATAAACGTTGAGAAGAAGTTAAATTTTGTCAATAAATTGAATAATGTCAATAATCGTGTTCTAAAAATAGAAAATCTTGCTCTCACATATGATGGTAAAAGAATCCTTGACAATATCAATATGTTCATGGAAAGAGGAGACATAATTACAATACTTGGTCCAAATGGTGGAGGTAAAACCTCTTTAGTGAAAGCAATTGCTGGCATAAATAAAAGCTGTACCGGTAATATCGTATTTGCTGACAACATAAAAATTGGCTATATGCCGCAAAATTTTAGTATTAGTAATTTGATGCCAATAACAGTTGAATATTTCCTTTTAAATAGCTCCTTGAAAAGACTAAAGAAAAATCAATCCATTATTACAGAAACGATAGAGTTGGTTAGTATCGGTAACATTTTGAAGAATCAAGTGTTAGAAATTTCTGCAGGGCAAACACAATTATTGCTACTTGCACGTTGTTTAATTGCAGAGCCTGACTTGATCATTCTAGATGAACCAGTTAGTGCAATGGATATTAACGCGCGGGCTAAATTTTATGATATTATAAATAAAATAGCAAAAAAACGATTGGTATCGATTCTTATGACTTCTCATGATCTTAACTCTGCTCTACCATCCTCAGATTACATAATTTGTATAAATAATACTATCTATTGCCAAGGCAAGCCTGATGAGATTATGAAAAATAGAACCCTAAATGAAATATTTAGCAGTTACGCAGCGAAATGATTCAAAATATTTTGCGTCTTCTGCACATAACTACGGTGCTGACGCGTTACAATATATTACCTTATTTACTTCCACCATCAAAAAAATCAATAAATAAAATACAAGGCCACAAGCTAAAGTGTGCTCTTGAAAAATTAGGTCCGGTGTTCATTAAGTTTGGGCAGTCTATCTCATCACGTACTGATGTTTTAAATGAAGATATAACAAATAACTTGTTATTGATATGTGATAGATTGCCATCATTTTCACATAAAATAGCAGTTAAAACTATAGAAAGTGAGTTTAATTGTAAATTGAGCGACATTTTTTCAAGCTTTTCTGAAAAGCCAATTGCAGCAGCATCGATTTCTCAGGTGCATAGAGCGGTTACAACTGAGGGTAAGGAAGTTGCTGTGAAGGTTTTAAGGCCAAATATTGAGAAAACATTCTCAAGAGATATAAAAATGCTTTCTTGGCTTGCAGAAATTGCAGAAAAATTTAGCGAACAATCAAAAAGGCTGAGGCCAATTGAATTAGTTAAAACTTTTGCTGAAATTTGCCGATTAGAGTTAGATCTACGTTTTGAAGCTGCTCACTCTTCGGAACTAAAGGAAAACACAAAAAATGACAGAGGTTTTTATGTACCTGAAATAGATTGGAATAGAACTGCAAAAAAGGTTTTAACATTAGAATGGATAGAAGCAACGCCAATATACGAAGTTGAAAAACTGAATAATCATAAGCAAATAGCTATCAATCTTATAGAATCGTTTTGTAATCAGGTATACAGGGATTGTTTTTTTCATGCTGATATGCATCCTGGAAATCTAATGATTGATAGTAATAACAATATTATTGCTCTGGATTGTGGAATCATGGGTAGAATAGATCGTGAGACATGCTATTACGTTATAGAGATACTCAAAGGCTTTTTAAATCGGGATTATGATCACGTTGCAAAAATGCACTTTAAAGCTGGTTACGTTTCATCACAGCATAGAAATTTTGTCACAGCTTGCAGGGCAATAGGTGAACCCATTATTGGGCAGCCTATACAGAAGATTTCATTTGCTAGTTTACTTGCTCAGCTATTAAAAATAACTGGTGATTTTGATATGAAAGTTCAAACACAATTGTTATTGCTGCAGAAAACTATGATTTTACTGGAAGGGACATGTAGAAAGATCTACCCAGAAATCAATATGTGGAAAGTAGTTGAAGCGTGGATAAGCAGTCAACATGAAAGTAAAATAGGGTATAGGGAAAAAATTAGAAGTTCTTATCCTGTAAAAACAATCCAAGGGATATTTAGCCTTATAGAAAAATTGAACCTAATAGCTGATAAAAAATTAGAAAACATCCAAATTAAAAATAAATCAAATGGAAAAGTCTATTTTTTATTGTGGTTTGTAATTATAATTCTAATCGTTAAACTTTTAATTTCTTAAACTATGGGAAAAAACTGCGTCAAATCCAATTTTTATTCAACTTAATTTTTAATCTGCAGGAGCCGAGTTGAGAATGTCCAATTTTCCACTTTCTTTATGTATCTGTTCAGCAGAGTGGCAAAATAAGGTAGACGAGAAAAGACAACTATAGGAACAAATGGGTGTCATGCCAGTGCGTGACACTGGCCTCCTGTTTCAATGTTAAACAAAATACCATAGAATTCAAAAAGACAATTCCTAGAAAATTTCTACATCCAAAAAAGGCATAAGTTATGTTAATGCTGTTTGAATGAGATGATATAAAGATAAGCCAAATTTTTACAAAGAAAACATTTCAAGCAGCAAGACACCTTTGATTGAAAGAGAGCACCAAATTTATGGGGTGAGTAACTGCGCTATTTCAACTATAGTATTTTCTAAAACGAATGATAAACGTCTAAAATGGTATTACCAACTAAAAGGTGTAAGTCTGTACATTGATGCATTAGAGGTCTGAGGCAACTTTTGATGGTGTGCCAACAATGCTCTATCGGATTTAGATCAGGTGAATATGTTGGAAGATAAAGCAAATGACAGCCAAAAGACTCTATTAATGACTTTGTTTTGGGAGTTTTATGGAATGTAGCATTATCCATAACTATGGTTGTATCACGCTGTAATTGTGGAAGTAATCTTCGCTCTAACCATACATTAAATATATCTTTATTACACCCTCCTGTGAAGGTCATTGGTGCAATAAACTTCTCATCCACCTATTATACTCACTCTTTCCCGCTTTTTTCCTGGAACATCAGCATATATTTTTTCTCCTCTTGGAGCTCGTGCATATTCTCGGTATAGTCTATTATCAACTCCTGCTTCATCTATATATAAAATGCTACAGTGGTCTATTTTTGAGACTTTATCGATAAATCGCTGCCTATCTTCTTGATTGCGCTCTTGATAGAATGTGACTTTTTTTAAAGGTTATTTTTAGCTGTCTTAATCTATACCAAATTGCACTTATCCCAAAGCCAAGGTTTTGTTTCATTTCTGCTAGTGTGTGATCTGGGTGTTTTTTGACATATTCTTTGAGTATTTCTGGATCTATTTTTCGAATAAAACCAGTACTTTTTACCGCTTTGAGACCTTGGCCAGTAGCTTTCTTTTTTAGCCATCTATATAGTGTTGCTATCCCTATCTCAAAAACCTCTGCAACTTCAACCTTTGACTTTCCTTTTTCTACCAAAGACACTGCTTTTTCCCTTAAATCTACACTATATACCATCGCTTTCCCTACTTTAAAAAAACATATTATACCTTTATCATTCGCTTTTGAAAATACTATAGTTAGCGGAATGACGGTTTTTCAAATTGTCGGTAAATCTAAGTCAGTTTAGCTATAATTTCCTAAATTTGCTCACAATCTCTTGACTTGACACATATGTTTTTTTCCCAAATGTTACTATCTTCCTCCTTTTCCTTTCTCAATTTGTGCAACCATTTCCTTTACATTTGCATGCGTGAGAAGGGAATTTTTGCTGATATGAGATTTTGGATCAGATTTTGCTGTTACGTGTTTCGTTGCAGATCTTTTATTCTCTGTTAGAAATGAATGAGATTGTTTTTTCTTCACACCGATATCCGCTTGTGCTGCTGGAGTGGTTTTGCTTTCAGCAAGCTGTACATTAGCATTTCCTTTTGCTTGATTTTGCTCAAATTTTTCTTTTAATGCCTTTACTTTACTGCCCATCTCGCGATTAGCTCCTCCTTTCATAGTAGCTGCTGCTACTTTTGGTATCGCCTTACCAGCAGCTTTTTGTGCTGATTTCCTATTGTCTTGATTTTCAGATTCTAGTGGTACTCTTTCAGCTGATTTTTTAAGAATTACTCCTACTACTTTTGGCTCTGTGCTTACTTTTTGATTAGCACGGCTTAGATTTTTAGGCTTTGGCGGTACTGCAGGTTTATCTTTGATTACCACTTTCGATTCTTGTCTAACTTCTTGACCAGTAGTAAACATTTTTTTTGGCACTTGCGGTGGTTTTGGTGGTACGAGGGATTGAGGTTGTTGTTTCTGCTTACGTTCTCTTTTTGCTTCTATATGTTCTTTAGGAACTGTTGCATAAATTGGCTCTTCTTTGGGCGATTTTGAACTCTGCGAATTTTCTATTAAAATTTTACTCTTCTTCTCTTGATAATTTGATATCTCTTTGTATACAGACTCTTCATTTAATGAACTTCCATAGCCTGAATCTTCTCTCTGCTCATATAAAGGATTTTCCTTTTGCTTTTTCTCTTGATAATTTGATATGTCTTCATATTCAGACCCCTGATCTAATGAACTTTCATAGCCTGAATCCTCAGAAGGATTTTCCTTAGCATCAGGCATACTAAAACTATTAGCTCCTTTTAGTAAAGAAGATGTAGACTTTGCCTTGCTTTCTCCATCTGAGGATATTTCTGATTTAAAGCGTACCTTCCTCGAATCTGGAGCAGCCGGAGGTGCTGTTGTTGGTCGCTTTATTTGCCTCATGCGATTACCACCTAATTTTTCTTTCGGCTGTTCTTCTTTTCGCAGCTCAAAAGTACCTTCCTTTTGCTTTCTACCTTCCAAACTCACTTCGTGTGATCTATCTTTTCCTTGACTCTTTTCACTTTGTTCTAAATTTAAAGAATCTTTTAAAATATTATTTTTTCTGAAATCTTTTTCTAATTGTTCCAAGAGATCAATTTTTTTTAAAATTCTTGTATACTTAGCTGCTGTTTCTAAAGTGAAACTTGACAACTCATCATTTACAAAATTACTTATACTACTGTTCTTGGTTGGAAAATTTTTTCCCAAAATTCTATTCATTAATGTTTTAAAAAGACCTAATGGCTGTTCTACATAATTGTTCAAGTCAGTATATATAACAAACTCAGCTATACCTTTTGCCTCACCTGTAAAACCTTCTAATGCATGAGATAAATCCCTTAACGTTTTGTTATATTGTTTCTCTGCATTTCCTAGCTTTACAGCTTTGATCAGAGAATCGAGATTTTTTTATAGTTCTCACTTTTAAATGGATTATTCATACTAATTACAGCTCATTATTTATTAAAATATAGATCTAAAATATTAAGATCTAGTAAATATTACTTTTGTAATTCATGTAGAACTATAGCTATAATAAGTAAGATTTCCCTACGTCATACCGCCGCGGTATCTCCAGATCCCCCTAACAACTTACTATTACCCACAAATATGAGGTTCGTGAGCAAGTCGCCATCCTTCTGCTAAATCAAAGAGACGTTTATATCCTTTCCAAAGAGTAATTGGTCCTGGTTTTGGGTCATTTTTTCTTGCTAAATGGCCTCCAAGTTCATGAAACAGCTTCTTTTATGTTGGGAACTACACTTGGACATGGTTTTCTGTGTATTTTAACGTATAAAACTTTCCATTCTTCTTCAGCTAATAAGGTAGTACATGGTAATGTTGGGTTAGCTCTTGCAATTGATGTAATAAAGAAGATCCTCCAAGCAATAATACTCATAACTGTTAGATATCTCATTAGTCTTTCTGCTATTCCAAGCCTACATTCTTCAACTTTGAGACCGAATTTAAAATTTTATGTAATATCTCTATTTTCCATCTAAGGCAATACCAACTAATTTTTTCAACAGCTTCATCGAAAGTATTAACTGAAAGATTCGTTAATAGCATCCATTCTAGCGGTTTTTTTTAAGGGAAGGGGAGTTTTCTCAACAACATAAACTGCATAAAGTGGTAATTTAGGTAGTTCTTCCGTCTTATGCCTAATATTATTCTTAGATGGATTCATCATAAACTTTCCAAATCTAACTTCCAAACGTGCTGTTCTTTTTGGCTTATTATCTTTTACAGGAACTTCAACTTCTACCGTACCTGCACAATGAGAGGATTTAATAAATGCCCATAACTTCTGCTCACCTTTTTCAGGATATCGAGATTTTCTATTTACTGCTCTATCTCTGCATGCTCTAACTAGCACTGCCGAATTAAGATTATGTGCAAGCTCAAAAAAGTCATATATATATCTGCTTCTCTATCGCATACAGTTATAGTCTCAGTTTGAGTTGGATCAATAATATTATTTGTTTTTCTTAAAGTTTCCAACCACTTTACGCTTTCTTTATCTTCAATGCGATCGCTCTTTTTTTTAAGGTTCTCAGTTTCTTCAGGTCTTGAATAAACTTTTTGATCTAGTATCCCTAGTACCAAACCTTCTATACTAACGGCAAGAGCTGTATGCATTATAATACCTTTTGCAGTATCATAACTGGACAAATTTGCTAATCCGCTTGTTTTTTTATGGTTATTATATACAATGTAACTGGTATCTTGAATGACAAGAACCCTCTTGTGAGCTTTTGTTCTCTCAACCGTCTTATTAATATGTGTAGCTAAAATATCACTTTCTTTTACATTCTCATTTTGAAAAAAACGGTATGCTGCTTTTGCTTCTGACCAACTTCCGCATGCCTCATTAATTGAGCTTTCAGGTAAACTTATCAAACTATCAGCAATCTTTACTAATCGGTCAGTTAATCTTTTATCTCCAAATTCATTTTTAGCCCATTCACTACTTTTACTTGCCATTTTACACCCTCAATATTTGCAAACTTTAATATTGTAATATTTTACTTTTTAGTCCATTTATATTTGTGGGTAATAGTAAGGAATGACACCGTCTTGGATGGAAACCAGTGTCAGCTACTTTCATGACACCATCACAAGGTGAAACTGGATCCCAGTGGGCTTTGTTGCATCGCTCAAGTGAAAAGAACTGGCAGTTACTGACAAAATTCATTATAAATAGCCATTTAACTGTTGAAGAAAAAATATGCCACAAAAAATGAGAGTCAGTAACTGCCATGAATATAACAAATTTCTCCAAGAAAGAGGAAGCATTTTTTGTTATATCAATGACGCCATAGAAAATTGGTACGAGAATTGTCCAAAAATGCAGGGCGGCAACTATATTTATAGTGATAAAGTTGTGATTTTGGTGCATATAATCGTCAGTTTCTTTAGAATTGGTTTAAGACAAACAGTCGGGTTTATAAAAGGGTATTTGCAACAAATAGGAAGAGATTTGGCAGTTATCAGCTATTCACAAGCATCAAGAAGGTTTAAGAAACTTAATATTAAGATAAATGATTGCAGAAAATAATATGGAAGACATCGAAATTGCTATAGACAGTACAGGAATTAGTATATACAACAACACTCCTGGTCATAGCAAAGAAAATAGCGAAGATAGAAAGTATCGCAGCTATGAACAGACAAGAAAATTGCATGTAATGTTGAATACAAACAGCAAAAAAGCCATAGCTGTAAAATACAGTAACGGCTGATCACTATGGAGCTTGTGATTTGCTAAAAGAAGTCGATTTTCAGCATGCCATAAAAGCACTATATGCAGATAGAGCATGTGATAGGCACAAGTTTTATAAGTTGTGTAACGAATATGATATAAAGACAAAAATTCCACCAATAAACAATGCGGCAGAACATCCAGAAATAGATTATATGTCTGACAGGAATGCTGCTATTAGGTTAATAAAATTATACGGTGAAGATGGCATGAAAGAATGGAAAAAAGAAGTAAATTATGGGAAAAGATCTTATATTGAAGGGTTTTTCTCAAGATTAAAGCAAATATTCGGATTTAGTTTTAGGAATAAATCTGAGATAAATCGAGAAAAAGAACTGCCAATCAAATGCTATTTGCTTAATAAATTCACTGATATTGGTATGGCTAAATTTGAGATAGTTACATGAATTTACCATAAATCACCATCTCATAAAGTGTGATGCAACAAAGCCCACTTGGATCCAGGAAAGTTTGCTTGTTTACAAGCAAACTAGCATAGAAAGTGGTTACAACGTTTTCGATGAGATTATATGGAAAACTGGATTCCAGTGTCAAGCACTGGAATGACATCACAGGGGCACTGGAATGACACCTTTACGTTTGAGGCAAACTAGCTATAACACTTAACATACTACCTTTGCAAACAAATGTTCATACGGTACGCGCTGGCGTTATTTTCTCTTGATGAATAAACCTCGGTAGAGTATAGTAGCAGTGCGTTTATATAGATTCTAATGAGTAGTTTAGTTTTGATTTATACAACTTTTTCAAATTTTGAAGAAGCTAAAACTATTTCTGAAGAATTGTTAAACGAGAAATTAATTGTATGTGTAAATATATTTCCCGAAGTGAATTCTCTGTATTTATGGGAAGGTAAAATTAGTAATAGTTGTGAAGTAGTAGCAATTATGAAAAGCAAAAATGATCAAGTTGATAAAATTGTAGAAAAAATTGAAGCAATGCATTCTTATGATCAGCCAGCTATTGCTGTGATGCCCATAGAAAAAGCAAATAAATCTTTTACTAATTGGGCTAATAGTGTTATTGATGTAAGTAGTATTGGGGTGTAGCCAAGTGGTAAGGCAGCGGTTTTTGATACCGCCACGCGAAGGTTCGAATCCTTCCACCCCAGCCATGTTGAAGTGGGTGTGAAATGATATCACTTTTCTATAAATTAAGATTATTGAATTATATATTAGGTAGTCTAAAAGATATAATTGTGAAACTGTTTCTCTTCACAATGTATCTTTACACATTCAGCATTGTGCTCATGTTTCTCAGCAATGGTTTTTGGTATGCTGTAGAATTTTGCTCTTTCAAAAATGCGTTTTACCGTTTGTTTCAATATTGCAAGTGGTATTATGAAAATAGGGAAGATCTCGGTTACGGAATTTCTATTCGAATATTAGTGGCGTTTCTTACTCCGCATTTTCTCTATAAATTATTACTTGGCACAGGCTGGAAGTCCTTTTTAAAGGAAAAGATAATACAGATACTCAACACAAGAAGAAAAAAGGGTAGTGAGTTCAGTAACAGTAGCAAACCAAGTGGCAGTAGTTATAGTGATAAGAATAATTACAGCAATAACAGTGGTAACAATGAGCGTCAAGCTCAAGATGCAAAGCGAAAAGTAAACATGATAAAGCAGCTATTAATCAAAGATATAGAGGCAACTATAGATAGGAGATTGAATTATATTTTTTTCGGTAAAAGGAGTAAACCTCATTAAGTATATAAAAAGGCTTTATCTAGTAAGGCTTTTTAAGGTTGGCTGTATTTTATTTTTTACGTATACCGGATCACAATCAGCCAATATACATGTGTGCACAAAATCTTGACTAAAGTCTGATAACCAAGAAATTGCCTTACGTTTTTCTACCAAGCTTTCTGTTTTTTTGCAGTGACTTGCTGCATCAATCATTGCCTGCGCTATTACTGATTTCCACAGCAAATAATACCTTTGTATATCATCTGACGTACTATTTGTTTCATAGTGGTTAAAAAATTCTTTAAAATTGAAGTTGTTTGACATAATGATACCTCTTTGGATTGAAATTTGAAATGATTTGAGTTTATGTCGCCACAGCAGATTCCGCTAACAAGCAGCGGGATAACGAATTACTTAACCGTCATTACACCGTCATACCGCGATTCATTCGCGGTATCTCTAGATCCCGCTAACAAGCAGCGGGATGACGGTTGTCGTTTAGCCATAAATATTAAGAAATTTACTAAATGAAAAAAAAGGCAAAAGAAGCCCTGGGGTTATTATCTGCTTTAAAATATTGGCGTTTTTTATGTTTTAAACGCTTGACAAGCGAGATTCAGCCGCTTTTAATTGCAACTAACTTACGCTGCAAATGTTTAAGAAATTTACTAAGCAGAAAAAAAGACAAAGAATCCCCGAGTTAGCTAGTCTTTTACTATCTCTGTCGAGTATTGGCATTTTTTGATGTCTTGTAACGCTTTATAAGCGCGTTCAGCTTATTTAGATAAAAATCTAGATGTAGATGAAGTTTTGTAAAGACATACAGTATCTATATACTGCAAAAAATTGAACATAAGACGCCGATACATTAAGTAATCCTTACCTTTTAATCTGCAGATTGGCGAAAGCAAATACAATAGCTTCACTGTTATGATAAGGGGGCTGGCGAAGGGTGTCAAGGAAGTTTTTCGTTTCTGCGGGCTACCTGGTTTTTCTACTGAAATTTTGAAAAATGTAATCTACTCCTATATTCAAATATATCAAGCAGTAATTCAAAATCAGCCATTGCGCCTTTTGCGTTATTATACGCGAGATTGAGCAGCTCTTTGTCCTGATATAAATCAGCAAATTTAAATTCCATACATCCTGATTGTTTTGTGCCTAAAATATCTCCACTGCCTCTTAGCATCATATCCCTTTCAGCAATGTAAAATCCATCTTGTGACTCACACATGATCTTTAACTTTGAAGATGAGCTTTTACTTAAATTATCGTATAATAATACACAAAAAGATGGCTTGTTTCCTCGCCCTACTCTGCCTCTTAACTGATGCAATTGTGATAACCCAAATTGCTCTGCATTTTCTATAATCATGATGGTTGCATCTGGCACATCTATACCAACTTCTATCACAGTGGTTGCAACAAGCAGAGAAAATTCATTCCTTTTGAAGGAAAACATAACTTGATCTTTCTGCTCCTGAGTCAATTTTCCGTGTATTATCCCGACTTTATCAAGAAATGTTTTTTGTAATTCCTGAAAACGCATCTCTGCTGCAGCAATATTGGTCTCTTCGTTTTCTTCTATATATGGACAAATCCAATATGCTTTTTCGCCCCTGTTTATAGCACCTTTTAGCTTTTCAATAACATCTGGCACCCTACTAATGTTCATAGTTACAGTTTTTATTGGCAATCTGGATTTTGGTTTTTCTTTCAAAATTGAACATTCAACGTCACCATACATAGCTTGCTGCAAAGTTCTTGGAATGGGAGTTGCAGTAACGAAAAGTATATCGGCATTTTCTCCTTTTCCTACCAAGCGATTTCTCTGCATCACTCCAAATCGCTGTTGCTCGTCTGTGACTGCAAGCCCTAAATTTTTAAATGTAACGTTAGCTTGAAATAGTGCATGAGTGCCAATCACTATATTTAAAACACCACTTGCAAGTTCGTTCATGATAATCTTTCTTTCCTTGCGCGAAGTTTTACCAGTAAGCAGCGCAACTTTTATATCGGTACAGGATAAAACTTCCTCAATCCAATTATAATGTTGCTCCGCCAAGATAGTAGTCGGTGCCATTAGAGCTGCCTGCATGTTGTTTTCTACCACATTTATCATTGCAAAAAGTGCAACTACGGTTTTGCCACTACCAACATCACCTTGCAGCAAGCTTATCATGCGATACTTGGATTTTTGTCTCTCTGAGATCTCATCTATTGCACGAGTTTGATCATTTGTTAATTGAAACGACAATTCATTTAAAACTTGCTCTTTGTATTTACTCAATATTATAAATTCTCTTCCCCTTTCTTTCACATGATTTTTTCTTGCAAGTTTCAGCGCTAGCTGATACGCAAACAATTCATCATAAGCAAGCCTTTTTCTACAAACCTCAGCTTCCACCAATGAGCTTGGTCTGTGCAACTTTATGATGCTTTCCCTCCAACTTAACCATTTTTTTTGCTTGATTAATGTATCATCTATCCACTCTGGTAAATCAGGCAATTCCTTTAGATTAGAGCTTATTATGTTCCCAATGCGCTTATTGGTAATGCCACGGCATAATTGGTAAACTGGCTCTATGCAAGCTATTTTTTTAAATTGGTTGATGTCAAGCGACACGTAATCTGGATGAGTAATTTGCCAATGTTCAGCAAATTTTTCGAGTTTGCCACTGATGATCACATTCGCTCCAATTGGAAATAGTTTATATAAATACTTAACTGAGTAATTAAAAAAGACTATGAATATATACTGACTCTCACTTTCAACGACTATTTTATATGGTCTACCTCTAAAAGTGGGCGACTGATGCTCATAAACTTTTGCAATGAAAGTTGTAAATTCTCCAACTCGAGCATCAGATAGTAACTTGCTTCTATCCACATAACTAAGTGGCTTATAAAACAGCAGATCCACCACCTTGTCCCCACCACAAAGTTTAGGCAATATTGCGGAATGGAACTTAGGTATATTCTCCAGCCTGCTATTTAGAAAAATCTGATTGCTCATTGAGATTCATACATGTGTAAAACTGTTATAGAGCCTTTTTAAAATCTTGTCACCTTATGGTCAGGTATGCACTATAGCTAGCACAGCTCTCTAACGTTATACCGCGATTCATTCGCGGTATCTCAGCCGCTAACACGTAACGGAATGACGAATTTGTTGTTTTTAAAATCATCGGTAAGCCTAAGTTACCCCTAACTATATTTGCTATCATAGGGCTTATAGTAGGTATTTTATTAACTTATTAATCATTTTTATGTATTATTATACTATCAGCAGTCTATATCAAGGTATTCATAATGAGTAGCTCTATATCAGAAGAAAAGGAAAATCCAGTAGTTACATTAAGAGCTCAAGCAGAAAAGTTTGGTTTTAGCAAGTTAAGAGCTGGTAAAGACAATGCTGAAGCGAATTCTGGTAATACAGCGTTCTTAGATTTTCAGAGAATGGATTTTGTTATTAACGGCAAAAGTATAAGTAGAGATTTGATTGCCGAGCTATACAAAGAACATGATAGTTTACTGCCAAAAAGTGAAGGTAAAAATGAAGACTACCGCCCATTTGCAAGAAAAGTTTTTAAGGAGATGTTCAAATACGCTAAGGCAGAAGTTCCAAGTGACTCTATCTTGGAAGAATTAGTTATCAATTGTAATCAAGCAGGATATGAAGCTGGTGTACATATAGAGTTTCAAGGTGCACTTAGCCAGCATTCATTCATAATAGAAAGACCTGAAAAAGTGATAAGTATTGACTGTGTTAGCCAAAATAATGTGAGTGTTAAATCTGATATGACATTACCAATATTTTTCCAAAGGAGTGACGGTACATTCGGTGACAAGGTGTATGATCTATCCAGCTCACTAGAATTCACGCTTAAGTCTCAAGATGATAAAAATGTAACATACACAAATGGTAACTTGTCACTTACTGTTCCTGAGAGACTGAAGGACTATAATATAGGTGATAAAAGCTTATTTGACATTATAAAAGAATACTTTCAGAAATTGTGCGAGAGGCTTGGATTTTTTAAAATAAAAATAGAGCATGGTTTAGGCGATCCACTAGAAGTAAGCGACCATCTGGAAAATATGGAACCCCCTATTCGTAGTAATGAGCACGGCCTGAATTAAAATATCTTGAGCTTGTTTGCACAATCAATCACTTCAGCATTTAGAAATTGTTTTTTAAACCAGGTATACTGACGTTTCGCGTAGTGTCTTGTGTTTGTTTGAGCAATTTGTATCACTTCGTCTAAAGTAATCTCACCTTTCAAGTACTTTATAATTTCTGGCACTCCGTGTGCTTTCATAGCTGGCAAATGTGGGGCTAGGTTCATGCTAAGTAGCTTTTTTACTTCATCAATTGCTCCATTTTCAATCATTGTAATGAAACGAGAATTTATTTTTCGGTATACATCTTCACGTTTAGGCAGAATTGTATATATCTTAAAATTATTGAATAAAGGAGGCTGTCTATTCTCTTGCCATACAAAAATTGACTTGCCAGTTTCAGTGATAACTTCAAGTGCCCTTGAAAGGCGGTGCGAGTCATTCATGAACACTTTACCTTGAATCCTTGGATCTTTGCTTAGCGCTAATTTGTAAAACTCCTCTTTACTTAAATTTTTCCTGAGCTCACTTACGTTTTTTCTCACTTTCTGACTTATTTGTGGCATTGATGATAAGCCTTTGATTAAACTGCTGATGTAAAGCCCGCTTCCTCCAGTGATGATAGGTATTTGAGCATTTTCTAATGCGTGATTAACTTCTTTTTCTAAATCTTCTAACCATAGACCCACGGAATAATTTTCTTTTGCTGAAACATAACCATATAGTTTATAAAATACTTCTTGCTTTGGTGGTTGAGCAGTAATTATGGGAATTTCTTCATATACCTGCTTTGAATCACAATTTATTATACTAATATTTCCATATTTTTCTATCAGGTTATCGCATAATTCTGATTTACCTGAGGCCGTAATTCCTGTAATAATTACTATATTATTTTTCATTTATATTAATTTAATTAACATATGATAAAGTGTAGTAAAAGTTTGGATTCTACAATCTAAAGTTTGGAGATTTTTATGGCAGAAAACAACGACAATAATTCATTTACTAAGCGTTTCACAAACAGGACTCCTGGCGGTACAGGGGAAGGTTTTTCCAGTAAGTATTCGTCTCAAAACACCAAAGAACGGGCATTAGGGGAAAAAGGAAAAATTTCTGAATTAGCAGGCAAAAAAACCGAATCCAAGGAAGCTTTTTCTGAAAGTGGCGGCATAAAAAGTAAAAGCAGAACTGTCAATGAAAGATCTTTTGCTGATGCAACAAAAAGAAGTAGGTCAGATCTTGTATACTTAGTCCGTGGTAAAGATCGTGGAAAATCAGCGTGGCATTATGTGTTAGTTGATAAAGAGAAAAGAGAAATGTTTCTAGCAAAAAGCAGAACTGGCTCTATAGATGTTGCAGACTATGGAGAGATTTTGTATTCAGGATGGGGAGAGGATCCACCACAGGCAATAATTGATAAAGTCAATGAAGAGTTTGGGTTGTAGCAAATCTGCATAACAAATGGTAAGCTGCGTTGCATTACGTTTACAAAAACTAGCAGTTACTATATAAGATACAGTGCAACAAAACTGATCTAGTTGTTATGAATAAGTTTTTAGCTATATGGTATCTAAAATAATAAATGCAATACAGAACAATTTATTAGTGTGTTTTCCAACAGAAACAGTGTATGCTCTTGCTTGTAATGCACTAGATAATGAATCTATAGGAAAAATATATCAGATAAAGAAACGCTCTCAAAATAAACCACTGTCTATATTTGTTAGTGATATTTACAATTTGACAAAAATAGCAAAGGTAAAGGAAAGATATATTGATTTAATAAACCACTTTTCTCCTGGACCAATTACCTATATTTTACCACTTAAAAACAACAACATATTGCCAAACGAATTCTTTAAAGATAGTATAGGTATCAGAATTCCTGAGCATCCTATTGCAATTTCAATACTAAACAAACTGAAAGTTCCAATAGTTGCAACTAGTATAAATATTTCAGGAGAAAAAAGTGTATGTAAGGCAGACGATATACCACAATCCATTAAGCAACATTTATCTGCAGTGATTGAAGATGACGAATTAGTTTCTGGTATAGAATCTACTATTATTGACTTAACCGAAGATAAGATTAAGGTTTTAAGGGAAGGTGCAATTTTATTACAAACAGTAAACAATGCATTTTCAAACTAAGATCTATAGGAGAAAGAATGAAAAAAGTAATAGGTCACAACCAGGCCAAAAAAAAATTAATGAACAACTTATCTGTTCAGTCTTGGCTGATCTGTGGTAAAAAAGGTATAGGAAAAGCAACACTTGCAAAATCCTTCTCCAATTGGTTACTCATAAAAAGCTATAATGAAGTAGCATTGGACTTACACATTGTTGAAGGTGATACTATCGGAATAGAAAAAGTCAGAGAAATGAAAAACTTTCTACACTTAAGTCCCATTCAATCAGAACACAAAATAGCTATAATAGATAGCTTAGAGGCAATGACTAATAACGCTAAAAACGCAATATTGAAAATATTAGAAGAGCCGCCAAAAAATTCTAAGATATTTATAATTAGCCATAAGCCATATGATATACAAACCACTATCTTGTGTAGGTGCTTTCAGCTGAATTTACTCCCATTAACTTATGATGAAACAAAGCAAGTTGTTTCATCTCAATGTAAATTTGATGATCAAATATTTGATGAAATCATTACTTTATTTCCTGGAATGCCAGGAATGATAATAAATGCAATAAGTAGTGATGCTTATGAAGCATACAAGTGCTTTTATAAATTTCTTCATGATTTAAAGAATCCCAATATGATTAATAAAGTAATTAATAGCGAAATCGAACTAGAACTAGCATCATATATAATTCAGGCCTTCATTTTAGAAAGCATAAAGAGAGAGGTAAATGATGTTGAAATTCTGCTAAGTCAGTGGAAAAAAATAGATGAACTTTTTGTTGTTGCTAAGCAACTCCACTTAGATAAAAAGCATGTTTTAGCTAATGTAGTTAATATCATGACATAAGTTTACAAAGTATAATACTTTTAACATAAATTCATGATAAAATCCTGTTAATTTAATACTTGAAGTATATAATTTGACTGATAATAAATTAACTGTATGGCAATCAATAGAAGTTTTGACGAAAGCTATACTGAATATGCAGAAAGAATTGAGTTCAATCAAGAATATAGCTTTAGACCAGGACGTCACCTTAGAAAAAGGAAAGGAGTTATTAAGTGGCATCTATGAGGCAAATTTTAAGCTAAACAAGGCAATCAATATAGCCACTTTGCCAAAAATTGGCTATCATATGCTAAATGGTGAGTTTGTTGTACGTAATCATATCACGGAAGAGGAAGTAAGGATTCCTAGAGATTTTCATTACCTTAAAGTCGTAAAATCCGATCATGATAATTATAAATTAACGTTTTGTAATTTTTTAGGTAATGAGTTTTTTGAATATAAAAAGTATGATCCACAATATTCTGGCGTTTCAGATGAATATAAGTTTGTGGATTTTGGTAGTGTAAAAAAGACTCATAATCTAAAATTTAAGGAATACGTTGGTCATGCACCTAAATTTTTTGCTGCAGAAGGGCCTATTGAGCCTGGATCCGAAAACCATGTAATTGATCTATTTGAGCTAGTCAAAAGTGGTAAAGGTAGAAAAGTGGGAACCTTTGCTGATGAATTTGGTTATTTTGATGATCAAAATAAATTACATTATTATAATTATCACAAAAGTGTAGAAAGTAATACTTATGATCCTGAAAATTTCAGTGTAAAAATGATAAATATAGATGTGAGCAAAATCGATAAATTCTACCTCATTGCAGAACAAGGTGATATAATCATTCATCCTATTTGGGAAAATTTAGACATATTTTAAAGTTTTTTTTAGAGTATCTAAGCTTATTGTTATTATAATGATCCGATTAGGTCTGGTAGTATTGTGTTATGGAAGATAAATTGCTTGAATCAGTAAAAAACAAAAGTTATTTCAGTAAAGCAGTCGAATGGTACTGCCATAGGTATCTGTTTTGTGTAGCAGAAAGATCTTGGATGGCATTAATAGTATCGCTTCTCCTAGTATGCTTATGTTTATTAACATTAAACATATACCTGTTATTTCCTGTTAAAAAAGATTTAAATTTTGTGAAGTATATGAACCACACAGAAGATGAGTTCTCTGCAATGCATAAGCTTAGTTTCAGTAAAAAGGAAGATGAATACACTTCCACAGCGAGGTACTTAATAAGTAAATACATTGAAGTATACGAGTCCATTAAGACCGTTGAACCGAAGTACCAAGAAAATTTTATAAGAAACAATTCTATACATAAAATCCATCAAGGCTTTCAGGAAAAAACGAATAATGAAGCTGTTTCATCCAAAAGAAAAATTACCAACATAAACGTAATAACATTATCTATTGACCGATCGACCAAGGACCTAGTTACATTTGCTGGAAATGCTACTGTAGTTTTTACAACCGAGCAAAATAAGGAGGATACTGTGGAGATTAGCTTCACTTTGTCGAATATAAAAGCAACTCTGGCTGGTATAATACCATTTAAATTTATTGTTAATGGTTATAAATACAGATTTTAAAATATTACTTGGTAGCTAAAAAAAATAACCAAAGTGCATGTAGCAGTAATAACTGGAGGTAAAACTAGAAGAATTGGTGTTTTTTTAATAAAGTAATTCTGAGAAGGTTTTAAGAAAAAGGCGTTGTAAATTATCGGTAAAAAGTACAGAGCGTTGAGTATAGTACTAACAATTAACACTAGAGTTACAAACACAGAAAGTATTACATTGCCAGAGTTGAAAACAGCTTGAAAAATGAGAAATTTACCCCAAAAAGTCGGAGCAGGCGGCACCCCTATCATAGACAACGCACCTATAGCAAATGCTGTCATGCTAATTGGCATACTGCGTCCTATACCGTAAATCTTATCTATATACTTCTCACCTGCTCTTGTTATTATTGCTCCTGCAACGAAAAACAAAGTGATTTTTGCAAATGCGTGGCAAACTAATTGGAAAATTGCAACCCTCATGCTGAGCTCACTAAAAATTGAAGCGAATAATATAATATACGACAATTGAGAGATGGTAGAGTAAGCAAGCAATTTTTTTAATTCTTTTTGCTTTAATGCAATCAATGATGCAGTAATAATAGTAAATCCAGCAGCGTACGGAAGCCACCCTCCAGCAAACCAACTTTGCTGCGCAAAACGTTGCATGTTACCGATACCGAAAGTGTATAATATAACTTTTATGATGATGAAAACTCCGGATTTCACAACAGCAACAGCATGCAGTAGTGCGCTTACAGGAGTTGGTGCAACCATTGCTTTTGGTAACCAAAAATGCATTGGCATTAATGCAGCTTTTCCTATTCCGTAAATCAGCATAGCAAAACACACTGCAATGAAAGTGATGAGTGAAGTATCAAATTTGAATATTCCACCACTTACAAAGTCTAAAGTATGAAATTCATTATATAAAAGGCCTATTGCAGGAAAAAACAATACCAAAGAAGAGAAAAATAGCACGCCAAAGTAATAGCGCCCTGCAATCATTGATTCATTTGTTGAGTTGTAAGTAACCAGAGGGTATGTACTAATAGTTAGAAGCTCATAAAAGACAAATGTAGTGAGCAAATCTCCAGAAAAAGCAATAAACATTGCACAGCTAATTGATATTGAAAAAAAGCATAGAAAACTTGAGTGATTGCTATCAGCATAGTTATTCTGCATATAACATATTGCATATATACTGGTCAGCACCCATAAAAACGATATTAATAAACTGAATATTACTCCGGTAGACTCTAGCTTTAAACTAATGTGCAAATTATTACCAAAATCCATGAGGATAAATTGAGAATGATCACCATACACCCAATATAAAGTGCACAGACACGTATACGTAAACAGAAGTACAGAAGAAGTGACAGTAATACTATTGTTCACTCCGGGCCATTTACCAGTAAAAAAAATAACTAACGCACTTAAAAGTGGAATCAACGCAGTAATTAATAAATAATTCTCAGTAATTGAAAATGGTAAGGAAAGATACATTAAGATATAGTCCATTAAATTTTTTGTTTAGGTAAAGCTAGAATTATACTAAAATCATAGAAAAACTGCTATGTTTTTTAGTTGTTGCATATGCTATAGCTATACTGCCGCGGTATCTCTAGATCCCGCTAACACGTAGCGGGATGACGAATTTGTCGTTACGTCATACCGCGATTCATTCGCGGTATCTCATCCGCTAACTAGTAGCGGGATGACGAGCTTATCGTCATGCCACCGCGAACCGTCATACCGCCGCGGTATCTCAGCATAGATTCCGCTAACTAGTAGCGGAATGACGGTTTTTCAAATTGTTGTAAGTCGGTTTAGCTATATAGATAGCATAAAGTCAACTGCATAAATTGAAACAATATCTGCTAGACGCAAATTACAACAAATGCAGTAGCGTAATCTCCATCGTCACTCAGAGAAAGATGAATTTTGGAGATAAAATCCTTGCTAACGGTAAGATATGGCTTGCCTCTTACATCATTGTATATTTCTATATCTTTCATTATAATACCCTGACCACTACCTCGTGCTTTAACAAAAGCCTCCTTTGCCGCAAAACGCTTAGCGAAATACCTTGCTCGCATTTCTTGACTATTATACTTTCTACTTAGCTCTATTTCTTTCTCAGTGTAGATTCTATTGAGAAATTTTTCCCCGTATTTTTGTAATATCCTCGATACTCTTGGTATATATACTATGTCAGTGCCGATACCGTGTATCATTTTGTGCTAAAGTGATTTATTGCTTCCTCAATCTGCATTTCCTTTACCTCTCCAGTTGCTCTATTTTTTACTTCAACTATCTTTTCATCTATTGCCTTTTTTCCGACAATTATTTGCCACGGCAAGCCTATCAGATCCATTCTAGAAAATTTTACTCCTACACTTCCTTCCGTGTCATCGTAAAGCACTTCATCGCTCTTCAAAGCTTTGTATATTTTATCTGCAGCCTCCGTTACTTTCGTTTGTAAATTGATTAAACCAATTCTGAAAGGAGCCACCGATTCTGGCCAGATAATTCCTTTATCATCATGAAAAGCTTCTATTATTGCACCGACAAGCCTTGAAACTCCAATGCCATACGAACCCATATGTATATTGACATTTTTTCCATCTTGAGAAGTAACACTTGCCTTCATAGGCTTTGAGTATTTGTCGCCAAAATAAAAAATATGCCCTATTTCAATACCTTTACTAACATTTAACTGCTCTTGTGATATAGGGCAAGTCTCAGGATCATGCATATCATCTGCAACTGCGTATATACTCTTCAAACTTTCAATATCTTCGCTTTCTAGCAACTCAGAAAATTTGTTGTCGTAATATAAAGTGCTTTCACCAGTGTTTGCCAATATATGAAACTCGTGGCTCAAATTTCCTCCAATTGGCCCCGTATCAGCTCGAACTCCAATTGGGGTAAGTCCCATGCGTTTGAAGATTTTTATGTAAGTTTTGTACATCAAATTATATGAATTCAGTGCACCTTCGTAATCTACATCGAAGCTATATGCATCCTTCATCAAAAATTCCCTGCCCCTCATAACGCCATAACGTGGTCTTACCTCATCACGAAACTTCCATTGAATTTGGTATAAACAAAGTGGCAAATCTTTGTAACTTTTTACCATATCTCTAATTAGATCAGTTGCCACCTCCTCGTGCGTTGGACCAAAAAGCATGTCTTCCTCATGCCTATCCCTTATACGTAACATTTCCTTACCGTAATCATCGTAACGCCCTGATTCTCGCCAAAGATTTGCTGGTTGGACACAAGGCATCAACACTTCAATAGCACCGGATTTGTTCATTTCATCTCTGATAATGTCTTCAATATTTTTAAGCACTAAGAGACCAAGTGGTAACCAGGAATAAATGCCAGATGCTATCTGCTTTATTAAACCTGCACGTAAAGAATATTGATGGGAGATAATTTTAGCATGAGCAGGCTTTTCCTTTAGAGTTGGTAAGTAATACTTGGATAAACGCATATAATAGATCTGATTGTATTAAACAATCTTAATACAATCAGATCTATAGGTAAACTTATTTTGAAAAAGAAGGGAAGTGTGTGGTGCTTTCCTTAACGTACTAATACCGATCCCCTCTCAAATTTAGTAGCCGCTCCACCAAACATTTTACAACGGTCCTTAACAGAAGAAGCTGGTAGCTTTCCTGCTTCATTAGTCACTGTTGTTGCAGGAAGAGCTTCAGGTTTCGTTTTTAAATTAACAGGCTTAGGCGATATCAGTGGTTTATCTGCCTTTGGCGCAGAATGTGAGGGAGTGTTAATAAACCATACGCGTCAAGTTAAGGAATGTAGAGAGCTTAAAGTAGATACCCTGGTCTTCCTATATCTGTCTTTCAAAGAAAACTTTGACCAGATTATAGTAAGCTTTTTTAGAAAAATTTTTAAATTATTGACAATATTGTTTAATATCAAAAAGAGCTCTCTAACCCGCCTTTTCAATTCAATAAATGCCTTTGTTAAACTGAGCTCCGTGTTCTTTTTTAGTTTTACACAGCCAATCATTCCGTGAAATACGAGAATAGCACATAATTTTGCGTATAGCTCGCACAATACTCTAAATGGATTTGTCTTTCCTTTTAGTTTATCAAGATTGATATGACTTTTATATAGTTTAAATAGTAATTCGATTTGCCATCTTACTCTATAAACCGTCAATATTTGTTCAGCATTAATTTTACTCTCTGGAACATTAGTTATAAATATTGACCAATCTAATAACTTTTGATTCTTTTGAGAAGATGTATATCCATGTGACTTTGCTAATTTATTAGCCTTTCTTCTTCTAGCCATAGACTGTTCTTCAGTTAGCTTTTGACATATAATTCTTACCTTAATTTTTACTTCCTTTCCTAATAATACTTCTTTTTCTGAAGATAATTGACCTTCCAAATACTCCAATAGCTCTATTTTTTGATTTGTTTCTATATCATATATATTGGTATCAGACTTATAACGACTAACAAAATATGCACCTGCTTCATCAATCTGTTTAAAAGAACTAGGCACAAAGTAGCCCAAGTCAAATATTAGCAAATCATTGGCTGATAAACCGTTCAGATAATCCCTATAACCTTGATCCGACCTTATTCCTTCCATAAAATTTAACTTATCTAGCGCTTGATTCAGGTAATCAAAGACTAACTGTAGCTTTATTCCTGATTTGGTATTATTCTCACAATCTCTATAGCTACTGCCATATCCTTTGTACATATCTTCCATGCTACTGGGCAGGCTAATGTAGCTGCTATCCAATAATTTAACGCTTCCAAATTGCTGTAAAATTTTGCAATCAATCTGTAGACTTTTTTTTAAATAAACACAAAGCTTCGTTATACATTTTTTTCATGAACTCAACTGCTTCTTCACTAAACCTAAAATCTAAACCCTGTTTTGTAATTTCTATCGAGTCTTCATTTAGCAATTGGCACATTGTTTCTATGCTGCAATCATCAACTCCTATGTTACCAAAAACCATAGCTTTTATGAATGATGAGCCATTAAGTTTTCTCTTTCTTTTTATAAAACCTACTGCAATTGATATTTCGTCTGCTTTTTCATTAAAGAATTCATTGAGGTCTTTTGATAAGCAAGCTATTCTGTCCATTGTAAGTTCTCTCATTCATATATCCAAGAGAATTTATACCTTATTATTTTCCTTCACTCTATCAACTTTACTTACACTTTTCCTTAACTTGACGCGTATGGTTAAATAAACTGTGTCAAACCGAAAAAAAAGTAATAAATTGATATAAAAAAATGGAGGTTTGACAATGAGTCAGAAAGTAGTAAACAGAACTACCGGATTGGTAGATTATAAAGAATTAGAAACAAATATCCTGTCGTCTATACGAGAAGGAAGGCCGCTGACAGGAAGGGACGGAGCGTTAACACCGTTTATAAAAAGGTTGCTGGAGGCGAGTCTAGAGGGTGAAATAGAAAACCACTTGTTGGCTGAAAGCGAAGAAAATAACCGAAGAAATGGGAGGAATGCAAAAACTTTACGTACAAGTGCAGGCTCATTTGAGCTATTAACACCAAGAGATAGAGAAGGAAGTTTCGAACCACAAATAGTCAAAAAAAGGCAAACAAACTTACATCCAGAGCTTGAAACGAAGATTTTGAGCACATTTGCCAGTGGTATGGGTTATAGAGATATAGCGTCACATGTTGAGGAAATTTATGATCACAAAATATCGGCAGCAGAGATATCAAGTATTACTGACAAATTGCTACCAGTAATCAATGAATGGCGCAGTCGTCCGCTGCAATCTGTATATCCGATAGTGTTCATGGATGGCATGTTTTTTAAAGTCAAAGAGGATGGGCATTGCGTAAGTAAATGCATGTACAATATATTGGGCATAGATCAAAATGGCAGAAAAGAAGTCTTGGGCTTTTATTTGGCTGAAAGTGAAGGAGCTAACTTCTGGTTGGGAGTACTAAATGATCTAAAAGAAAGAGGAGTAGAAGATATCCTTATTGCCTGCGTTGATGGGCTGAAAAGCTTTCCTACAGCCATAAACAGTGTGTTTCCTAATGCGGAGGTACAGCTATGTGTGGTGCATCAGATACGCAATTCTCTGAAATATGTATCTAGCAAAGATGTAAAGATTTTCATGAGTGATTTAAAAAAAGTATATCAGGCTTCAAGTAGAGAAATAGCTGAAAATTATCTACTTGAGTTGGAAGAAAAATGGGGAGAAAAGTACCCATTGGTTGTAAAATCATGGCAGAATAATTGGGAAAACTTATCCGGCTATTTCAAGTATTCTGGCCCAGTTAGAAGGCTAATTTATACTACCAATCCTATTGAGGGACTGCATAGACAGATTAGAAAATTCACTAAAACTAAGGGCTCATTTACCAGCACAAATGCCTTGTATAAACAGGTGTATTGTGCTATAAAAAAGGTAGAGCAAAAATGGACTATGGCTTTGCCTAATTGGGCATTAACTATGTCTCAGCTCGACATTTTCTTTCCTAATAGATTGAAAATTGAGTTGAACTAAAAATGCGGTTTGACACAGTTTATTTAACCATACGCGTCAAGTTAAGGAAAAGTGTAAGTAAAGTTGATAGAGTGAAGGAAAATAATAAGGTATAAATTCTCTTGGATATATGAATGAGAGAACTTACAATGGACAGAATAGCTTGCTTATCAAAAGACCTCAATGAATTCTTTAATGAAAAAGCAGACGAAATATCAATTGCAGTAGGTTTTATAAAAAGAAAGAGAAAACTTAATGGCTCATCATTCATAAAAGCTATGGTTTTTGGTAACATAGGAGTTGATGATTGCAGCATAGAAACAATGTGCCAATTGCTAAATGAAGACTCGATAGAAATTACAAAACAGGGTTTAGATTTTAGGTTTAGTGAAGAAGCAGTTGAGTTCATGAAAAAAATGTATAACGAAGCTTTGTGTTTATTTAAAAAAAAGTCTACAGATTGATTGCAAAATTTTACAGCAATTTGGAAGCGTTAAATTATTGGATAGCAGCTACATTAGCCTGCCCAGTAGCATGGAAGATATGTACAAAGGATATGGCAGTAGCTATAGAGATTGTGAGAATAATACCAAATCAGGAATAAAGCTACAGTTAGTCTTTGATTACCTGAATCAAGCGCTAGATAAGTTAAATTTTATGGAAGGAATAAGGTCGGATCAAGGTTATAGGGATTATCTGAACGGTTTATCAGCCAATGATTTGCTAATATTTGACTTGGGCTACTTTGTGCCTAGTTCTTTTAAACAGATTGATGAAGCAGGTGCATATTTTGTTAGTCGTTATAAGTCTGATACCAATATATATGATATAGAAACAAATCAAAAAATAGAGCTATTGGAGTATTTGGAAGGTCAATTATCTTCAGAAAAAGAAGTATTATTAGGAAAGGAAGTAAAAATTAAGGTAAGAATTATATGTCAAAAGCTAACTGAAGAACAGTCTATGGCTAGAAGAAGAAAGGCTAATAAATTAGCAAAGTCACATGGATATACATCTTCTCAAAAGAATCAAAAGTTATTAGATTGGTCAATATTTATAACTAATGTTCCAGAGAGTAAAATTAATGCTGAACAAATATTGACGGTTTATAGAGTAAGATGGCAAATCGAATTACTATTTAAACTATATAAAAGTCATATCAATCTTGATAAACTAAAAGGAAAGACAAATCCATTTAGAGTATTGTGCGAGCTATACGCAAAATTATGTGCTATTCTCGTATTTCACGGAATGATTGGCTGTGTAAAACTAAAAAAGAACACGGAGCTCAGTTTAACAAAGGCATTTATTGAATTGAAAAGGCGGGTTAGAGAGCTCTTTTTGATATTAAACAATATTGTCAATAATTTAAAAATTTTTCTAAAAAAGCTTACTATAATCTGGTCAAAGTTTTCTTTGAAAGACAGATATAGGAAGACCAGGGTATCTACTTTAAGCTCTCTACATTCCTTAACTTGACGCGTATGGTTTATTAACACTCCCGAATGTGACGGAGATGTGGGTTCAGAACCAGATCCTATACCACTGTCAAGACTCCCGCTTCTTTCTCTATGGAGCGATTGGGAGCCTGAAGATGCCTGCTCAATAGGTTCTGGGTCTGTCTCCCAATTTTCATCATCAGATACATTACTACTATCACTTGATACACTACTACTACGACTCCGTGGTGGTGGGATCATAGCTAACACTTTACTGAATGCCCTGCCCAGGTGACTTGGCTGTTGTACGTCGCTCCCTTGCTTTCCATTAACGCCTGCCCTTCGTTTCTGAAGTGCTTTACTCAAATCAGCCATAAGATCTTCATTTTTTTCTTGTTGCCCACCTCCTTTATTGCTTGACTTCTTTGCTGCCTGTTCCTTTAACTTCTTATCACGCTCTTCCTTGCTCATGAGATTTGGTTTTTGTTGTGTTATTTTATTAAATACAGCGCTCATGTCAGGTTTAACGTCAGGATCACTAGGACTACTAGCATTCTTTGATGAAGAAGTTCCATTTGAACTTGGAGGTGGAGGTGGTGGCGGAGGTGCATTATTATTTTGAGGAATTGCTGTACCAAGTGTTAGCGGAGGTTGTTGAGGAGTAAGGTTCGGAACATGTTCCGAACTTCTCACTTCCGTCTGTGATCCACTATCTTGCTTAACAGACAATCCTTTTCTAATTAGTTCACTGTCCAGATTATTACAATTTTTACACGCAGATTTTTGTGGTTCTTGAGATGCAGTATGGCCAAATTCCTGTCCATTAAGACCTGCTTCTTTCTTATTATCATCTCTAGAAACGGCAAGTTTAATAAGATATGCTACTGAAGCCAATGCAACAACCACAGAAACAGCAAAGATTGCTAAAGGAACTGCTGCAATGGCACCAGAACCAGAAACTGCTGCAATAACATAAGGGAGATGTATATAAATTGCAACGGCAGATACACATAATGATAAAGCAGCAATCGAAATTTTAAGGTTAGATGTAGACATTTTTTACCTCATTAACCACTAGAATATTAATAATAACTAGATTATCAACAGTGTCAATAATTAATTATGAAAAATAAAGTCAAAATTTGAATAGATAAACTATAAGTAATATACAACCGGCAATAGCTATACAATAGACTTCTTGCATAGAAAAAAGGCAAAATAGCTCCAAGTTGTATCCGTTTAGGAAAGCGGTAAAATAAGGTAGACAAGGTAGTATAAAAAGATAACCATAGAGTAAAAGTGAGTTTACAACAAATAGTGTCATGCAAGTAGCTGATACTGGAATCTAGTCTTTATTATGCAGCCACTTATTTAAAGTTAAGTTTTCTGGATCCAAGTAGTCAAGGCACTGGGATGACAGGAGGCTACTTTCATGACACCATTCTTTTTCCTGGATCCCAGTGTCTGGGCACTGGGATGACATCATAGGGACACTGGGATTACACCCTGACAATCGTCATCCAGCTACTTGTTAGCGGCTAAGAGATACCGCGAATGAATCGCGGTATGACGGTTCGTGGCGGCATGACGATAACCTCGTCTCACTGCCATTAAGTTAAGGAAAAAAGATAGATTTTATGGGATAATGATGTATACCAATAAGTTTAAAGGTAGTATGAGTAAAAAAGGCAGTAATAAAATTTATTCAAAATGAATTGGCAAGTCTAGAATTTATAGAATCCCATAAATCATCTTCAAAAGATTTTATGAGAAAGAGGAAGTTATCTTTTATTGACATATTTATCTTAATTTTAAGAAAAAGTGTAAAGTCGCTGCAAGTAATACTAAACGAATTTATTTTATATAGGAAAAAAGACTATACCGTTACTGCTAGTGCTTTTAGTCAAGCAAGAAAAAAAATGAAACACAGTGCATTTTCAGAAATTAACGAAGGTGTGGTTTCCTTGTACTACCAAGACCAAAAATTTAAAACTTGTTTTGGCTTTAGAGTGTTAGCTCTTGATGCCTCCAAAATCATTTTACCAACAAGCGTTGAAATAAAAAATGAATTTGGCTCAAGAAAAATACGTAACCAAAAACCAAAAGATTTAGGTGATTATGCAAGTGCAACCTTTGCGGTTTGTTAAGATGTGCTAAATAATGTTGCCATAAGGTCAGTGTTAGATAGAGGTAACACTCATGAAATTAACTTAGCAGATGAAATGCTTAAAGTTGTAAATACTAATGACTTACTGATTTGTATATTTATCTTATAAATTTCTTTCTAGCCTTACAAAAAGAAAAATTGCTTATGTCATTCGATGTCCCAGATCATCTTTTAATGAAGTGAATGCTATGTTTGAAGAAAAAAGCCCATCTAGTGTTGAGGTTACCATATGTGCTCAGCGTAAGATAAAACAAGAAAATAGTGGAATAACGCTTCAAAGTGGTACTGCCATCTGGTGAAATTGAAGTGTTAGCTACATCATTAATGGATGAACAAAAGTTTCAAACTGGAGGATTTAAGGAGTTATATTTTTTACGCTGGGGAGTTGAGACATTTTTTGCAAAACTCAAAGGAAGACTAAGTCTAGAAAATTTTACAGGAAAAAGTGTTGAGTCTGTTAAACAGGATTTTTGGTCAGCTATCTTTATTAGCAACCTAGAAAGTGTTATGACAGAAGATGTAGAAGAAGCGTTGAATATGGACTTAACCGATGATAAGCTTAAGAGGAGCATTAACAAATCTGTCTCATTTAACGCGATCAAAAACTTGGCTTTCGACATTTTTGCTACGGAATCAGATACTGACTGCATTATGGATCAATTATCAAAGCTATTTTTGATGAACACTTTGGCGGTAAGAAAGGGAAGGAAAGTTGATCGTCATAAGGTACCTTATCTTCGTTCGTTCAATTACCAAAAAAGGGTTAGAAAACACATATTTTGACTAGAGGTAGTATTCATATCTTCTGATAATAACTGGGTAGCTTATTGCCATAGCTCCTGTAAAATGACTTCTAAACAAACTATTTCTTAAGTAATTTACACTTCAGAGTTTATCTGCTTTAAAGTTTACTCTATTCTGTTTCAGCATTTGTCATAAATCCTTAATTATTTCTGACTTTTTAGTTCAGTTTTTAACCATTCTTTCCTTAACTTAATGGCAGTGAACCTCGTCATCCCGCTACTTGTTAGCGGGATCTCTTGTTAGCGGCTGAGATACCGCGAATGAATCGCGGTATGACGGTTCGCGGCGGTATGGACGTAAGAAAACCTTTCTTGGGTCAGCTATAGAGACTCTCATCTTTAGCGAGCTTCAAGGTAATTGGTTGCTATTTGCGAAAATATTCGCATAATTTAAGTAACATTACTTAATAAAAATTAACTATGGAGCTTAATAAGATTGCAGCATCGATTTTACTTTCTGGGCTAATCATTATGATAGTTAGTAATGTAGTTGATATGCTTTACAGTCCAGAAGAATATAAGATTGAACACCAAACGATAGTAGCTGCTGGCAGCAATGAGTTCCAGCAAAAAATCGAGCAAGTGGCGCTTGATATTGGAGCGCTCATGCAGAATGCTAGCTTTGAGAAAGGTAAATCAGCAGCAAAAAAATGTATAGCCTGCCATAGTTTTGAGAAAGGTGGAATGAATAAAGTAGGACCAAACTTATGGAACATAGTTGGAAATAAAAAGGCCCATCTTGGTAACTCATTCAATTACTCAAAAGCAGTGCTTGACAGAGGTGGAAAATGGGGGTATGAGGAGCTATTTGCCTTTTTAAAGAACCCAAAAGCCTATATAAAAGGTACACGTATGGCATTTGCAGGTATTTCCAATCCACAAGAAATTGCAGATCTAGTTAGTTATTTGCATCAATTGAGTGATAGCCCGGTTGCTTTGCCAAAGTAGTATGGATTATTGTAAATTGTTTGATGGAAATAATGGTCACATAGCATATCGAAAGCTACAAGGAAAGAAAGCTTCTGTAGTTTTTTTCGGTGGATTTGCATCCAATATGGATGGAACTAAAGCAACTGCTATTTACAAATTTTGCCAAGAAAATGACGTAGCACTTGTGCTATTTGATTATTTTGGTCACGGTCATTCAAGTGGTAATTTTATTGATTACACGATAAGTGATTGGCAAAAAAATTGTGCTAAAGTAATGAGTGAATTAACTAGCGATAAACAAATAATTATAGGTTCAAGTATGGGAGGATGGCTGATGTTGCTCACTGCCCTTCAATTTCCAGAAAAAATTGCAGCACTAATTGGTATATCGTCTGCTCCCGATTTTACTGAAGATTTGATATTCAAGCAATTGTCAGGCAAGCAAAAAGAAGAACTAGATTCTAAAGGTGTAATAGATTTTACTTCAGAGCATTGTACATACAAAATAACTAAAAATTTGATCGAAGATGGCAGAAAGAACCTTCTTTTAAACAAAAAGACAATAGATATAAACTGTCCTGTGCGCTTGCTGCATAGCATTAATGATAAAGATGTTCCTTATCAAACTTCATTGAATTTAGCTGAAAAAATTAAGTCAACCGATGTTGAAGTACACTTAATAAAATCAGCAGAGCACAATATGTCTGACAATCATTCACTGGAAGTTTTATTTAAGACCATTAGAGAATTTTGTAACCAGACTGCATTCTGTGATTTTTAGCAAAACACGATTTTTCATTTGAGCTTTCTTCAACTTAAAATAAATACAGAAAATTGCTGCCTATAGCTAAACTGACTTAGATTTACCGACAATTTGAAAAACCGTCATCCCGCTACGTGTTAGCGGCTGAGATACCGCGGCGGTATGACGGTTCGCACCATCACACTTTGGAACCTTACAGATATTGAGCAAATCCAATAATATCCTTGATTTCTTTTATATTATGGGTTGCAATTTCTGCTGCTTTCTTTGTGCCTTTTTTTAATATTTCATGTAAATGGAATTGGTCTTTTAAAAGATCATTCATTTTCTCACGTATGGGTGATATAACACTGATAATTAAATCAGCTAACTCTTTTTTGAAGTGCTTCATGTCATGTTTGTTCACTTCTTCACATACTTTTTCTGCATTTACATTACTAAGCACTGAATAAATGTTTATCAAATTGCTTATTTCTGGTCGGCACTTTAAAGTAGCAAAGCCTAGAATTGAATCTGTTTTTGCTTTTTCTATTTTTTTGACAATTAAGTCATCCGTATCATCAAGGTTAATGCACGAATGTTCTGAAGGATCAGATTTACTCATCTTGCTTGTGCCATCCCTTAAGCTCATTATCCTTGATGTGCAATCCAAAGTTAAGATTTCAGGTACGATGAAATAATCCAGCTTATAATGATTGTTAAAAGCTGATGCAATATCACGTGCAAGCTCCAAATGCTGTTTTTGATCATCACCAACAGGAACGTATTTAGTTTGATACAACAATATATCTGCAGCCATAAGTACTGGATAACTATATAATCCAAGAGAGGCTTTTTGTTTATCGCTGCCAGCTTTATCTTTAAATTGAGTCATGCGATTAAGCCAACCAATTGGTGTATAGCATCCAAGCAGCCAGCCCAGTTCTGCATGACCACTAACTGTGGACTGACTAAAAATAATGGACTTTTCTGTATCTATTCCGCATGCAATATAAGCTGCTGCTGTTTTGAAAATATTACTTTTTAATTCACTTGCGGGAAGCTTATTTGCTGTGATTGCGTGTAGGTCGACAATACAAAAAAGAGATTTGTATTTATCCTGTAAGTCTATCCACTGTTTGATTGCACCAAGATAATTACCTAAATGTAGTACGCCACTTGGCTGGATACCTGAAAAGACAATACTTGTCATTATACATTTACCTCATGCTAATCGCTTCCACAATCAGCAGATTTCTTAGAAAGAATAACCATTGCAGGACGGAGCAACCTATTTTTGATAGTATAACCAGTTTGTAGTACTTCTACAATGGTGCCAGGCTTTTTTTCATTGTCTTCTCTTTCCACAACAGCTTGGTGTAAATTACTATCAAAAAGCTCACCAAGTGGATCTACTTCCTCTATTTCATGTTTTTTTAGATCATTTATAATTTTTTGATAAGCTACTTTAATCCCCTCATGAACAGGATCACCGTCTTTCAAAATTTCCATTACTCTTTTTAAATTGTCGCGCGAGTCGATCATATCACGTGCAAGTTTTGTGACTGCGTAGTCACTTGCATCGCTAATTTGCTTTTGCATTATACGTTTGACGTTTTCATTATCTGCAACAGCACGGCGTAAATGATCTTCAAGCTGAGCTGCACGTTCTTTTAATGTATTGAGATCTTCATTTAAATCATCAGTCTGCTTATGGTTATCACTTTGTTGGTCGTCACCTTTCTGCCTACTTACCATATCAGCAAACTTCTTCTTTTTCTCTTTACTGCTATCTGACATATTATTACCCTTAAGAATCTAATAAATATATAGCAATTAATTCGAAAATATCAAGCGCCAGCTACATTCGTCTTTCTATGCTCGCATTTAAAAAGTCAATTAAAGTAGTTTTATAAAAAGAATCAGAAAAAGTACTAATATCATTTTGTGCCATATTAATGTAGTGTCTAGCTTTTTCCATAGAAAGCTGAATGGCATTATGGTGATTAATATAGTGTAATGCTTGGTCAAAATTGTGTCTAGCTGAAGAAAAGCATTTTTCCCAGAATTTTTGCTCTGCTGGACTGCCCTTTTCGTATGCTATAATAGCAGGTAAGGTGACTTTACCTTCGAAAAAGTCTTTTCCGACTTGCTTTCCAGAAGTGCCTTGATTAGCAGTATAATCGAGCATATCATCAACTATTTGAAATGCCATACCAAAATTAAAACCAAAATTCTTTAGCCTCTCTGTTTCGTCATTTGTTGCACCAGATACTGTTGATGCAGCTTCACAGCATGCAGAAAATAAAGATGCTGTCTTTTCTCCAATGATATCAAAATAATTTTCCCTGACTGTGTGGGGGTCAAAACGTGCTGTCATCTGCTTTATTTCACCCTTCACAAGTAAATGCGATGCTTTAGATAAAATAGAGAGAATATTTAAATTTCCACACTCTATAAGCCATCTAAATGCTAGAGTCAACAATAGATCACCAACTAAAATGCTTGATTTATTTCCCCAAATCTTATTCGCTGTTTTAACTCCATGGCGTGCCTCACTTTCATCGAGCACATCATCATGAAGTAAAGTAGCATTGTGTATAAACTCTACCGATGCAGCAACGTTGATCCTATTCTCCCCAGAATAGTTTAGCATTTTACATATAATAAAAACTAGTTTAGGCCTTATTTTTTTTCCACCTGACCTAACAAGATGAGATATAATATCAGTAGCAAGCTTAGCATCTTCATCATTGACATTTTTGAAGACAAAGTCATTCATAGCTGACAAATCAGAAGATACAATATCGTCTAATTTATCGCTGTTTGTTAAATCAGTATTTAGCATTTTAAGAGACTTATGCCTCTTGCCCTTGTGCTTTCTCGTTCTCTACTTTCTTCTTTTCTGTTTTCTTTGGTTCTGTTTCTAAAGTTACTATGCCTTTTTTGATAAACCACAGTACTCTTTCAGTTGCCTGCGCGCCTACACTTAGCCAATGTTTTAATCTATCAGCTTTCACCACAACACGATTTTTATTGTCTTTTGGTAACATTGGATCATATTGTCCTATTTTCTCAATAAAACGCCCATCTCTTGGTGCTCGTGAATCAGCTACAACTATCCTATAAAAAGGGCGTTTCTTTGCGCCAAACCTCGCCAACCTTATTTTAACTGCCATGTTAACCTTTATTCATATATTAGCCACAATTTTATACAATGAGCCGTTTTAAGTCAAATGAATTATACAACTTTTGCACCTTATAATATAATTACCAATAATGTAGGGCAGTGCCGGGCGCACAGCTATACGAACATTCATTTTTGAAGGTAAATTGCACAGCAAATGGTGTCATTCCAGTGCTTGACACTGGAATCCAGCCTTTTTTTTAATCATTAAAACGTTGTATTTTTACATAAAACGGCTACTTTTATGCTTACCAACTTAATAAAATTCCTGGATCCCAGTGTCTGGGCACTGGGATGACATCCTTTCTAGTGAAGATTGCTCTCAAATCGCAATGTTCGTACAGTTGTGTGTCTGGGCACTGGATGCGTTTGAAGCAGCTTATAAGATTTTTGATTATATATCATCAAGTATAGCGTGATTAACTTCGACTTTATACTTTGATTCCAGATAGCTAATTAATTGCTCTTTTAGCGATATCATCACACGTTTTCCGGTGTCAAGCGTGTTTAATTTGCCATTTGATGAATGCATTTCTTTTAGAACACCTATTATAATTTCATTATTGTATTGAATAGGATCTGTCACTGAACCAGTTGTTTTCATATTGAAAATCTCTTCTACAAAAGAAAAGGGGTAGTTTTGTTGATCCACTTTATTGCGGTGCATCTGCTGACCTTTAACTAATTCCACACCTTGAATTTCTTCCAAATCTGTTTTTTCTCTTAGTTGAACTGCAACCTCTTGCCCGAATTTAAACATTCTTTCTTTTATAAACTCACTACGCCAAAGCTCTACCGCTAATGCCTTGCCTTCTTCAAAACTTTGCAATTTGGGTGGAAAGATATCGACGATTTTTACACTAACAACGGCGTCCCCAACGCCCTTAAAATAACCTTTCTGATCCTTTTCTCGCGAAAAAATGAAAGAAATCAAATCACCAGAATCTCCTACGTTATTACCGCTTTGATCTTTTCCACTCGCATCTACTGGACCAATAGTTTGTATAGGTAAATTATATTCACTCAATATTTCTTCAATTTCTGAACCATTGTATATCTTATAGTTCACTTGGTTTATGAAATCATTGACTCTTTCAAAAGACTTTTGGTTAGTTAGAACTGACTTTATGTCTTTTTTTAAATCAACTAAGTCTTCATCAGAGATTTGATGCGCACTTTCCACTTTTACTATGTGCCAACCAAAACTGCTTGCTAAAACTTCACTTACTTCACCTACTTTAAGAGCAAATACCTTCTCTCTCACGTCTTCTGGTAAAAAATCCTTAGTTATATTATTTACTCTAGTTTCCTCAAGTTTTGCTTTGCCAAACTCTTCTACTATCTGTTCAAAGCTTGTTTTACCCTCCTCAAATGCTCTTCTTGCTGTCTCAGCTTCTTCTTTGGTAGAAAATATTGCATTGAATATATCTCTTTGATTTTTAAGTTCTTGTTGTTCTATTATACCATCAACTTCTTCATCTGAGATCTTGATTTGATCTTCAAAATACTTTTGGCCTAGGGAAATATATTGCGCAGTTCGATACTCAGGATAATAAAAATGGGATTTATTTCTTTCGTACAAATCAAGTAAGGCTTGATCATCTGGTTCAGGAATGTTTGTAACTGCATCTTCAGTTATTTTAACAATATCAACTACTCTAGTTTGGTAGCGACTTTTGTATATCTGCTCATCAATTTTCTCGCCAAAAGTTACTGGATAATTATCTTTAAATAATGAAGTCATGAACATCATTGCAGGCAGGACTTTCTCTAGCTTTGCTATATACTCTTTCTCTGTCATATGCAGGTCATTTAGCGTTTCATAGAATTTATTTTTGTCAAATTCACCTTTATCATTTTGAAAGTATTTGGTGTTTTTAATATGGTTTTTTATAGATTCTTCTCCAACTGTCAACCCCAGCTCACTAGTTAGGTTAAACAATAGTTTTTGCTCTATAAGTGCGTTAAGCAAATGATATTTCAGCTTTTTTACTTGTTCTCTACTCGCATCAGATCCAGAAATTTGCTTTTCATAATTTTGATATAGTGATTTATACTCATCTGACATTATAACTTCTTTTCCAACCCTAGCTACCTCTTCTTTTTCATCATCACCTGATAAAAGGTTGCCAATTCCCATGAAGATTAACAAGCAAGCTAAAAGGACAACGGTTACTTTAGTGAAAAAATTTTTAACATTCATTTTAAACCCAGTTAATTAATGATTAATTATAGAATAGTGATAATTTAATGCTTGTAAACCTGTTGCTTTATTAGCTAATATATATAATATTACAATATATTAACTTAAAATTTAACTCTCTAATCTTAAATAGGAACATATGTTTAACTGAGTTATACTATACCTTAGGAAGGGGAAATATTTTGTTTGAAATATGCTTAAAGGTAAGCGCATTTAATTAACTTAAGAGGCGGGAAATGACAAACAAAAAGTTATTGAATGACAAAATTAATGCTTTTTTAGTTTTAATAGTTTATATTTTAGCTCTGTATAACAGTAAGGGATACTTTAAATGGGAGATGCTTTTTTGATGTCAATGGAATCTTCTAAGGGCAATAACGATAGAAATAAACAGTTTCTAGTGCAAATAGCTGCTTGGTTAGTAGACAACACTGGTTTAACTTTTAATCAAATAGCACAATGTTGCAGATTGGCCCTTGAAGAAGTACAAGACATAGCTGATGAGGAAATAGGAGTAGAAAAATATAACCCTATTATTTCTGGAATAATTACTGAAAAAGAAATCGATGATTGCAAAAAAAATCCAAATCGTGTACCAAATTTGATTATAAAAAATATAAAAAAAAGGAGTAAAGCGATTGGTAGCATTCTTGGCTTTGCCTCTACGGCAAGACGTAGAGATAAACCTGATGCGATTTATTATTTAGTAAAAAAATTTCCTATCTTGGACAATAACGTTATAGCTAAATTAATTAGTACAACAAATTACACAGTTGAGCAGGTAAGAAATGGATCTCATCATAACATGCAAAATATAAAACCCCAAGATCCTGTACTACTCGGCTTATGTAGTCAAGAAAATTTAGAAGCAGAAGTGGAAAAAGCAAAAGTAGAAGAGGAGAAGCAAGAAAGGTTAAAAAAATATAAAGAATAGCTATTGAAAATCCTCAAATTTTTGTGCTTTGTTAACATTAAATTAACTTGACTTGCTAGTGTTTATTAGTATAATGTAAGTAAAGTACGGGGTTTAATGATAATTAAGCTTAATACGCACTGAAACTAACTCAGCCTAATTTATTATCTTATAGTCACATTTTAGGTTAGTAAGCATCAATTAAAATTTTTGGAGGATTATGACAACAATCAATGAAGATGTTTTGGCAAAAGGAAAGGTTACAGCTCAACCTGAAAAAAGTGAGCAAATTTACAATAACGATACAGTAAAACAGATGGTCAATGAAGGTACTGAGAAAAACAGAAAAACATTAGATCTGAGCGAATTAAAAGAGAAAACAGCAGAAGAATTGTTAGAGTTAGCTGAAGAAAGAAAAATTTCAACTAACGGTAAAAGCAATGGTAGAATGCTAAAGCAGGAAATAATATTCAGCTTAATGAAAAAAATGAGTGAAGAAGGAGGCATAACCACAGGGAGTGGAATAGTGGAAATATTGCCTGATGGTTTTGGTTTCTTACGTTCAGCAAGTGCAAATTATGCCCCAAGTACCGATGATGTTTATATTTCTAACGGGCAAATAAAGAAGTTTAATTTACGTACAGGAGATATGGCATATGGAGAAATAAGGCCACCTGGTGATAAAGAGAGATATTTTACTTTAACTAAGGTTCAAAGTATAAACTCTACTGAAGTAAGTGAATTAAGAAAGTACGTCCATTTTGATAATTTGCTTCCTCTTTATCCTGAGGAAAGCATAGTACTTGAGTGTAATAATGGTGATGATAAAAAAGGCTTAAGCATGCGTGCTATAGATATAGTAGCTCCTCTTGGAAAAGGGCAAAGAGCGTTAGTAGTTGCTCCACCTCGCACAGGAAAAACTGTATTGCTTCAGCAAATGGCTAACTCTATAGCTATAAATCACCCTGAAGTAGAATTAATAGTGTTACTTATAGATGAAAGACCTGAAGAAGTAACAGATATGATACGTTCTGTAAAAGGTGAGGTAGTAAGTTCTACGTTCGATGAGCCTGCTTACCGTCACGTACAGCTTGCTGAAATAGTAATAGAAAAAGCTAAAAGAATGGTTGAGCATAAAAAAGATGTGGTAATTCTACTTGACAATATTACTAGACTTGCACGTGCTTATAATGCGGTTATTCCTTCGTCTGGGAAAGTTCTAACTGGTGGTGTAGATTCAAACGCACTGCAGAGACCAAAACGCTTTTTTGGAGCAGCTCGTAATATTGAGAATGGGGGTTCTTTAACTATAATCGCCACAGCTCTTATAGAGACTGGTTCAAAAATGGATGAAGTTATTTTTGAAGAGTTTAAAGGTACAGGAAATGCTGAGATCATACTTGATAGAAAACTTTCTGATAAACGTATATTTCCAGCTATTGATATTACAAAATCCGGAACAAGGAAGGAAGAGCTATTAGTTGATAAGGCTATACTAAATAAAATATGGGTGGTGCGTAGGATACTCAATCCTATGGGACCCGTTGAAGCAATGGAATTTTTACGTGACAAACTACTTTTAACAAAGAGCAATGCTGACTTTTTTAACTCCATGAATCACTAAAAGTAAGCCAGTTATGATGGATATGCTGAGCAAAAAGTAAAACGCTCTTATAGCTAAAATAATTTGGATTTACCAAAATATATTTATAGTTAAGTTGGCAATTTACCTTAAGTTAGCGCGTGACACTGGAATGACACCCTTGGTGGCAGACAGCTAAAGGAAAATATCAACTAGGTTTATAATCTATCACTACCGTGTTTGCAATTTTGTCGTGAAAAGCTTGTTTATGTTCATCACCTACTGCACATACTAAAACTAAGATTAGTATAGCTAAGAATAAAATGGGATTACAAAGTGATATGCAATAAATTATAAAAAGAGCTATAGTCCTTTTCATTGCTTGCATTGTAGTGATTGACTCAAATGTATCTTTGTCTTTTACACGCATGCTAAATAACAAGTGTCCTGGAGTGCCGCCAAATTTTACTAGCATGAATATATGAAATATACATGGTATCATTAAAAATAAAGAAAATACAATCGTGGTGATTACAATTATTGCACCCATGATCCCTTGTATTGCGTGTGTAAGTGAGAAACCCACCGCCATTAAACCAAATGGTATTGCGATAAATAAAATACAATCAACTATAAATGCTAGAGTACGTCTTGTCATCGTTGAGTAGTTTACTTTTTTATCCATGTACTACCTATAAAGAAAAATATCAACTAGATTTATAGTCTATCACTACTGTTTTTGCAATTTTATCGTAAAAAGTCTGTTTGCGTTGATCAAATACTGCAAACAAAAATAAAATTAGCACAATTAAAAGATATAGAAAAGTATAACCATGATAATGCAGATGAAGCAAAAAGCGAAAAATAATCCAGATGCTTCCCTTAGAAATACATCTTATTGTTGCTTGCATAAGGGTAACATTTGTAAATGTATTAGCATCTTTAATATGCATACCACACAATAGTTTTCCTGGGGTACCACCAAGTTTTGTTACCATTAATATTTTGGATATTGTTAGTACTAATGTTGCGACCACTGTAGAAACTATAAATGGTATTTCTGTTGCTAGTTGTGCAAGTTCCTGAAAAGAGTCTTTATCTTGATCTTGTAATGATACGATGAATACACCATAGATAAAACCGAAGATAAAATGAGGGGAAAATATGATGAGGTCAAGTATTTCTGCTACAATACGCCTTGTAAATCCTACATAATTTACTTTAACATTTATTTCAGTATTCATAACCCCACCTATATTTCATAATATCATCATATGATATAAAAATACGTTATTAAATAACCGTAAATATACTAACTTGGGTAATATTAGCTACTTGTGCCACTCTATTATTTAAATTAATATTAAATCATTTATAACTAGGGAAGTTATGTCAACACTAATCACAGTTGCATATGGCGACGGTATCGGACCAGAAATCATGGAAGCGGTGCTGTCGATATTGCGCGAAGCAGAAGCGGAAATCTCAATAGATATTATTGAAATAGGGGAGCGTGTTTACAGTAAAGAATGGTCTCACGGAATTTCTCCAAGTGGTTGGGAATCAATTGAAAGGACAAAAATATTATTAAAATCTCCGACAACAACTCCTCAAGGTAAAGGGCACAAAAGCTTAAACGTTGCACTCAGAAAAAATCTAGGGTTGTATGCAAATATCAGACCATGCATTTCATATCATCCTGTTATAGAAAATAAATTCGATAAGTTTGATATCGTAGTGATACGTGAAAATGAAGAGGACGTTTACACCGGAATAGAGCATAGGCTCACTGGTGACTCTTACCAATGCACTAAAATTATTACTAGATCTGGCTCAGAGAAGATATGCAGGTACGCTTTTGAATATGCAAAAAAACACAACAGAAAAAAAGTAACTTGCCTGACTAAAGATAACATCATGAAAATGACTGACGGAACTTTCCATGCCGCGTTTGATCGCATTGCAAAGGAATACCCAGATATAAAGGCAGAACATTATATAGTTGATATTGGAATGGCGCGTGTTGCAACAGAACCGGAGAATTTTGATGTTATAGTAACCGAGAACTTATATGGCGACATATTATCAGATATAGTCGCACAAACCTCTGGATCTGTGGGGCTTGCCGGAAGTAGCAACATCGGGAATGAATACGCAATGTTTGAAGCAGTGCACGGTTCTGCCCCTGATATTGCAGGAAAAAACATAGCCAATCCTTCTGGTCTTTTAAATGCTGCAGTGCATATGCTAATTTACATAGGTCAAGTGGGTACTGCAAAACTAATCTACGATGCATGGCTCAAGACTTTGGAGGATGGAATACACACTGCCGATTTATATAAGGAGAAAAGAAGTAAACAGAAAGTTGGTACCAAAGAATTTGCAGAAGCTGTTATAGATAATTTAGGAAAGAAACCTGCTGAGCTTATAATTGGCAGTGGTTCGGATAGTAAAATAAATTTGGATAGTAAAATAAATAAAGTACAAGACAATTACGAACAAGATTACAAAGTTAAAAAGCTAGTGGGTAGTGATATAACTCTCGCTTGGGACAAATCCAATAATGTTGATCAAATAGTAGGATTATTTGAATCAAGTAATCTGCAAATGATAGCAATATACTCAAAAGGACTTGCGATTTGGCCAGGAAACTCAAAACCTTCAAGTGACCAAATAACCTGTAGGTTTATCGCAAATAATGAAAAGCAAGCTATTACAAATAGTGATGTAAATAACTTGCTAATCAAACTCGAAGAACACAATTTTGACGTGGTGAGAATGGACAAATTGTATTTGTATGATGGGAAAGAGGGGTTCTTTGTTTAAATATTTAAAAGAGGTGTGGTAAATGAGATGGACTCAAAAAAAGTAGAACTAATATTTGAAAAGTTTCAACAATCAAATCCTGCGCCAAAAATAGAGCTAAATTATACCAATCATTTTACGTTACTGGTTGCGATAGTTTTATCAGCGCGGACAACTGATGTAAGCGTTAATAAAATTACAAGAGAACTATTTAATATCGCTGATACGCCAGAAAAAATGCTGAGCTTTGGGCAGAGTGAGCTGAAAAAATGCATAAGCAGTATTGGTTTATATAATTCCAAAGCAAAAAATATAATCGGGCTTAGTAAAATATTGGTAGAACGATACAACAGCAAAGTACCTACTAATTTTGATGATTTGGTGTCTTTGCCTGGAGTGGGGAGAAAGAGCGCTAATGTGTTCTTAAATTCGGGGCTTGGCATTCCAACATTGGCAGTTGATACTCACGTTTTTAGAGTGAGCAATAGAATTGGGCTTGTGAAAGAAAAAGATGTGTTTAAAACAGAGCAATCTCTTTTAAATGTGGTTCCCAAAAAATACCTGCTTTATGCTCATCATTGGCTAGTTTTGCATGGTAGATATGTTTGCAAAGCACAGAAACCTTCGTGTGAAACGTGCATAATTCATGATTTATGTGAATTTGAGTGCAAAAGGTATAAAGTCTAGTATTTCTTCTTTTGTCATCCAAGTAGCTATAGAAACGAAAAAACTTACTTGACACATTTTGCTGGAATGACACCAGTTGTTATTCAGACAACAGTTATGCAAGAGATCTGATTACATCTAAGCTAACAATGGACCACTAGATATATTCCTAACCACGTTGACCTGATTCAATATTTTATTAGTGGGATTGAAATAATTTTCTATAAATTCCTTATATATAGCTGTTAACTTGTGTATATCGTTTACTGATACGCATTCGTTTATCTGATGTGCGGTTTTGTTGATTATACCAAATTCAATCACTGGACAAACATCTTTGATAAACGCAGCGTCAGATGTGCCACCACTTGTGCTAAGTATAGCATCAATGTTGGTAACCTTACTTATTGCATCAAGCATAATATCAGTATTTCTATCGGGAGTAGAGAGGAAAACGTCCCTGCTGCTATGCACAGAAAGTTTATAATCGCTAGTTACACTGGAGCATATTTCATCAATCAGCTTATATAAGCCACCCGGTGTTTGTTCATTGTTATATCGAATGTTAAAACGTGTAGTTGCTGAGCCAGGTATTAGATTGCTAGTATTATTTCCAACATCGATAGTAGTAACTTCGCAATGTGAAGGCTGAAAATATTTATTACCATGATCAAAAGTAGTATTTTTTACCTTACTCAATATCGATATTACCTTATATATTGGATTGTCTGCTAGGTCTGGGTAGGCAACGTGCCCTTGTTTTCCATGGCAAATTAATTCAAATGTTACAGAACCTCTTCTGCCTATTTTTATGGTATCACCTAATTTCTCACTACTGGTTGGTTCGCCAACCACACAAAAATCTATCTTTTTCTGCTTATTTTTCATCCATTCCAAAACTGCCTTTGTTCCATATTCTTCCATGCTTTCTTCAGCACTGGTAATCAATGCACTTATCGAACCATTAAATTGAAACTTCTCTGCAATCAAATTTACCATAGCAGCAATAAATGCAGCTACTCCGCTTTTCATATCAGCGGCCCCTCTTCCATATAGCATTCCATCCCTCACTTCTGGATTAAATGGACCAAATGCCCAATCTTTTAACTGACCCGGTGGTACAACATCAACGTGCCCAGCAAAGCACAAATTTGGTACTCCATTTATATATTTCGCATAAAGATTTTTAACTTTATCACCAAATTCTAAAATCTCACAATCAAAGCCGCTCTTCTTGAAGATTGTTGCTATATACTCTATTGCCCCGCTGTCTTCTGGTGTTATACTCTCAAAAGAGATCAATTTCCTAGTTAGCTCTACAGGGTCAATTTTCATGTCAATCTTAAAATACTTATACTGCTATATTGTAAACACTCTATGCACTATTTAAAACAAATATTACATCAAACCGAACAAACTTTTCTAAGGGAAGTAATAACAGATTACTACCTTGCTGATGATATCTATGAAATATGCACACGACACGGAAATGACGTCTTTCTAGTTGCAGATAAAAATACAGCAAAACTTTTAAACAAAAACGCACTTAATAAAATTCCTAACTTAATTATTCCAGCTCCACCTGTCATTCCAGCGCGTGACACTGGAATCCATAAGTTGTTTTCCTGGATCCCAGTGTCAGCTACTTGCATGACACCAAGCAGAGCTGCCTCTCTTGAAACTGTAAATCTAGTTAGAAACAAAGCAAAAGACAGTGACTTAATAGTTGCATTTGGTAGCGGCACTGTTAACGATATCTGCAAATATGCAAGCTACCTCGAGAAAAAAGATTATATATCGTTCCCAACAGCCGCTTCTATGAATGGATATACCTCTGCAAATGCTTCAATATTAGTAAATGGATATAAAAAATCGTTCAAAGCACATCTTCCAAGAGCAGTATATATAGATATAGACATACTTGCCAATGCACCACCGCGTCTCACATTAAGCGGATTTGCAGATTTCATTTGTCGTTCAACAGTTCAGGCTGACTGGCTACTATCTCATTTGTTGCTTGGCACAGAATACAATGAATTACCTTTTACACTTGTTCGCGATTTGGAGCAAATTTTGCTAAGAGAGTATACGGCGCTTACTAAAAGAAGTAGAAAAGTGGTCCTATTACTTATGGAAGTTCTACTAATTTCAGGACTTGGAATGGTAATATCAAAAGGCAGCTATTCTGCAAGCCAAGGAGAGCATATGATAGCTCACGCAATGGAAATGGTAACAAGAGATCATTCCTTACTACATGGCGAAAAAATTGCTGTTACGACGATTACCATGGCTAATTTGCAGGAAAAGATATTATCAATACAAAACCCGATTATCAAACCGACCACTTTAGATGTAGAACATATAACTCAGTGCTTTGATAATATCGAATTTGTAAGAACTTTTGAACAGAAGCAAATTATGCAGCAAAAAATCCAAGAGATTATTTGTAAAGAATGGCATAATATTTCCAGTTTAATTAAGCAAAATTTACTACCTGCAAAACACCTGCAAAAAATATTTGAAGATCTATCAATTCCACACTTACCAGAGCACCTCAGTTGGAATAAAGAACAATATTGTAAAGTGGTCGATCTTGCGTTTACAACAAGAGATAGATTCACCTTTCTTGACTTAGCTAACTGCATAGAAGAAAGTTAAGTTTTGTAGTGAAATTCTGTCATTTAAAGAGATCATAGGCCAAAAGCTAAACCCTTTTCACAATCTCTTATCCATTGTCTCCTCACCTGAGTGGATATACAACTCATTCCAAGTAACTGACACTGGGTTTCACCAGTAGCACTGCTTTGCTAAACATAGTTTAGTTCGAGTGGCTGAGGAGGGACTTGAACCCCCGACCAAGAGATTATGATCCTCCTGCTCTACCAACTGAGCTACTCAGCCTAATTAAAAACCTTATTATACACACGATCTATATGTTTCGTATAATACTTCAAATCAAACAAAGATTCAAGTTTTTCCGAGTTAATAACCTTAAGTAAGGGTTTATCTTGTTTCAATTCGGCCAGAAAATCACTGTTGTTTTGTTTCACTTTCATTGCATTGCTCTGAACAATTTTATACGCCTCTTCCCTCGCCAAACCACTATTTACTAACTCAAGCAATACACGCTGTGAGAAAACTAAACCTTTTGAAGAATTTAAGTTCTTTTCAATGTTTTCCTTATTGATCACCAATTTATCTATCAAATCTGTTAATCGCACTAAAGCAAAATCCATTGTTATACAAGCATCAGGAGCAATGCATCTTTCCACAGACGAGTGTGATATATCACGTTCGTGCCACAATGCAACATTTTCTAACGCAGGAAAAACATAACTGCGTATTAAACGTGAGAGTCCAGTCAGATTTTCACTTAAAATAGGATTACATTTGTGTGGCATAGCAGAGCTTCCCTTCTGCCCCGTGGAAAAATGCTCAGAAATTTCGCCGATTTCAGTTCTTTGCAAATGACGAATTTCAACAGCAACATTTTCTATTGAGCTTGCAATCACTCCCAAAACTGAAAAGAACATAGCATGTCTATCACGAGGAATGACTTGAGACGATATGATTTCAGGTATGAGTCCTATTTCTTTCGCTACATATTCTTCAACAAACGGATCAACATTTGCAAAATTGCCTACTGCACCTGATATTTTACAAATTGAGATCTCTTTTTGCGCGCTAATTAATCTCTGATAATTGCGTTTAAATTCAGCATAAAATCTGGCAAATTTTATTCCAAGAGTTGTTGGTTCTGCATGCATTCCGTGACTGCGTCCAACACAAACAATATCTTTATAGTCCTCAGCTTTTTTTTTCAATGCTGCAAGTAAATTTTTTAGATTCTCGAGCAAAATATCACAGGACTCTTTCAGTTGCACCGCAAGGCATGTATCCAAAACATCAGAACTTGTCATTCCATAATGAAGATAACGAACATCAACTCCCGCTTTTTTAGCAATATATGTCAGAAAAGCTATAACATCATGTTTTACAATGGATTCAATTTCGTTGATACATTCAACATCAAATTCAATAGCACCAGAGAGGTTCTCAGCAATATTATTCGGAATCACTCCTAACTTTGCTTGAGCTTCACACGCTAATTTTTCTATTTTAAGCCATATATTAAATTTATTATTTTCCTCCCAAATGGAAGACATTTCTTTTCTGCTATAGCGGGGAATCATTTTTGATTTATTCCAATAATGGTGTCATTCCAGTGCTTGACACTGGAATCCAGGTATAAAAGTATTTGCAAATTATTCAATGGACAACGGATTCTAGAAGCATAAAATAATGTCCATGATGAAATAAACTGGATCCCAGTGTCACGCACTGGGATGACATGAGGGAAGCACTGGGATGACACCAGCTTAGCCATGGCAGACATTTCTTTTCGGCTATAACAAGGGATCATCTTTGATCAGCTATCATCACCATCAGCAGCTTCTTTATTCGCATCTTGCTCTGCCTCTTGTTGCTCAGACTTCTGATTTTGCAATTTTACTTGCCTTAGCTCATTTGCATCTGTTTCGGATTTCACGACGTATATAGTAATTGGTACTACTACTTCACTATGTAATTCTACGTTTACTTGGTATTCACCCAAGTTTTTGATGCTTACTCCACCAAAAGATAAACTAAGGTGGTCTATCACATGTCCTTCTTGTAGTAAAATTTTCGCAATTTCACGTGTTGTTACAGAACCAAAAATTTTACCATCCTCTGAAGCTTGCTTTATCAATACCACAAACTTATCATGCAGTGACAATGCAAGCTCTTTTGCTACATTTAATCTTTTTATATTCTCTTCTTCCAGTAATAAACGTTGCTCCTCTAGCTTTGTTAAATTTTCCTTGGTAGCTTTCACCGCTTTTCTTTGTGGAAAAAGAAAATTACGTGCATAACCTGGTTTAACTTTGACAACTTCACCAAGCTTACCTAAAGTCCTTATATTTTCCTTTAAAATTATCAACATAAATTACCTAAACTTTTTTAGTACAGTAAGGAATAAGAGCTAAAAAACGTGCCCTTATGATCGCTAAGCGTAACTTCCTTTGTTTTTTTGCACATACGCCTGTTAATCTTCTAGGTAATATCCTACCATAGTCAGAGGTAAACTTGGATAATAAATCTATATTCTTATAATCTATGTCTTCATCTTTAGACGCAGCAAGAGGGCAAACTTTAGAACGCCTAAAGCCAGTCCTATTATTTACAGATACGTAAGAATTATTAAAACTATTTCGTCTTTTCATCATTATGCGCTTTGCTCCTCAATTTGTTTATTCATCATATGAGATTTACCTTCAAAAATTTTATCAACCTGCACAGGAAAGTGGCGAATAACGTTCTCATTAAGTTTCATTCTACGCATAAATTCATCCAGAATGCTTGCAGTAGAACTTATGCACATTATACAATAATGACCGCTCTTCATTTTATTTTTGTGATATGCAAAATCCAAAAGACCCCAATGTTCATACTTGATTAATCCTGATGCTTCAATGTTTTTCAAAAGCATTTCCAACGCTTTGCTCGATTGAGTTGGACCGTTTATTCTAAAATCTTTCAAAATATCTTGAAAAATCTTTATTAGATGTTCTGAAATATTTCTCTTCAAAGCATTTACTGCGTTATGGATAAACGCACTTTTAGTACTGCCTCCTAGAAATTTTGTAAAATCTTGCGTTATTCCTAAATCTTTTAGGTCATCTTTCAACTCTTTATCGATTTTTGACTTCACTTCTTTCAAATTTGAAAGATCTTCTTCCAATTCAACCCATAAAATTTTTGTAAGATCTTCCAAGAAATCAGAGTAAGCAACTAGACCTTCTTTAATGTTTTCAGCACGCACTTCTAACTCTTGTGTTGTAAGCTTGTCATTTCCTTTTTTCAGAATATCCCTGATTTGCTGGAACATAACATCTGCTTTAATATTTTTCAATGAAACAGCTAGCTCTTGGACCATTTCCTCTACTTCTTGCTGTAATAATCCTTGTTGTGTTATAAAAGTAAATTCATAAAGATTCACTATATCTTCCTTTAATACCGATTAAATATTTCATTATATAAAGCTTTTTTATATAAGCAAGTTATTTGTGTTAATTTCTACGCCTTTAATCCAGCTTAAGTTAGATATTTCATACATAACTTGAGGAGCAATTGAGTACGCACCTGGTAATAAGATGCTCACTTTATGTTTTTCGAGAAGAAGTCTTAGCATTATTTTGGTTCTGCCTTCATCTTTCAATATTGCGTTTAATTCCATAGCGGCTTTTTGCGAATCCGTGCACTCAGTGGTGAGAACTAATTCTTTTATTGTAGAAGCGATTCTTTTTGTAAACTCAGATATATCCTTGCCTGCTAATCTTGTCGTATTTTCCGAAGCTTCAAGATCAATTATCACAAATGTTCCTGGTGAAAATAAATCTCTTTTTTCTTCTATTATTTCATTATTATAGAATGCTATTTCAGAAACGTTATGGGGATCGGAAAGTGTGAGGATAACAAACCTTCCACGCTCTGAAGTTCTCATACGTGCATTTAATATTACCCCAGCAGTTTTTGCTGTTCTATTTTCTCCGATAAACCCAATATTTAACTTTTCCAGAAGAATTCTAAATTTTTCAAGTGGATGATTAGTTAAATAAAATCCTAGTGAAAATAACTCATGCTCTAATTTTTTCTCTTCATCAAAATCTTCCACATTCTCAAGTTTCGGTTTGAGGACATCAAGGCTACCAAACAAAGCAGCTTGACTTGATTCTCTATCCTGTTTGTTTTTATTTGCAAAGTAAATCAGCGTGTCCATTGACTCATATAGCTGCTTTCTGTTCTTATGCACGCTATCGAATGCTCCGGATTTAATCAGGCTTTCTAGCGCTCTCTTATTTATTATATGACCTGAATTTTGAATGAATTCCCATATGTCCTTACAAGCGCTTGAACGTACGTTCACTATTCCTTCCGCTATAGAAAAACCAACATTCCTCAAGGCAGCAATACCATAACGTATGCGTTCGTTCTCTATTGAGAATTCAGCTTTAGATTTGTTTATATCAGGTGGAAGAACGGTAACGCCACTAAACTTTGCTGCATGATAAAATAAATTCAGTTTATCTCTATCATCAATATTCAGATTCATTAGTGCTGTAAAAAATTCTAATGGATAATTAGCTTTAAGGTAAGCCGTTTGATAAGATATAACCGCATATGCTGCAGCATGAGATTTATTGAACCCATAACCAGCAAATTTTGCAACAAGGTCAAAGATATAACTTGCCCTGTCATAATCAACGCCATTTTTTGTTGCCCCTTGGACAAAAAGTTCACGTTGTTTATCCATCTCTTCCTTGATTTTCTTACCCATGGCACGTCTCAGCAGATCTGCTTCCGCTAAGCTATACCCGGAAAGAATACGGGCTATTTCCATCACTTGTTCTTGGTAAATTATTACCCCAAATGTCTCTTTTAATACTTCCTCAAGTAACGGATGAATATAATCTGGCTTTTCAAGTCCATGTTTTCTTGCAACATAAGTTGGAATGTTATCCATAGGTCCTGGACGATAAAGGGAAATTAAAGCGATAATATCTTCAATGCAGTCCGGTTTTAGTTTAATTAAAGCTTCTCTCATTCCCGAACTTTCAAGCTGAAACACTCCAATTGAATCACCGCTTGAGAGTATCTCATAGGTTTTTTGGTCATTTAAAGGAACTGAAGAAATATCAATCTTTTTTCCATCACGATTAATTAAACGACATACATGATCTATTAGCGTTAGCGTACCAAGCCCAAGAAAATCAAATTTTATTAGCCCAGCTTTCTCCACATATTTCATGCTGTATTGAGTGATTGGCAGAGCCGAATTTGGATCGTAGTACACAGGAACAAAATTTTCCAACTTTTGATCACATATTACAATTCCAGCAGCATGGGTTGAAACGTGACGATATATTCCTTCAAGCTTAAGAGATATATCAAGAAGCTTTGCAATTACCTCATCACTATCCCGCTCTTTCTGCAGGTTTTGATCAAACTCTATCGCTTGTGATAAAGTTACAGGATTTACTGGATTAAATGGAACCATTTTAGATATTTTATCCACTTGAGAGTAAGGCATTTGCAATACTCTACCAACATCACGCAATACTGCCCTTGCTTGCAATTTTCCAAAAGTGATTATTTGAGCAACATAACCGTACTTTTTCTGAACATAATCAATAACCAGGTCCCTTTTCTCTTGGCAGAAATCGATATCAAAGTCAGGCATCGATACACGATCAGGATTCAAAAATCTTTCAAATATTAGGCCAAACTTTATTGGATCAAGGTCTGTAATCTGCAAGCCCCAAGCAACAATTGATCCAGCACCAGAGCCTCTTCCTGGACCAACTGGAATGCCATTTGCTTTGCTCCAACGGATAAAGTCAGAAACTATTAGAAAATACCCGGAATAATTCATTGAAGTTATTACGCTTAGTTCGTAATTTAGCCGATCGTAGTATTGTTTAAGGTCTATGTCTGTCTCATTCGTAATGCGGAATTCTAATCCCGCAACTGCCTGCTCCCTCAGTTCTTCATTCTCAGTTTTATTTTCTCTACAAGGAAATTTAGGCAGAATAGGCTGCCTGCTTCTTGGCATGTAAGAGCACCGCTTAGCTATTACTAAAGTGTTATGAATTGCTTCAGGAATATCACTGAACAGCTCCTCCATTTCTGCCACAGATTTGAAATAATGCTCAGAGGTTAGCTTTTTCCTGTTATTTTCGAGAGCATAACTACCCTCTGATATACACGTTAATATATCATAAGCTTCATAGTCAGATCTATTTGTAAAGAATACATCATTTGTTGCAACCAGTGGTATATTGTGCTGATAAGCAAAATCTATTAAAGTTTCTTCAAGCTCTAGCTCCTTGCTCAGCCCATGACGCTGCAATTCAACATATAAATGACCATTAAATGCTGAAAGCAGTTTTTCAACCGTTTCTTTATCTTGCCCCAACAATAGTTGAGCCAAACATCCACCGGTTAAAGCGATCAGACCCGTACTTAAATTCAATAGCTCATCAAAATCAACGTAAGGAATATCGCTGTTATTCTTGCGCTTTCTAAAAGACTCACTCACCAAAGTGACTAAATTAGTGTACCCTTGCTCATTTTTTGCAAGCAATAATATAGGTAAATTTTGTTCTGAATGTTTAACTATAATATCGCATCCTATTATTAGCTGTATTCTCCTACTTGCCGCATATTCTGCAAACTCAAGTGAACCAAATAAATTACCTGAATCAGTAATTGCAACCGCTGGCATTTTATTTCGCAAACAAAGGCCGATCAGCTCCTCAATTTTAACCGAGCTTTCAAGCAGCGAATAAACACTATGAACACGTAAGTGTATGAACATAAGAAACTTTAGATCAACAAAAAAGGATAACATTAATTTACTCATGAGAACATAATTTTCATGAGAACAAAAGCCTATAAAATTCTAAAATTAAAATACAAAAACTTCCTTGACACCCTTCGCCAGCCCCCTTATCATAACAGTGAAGCTATTGTATTTGCTTTCGCCAATCTGCAGATTAAAAGGTAAGGATTACTTAATGTATCGGCGTCTTATGTTCAATTTTTTGCAGTATATAGATACTGTATGTCTTTACAAAACTTCATCTACATCTAGATTTTTATCTAAATAAGCTGAACGCGCTTATAAAGCGTTACAAGACATCAAAAAATGCCAATACTCGACAGAGATAGTAAAAGACTAGCTAACTCGGGGATTCTTTGTCTTTTTTTCTGCTTAGTAAATTTCTTAAACATTTGCAGCGTAAGTTAGTTGCAATTAAAAGCGGCTGAATCTCGCTTGTCAAGCGTTTAAAACATAAAAAACGCCAATATTTTAAAGCAGATAATAACCCCAGGGCTTCTTTTGCCTTTTTTTTCATTTAGTAAATTTCTTAATATTTATGGCTAAACGACAACCGTCATCCCGCTACTTGTTAGCGGGATCTAGAAATACCGTGAATGAATCGCGGTATGACGGTTTGCGATGGTATGACGATAAGCTCGTCATCCCGCTGCTTGTTAGCGGGATCTATGTTAAGGTATGACGGTTAAGTAAGGGATCTATGTTAAGGGATACCGCGAATGAATCGCGGTATGACGTAGGGATTGCATTAGCTATAATTCTTTAGTTTTCACTTTTCTTTTAACCTTGCAATGATATTTTCTTTGCCGATAAAAATTAATAGTTTAGCGAGCTCTGGTCCTGTTTCTGTTCCTGTTAAAGCTGAACGCAACTGCGTAAATAGGTTTTTTGCCTTTATATCCACTGTTTGTCGAATAGTTTTGACCCATTCTGACAACGTGTTTTCATTACAATCACCTTGGGGCAATGCATTGAACGCAATTTTTATAAGCTCCTTATCAAGAATCACAGGCTCTATATCAGATTTGCATATTTTCCACCACTTGGCCACCTCAGAAAACCTTTCTATATTGTTCCTTATAAAATACCAAAACTCTGAGGAGTCCACTCCAATTTGATTTAAACGGTCTTGCACCATTTCAAATGGCATTTGTTGCAGAACTTTGCTATTTAGCTTATATATTTCACTCAAGCTGAATTGTACAGATGCTGAGCTAAATTTTTTAATATTAAATGAATCAATCAAAGATTGCATACAGGCACAAGCTTCAATTGGATTGGATGTTCCGAGCTTCACTAAATAACTAACTAGTGCCATCGGTTCAATTTCATCTTCTTTTATAGATTTGATATCTAGCACGCCGGCTCGCTTGGATATCTTGCTATCATCAAAATGTAGCAGAGAAAGGTGAGCAAATGTAGGGATTTTCGCTTTTAATGCTTTAATCATTTGGAGCTGAACTGCGGTATTAGTTACATGATCTTCCCCGCGTACAACATGGGTTACATTAAAGTCAACATCATCAATAACAGAAGGTAACATGTATGTGTAAATTCCATCTTCTCTTTTTACCACAGGGTCACTTATGCTACTGGTTGCAATATTTATTTCACCTTTAACTTCATCATTCCATTTAACAACCTCATTTCTATCCAACTTAAATCTAAAATGTGGTCTTCTTCCTTCTTGCTCATAACTAATTTTCTCTTGCTCAGTTAGAAGTAACGCGCTTCTGTCATATACAGGGGGAAGTCCTTGTTTTAACTGCAATTTTCGTTTAATGTCTAACTCTTCTCTTGTTTCATAGCATGCATAAATATGCCCTTCTTTTATTAACTGCAAAAACACCTCATTGTAACGCTCAAAGCGCTCTGATTGCTTGAAACTTGCATCCCAATTGATACCAATCCATTTCAAATCTTGTATGATATCATTTATATATTTGACATCTGAACGCTGAAGGTCAGTATCATCAAAACGGAGTAAAAATTTTCCATTTTGATTGCGTGTGTACATCCAACAAACCAAGGCAGTTCGTACGTTTCCTACGTGGAGGTAGCCAGTTGGGCTTGGAGCGAATCTTGTTAGCATTTAAACAGCAATATTGTTTACTCTAATTTATTTTAATTTTATATAAATATATGGCTAAAGCAAGTGAGATCTGCTAATACAATTGAGCGAGAGAAGAATAAGTATGGCTATAGCATTGTGGCACCTTTGATATTTGATGGATTAAGACCATATGATAAATTCAAGAAAATTCACAGCTTGACGACAAAGGCTAATGTAGCATTATATTGGTATCATGACTAACTTAGAAAAGATGAGAGAAAAACTGCAAGATCAAATAAATTATCATAATGTTTTGTATCACCAAAAAAATAAGCCAGAAATAAGTGATGCTGAATATGATGAACTGAAGAAAAAGTTAGCTGAAATAGAGCCAGAAATTTATGCAACACAAGATAGTGTTGGTGCTCCACCTGATGAGAGGTTTTCTAAGGTGGAACATCAAGAACCTATGCTTTCTCTTGAGAATGCTTATGATGAACAAGGTGTAGAGAAATTTTTGTCTAAAATAAAGAGGTTTTTAATTGAGGACAAAATAGAGATATTATGTGAGCCAAAAATTGATGGGTTGTCGTTTTCTGCAATTTATGAGGATGGAAGATTTGTTAAAGCTGCAACTCGAGGTGATGGTTTTGTAGGGGAAGATGTCACTCACAATGTTGCAACAATAAAAGGCTTTCCTAAGTTTTTGCAAGGTGTGCAAGGAAGACTAGAAGTAAGAGGTGAAATATACATCGGTAACAGCGACTTTTTAAAGTTAAATGAAAACGATGAATTTGCCAATCCTCGAAATGCAGCCGCTGGTTCTCTGAAGCAATTGGATGCAAACATTACAGCAAGTAGACCACTTAGATATTTTGCTTATTCTTTAATTGGTGGAGCAGAGAAAAGTCAAAGTGAGGTACTAAATAAGCTTGAGGCACTTGGTTTTTGCGTAAATGAGCATCAGTCCTTAACGAGTAGTTTAGATGGAATGCTGAAGTTCTATAACGAGGTCTATAACTGTCGCTATAACTTGGATTATGATATTGATGGAATAGTCTATAAAGTAAATGATTTGGTACTACAAAATCGTCTAGGGAATACTCACAAAGCACCGCGCTCAGCACTTGCATACAAGTTTTCTGCGGTTTATGCAAAAACAAAGTTAAATAAGATATTTATACAGGTGGGCAGAACAGGGGTTTTAACTCCAGTTGCAGATTTAGTGCCAGTCAATATTGGTGGGGTGCTAGTTAGTAGAGCAAGTCTGCATAACCAAGATGAGATAAAACGTAAAGACATAAGAGAGGGAGATATTGTAACAATCAAAAGAGCAGGTGATGTAATTCCCCAGATCGTTGAAGTAAGCAGAGATTCTCGTCTTCCAAATACACCTGAATTTGTGTTTCCTGAAGTATGCCCTGAATGTGGTAGTAAAGTACGTCAGGTTGAGGGAGAGGCGGCAGTAAGATGTCCTGAGGAATTTGCCTGTAAAGCTCAAATAATAGAAAAACTAAAGCATTTTGTATCGAAAGATGCATTTGACATTGTTGGCCTTGGTGATAAGCAGATAGAGTTTTTTTACGACCTTGGTCTGATAAAACAAATCCATGATATTTTTACTTTAGAAGAAAAATTGGATGAATTTAATCTGGAAGGACAGTCTGGCTGGGGCGAGAAATCTATAGCTAATTTGTTAAATTCTATACAAAGCAGAAGGGTAATAACTCTAGATAGGTTTATATTTTCTTTAGGTATTAGATTTATTGGTCAAGTTGCAGCAGAATTGCTTGCAGATTATTATGTTTCTTATAATAACTGGTATAATTCGATGATTGAACTGTCATCAGATAATACTGAGCTAGTCAGTATAGACGGCATAGGAAAAAAAGTGGCTGAATCTTTGGAATCATTTTTTTCTAAGGAACATAACATCAAAATGTTAAATGATCTTACTGCTTGTCTTCAAATTCTTCCTGTGAGCTCCAACTCTAGTAACTCTGTTTTAAATAATAAAATTATAGTGTTTACTGGTAAGCTACTTGCTATGAGTAGAGGAGAGGCAAAAGTAAGAGCCAAAACTCTGGGAGCAAAGGTCAGCTCACATCTTTCTGCTAAAACTGACTACCTAATTGCAGGAGAAAAACCAGGATCCAAATATAAAAAGGCAGTGGAATTAGGTGTAGAAATTTTAGATGAAGACCAGTGGCATAAAGTGATAAGTTTGGGAGTGTTCAAATGAAACTTGGATTGTATATTAAATCAAAGTTGCAAGACTATTTAGAGAGTAGCCAATTCTTTCCATCCAAGAATCATTTTATTGACTTGCCTCAATTTTTCAACAGAAGGCAAGTCTTCTGTGCTGAGCGGTAGGCGGACAGTTTGATGTTCTATAAGACCAATATCATGCAAAAGTGCTTTAGTAGGTATTGGGTTGCTGGCAGTAAATAACGCTTCGCAAGCCTGTTGCCAGATATCTGCCTGAGGGTTCCTGCCATTGAGGCACTTCTTAACATATTCATGTGCTACATATGGCCAAACATTGGAAGCAACGGAAACCAGGCCAGCCGCACCATAAGCGGCCATATCGGATATCATATTATCATCTCCACAAAAGACCTCAATATTTGGTGCAACTTTCTTATACTGAGCTAAAGTATCAACAGTGCTACTTGAATCTTTGATAGCCCAAAATTTTTCGTGACTAGATAAGTTGCGTACAGTTTCAGCGTGAAGATTTATTCCTGCTCTTGATGGAATATTGTAAAACATAACCGGCACATGTGCTTTCTCAAGCAGCTTTTCAAACCATAAAGTCTGCCCCATAATTCCGGGCTTTGCATAAATGGGAGTTGTCATTAGATAGCCATGAATAGGCATACCCTTGCAAAAATCAAGCCATTCAAGAGTCTGATATAGATTCACTCCTGGTACGCCAATTATAATTTTCGTATTTAATTTTAGCTTACATACGAATTCAACTAATGTACGCTTTTCAGAATCAGTAAGCGATAGGCTCTCACCTGTGCTACCCAGCAACACTACGCCATTTTCAGCTTTAACTTGCATTGTCAGTAAACGCTGCAAACTGCTATAATCTATACTATCTCCATTGCAATTAAAAGGAGTAACACAAGCAGTCCATAAAAATGTAGATTTCAATTTAAATTGTTAAAATGGTATTTCATCGTCGAGTAGTTCATCTTTTATATCGTTGTCAAAACTTTCGTGTTTATCTTTTTGTTCTGTTTCACCTTGTTTGTATTCACTTGGCTTGTAATCAGAATTTGGCGCACTATTTCGTGAATCCAAGAGAGTAAGAGCGCTATTAAAATTATATAGAACCACCTCTGTTGTGTATCTTTCACCACCGTTTTGGTCAGTCCATTTTCTAGTTCTCAAAGAACCTTCAACATAAACTTTACTGCCTTTGCGTGCAAAATCTTTGACGATTTTTACTAATCCTTCACTAAAAATTACGATATTATGCCACTCTGTCTTTTCAGAGCGCATACCGGAAAGTTTGTCAGTCCAACTTTCAGACGTGGCTATTGAAAAACTTGCCATTTCTTTTCCATTTTGTGTAGTCCTAATTTCAGGATCTTTTCCTAAATTACCAACTAGTATGACTTTGTTTATGGTACCACCAGACATAATTATGCTCTAAATAAATCCTTTTATTATCTTATGTGAAAATACTATTGTCAAATTTAATTAAAAGTGCGCTTGGAGGGATTCGAACCCACGGCCTTTGCCTCCGGAGGGCAACGCTCTATCCAACTGAGCTACAAGCGCATATATATTTAAGTTATTTAATAGATAAGCCATCCAAGTCAAATTTTTGTTTTGGATAAAGCGTAAACATAATACTCCCATATCCAAAATATACATTTTGAGAATCATTCGCATGCTTTTTTATTGCTTTTTGATCTACGGTCCATACAAAAGTTACATAATTTTCAGTGACTGAGTGCACTTTTAAATCCTTAGTATTTATAAACAGTTTTCCATTTACCCATATTTTCCATGTATCGGGAGAAAGATATAAAATTGAGTCTAAACTCACTACCTTACAGTTGAAATTATCTGATACCTCCTCTTTTACAGCTCTTGAAGATCGTAAATTGAACTTTTCCATTTCATTGACCATTCTATTAACTGGCTCTTCATCAAAAAAAATGCTTTTTACGTTACTATATTGTGACAAAACGTCAAAGTCACTTTCCACTGCTTCTCTTATTATATCGTCCCGATCTGTATAGCTTAGTTTTTGATTGTTGATAAAGAAACACTCTTTTGCACGCAAATTTGCTATATCAATAAAATCGTCGATTTCTTGATTGCCAACTTTAAGAATACTTTCAAAATATCTTTTTTCTATCATCATTCCATACTGAGAATGATGACAAACCATTTCATCATTACCTTGTTTTTCTATATATACGCATAAATTTCCACTATTTAATCCTAATATTTTATGCTCAATAAAATCTTCATTGCCAATATATTGTCGGCAAGAATACTCCTTACAAATTTCTATGCTTTCTATGATATCTTCACAACTGCAATATGCATTAACATTGGAAATGAGTAGCGTAAAAATAAAAAACAGCTTTATGTTCATCACCTTATCTACTTAATATAGTATACCAATCAAAGACTATATTAGCTCTCACTATCTCTATCATATTACCATTCAAAATCTGATTCATAGTTGCAGCATCAATATTTCTCTGCTTATTTAAAATAAGAGATTTGATCATAACATAACCGGGCAGATTTGGAATAGACTGTAGAAATAAAAAAATATGCTTATCGCTGATTGAGCTTAAATTTAGGACCACTTCACTTTTTATTACTTTTGTGCGTTCACTTTTGTTGTGGAGCTCAACTTCTTCGGGTATAGAAATTGATATTTCAGGTTCTAATATATAGTGCTTTTTATATAACTTGCTAAGCTCGAAATTTAAATTTGCAATGTATCTGCTACTATGTAAATTTGAAGAAGAAATTTTTTTCCATAAATCTAGGTTTTTATTTAGAACAACTTCCTTTTTTTGAATTCCAGTAATCTGTAAATTAATAGAACGTATTTTATCAATCGCAATTTGGTTTTTATTATAAATCTTTTCGTTATAGATAACAACATATGTTAATAACCCTATTAATCCAACAGATAATAACAAATACGATATAAACTGAATTGTAGCTTTTCTTTTTAATTGAGAGATAGTCATTAATCTACATTGCCTCTCCTATTTCAACATCAATAGATAGATTTTGCTCTTTAGCAGCAGGTAAGCTAGAAATATTAATGTCATAGGTACGAAAATTATCGTTTAAATTTTTTCGTAGTTTCTCGTATTGATGAGAAATATTTTTACCGGATTGAAAATTAAACTTTAAAGTTGTGGTAATATAACTTTTTGCCTCATTATAATTCCATTCAAATGATCGAAGCTCTATACCTGGTATTTTTAACTTTTCTACATACTTAACTTGTGTAAGAGGAGAGTATTCTATTTTTGATAAAATATTATTGATATTAATAAAATCATAAATTTCATCTATTTTTTTTACATTATAGCTTTGGCTAAGTTTTGTTAATTGGTTATTTAAGGTGTTCTGCTTTGCTGATAAATTATCAGCGACATTGAAATTTGAATACAAATTTAGCAAACAAAGGGTGTTTGTTATAACTAAAACCAGGGCGAAGTATAGAAAAATTCGAGGAGAGTTTAAATAAAGGTAATTGAATAGATAAAATTCTTTAGTTTCCTTTGTATTAAAAATAGCTGCTAATTTATTCTTAAAGCTATGAAACAAAATTATGGTATCGCAAAAGTTATCTTTTTCACTTATAGCTAGTTCTGCTCCTAATAGTTTGCCTAACTCATATGGAGTTAATATGTTCACACTGTTCTCTGAAAAATTTATGACTGATAAACTAGCTTTGATATCTTCTGACACTATGATACAAAGGTCGATAGGGTTATTTTTTTCAAACCCAAACTTAGTTAAGGATCGAATAGTATCTTGCACTTCCTGATATATTCCACCAGCGATAATTCCTGGTAAATTATCATTAGTAAATGATGTTAAGCGCGTAAATACCATTTTATTCTCTTTAAGAACCACTTGTCTATAGCCTCCCGTTTTAGTTGCAGCAACTATAATTTTCCAATTATTAGGATCTTTATGTAGAATCTTTTTTGTTATATTACTTATTTCTATAGGAAACATTAATATTCCCTTAAAGTTGGAGCCTATCTCAATAAACACATTCAACCAATATTCTACTAAATGCTTTGCTTTTGATGAAACAAGAAGATAGCACCAGTTTTGATTGAATTTGTTTGGCTTCTCAACCAAAAAAACTGAACTTATGTCATTATTACGAGAAAAATGCTCCATCTTTGTTTTTGCTGATAGATAGGCACTAATCTTGTTTGTCCTTGTAATAAACTGTAGCGAGTAATTTTGATCTGCATGATTAAGCACCAGGTATAAAGGTGCTTTTTTATCTGACGAAAGACATGAAATTAAATCGGAAACTGCTTTATCGTTTTTGCCCTTAACAAAATACCTTTTATTTAAAGTATTATTTTTAAAATATAGTAACATTATGCCTTCTTCTCCAATAGAAAGCATAAACTTACTTTTGGATTTTGAACTAAACATATTAACAAAGCATATACTTATCTAGAATTAAAAAGGCAATTTATTGAAATTCATTAAACGTTAGAGGGAAATATTGTTATAAATTTTCGCAGCAACATTATTTATATTATAATTTTTTTATAAAATTACCACTAATATTAAGTTATTTAGATAACAAATTAAGAAAATTCATTAAGACGAATTTGTTGTTTTTCAAATTGTAGGTAAACTTAAGCCACTTTGGCTATATCTGCCGATTGACTTTAATTAATAAGAGTTATTAATCTATTTACTATTCTTGTAATATTATTTCTAATGGTAAAGAAATATATATTTTTCTGGAACAGTTGTTATTTCAGATACAGAATTTATTGTAAGTATAGCTCTTTTTACAATAATCCGAACAGACCGTAATATGCTACTGGCCTGCTATAGCCATAAACACATATCTTATCGCATTCGGACTATTATAAGAAAGGCTATAAACTAACCATTTGCTGAAGAGCGCTCATCTTCTGTGGTACTTGATGATGGAGCAACTAATTTGCTCAAAATCTCATCTTTTGGTCCCATAGCGTAAATGACACCATCTGACATGAGGATCACCTTATCAACTACGGACAATAACGGTAGCTTGTGAGTGATGATAACAGTAGTAGTATTTTGTTTTCTTGCAATGCCAATTGCATTAATTAAGCATGCCTCTCCATTGCTATCTAAGTTAGCGTTTGGTTCATCAAGTACTAAAAGTTTTGTGTGACCATAAAAAGCTCTGGCAAGTCCAAGAAGCTGTTTTTGGCCGCCAGAGAGCGTTACTCCTCCAGGACCTCCTATTGTTGTATCATATCCATTTGGTAAGCTTAGTATTAGTTCATGTATTCCTGCAATTTTTGCTGCTTTGATTATTTCTTCAGGATTTGGATCTGGCCTCATGCGAGCAATATTAGCTTTGACACTAGTGTTAAATAACTCAATATCCTGAGGTAAGTAGCCAACATAATTACCAAAATTTTCTCGATTCCAAGTATATACATCAGCGCCATCTAGTCTGACTACACCAGATATTGGCTTCCATACACCAACAGTTAATTTTGCGATAGTGGATTTACCAGAAGCACTTGCACCAATAACACCAACTACATCTCCAGGATCTATAATGAATGATATTCCTTTTACTGTCGGCTTATTGCTTCCATAAGGAGTAAAAAATACTCTATCAAATTCCAATTTTCCTTCAGGTTCTGGTAGAGCCATCGTTTGCTCTCTTTTTGGCGATGTTAATATAAGTCTTTGTAGCCTTCCATATGACATTCTAGCCTGATTTAAAAACTTCCAAGTATGAACCGCAGCATCAAATGGTGCTAATACTCTACCCATTAAAATTGAAGCAGCGATGATGCTACCGGCAGTCTTATGAGCTGTGATTGCAAGTAATGCACCTGTTCCAATCACTGATATTTGCAGAGTTGAGCGCAAAAATTTAGTGATTCCAGTAATTACATTAGAGCGATTTTGTGCTTTAATTTGCATTGCTCGGTTCTGATCATTTCGTTTACACCAATCAGAGACTATGAATTCTGACATGCCCATAGCTTCAACCACTTCTGCATTTCTTGTTGCAACATCTATAGCATTGATATTCCGTATAGTTTCTTCGTTGGTTTCTTGTAATATTCGTTTAGTGGCAAGTTCATTCCATATTGCCATAGAGACTAATATAATAATTCCAGTAATAGCTATAAAACCCGTGGAGGTATGTATCATGAAAATCACAACAAGGTAAATTAACGACCATGGAGTATCAAACAGTGAGAATATACCATTTCCTGTAATGAAATTTTTTATCACTCCGAGATCTCGTATTGCTTCACCACTTGAAGTTGAGCTCTGCACTGACGTTAGCCTGATTGACCTTACTATCAGATCTGGTGTTGCAGTTTTATCGATCCAATCACCTATTTTTGCCATGGCTAAATATCGACAAGTTTCAAGCATTGCAGAACATGCAAATGCAGATAAAGTGATAATTGTCAGCATAGTTAGTGTTGATACACTTTCGCTCGATATCACCCGATCAAGCACTTGAGAGGTATAAAGTGGTAGGAATAACATTAATAAATTGATTCCCGCACTAAACCAAAAGATAAACCAAAATGCACTTTTGCATTTTTCTAGGCAAACATATAGAGTACTTTGCTTCAATTCTTTTTTTATTGATGGCGTAATTTCCACAATCTTCCTCTTAATTTGATTACATGCACCATATACAATTTTTATTACAAAAATATTAATAACGGTAGTTAGCTTACTTTAAGTGAGTAAAATATTAATATATGTGAATAGGAAATATAAACAATGGTAAAAAGAAGTATAGTTAATATTTCCTTCATTGCCTATAGCGAAGCTACGTCATACCGCGATTCATTCCATAGCTGTACGAACATTCATTTTTGAAGGTAAACTGCACAGCAAATGGTGTCATGAAAGTAGCTGACACTGGGATGGCTTTGTTGCATCGCTACTTATGAAAGGCTAACTATAGTTAGGATTATAAGCAACTTATTGAAAATCTTGTTTTTTTTTGCAATCAATCTGATCAAATTTAAGAATAGTAATTTGTTATTTATATTAATAAATTTAATTCTATTGAAAATAGCTAAAGCATTGAAATTCTTGAATTTTAGCCGGATTGGTAAATGGTAGTGAAATTTCTTTTACTCAAATTTAGGTATTCACTGACCGTTCTTGTTATAAATACCAGAATAATAAGCTACTGATATTCTCCACCTTTTTTTATCTTTAATCCATCATAGCTAGCGATGCAACAAAGCCCACTGGGATCCAGGAATTTTATTAAGTTGGTAAGCATAAAAATAGCTGTTTTACGTTAAAATACAATGTTTTTGATGATTATGGAAAGGCTGGATCCCAGTGTCAAGCACTGGGATGACACCATTTGTTGTAAACTCACTTTTACTCTATGGTTATACTACCTTGCCGCTATCCTGAACGGATACAAAGTAAGTTTTATTGTGATGTGCTCATCTGTAAAAAATAAGACTTAATCTCACTGTTGATCATGGATTTTAAGTTGTGCTAGCACACTGCGGCCATTTAAAGAGTCAAGATTTTTAACCTGGCTAGCCAGTATTAAAGAGTTATTTTTCAGGTATTTCTTTACAAGACTTGCAAGCCTTTTTGGATTATTCAAATAGCTCCATTCTGCTTGTAAAACTTTCATATCACTTTGCACTAAATTAATTTCACTTTTTATTTTTATTAGCTCTCTATTTAATGACTGAACATGTAATTTTACCTTAAATAGTCCTACAATGCTAAGAAAAAACATAACTATTGAGATGATGCAGAAAGTTCTCATGACAACCTCTGTATAGCTCTTAGTTTTGCTGAGCGTGAACGCGGATTTGCACTTACTTCTTCTATACTTGCTTCGATCACTTTTTTATTTAGAAGAGAGAATGTCTTGCAATCAGTAGCACATAAATCTTTAAAAAAAGTTTTGACTATACGATCTTCTAAGGAATGAAAGGTGACGACAATTAATTTGCCATTCTCACTTAAAATCTCAGATGCAGCTTTAATGCCCTTTTCAAGTTCTCCCAGCTCATCGTTTACCCATATTCTGATTGCCTGAAATGTTCTGGTTGCAGGATCAATTTTGCTTTTTCCACGAAACACCACAGAACGTACAATATCCGCAAGCTCAAATGTAGTTTTGATAGTTTTCTTCTTCCGTGCATTTACTATTGCTCTTGCGATTTTGCGAGAATGACGTTCGCCTCCGTAGTTATATATAGTATTTGCGATTTCTTCTTCGCGTAAAGCGTTAACAAACGTTGAAGCGTTTATATAAGAAGAGTTATCCATACTCATATCGAGTGGACCATCATGTAAAAATGAGAACCCTCTATCTCCGTTATCAAGCTGCATAGATGAAACTCCGATGTCAAAAACTATTCCATCGATACCTTTAATATTGTTGCTATCTAATAAATTTTTAACATTACTAAACTTCTCAATAAATAGTTTTATTCTATCGGGATATCTAATGCTTAAATCATCATAAAACTTAGTTACCGTTTCATCTCTATCAATTGCATATACTTTGCAATCAGCTGACTCCAATATTGCTTTGCTATACCCTCCAGCTCCAAATGTGGCGTCCACATATATACCATCATCCTGCGGTGATAGTAGTGATAGCATCTCTTTTAACAAAACTGGAGTGTGTGTCATAGTGCTCCATCAAGAGACTCTGTGCATACAAATAAAAATAACTTCCCACTAAAACATATGGAAGTATATAGGCAATAATATAAAAACACTTGAATATAGTCAATGATATAAAAATATTAAGATTTAATAAGATGCTATTATTAATATGATGTTCAAATTTTTCTATTATATAAAAAAAAGTAATGTATATTACTAAATACTAAACAAACTATAGAAAATTATGCAGCAAATAACAAAAGTAATATTTTCAAGTTTGATTTGTAACACTTTATTGTGGTATGACCACATGCTTTTTGGCCACTTAATAAACATAATAGGTAGTGTGTTTTTTCCATCGGATGATCAACTAACCAGCGTATTGAAAGCTTTTGGAGTGTTTGCAGTGGGTTTCTTAATGAGACCAGTCGGTGCTGCTATATTTGGTCACATTGGTGATAAGCATGGCAGAAGAGTTGCCTTATTGCTCTCGATTATATTAATGACTCTATCAACCGTATTAATTGCTTTTGTTCCAGGTTATCAAAGCATTGGAATACTAGCATCAATGCTGGTAGTTTGTTTAAGGTTATTGCAGGGTATATCTCTTGGAGGAGAAGCAGGAAATGCACCATTTTTAATAGAACATGCTCCTAAAAACAAAAAAGGATTTTTTGGCAGCATTGAAGTATTAAGCGCAATTTTTGGTTCAGTATTAAGCTTGATAGCGGTACTCATATGCAAAAAAGTATCTGATTTTGAATCTTGGGGGTGGAGATTACCTTTCATTTTCAGTTTAGCAATGGGATTAATTAGCATATATATGAGATATATACTTGATGAAAGCCCAGAGTATAAAAGACAGAAAAATCCATCTAAATTGCCATTAAAAGAGTTATTAAATAGCTATAAAAAACCTTTTCTGATATCAGTTGGGGTTGATATAGTTGAAAACTCATCTCTTTACATATATCTGGTATTTTTCAATGTGCTTACGAATAAAATATTAACAGTAAATACTCATTTTAATCATATAGTGGAAATACTGAGTCAAATTGCGCTCGGAGGATTGACAGTATTGTTTGCAATACTTTCTGATAAGGTAGGAAGAGAAAAAGTTATGAAGTTTGCATTTATAGCTTTTGTAATAGTGAGTTATCCAGTTTTTTCAATGTTATGTAGTAGCAATTACTTGCTGGCACACATTCTTTTTATAATTCCAATAGCTGCATCGCTTGGTCCTGTCAGTGCACTTATGTGCGAATTATTTCCAACAAAGGTTCGGTACAGTGGATTTGGTTTATCAAGAAATATAGCTGCTGGATTTTTTGGCGGCCTTGCACCATTTATATGCACAACAATTATCAAGGTTACAGGACAAGAGACTTCAGCTAGTTTTTACATGATTTTCTGTGCATTAATTGGGCTAGTTGCTATATCGCAAATTAAGGGTGAGCTTTCTTCAAAATCACCCAAAGTAAACCAAGTATAGTTGCAGTATAGCAGAATTTAAAAAAATCTAATTATAGGTGGGAAATGCCAATTCTTAGGTGATAATGTGAATATTTCAGCACCATCTTTTGTCACTCCAAGTGTATGCTCAAATTGAGCAGAAAGTGAAAGATCGCGTGTTGTTACTGTCCAGTCATCGAGTTTACTGAGCAGAGTCTCATGTTTTCCAGCATTAATCATTGGCTCTATTGTAAAAAACATACCTTCCTTTAAGACAAGATCTTCATCTTGATCATAGAAATGCACTACATTTGGTGGAGCATGAAAGACTTTTCCTATACCATGTCCGCAGTAGCTGCGTACGATAGAATATCCAAAATCTCTAATATATTTCTCTATAGCAAGCCCTATTTCATTTAACTTATTGCCGGGCTTAACTTGTTTGATTGCTTCCATCAACGCATTATAAGTAGCATCACATAAACGTTTTGCTTTGATTGATGGTTTGCCAACCCAAAACATGCGACTTGTATCACCATGCCAACCATTTAAAATCACCGTGACATCAATATTTAAAATATCTCCATCTTTAAGCGGTTTATCATCGGGAACACCATGGCACACAACTGCATTTTTTGAAGTGCAAATTGATTTTGGATACCCCCTATAGTTTAGTGGTGCTGGAATTGCACCTGCATTAATTATAAAGTCATGGCATAGATCATTTAATTCATTAGTTGTCACCCCTACCTTTACGTACGGTGCAATGAAATCAAGAGTTTCAGCAGCAAGCCTGCCAGCCTTGCGCATAAATTCAAAATCTTCTTGTGAGTGTATAGTTATGTTCATATTTTCCATGTCTTATTATAATTGGTACGCTTACTTGCAGTACATAAATGTAATAACTTTGCGTATTATGAAAATAAGCCCTATGGATCCTAGCGTCAAGTCATTTGTATGAAAGGTGGTCAAGCAAGAAGTCTATTTAATAATCTGAACTATACAACTATTATCTCAGGATAATCTGAAGGTTTTTTGTGATAGTAATCGATGCTCTTAGAATTCACCTCAATGTAAGTATTATAGATACGATTCTCAAAACCACCTCTCTCTTGTTTTTTAGAGATACGCTTTTCTTCAATTTGTTCTATTGATAGTCCACTTTCTTTGCCTAATGCATGTATGACCTCAAGTAAATCGGCTAACTCTTCAAGATTTTCATCTGGAGTTTTAGAGGCAATAACTTCCTTTGCTTCTTCTAAAAGTTTATCTTTGAGACGTTCAATGTATTCATCTTTTTCCATCACCCTCTCATAAACAATAATTCCATGGGAACGTATAATTTCAGTTGTATGATCACGAACCAATTTATTAATTTTGAAACAATGTTTTTTATTCATAATGTTTCCTTTGATAGATATAAGAATTTCATTCAGTAAAATTAAACTGTAACTTTTGATTTAACCCAATTATACAATTTACTCATTTTACCATCTTGTCCTAACATACCAGAGTTATTTTTATAAAAAGTGTCAACTATTAGCTTTATAGAACCTATAGCAGCAGAAAATACAGGATTTTTATCATATTCGCCATCAAGGCCACTGAGAGATTCAGGGGACCCAATTCGAACTTGTTTATTGAATATATAGCCTGCAATTTCCTTCATGCTTGTAAGTTGACTAGTTCCACCTGTGATCACTACTTTATTAATTGGATCTTTCTGCTCTTGAAATTGCTCTCTTACCATTTCAAGTATTTCTTCAACTCTTGGTCTTATGATGTTAATAAGCTCAGATTTGAATACTTGAGTAGGTTCATCATTTTCACTATTTTGGACTGTAATATATTCGTTCTCATCTATTGAAGTTACGATAGTGCTACCATACAGTATTTTTATATACTCTGCACGTTCTATGCTTGTGCATAGCCCGTAAGCAATATCTCGAGTGATATGAACGCCACCAATTGGAACGCTGCTTGCATACACAAGTTTCCCTCTTTTGAAAATTCCAATTGCAGTGCACCCACCGCCTATATCAACAATAGCAGTCCCGAGCTCTTTTTCATCTTCACTGAGGCACGCAAGACCTGCAGAATATGCAGAAGCAATACAACCTGCCATATTTAATCCACCATTATTGGTAATACAGTTTTCAATATTGGTAAGCGCTGGACGCGAAGCAGTGACAACATTAACATCAGCAGATAGTCTTTTTCCGTACAATCCAACAACTTCTTTTATGTCAGTCATGTCATCTAAGTGATATTTTAGTGGTATATTGTGAATGATAACATTGTCTTCAATATATTTCTCAAATGTTTGAAAAACTAAACGTCTTATATCACGCTCAGAAATCTCATGGTTAGCTGCAATAATTTCATTATGTACATTGAAAGATGAGATGCCACATCCAGCAATGTTCACATATATCTGATCTATGGTTTCTTCTGATACTTGTTCAGCTAAACCTATAGTTGATGAGATGGAGTAATTTGCGTGTTTTACATTAGTTATTGATCCACCGTTTACACCTTCTGCAATCTTATAACCCGTTCCTGTTACTTTATAGCTGAAGTTGCCATTTATCTTAACGATTAGACAGATAATTTTTGTTGTACCTATGTCTAAAACAGCAAAAACATTTCTCTTTGGTTTTGCTATTACTGCAGAGTACATTAGTTAACCTTATTACGCAATTTCATTTAAATTGTAGCTTTCTTTAATAATTTATATTTCTATTATAGATATAGCAACATTTTAATATACACTAAATTCTGGACAAAAGGAAAAGTAAAACATAGAATGATAATTTTTATGTCCATATTACCAATTGTAATTGCCCCTGATGAAAGACTAATCACACGTGCCAGTGAAGTAACAGATATAAACGATAAAATTAAAGAATTAGTAAACGACATGTTCGAAACTATGTATGATGCAGAAGGTCTTGGCCTTGCTGCAGTGCAAGTTGGAGTGTTAAAGAGAATTTTTGTTATGGATATTCAGCTAGAAACAATTGAAAATGAGCCAGCAGGATATGGCTCAACTGGCAAATTTTACATGATTAATCCTGAGATTACAGAATTATCCGATGAACAAGTAATTCTCAAGGAAGGATGCCTTTCAATTCCAGAGCAAAGTCATGAAATTAAGCGTCCAAAGTATCTAACTGTGAAATATAAAGACTTAGATAATGAAGAACAAACACTAAAAGCTAGTGGTTGGCTTGCAAGGTGTATTCAGCATGAATTAGATCACTTAAACGGCATATTATATATTAGACATTTATCTAAATTAAAGTATGATATGGCGATGACAAAAGCACAAAAGATTAAAAAGCAATATGAGCAATAAAGACCTAGAATTATTAAAATTTTACCATGAAGTGGGCGTTGATTGCACACTAATGGAGGGTGAAGAGGAAAAAAAATTGGAGAGCAAAGAGAGTGTGCAACCCTCTGTTATCCAAACTGGGACCCAGAAGAAAGATGCAGATACGCACTGGGGTGACACTAAAGATGGAAAAGACATGTTTCCAAGTGATTGGATAATTGAAGCAAGGAAACTTGCAGGTAAATGTGGTAGTGTGGATGAATTAAGAAGTGCAGTAAAGTCATTTGAAGGTTGTGAGATAAAAAAAACTGCAACTAATACTGTCTTTTCCGATGGTAATCCAAATGCAAAAATTATGCTCGTTGGTGAAGCTCCAGGAGCAAATGAAGACCTTCAAGGCATACCATTTTGTGGTGCAAGTGGAATGTTGCTCGATAAAATGTTAAATGCAATCAATCTTGATCGCACCAAAGTTTATATAAGCAATACCGTATTTTGGCGCCCACCTGGCAATAGAAAGCCAACCGACCTAGAGCTTGATATGTGCAGACCATTTGTCGAAAAACACGTTGCACTAGTTTCACCACAAATTTTAATTTTGGTCGGGGGAATCGCATGTTATAGCCTTCTTGACAGCACAAAAACTATATCGAATTTGCGTGGCAGATTTCATACGTACACTAACCAATATTTGTCCAATTCAATCACCACAGCCGCTATATTTCATCCAGCTTACCTACTTCGCCAACCGGCACAAAAACGTTTAGCCTGGGAGGACTTGAAGAAGATTAGGGAGTATCTTGATAACACCAATAACTGCACAAATACCTAATAAAGTGGTAGACCTCTTGCATAGTTTTTGCAGCATGTTAACAATCGTTAGAAACGAAAAAACTTCCTTGACACCCTTCGCCAGCCCCCTTATCATAACAGTGAAGCTATTGTATTTGCTTTCGCCAATCTGCAGATTAAAAGGTAAGGATTACTTAATGTATCGGCGTCTTATGTTCAATTTTTTGCAGTATATAGATACTGTATGTCTTTACAAAACTTCATCTACATCTAGATTTTTATCTAAATAAGCTGAACGCGCTTATAAAGCGTTACAAGACATCAAAAAATGCCAATACTCGACAGAGATAGTAAAAGACTAGCTAACTCGGGGATTCTTTGTCTTTTTTTCTGCTTAGTAAATTTCTTAAACATTTGCAGCGTAAGTTAGTTGCAATTAAAAGCGGCTGAATCTCGCTTGTCAAGCGTTTAAAACATAAAAAACGCCAATATTTTAAAGCAGATAATAACCCCAGGGCTTCTTTTGCCTTTTTTTTCATTTAGTAAATTTCTTAATATTTATGGCTAAACGACAACCGTCATCCCGCTACTTGTTAGCGGGATCTATGCTTTGAGATACCGCGAATGAATCGCGGTATGACGTAGAGCTCGCGTTAGCTACACTTTTATGCTTACCAACTCAGTATCCAATCAAAACCTGGATTTCAGTGTCAAGCACTGAAATAACACCGAAAGGGCTACTGCTGTCTTGGATGGGAACCAGTGTCAGCTACTTGAATCTGCCACGCAAATTGCCTGCAAATTGCAATGTTCGTACAGCTGTGCGTCATGCGCTGGAATGGCATCAAGGGGTAACTTTTTATTTAAACAATGATTGTAAAATGATTATAATAAGAGATCTATTGAAATTTTAAAGTTATTAAATATTGACGCTATATACTTAAGTGTTAAAATAGAATGAAAAGTTTTTAGGAGTTTATATGGCAGCAGGTGGGAAAGCAAAGACAGCTAGTAAAAATAACCCTACTCAGCGTAAGAAAGCTGAGCAAAAAATGTATAAAGATAAACCGGTAAAACCTGTTAGATATATAGATCGTGATTCGCGCATGAATTATATGTCTGCTCAATATGACAACGGCAATCTGGTTGAAGATGAGGTAAGCGGCAATCCTATAAAGTGGGAAGCTGTATAATAGTTGTGGTTAAAGTTACTATTAATTCTAAGGAATGTGAAGTAGAGCATGGGCTCACTATAATTCAAGCTTGTGAAGTCGTGGGCGTTGAAATTCCACGTTTTTGTTATCATGAGCGTTTAGCAATTGCTGGTAACTGCAGAATGTGTTTGGTTGAAGTGGAGGGTGGACCTCCAAAACCAGTAGCCTCTTGTGCAATGCCAGTTGCAGAAGGGATGGTTATTCACACTGATACCCCTAAGGTTAAAAAAGCACGTGAAGGTGTGCTTGAGTTTTTGCTAATTAACCACCCGCTTGATTGCCCAATTTGCGATCAGGGTGGTGAATGCGATTTGCAAGATATCACGATGGCTTATGGGAAAGGAACCAGCAGACTTGATGAGCATAAGAGGGCTGTGCCAAAAAAACACTTCGGACCACTGATTGAGACTGCGATGAATCGATGCATTCATTGCACTCGGTGTGTTAGATTTTTGTCTGATGTTGCAGGTACAAATGAACTTGGAGGAATCGGAAGGGGAGAAAATGTAGAGATTAGCACTTACATAAAAAGGCATATTAGTTCTGAATTATCTGGAAATATCATAGATCTCTGCCCGGTAGGAGCTTTAACTTCAAAGCCTTACTCCTTTACAGCGCGTCCATGGGAGCTATCACATTGTGAGACTATAGATGTGCTAGATGCTGTGGGTAGCGCAATTAGAGTTGGTTATCGTGGCCCGGAGGTTATGAGGATATTACCAAGGCTGAGCGAAGAGGTAAATGAAGAATGGATATCAGATAAAACCCGCTTTGCCTATGATGGACTAAAAGTTCAGCGTCTTGATCGACCTTATATAAAAAAAGATGGTAAATTAGCCCCAGTTGATTGGAATGAGGCATTAACTGTTGCTGCAAAGAAATTAAAGAATACAAAATCAAATAAAATAGCTGCAATTGCAGGTGATTTAGCAGATTGTGAGTCTATGCTTCTACTTAAAGAAATGATGCAGAAGCTCGGCTCGGGAAATATAGATTGCAGGCAGGATGGTGCAAAACTTATACCAAATAATCGTGGATCGTATGTGTTCAATACCACTATTGAAGGTATAGAGAATGCGGATTTGTGTCTGCTTATAAATACAAACCCAAGGATAGAAGCACCGATCATTAACGTAAGATTGAGAAAGAGATATTTACAGGGCAACTTTCCTGTTGCAAGTGTTGGTCCTAACATTGAATATTTGTATCATGTTGAGAAATTGGGCGATAATCCTGATATTTTGAGTGAAATAGCAAATGGAAATCATAAGTTCTGTAAGCTGCTGAGTGCTGCTCAGAGCCCTATGCTGATTATCGGTCAAGATGCATTAGTAAGAGACGATTCTGAATCAGTTCTAGTTCTAGCTGGCAAAATTGCAGAAAAATTTAACATGGTCAGAGATGACTGGAATGGCTTTAATATGCTGCATAAAGCTGCAGCAAGAGTTGGTGGGCTAGATATTGGGTTTGTTCCTAAAAAAGGCGAAAGGGATATTAATCAAATATTGGAACATGCAGAAAGTGGTGAAATAGAAGTTGTTTATCTTCTTGGTGCAGATGAAATTGACACATCAAAGTTAGAAAACACATTTGTAATTTATCAAGGTCATCACGGTGATAAGGGTGCACATGTGGCAGATGTTATCTTGCCTGGTGCTGCATATACAGAAAAATATGCAACTTATGTAAACACTGAAGGTCGAGTGCAAAGAACAAATTTAGCTGTATTTCCTCCAGGTGAAGCAAAGGAGGACTGGTTAATTATTAAAAATCTCTCGCAATATTTGGATCTCTCCTTACCATATGATAGTTTATTTGACGTGAGAAAAAAATTAGATACTATCGGTCCACAGTTTAGAAATGCTGATCAAGTGATAAAAAACACATGGGTACCAATCAGCAATGGTAAAATAAATTTAAGTAATACACCTTTTACTTTAAAGGAGTGTAATTTTTATATGACGGATTCAATAAGTCGCGCTTCAAAAATAATGGCAGATTGTACTAAAGCTTTTTATGAACACGCTAGTTAATATTTTATTTATTTTAGTACCGCTACTACTTTCAGTTGCATATTTGACATACTTTGAGCGTAAGGTCCTTGCTGCAATTCAACTGAGGCACGGCCCGAGTGTAGTTGGACCTTTTGGGCTATTGCAGCCATTTGCAGATGCTATTAAGCTACTGATTAAAGAGCCGATAATACCATTTAGAGCGAGCACCATACTGTTCATTATGGCTCCAATGCTTACCTTTATCTTGGCATTAATTGCCTGGGCAGTTATACCGTTTGGTGCTGAAGTAATTGTAGAAAATGGCCAGCAAGTAGTTATTCCTAAGGTTATAGCAAATATTAATGTTGGAGTGCTTTACGTGCTAGCTATATCGTCGCTGGGAGTATACGGCGTAATTATTGCAGGCTGGTCAAGCAATTCTAATTATGCATTTCTTGGTGCTATACGGTCGGCTGCTCAGATGATTTCATATGAAGTTTCAATAGGCTTAATAGTTGCTGCAGTCGTTATTACCACTGGAACATTAAATCTTGGAGAGATGGTGGTAGCGAAACACAATATGCCATTTTGGGTTGATTTACTACTAATGCCTATAGGAATAATATTTTTTATTTCTTTGCTTGCAGAAACTAATCGTCACCCATTTGATTTACCAGAAGCTGAAGCAGAGCTAGTCTCTGGATATAACGTTGAATATTCATCCATGCCTTTTGCCCTCTTTTTTCTTGGAGAATATGCAAATATGATTCTAGCAAGTGCTATGATGACGATATTCTTTCTAGGAGGATGGTATCCTCCGTTAGAACTTGGTTTGCTTTATAAAATTCCAGGTTTAATTTGGTTCGTTTTGAAGATAATTATACTTTTATTCGTATTTATTTGGATTAGAGCAACAATACCTCGTTATCGATATGATCAGCTAATGCGCCTTGGTTGGAAAGTATTTCTACCAATATCGGTGCTTTGGGTAATACTCATTTCAGGGGTGTTGCTCTTTACTGGGAATTTGCCTGGATCCAATGTTTAATTTCCCAAATACAAGATTAAGACGCAGGCGCTCGAGCAAATGGGTTCGCAATTTAACAAGTGAAAATAGTTTATCAGTAAACGATCTGGTTCTTCCTCTGTTTGTTCATGACAGAGAAGAAACAACTGAACCAATTTCTGGCTTACCAGATGTAAAGTGTTATTCAATAGATGGATTAGTGTCTATAGTTAAGGAAGCTAAAGATTTAGGAATTAATGCTGTTGCAATTTTTCCTGTAGTTGATAGTAAACTAAAATCTGAAAACGCTGAGGAAGCATATAATTCTGACAACTTAATCTGCAGAGCAATTTGTGCTGTAAAATTAAAGGTACCTGAAATTGGTATTATTGCAGACATTGCATTGGATTCATACACTATTCACGGCCATGACGGCATTTTAAAAGATAATCAGATGGATGTAGAAAACGATGAAACCGTGTCGATATTATGTAAGCAAGCACTTGCTTTAGCAGCATCAGGATGTGATGTAGTTGCTCCTTCTGATATGATGGATGGTAGAATAGGAAGAATCAGAAAATCATTAGATGATAACAATTTTCAAGACGTATTAATATTATCTTATGCAGTAAAATACTGCTCTAGCTTCTATGCTCCATTCAGGCAAGTCGTTGGTTCATGTGGGCTATCACATTCTATAGACAAAAGTGGTTATCAAATGGATTATAAAAATGCGCGCGAAGCAATGTGCGAAATTGAAATGGATATAAATGAAGGTGCAGATTTTATTATGATTAAACCAGGTATGCCATATTTGGATATTATCAAAACAGCAAGTGATAAGTTTAATTTTCCGATTTTTGCTTACCAAGTAAGCGGTGAGTACGCAATGATAAAAGCTGCTGCAAATAATGGCTGGCTAGATTATGACAAGGTGATTTATGAATCTTTGATTGGTTTCAAACGTGCGGGTGCAAGTGCAATATTCACTTACGCTGCACTTGATATTGCAAAAAATTTAAGTGCATAAGCCCTATAAAATTATTAAATTTTTGGCGCACGTTCTTCTACTGTTGCTGCATATTACCTAAAATCTTCCAATACATGTTTTAAGCTATTGATAAGTCTATTACAATACAGTATTATAAATAATATAAACCAAGTGTTACTTAGAACATGGGGATTTTTTTTAAATTTTTGGGGAAGATGCTAGGCAAGGTTTTTCCTGCTAAAACAGTAAGCTCTCTTTTAGGAATAGGATATTTACCAAGTTGGCAGAACTATTGGTCTTCTCTTTTAATATTATTTATTGTCGATGTTATATTAATTCTTACATATGGAGGCGAATACTTACTATATAAAATGCCAGACTCAGGAATAGTCGTAGCTGCTGTTTTTACAAAATTGGCAATAGTTATGTTAGTAATGCAATTAATTGGAATATTTATTTTTCATGCTCAAGACCCTTCAGCAAACAGTGGTGAAGAAATAGTAATACAAATAGCGTCAGGGCAAGTACTGACTGTAGCACTTTCAATGCCGGCAATGATGTCGATTTATTATGCTGTAAGTAAACTCTATGGGAATATATGTAAGCAGATGTTTCAATGCCCATTTTGGTTTAATGATTTTATGCACTTTTTCTTTTTTCTTATGATACCTTACGTATTTTTTAATGTCGTAGAAGTGATAAAACCATGGCCAATAAGTTCAATACAGCTCAGCTATAATAATGCAATGTCAATTACATTTGAGGGGATTTTTCACACATTTTATGCGGTGATTTTACTGTATTTAACAGCATTTATATTCTGCGATTTAACTATGCATGATGCAATTGTCCTAAATAAAAGCATAATTCAGTATGTGAGGGAAAGTTCAGCAGTTTTAGGTGATTATTTTACATGATACTGTTAAAAAAATAGGTATTGAATAGTACTTATTTATTTATATATTTAGTATAAAAAGTGTGAAATTTGTGTGAACTTACAAAGTATAATAAAAGAGTTACAAGATTTTTGGGCTAGTGAAGGATGTGTTATACTTCACTCATACACATCTGAAGTTGGTGCTGGCACATTACATCCTGCAACAATTATGTCTGCAATTGATACAAAACCGGCAAAAATTGCATATCTACAACCAGTAATTAGGCCAGCAGATGGGCGCTATAGTGATAATCCTAATCGTTTGTATCAACATTACCAATATCAAGTTATAATAAAGCCATCTGGTAATAATTTACAAGACGTCTATTTAGATAGCTTAAAAGTTCTTGGCATATCTACAGAAAAATATGATATTAAGTTTGTTGAAGATGATTGGGAAAACCCAAGTGTTGGTGCATCAGGACTTGGATGGGAAGTTACATGCAATGGAATGGAAGTAACACAGCTTACTTATATACAGCAAGTTGGAGGGATTGACTGCAAGATGATTCCTGGTGAGGTGGCATATGGGTTGGAACGTTTAGCAATGTGCATACAAGGTGTAGATAATGTTTACGATATAATTTGGAACGATAACGGTGTAACTTACGGAAATATTTTTAAACAAAGAGAATATGAATTTTCTTATCTAGCATTAGATTATTATGATACTAAAGTGGTACAGCAGCAATTCGAAGATACGGAAAAATTGTGCAAGTTCCTTATTGAAAAGGAGCTACCAATGGCAGCTTATGACCAATGTATTAAAACTAGTCACCTACTTAATCTGCTTGATGCAAGAGGTGTGCTTGGTGTGAATGAACGTACAGCTTATATTGGTAGAGTTAGAGAGCTGACAAAAAAATGTTGTGAATTGTACATGAGTAAATAGCGTATGTCGTTGCAGTTGTTATTTGAGTGCCTTTCAGAAGAAATACCACCGAGAATGCAGAATGTAGCTGTAACTCAAGTTAAGAGCTGTATTGCCAATGTTTTTAACAAAAATAATGTAAAATTTACATCAATGGAGGTTTTTGTAACAGCACGTCGCATTACCCTATTTGTCGACAACATAAATGCTTTGGAGCTAAAGGATTCCAATAACGAAGTTAAGGGACCAAACATTAACGCACCAAAAAGTGCTATCGAAGGTTTTTTAAGAAAATATCAGAAAAATGAAGAAGATTTGCTCGTTCGAAAAGTAAATAATGAGGATTTTTACTTCATTAAAAGAGAAAGCTGCTCATTTAACATTCAAGAGTTTCTTAAAAATCAACTAGGAGAAATATTAAAAAATTTCTCTTGGCCAAAAAGTATGAGATGGGGCAAAGGAAAAGAAAGGTGGGTTAGGCCAATTAAAAACATTTTATGCATTTTAAATGACGAAATAATACCTGTGTCTTTTGCAGGGATCACAGCATCTAACACAACATATGGCCATCGATTTCTCTCAAGTGGTACAGCGTTAACTGTTAAAGCACCTAAAGACTATTTTGAATTGCTAGAAAAAAACAGTGTAATTCTCCAAATGGACAAAAGAAAGCAATTTATACTAGATCAGATTAATAAATTCACAAAAGAGCAGAATTTACAACTTGAGAAAAATGATTATTTACTAAATGAATTGACAGGGCTTATAGAGTGGCCAATCGTGCTGTTTGGTGAAGTAAATCAAGAAAAGTCATTTGGATTACCGAAGGAAGTAATACTTAGTATAGTTAATACACAACAAAAATACCTTGCTTTAAGTAATGGAAAGAGAATTTCACACTTTGTCACTGTTGTCAACGTCAACAATGGTGAAGTTGTTAAAGGGCACGAAAGAATATTAGAAGCACGTCTTGCTGATGCCCAATTTTTAATATCTCAAGATAAAAAGGAAAATCTAGATTATTATGTCAAAAAATTAGGTTCGATATTATTTCATGCTTCTCTTGGCAGCGTTGGAGAAAAGGTAAAGCGTATTACGGCTCTGTCAAAGTATATAGCTATATTTATTCCACATGCTTCGCTGATAAAAGTTGAACGCGCTGCATATTTGGCAAAAGCTGATTTGGCAACATCGATAGTAAGAGAGTTTCCAGAATTACAAGGAGTAATGGGTGGATATTATGCTTCTTATTTTCAAGAAGATAAAGAAATAGTGGAAGCTATAACTGAACACTATAAGCCAATCAGATCGGAGCAAGAATGCCCTAAATCCCCTTCAGCAATTGCTGTGTCAATTGCAGACAAAGTGGATAGCTTAGTTGGTTTAATTGCAGCAGGTGAAAAAATCTCTGGTTCGTATGATCAATTTAGTTTGCGGAGAATGACAATTGGTATGATTAGGACAATACTTGAAAATAATTTGCATGTTCCAATTAGGCTATTGATAGACAAGTCAGTATCTTTATATTCAAAACTTCTATTTAATAAAAATACAACGTCAGCTGATAAGCCAAATAGAAAACAAATTTCAGAATTAGTATTTAAATTCTGCTTAGAAAGATTCAAGGTTATTTTAAAAAATAGAGATATAAGACAAGATGTCGTAGATTCAATACTATATAAAATCGATATTAATGATCTGCTGACAGCAGAAAAGCAAACTGTTATATTGGATCGTTATCTTAGTACGCCAGAAGGTGAACAGATTCTAAGCACTTACAAAAGAGTCAGTAACATGATGAGCAAAGTAAGAAAAAGTGATGGCACTACTTATAGTGCATCTTACGGTAAGAGGTTTTTGATTGAAAGTGAAGAAATTGCGCTATCAAATTGTGCTATAACTGCTTGTAAAAACATAAAACAAGCGATAAAAAATAACCACTTTAATGTAGCACTTGATGAACTTGCTGGTTTTGCTCCGTTTATCAATCAGTTTATGGACAGTGTAAAGATTAACTGTGATTCTGATAAACTGAGGAGAAACAGATTATCTTTGCTTGAAAATGTAGTTTCCATCTTTCATTTAGTAGCAGATTTTAACCTCATACAGGTTAAGCAATGGATAAATGCTCAGGCAATATAAAGAACAAATCAAATCATCTCCACAGTCCTGTGGCGTGTATAAGATGGTTGGAGATAAGAATAAAGTTTTATATGTTGGAAAAGCAAAAAACTTAAAGTCGAGATTATCCGACTACCTTCAATTCGAAAACCTTTCTGAACGAATTAGAGTTATGCTCTTACAGGTTATTAAGGTTGAAATATTCATCACTGAGAATGAAATCGAAGCACTGCTTCTTGAAGCACAGCTAATAAAATCATTGAAACCACTTTATAATATTGTGCTCAAGGATGGAAAATTTTATCCTTATATAACAATTTCCAAGCACGATTATCCAAGAATAGCAAAATATAGAGGCAAATTTAAGAAAAATGAGTTTCATTATTATGGTCCCTTTACATCTGCCGCTGCTGTTAAGCAAACTATATTGTCATTGCAAAAAGCTTTTCTCCTAAGAGTATGTTCAGATCAATACTTTTCCTCAACAAAAAGACCATGTATTGAATATCAAATTAAGCGCTGCTCAGCACCATGCATAAACAAAATCACAAAAGACGACTACTGCCAATCAGTAAAACAGGCACGAAATACATTGCTTGGAAGAAATAAGGAAGTGAAAGAACAGTTACTTTTCACAATGAGAAAGTGCAGCAGTGAAGAAAACTATGAGCTTGCTGCTATATATAGAGATCGGGTAAAGTTTCTTGAGCAAATTCAAATACAGCACACGGATTTTTCTTTTGAAAAAGATGCAGATTTCTTCAGTATTGTACGTGAAGAGGATCTAGCATGTATTAGTGTGTTATCGTTCAGAAATAAAGACAACTACGGCAGCACTCCTTACTTTGCCGAGAACTGTGGTGATCACTCAAATGATGAAATTTTATCCACCTTTTTGGTCAATTTTTATAATTCAGCTAACATACCTCCAATACAAATTTACGTTCCAGATTCTATTGTGGATAAGGAAATTATAGAACAAGCACTATATAAGGTTGCTCAAAAGCCAGTAAAAGTTCTGCATGCAAAGAATAAAAAAGAGCGTGATTTATTGAAATTTGTTTATGATAACTCTCAGCATAGCTTAGAGCAGAAGCTTATCGATTATAGAAATAACCTAGAAAAGCTTGAGGAGCTTAGCAAAATCTTCTTGTTACCAAATATTCCAAAGCGTATTGAGGTTTATGACAATAGCCATATATTTGGAAACCAACAAATTGGTGTAATGGTTGTTGCAGGGCAGGAGGGTTTTTTAAAAAGTGAGTACAGAAAATTTACTATAAAGGAAAAATTTTCAGGCGATGACTATAAAATGATGAGGGAAGTGCTAACCAGACGTTTCTCCGGCAATATAAAAGGCATAATACCTGATTTTTTACTGATTGATGGTGGACCAGGACATGTTTCCATAGTACAGAATGTACTGGAAGTATTGAATATAAACGTTCCTTTTGCTTGTATGGCAAAAGGTCCTGATCGTAACGCAGGAAATGAAAGATTTTATATGCTGGGCAGGGAAGAATTCAGTCTGGCAAATGACAGCAAAGTCATGCTTTACTTACAATCGCTGCGTAATGAAGCCCACCGTTTTGCGATAACTTCACATAGAAAAAAACGCGATAAACAGTTTATAGTTTCACAATTAAGCAAAATACCCGGCATTGGCAACAAAAGAAAAAAAGCGTTGATGTCTTATTTTGGTTCAGTGAAAAATATAAGCAAAGCTTCTCTGGCTGAAATTCAAAACGTACCTGGAATTAGTAAAGGTTTAGCAGAAGTCATTCTTAAACACGTAAATTATAAGAGAGGAGTACTGGAATGACACAAAACCCGTTTTATTATTAGGGAATTTATATCTTAAAACCGCAAAAAAAGGTGTGCGTATTTGTGAAAAAAAATCTCCATGAAATTTAATGTGGTGGGACTAGTGCGATTCGAACGCACGACCTTCAGATTAGGAGTCCAACGCTCTATCCTGCTGAGCTATAGTCCCGTGTTTCCTACCATTCATGTAAAGTTATAGCAAAAAATCCTTTCTTTTCTAGATTTCTTGCATAACCAATTTATGACGACAAAAAACATTTCTGTACTTCTTGAGTATAATGCTATTATATTTAATAACATGGTTTAAGTAAGATTAATGCTAGTTAACAATATTGGTTATTTCTATAACAATCAAAACGACTTTGCTTTAAGCAATATAAACATTAAAGTAAAGAAAGGAAATGTTGCATGTTTATTGGGGCATTCTGGCTGTGGCAAGTCAACAATTTTGAAATTAATTGCGGGGATAGAAAATCCAAAATCTGGAACTATTTTTATAAATGATAGGTTAGTTGCAAGTAATAAGGCATCAGTCGCTATAGAGCATAGAAATATCGGATTGATTTTTCAGCATTCTGCATTATTTCCTCACAAAACAGTAGTAGAAAATATAACCTTTGCTATCCGCAGCTCTTCCAAGAGAGAAAAGCACCTAATTGCATTGGAAATTTTGAAGTTACTCAATATAGAAAAATACGAAAATATGTACCCTAACGCCTTATCTGGAGGACAGCAACAATTAGTTGCAATAGCAAGAGTGATGGCACAAAACCCTGATGTTGTGTTGTTAGATGAACCATTTTCTAATTTAGATATACTGCTCAAGTGCCGAATAAGACAACATATATTGTCCCTTTTTAGAAGTAAAAATATCCCTGTGCTAATGGTAACTCATGACCCGCAAGAAGCATTGAAAGTTGCAGATTTTATCTACGTAATGAAAAATGGTAAAATTATTCAATCAGGAGTTTCTAGCGATATATACCATAGGCCTCAAGATGATACGCTAGCAAAGTTTTTTAGTGAGCTCTCTTCTACTCTACAGTTAAGCGAAAAGTTTCCACTTATTCGCTGCAAGAAAATAATCTAGTCTGGAATTGTTATAAAATAATTAAAAAACCTTGATTTATAATTAAATAAAGGTGATATAATCTATGTGTTACTTGACTTCAGTCAAGTTTTAATATTTAAAGGTCAATATTTTAAATGGAGGTGAAAATGAGTTTAGGACCATGGCAATTGTTTCTAGTCTTAATAATAATTTTAGTTCTGTTTGGTGCAGGCAGATTACCGCAAGTTATGGGTGATTTAGGAAAAGGCATCAAAAACCTTAAACAGGAGCTTAAGGACTCAGAAAAATTATCGTCTAACGAACCAGATCGTTAGCGTCCTCATACTTCGTGACATGCACCTTAGTGCATGTCATCTGTTTAAAAACTTAGTCAGGTTAAAGAATGAAAGAGATGAAGTATTGGTATGAAATAAATAACAAATATTGAAATACAGCAACAACTATGTTAGCTTAGGAGGAATATTTTATTAAAAGATAATTGTGCAAAAAAGTGAGAAACTAACTAAAGATAAAAAACTAGCTTCTGATATTCTAAAAGAAGTTGCAGATACCAATAACAATGATAGCGATAAAGTAACTTTGTTTGACATTAAAACAGCTTTGCATGAGCGTGGTTTTGGTATTTTAATAATCATCTTCTCCTTGCCGCTATCGGTGCCTATACCGGTTCCACCTGGTTATACAACTATTCTTTCTATACCTTTAATCTTATTCTCACTGCAGCTTCTATTTGGATTTGATTCTCCTTGGATGCCGCATTGGTTGGAAAGAAGGTCTTTTCAGCGTTCAACACTAGCTCTTGTGGTAGAGAAAACTTCTCCAGCATTAAAAAAAATAGAAAAGTTCATGAGACCAAGAATGTCTTTTATTTTCTATGGGCCCGGTGAAAAAATTTTAGCTTTTATAATGCTGCTTTGTGCGTTATCAATAGCTCTTCCACTACCTCTTACTAACTTCATTCCTGCAATTGGTACGACTCTTATTTCGCTTGGTATCATGAGTAAAGATGGGTTTCTATCCATATTGGGAGTTCTAATATCATTGTGTGGGTTATTGCTTACTCTTGTTGTAGTAGTCAAAGGGCCACAACTTATCATTGGGGCATTTTCTTTTCTCAAAAGCTTCGTATATGGTTAGGCTTTACAACACCTTAACAAAAAAAAAGGAGCTTTTTACACCTATCGATAAAGATCATGTGAAAATGTATGTTTGCGGACCAACAGTATATGACACAGCACATATAGGCAATGCACGGTCTGTTGTTGTGTATGATGTGTTATTTCAGCTACTTAAGTTTTGTTATGGCAAAGTTACCTATGTGCGTAACATAACCGACATTGATGATAAGATAATTAATGCAGCAAGTGAAAAAAATAGCAACATAGAAAGTATAACCACATATTACATTAAAGCTTTTCATGATGATATGGAAAGCATAAATTGTAAAAAACCAACATACGAACCAAAAGCAACGGAAAACGTAGATTACATTATAAAATTAATTGAACATTTGCTGCAATCAGGCCACGCTTATGAATCTGACAAACACGTGTATTTTAATATAGAATCTTACCATGAATATGGTGCTTTATCAGGAAAAAAAACTGATGAATTGGTTCCAGGTAGCAGAGTTGAAGTTAATGAAAATAAAAAGCACCCTGGAGATTTTGTGCTGTGGAAGCCTGCAAATGATATTGACTACAAACTTTCAAGTTATTGGAATAGCCCATGGGGAGAGGGCAGACCTGGATGGCATATAGAATGCTCAGCAATGTCATATGCTTACCTTGGCAAAGATTTTGATATTCATGGTGGCGGCATAGATTTACAATTTCCTCACCATGAAAATGAAATTGCACAGAGTAAGTCTGCATTTGCTGGATCAATGTTTGCAAAATACTGGATACATAACGGCTTTCTTACAGTAAATGAAGAGAAAATGAGCAAGTCCTTATTTAATATAGTCAAAGTAAGAGATTTGCTAGATAGTGGAATAAAGGGTGAAGTAATACGCTATGCACTGCTCAAAACTCACTACAGAAAACCACTTGATTGGACAGAAAACGTTATTTCTGATGCACAGGAAACCTTAAATAAATTTTATCGGTTATTACGTGGTTTAGATACAATAAGTATTGATGAAAGTAACGCAGAGATTTCTAAAGATTTTATAGACGCTTTAAAAAACGACTTAAACATTCCTGAAGCTCTAGCTATATTACATGAAATGGCTGCAAAAATTAACAAAATGAGTAATGAAAGTGAAAAGCTTAAATTAACTGAGAGTTTTGTTAAGAGCGCCAGATTTATTGGTCTTCTTGAGTCAAGTTATCAAGAGTGGTTTACTGCTGGTGTGAGTCATCAAGAAATAGAAAGATTGATAGATTTAAGAAGAGCAGCAAAACAAAATAAAGATTATAATACTGCAGACAAAATAAGGGACCAGTTGAAACAAATGGGGATTACAATTTCTGACAATGAAGATGGTACAACAACCTGGTAAACTCATATGGAAAACTACTTCCTGTTATTCACAGATAGTCTAGTATCGTCGTTAGTTTTACCCATACATCAAGGTTTTGTGTTCAATACCATGCTTTATTTCAGGTCGTATTACACTCCACTACTTATGTTATTTTTTGGAGTACTAGGATCAAGCCTTGGTGGAATAGTTAACTGGTATTTAGGTAGAATAACAATCTCTATACGAAAATCATACCGCAAACTAGAGAACGAGCATAAAACACCAAAAATCGTAAAAAATCTACTGATTTGTGCAGTTACATTACTTTCATGGGTGCCGGCACTTGGAAGTGTGATTCAAATTTTATCAGGTTATTTTAAGTTAAACCTTTATATCCTTGCCCCTTTAATCATTCTATCTAATTTCCTCTATTTGTTATATCTAATACTTACTTTTGGCGTATAACAGCTATAGTACTACAGCCATTAAAGCCCAAGTCATAGGATGGATGCACCATGAGCTAAAAGTAACTCCACAAGGTCCCTATGATTGAAATCAGTGGCATAATGTAATGCTGTTCTTCCTTCATTATTTTTAGCGTTAACATCGGCGTTGTGTTTTAGTAGTACTTTTGCTACATCAATCTTTCCATTCATAGCAGCGAGGTGTAGTGGTGTGTTGCCGTCTTTATCCTTAGCGTTAACATCAGCACCTTTTTGAATGAAGTATTCTGTTGTTCCCAACATTTCATTCAAATCATCCCCCCATAATAGACGGTTATTCTTGGCAATCAAGTGCAATGGTGTCCAGCCACGTTTGTCTTTAGCATCAACATCACTACCATCTTCAACAAGACATCTTACTACCTTCAAGTTCGCGTATAAAACTGCCCAGTGTAACGACGTTAGATCATCATTATCTTTAGCATTAACGTCAGCACCTTGCTCTATAAAATATCTTACCATATCAATCTTTCCTCTGATAGCAGCCCAATGCAATGGAGTACCGCCATATCCGTCTTTGATATCAATATCAATTCCTTTACCAATTAGGTACCTCACCGCATCCAGTTTCGCAAACCTAATAGCCTCATGTAACATAGTTTTGCCATTGCTGTACCTAGCACTAACATCAATACCTTTTTCTTTTATAAGGTATTCTGCTATATAAAAATTTTCATTCTCAACAGCCCAGTATAACGCAGTCCAGCCATAACTATCTTCAATATCAACACTAGCGCCTTTATTTACAAGATATTTTGCCATGTCTAACTCTCCACTCTTAGCAGCCCAGTATAATGGCGTTTGGTAAAAACAGTCCCTAACATCAATACTAGCACCTTTATTGATCAGGTATTTTACTATGTCCAATTTCCCATTTCCAGCAGCTAAATGCAATGGAGCAATATCACACCCATCTTTAGCATTAACAATCTCACTAAGCTTATCTTGATGTTTTTTCTTTATATATGCTAATAAGTTTTTAATCGCTTTATAATCATCATTTTCAACAAGCAAATGTAAATTAGTATCTTTGTAAAAGTCATCAATCAACCTACCGTGTTTACTTGCATATCCCCAAATAGATGCAACATGAATTTTACTATCTTTCGCTAAATCACCACTGTTTATCAATTCTAGAGCCTTTCTGAGGGTTTTCTCTTCTTGTCGGTTCTCTTGTAATTTTAATCTTGTTACTTCCTGTACTAACCTATGGACATTTAATACACTTTGGTTTTGTTCACTGCCCACCATGGAATATCTCACAAGTAAACGGATGGCTAGCTTTAACTGCTTTTTCTTATAATCACTTACCGAATTTAAGAATATTTCTCTAGCGATTTTATCAGGTGCAAAATAAGCCAAAACATCTAAAATCTCTGAAGCTAATGGTCCATATTGTTCATCACTTCTTACTTTATCCATCGTAACTTCCCAAGCTGTAAAAGTTGTTTTAGTATAGTTATTATCAATTCCTTGAAATATTTTAGACTTAAGCAACTTCTTAGCTTTCTTTTCATACTCTTTTAGGTAATCACTAATTTTAAACTTCTCTATTATTCTCTGATCTTCGATATATGATATTGCTTGTTGTATAGCTAAAGGAAAGCATTGCAACCTTCTTACCAAATTTTCTATCTCCCGATCTTGCGATTTATCTTTTTTTAGTATATTAAATCCTTTTTTAACAAACTCTATAGCGTCTCTTTGTTCCAATTCTCCTAGCTTTATAACGTCTATTCCCTTTTCCAGTTCCTGATCATGCGAGGTAATCAAAATATGAGGCTTGTTAAGATCGGGAGATAAAGAAAATGGCAAAAATTTACTTATCTTTTTGTACTCTTGAACGTTATCGAAAATGAACAGGCTCCTCCTTCTTGCGAAGAAAGCATATACTTCTCTAACAATAGTTTCTATCGTTTTGTCGTTTCCATACTTATCTTTGGGAGAAATACCTAATCTATTTCTAGCTAACCTTAAGAAAGAATCTTTCATAGCTTCAAAGTTTTCAGCGTCTATCCATATAACATTGTCGTCATAATATCTTCTATATTTACAAGCATATTTTCTAGCTAACTGGTTTTTTCCCATCCCCCCAGGACCACTAATAGACGTTATGTATGAAATTACAGCACCTTTGGGATTGCGTTGTAGCGAATCATGTAGCATTCCCAAATCCTCATCTCTTCCTGTAAATAGTCTGACTGGACCTCTTACATCAAACCAAACCGCTCCTAAAATTTCCTCTCTTATTTCTTCAAGAAGAGCTTTTGCTTTCTCATATGATAGAAACTCCTCTTCTTCTTTCTCCAGCAAAATCAGCACTTCTTCCTGGTAACGGCTGTAAAAGTGCTTTGCATCAGTATTGCTGAATTCCTTGCCCAATTCACTCTTAATAATTTCACTAAGTTCAGTTCCGCTTGGCAAATTGACTGCAAATACTAATTTATTTAAAAGTCTTCTATTTCTTTATTGCTGACTTCTCTACCTACCTCACGCTTTACAAAATCCTTATTTTCCTGCAAATATGAGATAATACTATTATCAAATTTATATCTTACACCATCACCTACATCCAGAAACTCATCTTGTGTGTCTATTCTTATGACTGAAATTTCCTTTCCTTTATTCTTCCCACTCGGCATCATTCTCAGCTTTCTTACTGGATGCGATGTCGAATCCGCGGAATCAAAATCATCATTTGTAATAATGACAAAATCCTCTATTTCACCCTCAAACTCTCCACTACTTTTGATCTTTAAATAAGCAATGAGATATTTTATTAAGCCAAACGCACCATCCTTTCCCGGTGTTAATAAGTCACCTATGCTGATCTTTTTGTGCCTACCCTGCCTGTGCTTGACTTGTATGAATCTATGTACTATTTTCCCATCTTGTTCATACCGAAGAACAATATCATCAAAATCCTTAGCTGATTTTTTCTCTGTGAATAGGCGGAAAGAATACTCTCTATCTACTGCATGTTTAGGAAACAGCATTAGCCATCTCGCTTGATACATAATACCATGAAAGGTGCGCTTAACCGCCAAGCAGGATAATCTTACAGGCACCTCACTCTAATCTCTCACTCAAAATTGAATTCACAACATCAGGGCTGGCTTTTCCCTTGGTGAATTTCATGACTTCACCAACAAAGAAACCATATAATTTTGTTTTACCGTTTTTGTATTCTTGAACTTTATCTTGGTTGCTATTGATGATTGTGTCGATAACTTCTGATATTTGACCTCTATCGGTTATTTGCTTTAGGTCCTGCTCTTCTATGATGAGAGATGCAGGTTTGCCAGTTTCAAACATAATATCAAAAACTTGTTTACCAAGTTTAGCAGAGATTGTTCCATCAACGATAAAATCTAAGAGTTCGGACAAAGCATTTGCTTTGATTGGGGAGCTCACAATATCAATATTTGCTTTATTTAAACGACCGAAAAGCTCTACAGTTAACCAGGTGACCGCGAGCTTTGAATCATGTTTTTTTATCAATTCCTCAAAGTAATCAGCAATCGCCTTATCGGAAGTAATGACGTTTGCATCGTATTCGTTGATACCTAATTTTTCAATGTATCGCTGCTTTTTCTGCTCTGGCAACTCAGGTAAAGATGATTTAATAGAATCGATTTTATCCTGGCTTACCTCAACAGGTAATAAATCAGGCTCAGGGAAGTATCTATAGTCGCTTGCATCTTCTTTGTTTCGCATCACTTTTGTTTTTCCCAAAGCGACATCAAACAATAAGGTATCTTGACTTATTTCTTCTCCACTTTCTAAAATTTCAATTTGTCTTTGTATTTCATAGTCTATAGCTTGCACAATATAACGTATCGAGTTCAGATTTTTTATTTCACAACGAGTGCCAAATGTACTACTGCCTTTTAGGCGAACAGAAACATTTGCATCACAACGAAGTGATCCCTTTTCCATATCACCATCACACGAACCAATGTAACGCAAAATCTGCCTCAATCTTTTCATGCATTCTGCAGCTTCTGCAGATGAACGGAGATCTGGTTCTGAAACAATTTCCATTAAAGCAACCCCTGCACGATTTAAATCTACATAAGTTCTGCTTTCCTCATGAACGCTCTTTCCTGCATCTTGCTCTAAATGAATTCTCGCAATTCTTATTTCTTTTTCATTGTCGTTGATAAATACTCTACCGTTTTTAACTATTGGCTCAAAAAACTGAGTTATCTGGTAACCTTGTGGTAAATCAGGATAAAAATAATTTTTCCGATCAAAGTAAGAATACTTATTAATTTCTGCAGAAAGTGCAAGACCAGTGCGTATTGCTTGCTCTATGCAGTAATAATTTAGTATTGGCAGCGTACCTGGCATTGCCGCATCAACTAGAGAAACTTGAGTGTTATGCTCAGCACCAAATTCCGTTGATGAGCTAGAAAATAGCTTCGTATTAGAAGAAACTTGAGCGTGTACCTCAAGCCCAATTACCGCTTCCCAATCCTCTTTCGTCATGTATTTTATTTAAATGATAATCTTAATATTCTGCAAAATTAGCACAAAAAGTCAAAACAAAACTCATGTTAGCTAAGTGGTATGCAGATTGTTTTACCCATAGAAACGGGTTAAATGCAAAAGTTACTTTACAAACTTCGCCAGCCCCCTTATCATGAAACTGAAGCTATTTATTTATCTTCGCAATCTCTGCAGTGGATTAATGATAAAAAACTTAATGTATTTGGCGTAAATCATGCTGAATTTTTGCACTATGTGCACCTCATGTCTTTATAAAACTTCTAGGTTTCTACCTATATAAGCTGAAATACGCTATTTAAAACATTAAAAAACGCCAACTTAAAAAATAGATAGTGAATAACTAGCTACCCTAGGGTTTCTTTTGCCTTTTTTTCTGTTTAGTAAATTTCTTAATGTTTATAATTTAGATTAGTTGCGGCTTAAAAGCAACTGAATCGCGGTTATTAAACGTTTAGAATAAAAAAAACGCCATACTTGAAAGTATAATGTAAGTAATTAGCCAACCACGGGGCTTCTTTTGCCTTTTTTTTATTTGGTAAATTTCTTAATATTTATAGCTAAACGACAACCGTCATCTCGCTGCTTGTTAGCGGGATCTAGAGATACCGCGGCGGCATGACGTAGGACTGCTGTCATTCAAGTAGCTGACGCTGGAATCCAGCCTTGCTGTAATCTCATCAAGAACGTTGTGTTTTAACATAAGATCAGCCACTTTTATGCTTACCAACTTAATAAAATTCCTGGATCCAAGTAGTCAGGCTACTCGGATGACACCCTCATAAAGTAAAATGAGATCCCGCTAACAAGCAGCGGAATGACGGGAAAAGAGGTGCTAGAATGACACCGTTTACTATGTAACATCTCATCATATCACAATGTTCGTACAGTTGTGGCGGTATAACGTAGAAAAACTGTTAACTTAAATCTATATTGACATGTCCCATTTTACGCTTATCTCTAACCTCTTTTTTCCCGTATATGGTTAAACTAGCTTTTTCGTTGCTCAAATACTTATGAGAATCATATATATCATTACCTATTATATTTTTCGTCATACAAGGAAAGCGTAATACTACTTCCTGCATAGGTAGCCCGCATATTATCCTAACCAGCTGTTCAAATTGACTAACGTTACATGCATCCAAGCTCCAGTGGCAAGAATTGTGAGGTCTGGGAGCTAGTTCATTAACTAACAATTCGTTATCTTTAGTAACAAAAAATTCAATAGCCAGAATTCCTATTACATCAAGCGCATTTGCTATTTTCTTTGCAGCTCGTTGTACCTCTTGAGTTAATTTGCTATCTATTTTAGCTGGCACTGTTGAAGTATCAAGTATTCCATCAACGTGGTAATTTTCTGCTATAGGAAAAAAAGCTACTTTACCGTTTTTATCTCTTGCAACGACTATTGAAACCTCTTTCAGTAAATCAACACTTGCTTCAAGAATGTACTCTGTATTCCAATCAAAGGAAGCAAATTGCTTCACTTCAGAATCATTCTCAAGCACATATTGCCCTTTTCCATCATAACCCATTTCTGTTGTTTTCAGCCTTGTTGGATAGCCAAAAGCTCTACTGCTTTCCAGTAGCTCATTATAATTTTGTATACTTTTGTATTCAGCAGTTTTTATACTCAAGCTTCTAATAAAATCTTTCTCTCTAAGCCTATTTTGCGCAATGTGTAACGCTTTTTTACCCGGATAAAAATTTACATCGATATTAATTGCACTACATGGAATATTTTCAGACTCAATAGTGACCAAATCCACACTCTGTGCAAAAGATTCAAGCGCTTTCTTATCAGAGAAATCTGCTATTGTGAAATCATCAGCAACAGAGCAAGCCGGATCGTCTTTAGCACTGGCAAAAACATGTGTTTTTTGTCCAAGTTTTGTTGCAGCGATAGCAGTCATTTTACCTAATTGTCCACCACCTATTATTCCTATTACTTTTTTGCTAAGCGCATCTGGTTCATTCATACTATAAATTGATATTTCCTAATTAGAGTATACTTGAAAAATCTATGAAAAAAGTATATAATTAGGATACTATCTTTTTATCATGAATATTCTATAATGATTCTAGAATACACACTAACTACCAACTTTGTTGAAGTTACAGTTTTACCAATTTATATTGAAGAGCAATCCATTCCTTATGAAAATTGCTATGTATGGATGTATAACGTTAAGATAAAAAACAAAAGCCAATCAACTATTCAATTGTTAAGTCGTCATTGGCAAATAATAGATTATAAGGGAAAAGTAAATGAAATTGCCGGAGTTGGTGTTATCGGAGAACAACCTGTGATAAAATCTGGAGAGGTATTCAAATACACAAGTGGAACATACTTAAATGCACCGTCAGGAATAATGCAGGGTAAGTATGAATTTCTGAATGAAGAAAGCATAAAAATTTTTGAGGTTATGATACCACCCTTTTCTTTGGATAGTCCATACGTCAAAACTAGACCCCATTAACTATCAAAATAGTTTATTTGTAACCAGACTGCATTCTGTGATTTTTAGCAAAGCACGATACACAATCGTCATCCCGCTACTTGTTAGCGGGATCTATGCTAAGATACCGCGAATGAATCGCGGTATGACGGTTCGTGGCGGTTATGACGTGTTAGCTATAGCTATCTTCAAAAATATGGTTGAATAATTGTTAATAATAGTGTATAATTATTAATATTTTTAAGCACTTTGGCTATGGCTCTTTCAAAATTTCTCGATCCTCGCAATGATTTGTGTTTCAAAAAAATCTTTGGAACGGAAAAAAATAAGAATATCCTGACCCACTTTTTGAACGATATTTTAGGGTTTACTGAGATAAATGCAATACAAGAAGTTGAGTTTCTTAGCACTATTATGGATCCCGAAGTTGCCTCTGATAAACAAAGTATTGTTGATGTTCTCTGCAAGGATTCTCACGGAAATAGATATATAGCAGAAATGCAGCTCGCTAGAGACAAGGGCTTTGAAAAGCGCGCACAACTCTATGCTGCTAAAGCCTACTCAAGACAATTAGATAAATCTGGCAACTACATTGATTTAAAGAAAGTCTTCTTTATTGCTATATCAAATTGTAACTTACTTCCTGAAGAAGTTGATTATATTTCTACTCACAATATACGTGATATAAAAACTAACGGCCATTACTTAAAAGATTTTCAGTTTGTCTTTATTGAGTTGCCTAAATTCGCAAAAAATAAAGTAGAGCAGTTAGAAAGTATAGTAGAAAGGTGGTGTTTCTTTTTTAAATACGCAGAAGAAACAACAGAAGAGGACTTAAAAGAGATAGCAGAAAAAGCGCCAATAATAAAGCTAGCATATGATGAATTAGACAAGTTTCGTTGGAACGAAAAAGATTTAGTAGCCTATGAAGAAAGGATAATGGATCTACGCAAAGAAGAAGCTATTCTTGAATACAGACTTGATCTTGCTGAAGAGAAAGGTATACAAAAAGGTATAGAGAAAGGGAAAATTGAAGGGAAAATTGAAGTCGCAAAAGCAATGCTGGCTAATAATGTTGATGTCAACACTATTGTTAAGTTTACTGGCCTTTCTATTAGTGAGATTGAAGAATTAAGTGGAAATCTGTGAACAGTTACGTTTATTTTTTATCCTTATCATCAAGTGTAAATAAGGTTATTGTAGAGATTAAGCCTATTATAACTATTATTAACGAAAATGGGGCAGCTTCTCTATAGCGCTCATCGCTTACAAGTTCATATATTCTAGTTGATATAGTTTCAAAATTAAATGGTCTTATAATGAGTGTTGCTGTGAGCTCTTTGATAGTATCCATAAATACGAGCAAAAATCCCGATAATATACTCTTCTTGATGAGAGGGATATGAACATTCAAACATGTGGAAATAGGTCCGTGACCCATGGTATATGCAGTCCACTCAATTTCATTTGGTGTTTTTTTGAGCCCTGACTCTACCGCCTTGAAAGATATAGCAAAAAAACGGAATAAATATGAGTAAACTAATGCGCCAATAGTTCCTACTAAGCTAATTTCCACAACATATTGAGTAATGAAAGAGGATATTCTGCTTAAAAATATTATTATACTAATTGCGATAATTGCATTTGGAATTGCGTAGCCTAAAGAAATGAGACGCGCTATATTGTTGATTACCTTATTTTTACGCGCCGTATATCCAATCATTATTGCAATGCTAATTGAGATTAATGCGGTGATAAATGATAAACTAATGCTATTTGCTATTATGTTATAGAATCTTGCTTCGTATATGAAAAACCCCTTCTCTATGCTCCAATATATGAGCGGAATCATTGGCAAAATAAAACCTATTAATATCGGCAATACACACATAAGATAAGCAAAGATCAACGGTATAGCGCCACTTATACTCCGTTTATTGTGATAATCTGAATTGGTATTGATTGAAGAGTAAGATATTCCTTTTTTTTGTAGTTTTTTTTCGATAGCTATTAGTATCACAACGAAAATTAATTCTGCAACTGCTAAAACAGTAGTTGAATATTTGTCATGCAGTAAAAACCAGGTGCGATATATTCCCGTCGTAAAAGTATCGATAGCAAGAAACTGTGGTGTGCCGAAATCTGTAATTACTTCCATTAGTACCAAAGACAACCCAGCTATAATCGATGGGCGTATGGAGGGTATGATGACAGAAAACAGGCTCTTCAATGAGGAGAACCCAAGTGTTGATGCAATAGTGACTGAGTTACTAACATTCTTTAGACTTGAGCGGACTAACATATAAACGTATGGATATAAACTAAATCCCATTACTAATATTCCACCACCTAGGGATTTTATTTCAGGAAACCAATAGTCACCTTTGCTCCACTCTAAAATGTCTCTTAATGAGCTCTGCACTGGACCTGAAAATTCTAGTGTATTTACATAGACGAACGCTACTATATATCCAGGAATCGATATCGGAAAGAACAAAGCAATCTCAAAAATTTTACTTCCAGGAAATGAAAAAAATGTGGTGAGCCACGCTGGAATTACTCCAAATATGAAAGATATTCCCCCCACTCCTATCATCAAAATTAACGTACTCAGTATATATTCAGGGAAAAGTGTGCTGATTACCCATCCGGAATTTGCTGTATCTGTAAATAGAATTGATATTAATGATAATATTGGACAGACGAATAATATACTTACTAGAAATAAGAATATATTTTTAAATACTCTTAAAAACATTAATTTGAATCTATATTTTATATTAAAATGTTATATGTAAAAACTGAAGATATCCAGTAATTAACAGCCGTACTATTGAATATCTTTATAATTTTGTATATCATGTTTTTAGTTGATAAGTGAATAATCATGAGCTTCGTCATTGCAACTTTCTATCATTTTGTAGAACTTTCTAATTATTATGACATGAAAGACGAAATAAAAGCTACATGCAACAACGTTGAGTTAAAGGGCACTATACTCCTTGCAGAAGAGGGTGTTAATGCAACAATATCTGGTGAAAGAAACGCAATTGATAAAATATTCGATTTTCTACGTTCTGATTATAGGCTAAGGGACCTTACATGGAAAGAGAGTGCAGCAGAATATCAACCATTTAGCAAGATGAAGGTAAAATTAAAAAGAGAGATTGTGAATCTTGGTGTAAGCAATCTTGATATTTCCCTGAAGGGTAAATATGTTGATCCAGAGCATTGGGATGATTTTACTTCTCAACCTGACGTTTTGGTAATAGATACACGAAACGAGTATGAAGTGAAATTAGGCAAGTTTAAGAATGCAATTAATCCACACACACAATGTTTCCGTGAGTTTCCTCAGTGGACAGAGTCATTTTCTGAGAGTAAAGACCTGAAAGTAGCTATGTACTGCACTGGTGGAATTAGATGCGAAAAATCAACAGCGTACATGAAAAATCTTGGATTTAACGATGTGTACCACCTGAAAGGCGGCATTCTTTCTTACCTCGAAAAAACTCATAATAAAAATGATAATTGGGAAGGTGAGTGTTTTGTTTTTGATGATAGAATTGCTGTTGATAACTCACTTACTCCAAGCAACACAATAAAATGCATACTCTGCTCAAATCAAGTTTCAACTGATAAACTGAAATCAGTTCCACGTGGCCAGGTGGTTTGTTTCAACTGTAAACTTTAGCATTAGAAAAAAGCTCCTGTACTAGAATTTAACACGGATCTTCAACAACTCCTTCGTGGTTGCATATTGTTTAATTCAGTGCTTTCAAGATATGTACTCACAGCATAACCCACCCCAGCTCCGAGTAACGCGCCAACCACAGCAGATGCAATAAACGCTGCAACAGAAACACCAACAGGAGTTAAAGCAGCAGCCCCTAAACAATATGCTGCAACTAGACCAATAACTAAACCAACTGTTGCTCCACAAATATAGTATTTGCTACTGCTTTTAAGTTTTTCTTGCGAGTTTGATACCTCATCCTGCAATTTTACGTTTGCACCTTTACCGCTAATCTTGTAACCAATTATATTAAGTGAAGGAAGATTTTTTTTGAGTTTATCTAATTCTTTTGCAACTTCATTGCTAATCTTGCAACCAATTAAATTGAGTGAAGTAAGATTTGTAAGTTTGGTTAATTCTTTTGCAACTCCAACACTAATCTTGCACTTACCTAAATGAAGTGAAGTAAGATTTGTAAGTTTGGCTAATTCTTTTGCATCTTTAACACTAATCTTGCACTCAGTTAAATCAAGTCTTGTGATATTTGGTATGCCTACTAACTTACTTACATCCGTGTAATCTAACCTACATAAAGCTGGAGTGTCGCCCTGTGTGTAAAATATCATTTATCCCACCGCATTATTAGAGTATATTTTAACTTTACCTAATATTTCAATAAAAGTCTACTTCTTATTCTTAATCAACTCTAAAGCCTTCTCCAGATCTATACTTTCAATATCTGCACTCTTGCCCAAAGCAACGTTTGTTTTACCGCATTTTATATAGAATCCGTACCTACCGTTGCAGATAAAAACTTCTTTTCCCTTTTCATTAACCCCGAGAGATTTTAACTCTTTGCATGGACTGTTTGCAATAATTTGTACAACTTCGCTCAATTCTCTATTCAGCACCTCTTTGGAGCTTTTCTTAAGAGAAAAGTATCTACCATCATAGAAAATATAGTACCCAAATCGCCCAAGGCCTATTTTTACTTCCTTTCCGGTTTCAGGGTGTTCTCCGATTACTTTTGGCAAGGAAAGTAACTGAGTAGCGGTGCTCAGATCAATCTCATTAACATTTATATCTTTTGGTATGGAAACCGTTTTTTTCTTTTTTAACTCGTTATTAAACTCCAGATAAAGTCCAAAAGGACCCTTTTTGATCATCACTTCTTGGTTTGTTATATCATCTATACCTAAACTTTTTGGATATTCTGAATTGTCGTTACTGCCCGTAATTTCTTTTGTATGGTTGCATTCAGGATAATTAGAACATCCAAGGAACACCCCGGCTTTTCCAAAGTTCAATTTCAATATGCCATCAGAGCAAGCAGGGCATTTTGTATTCACCTCTTTTTTTCCTTCTTCTGAACAAAACCAATCGATTACCAAATCGTGAATGCCGCTGAAAACTTCATCATGCGTCATTTGCTTGACAGAGTTTACATGACCAAAAAATGGCACCCAAAAGTGGCCTAATTCTTTTTTCCAATCTGCATGTCCATTTGAAATTAAATCAAGCTTCTCTTCCATTTGTGCTGTGAAATCATACTCTACACAACGCTGAAAAAAAGTTTCTAAAAATATAGTAACGATTTTACCGCGGCTGCTTGGAATAAACCTTTTGCTATCCAATGAAACGTACTCACGATCTTGTAATACCGAAATAATTGTTGCATAAGTTGATGGTCGACCTATACCGATTTCTTCCATTTTTTTTACGATACTTGCTTCACTATAACGAGGTGGCGGTTGAGTGAAATGTTGTTTTGGCTCAACTGAAATCAGCTTACACGCTTCCCCTTCCTTCATGGCAGGTAGCAGGCCTTCATTTTCGGCTTCTATGTTATCTTGGTAGACTCTATAAAAACCATCAAAGAATATACTTGATCCACTTGCTCGCAGAATTACTTTCTGGTCAGTAGAACTAATTTCGACTACCACTTGATCAAGAATCGCCGACTCCATTTGACTTGCAATGGTCCTTTTCCAGATTAAATCATACAATTTAAATTGCTCTGGCGTTAAGTAATCCTTAATACTACCCGGCGTTCTATTGATATCAGTTGGACGAATTGCTTCATGTGCTTCTTGAGCATTTTTGACCTTTTTTACATATTTACGAGGAGACTGCGGTAAATATTTATCACCATATAATGACTTAATTGACCCTCTAATTGAGTTTATAGCCTCATCTGCAATATGAAACCCATCTGTACGCATGTAAGTTATCAACCCTACAGTTTCACCACCAATATCGATACCTTCATATAAATTTTGCGCTATGCGCATAACACTTTTCACATTAAAATACAGTTTATTCACTGCATCTTGCTGAAGACTTGAAGTAATAAACGGAGGAAGCGGGTTTCTCTTAACTTGCTTGCGTTCTACTGTGCTTACAGCATATTGCCTTGATTCAATCTCCCTGACTAAGTTCTTTGCTTCTTCTTCATTCTTAATATCAAATTTTTCTAGCTTTTTATTGTCATAGTGGCTTAGCATAGCAAAAAAAGCCTCATCTTTGCTATTTTGCATTTCTGCTTTTATGCTCCAATACTCCTGTGTTATAAATTTACTAATTTCATCTTCTCGTTCGCATATAATCTTTAATGCAACAGACTGCACTCGCCCTGCAGACTTGCTTCCCGACAATTTTGTCCACAGCAGTGGTGACAAACTAAATCCAACTAGATAATCCAAAGCTCTACGTGCTTGTTGTGCACGCACTAAATCCATATTAATTTCACGTGGATTTTTTATTGCTTCTTGTACTGCTCTTTTTGTTATCTCATTAAAGACTACTCTATAAATGTTGTTTTCATTACTGATTGCTTTCTTTTCTTTTAATGTCTCTATCACATGCCAAGCCATTGCTTCCCCTTCTCTGTCTGGGTCTGTTGCAAGATATATATCTGATGTTTTGCTTGCGGCTTTTACTAGCTCTTTTATATACTTTTCTGCTTTTTCAATGGTTTCATACTTTATAGCAAAATCATTATCCGGATCGACAGAACCGTTTTTTGCTGGAAGATCCCTCACATGTCCAAAGGATGCAGCTACTTTGAACTCTTTACTCAAATATTTACCTATTGTCTTTGCTTTCGCAGGTGATTCAACTATTAATAATGCCATATTGTTAATTATTTTAGTACTTAAAGATAATATGTTGAGAAATATACAATGAAAAGTAAAAAAATATTTTAATGGTTCTTGTGAATTTTACAAAGTAGACGGTGTCATGAAAGTAGCTGACACTGGAATGACAGCAGTCCTACGTCATACCGCGATTCATTCGCGGTATCTCATCCGCTAACAAGAGATCCCGCTAACAAGTAGTGGGATGACGAGCTTACCGTCATGCCGCCGCGAACCGTCATACCGCGATTCATTCGCGGTATCTCAGCCGCTAACAAGCAGCAGTTCTACGTCATACCGCCGTGGTATCTTTTAGCATAGATCCCGCTAACACGTAGCGGGATGACGAGCTTATCGTCATGCTGCCGCGAACCGTCATACCGCCACGAACTGTCATACCACCACGAACCGTCATACCGCGATTCATTCGCGGTATCTCTAGATCCCGCTAACAAGCAGCGGGATGACGGTTGTCTCCTAGCTGTCATCCCAGTACTGGTAGACTCAAATCACAATGCTCGTATAGCTGCAACCCTGGAGGTACTGTTTCTCACCCACTGCAAATATTGCACGGTACTATCCACTTGATCATCGTGTCGAGTTTCAGGAAACATTAAAATCTCATACTCAAAATCGTTCAGCCATACTGCTTGGTGCGGCAGAAAAACCTTGCCAGACTCTATAATCGGAACAATTTGATAAAATCGAGTGAGTTTGTCATCATGTGGTACTATTTCGATAATTGGTAAATCACTGTTTGTCTTTAGCTCTTGCACCAATTGCTGACCACTTGTTTTTGCTTCGATTAAAATTGCGTGCGGTGTCCATCTTGCAGCTAGTGACAGAACTTGCTCTTTAAGCTTTGGATACTCAAGCTTTGCGCGATATACATCGAGTAAATAGAATTTATTGCCCACTTTTGTCCAGGTGGTGCAGACGCTAAAGTTGCTCATGCTGCTTGTTGAAACCGCAGTATCCCAACTTTGTGTTATATGCGAGAGATTATCAGGAAATTTTTTATAGCGTTTCAACCACTCTGGTTTAATTATACCACTTGAAAGCGGCAGAGGGTTTTGTTGATATTGAGCAGCAAAAGCGTAACTCCCAAGTTCAACCTTTATCATCTCAATTTCTTCTTTTCCTCCATCTAGGGGATATAGCAACTGACTTTCTTCTCTTGAATATAATATCCTTACAGGTGACGCTGGTTTATTATATAATCGCCTGGTCGCACAGTGCTGAGCTACTCGGATGACAGGAACGGGAGGCATTGGCTTTTTGATTGAATAAATAACCTGCTTATTTTCAGAAATCATTGGCAAACAAATATGATGCCATATGTTTTTTGGCTTGGAGAGAAGGTGTCCAGTTAAGTCCTCCTGGTGTAGCCTGTGCATTACAAGAACGATGACTCCTTTTTTTCTATCGTTCAGCCTGGTTACTAAAGTCTGATCAAACCAGTTTATGGCACGCTTTCTAAGCGTTTCACTCAAAGCTTGAGCAGAACTGAGCGGATCGTCCACAATGATAAAATCACCACCTTCACCAGTTAGTGTTCCACCAACTGATGTTGCGATTCTGTATCCTCTCTGCACTGTTTGAAATTTATATTTTGTATTCTGGTCTTTGGATAGTTCTATCTCTGGAAATAGCGCTCTATACCAACTAGACTGCATTATGCATCTTGTATCGAGCGAGTGCTTTTCGCTGAGCCGCTGAGAATAACTTGCAACTATTATTCTCGCAGTTGGTTGGTTTCCCAGTATCCATGCGGGCCACGCAACACTAGCGCACAGGGACTTCATTGAACGCGGAGGCATATTGAATATTATTCGCCTCATTTTGCCAACATTTGCCGCTTCAAGTCTGTCTGCTATGACTTTTATATACTGATAATCATTATACTCACACCCCGGCACCACCGTTTGAAAGCACAGTTCAATGAATTTTAGAAAGTTCATGATATAATGTTGAAACCAACGCGTGACGCTGGGATGACAAAAAAAGGAGCACTGAAGGCTATAGGTGAGACGTCGCGGTATCTCTAGATCCCGCTAACAAGCAGCGGGATGACGAATTACTATGCCGCCGCGAACCGTCATACCGCCGCGGTATCTCAGCCGCTAACAAGTAGTGGAATGACAACAATCCTACGTCATACCGCCGCGGCGCTAACAAGAGATCCCGCTAACAAGCAGCGGGATGACGAATTACTATCTACACCGTCATACCGCCGCGGTATCTCTCAACATAGATCCCGCTAACAAGTAGCGGGATGACGGTTGTCGTTTAGCCATAAATATTAAGAAATTTACTAAATGAAAAAAAAGGCAAAAGAAGCCCTGGGGTTATTATCTGCTTTAAAATATTGGCGTTTTTTATGTTTTAAACGCTTGACAAGCGAGATTCAGCCGCTTTTAATTGCAACTAACTTACGCTGCAAATGTTTAAGAAATTTACTAAGCAGAAAAAAAGACAAAGAATCCCCGAGTTAGCTAGTCTTTTACTATCTCTGTCGAGTATTGGCATTTTTTGATGTCTTGTAACGCTTTATAAGCGCGTTCAGCTTATTTAGATAAAAATCTAGATGTAGATGAAGTTTTGTAAAGACATACAGTATCTATATACTGCAAAAAATTGAACATAAGACGCCGATACATTAAGTAATCCTTACCTTTTAATCTGCAGATTGGCGAAAGCAAATACAATAGCTTCACTGTTATGATAAGGGGGCTGGCGAAGGGTGTCAAGGAAGTTTCTATATAATATTTTCTAAAATAAATAGACTTCTCGCATCCAATTTTGGCAGCGCGCGACACACAACTGCAATGACAAGGTGTCGCAAGATAAACATCATATTCACACGAAGTACTTGACTTCACTTGTACTAAGAAGCATTTTATATATGTTGTGTGCCCGTAGCTCAGCTGGATAGAGCAACAGCCTTCTAAGCTGTGGGTCGTAGGTTCGAATCCCACCGGGCACACTCTTTTATCAATACTTTCTATAAATCTTCAAGTACTCTGGCACCACATTTTCAATTGCTAATGGTCGAACCTTCATTGTTTCAAGGTCAACTGACTTTTCGATTGAACTATTCATCATAACTTTCACCTGATCTTGAGTAAGCATAGGGTTCGTATCTCCGGTTATTGGTTTTAGCAGCATAGAAATAATTTTATTTTCTAAAAAGAAAGCTATTAACTTTGCCATTGGAAAAGATACATTGACCAACAAACACTTTCTGTTAGTAACATTCAGAACAAACTTCAATAAGCTTTTGAAAGAGTAAACCTTTGGTCCACCCATGTTATAAATTTTCTTGTCTTGCTTATTAAAACTGATAATACGATATACCACTTCAGCTAAGTCTGTTACACATATTGGCTGAAATTTAGTTGTTCCATTGCCAATTAGTGGTAAGAAAGGAAGAATAGTTGCTAATCTTGCAAATTTATTAAAGAAGTTGTCTTCTTTACCAAATACAAGGCTTGGCCTAATTATTATTGCTTCTTGAAATGCTGAAGTTACAGCTTTTTCACCTTCCAATTTACTTTTGGCATATTTTGACAACTTGCTATTTTCTATTCCCATAGCAGAAAAATGTATCATCATAGGTACATTTTTCATTTTTGCAGCTTTTGCTATCCTTTCAGCTATTTTAACGTGAACAGCGTAAAAATCGTGCTTTTTTGCTTCATATAATATTCCCACTAAGTTTATAGCTACATCACATTCTTCCATACCATCCAGAACTGATTTTTCATCAAAAAAATCGCCTTTAAATATTGATATTTGTCCTAAATTGCCACACAATTTTAAACAAGCAGCTTTTTCCTGATTACGAGTGAATATCTTTATTAAATATCCTTCTGCTGCCAAGCGTCTTACGATGTGTTTCCCTATAAACCCCGTTCCACCAAAAATAATTACACGTTTTGTCACAATTAAAGTTCCTAATAATTTGTTACTGTAAATTAATACAATGATTTCGCTTAATATTTTATTACGAATTCCCGTACAATAAGATCCATTTTCATTCCTCGTGAGCCTTTAACTAGAATTGCGTCATTATTCTGAATAATGTTAGCTAAATCACTTTTCAATTGATTAGAATCATTAAAATGCGTGCCTCTTATATTATCTGGCAAAAGCTCATGCAATTCTAACATAAATTTACCAACCGTATAAACTTTATCTATATTATTTTCTGTGATAATCTTAACCAAATCTGTATGAAACTCTATGCTTTCATCACCAAGTTCCAACATATCACCAAGCAAAGCTACTTTTCTCTGATTAGAATATGTACTCAAAGTTTTTATTGCAGTTTTCATCGAAGCAGGGCTGGCGTTATAGGAGTCATCAATTAAATGTATATATTTTCTATTGTATTTGATCTTATGAATATTGCCTCTACCTTTCGCTACACTAAAATTCTTAAGTGCAAGTGGTAATTTTGATAAATCAAGTCCGAGGCTTTGCACAACTGCTGCAACAGCAAGTAGCGAATAAGCAAAATGCTCACCTTGTACACGTAAATTACAGTTTATAATTTGATTATCACTCAGCCTGATTTTTAAACTTAATCTATTAGCAACTCGGTTTGATGTCATTCCAGCGCGTGACGCTGGAATCCAGTCTTTATTATACAACCGTCTGATATGCTCATTTGCAATTGAACTTCCTGGATCCAAGTAGTCAAGCACTGGGATGACAGAAGATAGTGCTGAAATGACAGAAGATTCATCGTTTCTTATTAAGTTTAGTAAACAAACTTCAGCATTTTTATCTTTACCGAAGCTTATTACATTTCTATTGGCGTGTGATGAGAGATAATCATAATATTTATTATCTCTGCTTAAAACCAAAGTACCGTTATTTTTCATACCATACAGAATTTCTAACTTCGCTTGTGCAACGTCAAATAGTGATGAAAAATTTTCAGTATGTGCAGGTTCGATGTTGGTAATAACTGCAATATTTGGATTACTAATCTTTGATAATTCTTTTATTTCACCAGCTTTATTCATTCCCATTTCAAGGATTAAGTACTGGCAGTTTTTTGGAGCTTTTAGAATTGTCAAAGGCAACCCTATATTATTATTTAAGTTACCTTCGTTTGCATGGGACACTCCATATTGCGATAAAACAGTGTGTAGCATATCCTTTGTAGTGGTTTTTCCGACACTGCCTGTAACTGCAATAACTTTAGCGTCAATAAGAACATTTCTAATGTAGTATGATGCCATATCGTGCAAAGCTTTCAGGGTATCTTGTACAATAATGAGAGGGAAATTTTTATATTTACCCTCACTTACTATTGCAGCGACAGCCCCTTTTAAAAACGCTTCATGCAAAAAATTATGGCCATCAAAATTCCTTCCCTTGAGTGCAATAAATAAATCACCTTTTTTTATGCTTCTTGTGTCCGTTGAAATATTTGAGCTATGTATCCAATTACAACCATTTACGTCTCTTCCGCCAGTTGCATCAATGATATTATTTGTGTTCCATTTAAACATAATTTAGAGTATTCTTTATAATAAATTGAACAATAAAAGTAGCGAGAATACTACATGTTTTAGACAATGTGCAAATAATGGTTGCAATCCCTATAATTCTATCTTATAATGGATATAGAAGTTTAAATTTTTTCGTCTATAATTAAAATGTATTTAGTTATAGAAAGTACCTTGGAGGTATGTATGTTAACAAGAGAAAATGAAAAATCTACTTCTATACTAGCTAAAGTTGGTAATGCAGCTTCGGGAGTAGGGAGTTTTCTGGGTAGAGGTGTAAAAGTCCTAGTCAAGGGTGCAATATACCCTATATGGCCAAAGAATTGGTTTAAGTCCTGGGATGAAATGCGGCACGACATAAAAAATGGCGGGCGTTCTATTATTGGCAACCCACATGAAGAATATGATCCACCCATAAAAACCACACAAGCTAGTAAGGATCTTGGCGTACAAATAACAGAGCAAAAGAAAGGGACAGGAAAGGTAAGTTTTTTAGCATCAAGGACTCTTACGGGAGATATACCTTATTTGAGCCCAGAGCAATTAGATAAAATAAAAAAAGATTTACCGAATGTAACTATTTTTAGAGAAGAAAATAAAATTGTAATTGAAGTTGATGTTAAAAAAATAATTGAAGACATTAAAACTGACTCTAAAAATAAAGGAAAGAGTCCAGAGGAGATAAAAAAGCTTGCTCTTCAAGGAATTGCTGATAGCATTAATGGCGACCTTAAGAAGCTGGCAGGAATTACTGGTGGAGAATTTAAAATTCATACAGACTTAAAATTGCTGAATGGTATTGCAGAAAAATTGTATAAGGAATATGATAATCAAAAGCAGTCATCAGACAAAGTTGTGAAGTCTGATGTTGGTCAGCCTTCAGAAACTATAGCTTCAGGTGAGAAAAAATGGGCGCAAGAAGCTATAAAGCCAGGTAAGTCGCAAAGTTGTGGAATGCAAAAATAAGTTATAGGGGAGTATTATGAGTGAAGCTAAAAAAATAGAGGAAAGACATCATAGTCTAACTGTTCCTGGGGATATGTATCACTTACAACCAGGAGTTATTACTGGAAAAAGGGTAAGTGGAATAGAACCCTTTTTGAAAGAACAGCAGGACATGGTAAAAGTAAGGGAACTTGTAAGCTCTTTAAATCTTGAAGATGCTTCTGGTGAAGCGATAAAACCACTATCTACACCTAATGTAGAGAAAAACGAAGAAAGAGGGAAAGGTCGCTCTTAAAATATGAGCAATGAAGTTTATGATAGCGATAACATCTTTGCTCAAATATTAAGAGGTGAGTTACCTTGTGAGAAGGTACATGAAAATGAAAATGTACTAGCTTTTCATGATAAGTACCCTGACGCACCAGTTCATATTTTAGTTATACCAAAAAATCAATATATTTCATATGATGATTTCATTCTAAAAGCTCCTGAAGAGGAAATAGCGGATTTCTTCAAAACTGTAAGAGAGATAGCACACAAATATAATCTAGAAAAAACAGGATATAGATTAGTCACTAACTACGGTGAAAATGGAGAGCAGGTTGTACCACACTTTCACGTGCATATTTTAGGTGGTAAAAAGTTAGGAAAGCATGTAAACTCATAGTGTTATATGTTTTGTTAAATGAGCGAATATTTAACCATAGTAATCTTTATCTGCGTATCAATTGTAGTATCTTTTGCTTTAGGTATATTGCCTATGTTTCTTGCAGTGAGTAAGCCAGATGGTGAAAAGCTTTCCACATATGAGTGTGGCTTCAATCCACTATCCAGTGCAAGAAAAAATTTTGACATTAAATTTTATCTAGTTTCAATATTATTTATAATATTTGACTTAGAAATTGCTTTTCTTTTTCCTTGGGCTGTTTCTTTATCTAAGATAAGCTATGGTGGATTTTGGTCTATGATGGTATTTCTTGCAATACTCACTATAGGTTTTATCTATGAATGGTGTAAAGGTGCATTAGAGTGGGAGTAGTTTATGACAAATCAAATTCTATCTAATGATGACTGGGGTCGTTATAAAAAAGAAGGGTTTCTTGTCACTAAATTTGGTGATTTAACAGATTATGTAATGAATTGGGCAAGGTCTGGTTCATTGTGGCCAATGACATTTGGTCTTGCATGTTGCGCAGTTGAGATGATGCATACTGCATCCAGCCGTTATGATCTTGATAGATATGGTATAATGTTTCGTGCAAGCCCACGTCAATCAGATGTGATGATTGTTGCTGGCACACTAACTAATAAAATGGCAGCAGCATTGCGCAAGGTTTATGATCAAATGGCAGACCCGAAGTATGTTATTTCCATGGGAAGTTGTGCAAATGGTGGTGGTTATTACCATTACTCTTATTCAGTGGTCCAAGGCTGTGATAGAATTGTGCCAGTTGACGTGTATGTCCCTGGATGCCCACCAACCGCTGAGGCGTTGCTATATGGAATGCTATGCCTACAAAACAAAATAAAACGGACTCGGAATGGATAAAACTGCAAAGTATATACAAAAAAAGACCAAATGCGAGTGCATTCAAAAAGATGATGGCATTATTGTAATATATTCAACTTTAGATGAAATTGAAAAGCACCTATTCTTTCTACGTGATGATGAAAAGTGTAGGTTTGAACTATTAGTTGATATTTTTGGGGTTGACTATCCAAATAGAGAGAAGCGTTTCGAGCTAATATACAATCTGCTCAGCATTGTGCATAATATTAGAGTACACATAAAGCTTCAGTTATGTGAAAGCGACATGCCTCCAAGTGTAGCGAAGATATTTAGTACGGCTTTGTGGTTTGAGCGTGAAGTGTTTGATATGTATGGAATAGAGTTTTCTGATCACCCTGATTTGCGTAGGATTCTAACAGACTATGGATTCAAAGGTCATCCAATGTTAAAAGATTTCCCTCTCACTGGTTATGAGGAAGTAAGATATGATATAGAGACAAAAAAGGTTGTGTATAATCCTATAGATTTACCGCAAGATTTTCGTATGTTTGATAGCTTATCGCCTTGGGAAGGTAAAACCATAAAAGTAAATACAAAGGAGTAGAAAATGACAGTACAAAGAAAAAAAATATCTTTAATCGGTGCAGGAAATATCGGTGGAACTCTCACCCATATGATTGCACTAAGGGAACTCGGTGATGTTGTTTTACTTGATATTAGTGATGGAATACCACAAGGTAAAGCACTCGACATAGCAGAATCATCCCCTATTGATGGATTTAATGTCAATATTACTTGCACAAATAGGTATGAAGATATAAAAAACTCCGATGCAATTATAATAACCGCTGGCATCGCTAGAAAACCTGGAATGAGCAGGGATGACCTCCTGCAAACCAATGCTAAAGTAATGAAGGAGGTTGGCGAAAATATTAAAAAATATTCTCCAAACGCGTTTGTAATAGTGGTTACCAACCCTTTGGATGCCATGGTTTCAGTGGTGCATAAATTTTCAAACCTTCCAACTAATATGATTGTTGGCATGGCAGGAGTGCTTGATTCTTCCCGTTTTCGTTACTTTCTTGCAAGTGAGTTAAATATCTCAGTTGAAGATATATCTGCTTTTGTGCTTGGAGGACATGGCGACACTATGGTACCACTAATCAATTGTGCTTCAGTTGCTGGAGTTCCACTTACTCAAATTATCGATATGGGTCTTATCACACAGAAAAAAGTCGATGAAATAGTTGAACGCACTCGCAATGGCGGTAAAGAAATAGTTGATCTGCTTAAGTCTGGATCTGCATACTACGCTCCTGCATCTTCAGCTATATGCATGTTAGAATCATATTTAAAAGATAAGAGGCGCATATTACCATGTGCTGCTTACCTTAATGGTGAATATGGTGTAGAAGAGTTGTTTATTGGTGTTCCTGTAATTATTGGAAAAAACGGAATTGAAAAGATCCTAGAAGTTAAAATGAATGATAGTGAACAAGAAATGTTTAATAAGTCTGTAAACTCGGTGAGAGAGCTGGTGAAATCTTTAGGTTCATAAGCAAATTAATGGTTTTATAGAACTTCTTTATAGCTCAAACAGCCTAAAAAAGTTGCTTGTGGTTACCTTCGCTACTTGTTCTGGTGACTCATTCCACAACTCTGCCAAACAATCAACAACGTATTTCACCATTGCTGGTTCATTCTTTTTTCCCCTATAAGGCTCAGGTGATAGATATGGTGCATCAGTTTCGACTAAAACACGCTCGCGTGGTACATTTTGTGCAATTTCTCTGAGTAAGCTCGCATTTTTAAAAGTAATAATTCCAGAAAATGAAATACATAACCCCAAATCTATAGATTGATAAGCAAGTTCTTTAGAGGAAGCAAAGCAGTGCATTACTCCACTAAAAGCACCGGCTTTCATTTCTGACCTTAACATATCGATCATCTCATTATCAGCGCTTCTTGTGTGAATAACTAAAGGTAGTCCAGTTATTCTTGACGCTTCTATATGTAATGCAAAACTTTTTTTCTGATTGTCTTTGTTGTCAGATTTATAAAAATCTAACCCGGTTTCACCGATACTAATTACCTTTTGGTTCTTGGTAAATTCAACTAATTCATCAACATGTATACACTCACCATTTTCTATAGCAGCATCAAGCGGATGTATACCAACAGAGGAGTAGACCTGATCATAGGATGAAGAAATTTTTAATAACTTAGGAACATCGTCAATGCTTACGCATATGTTATGCAAAACCTTTACACCATTTTGCTCTGCCCTTGAAATTACTTTTGGTATTTCATCGTCAGAAAAATAAATCAAGTGGCAATGAGAATCTACTATCATGAGCTTATTGTTGAGGCTTTTATTATAGAAGAAAACTCTTCTATCACTGTTTTATAAACTTCTTTTTTAAATGATATAGCACTGGCTACTAAACTATCTATACCTTGCCAACGCCACTCTTTGAACTCTGGATGACCAGTATAATTAATATCAATGTCCTCATCCTCTCCGCAAAACTTCATTAAGAACCACCTTTGCTTTTGACCAGAATATTTTCCATTCCAGCATATTGGTATAACTTCTTCAGGCAAGTTGTAGTATATCCAATCCTTGCTTTTAGTTATAACCTTTACTTTATTAGTACCAACCTCCTCTAGCAACTCACGTAACGCTGCTTGTTCCAGTTCCTCACCATCATCAACACCTCCTTGTGGCATCTGCCAGTAAGAATCGCTATCAAAGCGTTTTCCAATAAAGGCATGTCCTTGTCTGTTAAATAGCATTATGCCAACACAAGGACGGTACTTATCTTTCTGCTCAACCACGAGTACGCTCTGTTTTTAAATGATTTGTTACAGAAGTTTTAATTAATTTTCCATTTTTTTCTTTCTTCATCTCTTCAACAATTTTCTTTGCAACTTCCTTTGCACTCAAGTTCGAGTTATCAATTTCAAGCGAACCCTCAGGTATAAATAGCCTTTTCCCTTCAATTTTCTTTATAGCAAAATCCGGATCAGTAATTTTATTTTCCTGATATCTCTCTTCTGATTGGACACGTCTTACTAGTTTTTCATTATTACAATGTAATACTACAGAAAAAATTTCCATGTCCATTTTTTTACTTAAATTTACCACTGAGTTATATAATCTTTGGTCATAGGGATCACCCTCTATCAATTCATTTGTAAATATATAATGTTTTGATTTTACGTAGTGTTTTTCCAGTATTGCTAATACATTTTCCCTAACTGCAAAAATTTTTTCCCATAGGTCATCTGGAACTTCAGCGTTTTGTAATTTAACAATATCAAATATAATATTACTGAATAGATTATTGCTTACTATCACCGCATCAATGATTTTACACAGTTCCTTTGCAGTAGTAAACTTACCACTACCTGGAAAGCCGATTAAGTAGATGAGAGTCTTGCCCATAATGAATACTAGTAAAAAGCTATTCTCAATTATACATAAAAGTATATACATTGTACATGCTAAAAACATGATGATAAAATAGATGCAGGTAACACCTTTTTAACGGTTGAAAATAGTTCATATTTAGAAATTTTGAGTATATAATTATAAATGAATCATATAACCTGTAAACAATGCTTAGCGATATGAAATCGATAAGAAGTACAATTGAAGAGATAATAGATCAAAATAAAGGTCATGATATAGTAACTTTTGATGTGCAGAATAAAACCGTTATTGCAAAATATATGATTATTGCATCTGGTGATTCAAGCCGTCACGTTAAAGCTTTAGCTGAGCACGTAATAAAAAGCCTCAAGCCACATGATAAAATAGATGTAGAAGGTATGGATGAAGGCAATTGGGTGGTTTTGAATTTTCAAGGCATAATGGTTCACATATTCAGGCCGGAAGTAAGGGAGTATTATAAAATAGAAGAGTTATGGAATTGATTATCCAGATAGCTGGTACACAATTGCACAAACGTTGTAATTTTGAAGGCAACTCCTGCACAGGTAGTGGTGTCATGAAAGTAGCTGACACTGGAATCCAGTTTTTCATGCAATTTCATCGAAAACGTTGTATAGTGTGCTTGTTTATAATTAAGTTCCAGTGTCTGGGCACTGGCTTCTCTATTAGGGTTACCTTCAGCATTAATGACAGGATAGACTGGGGTTTATAAAATGAAACACGCATCTGAATTTTTAAATTTCATCCAAGAAAGAGGGTACCTATACCAATGCACAAACATTGAAGGACTAGATCAATTATTATTGCAGAGCAATTATATAGTTGCATACATTGGGTTTGATTGCACAGCACCAAGTCTTCATGCTGGTCACCTAATTCAGATTATGATGCTCTGTCACCTACAAAAATTTGGTTATAAGCCGATAGTCTTACTTGGAGGTGGCACAACAAAAATTGGTGACCCATCCTTCAAAGATAAAGCAAGAAGCATCTTGCCTGTAGAGAACATCAATCAAAATACATCCAGTATAAGGAGAATATTAGAGAAAATGGTGTCTTTTAATGACAGCAAGACTGGTGCAATGATAGTAAATAACGCAGATTGGTTGGATAACATAAAATACATAGATTTTTTGCGTGATATAGGAGCTTATTTTTCTGTAAATCGTATGCTAAGTTTTGATAGTGTGAAAACCAGGCTGGATAGAGAGCAAACCTTAAGCTTTCTGGAATTTAATTACATGCTATTGCAAGCTTACGACTTTATTGAATTAAACAAAAAATATGATTGTCGTCTGCAGATTGGAGGGTCAGACCAGTGGGGAAATATAGTAAACGGAATTGAACTTGGAAAAAAGTTGAATTTACCTGAGCTATTTGGCCTTACCATGCCTCTTTTATTAAATGCACAAGGAAAAAAAATGGGCAAAACTGAAAGTGGAGCAGTGTGGCTTGATGATAATATGCTAAAGCCTTACGACTACTGGCAATATTTTCGCAACGTTGATGATCAAGATGTTGGACGTTTTTTAAGATTGCTCACTGATGTGCCAATTGATGAGATTAGAAAATTAGAGTCTTTAAAGGATCAAGAAATAAATGAAGCAAAAAAGGTCTTGGCAACAGAAGTGACAAAAATATGTCATGGTGACAAAGAAGCGGAACTTGCACAATTTGCTGCAATTTCTGCTTTTGAGAATGAAGATAGCTCACTACTTCCTGATTACATCATAAAAAAAGAACAAGTTGCAAGCGGCATATCCTTAGTAGACCTACTACATGACACCGGTTTTGAACCTTCAAAAGGCGCTGCAAAGCGTTTAATACAGGGCAACGGATGCAAGATTAATGATAATGTTGTAAACAATATTGATCATGTAATAAATTTCGAAAGCTTTAAAGATCAGCCATTTATAAAATTATCTGCAGGAAAGAAACGCCATATAAAAGTTGTGGTAGATTAGGTCTCGAAGTAAGAAAACAAATTTTATACAAGTGAGAAATTAGATATGGAGCAAATTTTCAAAATTCGAGAATTATGTATAAAACAACTGGAAAGATAGTAGAAAGCGAAATTCTATTATATATAGCTAAAGTGGCTTAGGTTTACCTACAATTTGAAAAACAACAAATTCGTCATTCCGCTACTCATTAGCGGAATCTATACCGCGAATGAATCCATAACTGTACGGACATTGCAATTTGGGCCTACCAGGAGGGCAATGCCTCTTATCCAAGTACCCTCTTCTTGTCATCCCAGTGTCAAGCACTGGGATGGCTTTGTTGCATCGCTAGCTATAATGGATTAAAGATAAAAAAGGTGGAGAATATCAGTAGCTTATTATTCTGGTATTTATAACAAGAACGGTCAGTGAATACCTAAATTTGAGTAAAAGAAATTTCACTACCATTTACCAATCCGGCTAAAATTCAAGAATTTCAATGCTTTAGCTATTTTCAATAGAATTAAATTTATTAATATAAATAACAAATTACTATTCTTAAATTTGATCAGATTGATTGCAAAAAAAACAAGATTTTCAATAAGTTGCTTATAATCCTAACTATAGTTAGCCTTTCATAAGTAGCGATGCAACAAAGCCCACTGGGATCCAGGAATTTTATTAAGTTGGTAAGTATAAAAGTAGCCGTTTTATGTTAAAACACAACGTTCTTGATGAGATTACGGCAAGGCTGGATTCCAGTGTCAGCTACTTTCATGACACCATTTGCTGTGCAATTTACCTTCAAAAATGAATGTTCATACAGTTATGGAATGAATCGCGGTATGACGTAGGGAAACCTTTCTTGAGTTAGCTATAGCACTATAAAATTGTCCGCAGGGCCATATAAAAGTTGTGGTGAGTTAATAAATTTTTATGGAAGAAAGGATATATTAGAAAATTGAGGGTTTTAAAGGAGGTAAAAATGAGACTGTATTATAAAGATATCACAGGTCTTATCAAAGAACCCTACCGCTCCAGAGGAAGGGATTATTTTGACAAAAGAAAGGTACAGATTATATCTGTTAATGAATCTCAAGCTAAATCAAAGGTAGTTGGATCAAATGTATATCGAGTAACACTAAAGCACGATGGTCCTCTTTTGAGTGGAACATGTTCCTGTCCTGCATTTGTGTATTATGGTCCATGTAAGCATATGGCTGCAACAGGTTTTGCTTTGGTTGCACTTGATAGAAAGGAGTATCGATCGTCTGCGCGCCCAGATGAACAGACTCTCTTTGAAAGGTTTTACTAAGAAAAACAAAGCAAGAGCTAATTTCAATAATTACTCGTTCCAGTAAACATTATCCTGAGATTTTTGAAGAACTAGAGGATAAAGAATATGAGCAATTTATTCAAAGTGAACTTTCAAAATCCGAGAATTATGTATAAAACAACCGGAAAGATGGTGAGATCAGGTAATCTATGGCTAAGACGTCATACCGCCGCGGTATCTCTTAGCCGCTAACACGTAGCGGGATGACGAGATGCCACCACGAACCGTCATACCGCGCGATTCATTCGCGGTATCTCAAAGCATAGATCCCGCTAACAAGCAGCGAGATGACGGTTGTCGTTTAGCTATAAATATTAAGAAATTTACCAAATAAAAAAAAGGCAAAAGAAGCCCCGTGGTTGGCTAATTACTTACATTATACTTTCAAGTATGGCGTTTTTTTTATTCTAAACGTTTAATAACCGCGATTCAGTTGCTTTTAAGCCGCAACTAATCTAAATTATAAACATTAAGAAATTTACTAAACAGAAAAAAAGGCAAAAGAAACCCTAGGGTAGCTAGTTATTCACTATCTATTTTTTAAGTTGGCGTTTTTTAATGTTTTAAATAGCGTATTTCAGCTTGTGTAGGTAAAAACCCAGAAATTTGATAAAGACATAGAGTGCACATAGTGCAAAAAATTAAACATGAGACGCCAGATACGTGAGTTTTTTGTCATTTAATCTGTACAGAGAAGATAAATAAATAGCTTCAGTTTCATGATAAGGGGGCTGGCGGAGTTTGTCAAGTAAGTTTTTCGCTTCTGCGGGCTACTTGAATAACGGCTACAATGTTCATACAGCTATGTACATAGCTGGAACCCAAAAAAAGAACCAAGTAGCCAAGGCTACTTGGATGACAAAAGGTAATACAGGAAATCTATTGGCTCTCGTATATCTTAGTGAAACTTAACAAGTTTATCTATAGTTTTAGTGATGATTCTTGGAGTATCCGGAGAAACTGCTGAGCTCAGCCTATTTAACCGCTCTATAGCGAACTCGCTATTCTCATTTGCTATGAAATCACATAAAATATTTTCTATATCCTTAGTAACACTTTCATGCTTTCTCAGAGGATGATTATGTGGATACCTACTGATGGTTTTGATACTGGAATACTCAACAAAAGCTTGATCCTTAAAAGCAAGTTGTCTCAATTTCTCTTTGAATTTTCCTTCTTCCTCTTTTGCTAAAAGGCGAGACTTTATCAGTGATTTTATAATCAAATTTATAGCTTGATGTATTTCAGAATGCACTATAACTTTAATGGTATTTTCTTCTACTATACAATCATAAATATTTTTTTCGCTCTGTAACGACTCTATTAATTTCTTGCTACTTTGTGAATTCAATTCCAAATTCTCCTCACTCATAGGAGTTATTATGAAGGTGTTCTTACTCACTCTGATGTTAAATTGTGGAGAGCCTTCAGAAAAGGAAAATGCTACATCCTTAAATTCAAGTGCATGATTGTATGCAGCAAAAAGGGTGTGTGCTATAACACTGCTGGGCACCTTCATTCCATGTTTACTCAGGTGGTTCAATACATTTTCAACCTCATGATATGTAAAGTCTGTATCTTTTAGCAATTCAACAACTTCTATGCCGTTGTGTTGTTTATGCTCTATTCTCACTTCTTCTGTAAAAAGTGTTTTAGCTGCTATATGTTTATCAAGCACTGTGAAAATCTTGATGAAATTCTCTAAATCTTGTTTGTTAACTAATTCGATACTAATTAAGTTTCTGCTAATAATTGAAATATTTTTTGTCATTTTTTCCCACTAAAAAAACTCACTGAATGAATTGTATTTTTAATTCATTAAGAATTGTTTAAAGTGAGCATACTAGTTTTCATTTACGTATTACACGACAAAACAAGATAAAAAGTTACATAAAATCATCATGTGGTATAACACACTCTCCACATTCATCATTGCTGTTTGTGTAGGTTGTGACATCAGTGTGATTGTCATTATTATTTAGCATATCATCCAACTTTCCTTCTTTTTCAAGATCCATCAATTTGTCACACCCCCCAATGTGCTTATCGTTGATAAAAATCTGTGGAACTGTTCTAACGTTATACTTTGATTTTATGTCGTTAAATAGATCTGAGTTTTTGAGCACATCAATTTCTTCATACTTCACACCTTTTTTATCTAGTAAATCCTTTGCCCTTATGCAGTATGGACAGCCCTTCTTTACATATATCACAACATTTTTCACAATTTATCTCCGTAGCTTACTAAAATATAGTTATTATATATAAGAAACATATCAAATTGTATGAAAATTATTTATAATTGTGAGCAAGGAATAGAAAATAATATAGCACTAACCTTCGGAAATTTCGATGGCATTCATTTAGGACACGAGTTTGCAATTTCTACTCTAAAGAAGGTAGCACAAGAAAGAGGATTACCCTCTGCAGTTTTAACTTTTGAGCCTCACCCATCAACTGTTTTATTTGGTAGAAACAATTTTAGGTTAATAGACCAAGAACAAAAAAAGGAACTAATCAGCAGCTATGGTATAGATTACTTATATATTATTAATTTTAATAGAGGTTTTTCTGAGGTTAGCTGCGATGACTTTATCAGTGAGATTTTAATAGATAAATATGGCGCTAAACACATAATTGTCGGAGAAAATTGCACTTTTGGTCATAAACGATTGGGTAATATATTAACTCTAGAGAAATATTCTGAAATATATGGATACTCTTTGACTAAATTAGAGCCATTAACAATTGACGGCAAAATTTGCTCTTCTTCTTCAATAAGGGAGTATGTACAAAGGGGCGAAATAGAAATTGCTAATAAATTGCTCGGCAGGCCTTATCAAGTTTCTGGTGTTGTGACAAAAGGTGCATGTAGAGGTAGAGAAATAGGATTTCCAACCATAAATATTCCTATAGAAGATTGCATGATAAAACCTAAGTTTGGCACATATTACGCTAGAGTGACTTTTCCTGATAGTAATCCAAATTGGTTATATGGAGTAGTCAATATTGGTATGAGACCTACTTTTAAGGATCTGAAAAAGCCTATAATAGAAATGCACATATTCGATTTTGATGAAGACGTATATAGTCATAAAGTCAATATACAACTTTTAAAATTCATAAGGTCAGAAAAAAAATTCCATAGTATTGAGGAGTTAACAAAACAGATAAATTATGATATACTTAAAGTTTATAGGTTAAAGGCAAATTTATGAAAAAGTTATGCTTAGTTGTTATATTAATTATAGTATTGATTGACCAAACGAGCAAATTGTACATAAACTCATTGATTGATGAAGGAGAATCAATTGAGATCGCTAGTTTTATAAAACTAGTTGAAGTTTGGAATTCAGGTATTAGTTTTGGAATGTGTAGCGCTTTACCACATGGCGGTTTCTTTTTTTCAGCATTTTCAATACTAATAATTGGTATACTTGCATATTTGATATACAAGTCTGACGATCAGTCAACTTACCTTGGTTTTTCTCTGATGATTGGTGGAGCAATCGGAAACGTAGTTGATAGGATCTATTGGGGAGCTGTATATGATTTCATATATTTTCATATTGATGATTGGTATTGGCCAGCCTTTAATTTAGCAGATTTATCTATAGTTTGTGGAATGTTTACATTGTTATATAAGTGGTATATATACGATATGCTTATTTCTAAACAAAATGAGGAATAAAATAATTATATTCACATAATGTTGACATCGCTATATAAGTGGTATACATACGATATGTTTATTTCCAAACAAAATGGGGAATAAAGTAATTATGTTTATATTAGGTTAGGATAATGCTTCATAAGCTTTTTAGTTTTCTTATACTACCTGCATTTTTTTTACTTACCCCAATTTCTTCGAATGCTTTAAACATAGAGCACAACATAAAACATGCTAAACTCGATAACGGTTTGGATGTTTATATTGTTCCTAATCATCGGATTCCAGCCGTTTTACATGCAGTAATATACAAAGTTGGGGGAATGGATGATCCAATCGGCAAAGCAGGATTGGCTCACTACTTTGAACATTTAATGTTTGAAACTACAGGAAAGTTCACAGATATAGAAGCCACTATGAGTAGCATTGGGGCTCAATTTAACGCGTTTACCACTAAAGAATATACCTGTTATTTTGAGTTGATCCCCAAAAAAGATTTACCACTTGCAATGGAAGTTGAAGCAGATAGAATGGGCAGCTTTAATGTTACTCAAGACAAAATAGATAGAGAAAAAAACATTGTGTTGGAAGAAAGAAAAATGAGATTTGATAATCATCCTAACAACTTGTTATGGGAAGAAATGAATAGTGCATTTTACCGTACTGGCTATGGTAGGTCTGTTATCGGCTGGGAGAGCGATATCAAAACTTACAATTTGGATGACATAACGAGGTTTCATGATAACTATTATCACTCCGGCAATGCAATATTACTGATTGTGGGTGATGTGGAACTTGATGAAGTAGTGAAATTAGCAGAAGAAAAATATGGCGAAATTAAAGCTAAGCCTGTAATGAGAAATTACCCAAATCAGGATCCAGTGCATAATGCAGGTCTATCGGTGACCTTAGAGAGCACTGAAGTAAAAGAACCAGTTTTATATTTTCGTTATCGTGTACCCTTATTTGAGCATATAAATGAAGCTTCCGCTGCTCATTTAGCGGTTGAAATTTTAGGTGGCGGCAAATCCAGCAAACTGTATAATGATCTGGTTTTAGATGAAGATGTGGCAGTATCAGTGTTTGCTTATTATAATAGCCTAGCTTTTAGTGATGGCTACATTGATATTCAGGTCATTCCAAAAAGCGGAGTTAATTTAGATATTGTTGAAAGAGAGTTAGATAATGCTATTAATAACTTCATGTCTAAAGGAATAACGGATGAGGAGTTGCAAAGCTCGAAATATAGATACAAAGCAGCACAGTTTGATAATCTATCTGACTTAACTCATATAGCGATGTTCTATGTGCCACACCTTGCACTTGGTATTCCACTTGATGAAATAGATATTTCATATAGCAAAATAGATGATGTTAATTTAGAGGATGTAAATAACAAAATTCGTACTATCTTTTCTTCCAATAAGTTAATTGGTCGTTTATTACCAAAAGGAGATAACAATGAGAATAAGTAAATTTGTACTTCTGTTTTTTTTCTGCCTAAGCTTTAATTTACAAGCAAGTGGTAGCTTAAATATAGAGGAGGTCACTACCCGTAAAGGATTTAAGTTTTTATTTGTCGAAAACTGTGCTTTACCAAAAGTTTCACTGAATATATCATTTAAAGATGCAGGTTATGTGTATGAGAATGCAGAAAAACAGGGACTTACCTGGTTTACTTCTCTTATAATTCAAGAAGGGGCAGGAAAAAATGATGCCAAAGATTTTGCGAAAAAGCTTGAAGATAAAGGGATTAGTTTAAATTTTATTGCTGATTTAGAAGCATTTAGGGTTTCATTAAATACTTTGTCTGACAATCTAGAGGAAGCAATTTCATTACTGAGCGATACTATAATGCGTCCTAAAGTTGACCCTGAAGGGTTGAATAGAGTTTTCGAGAAAGCCAAAGTTAATTTTAATAATCTTGAAAAAAGTCCTTATTTTGTTGCTGGAAAAGAATTAGATACGTTATTGTTTAAAAAACATCCTTACTCAAAAAGTGTGTACGGTACTCTTGACACTATAATGAACATTACTAGAGATGATGTTTTAACATACATAAAGCGTAATTTTGCTAAAGATAACATAGTTATCAGTGTTGCTGGTTGTGCAAAAAAAGAAGAAATTATTACATTATTAGATAAATATTTATCTAAATTGCCGTCAAAAAGATCAAAAGTTAGAAAAATACCTGTAAAAAATAATTTTGGTTCTGCAGAAAGTAAGAATATTTTTATGGATATACCACAGAGTGTGATACTTTTTGCTCAAAAAGGTATAGCTTATGAAGATCCTAATTATTATAACGCTGGTGTCTTAATTGATGCACTTGGTGGCATGAGGCTGAATTCAATATTAATGACAGAACTGAGGCAAAACTTGGGTATTACTTATGGTGTTTATGCAAGTATTATTTCCAATAAACATGGAAATATTATATCTGGATTTATAAGTACTGATAGTTCTACTGCTGGCAAAGCTATATCAGCAGTAAAAGATACATTTAGCAGAATAAAAAAGCAAGGAATTGACGAACAATTGTTCAAGGATGCAAAAATTGGCTTGGTAAATAATCTTGTCCTTTTCCTGTCCAATAACACAAATACAGCAACGCTGCTAGATAATATGCAGATAAATGATCGTGATGTTAACCGTATAAATAATTATGCGAATATCATTAATGATGTTAAATTAGAGGAAGCAAACGAACTGGCAAGTTCTTTACTGGAACCTGAAAATTTATTTTTTGTTGAAGTTGGAAAAAACGCTCAAGGTCAATAATTATTACAGTCATATATCTTCTGCTATTGACCTTACTGCTTCTACATAACACTTATGCTCCTTAGCTAGAATGCGTTCTGAGAGGCTTTGAATATCATCAGCTGGTAACACTGGTACAACAACTTGAGCAATTATGGCTCCAGCATCAACTTCAGGAGTGACATAATGTACAGTACAACCTGTAATTTTTACACCTGCTTTTAGAGCTTGCTCTTGAGCGTTTAGACCTTTAAAAGACGGAAGTAAAGAGGGATGAATATTTATAACCTTGTTATGCCATTTACTCAGAAAATCAGCTTTGAGAATTCTCATAAACCCTGCAAGGCAAATTAAATCAACCTTATGTTGAACAAGTATTTCGTGAATTTTACCAGCATCAAGCGGTTTATCTTTAACAATAAACGCTGAGATTCCTGCTTGCTCTGCTATTTTCAGACCAGCAGCTTCGCTATTATTTGTGATAACACATGCAACTTCTGCGGAAAAATTCTGATCTTGACATGCTTCTATTAAGGCCTGCATATTCGACCCCCTACCTGAAATTAGTATTCCGAGTTTTATCTTTTTCATTATAGCACAGTTAGTTTAGAATTTAGTTAATACTAACAAAACAGCTCAAAAGGAAAACTTATTTTATAGCAAAGAAGGCAGACTAAACTCTTTATATAAGTGGACCTCTAATTTTGAACCTCACTGGACAACACAAAATAACGAATAGCCCCATGTACCCAGCTTAAACTAGCTTTAATGCTTAGATATTGTGCTATTTTTGTATAATATACTACTATAAGTATATATTTTTGTAATCGCGTTATTATTTATTTAACAAAGTATTAGTATAATTTATTACACTGGATTAAATGGAGAAAGTTCAATGAGTAAATTACCGAACAATGCAAAAATAGGTAAATCTCAGGTTACTCAGTGGGAGGTAATAAAAAATTGTGAATATGCTGATAATTGCTTGTCAAAAATAGTAACTTTGTACGTTATTAGAATAACTCAGCTATCAGATTTTTATACGAGTGACGAACCTGAAATTAACACTGTTTTAGCAAGAATAAGCGTGACAAGTGAAAATGTATTTTTAAACAAGGCTACTACTATTGAAGTTATGGAAGGTATTTTTCCGTATAAATTCAACAGCAAGAAGAGAAATAACATATTAAGGTTAGAAGATTTGTATAATTATTTATGTTCTATTGTTAACAATAGCCTTCCAAAAGAAATGCTTGAAAGTCTTGTAAGGGAATATAAGGATGCTGTTAACTTATTTAAAGCAATTACTTAACTGAACGTAGTATTTTTAAGATTTTATTTTCTATTTCAGAAATGCCGCTTTCAAGATCTTTATCTATCAAATACATGGTAGAGAAATATGTTTTCTGCTTACTTTCAACATTGATAGTTAAAGTTCCGGGAGTGATTGTGACTGAATTGGCAAATAACGCAATGCTTTCATCATTATGCCCTTTGCATTTTCTTAGAATAATGATTGGCTCAAGCTTAGATTTGAGTTGTAGCACCTTTTTTGTTACATAAACACTTGATAAAATGATTTGGTACATTAACCATGGTATATAACTTACTAACTTATAAAACGACAGTCTACTCGTACTATTTAAAATCTGGCTAAGAGCTCTTTCAGCGTTTATCAACCTTCTAAAGATAAACGATGTGAATATAGAGGAAAACACTCCACAAAAAATAAAAAACGGCTCAAAATAACCAGACAATACAGTCCATAGAACAAATAAAATTATAAATGACAGAGAAAAAAACTTGATTTCCTTCCTAAAGTTGAGGTTTTTCATAGTCTGTAATATAACTTAAATGACTCTTTAAGGAAAGATAATAACGAATATTTAGGTTCTTGACTTCTATGTTAAAAGATATAACAACTAAGTTATGTATTTTAAGTGAGGAAGTTATGAAATATGGCAAATTTATGGAAATATTAAAAAAAATAAATGACCTTTCAGATTTGAGCAAGGACAATATAGTTGAAAAAATAAAAGCTAAGTTACAAGAAGAAGATCCAGATTTATGTCAAGAGTGGGAAAAGAGTAAACCTGACAACGATAGTGGATCTGGCATAAATTACATATTTACTATATCTTGTGGTCAAAATTCTAAGAAAGTCAAATTGTTACATCTTGCTTCTTATTGGAACTATGCAAATGTAGCAAAAGCTCTGATTGAAAACGGGGCAGATATTAATGCAGAACATGATAATAAAATTACTCCTTTACATATTGCTGCTCACTATGGCCACAAAGAGATAGTACAAGTTCTATCAAAAGCAGAAGGAATTAACGTTGATGCAAAAAATAGTGATGGGTGGACTTCTTTACATCTTGCTGCTGCAAATGGCCGCAAAGATATAGTAGAAACTCTAATTGAAAAAGGAGCAGATGTTAATGCGAAAGACCATTATAAATGGACTCCTTTAACATTTGCTTCTCAAAAAGGCCATGAAGTGGTAAAAGGAGCTCTATTAAAGGCACAAGAGAACATCAAAGCTTTGCATTCAGCTGTTAAACATAATAATGAGGAGGAGGTGAAAAACCTATTAAATAAAGGAGTAAACGTTAATGCAAAAGATGATGATGGATGTACTCCTTTACATCTTGCAGCCAGAGAGGGCCATAAAGATGTAGTAGACATTCTAATCGCAAAAGGAGCAAAGGTTAATGCAGAAAATGATGATAGATGTACTGCTTTACATCTTGCTGCTGAAAATGGCAAAATAAAAGTGGTGGAAGTTCTGCTACACACTGAAGCAGACCCTTCATTAAAAGATGTTGATGGAAAAACGCCAAGAGACCTTACTAAATATCAAGGTATAATTCAGCTTTTAGAGGAAGCGGAAAAAAAGCAAACGTTAAAAAATGAGAATAAAAAAACGCCAAAGGATCTTACTGAAAATAAAGATGTAATGCAGCTTCCAGAGAAAAAGGAAGAAAAACAAATTGGAAAAAATGCAATTGTGAAAGAAAAAGAACAATCTGCAAAAAATGCAATTGTAAAAGGTATTATTGTGTGTTTTGTAACTGCAGTGATAGTTGGTGTTGCACTTGCATTTGCTACTGCCCTATCTGTACCAGCAATAATTGGACTAGCTGCAGGATCTGCGCTCATAGTTGGTGCTGGTCAATATATAATGTCAAAGCCTAAAACTGAAATGAAAGAAGTAAAGGAACTTGTGCCTAGAGAGACAGAAAAAGCACTTACTTGATTTTTGTTATCCTGTTGCTATCAGACTAGCCTGGCACCTTATATTTATTGGGATAACTGTTTTATTATGAATTAAGTCAAAAACTCTGTAATATATTGAAGCTTAAAGATATCTTTAGATATGGAAGTTATTGCAGAAAATAGGAAAGCAAGGTTTGAATATTTCATCTTAGAAGAATTTGAAGCGGGTATGGTCTTATTAAGCAGTGAAGTTAAATCGCTAAGAGAAAGAAAAGTAAATATTTCCGACGCCTACGTTGTTGAAAAGAATAGCGAAGTATGGCTGCACAATATGCATATTGCAGAATATAAAGCTGCGAACCGCAAAAATCATAAACCAAAAAGGGAACGTAAATTACTCTTGCATAAAAAGGAGATAAATAAACTAATTGGTCAAATCAAGACTGCTGGGATAACTGTTGTGCCGCTTTCGGTCTATTTTAACGATAAAGGATTTGCAAAAACTAAAATTGCCATTGTAAAAGGAAAAAAACTCTACGATAAGAGAGCAACCATAAAACAGAGAGAGTGGGATCGTGAAAAAAGTAGATTGTCTAAAAATAATTTATAGCAAAATATGTCTTTAAATCCAGTAATTTTCAGCATCGGTCCTGTTTCTATATATTGGTATTCCTTAGCCTACGTTTTGGGTATAGTGTTTGCATATTGGTATTTACATAGGCTAGATGACCAAAAAATATTTACTAAGAATTTTTACGATTCGTTATTAACAGCCACTATTATAGGTATTATCCTTGGAGGTAGACTTGGCTACGTATTGATATATGATCCAGTTCTTTATATAAGCAACCCTATCGAGATATTGAAGACCTGGGAAGGAGGGATGTCATTTCATGGCGGTGCTATAGGAGTTTTGCTTGCAGTAATAATCTCCTGCAGAAGACATAACATTCCTATATTTTATGCACTGGACCTAGTTTCTTGCGGAGTTCCCATAGGTTTATTTTTAGGTCGCATAGGCAATTTTATAAACGGAGAGTTATTTGGCAGAGTTACAACTATGCCATGGGGTATGGTATTTCCAGAGAGTGGTGATAATTTGCTGCATCATCCAAGCCAGCTTTATGAGGCACTTTTTGAAGGACTGCTACTTTTTGCAGTTGCAAATTCACTGTTTTTCTTAACTAGAATAAGACTGTATCACGGTGCGTTAACTGGTATTGCAGTTATGTGGTATGGAATAGCACGTTTTTTCGTTGAGTTTTTTCGCGAACCAGACTATCAAATTGGCTATTTGTGGCTTGATTTAACTATGGGGCAGTTGCTTTCTATACCTATGGTTTTGCTAGGAATGCTTGTATATCTAGGCGCATTAAATTTAAAATTTAATACGAAATCTGTCACATAGAGAAAAGGTGAGTTCAATAGAAAAATGTAGCCAGAAGCCCCATATTATGCACAATTGTACGAATTTTCTGCGTTGCAGTAGAATGAATCGGTGGGCTTTGTTGCATCGCTAGCTATAATGGATTAAAGATAAAAAAGATAGGGAATATCAGTAGCTTATTATTCTGGTATTTATAACAAGAACGGTCAGTGAATACCTAAATTTGAGTAAAAGAAATTTCACTACCATTTACCAATCCGGCTAAAATTCAAGAATTTCAATGCTTTAGCTATTTTCAATAGAATTAAATTTATTAATATAAATAACAAATTACTATTCTTAAATTTGATCAGATTGATTGCAAAAAAAAACAAGATTTTCAATAAGTTGCTTATAATCCTAACTATAGTTAGCCTTTCATAAGTAGCGATGCAACAAAGCCATCCCAGTGTCTGGGCACTGGGATGACAAAGGAGAGCAGTGTCAGCTACTTGCATAACACCATTTGTTGTGCAACTTACTTTAGTATGAAATTGCTTGCGTAAGATTTTGGCAGCCTCTTAACATTTTTTGGCATTTCAATTATGTATTTAACGTTGCGTTTTTTTGCGTAGAATACTGCTTTTTCAAGAGAATCAAACTTTAATACAATCTGTTTTTTTGGATCTTTTGAGCCAACCCACCCCATTAAAGGTTCAATGTAGTAAGAGCCAGATTCAATTTTCAGGTGCCAGAAATTTGTATTACCTAAACCAGATTGTGTTGCAGTTTTTGTTGGTTTATAAATCCTAAAAACTACTTTATCATCAATGCCCATAGTTCTTGTTAAATAAGCTTAAATATATATCTAAATAAATCCTTTCACAAACAATTAGTATGAAAGAATGAAGTTTGAAATAAATATTTTTATGTTATATTATTATTAAATTATATTAAAAGGATTAGCTGAATAGGAGTAACCGATGACGCAACAGGAAATAGTAACAATTAATGCAGAGTTACGTGATATAACAAAAACAAAAGCGATGCATTCTCTAAGGAAGAAAGGAAACATCCCTGGAATAATACATGGAAAGGGCCATGATAATGTAAATTTGACATTGTCTGCAAAGGAATTCACGAAGCAATATAAATCAGGTTCTCTTTCTGCACATTTGATAGAGCTGAATATTTCGGGCAAAAAGGAATATGCTCTTGTTCGCGATATCCAATTGCATGTAGTAAAGGATACTGTGCAACATGTTGATTTTCAATTTGTTGATAAAGGCAGTGAAATTAAAATAGACATACCTCTATCATTTGTGAATGAAAGTAAAGCCCCAGGGATCAAGTTAGGTGGAGTGCTTAATGTTTTGTGTCGTTCTATTGCTGTTAAATGCTCTCCTGATAAAATACCTCAGGTTATTGAAGTTGATTTATCCGGTAAAATGATTGGCCAGTCTATACATATTAATGATGTAAAATTACCAGAAGGTGTTAAGTTTGTAGCCCATGAAGAAGAAAATTTTACCATTGTTACAATTTCTGCTGCCGATAGTGACGTTGAAGAACCTCAAGCAGAAACAGAGGAATAGTGCACCTGATAGTTGGGCTTGGTAACCCTGGTAGTCAATATGAGTTAACTCATCATAATATCGGCTTCATCGTAGTTGATACAATTTGCAAATATTGGAATTTCCAGTCGTTCTCTAAAAAAGCCGATTATCTAATAACCTCTGGCATAATTAATGATAATAAAATCATGTTAATAAAGCCTTATTCATTTATGAATAATTCAGGCATCCCTGTTGCAAAAATACGAAATTTTTACAAATTATCGCTAGATAATATTGTTGTCATACACGATGACGCTGATTTGGAACTTGGAAGAATAAAAATAAAGAAAGGTGGTAGCTCTGCTGGACATAATGGACTTAAATCCATAGATAGTTTTATTGGCAACGATTATTGGCGCTTGAGATTTGGAGTGGGTAGACCTGAAGATCAAAGAAGCTTAGCAGATTATGTGTTATCAAAATTTTCAAATTTTGATAATGTTACTTCCTTAGTGGAAAAAATAGCAAAAAATATACACTTAATGCTGCAAGGAGATAATACAGCTTTTATCAATTTGATTGTATAATATTACGAAACACAGGGAGTGTATGGTCCCAGAGTGTGATGGTGTGGATTTAGTATGAACAATTCAGGAGATTTTGTCCACTGTAAAGATATAAACTCAAAAGGTGTAAGACCCTTAAGAGTTTTGAGTCTTTTAGCATAATTGTAGGCCATAACAAAGTCATAAAGATGCTCTTTGAGTTGCTGGTGAGACTGATAGTAATACTTCTTAACAGTGGCATTCTTTAAAGTTTTGTTCATACGCTCAACTTGCCCATTTGTCCAAGGATGGCTAACTTTTGTTAGACGGTGTTCAATGTCATTTTCTTCACAAGCTCTATCAAATATATGTTGAAAAGCGTATTTATGGCGTTTTTGGTTGGTAAATTGTACACTGTTATCTGTCAAAATAGTGTGGATTTTATATGGTAAAATTTTAATCAAATTACGTAGAAACTCAGCAGCTATAGGTTTTGTAGCACTTTTATACAACTCAACATACGTAAATTTGGATGTTCTATCTATTGCAACAAACAAATATAACTTTCCTTCTTCTGTTCTGACTTCTGCAATATCAATATGGAAATAGCCTATAGGATATTGTTTGAATTTCTTTTTTGGTTTAACTTCGCCATCAACATCTGGTAGTCTGCTAATGCTGTGCCTCTGTAAGCAACGATGTAGACTAGAGCGAGTCAAGTGTGGGATTGAGGTTTGCAAAGCGTAGAGACAATCATCTAATGGCAATAGAGTATGCTTACGAAATGCAACAATTACAGCCTCCTCTTCTAAAGTTAAAACAGTTGATCTTGCATGCTTCGGACCCATATCAGCGTCTTTGGCAAAAGACCGTTTTCTCCATTTAATGATAGTTTTTGGATTAAGGTTATAGTACCTGGAGAGTTTTGCTATGCTCTCTTTACTATTTTGTATTGCTCTACGAATTGTCTCTGTTGTTTTGGCGCACCCATGTAATATTTGTCCCATAATTCCTCCTTTGATGGTATTGTTTTCTCATATTTTATCATACCATCACACTCTGGGACCATACACCCCCCCTCCCCCCCTAATTCCTATATCAAACCTTTCTTTACTAGATTATATAGTCAATATAAAAAGCCATATAAAATTGCTTCCACTGCTGCCATGAGGAAATTGCTTATTCTTGCTAACTCTTTAGTCAGAGATGACAGGGTTTTTACTGAGGAATATAACTCTCTGTCTGTTTCTATCTAAGAGCCAGCATAGCTGTGGATAAGTACTTTTATCTGTATAAACGTGCTTATCCACAGCTACATCAATTTTTCTATTGACTTTTAACACAGCTGCTGAACAGATACATTCGTCATCCCGCTACGTGTTAGCGGCCAAGATACCGCGGCGGTATGCCGTGGGAAACCTGACTTGCATTAGCTATAAAATAGTGATTTATATAAATCCCATAGCATGCCGAATGAAGCGTTTTTTGAGGAAATTTGAATTTTCAACTGCAATCAAGCCAAGATTTCTTAGTGCTTTAGCGCAGAATATTCTGTTGGAAAACATCCTATTTAATCCATCAGTTGCAAGCGCCATTGTAAAATTATCAAAGTATCTGTTACGTGAAATTTTCTTTAATAAATAACTACTGCCAACATCAATACCAGATGCTTTTGCGGCAACTACGTGCTTTATAATACTTTCTACATCTCTAATTCCAAGATTAAGCCCTTGACCTGCAACTGGATGAATTGAATGTGCTGCATCGCCGATAAGCAAAACTCTACCCTTATATAACTTTTTTGCAAAAGCAAAACTTAAAGGATAAAGTTTTCTTTCACCCTCTAATTTTATCTCTCCTAAATAAGAACCAAATCTTTTTTTAAGCTCTATAATAAATTCTTCTTCAGACAGATCCATTAGCATTTTTGAAATTTCAGATTTTTCTGTCCAAACTATCGAAGAAGTATAGCCACCCTTCATCGGTAGAATTGCAAATGGACCGCCAGGAAAAAAACGCTCTACAGCTAAGTTTTGGTGATGCAGTTCATGCTTTACATTAAATACTATGCTACTTTGTTTATAGTCAAATTTCACTGTCGGTATAGAAAATAACTCTGGTAATTTAGAGTGTTTGCCTTCAGCGCAGATAAGTAGCGATGATATTAATTCCTGGTTATTATCAAGAATAACTTCCACATATCCTGAATCATAAGCAATTGTTTTATAGGAATGTGGAGAGTATATATTTAGTTTATTCAGAAAATTATTGTTGATTGCATTCCATATAGCAGCATTGTTAATAACATAACCCATTGGTTCTTCACCAACCATTTTATGATTGTAATGCACAGTAACCGCATCTAATATGCATATATCAAGTATTGGCTCAGCTTCGCTTTCTATAAACTGCCAAATCCCTAATTTTTCCAATATTTTTTTCGAGCCTTGAGAAATAGCAAATGCTCGGTTGTCATCTACTACACGTGGCAAACTATTTTTTTCAATTACAGCTACAGACACAGAGTTACAACTGAGGCCAATTGCAGTAATAAGACCAAGTAACCCACCACCTGAAATGATTACATCATAATTCATTTTATTTACGCTAATTGTAAAATTATATTTTATCTATTTTGAAAATAGTTTAAACAAACTTTATAGACAAAGACCTATAGCTAACCCAAGAAAGGTTGTAACCAGACTGCATTCTGTGATTTTTAGCAAAACACGATCTTTCATTTGATCTTTCTTCAATTTAAAGTAAATACAGAAAATTGCTGCCTATAGCTAAACTGACTTAGATTTACCGACAACCGTCATCCCGCTACTTGTTAGCGGCTAAGAGATACCGCGGCGGTATGACGGTTCGCGGCGGCATAGCTATCTTCAAAAATATGGTTGAATAATTGTTAATAATAGTGTATAATTATTAATATTTTTAAGCACTTTGGCTATGGCTTTATCTAAGTTTCTCGACCCTAAGCTGGATTTAACCTTTAAAAGAATCTTTGGCACTGAAAAAAATAAGAATATTCTCATACATTTTTTGAATGATATTTTAGGGTTTACCGAGATAAATACTATACAAGAAGTGGAATTCCTCAGTACTATAATGGATCCTGAAATTGCCTCTGATAAGCAAAGTATAGTTGATGTTCTTTGCAGGGATTCTAGTGGGACCAGGTATGTGATTGAAATGCAGCTTACTCGCGATAAAGGCTTCGAAAAACGAGCTCAACTGTATGCTGCTAAGGCTTACTCAAGACAATTAGATAAATCTGGCAACTACATTGATTTAAAGAAAGTCTTCTTTATTGCTATATCAAATTGTAACTTACTTCCTGAAGAAGTTGATTATATATCCAACCACACTATAAGAGATGAGAAAACCAATGAGCATGACTTAAAAGATTTTCAATTTATATTTATTGAACTACCTAAATTTCCTAAGAATAAGGAAGAACAGCTAGAAAGCATAGTGGATCGTTGGTTATTTTTCTTCAAATATGCAGATGAAACTACGGAAGAAGACTTAAGGAAAATAGCAGAAAAAGCACCAATAATAAAGTTAGTCTACGATGAATTAGACAGGTTTAGCTGGAATGAAAAAGATTTAGTAGCTTACGAAGAAAGAATAATGGATCTACGGAAAGAAGAAGCCATTCTTGAATACAGACTTGATCTTGCTACTGAAAAAGGCATCCAAATTGGCGAAGAAAGAGGCATCAAAATCGGTAAAGAGGAAGGGAAAATTGAAGGCAAAATTGAAGGGAAAATCGAAGTCGCAAAAGCAATGCTGGCTAATAATGTTGATGTTAACACTATTGTCAAGTTTACTGGCCTTTCTATTAGTGAGATTGAAGAATTAAGTGTGAACGGTTACCCCTACGTCATACCGCCGCGGCGCTAACTAGTAGCGGAATGACGGTTTTTCAAATTGTAGAGCCACTTTAGCTATAACATCTTTAGCAATACCTTCATAAATCCCTGCTAAATCTTCACTTAACATTAAAGGATTTCCACAATCAGAAGCATGGCATATTTGTGGATCTATAGGAACTCTGCCTAGAAGTTTGATGCCCAGCTCCTCAGACATTTTTTTTGCACCGTCTTTTCCAAATATGTATATTTTTGAGCCGCTTTGAATGAAATAACTCATATTTTCTACAATGCCAATAACCGGTACGCTGAGCTTTGTAAACATATCATAAATTTTGCGAGCATCGATTAAAGAGAGCTCCTGTGGAGTTGAAACTATTATCGCCCCAGTTAAGTTAAAATTTTCCATAAGACTTAAATGCACATCGCCAGTTCCAGGTGGTGTATCAATTATCAAATACTCTATATCGGACCATTTTGTTCCCATTAGCAGACTATAAAGTGCTTTTGTAATCATAGGTCCGCGCCATATTGCTGCACGATCTTTATCGATAAAATAGCCAATTGAAATAGTATGCAGTCCATACTTTTCTATAGGCATTGCTTTACTATCCTGTATTTCTGGCTTTAATTTTTCAGCGCCAAGCATTTTAGGAATTGAAGGACCATATATATCTGCATCAACCAGCGCAACTTTGTGTTTTAACTTTGCTAATGAGAGAGCAAGATTTAGCGCAACTGTGGACTTGCCCACACCGCCTTTACCAGAGGCCACAACGATTATATTTTTCACTCCTTCGATATGTAATTTAGCTTTTTGTTGCCCAGTTTGTTTTTGACAAGTAGCAACCACGGTCACTTTTGTCACCCCCGGTATAGCTTTAACAGCTTGCTCACAATTTCTTCTTAATTCTTCATTTGCTTGCGTGTTACCGGCAACTTCAAGCACAAAACCAACATCTTGACCTTTAATAATAATTGAGGATATTATGCCAAGAGCGATCACATCTTTACCGCTTTTTTGCTCTATGACTTTTTTTAAGTTCTCTCTTACAATTTTTTCGTTGATCATTAGCCTTTTAGGTGATTTCTTCCTGAAGTCGTTTAATCTCAGCTTGAGGAAGGCCGGTTGTCTGAGAGATAATATCAATAGAGATGTCAGCCTTAAGTAGGTTTTTTGCTACTTCAATCTTTCCTTCAATCTTTCCCTCATCAAGTTTTTTAGCGAGGATGCCTTCTTCTTTCAGCAGATCCATTATTCTTTCTTCGTAAGCTACTAAATCTTTTTCATTCCAGCTAAACCTGTCTAATTCATCGTAGACTAACTTTATTATTGGTGCTTTTTCTGCTATTTTCCTTAAGTCTTCTTCCGTAGTTTCATCTGCATATTGTTGTCTAAGTGAAGAAGGTCGCCCCTCCTCACTCGACTTCAAAACCGTACGTGAGACTTTGAGCCTCATACGGCTTCTCTCTAATTTGGTGCTTTTCATGCACACCTCCTGTGTAATTCATCGTGACAATGTCCATGTAACAAAGATAAGTTTGTGATCATATTGTTTCGTCTATTCTGGTCTTTGTGATGTATTTTTATTGTATCATCACTTTTAAACCATAGTCTACAATTATCGCATTTACTTTGGTGCAACCTCAATAATTTTATTACTACTAGTGGCTTATCTGGTATTTTTCTCAGACGTTTACCCCAATATACCCAATCACCATCATATGGGGATCTGGTTTTTTGCACTTTGTTTAATAACATGATCGCTGTGTATAGTAAGACGTACCTTGTTACTTGTCATAAAGCGCCAGTTTTCGTTATTATACTTCTTAAAGTACTTTCTTTTTATCCAGCATTTCCCTTTGTTTGGGTGCCTAAAGACTGACCTTACCCAGAAAAAGTAGAGAGAAAGTTAAGACGTTTTTGGAGTAAAATAAAACGTTTTTTCAAAATATGACAAATAGAAGAGAATATACAGCAGAATTCAAATTGGAAGCTGTTAAGCTGACAAATGAACAAAGAAAGGCAGGTCAAACAATTACAAAAATAGCAAGAGATTTAGGAATAAAGGGTGGTTTATTAGGAAAATGGATAAAGAAACACAACGAAAAAAAGTCGGCAGCAGATGCATTTCCAGGTAGAGGTAACATGGCTCCTTACGACAAAGAGAGGTTTGATTTACAAAGCAAAAGTAACAAGAGAAAGAGACATTTTAAAAAAAGCCCTGGCCAGTCAAAAAGAGTAAAATATTTTTTTATATAGTAACTGCTATAAAGTACAGGAATTATGTAGGATTTTCTGCTAGTGGCTACTATAAGTGGACTACAAGGAAAATAAGCAGTAGAGAATCAGCAAATAAAGAGTTATTAGCAGATATTCAAAAAATATATCAAGCTTCTAAATGTAGATATGGAGCTCCTAAAATTCATGCTGAATTAAAGGCTTTGGGTAAAAGTTGCAACTTAAAAACAGTGCAAAGTATTATGCAGAAAAATGGTATTCAGGCTATATTGAGAAGAAAATTTAAAATTAAGAAACAACAAACGGACAGTAGCTCCCAATATATTAGACCAAAACTTTATTGTCGATCAACCAAATAAAGTATGGGATTACTTATATAAAAACCAAAGAAGGATGGCTATATTTGGCAACAATAATCGATCTATATTCACGCATGGTAGTTAATGAGCAGTTCAATAAATAAACAATTGGTTATGGACTCTTTATTAATGGACGTTAACAAGCGTAAACCTGTTAAAAATCTACTGCTGCACAGTGACCAAGGTTCACAATATACTGCGCAAGGGTATCAATATCTCTTAGCTGTAAAGAATATAGATGAGTAATAAAGGCTGTTGTTACGACAATTCTGTTGCAGAAAGCTTCTTTAGCTCATTGAAAAGAGAAATACTTATTGATACTTCACAACACTCTGCTCAACAAACTAGAACTGCAATATTTGAATACATAGAAATTTTTTATAACAAACAACGTCACTATTAACTATTGCATTCCAGAACAATTTGATGCATCATTCTTTTTGTAAAAAACATTCCACACTTTCTCTCCACTTTTTCTGGGTAAGGTCAAAGGATCTTATGTCTTAAACCTTATCACCAGGCTTAACAAATAGGTGGCCCAATACTATTAACTTTATGGGTTTATCTTCGTTATTTGCTACTATCCAAACCCCATCGCTCTCATGATCAACAATTTCTATTGGTGCAAATACTACATAATTATTGTCATCAACAATCTTTATTCCAAGAGCACCCTCGTCACTTAAGCTCAGGGCTGAAGAAGGAATTTTATATGCAAATCTTTCGCCTGAAGGTAGTCTTACGTTGGCAGTTAATCCCTGCAAGGATATCATTTTATTATTAGTTACCTTTACCTCTACCCTATAAGACCCAGTTTTAGGCTCAGCAATTTTACTAATAAACTTACTTCACCTGCCAATTCTTTTCCGTCCAGTAAATTAATTTGAGCTGTGCTGCCTAGCTCTATTTTACTTACTTCATTTTCCGAAACGTATAACACCACAAGAATTTGATCGAAATTAACCACGTCAGCTATTTTTTGCCCAGCATTAACAAAATCCCCTTCGTTTGCATTGATTTTATCAATATAACCATCTATAGGAGATGTGACTGCAGTATTTTCTAAATCCAATTCTAGCCTTTTAGGTCAGCTTTTGCACTTTGTAACGCAGTAAAAGCTGCTTCTACTTGTATTTGTGCCCCATAGCCTTTTTTATTCAGTTTGTGAGAGGAATCATACTCAATTTCACGCTGCTTTAATAAAGCTTTGGCTTTCTGAGCTTGCTCAATCCTGTCATAATCTTCTATCTTTAACACTACATCATCTCTTTTTACCTTTTCACCATCAGGTAAATAAATAGCAATAATCTTACCACTTATTTTTGAGACAAGGCTAGCTCTATGTAAGGGATTTACTGTACCAGAAAAATTTAAATATATAGTGCGGTTTTGCGGCGCACATTCTTGAGTTTTTACTGAAAAGCTACTAGTTGCATTATCGCTATGAACCGCCTGATCTTTTTTTAAAAATGCACTGCTGATAAAAAACAGTAGAATAAAAGCAATACTGGAAATGATGATTACTTTGTTTCTCACCTTTAAACAATAGAATTTGTTGACCAATCTTGTTAGAAACAACTGCATAAATTTTCGAATCAGAAATGTAAGTATAATACATGTACCATTGTCACTCCATAAATAGTTTTATATGAGAACAAACACAAGATTTTCCTACAATAAGTAAGTTTTTTATTGCTAAAATGCAATTTTTAATCGAATAAAAATGTAAAATTGCAAACAAAGTTGTGCATAAGACTGGATTTAAAAAAATCTTGAAAAATATACTAAAACTTTTAAATAATAACTTTATATCTAGTGGCTTTGCCTTCTCCAAGACGCTGTAAGTATTTCATCCCTAGCAGTTTCTTTGTAATTGCCTCTACTGTTCTTGGAGGAAATCCTAGAGCTTCTATAGCATCTTTTCTACTAAATTCTTTATCTGCAAGGCTAAGTGCCCATTCCCAGAAGAACAATTGTTTTCTTGATAATAAATATTCAGTATTCTCCCTCTCAAGAATATAATGCGCCTCATTTGCTTGCGTTTTGAGTACATTAAGAAAAAATATTAACCACGGGGAAATATCTTCTTTGCCACTTTTCCAGCTACTTTGTGTTTTATTAAGCGCTAAGTAGTAATCAAGTTTGTTAGTTTCAATTATCTTTTCATGTGATACAATAGATACAAAATCATAACCCTGCTGCAACAGCATTAAATTAGTCATCAATCTACTAGTTCTGCCATTTCCATCTTGAAAAGGGTGTATTGCCAGATACTCAAAAACAAAGTTAGCAACAATAATAAGAGGATGCTTAAATTTATTATTTAAGGACCAGTGATACCAATCAATAAGCTCTTGTACTTCCTTTCTAACAAGGTAAGGTGGTGTGGGATCAAAAATTATACCAACAACTTTTCCATTCTGATCTTTTGCCTCAACTCTATTAGAACTTGCTTTGTATTTTCCTCTATGATACAAATCTTTTTCACTATAAAGTAGCATCTGGTTGTTAATGTGCAATATTGATGACTCACTAATTGGAATATCCGTATAATCATGAAATATTAGTGTAAGCATTTCTAAGTAGCCAGCAATTTCTTGCTCATCTCTATTTTTAAATTTTTTGACACGTAGGTTTTTATATAGATCCTCAACTTCTTTATCGGTTAGACGATTTCCTTCAATACGGTTAGAAGCGCCAGAAGATGTAACAATAACTGAATGAGTTAATCTTTCAATTGTTTGTGGTAGTAGTTTTTTCGTTATCTGCCAGCTATTTTTAACACTATCAACTGCAGTAATTAACTCGTACACTTGTTCAATTACAGGCCCTTCTAGGTTGAGACGTGTACTAAGACGAAAATTCTTCCAGTTCATATTCTTCTCACATGCATATTATGTGAGATAATGTGAGATAATGTGATAAAAGTCAATAGTAAGCTTTATATGCATAGCAGAGCTAACTACAAAAATTATACATTTTCAAGTGATCCTAACCATATCAAAAACTACAGGGCAAAGCTGTTGGAGGAAGGCTTAATTAGTTAAAAATTTCAATCTTATGTAAAATATTGTCTTATTTTGTAATTTTCTTGTTGACTAACGAGACGATATCTACTTTTCAATAAACTCCATTTGCATTTCTTGTATACTACTTTCTATTTGCTCTATTTGTTCTATTAACCTTTCTTCTAAGTCAAGATTACCGCTCAGCCTCGCTTCGGTTCTTTCTTTTCGTAATGCATTTAATTCTTTTAGTAACACTATATTATTCCACACAATTTCTGCAGATTTTCTCTCGTTCAGTTGGCTATTTAGTACACTAGTTTTTTCAAATACATACTTTATAACGTTAAACTGTTTCAATTCTTGTAACAAAGCCTCTTTATCGAGTTTGCTTTTGTTACTTATTACATCAATTACACGCTGTTGTAATCTTTTCATCTCATTAGTAAATTCAAAATGAGAAAATTGCTCAAAAAATATAGGACGGTTCAAAATTTCAGGAAATTCTACGGCTATACGCAAAATTACGGCCTGATTTTGCTCTGCTTCAATTAGCTCTGGAGATTTGTTATGAAGATACTCACCTTTTGTTGCTCCAGTTTTACTATTAAAAATCTGTTTTTTGAAGCTACTTCTTAGTTCACTAGCCTTATTGTAAAAATAATCTCTGTAATACCTTCTAATACTGCTGTTGCTAATAGTATTTACATATTCCATGAACTTGTGCTCAAGAATTGAATATTTTTCCGGAGCAAGTTTTTCATAATTTTGCAAATTGCTATCGATTATGTGATGCCATAAATATTCAGAATGCAGTTTTGTTGAATGGTCAAGAGCAGTCAACACGTCTTCTTTCTTGTATGCCAGTTCGTTACATATATCGTATGGATCTTTATTACTTGGCAAAGTCACAAACTTTAACGTGTATCCAGGCTCTAATATTGGCAGAGCAAGTTCTGCAACTCGAGTAGCAGCATGACGTCCAGCACTATCGCCATCCATACAGATGGAGATTTCTTTAGCAAATCTCCATAGATTTTTTATCTGCTCTGCAGAAATTGCGGTACCAAGCGGAGCAACTGCATTACTAATTCCTGCTTGATGTAGCGCTATAGCGTCCATATATCCTTCAACAACGAGTATGTGCTGTTTTTTACGTATTTCGCTTAAAGCAAAGTTTAATCCGTATAAATTCTCCCTCTTCTTAAAGAGCTGACTCTCTGGACTGTTTAAATATTTCGGCTGTTGCTCAGAACTTAGCACACGTCCGCCAAAACCAATAACTCTCCCTGCAATGCTCTGTATAGGAAATATCAGCCGGTCATAAAAATAATCATGAAAATTTTTGTTTACTAATCCAATATCAATCAAAATTCTGTCTTCAATACCTGAAGAGTTTAAATACTCTTTCAAACCAGAGCTTGGTGCATAACCTATCTTAAATTTATCTATGATTTTAGGTGAAATCTTACGCTGCTTTAAATAATCTACAACACCTTGATTTTTTTGTGCAAACCAATTTGCAGCTAAATCAAGCGCTAAAAATAGTTTATTGTCCTCTTTTGTAATACTAAGATTTTTGGGCAGTTCAACACCTGTAACCGATGCTAATTTTTCCAATGCTTCTTTAAAGCTTAATCCTTCAGTTTGTGAAATAAATTCAAATGCATCACCACTAGCCAAGCAACCAAAACAGTAATATAACCCCTTAGTATTGCTCACCGAAAAAGATGGGGTTTTTTCGTTATGAAATGGACAGAGCCCAACAAAACTATCTCCTCTTTTTATTAATCTGACTTTTTTACCTACTATGTCGGATAATAATAATTTTGATTTTATAATATCTATATGATCCATCTTGTTAAATTAGTAGTAGGATAAAAATTATATAGAATTTATACACATCTGACTCGAAATTTATTTCTATAACTAAAGCAATTTAGATTTACCGACAATGTAGCTATACAAATTCAAGAGCAATCCTGTCATCCAGGTAGCCCACAGAAACAAAAAACTTACTTGACACCCTTCGCCAGCCCCCTTATCATGAAACTGAAGCTATTTATTTATCTTCTCTGTACAGATTAAATGACAAAAAACTCACGTATCTGGCGTCTCATGTTTAATTTTTTGCACTATGTGCACTCTATGTCTTTATCAAATTTCTGGGTTTTTACCTACACAAGCTGAAATACGCTATTTAAAACATTAAAAAACGCCAACTTAAAAAATAGATAGTGAATAACTAGCTACCCTAGGGTTTCTTTTGCCTTTTTTTCTGTTTAGTAAATTTCTTAATGTTTATAATTTAGATTAGTTGCGGCTTAAAAGCAACTGAATCGCGGTTATTAAACGTTTAGAATAAAAAAAACGCCATACTTGAAAGTATAATGTAAGTAATTAGCCAACCACGGGGCTTCTTTTGCCTTTTTTTTATTTGGTAAATTTCTTAATATTTATACAGAAGGTGTCATTCCAGTGCTTGACACTGGAATCCAGTTCTTATTATACAGCTATCTGGTGTACTTATTTAAAATTAAGTTTTCTGGATCTCAGTGCCAAAGCACTGGGATGACACCCTTCCTGGCGGAGATTATTCTCAAATCACAATGTTCGTACAGTTGTGGAATGAATTGCGGTATGACGTAGGAAAACCTTAGCTATAGCTTTAGAACTCCCAAAAGGTCAGAAGCATTGAATGACTTGACAGAAAGTTCAAACCCATATAAAATGTCCTTATTTCTTATATGTTAGGTATAGTATCAATTGCCTCAGATCATGCTGGTTATGAATTAAAATCAGAAATAAAACCTTACCTGGAAGCCCTAGGTTACAGAGTAGTAGATCAAGGCTGCACTGCTAAGCAAAAGTGTGTAGATTACCCAAACTATGCTGTTAAAGTTGTAGAAGATATAACAAGCAAAAAAGCAAATTATGGGATATTAATTTGTGGTACAGGTTTGGGCATGAGTACTGTGGCAAATCGTTTTGAAGGAATCTACGCTGCTTTATGTAACAGTGTTGAGATCGCAAAATTAGCTCGCGAGCATGGCAACGCAAATGTACTGTGTCTTGGTGCAGGGTTTACTGCGAGTGGATTAGCAAAAGACATAGTCAAACAATTCCTCGAAACAGAATTTTCAAAAGAAAGCAGACATAAAAAACGCCTTGATAAACTCAGCAATATAACCTCTAAGAAAAAAAAAACAAAAACTTATAACGAAGATGAAATATCAAAATTCGCTAAAATGGCAGGCCAGTGGTGGGATGAGAACGGCAAATTCAAACCATTGCACATGATGAATCCTGTTAGAGTATCTTACATTATTGAGAAAATAAAAGAGTTAAAAAAATGCAATTTAAAAGAATTATCATTGCTTGATGTCGGGTGTGGTGGTGGCATTTTGTCAGAGTCAATGGCACGCGTTGGCATTAACGTTGTGGGAATAGATGTATGTGAAGAAAACATAAAAGTAGCGCATTCACATGCAAAAAAAGTAGGGTTAAATATAGAATATATACACACCAGCATTGAAGAGCTAAGCAATGACAAGAAGTACGACGTGGTTCTGTTGATGGAAGTAGTTGAACATGTGGATAATTTAGAGCTTTTCATGAAAAAAGCGATAGAACTGCTAAAACCGGAGGGGTTAATCTTTATATCCACAATAAATAGAACTATCAAATCCTTCTGCCTTGCAATAATTGGTGCAGAGTACATATTAAATTGGCTGCCAAAAGGTACACATAACTGGAATAAATTTCTCAAGCCGTCAGAAATTGCAAATCACTTAAGAGAAAATAATGTAACGCTGCAAAACATGGCTGGCATGGAGTACAACGTAATAAAGCGTGAGTGGAATCTAACTAAAGGCGTGGATGTTAATTATATACTCTGCGGTTTGTTAGATTTAACTCTATAAAAGCACCATTTTCACTTCCAATACTTTGAAGGATCTTGGCCAGCTTTTATACAGTAGCCTTTATTAGTTAGCGCCCAACCGGAACGACAAGCATAACCTGTACCTACACGTTCATATCCAGGAGCAGCAACACACTTTCCATTCTCCAAGGTTTGACCTTTAAAAAGACAACAAACTTCTTTTTCTGTTACCTTTGTTACAATTTGAGGAGCACCAAAAAACACAGCAACAAACATACCCAGTGCGAAAAGTGCAGGCCAAGGCATTCTGCCAAATATTGCAAGTAAGCTTGAACCAATTATTACCACTGTAATCATTGGTCCACCTATTCCATGAACGTAACCTATTACATTACACATTACATCTGTTGCTCCATCAGCGTGTGCATCAAATGCATAGAAAACTATAAATAGAATTACAAGAAAATTTCTCATTGTTCTTTCGATAATCATGCCTGATTGTTTCTTATTTTAATAAAATTTCAGTAAATAGCTTTTTTCAAAAATTATGCTTAACCCAATCAATATTTATTTATTACTGCCTTTTTAATACTATAATTAACTCAGTTGATTTTTATCAAAATGCTAAACCATGGAACAATTCGAGAACTTTTACATCACCACGCCAGTATATTACGTAAACGATAAGCCGCATATTGGTCATGCATACACTTCTCTCTTGTGTGACGTGGTGGCAAGGTTCATGAAACTAGCTGGGAAAAATGTCAAATTTACCACCGGTACAGATGAACATGGACAAAAAATAGAAAAAGCAGCTAAAGCAAAGGAAATGCAGCCAAAAGAATTTACAGATGATGTGAGCGTTTCATTTAAAGAATTGGCTAAGTTCATGAATTTTGAGTATGACGATTTTATTCGCACTACGGAGGAACGTCACAAAAAAGCAGTTATAGCTTTATGGAATAGACTTGAAGAGAGAGGGCAAATATATTTGGATTCCTATTCGGGTTGGTATTCAGTTCGTGATGAAGCATTTTATCAGGAATCAGAGCTGATAGATGGCAAAGCACCAACAGGCGCAGAAGTTCAGTGGATAAAAGAAGAGAGCTACTTTTTTCGCTTGTCAAACTGGCAAGACAAATTACTGGAACTCTATAAAAATCAGCCAAGTTTTATCTTTCCTGAGAGCAGAAGAAATGAAGTGATATCGTTTGTAAGATCAGGGCTCATTGACCTCTCAATCTCTCGCACTAGTTTTAACTGGGGAATAAAAGTACCAGGTAATGACAAACACGTAATCTATGTCTGGATAGATGCATTAACCAATTATCTTACATCAATAGGTTTACCTAGTACTGAAGGTGAGGAATATAAGAGGTTTTGGGCAGAACCAGAAACACAGATTCCAGTGTCAAGCACTGGAATGACACCAAACCAAGGGAAAACGCAGATTCCAGTGTCAAGCGCTGCAAACCTAGCTGACAACTCTTTCAACGTTCATGTAATCGGTAAAGACATATTGCGCTTTCATGCTGTATATTGGCCAGCGATTCTCCTTGCAGCAGACCTACCACTGCCAAAACAAATTGCAGTTCATGGTTGGTGGTTGAACGAGGGAGAGAAAATATCCAAGTCCCTTGGTAATGTCATAGATCCAATTGGCCTCGCTCAAGAGTTTGGTGTTGATCAGCTACGCTATTTTCTCCTCAGGGAAGCAAGCTTCGGCCAAGATGGCAACTTTAGTAAGAAAAATATGATCAGCCGGATAAATTCAGAACTGGCAAACAACATAGGCAATTTAGTGCAAAGAACAATTTCATTTTTACACAAGCAATGTTCTGGAATTGTACCAACAATCGATCAAAGCCTACTTAAAGGTGAAGAAAGTCTTCCAGGTTGCAAAGCTATACTCGATCAAGTGATGAATCACCTATCAAAGTATGAATTTAACCATATCATACTTCTAATCATCAACATCTCTTCTGAAGCAAATGCCTACATAGACAAAAGTGCACCCTGGACACTAAGCAAAACTGACAGAGAGCGCATGAATTTAGTAATTTACAAGTTACTGGAATATATCAGGATAATAGGCATTTTATTGCAGCCAATCGTTCCCAAGTCAGCAGAGATGATACTAAATCAACTGCAAATTCCGAAAGAACAACGAGATTTAAAATCTTTGTGCGACGCGTGCGTAAGTTCAGGCATAACATTGCCTAAACCTACGCCGGTTTTTTTGAGGGTTGATGCTAAAGAGGAGAAATAGTGTAAAAACTATTTCTCCTGGATGGGATTATCTTTAGTTAACGACGGTGCACACCGCTGTCTACATATTCAAGTTAGGTGGCAAGTGCCTTAGTTACTTTAGCACAATATGGTTTAGTAACATCAGCACCTATCACTACTACTTCAGTCATTGCCGACTTAACCTTTCCTAGGCTCCATGCAAACCAGCCTTGACCATTTTCTTCTTTAGTTGGCTGACTTTCTGGGCTAGAAATCTCAGTACCTTTTTCATCACCAGATTCTGCATCATAAAATACATCCTGATCCTCAGAAAGACTCATTAAATAACTTTTAGCAGCATCAACATTTAAATGATCAGGTTGCTTAGGAACGTTATCAATATTCATCTGATTTTCCTGGCTAGGAGTCTCAGTTTTTAAATTTTCTTGTGTAGCCACATTCTTTTTTTCATCAGTTTGCTCTCTTAAAAATTGCCTTACCATCTTCTGTTTTTCTCTAAACAAAAAATCAAATAATATTGGAGAAAGCTCTAGCTTTGCCCCCTCTGGAATAACAATACCATTACCTTGAGATTCACTTGAAAGTTGACTAGCACCACTTGCTTGATCTGCCTTATTACCAAACATCAAGTTTTTAACACTATTCCAGTATGGTGAAAATTTTTCTGAGACCCATGAAAATTCTATTTTAGTTGATGGCATAGTATCATAAACATTTTTTAATTTATTTCCAACACTACTAATTGTCCCTTTTGCTGACTCAATTGATGTATCACAAGTGTTTTTCAAGCTGCTTCCAAAGCTATTAAGTGCACTTTTTACTGGTTCAAATGACGTACCATAAACATCTTTTAAGCCATCTTTAACAATACGAGTTACACGACCACTAATAAATGCTTCTTTTGTAGAAGTAAATGCTTTTTCAGATGCTGTTTTGATATCCTTTGCAAACTCAGCTGATGGCATAGTATCATAAATATTTTTTAATTTATTTCCAACACTATTAAATTTCCCTTTTGCTTGTGAAATAATGGCTTGCTCTTGAGTTTGTACTTCGAAATCTCTCTTAGTAAGCTGCTGGTTTATGCTATCAAATTCTACCGCATTACCTGGCTGAGAAGCATTAATCCTTCTGGTTGCAGCCAACTCATTTTTCATTCTAAAAATCTCCCGATCTTTCTCAGAAATAGTTTTATCTTTATCTTCTATCTCTTTTGCTTGATTAGCCAGTTGAGTATTTTTTTCGGATATTTCTTTTACTTTCTCAGAAATTATTTTACCTTTAGCTTCTACTTTACTTTTTTCATCAGAAAGCTGAGCTTCCTTCTCAGAAATAGTTTTGTTCTTACTAACTGCTGCATACGAAAGTGCAATAGCTACAGCAGAAAATACAGCACCACCAATAATAAATGGAAGGCCAACACTTAATGCTGCAACTGGAGCTAAGAAACCAATATAAGGAGCTGCAGCAAACACTCCAGATGCTAATAAAGTTAAAGCAGCCAGAGTTCCAGCTATATAATAGGGTACATTGTTTTTATTCATCATCTCACGTATTATAAAATATAATACCATATATAAAAGGATTTTTAAGAAATTGTCAAGCTATCTTTACATAAAAAAATAATCAATGAACTTGGGAACAAGAAGATTGCTGCCAAGCTATGAACTATGCCTTTCCGTGTAATCTTTGAATGCACCTCTGTTAGAGTCAAAATATAGCTTCACACTGCCAATTGGTCCATTTCTCTGCTTTGCAATAATGAGCTCTGCAATGTTTCTAATTTTTTCCATTTTCTCTTGCCATTCCCGATGTTTATTGTTTCCTTCATTTGGCTGTTTTCTTAGTTCATAATACTCTTCTCTATAGAGAAACATTACTATATCTGCGTCTTGCTCTATGCTCCCTGAATCACGTAAATCAGAAAGTTGTGGTTTTTTATCATCCCTCTGCTCAACAGAACGAGAGAGCTGAGATAGTGCAACAATGGGAATATTTAGCTCCTTTGCAATTGCTTTCAAACCCTGCGTCACTTCCGAGATTTCTTGCACTCTATTTTCATTACTCCTTTTTGTTGTTCCTCTGATTAGCTGCAAATAATCAATGAATACCACTTCTACATTATATAATTGATACAGCAAGCGTATTCTGGTGCGAAGGGCACTAATTGATAGCGCAGGGGTGTCATCTATGATGAAAGGCAGTTCAGATAATTCTGTACTAGTATTGATAAATTCATGCAATTCAAAATCACTAATTCTCCCGGTTAATGCCTTATAATAACTAATCCCTGAATCTATAGTGATCAGCCTTGCAGTTAATTGCTCTGCTGACATTTCAAGTGAGAAAAACGCTACATGGTGTTGTTTATCTGCTCTTTTTTGCAACATCTTACAAGCATTAAGTGCAATGTTTAGCGCCAATGCTGTTTTACCCATAGAAGGCCTTGCAGCTAAAATTAATAAATCAGATTTTTGTAGACCACCAAGAAGCTGATTTAGATCTTGAAGTCCGGTTGTAACGCCTAGCGCTTCTGGATTATTTTTCAGTGTGCTGATCTTCTCAACTACATCTTTAATTGAACTTGCAAGTTTTATATATGTTTTCTCACCTTGTTTTTTTACTGCCAAATTGAACAATTTTGTCATTGCTTGTTCAATTTGCGCCTGTGCAGGATTTTCAATATCGTAGTTGTAGCTATCACCAACTATTTCTTGCCCGAGCTTAATTAAACATCTCCTTAAGTAAGTATCACGGATTATTCTAGTCAAACTATAAATATCAAGTGCAATACTTGCCTTCGCTGCAAGCTTTGCTAAGTACTCTACCCCGCCACACTCGGTAAACGCTTGGTCGTTCTCAAAAAACATTTTGAGGCTCAGTTCATTGGCAACTATACCGTGTTTCCTGGTTTTAGATATTTGCGTAAAAATACTTTGATGCAGCGGATCATAGAAATTTTCTGCTGTAATTGTGTCTTCAACTGCATCACAGATTCTATTATCACGAATCATTGCACCAATAAGCATCTGTTCAGCTTCTAAATTATGCGGTAATTTACATATTTCCTTATCTACACTTCTTGAACTGAGGAGATTGGCTAATTCATTCATTTTAAGTTTTGAGAGTAACTGTTGATTATTGTAGAATATTTAGTCCTCATTTGAAAGATGTAAAGGCAAAAAAATTTGACTAATTCCGTGTTGCCTATAGCATTAAAACTTAATGCCCCTGTGGTGGAATGGTAGACACGGCAGACTCAAAATCTGTTGCTTGCAAAAGCATGCTGGTTCAAGTCCGGCCAGGGGCACGTTAAATATTGGAAAGTATATATATGTTACATAAATTTTTTAATCGTTTATTTTCTATTTTTTCTTCTATAAATGTTATTCAAAAGGTAAAGAAAGATGAAAATGGGATATGTTATGTAACGGGCCTCAGGCGCTATATATCAGTATTGCTTGATTTGATTATTATCGTTTTGTTCTTGCAGTTTTGCAGCCAAGCCTTAAATCAGCTCTTTATGAACTCAGAGGATAGCAAAATATTAAGTCAAATTGCTGCAAAATCCCCAATGCAAGCACCACTGTCTGCGGAAGAAAAGACAACGCAGAGTAGACTTATAAAATTACTAATCCTAAATCAAATAGTCCAGTTTATTATGCTCTTTTGCTATGTAATATATATGTGGGTAAAGTTTGCTACTACACCTGGAAAACTATTATTTGGGCTTAGAGTTGTGGATGCACAAACTTTCGAAAAGATGACCCTAAAACAAGCAACAAAGAGATTTTTTTCCTTTATATTGTCAGTTGCACCATTGTTCTTGGGCTTTTTATGGTCAAATTTCAACAAACGCTGTCAAACTTGGCACGATAAGATCGCAGCCACAGTGGTTGTCACGAGTAAAAGCCTTAGAAGGCAGAGCTAAAAACTACTTGACACCCTTCGCCAGCCCCTTTATCATGATACTGAAGGTATTCATTTATCTTCAATCTGTGCAGATTAAACGACAACAGTATTACGTATTGGCGTCTTATTTTTAATTTTTTGCACTATGTGCATGCACTGGGATGACACCTCTGGGCACTGCCGTCGTAAAGGAACCAGTGTCAGCTACTCGTATGACAAAGGAGGACAGTGTCTCAGCTACTTTCATGACACCATTTGCTGTCTTTAAAAATGAATGTTCTTACAATTGTGCGTCATGCGCTTTATTAAATATTTTACTTAAAAATCTAATTTCTTATTATACAAGAGATAAGCAATTCATTGATGATGAAAAATTACAAAAAGGGGCATAGAAAGCGCCTAAAGGAGAAAATTATTTTAGATAATGGACAATCATTACTTGATTATGAGGTTTTAGAGCACATTTTATATTCAGCATACAGTAGAATTGATGTAAAGCCGATAGCAAAGAGTTTGATAGAAAATTTTGGCAGTTTGAATAAAGTTTTTAATGCTGACCTGGAAGCGCTGCAAAACGTTGATGATGTCAGCAATGCAGCGATATCTGCCATCTTTTGTGTAAAACAAGCCTTTGTTCGTTCTGCAAGAGAAGAAATAAAAAACCTGCCTGTAATCGATAACTGGGAAAAATTGCTTGATTATTTAAGAATAAGTATAGGAAGCCTCAATAAGGAAAATTTTCGTGTCATCTATATGAATAAAAAGTATCGTCTAATAGCGGAAGACCTGCAAAATATTGGTACAGTAGATCAAACTCCTCTTTATGTCAGAGAGATCATCAAGCGCGCACTTTTGATTGGTTCAACATCCATTGTAATATCTCACAATCATCCAAGCGGAGATACACAACCTTCAAATAGCGATATATCTCTCACTAGACAACTAGCAGAAGCTTGCCAAAGTATAGGAATAGAATTAATAGACCACATTATTATTACATTCAGTAGCTATTTTAGTTTCAAGGAAATAGGTTGTTGTGAAAGCCTTTATAGCTACAGTAACTTAGATTTACCGACAATCGTCATTCCGCTACGTGTTAGCGGCTAAGAGATACCGTGACGGGATGACGTAGGGGTTGCCGAGAACTTGTCATTCCAGTGCTTGACACTGGAATCCAGTTTTCTTTACAAATTCACCAAAAGTGCTTCATTCTATAACGCAAAACCCATACTCACCAAACCCAATGCATTACTTGCAATTAAGTTTCCTGGATCCAAGTAGTCAGGGCACTGGGATGACACCGTCATAAAGGAACCAGTGTCAGCTACTTTCATGACACCCTTCTGGTAGGCCCAAATCGCAATGTTCGTACAGTTGTGGAATGAATCGCGGTATGACGGTTCGCGGTGGTATGACGTAGTAGCTATTTCTTGCAATCAAGTTTCGTTAAAAGTCAGATTGAATGGTTAAATCTTCCGCCCAAATAACCACGCACTCTACTTGCTTGTTTGGATATATTTCTTGTACTAAGGTTTTATAGATTAACATCTGTTTTTTTATTTCATTTAATAAGGAAACAGAAACGTTACGGTGTGACTTGTAGTCAATTATGATTGCTTTATCTTGCGTTATGCATAGCCTATCTAGTCGTACTAATACTGGTTCGCCATCGATTATTCCACTCAGTGTAATCTCTGATTTGCCTCCTAAGTCAAACAAATAGCCATATTTTTCATTAAAGGCCAATATTTTACTGTAAATTTCATCCTTATCTTCACTGGTGTTGATGTTATCAAGGTATTTTCTGACCCAATTTTTTCTCCTTTCTTTTTCTATCTTGGGCATATACTGCAATATGCTGTGAATTATTAGGCCTCTTGCATAACCATCTGTCATCCCAGTGCTCTTTTTTTTGTCATTCAAGTAGCTAGACACTGGCTTTTTTTCTCTAGGTTCCAGCGTTACGTGCTGGAATGACATTGATAGGTTTGGCGGAAGAGAAATGACCGGAACGTCAAAGTAATCACGTTTTTTATAAATGTAAGGGTAGTTTGCGTTCACACATAGCACTTCAACTTTTTCTTTAAATATTGGCTGTAAGCATGCTTGTTTCTTTTCATATGATGTTCCATACTGAGTGATTAAATCATACCAAGAGCCCTTTTGCACTGGCTCTTTGCTTAAGATGTATAACTCATCTTCAGCACGCGTGAGTGCTACGTATAATAAACGCAAATATTCATTATAATCCTCTAGTTTTTTCTCTCTTTTTACTTGATCACAATAAGCATTGTTGTTTTTTCCACACCAAAATGGCACTTCCATTCCATCAAAGATGATACTTTCATTGCTTCTTGGCACCGTATTTGTATCAACCAAAAATACTATGGGAGCTTGCAGACCTTTTGATTTGTGAATCGTCATTATTCGCACAGCATTGCGTTCTGATTGCATATCATTCTTAATCTCCGGATTATTCTCCTTGATCCATTGAACAAACGCTTGAAGAGATGGGTTTTCAAATTGCAACACAAGGTTCATAAATTCGTCTAGAACCTCAAAGCACTCAAGACCTAGCCTTGCAGCAAATTTCTTCTTACCTGTGCGCAATATATGTGTAAATAGTGCAAGAGGAGACTCTATGCGAGATAAGTTAATGAGATAGTTTAATTCACTATAGATAACCACAGAATAATCCTGAATTCTTTCCCATAGTGAATGCTCTTTACGGTCGTATGCAATGTTAAATAAATCATCCTCGGTGAAATTAAATAGCGGTGATTTTAAAGCATTTGCAAGAGCTAAATCATTTGCCTGGAGGAGTAAAAATTCGGCCAAAGCTATTAAGTCCTGCACGGCTATATAGTCCATAATTCTAAAATAATCCCGGCCTACAACTGGCACATTTGCTTTTTTAAGTTCGCTTATTATGTAATCAACTAACACGTTTCGTTGTCGCACCAAAATCATAATGTCTCTTGGCTCTATATGGCGATCTTTAGCGACTAAAATCCGCCCTTCGTTTAACCAATTGTGAATTCTGTTAGCTATTGTTTGAGCAAGTAATCGATCTGCTATTGTATAACCTTCCTTGCATGTCAGAGGAATTTGTAAAGCTCGCTGTTCTTTCTCTTTGCGCCTTGGTAACGCTGGCCAAATTTCAATATATCCTTGGTCATTTTCTCTATGTGGAACATGTTTTATTTCATTATCATTAAAAGATATTTCTGCGCGGAAGTTATTAAATATTCTATCTACAAGCATCAAAACTTCTGGAGTTGAGCGAAATGACTTTTCAAGTTGGCATGATATCCAATCTCTACCACCAGTTTTCGTATGAAAGTATTGTTGCATATAGTTGAATAGATGGGGATTTGCTCCTTGAAATCTGTATATTGATTGTTTTACGTCACCAACTACAAATAAGGTTCGCTTTTCATCATTACCGGCAAAAAATTCATCGCAGAGATTTGTTATAATTTTCCACTGGCTGATGCTATTGTCTTGTGCCTCATCAACAAGGACGTGATCTATTTTTTGATCCAAGTTAAACAATATCCAATCTTTATAGTTTGGATTGCTGAGAAGATTTGTTGCTAAGCCAATTATATCATTGTAGTCAAGCAGTGCATTTTTTGATTTTTCGCTACTGTATAGATCAACATATACTTTAAATATACCAAGTAAGCTACTGGTTCTCTTGAATATTTGATAAGAGTTCATGTCTCTTATATGGGTAAATACTACATTCTGAACGCTCTCTATTATTTGCTCTGCATCTTTGAATTTCTCCAAAATACTTTTTGTTGCAATGGATGATATGCTCTTTTTTTCGTGCGATTCTGATTTTAGAAATACCTTGGCTAGGTTTTCTATTTTGGTGTCATTCCACTTTATTCCGGTGTCATCCGAGTAGCTGACACTGGTTCTTTTTTTCTGGATCCCAGCTGGGATGACAGTAGAATAAAGTATTTCACTATAACTCTGATCTCTTTTACTGCCTTCACTTAATATCTCGGCTAGTCTTCCCACGTGCTCAATTGTTTCACTCTGTAAGTCATGAATTCCATCTGGGGCGCTCAATTTATCTTTGATATATTTCGAATCATTTGCTGACATCGATCTTTTTACACATAAAGTATAAAGCAAATCGCGTAGTTTATTTTCATCAATTTCAGTTGCAATAAGGTTGATATCATCCTGCACAGTTTCGTTATGAAGCACTTTATTGAATATGATGGAATGTAATTCTTTACATTCACTCAGCGTGCAATTTGGAGCAATGCCAGCTTCTATGGGAAAGCTGGAAATTAATTTGTAACAGAAAGCGTGTATGGTTTGTATAGTTAGACCAAGATTTTCCAGTTCAGAGAAAAGCCTTCTTGCTCTTGTTAAATAATCTTTATTTTTTCTGGATCCCAGTGTCACGCACTGGGATGACAAGTAGGGGTACATCGGAAAGAAATCTAGTTGTTCCAGATCCATTATTAATTCACTATCTGAACATATTGCCCACTTACTGAGTATGCTGTGAATGCGATTCTCCATCTCGTTTGCTGCAGCATTGGTGAATGTTAAGCAAAGAATATTTCTTTTGTTTTCTAATAAAAGTCTCAATACTCTGTCTATTAAGATTTTTGTTTTGCCTGTACCAGCGGACGCATTTACCCACACAGAGAAATTAGGATTTATGGCATTTGATCTCATCAGAAGTGCGAGAACCTTATAAAAGTTGACTAGAATAGCATTATACATATAATGTAAAAATAGTGTTAGTGAAGATATATAATGAAAAGTTTTTGTGTAAAGGCGCCTGCAAAAATCAATCTTTTTTTGCATGTTGTAGACAAAAAAGAAACAGGGTATCACTTGATTGAAGGTTTATTTGTCTTTGCTAATCTCTCTAATTTTTTGGAAATAAAAGTAGGTGAGAAGGATTCTAGATACGATAACTCTACAGTTGAATTTATAAACTCCGAGTCTAGAATAAATAACCAGTATAACACTGTAATGAAAGCGGTTAATCTGCTGCTTAGGCATGCTCCTGTACGCACTAAAGTCACTGTAAAGGTTGTAAAAAACATACCAATTGCTGCAGGACTTGGTAGCGGATCCTCAGATGCTGGAGCTGTGGTACGTACGCTAGGGAAGCTGTGGGAGATTGATAGGACGATTTTAAATGAAATAGCCTTAAACGTTGGTGCTGATGTTCCCGCAAGCGTAGATAGCAAGCCAGTTTTTGTTAGAGGTATTGGCGAAGAATTATGCCACATTAAAAAATTCTCTTTACCTACAAATGTGGTGCTTGTGAAACCGAAAAAAAGGTTTTTGAGTACACCAGAGGTATTTTCCAAACATGAAGGAAAATTTTCTGAGCCAATTAAATGGAGCGATGACGCTGAAAAGGATTTGTTGAAGCTTCTTAAAGAGACGAGAAACGATCTTCAAGAAATAGCAATAAGCTTTGTACCTGAAATTAAGGATGTGATATCAACACTTGAGTCACAAGAAGGCTCTATACTTTTTCGCATGTCAGGCAGTGGTGTATCATGTTTTGGAATATTCGATAGTGAGGAAAATGCAAAAGCTGCTGCAGTTAATATCGGAAAAAAGCAACCAGAATGGTGGGTATGTGACACTCAATTAATAGTTTGACTTATGCCCTTAATTTCCGAGAATAAAAATCTTATAAATGGTTACAGGGAAGGAAAATTTTTGGTGAATAATAGAGAATATTGCGGCTCAATTATAATTTTTCCTGAAAAGGTGATTAAATTGAAAGAAAGTGATATAAATAGCAAGGAACATTTTAAATCTTTTTTAACAGAGGAAATAGAAATTTTGATAATAGGTACTGGTAAAACACGCAATATACTAAGTTCTTCAGTGAAGTCCTATCTTATGGAACAAAAAGGTTTAAATTTTGAATTTATGACAACAGGTTCTGCATGCAGAACCCATAACGTTTTAACATCCGAAGATAGATTTGTTGTCAGTTATCTAATAGCCATATAGCATGCTTACCCAGGACTTTTTCATCAATAGTCTAGTTGCAGTAGTTGTAATTAGCCTAGTAACAGGCGCTTTAGGATCGTTTATGATATGGCAAAGGTTATCTTATCTTGGTGATAGTTTGTCCCATTCTTCGTTGCTTGGTGTTGCACTTGCTTTAATCTTTAAGATTAGCCCATCGCTTAGCATAATGCTCATTGCAATTACATTTGCTATACTACTTTCTCTGAATTTTAACAGATTATATTCTGCTGATACGATATTGAACATTGTTACCAATGTAGTTTTATCATCGAGTTTAATACTTATGTCTTTTCTTCCATCTGGCAATAATAGTATTATTAGCTCACTGTTTGGTGATATATTAACGCTCGATCAAAGTGATATAGTATTGATTTTTTTAACCTCTGCAGTAGTTACTTTGATATTAATATTTAGATGGCGTTATTGGTTAATGATTTCAATTAATCAAGATTTAGCAGTAGTTGAAAAAATTAATGTTACCTTTGTTAGACTAGAATTTTTAATCACTCTTGCTATATTTATAGCAATTGCTGCCCAACTAATAGGAATATTACTCATTGCTGCATTTTTGCTAATACCAGCAGCATCTGCAAGGCTCATTTCGAAAACTCCAATGCAGATGATTATTGTTGCAACAGTTTTTTCTGTGATCTCTGGGATATCAGGTCTCATGTTATCTGCAAGTTTTGATTTGTTAACTGGACCTGCAATTATACTTGTTGCAGCGGTATATTTAATTATCGCTTATTTTATAAGGCTAGTATTAAGCAGGTTGGCTTAATTTTGATCTCGAATGTTAATAATTTTGTAATATACTCATTATAAAACATCACTATCTTAGCACAAAATAGTTTTTGCTATACTATTATTTATATGCTAATGATAAGTTGTTAATTTTATGGAGTAAGCAATATGAGCGAAGAAGGATTTTTTTCCAAATATATATCTCAACCTGTGAAAAAATTTTATAATTATATTACAGGAAAAACAGAAGAGTCAGATGATGTAGCAGGTGATGTGCATAATATTGCACAAGGAGACTCAGAGTCTTTGGATACTCATGTACAGTCAAATGAGAATGATATCATATAGATAGCATGAGGGTCACACCATCCAAAGTTAAAAAATTCCTAGAGAAACCTGATGCTTTACGTGGTGTGTTAATTCATGGAAGTGATAACAGTAGGGTTGATTTTTATGTACAAGAAATAATTGCTAATTTGGGTGAGTATTCAGTTCAGGTGATGGATTTTGCAATAGTGAATAAGTCACCCAGTTTACTGTTTTCTGAATTGGCAAACGTTTCGATGTTTACCAGCAAAAAATTAATTAAGCTGATAAATGTGAGTGGAGGTATATCCAAAGAGTTAAAAAACGTATTGGATTATAACGCAAGTGGTCACTATGTAATGATGGTAGCAAGTGATCTTCCATATAATTCTGCGACTAAAAGTTATATGGAGAGTTCAAAAATTTTTGGTGTGATTGCTTGCTATAAGGACAGCAACAGCAATCTTTATGACATTATATCAAGTTACTTAAAACAAAATGATATAAAATGCACAAATGAGATAATCTACCATTTGCAATCTTACTTTAATCATAGCAAGCTGCCTATATGTTCAGAACTTGAGAAGTTAGTTTTATACTTAGGGGAGAGAAAAGACCTAAAACTTACTGATATAGAATTATGCTTTTCAACTTCCGGCAACGACTATGCTACACTTGATGATTTATGTTCTGCCATAGCAAGTAAAGATATGTTGCGCTTCATTAGAATTTCTGATGCATTGGTATCGCAAGAAAATTTTTCACCGATAGCGCTAATTCGCATTATATCAAATTATTTCCTACGCCTTGAAAACGTTTTGCTGTCAGTGCAAGGTGGAATGAGTGAGCAGGCTGCGATTGATCAGCTAAGCCCTCCATTGTTTTTTAAACAATTGCAGAGTTTTAAATCTCATTTGAAAAGTTTGCAACTTTCAGAACTTAAGAAGATCTTGGAAAAATTGATAAGCTTAGAAGTTACCTGTAAAAAAACTGATTTAGATCATAAAATGATTTTTCAACATGCACTGACGGGTAGCTGACTACTCGGATCCAGCCTTTCTTATAATTTCATCAAAATGTTGTATTTTAACATAAAATAGCTGCTTTTATGCCTACCAAAATTCATTCTTTAGTGTGTGTCTCACAAGTATTCTTTGCTAATAGGATATTTTCGAATATAATTGAATATAACTAGATAAAAATACAGATATGTTTGACATTTCAAAAATTGTAATAACACCTGAAATGTTAAAATTAGTTGCTGAAATTGATGAATTTAAAGGAGCATGGCAATTGTTTGGTAATTTAGCTCCAGAACGTTTACAAATGCTCAAGAAAATTGCAACAATTGAAAGTATTGGTTCTTCTACTCGTATTGAAGGGGCAAGATTATCAGACCGTGAAGTTGAGCAATTACTATCCAAACTTGATACACGCTCATTTCGTTCTCTAGATGAACGAGAAATAGCCGGATATGCGTATGTGTGTGAAGAAGTATTTCAAAACTTTAACAAGATGCCATTTACAGAAAACACTATAAAACAGTTTCACATCTGGCTTTTACAATTTTCATATAAAGATCAAAGGCACATGGGAGAATATAAAAAATTCCCCAATCATGTTGAAGCGTTTGATGAATCTGGAAAAAGCTTGGGCATAGTTTTTGAAACAGCCTCTCCATTTGAGACAGCAACACAAATGCAAGAACTTATTTATTGGACTAGCCAGCAATTAGAGGTGAAATCGTTACACCCTCTATTAATTATTGGCATTTTTATAGTTACTTTTTTAGCTATTCATCCCTTCCAGGATGGAAATGGCAGATTATCACGCATTCTCACAACTTTCTTGTTACTAAAGTTAGGGTATATCTATGTACCTTACAGTTCCCTTGAAAGTAATAAGGAGAGTTACTACTTAGCTTTGCGTCGTACTCAACAATCCTTGAAGACGAGCAGCAATGATTTTAATCCATGGCTTATATTCTTTTTAAGGTCACTACAAAAGCAAAAATTTTATCTTGAACAAAAGGTGTCACATGAAAAAGTGTTAAATCTCTATTTACCACCACTTTCTGCTGAAATACTAGCACTACTCAGCAAACATGGACGTCTTACAATTAAGGATTTGGAAAATATTACTAAAGCAAACTGCAATACCTTAAAGAAGCACGTATCTAATCTCGTAAAGAGTAATCACATTACTCAGCATGGAAAAGGCAGAGCAACCTGGTATGTAATATAGAGCTCAATAGGATATGTATTCATTTTGAATTGTTAAATTATTCAGCTATAGAATATAGATCACAGCTGTACAAACATTGTAGTTTGAGCCCACTAGATCCCAGTGCCCTATTCTTGTCATCCCAGTGCCTTCTTCTGTCATCCCAGTGCCCAGACACTGGGATCCAGAAAAGTTTGCTTGTAAGCAAGCAAACTAGCATAGAAAGTGGTTACAACGTTTTCGATGAGATTGCAGAAAGGCTAGATTCCAGACTGGAATGACATCGTTCACTATGTACCATATTGCAATAGTTGTGGTCAAGGCACTGGGATCTGAAATTGCAGTGTTCGTACAGCTATAGAATATAGATCAGAAGTGACAGAGCTTAAAAAAAGGCCTAACATTCTTAATAAACGTAAAAAGCTTTATGAAAATCAGAGTTGGAGTAATAGGCTGCTTAGGCAGAATGGGCAAAAAAATACTCAATGAATTAATTACAAATACCAAAGTGGAAATAGCAGGTGCTGTTGCCCGTTCAGGTAGTAAGTACATAGATTCAGATATTGGACCAATTATAGCCAATCTAGGAATTAAAGTTACAAGTTCTATTAGTGGTATATTTGAGTCATCTGACGTTGTAATAGATTTTACAACTAAAGAATGTATGTTAGACTGCCTTAAAGCAGCTGTAAAATTTAAAACACCGCTGGTTAGTGGCACAACTGGAATAGAAGGTGTCGATTTGAAAGAATATGCTGCTGAAGTTCCAATATTATGGTCAGCAAATATGAGTGTTGGGGTTAATGTGTTGCTGAAATTGGTAAAAAAAGCTGCTGAGCTTTTAGGTAATGAATATGACGTTGAGATTTGGGAAATGCATCATAACTTAAAAAAGGATTCACCATCTGGAACAGCTATAGAACTTGGCAAAACAATTGCTAACGCTTCAAAAGTGGATTTTCAGTCCAATCAATGTTTACATAGTGGTTCAAACATAAGGAAAAAGGGGGGAATAGGTTTTGCAGTATCTCGTGGAGGTGGAGTAATAGGAGATCACAGCGTGATGTTTGTTAATTCTGATGAACGGATAGAACTAAACCACAAAGCAATTGATCGCACAACATTTGCTAGAGGAGCTGTTCAAGCAGCAGTATGGCTATACGAAAATAAAAGAGAAATTCCGGGGCTCTATTCAATGCAGGATGTGATATGAGCAATACACGTGCCTCTGTTAAAGATTTAAATCTCTGGTACGGCTCTAAGCAAGTTTTATTCGATATAAATTTGAATATTTATAAAAGAAAAGTTACTACTTTTATCGGACCATCCGGGTGCGGTAAATCAACATTTTTGCGTTGTTTTAATCGTATGAATGACTATGTACCAGGTTGCAAAACTGTTGGTGAATTAGATATCGATGGGCTGGGTGATATATATTCACGCGATATGGATGTTGTACTACTTAGAGCAAAAGTTGGTATGGTATTTCAAAAGCCAAATCCTTTTCCAAAATCAATATATGATAATGTTGCTTGTGGGCCAAAATTGCATGGTATGGCGAAGGATAAGCAAAAATTGAATGAGATGGTGGAAAATAGTTTAACCAAGGTTGGTTTATGGGAAGAATTGAAGGACAGATTGCAAGATAGCGCACTCAATTTATCCGGTGGCCAACAACAGAGGCTATGCATCGCTCGCGCAATTGCAGTGAAGCCAACTATTTTATTAATGGATGAACCGTGCTCTGCTCTTGATCCAATGGCAACCAATGCAATCGAAAATCTTATACAAGAGCTGAAATTAAGATTTACTATAATTATGGTGACTCATTCAATGAAGCAAGCTAAAAAGTTATCTGATAGTGTAATTTTCTTTCATAATGGCAGAATTGTTGAGTCTGGAAGCACTCAAGAAATATTCGAAAATGCTCAATCTCCCTTAACAAAGGAGTATATCCTGGATCATTAAATTTCTGACCTTACCCAGAAAAAGTAGAGAGAAAGTTAAGACGTTTTTGGAGTAAAATAAAACGTTTTTTCAAAATATGACAAATAGAAGAGAATATACAGCAGAATTCAAATTGGAAGCTGTTAAGCTGACAAATGAACAAAGAAAGGCAGGTCAAACAATTACAAAAATAGCAAGAGATTTAGGAATAAAGGGTGGTTTATTAGGAAAATGGATAAAGAAACACAACGAAAAAAAGTCGGCAGCAGATGCATTTCCAGGTAGAGGTAACATGGCTCCTTACGACAAAGAGAGGTTTGATTTACAAAGCAAAAGTAACAAGAGAAAGAGACATTTTAAAAAAAGCCCTGGCCAGTCAAAAAGAGTAAAATATTTTTTTATATAGTAACTGCTATAAAGTACAGGAATTATGTAGGATTTTCTGCTAGTGGCTACTATAAGTGGACTACAAGGAAAATAAGCAGTAGAGAATCAGCAAATAAAGAGTTATTAGCAGATATTCAAAAAATATATCAAGCTTCTAAATGTAGATATGGAGCTCCTAAAATTCATGCTGAATTAAAGGCTTTGGGTAAAAGTTGCAACTTAAAAACAGTGCAAAGTATTATGCAGAAAAATGGTATTCAGGCTATATTGAGAAGAAAATTTAAAATTAAGAAACAACAAACGGACAGTAGCTCCCAATATATTAGACCAAAACTTTATTGTCGATCAACCAAATAAAGTATGGGATTACTTATATAAAAACCAAAGAAGGATGGCTATATTTGGCAACAATAATCGATCTATATTCACGCATGGTAGTTAATGAGCAGTTCAATAAATAAACAATTGGTTATGGACTCTTTATTAATGGACGTTAACAAGCGTAAACCTGTTAAAAATCTACTGCTGCACAGTGACCAAGGTTCACAATATACTGCGCAAGGGTATCAATATCTCTTAGCTGTAAAGAATATAGATGAGTAATAAAGGCTGTTGTTACGACAATTCTGTTGCAGAAAGCTTCTTTAGTTCTCTAAAAAGGGAGTTACCAATAGACACCTCTCGGCACTCTAAACAGCATATCAAAACTGCTATATTTGAATATATAGAAATTTTTTGGGAGTGTTAAATAAACCATACGCGTCAAGTTAAGGAAAAGTGTAAGTAAAGTTGATAGAGTGAAGGAAAATAATAAGGTATAAATTCTCTTGGATATATGAATGAGAGAACTTACAATGGACAGAATAGCTTGCTTATCAAAAGACCTCAATGAATTCTTTAATGAAAAAGCAGACGAAATATCAATTGCAGTAGGTTTTATAAAAAGAAAGAGAAAACTTAATGGCTCATCATTCATAAAAGCTATGGTTTTTGGTAACATAGGAGTTGATGATTGCAGCATAGAAACAATGTGCCAATTGCTAAATGAAGACTCGATAGAAATTACAAAACAGGGTTTAGATTTTAGGTTTAGTGAAGAAGCAGTTGAGTTCATGAAAAAAATGTATAACGAAGCTTTGTGTTTATTTAAAAAAAAGTCTACAGATTGATTGCAAAATTTTACAGCAATTTGGAAGCGTTAAATTATTGGATAGCAGCTACATTAGCCTGCCCAGTAGCATGGAAGATATGTACAAAGGATATGGCAGTAGCTATAGAGATTGTGAGAATAATACCAAATCAGGAATAAAGCTACAGTTAGTCTTTGATTACCTGAATCAAGCGCTAGATAAGTTAAATTTTATGGAAGGAATAAGGTCGGATCAAGGTTATAGGGATTATCTGAACGGTTTATCAGCTGTAAAAGACAAGATTTGATCTGACAGACAAGAATTAACTGACAGAAGAATTGAGGTAGTCAAAACTAATATCAGGCTCTTGTGTAATGCTACTAATATTTTTCTGAAAAGCAATATATTTGCTATCAAGAAAAGTTTGCATAGGCGTTTTGCCATAGCAATATTTACCCGAGTGAGGTCTTGTCTCATTATAAGAACGCAACCAATGATCAACATCAATCTGTAGATCTTCCAAAGAACTGTAGATTTTCTTTCTAAAGATGATATTGTAACACTCATCTTGCATGGTTCTATGAAACCTTTTACATATGCCATTAGTCTGTGGAGAGTTGGCTTTAGTTCTAGAATGATCGATGTTTTCTATGCCCAAATAAAGCTGATAAGCGTGATTTTCGGGCTTGCCACAGTACTCCGTACCCCTATCAGTTAAAATGCGTAATAATGGAATTTTCTGCTCATCAAAAAATGGAATAACTCTATCGTTGAGAAGATCTGCAGCTGTAATAGCTGTTCTGTCCGTGTAAAGTTTAACCATTGCAACTCTGGAATAAGTATCAACAAAAGTTTGCTGATAAATGCGCCCTATACCTTTGATATTGCCCACATAATAGGTATCTTGAGAACCCAAATAACCTGGATGTTGCGTCTCAATTTCACCATGAGCTTCCCTTTGTTCTTTCACTTTTTCTAAAGCTGCAAGTTGTTCTTCAGTTAAAATGATTCCGTCTTGAGCTACTTTTGTCTCTAGTGCTTTAAGTCTCTTTTTGAGAGTTTCAAGGTCATTTCTTAGCCATACAGACCTTACTCCTCCCTGAGAAATTATTATACCTCTTTTTCTCAGTTCATTTGCAGCTCTTTCTTGCCCATATGCTGGAAATTCTGTTGCTATACCAATCACTGCTCTTTCTATATCGTCGGAAACTCTGTTTGCTAATAGCGGTTTTTTTCTTACTTATTTCATGTAATGCTTCCTCTCCTCCATTTTCATATAACTCCTTAAAGCGATAAAATGTATCTCTTGAGTATCCCATCACTTTGCATGCTTGAGACACATTTCCTAGTTGTTTTGCTAGTTCTAATAATCCTAGCTTTGGTTTTAATATTTTTGTCTGTATTGTACTCATATCTAACACTCCTTTATTTTTATTATTTTTAACTTACTTTTTTAAAGTGTCAGGTCAAGTCTTATTTAATACACTTTTCTTGATAGCAAATATATTGCTTTTCAGAAAAATATTAGTAGCATTACACAAGAGCCTGATATTAGTTTTGACTACCTCAATTCTTCTGTCAGTTAATTCTTGTCTGTCAGATCAAATCTTGTCTTTTACACCTTCCACTAGCTTTACTACGCTCGTCACCTTACGCAGCATAATGGTTCGTTCCAGGTTGCTGGCTAGGCTTTGCCTGGGTTGGATTTTCACCAACTGAACTTTACGCACTTCTTGGCGCACTCATGATGTTTTCCCCCTATTAAGATTTATTGATTTAGTTGTAGTAGTTGAAATAGCAAACCGGTTAAGTTGCCTAGTTTGGTTCTTTTTTTCAATCAAAGGTATTCTACTGTTTTAAATTCCCTGTAAAGATTTAGCTTATCTTTTACATCTAAACAGCATTAACACGATTTGGCTTTTTGTAGATGAGTAATTCTCTAGGGATTATCCTATTGAATTCTATGATATTATTTTTTGTAACATTATTATACACGTCATGGCATTAAGGGTATTTATGACTCAAAACTTGTTTTTGACCTGCAGGCTCAATGACAAAATTCAGTAAAAAACTCAGGGTATCTTTTGGCGGATTACATAACATTATAGCGGCTGCATGTCTTTTAAAATTTTTCTACATTCAGCCAAATCGCGCTTAAACTAAGCGTCAGCACATTATTATAGCGCCAATTTAAAGTATTAGAGAGTCAAAACTCGCACTACGGGGTTTCTTTTGCCTTTTTTTTCATTTGGTAAATTTCTTAAATATTTATAGTTAAACGACAATCGTCATACCGCTACGTGTTAGCGGCTAAGAGATACCGCGGCGGTATGACGGTTAAGTATCCCGCTACTTGTTAGCAGGATCTATGCTAAGAGATACCGTGACGGTATGACGTAGAAGCTATACTTTTATAAATTTGTTAAGTGGAATTTTTATATTGAGTAATTGTATTTATAATACATTATTTTGTATAATTGATTTTTTAAATTATTATATTAACTCTAATATTTTTGATTTAATGAAAGATGATATTATTTATCACTCTCACTTAGGCGTATACGGTTTAATTTTAAAACCTAAAAGTATAGTTTTGGTGAAAAAAAGTCGAGGTCCTTATAAAGGGTTGTTTGATTTACCAGGTAGAAATTGCTGAAACGCTTGAAGAGGCACTTGTAAGAGAAATTAGAGAAGAAACAGGTTGTTCAGTGAAACAATACGACCAAATCCAAACAGTTACTAGCCTATATCATTATAATGAAGACAATGTAAATAAATGTCTAAAACATATAGCAGTTTTATACAAAATTGAAATCATAGGAGAAATAAAGCGAGAATCTGATGGAAAAGATTCTGATGGTTGTATATGGCAAAGTATAGATACTATAAACTATAAAAAAATTTCTCCGATAGTTCATATAGCAAGTAAATTCATAAAATGAAGACTATTATTTTTATTACAGGTGTATCTACGGTTGGAAAATCAAGTTTGGCTCATATATTAGGTTCAAAGCTTTTTATGCCTAGAAACTTTGCAATTCCACTAACTATAGCTAACCCAAGAAAGGTTTCCCTACGTCATACCGCCGCGGTATCTCTAGATCCCGCTAACACGTAGCGGAATGACGAATTTGTTGTTTTTCAAATTGTAGGTAAACCTAAGCCACTTTAGCTATACTTGTAGAGAAAAAAGAATAGATGATGATCCTAAATATTTAATAAATTTGACTACCGAGGAATTTCAAAAATCTCAATTTTTTATTAATTGTGAGATGTGGTACATTCTATCTTCATACAGCTTCCTCTTCATACCTCAACTAATGAAATTAGAAGCATCAACTCCCTTCTGCAAGCAAGCAGCAATAACAGTGTTCATCATTAGAAATGCAATGGTCATTGGGCCAACGCCCCCGGGTACTGGGGTAATAGCTTTGACTTTTTCTTTTATTCCCCCGAAGTCAACATCACCTACGAGCTTACTTTGTTCTCCTACGTTAACGCTATTTATGCCAACATCGATCACTATTGCACCTTTCTTTATCCAGTCTGCTTGAACAAAATTTGGCTTTCCGACTGCTGCAACTACTATATCCGCTTTAGAGCAATATTCAGCTAAATCTTTGCTTTGTGAATGCAAGATGGTGACAGTGCAGTTTTCTTGCAATAGCAGGTAAAACATTGGCTTGCCCACGATATTTGACCTACCAATTACCACTGCGTTTTTACCGGAAAGGTTCTCTTCAATTGACTTAATTAAATGCAAAGAACCTTTAGGAGTGCAAGGTATAAGGCAGTTTTTTTCACCTTTAACTAATTTGCCAACGTTTTCATCATGAAAGCCATCTACATCTTTTTCAACACTTACTGTGTTAATTACTCTGCTTGCACTAATATGATTTGGTAAAGGCAATTGCACTAAAATGCCATGCACAGATGGATCTTCATTTAATTCATTGATTTTTTCAATTAATTCATCTTCTGAAATATTATCAGGCAAAACAATGGTCTCAGAACTTATGCCTATTGATTCTGCTTTTTTCTGTTTGTTGCGAACATAAACCTGACTTGCTGGATTGCTGCCCACGAGAATTACTTTCAGGCAAGGAAAAATGTTATACTCTCTCTTTAAAATATCAATTTTTTGTGATAGCCTCTCACATAGGTCGTTTGCTATTTTTTTACCATCAATAATAATTGTCACTTCCTTGCCACTCCTTAAAGTCGGGTAATTTGATATCAAATAAATCCAATACTTTGCCAACAGAATGATTAATAATATCATCCAACGATTTTGGTTTAATATAAAAAGCTGGTACTGGTGGAGCAATAATTGCTCCCATCTCCGTTAATTTTAACATATTTTGTAAATGCCCAAGATGCAGTGGTGACTCTCGCACCATAAGAACTAACTTTCTTCTTTCTTTTAGCGTTACATCTGCAGCCCTTGTCAATAGATTGGAAGTAACACCTGATGCGATTTCAGACATTGTCTTCATAGAGCATGGTGCTACAATCATCCCTGAGGTTTTAAATGAGCCGCTTGCTATTTTTTCTCCAATCTTTTCTTCAGAATAGTAAAAATCTGCAAGTGATGTAATATCTTCAAGTTTTTCTTTAATCTCGTGAGCTAAAGTTATTTTCCCAGCACGACTTATCACTAAATGAGTTTCATAATCGACGTCTTTCAACGCTTCTAAAATACGCACACCGTAAATAGAACCAGATGCTCCACTTATTCCAATTACAATTCTGCTATTCACTTAACTCTTCTTCGTAGCTCATTCCCAATGCACGTTTATAGGTATCAAGCAATATTTCTTGTTCCTCTCTGTCATCATCATCCATCTTCCTCAGCCTAATAATTTGTTTCATCACTTTTATATCCCAACCTTCATCTGCGGCTTTTGCATATACATCACGAATGTGATCTTGCACATCCCTCTTTTCTTGTTCAAGTTTTTCGATTCTCTCTATGTAACCCTTCAACTCTTCAGCCGTTATTTTTACTGTATCTTCCATGAAACTCCACTAATTAATTGCTGCCACTAATATTACCAGTTTTTACTTGCACTTCAACAACAGTAATAATATTTTTATCTTTTTTTAAAATCTTAAAGCGAAAACCATACATGGAAAACTCCTCGCCTTCGTCAGGAATGCGCTCTATTTCATTCACAATCATACCTGCTAGAGTTGTAGCTTCTTCATCAGGGAGATTCCAGTATAACTGCCTGTTAATGTCCCTAATAGTAGATTTTCCTTCTATGTGATACATATTATCAGATATTTTCTTTATAAAATTCTCCGTAATCAAATCATGTTCATCCGAAATTTCTCCAACTATTTCTTCCAGTATATCCTCAAGAGTTACAATTCCCTGCAGTGCTCCATACTCATCAATAACAAATGCAAGGTGTTTCCTGTTCTTACGGAAGTTGTGAAGTTGCACGCTGAGCGGTGTACTTTCTGGTATGAACCAAGGCCTTGACATAACTTGGGTAATGTCAACTCCTTCCGCTTTATTATTCTTTTCACGCAAAGCATTTATTAGAGCTTTCACGTGAATTACACCTACAATGTTATCTGGTTCCTTCTGCCATAAAGGTACTCTACTGTGACTGCTGGTTAAAATCTCTCTTATTAACTCTTCTTTATTCCGATCTATATCAAGAGAAAATAGGTTTCTTCTATGGGTCATAATTTGTGATATCTCTGTCTCAGCCAAATCAAGTATGCTGCTTAGCATATCTAAATCCTGTTGCAACATAGTTCCTTCACTGCGGTGAAGAGTAATCATATTACGCATTGCATCCGCTGCAGATATCACTTCCTTATCTTTATGCAGCCCACATAATTTTAGGATGAGGTTAACAATAAATTGAATACCTAGTGTCAATGGAGAAAAAATCTTTACAAAAAACAATACAAAATAAGCAGAAAATGATGCAAATTTTTCAGGATTTTGAATAGCATAAGTTTTTGGTAGAACTTCGCAGAACAATAAAATACAAAATGTCATTATAATTGTTGATAGGATAATGCCCTCATTTCCAAAAAGATTGATAAATATTGCTGTAAATAAAGCAGAGCAAGTAATATTAATAATTGTATTGCCGAGCAATACCGTTCCTATTGTCAATTCTTTCCTATTTAATAAGCGATCTATTACCCTGGCTTTTTTGTTACCGTCTAGCTTTAGCTTATTAACTCGAGAACGGCTAATTGAGGTTAAGCCTATTTCTGCTCCTGAGAACAAAAACGATAAAACTAACAAAACAAAAATTGCTGATGATACTAAGACCAATAACCAATCCATTAAAGTACGATGTTATTGTGATAAAAAATAAAATTAATTTTACATGTTATGAGAGGCATTTGCAAGCCTGAATTTATATTGCCGAATTTTATATACCTTTAATCTTAAAAAACAAATCATAAAGCATATTACACGCTGCGTTCACATGCTCATCCTCAATGATAAGTGGTGGGGTTACCCTTACTACTTTGTTGTTTAAAACCCTAGTTATTATTAAACCTTTATCAAGAGATCGACTAATAATTTTATCAGCTACAAGAGTTGCTAGTTCTATTCCCATTAGTAACCCTTCTCCACGAACTTCTAAAATCATCTCAGGAAATTCTTTAGCTAAAAGCAACAGCTTTTCTTTTAAATATTTACTAATTCTTTTAACATGATCAAAAAAGCCTTCTTTTAGCATTATATCGAGCACTGCATTACCAACAGTCATGGCAAGTGGATTGCCACCATAGGTTGATCCATGAGTTCCTGGAGTAATTGCTTCTGCTATATAATCTTTCACTAAACATGCAGCTACAGGAAAACCGTTACCCATAGCCTTCGCACAGGTTAGCATATCAGGTTCAATGCCGACATTTTGATAATGAAATAAAGAACCGATGCGTCCATATCCGCACTGCACTTCATCAAAGCACAAAATTATTCCTTGAGCTTTTGTTATTTCCCTTACTTTTTGAAGATATTCTACGTCTAGTGGATATACTCCACCTTCACTTTGTATGGGCTCTAAAAACACAGCAGCTGTCTCATCGCTGATTTTTTTCTCCAAAGCTTTAATGTCATTTCTTGGCACTTTATCAAAACCAGAAAGAAGCGGAGCAAAACCTTCGCGTGATTTTTCACTGCCTCCAGCAGAAATTGCAGCAATACTGCGGCCATGAAACCCTCCTTCAATTGTAATAATACGATTACGTTTTGCTTGCCCTTTCAAGTAAAAATAACGACGAATAAACTTAATTGCAGCTTCTGTTGCTTCAAGCCCACTTGAGCAGAAAAAAACTTTATCTGCAAAAGTAAGAGTTGTTAAACGCTCGGCAAGCCTTTCTTGCTCGGGAATAGTAAAAATGTTAGAGCAGTGCCATAGTGAGCTCAATTGCTCTTTCAGCTTATCTGTAATGTATGGATGACAATGCCCTAAAGAAGTTGTAGAAATACCTGCAGCAAAATCTAAATATTTTTTACCACCTCTATCAAAAAGATATACCCCTTCTCCCCTAACTATAGGAGTGTCAAGTCTATTATACGCATTAACAACATGATCCATTTTATAAGTATTGTGGTGTTATCTATACTATACCTGAAATGAATCCATTAACACAAAGCTTTTCCTTTAACCTCTTATGCTACTTCAACTAAAAATTTGGCTAATGCAAACCTTTTTTGTCATTCTATAGCTAAAGTGACTTGGTTTTACCAACACTTATTAGCCATTGTAAAAGTTTTTGTTTCTATTGAATGATAGTTGTAGCCTATGCAAGAAGTTTATTGACTTTGAGCGCACTTTAGCCTATACAATTTTAATATCTTAAACTACTGGACATGCCCGATCTAAAGACAATGATGTTAAATTTTGGACCTCAGCACCCAGCTGCACATGGAGTGTTGCGTCTTGTTTTAGAGATGGATGGTGAAGTGATCGAGAGGGCAGATCCCCATATTGGGCTTCTGCACCGCGGTACTGAAAAATTAATAGAACATAAAACGTATCTTCAAGCTTTGCCTTATTTTGATCGCCTTGATTACGTATCACCAATGTCACAAGAGCATGCATATTCACTTTGTGTGGAGAAATTGTTGCAATGTGAAGTGCCAATTAGGGCAAAGTATTTACGTGTCTTGTTTTGTGAACTGACGAGAATACTAAATCATTTACTGAACGTTTCTTCTCAAGCACTTGATGTTGGAGCAATGACCCCTCTTTTATGGCTCTTTGAAGAAAGAGAAAAAATACTGGAATTTTACGAAAGAGCTTCAGGTGCAAGGTTTCACGCAGCTTACATCAGGCCAGGTGGAATTGCAGCAGATGTTCCAGAAGATTTGATTGAGGATATTGCAAAGTTTATAGAGCAATTTCCAAAATATATAGACGATGTTGATGAACTTTTAACAGAAAATAGGATATGGAAGCAACGCACTGTAGGAATTAGTGAAATATCAATTAAACAGGCACTTGATTGGGGCTTTAGTGGCCCAATGTTGCGCGCTGCTGGGCTTGCTTGGGATTTGCGAAAAAGCCAGCCATATGAGATATATGATCAACTAGATTTTGATATACCGATCGGCCAAAATGGCGACTGTTATGACCGTTATCTAGTTAGAATGGCAGAGATTAGGCAATCTATCAGTTTGGTGAAGCAGTGCATAGAGAAAATGCCTGAAGGGCAAATAAAAACTGAAGATAGAAAAATTTCTCCACCGTCAAGAGCAGAGATGAAAAAATCTATGGAAGCTCTGATTCACCATTTTAAGCTCTATTCAGAAGGATATCACGTACCAGAAGGTGAGGCTTACGCAGTTGTTGAGGCACCAAAAGGTGAGTTTGGAGTGTATATAGTTTCAGATGGTACCAATAGACCTTATAGGTGCCGAATAAGAGCACCTGGCTTTGCGCATTTACAAGCCTTAGACTTTATGGCAAAAGGACACATGCTTGCTGACGTTGCAGCAATTATTGGCTCACTCGATATAGTTTTTGGTGAGATTGATAGGTAATCATTGGTACCCGTTCAGGCAATGGCGTCATGCAAGTAGCTGACACATAACTGTACGAACATTTGTTTGCAAAGGCAGTATGTTAAGTGTTATAGCCGATTTTGCCTCAAACACAAAGGCAGTGCCTTGACTACTTGGATCCAGAAAAATTGATTGTGTACTATACAACATTTTCGATTAAAAGCGTAACCGTTCACTGTTAGACTGCATTCTGTGATTTTTAGCAAAACATGATCTTTCATTTGAGCTTCCTTCAATTTAAAATAAATACAGAAAATTGCTGCCTATAGCTAAACTGACCTTACCCAGAAAAAGTAGAGAGAAAGTTAAGACGTTTTTGGAGTAAAATAAAACGTTTTTTCAAAATATGACAAATAGAAGAGAATATACAGCAGAATTCAAATTGGAAGCTGTTAAGCTGACAAATGAACAAAGAAAGGCAGGTCAAACAATTACAAAAATAGCAAGAGATTTAGGAATAAAGGGTGGTTTATTAGGAAAATGGATAAAGAAACACAACGAAAAAAAGTCGGCAGCAGATGCATTTCCAGGTAGAGGTAACATGGCTCCTTACGACAAAGAGAGGTTTGATTTACAAAGCAAAAGTAACAAGAGAAAGAGACATTTTAAAAAAAGCCCTGGCCAGTCAAAAAGAGTAAAATATTTTTTTATATAGTAACTGCTATAAAGTACAGGAATTATGTAGGATTTTCTGCTAGTGGCTACTATAAGTGGACTACAAGGAAAATAAGCAGTAGAGAATCAGCAAATAAAGAGTTATTAGCAGATATTCAAAAAATATATCAAGCTTCTAAATGTAGATATGGAGCTCCTAAAATTCATGCTGAATTAAAGGCTTTGGGTAAAAGTTGCAACTTAAAAACAGTGCAAAGTATTATGCAGAAAAATGGTATTCAGGCTATATTGAGAAGAAAATTTAAAATTAAGAAACAACAAACGGACAGTAGCTCCCAATATATTAGACCAAAACTTTATTGTCGATCAACCAAATAAAGTATGGGATTACTTATATAAAAACCAAAGAAGGATGGCTATATTTGGCAACAATAATCGATCTATATTCACGCATGGTAGTTAATGAGCAGTTCAATAAATAAACAATTGGTTATGGACTCTTTATTAATGGACGTTAACAAGCGTAAACCTGTTAAAAATCTACTGCTGCACAGTGACCAAGGTTCACAATATACTGCGCAAGGGTATCAATATCTCTTAGCTGTAAAGAATATAGATGAGTAATAAAGGCTGTTGTTACGACAATTCTGTTGCAGAAAGCTTCTTTAGCTCATTGAAAAGAGAAATACTTATTGATACTTCACAACACTCTGCTCAACAAACTAGAACTGCAATATTTGAATACATAGAAATTTTTTATAACAAACAACGTCACTATTAACTATTGCATTCCAGAACAATTTGATGCATCATTCTTTTTGTAAAAAACATTCCACACTTTCTCTCCACTTTTTCTGGGTAAGGTCATATGTCAATGGCTCCATAAGTTCACATTCTATTCCCAAACTTTTTTTAACTAACTTTAAAATCATAGAAAATACTGTCGAAAAAGGAAGTTTTCTTGTTCGTGTAAAACTCAACACAATGGATTTTCTGAAAAGTTTTCGAGTATATTATATTTTTAATTTGTAGAATAAGGTTTTTTCCTTTTTGCATATTTCACCTAAAAAGGACACATTTTAGACTTCTTTGTTGAAATAAAACAGAAACAAAAGTGCTGTCCCTTGCACTCTTTGGATAATTTAATGATAAAAAATTTAGAGAGAAATTTTATACACTATCGCTGATATTTTTCCTTAAGTTGACGCCATTGTGTGAACGGATACATGACAAATCTATCGTTTATCAAATCGTCGGTAAGCCTAAAGCTATAGCCATTAAGCACGATAAAGAAAATCATTCATAATCGCTATAGCAACTAGTGTAGACACTTGACGTTCCTTGTGATTTGATAAATAGAGGTTTTTATCTGACTTCACAACAAGGGCTTCTGGATGACTTTGAAAGTGAACATTACCATGCTTATCTTCAATAGCCTCTATTACCCCCTCACTGGAAAATGCTGCAACTTTATATCCAAGTGACTCCAATTTTCTTCTATTTTCTGGTGTATTACTTACTGCTCCTGAATGAGCATCTGGAAAATATGTTGAAAACCAGCCATTTTCATTAGGTATTAGGAATTTGGCTACTACTTCTGCTAAACGACTATTTGGAACGATCTTTATCTGCTGGAGAGGTACATCCTCTTTCTGTGGATTAGGTGCTGATTTTAAATGAGATCTTCGTTTCTCTTCATCACTCACAACACTCACTACTTCAATTCCCTTTGCATTCATTATGCCTTCACATATGCCAAGCAAATGAATTACAGGGTTATCATCCACTATTTTTACAATTGCTTCAGTAACAAGCTGGCGACAAGGAGTGGGTGCTGAGTGTAAATTATCCGGAATAAATATTCTATTTATTTTGTGCTCTTTAACAAACTTTGCAACTTCAACTTTTATTCGGTCTAATGTTAGCTTCTTTGCCAATGTTTCATCTTGTTTTGCGAGATTAAGTGACTCTGTCTGAATTTTTTTAAGGCTAATTATCTTATTATAATCAATCAGTACAGTCTTAACCCCAAAGTTATTAAACATCTCATAGATATTTTGAGATAGCCCAAGTTCATGTGCTTCTTCCGTTTTCAACAAACCAACAACTACGTCATTATTTACTGTATTTTCTGCCGTCAAGACAGTTGACACTGGTTCTTCTTTTCTGGTTACATGTTGAGATGCCGGTTTTTCACTAACGCCAGCATAAGTAATATTGCTTAATAATAGAACTATAATTAATAAGATATTAAATAGTTTATTATAATATTTATATACTATGACTTGCCTCCCTAATATTTATATTACGATATAGAGTATTTTATAACAAAAGGCAAGTTTGCCAAGAAAGAGAAGGTGGCCTGAGCAGGAATCGAACCAGCGACACAAGGATTTTCAGTCCTTTGCTCTACCAACTGAGCTATCAGGCCAACTGTATACTTTTATTTTTAGATAAAAAATGTTATTATGTCTATCAAAAGTTTTTAAAGTAGTTTATAAAAATAAAGGATGAACATTAATGACAAAATAGGAATCTACCCTGGCACATTTGACCCTATAACTTTTGGGCATATTGACATAATCAAAAGAGCGTGTAAACTAGTCGATAAATTAATAATAGGAGTTGCAGAAAACGTTAATAAGCATACTGCCTTTGACACAAAGCTACGCACAAGCATGGCTGAAAATGAAATCAAAGGACTAGGAATTGATGCAGATGTTATATCTTTTAATGGGTTGCTAGTGAAGTTTGCCAAAGAGCAGAATGCTTCTGTTATTATTAGGGGATTAAGAGCAGTATCGGATTTTGATTACGAGTTTCAAATGAGCTGGGTAAATTATAAACTTCTTCCTGAAATCGAAACCATATTTCTTCCTGCTTCTGAAGATACTCAATTTATCTCATCAAGTTTTGTAAAGGAAATAGCAAGATTAGGAGAAGATGTTAGCAAATTTGTATCAAAAGGCGTTCAAAACGAATTGATTAACCTGAATAGGATAAAAAATGGAGAATAGTGCTTGTTGTTTTTTATTTCTGAATGGGTATATTCAATATATAAAATGTTATAAGCTAAAGGAGCAGCATGTCAAAAGTGAGGGTTAATAATAGAAAAGTTTGTTGTCATGGTGATGAGAATGATGAGGGTTCTGGCCATCCATTAATATATTTAGATATGGGAGAAGAAGAGGAAATAGCCTGCCCTTATTGTGAAAAGACGTTTGTCCATGACTGCACTGTAGAAGCGGTTGGGGAGCTGACTAGGGATGAACTCTAATGGCACTTCTGCAGACTTAGCTTATGTAAATAGCAATAAGAGGGGCAGTAAAAATGAAACTGTCCATACGGTCGAGCACTCCCCCATGGCCAGGTATCATATTTCCACTATCTTTAACACCGTAAGCTCTTTTAACAAGCGACTCAGTGAAATCGCCAAGTTGCGCTAGAATAGCAATTGCAAGGCCAATGATTGGAGAATAAAAAATTGAAAATAGACCAAAAAATATTGATCCAAAAATTGTGCACACTACTCCAGCTAAAATCGCACCAAGAAGTCCTGTCCAAGTTTTTCCAGGGCTAAGAATTGGGCAAATTTTAGCTCCACCAAAATTCTTACCAAATAGGTAGGCAGTAACGTCAATTCCCCAAATGGTTAAGACGAACCATACTAATGCGTATTTTCCCTGTGGTAGATTATATAAATATATTAATGAGGCGCTTGGTAGTGCAATCAATAATAATGCAAAAACGTATAAAATTTTATTTCCTTGGGTTAGATTATACCATTCAAAAGAAGATAAAACTGCTATTGAAAAAATCAATAGGTAAAACGATAAATCACTGAAATATGTAGCAAAGGAAAATATGAATAATATTACTATTGAGGACAACATTCTAATTATAAAATTATTATCTACCATATTTTTTCTCTCTTTTTGTATAATCTTCTAATGCTTTACTCAAATCTTGACAAGAAAAATCAGGCCATAAAGTATCACAAAAATACAATTCAGCATAAGCTGCTTGCCATAATAAAAAGTTGCTTAACCTTTTTTCGCCGCCAGTGCGAATTAATAAATCCAATTTTGGCAAATCTTTAGTATACAGAAATTTTTCAAATTCCTCTTCTGATACATAAGCAATATTTTCTTTTATAATATTGCTTATAGCTTGTGTAATTTCTTGCTTTGCTCCGTAACTGACTGCCACAGTGAGTAATAAACCATCGTTCTTATGTGTCATTTCTTCTGCTTTTTTAATTTGATCCAATATTTTACTGGATAACAGACTTAAATTGCCAATAAAATTCAACTTAATGTTACAGTTGCAAATGAAATTGACTTTATCTTCATTAGTTAAAACGGAGTAAAATAAATCAAATAGACAGTCAGTTTCGTTTTTGGGTCTAAGCCAATTCTCCATAGAGAATGCATACAAAGTTAAGTAGGGTATGGTTAGGTCCGTACAATACTTGGCAATATCGTATGCAACTTCACTGCCCTTTTTATAACCATCAATTTTTACCTTTCCTTGATTGTTCGCCCATCTACCATTACCATCCATAATAATTGCTAAATGTTTCGGTAAAGATTCTTGATTCAACATTTAAATTTAACCTAATTTTGACTTGAGTGAAATTTTTTGGATTTCAATGGACACCTGGAAGGTGTCAGCTACTTGCATGACAGGAAGAGAGTTACTGTAGTGACACCAATAGTTGATACTTGAATGCAAAATTGGTGTCATCCCAGTGCTTGACACTGGGATCCAGGAAATTTGATTTCAAACAAGTGCATCAGATAGTTGTATAGTAAAGACTGGATTCCAGTGTCAAGCACTGGGATGACATCATTTGCTATGTAAGCTTTCTCCATATCATTTAGTGATTCAGTATATCCTTTTCTTTGATGGACAATTCACCATCAATTTTTTTTATATTATTATCAGTAATATTTTGTATTTCCTTTTTAGCACCATGAAAATCATCTTCTGAGATTTCTTTATTTTCCTTCATTTTTTCTGTTTCTTCCATAATATCTCTACGTATATTTCTAATGGCAATCCGTGCATTTTCAGCAAACTGATGCAATAATTTCACTAATTTTTCACGGGTTTCTTGTGTTAAGTCCGGAAGAGCTATACGTATGGTATTGCCCTCAACAACAGGATTTAAATTCAAGTTGGCATTTAATATAGCATTTTTCACTTCACCGACAACATTAATATCCCAAATTTTAATTGATAGAGTTTTGTTATCTATAACCGAAACACCTGCAACCTGATTTAACTTTTGATGTCCACCATAGATATTTACAACTATACCATCAAGCAACGATGCGCTAGCTCTACCAGTGCGTACGCCTTTAATATCATCATGAAAGGACTGAATAGTTTTTAGCATTCTTTCTTTTGTTTTAGCTTTTATTTCATTTAACATAAATTACCTAATGTTTACAATCTGAAACTATAGTATAAGTACCTTGACCCTTAATAATATTGACTATTTTTTCTCCCTTCAAAGAAAAAACTATAATTGGAATAGAATTCTCACGAGCAAGTGAAATTGCTGATGCATCCATAACTTTTAAATCACGAGTCAATAAATCCGTGTAAGAAAGCCTATCATACATTACAGCATCCTCATTTTTTTTCGGATCAGCGGAGTATACACCATTTACTTGCGTACCCTTTAGAATAACATCACAATTCATTTCAACAGCACGTAAGGCTGCAGCTGTATCTGTAGTAAAAAATGGGTTGCCTGTGCCTGCTGCAAAAATTACCACTCTACCTTTTTCTAAATGACGAATAGCTTTCCTTCTTATGTAAGGTTCACATACAGTGGCCATGGGTATTGCAGATAATACCCTAGAAGCTATTAAATTTTTTTCTAAAAAGTTTTGTAAAATTAAAGCATTGATTATAGTTGCAAGCATTCCAATATAATCACTACTTGCTCTTTCACAGCCACTTAAAGACGCAGATGTGCCACGAAAGATATTACCACCACCAACAACAATACATACCTGAACTCCAAGCCTGTTAATATCAGCTATATCTTTGCATAATTGGCTTATTATTCCCATATCATAGCCAAAAGACTGTGACCCCATTAAAGCTTCACCAGAGATTTTAAATAACACTCTGGAATATTTTATTTCGCTTTTTTCATTTGTTGAGGGAAACATTTTTTACCATTTAGTTTGCACCACCCAAAACAAGTAACTTGTAATTAGATAATTTAATAGCACTCACCTCGCTTGACTTTATAAAATCAGAAACTTTCATTTTATCATCCTTTATGAACTTTTGTTCTAGTAAAACAACTTCTTCATAGTACTTAGCCATTCGTCCATCTACTATTTTTTTTGCTACTTCTTCAGGTTTATTTAAGCCCCTCACTTGCTCTTCAATTATAGAACGTTCATTTTTCAACTTCATTTGATCTAAATCATCTATAGACAAAGCTTCAGGCTTCATAGCAACTACATGCATAGCTATTTGTTTCCCAATCTCTTGTAGCTTCGCCTTATCACCAGATGATTGCAATGCAATTAAAGCACCAATCTTACCTAAGCCACACACATCACCATGTACGTAGCCAGCAATAACTCCATCCTTAGCTTCTAAGTAACAAAGCTTGCTTAACTCTAGCTTCTCACCAAGAACTGACGTACCATTCATAATAGCTTCCTGCACTGTGCCAATGCTTTCATACTTGGCATTTTTTAACTCATCAACGCTAGTACAGCGTTCTTGATGAGCAATTGATGCTAAATTTGAAACTAACTCTATAAATTTCTCATTCCTTGCAACAAAATCTGTTTCGCAATTGAGTTCAACCAATGCACCATAATTTTCAGTCAAACACATAACAACGAGTCCATCTGAAGCTACTCTATCAGATTTTTTGTCAGCTTTAGCAAGACCTATTGTACGTAACTTATCAACGGCTTTCTTAATGTCACCATCACATTCTTCTAATGCTTTTTTACAGTCACTTAAGCCAAGCCCTGTTCTATCACGTAATTCTCTTATATCATCTGGATTCATCTTCATTTGTTACTACCTCCCTTTCTTCTTCTTTGTAAACTTTACTACGTCTCTTTTTAGTTTGCACAATACCGTCTTCTTTTTCTTGAATAAACTCATCACCCCTTATATCATCAATCTTAACTCCAGATTTTGCTAGACTAGACTCTATTCCAGCTAATATAGAGTCGGTAGCTAATTTACAATAGAGCTCTATTGATTTTCTTGAGTCATCATTTCCAGGTATTAGATAAGTAATACCATCTGGATCAGAATTAGTATCAAGTATTGCAACTATTGGAATTCCTAACTTCTTAGCCTCCTTAACCGCTATATGCTCTTTATTAGTATCAATGATGAATAAGATATCAGGAATTGCTCCCATTTCTCTAATACCGCCAAGCGCCTTATCAAGCTTTTGCTTTTTCTTTTCAATGTTTCCCAATTCTTTCTTTGTTAAAATGCTATCCTCGTCATTTAATATTTTCTCATATTGCATCAAGGTTTTTATCGAAGAAGAAACAGTGCCCCAATTAGTAAGCATACCACCAAGCCAACGATGATTCACATAATATTGACCACAACGAATCGCTTCACTTGCAATAATATCAAAAGCTTGAAACTTTGTACCAACAAATAGAATGCGACCACCTTGAAATGCAACGTCATATAAAGCCTTCATGGCCACCTGTAGCAATGGCAATGTTTTTCGCAAGTCAATTATATGTATACGATTTTCTTGATGTACCCCATATATATATGGAGCCATTTTTGCGTTCCAGCGACTAATTTTGTGACCAAAATGTACACCAGATTCAGCTAAATCACGCACAGTGACTTTAGGCAAATTTGTCATATATCATTCCTCCAAATAGTTTATCTTCCATGGCATAACCCTAATGGGACTACTTGTACAAGCCATGTGTGAAATTAAATTATTTACATAGTAATAGAAAAGACAGCAAAGCGCAAACAAAAAATATTGACAAAGGGCAACATGTTTATTAGCTTTAAAGTTGAAGCCCGAAAACGCTAAAAAGAAATTAGGGGGGGTGTAGCTCAGTTGGTTAGAGCGCATGCCTGTCACGCATGAGGTCGTGAGTTCAAGTCTCATCACTCCCGCCATATTAGTTTTAGCATAACTTAGAATTCGCAACCGATATTGAGAAATGCTTCCACCAAACTTGACATGGCATGGTATTGTAATTAATACTTAAATAGGTTTGTTTTTATCATTAACAATTAGGATTAAATATGCTCATTTCTGAAGTTTTTGCAGCAGATGCAACTAGCAATACATCAAGTATCGGCACATCTTTTGCTAGTTTTACTCCATTGATTTTAATATTTGTGGTATTTTATTTTCTCATTATTCGCCCACAACAAAAAAAACTAAAAGAACATAGAAAGATGATAGATCAAATAAAACGTGGTGATACAGTCATTACTTCTGGTGGAATAATAGGTGAAGTTAATAAAGTTGATGAGGCAAATGCACAATTTATAATAGAAATAGCACCAAAAGTTGAGATAAAAGTTCTAAAGTCCGCTATATCTGAGGTTTTAAGCAAAGAAACTCAAAAAGTAGCAGCTAAACCAATTAAAAAGGTAAAATCGAAAGAATGATAAAAAGAATATAAATCAACCAGTAATAAAGGCAAAAATGCTTAACATGTTTAGAAAAAAGTTTGTTTGGTGATCCATTTGTGTGCGGAATATTTGGTGTAGTAAGTAGCGGTGATTCAGTAATACCAACCTTACTAACTGGGTTACAAAAATTGGAATATAGGGGATATGATTCCTCAGGTATAGCAATCATAAATAACGAAGGTAAGATAGAAGTCAAAAAATCAGAAGGTAAAGTCGAAAGGTTATGTGAAGTTGTTGATGACAGCAAGATGTCTCACAGTACAGTTGGTATAGCACATACTCGCTGGGCTACACATGGAGTTCCAGGCCTTAAAAATGCTCATCCCATTCGTACAAATAATGTTGTTGTTGCTCATAACGGCATAATTGAGAATTACAATCTGCTAAAAAAGGGTCTAGAAGAAAGGGGAATGCCATTCCATACTGACACTGACACAGAGATCATACCAAACATGCTAACCTTATATCTTGATGAAGGATTGTCGCCAGTTGATTCTCTATTTAAGTGTTTAAACAACCTACACGGCTCATTTGCCTTGGTCTTATTATTTGCAGAATATCCAGACGCCTTATTTGTTGCGAAGAGAAATTTGCCTTTAGCAATAGGCTATAACTGTAACACAGTGTTTGCTGCATCTGACTCTAATGCTTTAAGTGCATTTGTGGAAAAAATATCGCATTTGGAAGATGATGACATTGCAGTGATAAAATCTAGTGGAGTTAGTATATACAACAATGGTACACAAGTTAAACGCAGTATAGAAAATAGTAGTCCAAGTGATTTTCTAATTAGCAAAAATGGTTACCCTAGCTTCATGTTAAAAGAGATTTTTGAGCAACCTTCTGCATTAAACAAAACAATAAACCAATTTTACAAGCAATATAAAGAGGTCAACAAAAAATTATTCTCTGAACTGAATCACATTACTATAGTTGGATGCGGGTCATCTTATTTTGCTGGGCTAATAGCAAAGTATTGGCTGGAAAATGTCGCTCAAGTTCGAGTATATCTAGAAATCTCATCAGAATTTAGGTATAGCAACGTCAAGCTGGAAGAAGGCAGCATTGGGTTATTTATCTCTCAATCTGGCGAAACTGCAGATACCATAGAAGCGCTGCGTTATGCGAAATCACAGAAGCAAACAATCATAAGTATAACTAATACATTTAGCAGCAGCATTGAAAAGATCTCAGATATTGTGTTACATACTCTTGCTGGGCCAGAAATTGGTGTTGCTTCAACAAAAACCTTTTCTGCGCAACTTGCAACTTTAGCATGCTTTGCCGTGGAGCTTGGAAAAATAAAAGGTATACTGGGTGGAGAGAGAATAAAACAGCTAAGCAGTGCTATCAATTCTATTCCCGAGTATGTTGAGCACGTTTTGAATGTGATGAAAATACAACATATATCGGGCAGTATATTAGAACACAATAACGTTATTTTAATCGGCAGAGGAAGTTCATACGGAGTTGCAATGGAAGGCGCATTGAAAATAAAAGAGCTTTCATATATCAATACAACTGGTATTGCAGCGGGAGAAATGAAGCATGGTTCTATTGCTTTAATAGACTCTACTGTGCTTGTTATAGCAATTATCCCTTATGATGATTTATTCTTTAAAACGCTATCTAATATACAAGAGATTATTGCAAGAAAAGGCAAAGTAATTGCCTTCAGTGATAAACAAGGAGCGCCATTCCTAAGGGGAGTTTGCGCAGATGTGGTGCAACTTCCAGACACTGATAATTTTATCTCTCCAATCATCTACAGTGTTGCTATGCAATTCCTTGCTTACTTTACTGCAGCAAAAAAAGGGTTAGATGCAGATTGTCCAAGAAATTTAGCTAAGTCTGTCACGGTTGAGTAGTCCATTTAAAGTTAAAGCTAAACTTCTAATAAGGTAACCAGACTGCATTCTGTGATTTTTAGCAAAACACGATCTTTCATTTGATCTTTCTTCAATTTAAAGTAAATACAGAAAATTGCTGCCTATAGCTAAACTGACTTAGATTTACCGACAACCGTCATCCCGCTACTTGTTAGCGGCTAAGAGATACCGCGGCGGTATGACGGTTCGCGGCGGCATAGCTATCTTCAAAAATATGGTTGAATAATTGTTAATAATAGTGTATAATTATTAATATTTTTAAGCACTTTGGCTATGGCTTTATCTAAGTTTCTCGACCCTAAGCTGGATTTAACCTTTAAAAGAATCTTTGGCACTGAAAAAAATAAGAATATTCTCATACATTTTTTGAATGATATTTTAGGGTTTACCGAGATAAATACTATACAAGAAGTGGAATTCCTCAGTACTATAATGGATCCTGAAATTGCCTCTGATAAGCAAAGTATAGTTGATGTTCTTTGCAGGGATTCTAGTGGGACCAGGTATGTGATTGAAATGCAGCTTACTCGCGATAAAGGCTTCGAAAAACGAGCTCAACTGTATGCTGCTAAGGCTTACTCAAGACAATTAGATAAATCTGGCAACTACATTGATTTAAAGAAAGTCTTCTTTATTGCTATATCAAATTGTAACTTACTTCCTGAAGAAGTTGATTATATATCCAACCACACTATAAGAGATGAGAAAACCAATGAGCATGACTTAAAAGATTTTCAATTTATATTTATTGAACTACCTAAATTTCCTAAGAATAAGGAAGAACAGCTAGAAAGCATAGTGGATCGTTGGTTATTTTTCTTCAAATATGCAGATGAAACTACGGAAGAAGACTTAAGGAAAATAGCAGAAAAAGCACCAATAATAAAGTTAGTCTACGATGAATTAGACAGGTTTAGCTGGAATGAAAAAGATTTAGTAGCTTACGAAGAAAGAATAATGGATCTACGGAAAGAAGAAGCCATTCTTGAATACAGACTTGATCTTGCTACTGAAAAAGGCATCCAAATTGGCGAAGAAAGAGGCATCAAAATCGGTAAAGAGGAAGGGAAAATTGAAGGCAAAATTGAAGGGAAAATCGAAGTCGCAAAAGCAATGCTGGCTAATAATGTTGATGTTAACACTATTGTCAAGTTTACTGGCCTTTCTATTAGTGAGATTGAAGAATTAAGTGTGAACGGTTACTAATTAAGAACTTTAATTATCAATCATAAATCACTGAATTTCGCTAGTAAATTTGTTGCCATTGTCCATATTGCACAATTGTATATAAGATATAGTATAACAATAGTGTCCGTTCAGCTAATACCAATTCCCACTGCACAATAAACGGATAGATAACAATGGAAAAAAAGCCATACTATTGCCTTTCTTTCTCACTCCACAATTAAATAACTCTACAATATCGCTTATTTGATTCACTAATAATGAGAATTGGTATAACTTTGCTATTTTTCTCTCTAGATTCTTGCAAAGTTCTACAAGATTAACCACATTACCTCACGGTTTCTCTATGATTATTTTTTTAGATTACTTGTTTACCTTATTTGCCGTTCTACTGAACGAATATACATAAGCTATAAAAACTATCTAATAGCTACCCAAAACCCTTATTTCCCACTCAAGTTCAACATTAAATTTATCCTTTACTGCATCTTTTACTTTGTTGCCAAGGTTTTCCAAGTCAGATGAAGTTGCATTATCGTAATTGAGCAAGAAGTTACAATGTTTCTTAGAGATTCTAGCTCCACCAATATTTAACCCTAGGCAGCCAGATTTATCAATTAACTCCCATGCTCGGTAGTTTTTTGGATTTTTGAATATGCACCCAGCAGTTTTTCCTCTTATTGGCTGGCTTTTATTTTTCCTCTCAATAACTTCCTTTAACCTTTGCAGTATAAGCTCATACTCTGAGTTTATTCCTTTAAACTCAGCTTCAACAAAAATCCAATTTCCTTTTAGGCTATGTCCACGGTAAAAATACCCCATTTCTTCGCTGGAGAACTCATATAGGTTTCCATCCTCTAGATTCACTGCTTTTATGGATTGTACAACACTTGCGATATCACTACCATATGCACCTGCATTCATTTCTATTCCGCCACCAACTGTTCCTGGAATTCCAACTAGAAACTCCAACCCACTAATCTGCTGATTTCCCGCAAAGTGAGCAAGGTTGCTGAGCAGCACAGCTCCCCCAGCTACAATAGAGTTGTTACCCTTACTTTTAATATATGCAAACTCCTTACCTAATTTTACTGTTATTCCTCGAATGCCACTATCTCGCACTATTATGTTGGATGTTGCACCAATAACGCTAACTGGCAGTTCAGTATTTTTAATCAAGTATGTTAAATCTTCAATATCACATGGTTTAAATAATACATCAGCTCGTCCACCAACATTTAACCACGTCGCTTTAGACATTAAGACATCATAACGATAGATTCCACGTACTTTAGGTAAGCTTATAAGCATTTTGATTTCAACTCTAATCCTGCATCCATACCCATTTTCTCCGCATCTTCTATAAATGAAGTGCGCTCAGTGAAGTATATATTTTTTCCACTTGCTAACATACAACGAAGGTGTAGCATATTTTCGCTCACATATTCAGCCAAAGCTGCAAGTGGTGTAAAACATGAACCATTCACTGTCTTCATAAAACTGCGCTCTGATTTCACTCCTATAAAAGACATATTATTATTAATTTTCTCTAAAAGATTGATAATTTTTACATCATTCCTTCTACATTGAATACAAACCGCCCCCTGCCCCACTGCACTTAACATAACTTTTGGTGGCAATACCTCTGTAATCAAGTGATGTTTTTCTAATCTTATGAGTCCTGCTTCAGCTAGAATTATTCCATCAAAACTTTGATTTTGCAATCTGGTTGTTACATTTCCACGTAGCGGTACTATATTTAAATCTGGTCTAACATTTAATAACTGAACTTTTCTTCTTATTGAAGAAGTGGCAATAGTAGCCTGCTGTGGCAAAGACTCAAGGCTATTGTGTTTATGAGAAATAAACGCATCGCATGAACTTAGCCTTTCTAAAACACAAGGAATTGTTAAACCCCCTGAGAAAAACGCAGGCATATCTTTTAGCGAATGAACTGCCATGTCTATATTATTTTCGAGCAATTCAGTCTCAATTTCTTTAATGAATAATCCTTTGCCTCCTATTTCAGCAAGATTTGCGTTTGCATACTTATCTCCAGAAGTTTTTATTTTAACAATTTCAATAGATAAGTTAGGAAAAGAATCCAGCAACTTTTGTTTTGCTTCCAAAGCCTGGGCAACTGCAAGCTTGCTTCCTCTGGTACCTATTTTGACTGGCATGTGTACGACTGTTTGAATACCAAACCTTAACCTAATTAATTATTTAAACACTTTGGTAGCGTGTATCGCATGAACCTCGGTTACCCTCTCTCTGATGTCATTCAAGTACTTGGATCCAGTTTATATGAGCCTTTGCATTTATTGTACTTTAACTTAAAACCAAAAGCAACTTTGACTTTACAAAATAATAGCCTTTTACATGCATAAATAAGCTTACTGGATTCTAGTACTTGCATGACAAGGTATAAACCTTATCGTCACGCCGCCGCATACCGTCATACCGCGATTCATTCGCGGTATCTCTTAGCCGCTAACAAGCAGCGGGATGACGGTTGTCGTTTAGCTATAAATATTAAGAAATTTACCAAATAAAAAAAAGGCAAAAGAAGCCCCGTGGTTGGCTAATTACTTACATTATACTTTCAAGTATGGCGTTTTTTTTATTCTAAACGTTTAATAACCGCGATTCAGTTGCTTTTAAGCCGCAACTAATCTAAATTATAAACATTAAGAAATTTACTAAACAGAAAAAAAGGCAAAAGAAACCCTAGGGTAGCTAGTTATTCACTATCTATTTTTTAAGTTGGCGTTTTTTAATGTTTTAAATAGCGTATTTCAGCTTGTGTAGGTAAAAACCCAGAAATTTGATAAAGACATAGAGTGCACATAGTGCAAAAAATTAAACATGAGACGCCAGATACGTGAGTTTTTTGTCATTTAATCTGTACAGAGAAGATAAATAAATAGCTTCAGTTTCATGATAAGGGGGCTGGCGGAGTTTGTCAAGGAATTTTTATGGCTGCGCTGGAATGACATTTGGGAGTTGTGGTCCACTTCTAAATGATAAGAGCCTCAATGAATTTATTAGTTTATTACATGTCTCTTTTCATGTATAAATCTATAGAAAGTTTTATACGGAAGTTGTTTTATGAGCAAAATTATAGAAATCAGAGCACCAAAAACTCTTGGTGGTGAATCAGTTACAGAAGGTATAGTAAAAATAAAGAAGGGTATTGGAGAAGCAGTAAAAGTAGATGACTTGATCTTTGAAATTGAAACTGACAAAACAGCACTCGAATTAACTGCAGAAGCTTCGGGGCAAATAACTGAATTTCTTGTAAAGGAAGATGATGTAATAAGCCCTGATCAATTGTTAGCGAAGCTTTCCGTGGGAGAAGTAAAAGAGGAAGCGAGAAAAGAAGATAAAAGCGAAAGTGCTGCTAAAAAAGATGCTCCATCAGCTCGTAAAATTATGGAAGAAAATGCAATCAGTGCAGAAAGCGTCAAAGGAACTGGCATGGGAGGCAGAATAACAAAAGCAGATGTGATAGGCCATATGAACAAAGCTGAACAACCTGCAATAAAACAATATGAATTGCCAAAAAGTGTAGTAAGTGGAGAGCAAAGAGAGGAACGAGTAAAAATGAGCAAAATAAGACAAGTAATTGCCGCTCGTTTGAAAGCATCGCAAAATACTGCTGCAATACTGACCACGTTCAATGAAATTGACATGAAGAATGTCATGGATCTAAGAGCAAAATATAAGGACGCCTTTGAAAAAAAATATGGAATAAAACTTGGTTTTATGTCGTTTTTTATAAAGGCAGCGGTGCAAGCATTGAAAGAAATTGCTGAAATTAACGCTGAAATCTCAGGCGATGAAATCATATATAAACATTACTATGACGTAGGTGTTGCTGTTGGCACCGATAAAGGTCTTGTTGTACCAGTTATTCGGGGTGCCGATCAGATGTCATTTGCAGAAATTGAGTTGACTTTAGTTGCTCTTGGCAAAAAAGCACGAGAAGGTAAATTACAAGTATCAGAAATGGAAGGTGCAACATTTACCATTTCAAATGGCGGAGTATATTGTTCGCTCCTTTCTACTCCGATAATAAACCCTCCGCAATCTGGAATACTTGGAATGCATTCAATACAAAACAGGCCAGTTGCCATGGGCAACTCAATTGAGATTAGACCTATGATGTACATTGCCCTCTCTTACGATCACAGAATAGTTGACGGCAAAGGAGCAGTTACTTTCCTCGTTAAAATAAAAAATTATATAGAAGATCCAAATAGATTAGTTTTGGAAGTGTAGCTCAAATGAATTGTTGTTAATCCAGTATTGCTAAAAACCTAAATGTCATCTAGTTCTGCCAGCAGTTTAGCAACTTCCGGATGATCAGGGCCATAATGTTTCTTAAAGATGGATGAAGCCCGTGCAAACAACTCCTTTTGTTTCTTATGGTTACCTAGAGCACCATAAGCGGGGCCTAGAATTTCCCATAGTTCAACAACTTTAGAAGTAATCATGGACATGATGCTTCTCAAGAATAAATGAGGCCTGCTCAAGCAACTCCTTTGCTTTCTGAGGGTTACCTAAGTCTCCATAAGTTCCGCCTAGGTTTTTTAGTATTATAGCAACTGTAAAATGGTTAGGCTCATAATGTTTCTCTTGAATTGCTAAAGCCCGTTCAAGCAACTCTTTTGCTTTCCGAGAATTACCTAAATTCCCATAGGCATCACCTAGATTGGCCAATGCAATGGCAACCTGAAAATGATCAGAACCATAGTATTCTTCAAGAATAGGTAAAGCCTGTTTAAGTAACTCCTTTTGTCTCCTATGATTACCCAGATCCCCATAAGCGATACCTAGATTTGCCAGCGCTATAGCAACCTGAAAATGATCAGAACCATAGTATTCTTCAAGAATAGGTAAAGCCTGTTCAAGCAGCTCCTTTTGTCTTCTGGGATTACCCAAGTCATGGTATCCATCGTTCATCCATATTAACAAATACACAAGATAATCCTTTTCTATTGTTTGTTTTTCTGAAGGATTTTTTGCTAGCCAATTATCTATATGTGATAAAAACGCTTCTAAGTGCGGCAATAATTGTCGCTTCTTAGAATAATCTTCTAATTTATCACTGTCGTCAGGGAAGCTTTCTTTTAATAATTGAAAAACGGTTTTTATATCTTTTTTAATTTTTCCACTTTCCTTTGACTTTAGCCTAATTACATCTTGTACTAAACAGTGAATAGAAACACTACTACTCTGCTCATTGGACACTAGCATCGAATATCTCAATAATATACCTAATACTTCTTCAAAAGGTTTTTCTTCAGAATTGTTCTCTACAATCTCAGGAAATATTCTTAACAAATCTTTAGGAATATCATTGTCTAAATATGCACAAGCTACTAACAACTTGCTTGCTAGTTTAGACTCATTACGAATTGCGTCCATTGTAATATCCCAAGTAATAAACACAGGCTCATGGTTAGAATCCTTAGGTAGTGTTTTATGAGATAATAAATAAAGCTTCCTTTCTGCATAAATTTCTAAGTAACGTGAGATAGTCATTTTGTTTTCTTTGATGTAAGCGCAAGCCTGAGCTAATGCCAAAGGTAATCTACCTAACTTTTCTGCCAATATACCTATATTTGGCCTATCGCTTTCTGAAACCTGGCCTAGAATTTTCTTAACATATAATTCTGATTCTGGGGGAGTAAAAACGTCTACACCTATACTCCCTTGTGGCCATTCAGTATTACGAGACGTAACTATTATTTTGCCGCCTTTTGTAGGTCTGAGCTTAGAAATGACTTCATAATTTGATACATTATCATAAATCAACAACCAGCCTTCACGTTTAGAATCTTCTAGCCAGTTTTTCACATAATAAGCTCGCTGTGCAATAGAAATGTTGTCTTCATCGTGAATAATATTTAATTTTCTTCCTAAATTAACATATTCACTGAGTAGTTGATCTTCATCTTTTGCATTAAACCAACATATTGCCTTGTATTCTTTCCCATGTTTTTGAATAAAATCTAGCACTGACTGTGTTTTACCTACTCCACCTAACCCGTACAAAGCAGTTAATATAACTGGCTCATTTTTTGTCTTTAGATGATTTACTATTTCTTCATTGAGATATTCTCGTTCAATGAAATTTCCACTAGCTATTTTAGGTGGAATGTTCCACCGTTCAAATAGATCTTCTCTAGGTTTGAGACTATAAAGATGTTCTATAACTTCCCTAAAATAATCGTCTTTTCTTGTTAGATAAGAAACTTTGCTACCCTGTTGTGCCCACCATTTCCCTACCTTATCATATACACGGACAAAAACTGTATCAATATCTTCTTCCCCTGATATTTTGTATATATTCCCTATTTCTTTCTTAATAATATCATCTAATTTTGAATGATTAGGTTGATCAACTACAAACCTTATTCTAAGTAAAAAATCTTCTATTTCATCGTCACTACCACAACTGAAGTATTTTTTCAGTTCAGTATGATTTTTTATTTTGTAGCACGTTCCTTTTTGACCTTCATAAATATTTAAAGTGTTATCATTTGTTAACTTTGACTCTTCCAGATACTTCTCTAATGTTTCTACGCTTCCTTGCTTCTCTGTACCTTTTTTTAGGTTCACATTGACATTAGTATGAATGACAAGCGTAATATCACTGTTCTTACACTCAGGGTTTTGCTTAATCTCAGGATGAGATTCAAAATATTTGTTTAACCCGAAATCTTCTTTCTGTTGCTTTCTATCATTTCCATCAATAAACAAATCTTCAAAAGTAATATTCTTCGAAGAGCGATGTGTATTGCAGTGCTTAGCTTGAACCAAGATAATTCTCGATTTGTTCTTCTGATCTTTATACTCAAAAAAAATATCATCAAAGGCTCCAAAACCTTCTATGTTTGATGCTAACCAAAAGTCAATTTTACTACTTAACCCATGAAGTAGATACAGCATTAATAATTTTACTTCATACTTGCGACCATGATCACCTGTTGATGTGCCATCTCTCTTCTTAAATGTACGATTACTAAGTACTTCAGACTGTTTGTTTTCTACATTCATACCCTACTAAACCTACGAATAACTTCTTTCTATAAAAAATTAAAGTCACCAAGTGCCTAAGATAATGCAACAGATTCTTTAACATTGTAATAACAGTGCCGAACAGGGTCAATTTTGTTTGCTGTCTTAAGCATAAAGACTCCCCAAATCTAATATGTAATTGCTGTAGGCTGCATTTAGTAATATAATCTCATATTAAATAAGACTTTACTTAAGTTTATGCTAGATTCTCCGCTAATTTTGACAGCCATTCTTATATTTTTCATTTTTACGTTGTCATTCTTTTTTATAAGAAAGATATTTGGGTCAACAAATAAGAAGATAATAAAATCCTTTAGGAAAATTGTTCAGCAAATAAATGCATTAGAAACAGAAATGCAGAGCTTATCTGATGAGGAGCTTGCTGGTAAAACTGAAGAATTCAATCGAGAATTGAAAAATGGGAAAACGTTAAATGATCTTCTCGTACCTGCATTTGCAGTTGTGCGTGAAGCCTCTCGAAGATTTCTTAACATGAGGCACTTTGATGTTCAACTGATTGGTGGAATGGTGCTCCACAATGGCATGATATCAGAAATGAAAACAGGAGAGGGAAAGACACTCGTTGCAACTTTAGCTGCATACCTTAATTCTTTAGAAGGGAAAGGCGTGCACGTCGTAACTGTTAACGATTATCTTGCAAAACGAGACACAGAGTGGATGAGCAAATTATATAATTCTCTTGGGGTTTCTGTTGCGTTTATTACGAATAACTTGACAGACGAAGAGAGGAAAGAGGCTTACAGTGCAGATATCGTGTATTCCACAAATAACGAGCTTGCCTTTGATTACCTGCGAGACAATATGAAATTTTCTCAAGAAGACATGGTTCAGAGAGGCTTTCACTACGGAATAGTTGATGAAGTGGACTCAATACTCATTGATGAAGCTCGCACTCCGCTTATTATTTCTGGCCCGGTTGAGGAAAACAATCAGATATATAAGCATATCAATAAAATAGTAACCAAATTAGTTGACTCCGATTATGAAGTAGATGAAAAAGGTAGAACGGTATTCTTGACTGAAGATGGTATTTCACGAGTGGAGGAACTACTAAGGTCATACAATCTCATTCCTGAAAATTCCTCGCTCTATGATACTGACAGCATGATAATGACTCATTATATAGACCAAGCATTACGTGCACATAAGCTGTTTACTGCTGATAAAGATTATATAGTAAAGGATGGCAAGGTAGTGATTATTGATGAATTTACTGGGCGTATGATGGAGGGCAGGAGATATTCCGATGGTCTTCATCAGGCACTTGAAGCGAAGGAGAATCTTGAAATTCAGCATGAAAACCAAACTTTAGCATCGGTCACATTTCAGAATTACTTTCGTATGTACAATAAACTTTCCGGAATGACTGGAACAGCAGCAACAGAGGCAGAAGAGTTTAGTGATATATACAGATTAAATGTAGTAAAAATTCCAACCAATGTATCTGTAAAAAGAGTTGATATTGATGATGAAATTTATGGCACAGGAAAAGAAAAATTTAATGCTGTGTTAAAGTTCATAGAAGAATGCCATAAACGCCTTCAACCGGTCCTTGTCGGCACGGTAAGCATCGAAAACTCTGAGAAGCTTTCTGCGCTTTTGCAAAGCCATTCTCTTAAGCATTCCGTATTAAACGCTCGTTATCATGAACAAGAGGCGTACATAATAGCACAAGCTGGAGTGCCAGGCAGTGTCACCATAGCAACTAACATGGCAGGACGTGGAACTGATATTCAGCTTGGTGGAAATGCTGAAATGATTGCAAAGGTGGAGCTAAAGAAGATAAAAAATGCTGATGAAAGAGAAAAAAAATACCAAGAAATAGTTGAAAGAGTAAAAAAAGATAAGGAAATTGCTATAAAAGCTGGTGGTTTATGTGTGGTTGGAACCGAAAGACATGAAAGCAGGAGAATAGATGATCAATTACGCGGCCGTTCTGGTCGTCAGGGGGATCCTGGACTTTCTAAGTTCTTTTTATCGCTCGAAGATGACCTAATGAGAATATTTGGCTCTGATAGAATGAGAAGTTTTTTACAAAAAGTAGGGCTAAAGAATAACGAAGCTATTCATCATCCATGGATCAATAAGGCACTCGAGAAAGCACAAAAGAAAGTTGAAGCTAGAAACTATGACGTGCGGAAATCTCTACTTAAGTTTGATGACGTAATCAACAACCAACGTAAAGTTATTTTTAAGCAGAGAAACAATATCTTAGGCAACGAAATTAATGATTTACTTGAAGTATATAGCGAAGTAAATGAGAGCGTAATAGAAGGTATAGTCCAAAGTGGCTATTATGAGGATTATATTGAAGATATAGTCAAAGAATTCCATACAAGGTATGGAATAACGCTTGATAAAGAAGATTTAGCAAAGTTTTTAAACAAACAAGAAGTTTTGGATTATATAAATGATAAGATACAAGAATTTTTTACTGAGAAAGAAAAATATTTCAACAGTCAGCACACTACAGATTTGTGGAATACGATCGTGAAGCAAATGATGATAATGACACTTGATCATTTATGGAGGGAACACCTTTCAGTTCTAGAGAGCCTAAGACAAAGCATAAGCCTACGTGCCATGGGGCAGAAAGATCCACTGAATGAATTTAAACGCGAAGCTTTCTTGATGTTTGAGTCAATGCTTGAAAAATGGAAGGAACTCACCATTCACCGCCTAGCGCACTTTAAGTTGGCAGATAACCAAGAGATAGGCAATAGGTTACATTCTGCTAGAAATAGCAGACTTCCCAAAGTCTCAAGAAACGACAAGTGCCCTTGTAATTCTGGAAAGAAGTACAAACACTGCCACGGCGCGGTTACTGTGGTGAATTAATAATTATGGTTGTACAGTTTGTTTATTTCCATCAACATTACTGCAGCTAACCTCACTTAGCTTACTGTTTAATGAATGCTCTGATGACTTATATGCAACCCCATAGGAAATTCCACCAACGATCAGTGCAGATGCCACAGTAATTACAACTATTGCTAGTGCAGGTAATGCAGTAGCATAAATGAGTGCTAATGGAGCAACAATGGCAGCTAATATACCTACAGTAATTCCTGCTGTTATAGCTTTAGGTCTATGAATAAATGATGGATCTGCACCATAATTTAGCAGAAGTTTCGCTACTTTTGGATGTTGATAATTTAGTCTTGGATGTTCACCATGAGTGTAATAAACAGCATAATATAAAGGAGTTCTTCCGTCTTTATCTTGTGCATTAACGTCTGCTCCCTCTTCTAGCAAAACTTCTACTACTTGTGTGTATCCATTCTCAGCAGCATAATGTAAAGGACTTCTTCCATATCTGTCCACTACATTAACATCTGCCTCTTTTTTTATAAGATGTTTTACTACTTCTATATGACCACTATAAGCAGCATAATGCAAAGGAGTCCCTTTATCTTCATTTTGTGCATTAACGTCTGCTCCTTCTTCTAGCAAAACTTCTACTACTTGTGCATGCCCATGCTGAGCAGAATAATGTAAGGAGGTTTTTTCCCATTCATCTTGTACATTAACATTAGCTCCGTTTTTTGTTAAGTATCTTACTACTTTTTCATAGCCATTTTCAGCTGCTATAAGTAATAAATTGCACTTGAGCACTATAAACGTGTAATTTATATCAAATTCGTTTTTTTCCACTCATCATATATAAGTTGATTTTCCTGCTGCAGCTTATCTTTAATTCTATCAATTAAATTTTCCTTACTCAGATCTGGACTACTGTTGACTTCTTGTAGTATTAACCTTAATGTCATTTCCTTCTCCAAGATATAAAATTTTATTATGGCATATGGAGTGGATTATGTCAATGAAAAACTAAGAAACTGGTTCTTCTTTTTTTCTATAGCTTTAGGTTTACCTACAATTTGAAAAACAACAAATTCGTCATTCCGCTACTCGTTAGCGCCTCGGCGGTATGATGTAGGGAAACCTTTCTTGGGTTAGCTATAAAGTTAAGATTCGACCAGGGCAGCCGCAATAAGGTAGCAAACGCCATCATGTCTTTAGGAGAGTTTGCTAATGAAGGCTCTTAAGTTGACGCCATTGCCTGAACGGATACGCCAATTTTTATGTTCATTTGTAACCGTTTATTATTTTACACCCCAGTCTTTTTCAAATATTGCTAGCCCTTGGTCAGTAAGTGGGTGATTAATTAATTGTCTAAGTACTTTTGCTGGCACAGTAATTGAATCAGCACCAAACCTTGCAGCTTCTATTACATGCGCTGGGCTTCTCACTGATGCAACAAGAACTTTAGTATCAAAACCGTAATTAGAATATATAGTACATATATCTTCTATTAGCGATAAGCCATCATAGCTTATATCATCAAGGCGACCAACAAAGGGGGAAATAAAACAAGCACCGACCTTAGCGGCAAGCAGTGCTTGTCCAGGAGAAAAACATAATGTGATGTTAACAGGTATTTTATGCTCTGTCCATAACTTTTTACAAGAAATTAATCCTTCATGTGTAAGAGGTAATTTGATCACAACATTATCAGCAATTTTTGCTAAATTCAGACCTTCTGTGATCATCTCTTCATGGCTATCTGCAACAACTTCAACACTAACAGGCCCTTTTATAATAGAGCATATTTCACGCACTAAATCCTCGTATTTATCTTTACGCCCGGACTTTGCTATTAAAGAAGGATTAGTTGTTATGCCGTCAATGAACTCCTTTAGTCCTTTAATTTCATTTAAATCAACGCTATCAAGAAAAATTTCCATGTTAATCTCCTATAAAAAAAATACCCTTGCAAAATCTTGTCATCCTACCGCTTGACTTACAACCGTATGAACTTCCTGCGTTGTAAACATCAAACAGCCGATAACACAACTGTACAAATATTGAGACATAAGAGTAATTTGTACCAAGAAAAAAGATGTCATCCCAGTGCCCAGACCCCTTAGACAATGTACCATCTTTTGATTTTGTCCATTCTGGGCGGGGTTTTCAAGTTCTTTGATCTTAAATACTACATCTACTTTATCAAGATCAATGTTGACTTCTTTTACTAATGTCCTAATAAGACTACGTTTGGCTTGCCAATCTAGGTCCGATTTAACACTAGAATAAAAGCCCTTTATGCTATTTGTAATAAGATTCATTTTCTGCCGTATTCCCTTTTACCTTTTTCTTCTCTCCTTTAATCTCTTTTAAACGTTCCTTCATTTTTTTTATTGCCTGCTTAAAGTCTTCCTTACTTATAGTTAGTGCATACTTTGTTGCCGTAAAAACTTCTGGTACCCAAACAATTGTAATAAGTATACACAATCTTTGTCAACTATTTTCGGCACTGGTATATAAATCCAATTCTCTTCATCTGTACTATAAATAGAGTGAGTTCGCCGGCTGTTGCTTTTTTTTGGTTTGACTTCTAGCATTACTGGGCCCGCCTTTGACCTTACCCAGAAAAAGTAGAGAGAAAGTTAAGACGTTTTTGGAGTAAAATAAAACGTTTTTTCAAAATATGACAAATAGAAGAGAATATACAGCAGAATTCAAATTGGAAGCTGTTAAGCTGACAAATGAACAAAGAAAGGCAGGTCAAACAATTACAAAAATAGCAAGAGATTTAGGAATAAAGGGTGGTTTATTAGGAAAATGGATAAAGAAACACAACGAAAAAAAGTCGGCAGCAGATGCATTTCCAGGTAGAGGTAACATGGCTCCTTACGACAAAGAGAGGTTTGATTTACAAAGCAAAAGTAACAAGAGAAAGAGACATTTTAAAAAAAGCCCTGGCCAGTCAAAAAGAGTAAAATATTTTTTTATATAGTAACTGCTATAAAGTACAGGAATTATGTAGGATTTTCTGCTAGTGGCTACTATAAGTGGACTACAAGGAAAATAAGCAGTAGAGAATCAGCAAATAAAGAGTTATTAGCAGATATTCAAAAAATATATCAAGCTTCTAAATGTAGATATGGAGCTCCTAAAATTCATGCTGAATTAAAGGCTTTGGGTAAAAGTTGCAACTTAAAAACAGTGCAAAGTATTATGCAGAAAAATGGTATTCAGGCTATATTGAGAAGAAAATTTAAAATTAAGAAACAACAAACGGACAGTAGCTCCCAATATATTAGACCAAAACTTTATTGTCGATCAACCAAATAAAGTATGGGATTACTTATATAAAAACCAAAGAAGGATGGCTATATTTGGCAACAATAATCGATCTATATTCACGCATGGTAGTTAATGAGCAGTTCAATAAATAAACAATTGGTTATGGACTCTTTATTAATGGACGTTAACAAGCGTAAACCTGTTAAAAATCTACTGCTGCACAGTGACCAAGGTTCACAATATACTGCGCAAGGGTATCAATATCTCTTAGCTGTAAAGAATATAGATGAGTAATAAAGGCTGTTGTTACGACAATTCTGTTGCAGAAAGCTTCTTTAGCTCATTGAAAAGAGAAATACTTATTGATACTTCACAACACTCTGCTCAACAAACTAGAACTGCAATATTTGAATACATAGAAATTTTTTATAACAAACAACGTCACTATTAACTATTGCATTCCAGAACAATTTGATGCATCATTCTTTTTGTAAAAAACATTCCACACTTTCTCTCCACTTTTTCTGGGTAAGGTCAATAAACTATAACATTTTTACTTAATTTTGTCAACTTCTCTATTCGTTGAAAAAACAATCTTGCATAAAAAAATCAACTCATCTCTTCCAAAGGCTCTATATTGAAGATAGAAAGTCCAGAAGCGATGACGTGCGCTAAGGCTTGCACGAGAAACATTCTTGCAGCGGTGAGGTTTAAGTTGTCTTCCAGTATGAAACGCATGTTTAAATCACTCTTGCCATACCCCCATAAAACGTGAAACGCTTCTGCAACTTCAAGTAAGTAGAAAGTAATTCTGTGTGGCTCACAAAGCCTTGCTGCAATTTCTACCACATCTGGCCACTTTGCTAAGGTTTTTATGAGGAAGAGCTCTCCACCTGTCCTTAAAAGTGAAGGATCTGCTGTTGGGAGCTCTTTTGGAGCATTACGCATTAACGAATGAGCACGAGCATGCGCATATTGCACGTAAAAAATAGGGTTGTCTTTTGACTGTTCTTTAACTTTAGCAAAATCAAAGTCCAAGACCATATCATTCTTGCGTGTTAGCATTATAAAACGAGTTATGTCCCTGCCAACTTCTTCCACTACATCCCTTGCTGTGAGGAAATTTCCTGATCTTTTGGACATCTTAACAGGTTTGCCGTTCTCGAAAAAATTCACAATATTATGCAGTTTTACCTCTATTTTTGCTTGATCATCACTGAGCGCAGAGACGACTGCTTTGAGTCTTTTGACATAACCGCCGTGGTCACTACCAAGCTCTACGATCATATTGTTAAAACCACGCGATATCTTATCAAAATGGTAAGCGATATCCGAGGCAAAATAAGTCCAACTGCCGTCCTCTTTCTTCAATGCACGGTCAACGTCATCACCAAATTTTGTAGAGCGAAATAGCATCTCTTTTCTGGAAGTCCAATTTTCGCTTTCTTTGCCTTTTGGTTTCTCCAGGTACCCTTCATACACTAGACCCTTGTCAGACAATATCTTTATACTCTCTTCAATTTTGCCACTTTTTTGTAGCTCATACTCTGAAGTAAAAACATCATGATTTACTCCAAGTAAGTTCATGTCTTCCTTTATAATTTCTAAGATAGAACTTAAAGTATAGTCTCTAATCACTTGATTATCTTGCTTTTCTAGAAGCTCTGCGCCATATTTTTTGGCCAGCCCCTCCCCTATCGGTTTTAAATATTCACCTGGGTATAAACCTTTTTCAACACTAATTTTTTCTCCCAGAGCTTCTTTATATCGCAAATACACTGACCGAATTAGCGTATCTATCTGTGCTCCAGCATCATTAATATAGTACTCCTTAGTAACTTTATAACCAACTTTTTTCAATAAATTTGCCAGAACGTCACCAAATACTGCCCCTCTTGCATGACCAATATGCAGTGGACCAGTTGGATTTGCAGATACAAATTCAACATTGATGGCCTGATTGTTCCCTATATCTAGGGTGCCAAACTCTGTTTTTAGCTCATTTATTTGTTTTAAAATTCCATGCCACACTTCTATTTTTAAGTGCATGTTGATGAAACCAGAGCCTGCTATTTCCACTTTTGCAACTTCATCAAAAAGTTCAAATTCTTTGGCTAAAACCTCTGCAATTTCAATGGGATTCTTCTTTTCATGCTTTGCAAGCACCATAGCAACATTTGTGTAAATGTCTCCATGGACTCTATTGCTTGGAGGCTCTATGATAAAGTTTGCTGCACTTGTGCTTATAACACCCCTTTGTTTCAACTCATTCAATTTACTAAAGATTAGAGAGGAAATCTGCTTAAAAATGTTCATTCACTATACTGCTATAAAATCTATAGCAGTATAGTGAATAAGTGGGACTAGTTGAAGGTTTATCTTAACTATTTTATCTTCCTGGATCAGAGTTTATATTAAGTCGTTGCCGTAACCATGGTAAGAGAAAGCCATACCTTCGCTGTAACCATCATTACCAGCATCAGGCTCTTCAACATCATCAGGTTCTTTAACATCATCAGGTTCTTTAACATCATCAGGTTCTTTAACATCATCAGGCTCTTTCTCTTTCTTCAGTTCATTCTTAATACTTTCTTTCAGTTTATTCATAGTCTTATCATCAATCTCACACTTAAGACCTTTCTCCAGTTCATTCTTAATATTTTCTTTCAGTTCATTCTTAGTCTTATCATCAATCTTACACTTAAGATCTTTACCACATTTATCATAAATCAACTTACCCTTATTGACTTTACAATCATCCAACTTTGTGAACAAATTAATTTTCAACATATCACTGACATAGCACGTATCAAGTGGCAATATACGTACATGATTTGCATTTTTTTGATTCGGACAAGAAAAAGTATTCGTTGGCATAAAATATCTCCATTAGTAAATAAAATTATTAAAAAATTAACCATAAGATGGAAGTGTGTACTAACAATGTACACACTGTATTACTTTTATATAATATGAACAGTGCCTTCTAACACTGACATATTGTGGGTAGAAAAAAAGGCTTCAGCACTTTTTGCATCTAATATAGAAGAGTTTATTACTTCTACACATTTATCACATTCAGAATTGTTTTCACAACTGCCCACAAGTTTACCATCTATAACCTGAAGGTTGTTTTTAGCATTCTGAATAGTTTTTGCACATTCTTTAAACTTGTAGCCTGTTGGCTCTCTGGTCTCAATATCAAGAATATCATCAGTTATTGGGTTGACCGTTATTGCAAGCTTTGAAAAATCAACGATTGTTTTAGATTCAGGTTCAGGCTTAACTTGTGGACAAGGGGGACAAGGGGGACAAGCAGGAGCAGGGGGGCAAGCAGTATCAGGACAAGCAGGACAAGGTGGTATATTTAAATCGAATTCGGGAAGCTGTATATTTAATTCGAGTCCATCATGCCGCGAGTCAAAGCGGTTATGGCAACGTGGGTCAAAGTTATGATGGTACCGTGGGTCAGTTATGCAAGCCATACGCGTCAAGTTAAGGAAAAGTGTAAGTAAAGTTGATAGAGTGAAGGAAAATAATAAGGTATAAATTCTCTTGGATATATGAATGAGAGAACTTACAATGGACAGAATAGCTTGCTTATCAAAAGACCTCAATGAATTCTTTAATGAAAAAGCAGACGAAATATCAATTGCAGTAGGTTTTATAAAAAGAAAGAGAAAACTTAATGGCTCATCATTCATAAAAGCTATGGTTTTTGGTAACATAGGAGTTGATGATTGCAGCATAGAAACAATGTGCCAATTGCTAAATGAAGACTCGATAGAAATTACAAAACAGGGTTTAGATTTTAGGTTTAGTGAAGAAGCAGTTGAGTTCATGAAAAAAATGTATAACGAAGCTTTGTGTTTATTTAAAAAAAAGTCTACAGATTGATTGCAAAATTTTACAGCAATTTGGAAGCGTTAAATTATTGGATAGCAGCTACATTAGCCTGCCCAGTAGCATGGAAGATATGTACAAAGGATATGGCAGTAGCTATAGAGATTGTGAGAATAATACCAAATCAGGAATAAAGCTACAGTTAGTCTTTGATTACCTGAATCAAGCGCTAGATAAGTTAAATTTTATGGAAGGAATAAGGTCGGATCAAGGTTATAGGGATTATCTGAACGGTTTATCAGCCAATGATTTGCTAATATTTGACTTGGGCTACTTTGTGCCTAGTTCTTTTAAACAGATTGATGAAGCAGGTGCATATTTTGTTAGTCGTTATAAGTCTGATACCAATATATATGATATAGAAACAAATCAAAAAATAGAGCTATTGGAGTATTTGGAAGGTCAATTATCTTCAGAAAAAGAAGTATTATTAGGAAAGGAAGTAAAAATTAAGGTAAGAATTATATGTCAAAAGCTAACTGAAGAACAGTCTATGGCTAGAAGAAGAAAGGCTAATAAATTAGCAAAGTCACATGGATATACATCTTCTCAAAAGAATCAAAAGTTATTAGATTGGTCAATATTTATAACTAATGTTCCAGAGAGTAAAATTAATGCTGAACAAATATTGACGGTTTATAGAGTAAGATGGCAAATCGAATTACTATTTAAACTATATAAAAGTCATATCAATCTTGATAAACTAAAAGGAAAGACAAATCCATTTAGAGTATTGTGCGAGCTATACGCAAAATTATGTGCTATTCTCGTATTTCACGGAATGATTGGCTGTGTAAAACTAAAAAAGAACACGGAGCTCAGTTTAACAAAGGCATTTATTGAATTGAAAAGGCGGGTTAGAGAGCTCTTTTTGATATTAAACAATATTGTCAATAATTTAAAAATTTTTCTAAAAAAGCTTACTATAATCTGGTCAAAGTTTTCTTTGAAAGACAGATATAGGAAGACCAGGGTATCTACTTTAAGCTCTCTACATTCCTTAACTTGACGCGTATGGTTATGCAAGCTGTGCGCACAGGAGTACATGAATCCATACGTGGATACGAAGAAAAATTGTAAGTCATAAAAATCCTTTAAAAAGCAACTATTAGATTATTATAGGATAAAAAAGTTAATGATTTAATAATTTTAAGGCTAAAATTAGCATATACAAAGTCCTTAACCTACAGTACATTTCAAAATACGACTTTAATGTAGCAGATATTAGAGTTAAAAGTTTTACTATGGTAGAATAATGATAAGATTCCAAGAAGAAGCTGTCAGTAGTCAAATTAGTCGTGTTGCTGAAATAAATTGTAATATATGGTTACTGTGAATAACAATTGCTTATCTTCTCAAGCAAAACATGAAACACATGGGTTGAATAACACCCATGTGCTCTTGGAAGCACGTATAGCTAGACGTGCGTTTATGAGTTGTTTAAAAACAATCTTCTAACAAAGAAACCCAAATTCATCACAAGGATTATGACATGTGTCATAATAATTATGATATGAGTTAAAATGATTGTGGCACGAATTAGTAGCACAAGGTGCGTATGCAGGTGCACAAGCTTGTGCACAGTTCGATACTGGTGTTGGTGAAACTGATGCTGGCGAATTAAAAGCCGTACATGGTAGTTTTGGTAAATGACTATAATTATAAACCATAATGATCCTTTAAAAAATACTATGAGATTATTATAAATTAAAATAATTAAAAATTTAATAATTTAAATTATAAATCTAGCATATCAACTAACGGTATGATTTAAATTTTTTTTCAACTCCACTGTATCTTCGCCAGTTTTGCATACATCCCGTCTTCACTTATTAGAGAGTTGTGAGTTCCTATTGGCAACCGTAGCTCAGTTGGCAGAGCGTTAGTTTGTAGTGCTGAATGTCGCCAGTTCGATCCTGGTTACTCACTCTATTTTTCTGCAAAAATGCCATCTGGGCTGAAAAGCCCAGAAAGCATTCAGTCTTATATAAAATTAGTATCAACAGAAACAAGACTATCCTCATTATCATAATAGTAAGGATTTGTTTTTTCCGTACTATCAAAAACAGTTTTTAATAGTACTTCCTTATCACTGTCCCATGCAACTTTCTTCATAATTTTAGCAAAATCTTCACACTTTTTGTCAACTCCACAGTCCTTTATTTTGCCATTAGCCTTTAGATAAGGCTTTAATGAACTATACAATATCTGAGTGTTATTGCCCTCTTTATCTATCATTTGTCCTAATGTGTTAACAAGTATCAATGGTGCAATTTGTTTTGCTTTCGCAACAATTGTTCGATCGGACTCTCTAATGAGATCAGGACATGATTCTCTCATAAAAAAGCTTTTGTTGTATTCTTTATTATTATGATAACCGGCAGGGTAACAGAAACTCTTAATTTCATCGTCTTGACAGGCTATCTCTTGTGGATTATCCATACATTTTTTACATGACATATTACTAAAATAGTGTGCTGAATCAAAAAGCTCTGTAAAGGCAAATTTAAAATTTACTACACCGTAATAACCCTCTATTCCCTTTTCTATATATGTCGCAATTTTAGGATTACTATACATCTCAGGATACAATTCCTTTAGTAAATCAGATGTATTAAAACCTTGATGACCTATCTTATTATAAGCTGTATACCAAGAAGCATATGCTCCACAATTTTCAGCTTGGGAACAATCTAAGGTTATTTCTTGAGATGTAATGACACTTGCTTTTCCAGTTTCATCTTCTTTCTCATCAGTATCAGGTTTGTTTGTACCAGTTTCATCTTCTTTCTCATCAGTATCAGGTTTGTTTGTACCAGTTTCATCTCCTTTTTCACCAGTATCAGGTTTGCCTGTACCAATTCCTTTCTCTTTTTTGCATTCTTCAGCTTCTTTTTTATACCACTCAACCTCTGCTTTTGCCATTCCAATTTTACACTTTACAACTTCTTCTTTGGCTTTCTCAACTTTCTTTTCACACTGTACAAATGCTTCTTTTATCCCTTCAGCCTCCTCTTTTGCTTTTCCAGCGTCTGCTTTTGCCTGTTTAGCTTCTGCTTTCACTTTTTCAATCTCATCTTGAGCTTGTTTTATTGCTAAATCGGCTTTTGCTTTAGCATCATCTTTTGCACGTTCTATTGCCTGTTTAGCATCATCTTTTATCCTCTCAGCATCTTTTTCACATTTCGCAAACTGCTCTTTTGCTTCTTTAGCTTCACCATGTGCTTGTTTTATTGCCTTTTTAGCATCATCTTCTGCACGTTTTACTGCCTTTTTAGCACCATCTTCTGCCTTCTTAGCCCTGTCTTTGCACTCTTCAAGTGTTTCTCTGGTAAATTCATCATCCTTTTTCTCTTTTTCGATCTGATCTCTTAGACCCGTAACCTGATCCTCAGTTACTACCTTATCATCAGTTACTACCTGATCTTCAGTTGTGATTTTATCCTTGATCGTCTCATCTACACCCTCATCACTATAAGAAAATTTGTTAGTATATGAATAGCGATTATTGATTTTATCACTATAGTTATGTTTTAACATAGAGACCTCCTATACAGTTAAAATTGGAATTACATTAAGATAGAACAAGCTATGAATATAACGTGAATGAAAGAAACCACAGGTCACGAAATTTCCGGATAACTATGGAACCATTATAAAATAATAAAATTAAAAAATTAATAATTTTAATTTTAATTTTAAATCTAGCATACTCATTAAATCAACAACGATATAGCTTAAATTCTCTTTTAATTTACACAATATTTCATGCCTACTGTATCTTCGCCAGTTTTGCATACAGCCCGTCTTTACTTATTAGAGAGTCATGAGTTCCTACTTCTTCTACTTTTCCATGATTAATTACTATAATCTTGTCAGTCTTGAGTGCGGTTGATAGCCTGTGTGTAATTACGATTGTTGTTCTGTTTTGCATTAACTTGCTCAAGGCTTTTTGCACGAGGTTCTCACTTTTGTAATCAAGGGCAGAGGTTGCTTCATCCAGTATTAAAACCTGAGGATTGTTGAGTATGGCCCTTGCTATTACAATACGTTGTTTTTGTCCTTCAGAAAGTTTTAATCCTCTTTTTCCTACAAATGTATCAAATTTATCAGGCAGCTTATCAATAAATTCCATCGCATAAGCGCTGATGGCTGCTTGCTTCACTTCCTCATATTCGGCACCTGGTTTGCCATATAGTATATTTTCCATTATTGAGCAAGAAAATATCATGTGATCTTGTGGCACTAAGCCAAACAACGATCTGAGGTCATTTAGCGCAATTGACTTAATATTGTGCCCATCGATAGTAATGCTACCTTTGTTTGGATCATGAAAACGGAGCAGAAGCTTTAAAATGGTGCTTTTACCACTGCCAGATGGTCCAACAATTGATACTGCTTGACCTGCCTCTATAGAAAATGATACGTTATTTAACGCTGGCTTATCAGACTGAGATTCATAAAAAAATGTTACGCCATTAAACGAAATTCCCTTTTGAACACTACAAATTTTTATAGGATCATCGGGATCTGCTATAGAGCTTTTCATATTTTTAAATTCAAATAAACGCTCTACTATTCCAAGACCTCGTTGTAAATCACTGATATTATCGCTCAAATTATTTATAGCTCCTGCTGCGAGCGCTGAATAAAACACAAATGAGGAGAGTTTTCCAATAGTTATATTATTGCTTAAGACTTCTTTAATACCAAAAAAGAGCAAAACAACTAGTGAACCTATCACACACGTGATAACTAGAGTTACTAAAATAGCACGCAAGAGTACTAATTTTACGTATGATTTTGATACTGAGTTTAAATGTTCCTTAAAACGGATTTTTTCGTTTTCCTCGAGTACAAACGATTTGATAGTCACTATAGATCTAAAATTTTCCTCACTAAATGACGCAAGCTCACTTAATTTATCCTGGGCAAAGCGTGCATAGCTACGCACTTTTTTTCCAAGTGAGGTCATGATAATGAGTAGTATAGGTATTATTGCGGCTGCATACGCAGTTAGTTGTATATTTGTATACAATAACATAGCAACACTACCAATCAGAATCACAAAATTTCGTAATATGGTTAGTAAGCTGCTGTTTATTATTGATTGCAGCACAGAGGTATCAGTAACTAACGCTGAAATAACATCTTGTACGCCTGTGTTCTCAAAGAAACTTGGTTGCAAGTTAGTGATACTGCTATATAAGTCATATCTGATTCTTGCGATAACTTTCTCGCTGCCAATGCCAATGAAATATAGCCGAGTAAATGCAGTGAGAGAAATGGCTAAAACTATAAGTATTGCAACTAATAGTTTGGTAGTAAAATCGTGCTCTGTGCCAGAATCAATTATATTGCTTAAGCCTCTGCCAAAGAGGAGGATCATTAAGGCTGAAAATAAAACTGCAATAAAAGCTATGATGAAATAAGATAGATTAGGCTTTATATAGTAAAATAACTGCCTAATATTAGATCGCATCTTATTTTAAAGTTTCTAAAGTTAAGTATATAGATTCTAGTTTCAGGGGAAAGGGAAAAGGTGTAGTATGAAGCAATTTAGGTTCTGCAGCTGTTGTGATTTTAGTCCACCAAGAAAGGGTAGTAGCTCGCAGAAACGAAAAAACTTCCTTGACACCCTTCGCCAGCCCCCTTATCATAACAGTGAAGCTATTGTATTTGCTTTCGCCAATCTGCAGATTAAAGCAACAAGGACAACATTGCAAATTTAGAGTTCAAAAGGGTTATTCCTCGAGAACTACTGCGTCAGAAAGTTGGCGTTGAATTTGTATATAATGTTGACCTTGGAGGTTTTTATGAATAATAGTGAGAGAAAAGAAAAATTGGAAACTCGCATTTTATCAAGTAGAGGCAGGTCTTTACTTGACCATGAGCTACTGGAACGTACTCTATCTGAATGTGAAGAAGGAAGAGAAGTGGCCAAAAAGCTAATAGAGCTCTTTAGTAGTTTAGGAAGGGTAATTAACGCTGACTTTCATGAGCTAAAAAATGTTACAGGAATGAATGATGGAGCAATAGCAAGTATCTTTTGTCTGAAAGAGATTTTCGATAGGATACTGAAAGGTAAGTTAAAAAAGCTGTCGATTCTTGATAACAGAGAAGAGCTACTAAAATACTTTAAAACAGCAATAGGGCAGTCACGAAAGGAAAGCTTGCGAGTAATATACTTAGATCGAAGTGGTCATTTGATATACGAGTATATTCAAGACTGTGGAACTATAGACAGAGTACCTCTATATGTGAGAGAAATAATCAAACAGGGATTACTGATCGATGCATCATCTATTGCAATTTCACATAATCATCCAAGTGGAGATACAGAACCATCAAAGGAGGATGAGGATAACACACTTACATTAGCTGCAACCTGCGAAAATGTAGGAATGAAATTAATAGATCACATAATCGTAACACAGAAGAGCCACTTTAGTTTTTATGATAGTGGTTTATTGTAATCTGTAGACCGGAAGGAAAGTTCTCCAACTTTCCTTCTTTTTTTCTACTTCATAAATTAAAAAATTCAATATAAGCTTGAGCAGCTAAAATTAGTAATGAAAGGTGGAATTAGGCAAAAAAATAAAAGAGCTTAGATTATACTGTGGTTTAACACAAACTGAGTTGGGAAAGAAAATAGGCGTTTCGTATAGACAAATACAAAGGTACGAAAATAGTTCAAACCAAATTTTGGCCAGTAGGCTATACGACTTAGCAAAAGCACTATCGATTAATGTGGCTGATTTTTTTACTGATGTGCATGTCGACTCACATGAAACTTATGATGAAGAAATACTAAAATTAGTCAAAGGATATAATGAAATTAAAAGCAAAAGGTTACGTAGCGTAGTTTATATATTGGTAAAATCTTTTTCTCAAAGTTACAATGAGAGTTAGTATTGCTTCAATACCTCAGTTAATATATTAATAAATGATTGTACAAGATGAACAACATCCTATTGATAAACAAATAGGTGAAAGAATAAGGAAGAGAAGGTTAATATGCGGTTTTAGCCAAAGAGACTTAGGAAAAAAGCTCGGAATTTCATTTCAGCATATACAAGGATATGAAACTGGAGAGGTAAGGCTTGTAATTGATAGATTGTATAATTTGGCAGAAGCTTTGTCCGTTGATATGTCATATTTTTTTACCAAAGCTTCTGAAGACTTACACGATAAGGCCTTTTGTAGCGATGTGGGTAGTGAAGAAATATCAAGGCTAGTGAGGGAATACAGGAAAATTAAGGATGAAACGTTGCGTGATATTGTGCATTCAGTGATAAAAGCGCTTGCCAATAAATAATATTGCCTGAATATATCTTCAATCCACTTCTACAAGCAATGCTAGTTAAGGTAAATTTTTTATGGTAATTTTGATTAAATTTCAAGAACTACTTTACTTTGCAATAATTATGGCTATGTAAAAACATAGCCACCAATCAAGAACGTCCTACAGATGTCGTTTTGGTATCTTTTAATTTGCTCACCCAAGAAAAGGTCTCACTACTTTTAGAATTTTGGTCGCCCCACCTTCCACATCTAGTAAAGCTGCCTTTTTCCACTACTTCTTTAACAGACATTCCACCAAATAAACAACCCTTTCCTACGATTTCTCCTATTTCTTGCAACTCGTTCCACATTTCTTCATCTTCTACCTCAACTTGTACTTGATGATAGTCTTCTGTGTCATGATATACCATTAAATTTAGCTCTCCTAGGCTAGTGCAAAGTGTTACTGTAAAAGCGCTGTTATCGGATATATCTACGTAATTTCTTTTACCGTCTTCCCAGTTTTGACCTCAACTTCACCATCACCTATTTTTATGATACTACCGCCAAGGTTTAAGTCTCCTTTACTTAAGCCCAAATTTTTTGCACCTTCTACAACTTTGGCAACATCAACTATGCAGCTATGTGAAAATTCAATATAGAAGGTCTTATTATCGATTTCTACATCTTCAACAGTTCCTTCTATAGTAGCGTCTTCTCCAACTTCCCTAAGTTTCTTGAGCCTACTATATATTTGTGGCTCAATTTCTTTTTGCACTTTTTGATACATTTCAGTTATTTTCTTATCAACTTGTACATTAAAATCTGCTCCATTTAAGGCTAACCTCCTGATTATATCCTCTTGTTTATTTCCTTTGAATTCATCACGATACATCTTAAACATTGTAACGTTAGCAAAGCTAAAGCCATCTTCATTGGCAGCATTTATTCTTATTCCTAAGTCCAAAGCTTCATCGATAACTTTACTTAACTCGTTTATATTTTTAGCTGCAATAGCTTTTTCCAGGAATTCATTTAGTTTCATATTTTCATATTCACTTAGTCTTATCCTGCATAAAGCTGATCGAAATGGATTGAGCTCCTCAGGATATGTTAAGACAGGCAATTTACTAATCTTTTTATTTGCTGTTGGAGCAGCTTTTATAAAATTAGGTAATAACCCTTCTTTTGCTATTCGCTCTACCGCTTTTAACATTTTACTAGACAATTTTTTACCATTTATTTTTTTCATTGTAACCCTCACTTAATTTCATTACTATTCGATCATATCGTGATAAATATTATTTAATTGTTAATATTATACGACTTATTGATTTACTGTATATTATAATAACAAGTTTTGCGGGCATCTACACTAGAAAAACACATCCTATAAAAATTATTTCAGTTTCAACAAAAATGGGGTATCGTAATCGTAAAATTGAAAAAAATGGATATCCTATCTTACTCTACTGAAAAGCTGAAAAAGCATTGTCAGCTACTTGATGATGAAGAAAAAATAGTTCTATATGAGCAGCTGCTAGACAAGGCTAAAGATATACTTGAAAACTCAAGAGATGATATTGCAAAGTTGAAAGAGGTAAGCAAAGCAGTTGTAGCAATAGAGGAAACTACCGATAAGCAGTTACTAGAAAAGTTTAATGATGATCACCCGCTAAGAGAAGTGGACATTTTAATCTACTCTCCTCAAGGAAATACTGAATATCTATTCAGCATAGATAACTCATCAGAGCTTTATGATTTAAAAGAAGACAAAGAAAAAGCTCTTTATAATGCAGTAAAGTTAAATGATGTTGAGCTTGTAAAAAAGCTGCTAATGATCCTTTCACCTACAGAAGTAAGTAATTTTGACACGAAATACTTGGAAGAATTGAAAATATTGCTGTCAGGAATTCACAAAGAATTGCAATTATCACAAGATATGAAAAATTATCTTGAGAAGACGATAAAGTTCTATAGTTTTTTATGTAGTAATTTTAACTTACTAGTTACAAATCCTACTGACGTAAAAGCCATAATTGATCTATTTGCTGCTCAACCAAATATTGATTACCAAATAGATAAGCTTCTACTTTCTTTTATTGTAAGAGATGTTGAGGAAAAAAAGCTAAACTCTGAAATTAGTCATATGATAGAACTTCTTGAGCAACACGAAAGATTTGCTGAGCTCGAATACAAGGTTAGAAGATTAAGATCAGAGTTTGCAAGTGGCAAAAGCAGATACTCGGCTGAAGTAATACGAAATAGCATTGCAGAACGAGAAAAAGAGATGAGGGAAATTGAGAAAAAATACGTAAGGCCAAACGATTTAATTAGCGAGAGGCAGAAATTATTAAAGCAATTACTTTGCTAGCTTTTTTTCCACTTCATAAAATTTGTTGTAAATTTGAATAAGAGGTGAAAAGTGCAATTAGGTAAAAAAATAAAACAACTTAGGTTAGATCGTGCTTTGACACAGACCGAATTGGGAAAGAGAATAGGTGTTTCGTATAGACAGATACAAAAGTACGAAAATGGTTCAAATTGTGTTTTGGCCAGTAGATTATATGATTTAGCAAAAGCACTATCGATAGATGTTGCTAACTTTTTTACTGATATGCACACTGACTCACATGAAGCTTATGATGAAGAAATACTAAAGTTAGTCAAAGGATATAACGAAATTAAGAGCAAAAGGTTACGTAGTGCAGTTTATATATTGGTAAAATCTTTTTCTCAAAGTGATAATACATAGTTAATATTACCTGATACGTAAAATGACTATACAACATCCTATCGATAAACAAATAGGTGAAAGAATAAGGAAAAGAAGGCTAATGTGTGGTTTTAGTCAAAGAGACTTAGGAAAAAAGCTTGAAATTTCATTTCAGCATGTACAAGGATATGAAAGCGGAGAGATTAGGCTTGTAGTTGATAGGTTATATAAATTAGCAGAAGTACTATCGGTTGATATGTCGTATTTTTTTACCAAAGCCTCTGAAGACTTACATGATAAGGCCTTCCATAGCGATGTAGGCAGCGAAGAAATATCAAGGCTAGTGAGGGAATATAGAAAAATTGAGGATGAAACTCTGCGTGACATTGTTCATTTAGTGATTAAGGCTCTTGCTAATACAGGCTTTAAAGCATAAATTCTCTCCTTGAGTCGTTGAAGAAAACTTAAACTTTCATTTTCTTCATCATTTTGCTTTTCTTTCACTTTGATGCGTGTAGTTATACCCTACACAAAGTATAATGTTTTAAAAATAAAAACCTGCACCATAAAATATTGAGATTTAGAATATTAACTTATAAAGTCTTTTCGGCAGTTTTAGCGAGGGTTTATTAGCAAGGATGTTGGAGGTTAGCAATGACTATATCTGAAGGTGTAATACAGCGTATAAGGCATAATGATAAGAACGCGATAGGGGATGATTTTTTGGTCAAGGTGGCTGTGCACCATCCAGCTAAGTTTGATAGCTTAGAAGTAACAAAATTTTTAGTAAATAATAAAGGTGTAAGTTTTAACGCTAAAACTAATGACGAAAACAAGCCTATTCATATTGCAGCTGATTTTTGAAATATCGATATTGTAAAATTTTCTCTTAATAAGGGAGTAGAAGTTGGTACAAAAGGTAAAAACAATTGGACTCCTTTGCATTATGCTACCAATAAAGGATATCTAGGAATTGTAAAGCTTCTAATAGAAAAGCAACAACAAGAATCATTTATTAATAATTCTAATATTAATAATTCTAAAACTACAGATCAGTCTACTATGCTGCCAAGGAAGGCCATTTACCATCTGTAGAATTTCTCATAGAATATAATGCACCCCATAAACTAGACCAAAAAAAATGGTTGATCCGAGTAGGAAAGTAAAGGGGTAAAAGTATGGCAACAAAAAAATATGAACCAGAGTTAAAAGCAAAGATAGCTTTGGAAGCAATAAAAAATCAAAGAAGCACAGCTGAGATATGTAGTGAATATAAAATACCATCAACAAATCTATATGATTGGCGTGATAGAGTATTGGCAAGGTTAAAAGACCTATTTGTTGAAGAAAGTGAAAGTGCGAGAAAACAAAGAATCTTAGCGCAAGAAATAGAAAGTTTACATAAAGTAATAGGAGAATTGACAGTGGAAAATAGTTATTTGAAAAAAAAATTACTGAAATAAGCAAAAAAGATAGAGTAAGGTTTATAGAAAAAGATTCTGATCTGTCAATTAGGAAACAGGCTGATTTACTGGGGATTTGCAGATCTAGCCTATATTATAGGCCTATAATTAATAACGAAAGTGAAATTTGATTCAAGAAGTATATTTGGCTTCTGATTGCCGTTATGGATATCGTAAAATTACTGCTGAGATCATAGCGAGTGGAGTAGTAGTCAATCACAAAAAAATCTTAAGAATTATGAAAAAAATGAAGATTAGTGGGCTGTATTGTAGAAAAAGATGTAATACAAGTATTAAAGAAAAAAAGCATAAAATATATCCTTATTTACTCAAAGATTTGATTATTTGTAGAGTTAATCAGGTATGGGCTACTATATATTATGGTAGAAGGTAAGTTTGTCTATTTTGTGGCAATAATGGACTTGTATAGTCGCTATATTATTGCTCATTCATTATCACCATATCTCGATGCTGGATTTTGCCTTTATACTCTCAAAGAAGCTCTAAAACAAGGTAAACCTGAGATTTTTAATAGTGATCAAGGGGTGCAGTTTACTAGCTACAACTTTATTATGGAATTAGAGCGTGCTAATATTAAAATCAGTATGGACCATAAAGGACGTTGCTTCGACAATATATTTGTTGAGCGCTTATGGAGAACTTTAAAGCAAGAAGCTATATATTATTATAGACCAAATAGTATCAGAGATTTGAATCTTATAATAAACGATTTTGTTGCTTGGTATAACTATAGAAGGCGACATCAGACTCTACATTATAAAGTTCCTGCTGATCTCTATTATCATAAACAGTAAATGAATATATTCATAAATACTTTAAATATGTGTCGACGTATTTATCAACATATTCATTTTAAAAATCGGATCACTTTGAAAAAAATGGTCTAGACAAATGGGTGCATTATAATGTATAACAATGTTACAAAAAATAATATCATAGAATTCAGTAGGATAATTCCTAGAAAACCCCTACATACTAAAAAAAGCAAAATGCTGTTAAAATGAGCTTAAGAATAAATAGCAAACATCTAACATAACAATTCTATTTGTAAATCAGGTGAGGCTTATCCTATAGAAAGCTTTCGAACTACGCAAGCGTATCTTTTGCCTTTAGTATTTCTTTATTGTTTAAGATAACTGTCTGAGCTCCTCTGCCTTAGCATTATATCTCCACTTTCTGCAAGTTATTCCATTAAGTAGTAAAAATATTAGACTTGCCGCAAAACTAAGAAAAAAAGACCAAAGATAGAGCAGATTGAACTTACAGTAAAAATAGAACAAAAAAACTCCAACAATAAATTATACAAACTTCATCAGGTTAACTTTAACTTAAGAAAACATAAATCAAATTTTCTTGCTCAAAGACCTTGCTTTTTCTCCAACCTTACTCAAACGTACTCTAGCTTAATGCATAATTTTACCCATAAACAACCTTATCTTTGGTACTTTTATTAGTTACAAGTCATCTAGAAAACCCAGATGCTCTACGAAGCCCACCAATCAATATCAGATCCTGCTCTTGTCCTACAGCATTTAATATAGCGTATAACAAAACCATCGCATCTCCCCCAGTAATACGCTTGCATCCTCCACAAAATTCGTATTCACTTAACTGTCGATTTGCCTCCACCCTTTTTCGTTCAACTTGTTCTGCGGTGTTAGCATACTTCAACTCTATTCCAATTGGATGAGTATCATCATTTTCCGCAGATTTTGATAATACTAGGTCTATTTTCCTTCCTCTCTGTAGCTGGAACTCAATAATTACCTTGGCAGGATTATCGCAACTTTGAAATATCCCACGCAACAAAGCCTGAAATTTAGCTTCATTGTTCACGAGTAGACGGGTTCCATTTAATAACGGAGACAACAGACGAGAAATCTCATTAAATAAAACTTCATACCTAGCCCTGTACTCACCATTAACATTACCATCATTACCAAAATTAGGCTCAGCACTCATCAACTGATCTGCAAGTTGATGTAAATTCCTAACATTACCCATTTGTTCTGAAAACCTTCCCTCGAAATAACCTTCACTATGAGAACGTGAGTAAGCACGTAGTGATTCGAATTTCTTTGCAGAAGCCACTTCCAGATGACCCTGGACATCTACTTCACAAAGTACTTGACGCACCTTAGCATCATCTGTGGCTTGAGGCAGTAACGACAGGTTCAATGCCTTGTCTGGTAAAGTCTGCCACTTTAAACGACGAAAAATGTGAAGCACAACAAAACCAATATTTGATAAAAATAGAGCTAAAGTTAACGCATGGCTTACAATATCTGCTGCATCTCCCCTACCACCTGTACGTTTCATTTTCTCTCCCTGAGAGTGGTTAAATAGATACTTGGTAACCCTTACCTCCCGCCCATCATTTGTTTCTAAGTCCCTCCTTGTAGATAAAACATTTCCAAAAACAAACGATGACGTACAGGAAAAAGTGTTACAATGAGGCGATTGAGTGAACTCTGATGCTATGGGTTGTAAAAAACGTTTTACATTTCCCCTAACTCCATTTCCATGAGGATGTAGTAAACCCGGTATTAAGGAAAGACCACCTTCTGAAAAGGCCTGCACAGAAGTTCGGAGACCAGCACCTCCACGTAATTGAAAATTTAACGCTACACAAACAGCACTTGGTGATGAGGTATGAATAGGCAAAGACGAAACAGAACAACTTTTAGCATAATCTTTAGCTTGCTCTAATCCTTCCTCATCACCAACCTTCAACTCAATTATAATTGGAACCGAATCATTTGTCTGATCAACACCACGAACAAGCAAAACAACATCTGCATAACCTTTTCCTATAAGTAGCTCTGGGTAGAAATCAGCCACAGCTCGGTATCTAAAATTTACTAAAAACCCACACAGAAAACCGTGGTAATCAGACTCTGCACGAAACACTAAGCTATCTTCATGTTCATCATGGATATCAATAACATATTCCAAAATTCTTTTAACATTAGTACGCACTTCTCCTGTATCATCATTTGCCAACTCACTCATCAGGTCTAACAATTCACCTTGTTCTCTGATTGGGTTAATTTCATAAAAATTGGAGCTCCAGGTTCATCACGTTGAGGAAATCTATCTATTTCATGAATAAACCTACATTCTTCTCCAAACCGAAATATTTTATACTCTTCCCAATCCAGATCCTCATCTTCCTGTAATTCTTGTGGAAGATTCTCTTCTACCTGCTGCTTCTCTTCTGCACTAAACCTTGACCCAGGGCTGTTCTCATTATCAGCAACAGTATAACACCTGACTATTCTTCTATTTTCTTTATTAGTGAGAACAGCAACTTTTAGATTTCCATAATTGTCAAAACGAAAATAGACTCTTTCATCTTCAACTAATATACCTGCATCATGTGCAGTAGAAAACATACCAAAAAAGAATGTAGGAAAAAAGCCAGGCTTATTAGCCGAATGCAAAAAAGATGGACAGTTGTTTAAAAAACCTACAAATTGTCTACTAAACTCATCACAACCTCCACTTAATAAAGCCCTAACTAATTCACGATCTTCATTACTACCATGCATAAATACTCCTATTTGTTAACAACTGCAGCAGGCGAAATACTAACATTAGTACCCACTAACGTAGATTGAGGACCTTCAGTGCTAGCAGAGAATAAATTCAAATTTCTCGCTGACTTACACAACTCTTCTATTAAATTGCAGGAGCTAGTTGCATCTATCATCTTAGAATTCCTTGTTTTATCTAAACTATTTGCTATCCTCTCTTTTAATGATTTAAAGCTTTTGTCTGAACAACAATCTTTAGCAAACTTTAAAATACTCAAGACCAAATCAACTTTTTCACCATCGCCAGCACTTTGAGTATCCTTGCTGTTCTCCTGATCTACAATCAAATTTGAAATTGCATTTTCCATTGCAACAAAAGCAATCCTATCTTTAAAAGGATCGACAACATTTATTTTATTTTGGTTAAATACACTAGATTCCCAAAGACTGCTAATAGCTGACCTTGCTTCATTCCTGTTATCCAAGTCATAATCTTTAGAAACTACAACAAATGAAAGCGATGAGAGAAGATGTGCATATCCTCTAGGTGAAAGCATTTTCTCTACTTCAGATCTTGAACATCCCTCGCTCAAGTACTGGATAACATACTTAGTTGTGCAAAGAAAACCGTGCTCTACTAAGTAACTAAGAGGACGGTAGATCACACCCCTATCTTTCTTATTCGGTAGCCCAAGTAGTGACTTATGATCTACTTTTGCGCTTATGACTTTACCTAGAAGGGAACTTAAGGTAGAAGCAAGTTTATAGCTAGATTGCAATGGAGATAATTTTGCAATAGCAGAAACTAGCAATTTTTCTCTCTCTTCTTTCACTAATTTTTCTTCAGAACACAGACGATTATAGAAGTGTTCCACTCCCTTACTCCACTTGAAATCTACAGCCTTATTAAATCCATCTTCTGCTTCTATATTTTCTCTAAGGTTACCTGATTCTTGATCAATCCAGAAATTGAAAACAGGATCACGTCTTCCCATGGAACTTAACAATTCAACTCTTGCAAGCTTATCACTGCAAGCTAAATTCCTATCTTCCTCACATGCACCTTTATGAGATAAGTCAGATCTAAAAGACTCTAACGCCTTGTCAAATAATTGCTTAATTTCACTCTCTACACACTCAATACATGCTATTTTATATATAGCAAATGGATTCAACACACCTGATTTAGCTAATTCTCCTACCAATTTAGCAACATCTAGTGTCGCACCTGACCAACAAGATTCATCACGAAACGCATTACATAAGAGGTCCGATTGCTCAACGGTTAGACCCTCTACTGTTACAGGGTGAGCCTTGACCCATTCCTCAATAGCTGAAGTTCTATCACCTTTAACAACATCCTTCAGCTTACTTATTACTTTGCTAGAGATAATCTCTTTATTTTTTTTAGGATCAGAACTGAGACGAGATCTTTTGCTTGGGCCTGCATTACCCTTCAAATCTTCCGTTCCACGTTTAGTTTTACTTTTTGGCATCTAATTACCTCAAAATCAAATATTCAATGAAGGTATTATACAAGCATTAGAATAATATATAAATCGAAAAATTAGTGTGCACCTAAATTTAAGCAGTAATTATAGACCTGCTGCAAAAGAATTAGTTTTGTAGTAAAATTATATGAGTACATCGTATCTATTAAATCATAAGCTTTATGGATTACAGATTGAGAGCTTATTTGTTTGGGGTTATCTGGTTTATACTTAGCTTATTTAGTAGTGTAGCTAATGATACTATATCAAAATATCTAAGTTTACATCTTCAGAGTTTTGAAATAATTTTTTTCCGCTTTCTGTTTACCACTATTACCCTTGTACCTTTTATGTTTTACTATGGAATAGAAACTTTTAAAACAAGTCAAATATCTACTCAAATAACCAGGGGTGGGTTGTTGTTTTGTGGAATGACCTTATGGACTTACGGGTTGACTGCTTTCCCCATAGTAACTGCAACGATTATAAGTTTTTCTATACCATTATTTGTTATACTTCTTGCAATCCCTTTGCTAAACGAAAATATAATTTGGCAAAGATGGATAGTAACTGTTATTGGCTTTGTTGGTATTGCTATTACTACCAAAGCTCATAGTGAAGATTTTAATCCTAAAATTCTTATTTTTATTGTATCTGCATTGATCTTTGCTATATTAGATATACTTAATAAGAAACTTGTAATAAAAGAGTCAGTAATAAGTATGTTATTTTATTCAGCTCTAACGACAACTATTTTTTCTACTCCACCTTTGTTATTTTATTGGCATATGCCTTCCTTGTTGGAGTTAGTATTACTGCTGATTTTAGGAATAAGTTCAAACCTAATTCTGTTCTTCATGTTAAAAGCTTTTGCTCTTACTGATGCTACTGCACTTGCACCGTATAGATACATAGAGCTAATAATTTCTGCAATAGTAACATACGTTATATTTAATGAATTACCTGATAAAAGTGCTTTATATGGTACTTTGATATTAATACCATCAACCTTATTTATAGCTTATTCGGAAGGTAAGGCAATTAAGAAAAATAATGTAACAACAAAAGTTTATAATTGTTAATGGTATTTATTTTAGATGCTAAGCTATATTTTTAAGGTGATAATAAAATGCACATAACTATTATAGGAGTAGGGTATGTAGGCTTAGTATCTGGTACAATGTTATCGGAGCAGGGCCATAAAGTTGATTGCATTGACATAAATACTGAGAAGATTGAACTTTTGAAATCAGGGAAAATTCCTCTATATGAACCTGGATTAGCAGATTATTTAGAGAATAATATAAAGTCACAAAGGATAAGATTTTTCGATTCGTATTCTCAAATAAATCCCAATACAGAAGTAGTATTTGTAACTGTAGATACTCCATCAGACTCCCTAGGAAATGCAAATTTAAAGAATGTATATAATGCAGTAAGTGAAGTTTCTGAGAGAATTAATCAAGATTGCTTAATAGTGATAAAGTCAACTGTTCCTCCTGGTACTGCAGAAAATATACATAATTATTTATCTAATAAGGGCTATAACTTTGATTTGGGGGTTAATCCAGAGTTTCTCAAGCAAGGCTCTGCAGTATCAGATTTTTTATACCCAGATAGGATAATAATAGGAGTAAAAACTAAGCTAGCTAGGGCAAAACTAGAAGTTATATATAGATCATTTATAGATAAGAATATTCCGTTAATAGTCACTGATACAGTTACTGCTGAAATGATTAAATATGCTTCTAATGCCTTTCTAGCAACAAAGGTTGCTTTTATCAATGAGATGGCAGGTTTATGTGAGCTATTAGGAGCAGACATTGACCTTTTAGCTAACAGTATGGGAATGGACCATAGAATAGGTAAGGAATTTCTCAAAGCTGGTCCAGGATTTGGAGGATCATGTTTTCCTAAGGATTTGTCAGCTTTATTAAGGCTTGCTGAAGACTACAATGTTAAGCTACAAATTTTAAATTCAGTTAAAGAATCTAACTATAATCATATAACAAACATTGCTAAAAAGGTAGAATATGTATTAAATGGAGTCCAAAATAAAAAAATAGCAATATGGGGGCTAACTTTTAAGTCTGGTACTGATGATGTAAGAAATAGCCCAGCTATAGATATTGCAAAATTGTTAGTGAATAACAAGGCTAAAATTACTGCATATGATCCAATGGGGATGGATAATGCTAGGCAAGTTCTAAAGGATATAGAGTACGCAGACAATGCTATAGGGGCTGCAAGAGACGCGGAAGCCTTATTATTATTAACGGAGTGGAAAGAATTTAAAAATCAAGATTTTGCAAGTTTAAAGAGTATTATGGCTGCACCTAATGTTTTTGATTTCCGTAATTTATTAGATAGCGAGCTATTACTAAGATATGGTTACCATGTTTATTCCTTGGGTAAAAAATCTATCTACAAAGTTTAACTGTTGAGAAATTTTTTTTACACCGCTTTACTTAGTTTTTTTAGATCTTTGCTTGATAGTATGGAAAAGCAAACGAGTGCAACAACAGAGCAAATGGAAAAAAATGAAAACATAATACTGTTACCACAGTGCTTAACAAGTACTCCTAAGAGCACGCATGAAAATATTGAACTTGCAATATACCCAAATAATCCTGTTAAGCTTACAATTGCACACACATTATTTTGTGGAGCAATTTCTACAGCTATAACACCTGTCAGTACTTGCACTCCAAATATAAAGAATCCTGATAAGATTGCACCAAGGTTCATAAGAATTATGTTTTGACCAAAGTTCATTGCAATAAAAGTGAGTGCTATACCCAACATGTAAAGTAATGCCAGCAAGCTTCTATTTTGAAAGAAGTACATATCACTAATTCTTCCTGTGATTAAAGTTCCAAGGATTCCACCTAAATCATATACGCCTGTTATTAGTGAGGATTGTACAAGAGAAATTTGTAATTTATCCCTTAAAATTATAGGAAACCAAAAGAAGATTCCCATTTTTATAATATAAGCACAAAAAGTAGCACAACATAGAAACCATATGGAACTTGTTACCTTGATACCTATTTGAGATTTCTGCACCTTATAATAGGTAGTAAAGTTGGCACTTTCTTTGTAATATGCTTTTAATATTGTATAAATTCCAAAAAGTAAGCATAAGAGACCAGAGTACAAAAATGCACTTTTTGCATCATATATTTTAATTATACTTGGTAATACAATTAAAGTAATACAAGAACCAAGTTGCTGAGATGAGCTCATAACTCCCCATAATGATGCAATTGAAGAGATGCTAGAGTTTGTAACCATAAACTTGGTAATAGCTGGCCAACCTAACCCTTGTGTCCAAGCTAATAATATTAATGTTAACAGTAATAAAGTCAGATTATTATATGATAAAGTTATACCAATGGTTAATAATCCAGTTGCAATATTGCATAGCCCAAACATAAATAATGGATTATTTTTGGAGTCCATGATTATTCCATTAACAAATTTTGATACTCCATAAAAAAAAGAAAGGCAGGCAAAAAAATAGCTTAATTTTACATGGTCAGTATCTATTAACAGTGGTAGAGCAATTGGTATACTTTGTCTTGATAAATAAAGCAGCATATATCCACAGAAGAATAGTAAATATTGAAAGAAGACAAAGTTCACACCTATTCCCAAATAGCTCTATGCAGATGCTAGCATAATACTATATTGGTATAATATTGTTTGACAAGAAGTTTGCAAACAATTAGTGCAGAAAATTACTTACTTAGTATCTTTCTTATAGCAGATACAGTAGTATTAATATCTTCATAGCTTATATCTCTATGTGTTATAGCTCTGATTTTACCTTTGATGTTAGCCATTCTAATTCCATAATTTGTCATTAGTACGTTTATTAATTCTTGAGTAGATATACAATTAGTATGTAATGAAAAATACGCTATATTAGTTTTATACAGGTCGATATCAATTATAACTTGATCTATAGAGCCTAGGCCTTCTATAAGGTGCTGCATTTTTTTATGATCTTCTTCTAAAGAATTTACATTATTATGTAGAGCATATAAACATGCAGCTGAAATAATGCCAGCTTGGTGCATACCTCCGCCAATTTGAAACTTATAGTACCAAGCTTTTTCAATAAAATCTTCACTTCCAAGCAATATTGCGCCCATTGGAGCACCTAATCCTTTACTAAAATCAATAAATATCGAATCAAAATAACTTGCATACTCTTTTGGAGATATTTTAGTATGAGCACAAGCGTTGAACAGTCTTGCTCCATCTAAATGAGTGAATACGTCATTCTCTTTGCAGAGACTTGAGATCTCTTGAATATATTCTAAAGGCCACACAGCTCCACCACCAAAATTTGTCGTTTGTTCGATAGAAACAAGCCCAACTCTCGGAATATTTCTTAAACTAGGACGAGTAATAAACTCAACAATTTGTTCTCCAGTAAATATTCCTCTCGTACCTTTGATGGGCAAAGGAGTGGCATGTGCCTGGGCTGCGATCAAGCCAGATTGTACTATGAGTGGATGTGAAGTTTCATCAAGCAGCAAGTAATCACCAGGTCTTTGAATGTGTACTTTATAAGCAATTACATTGGACATCGTTCCTGAAATCAAAAAGATTCCTGCAGGTTTACCTAATATTTTACATGCGGTTGCCACTAATTCGTTTACAGTTGGATCTTCACATGCAGCTTCGTTTCCAACTTTTGCTTTAGCCATCGCTTCCCTCATTTTAGCTGAAGGGTCAGTGTTTGAATCGCTAAAGAAATCTATTTTTATTCTCATATTAAATTTAACACAACCTCCTTTATAATTTCAGCAGCTTTCATGATTTCTGTTTCCTTTGTGCCAAGATGGGTAACTGCTCTTATATGAGACTCGAGCCAAGGAAAAAGCAATAAACCATAAGCTTGGCACTTACTCAAGAAAACCTCATTAGTTACATTTAGTGCTTTTATACTGAAGCTTACTATATTAGTTTCTGGATAAGGTAGTACCAGTTTTATGTGTGGAATTTCTTTAATCTTATCTGCAAACAATTTAGCGAGCTTATTATCTTCTTTAAGCCTAGAGATATTATTCTGTAGTACGTATTTTGCTGCATTAGCACAATACCCTATCTGATGATAACCACTACCTAGCCAAACCTGTAGCTTTTTAGCCCTTTCAATTATCTCTCTTTTACCCATAAGCATTGAACCAAAAGGAGCGCCAAGTCCTTTAGTAAAAGAAAAGCTCATTGTATCCACATATTTAGCATAATCTGCTAAAGCAATATTTGTTTCGATATGAGCATTAAATATTCTTGCACCGTCTAAATGAAGATTTACATTGTGAGCTTTTAAAAAGTGATATAACTCGACTTGTTTTTCAAAAGGATAAATTTTACCATTAAACCCATTTATACTATTTTCTATAGAAACAAGACTCACCTGAGCAAAAATTTTATACCTCGGCTTAGAATTAATAGCATATTCTACTTCATCAACATCTAAGATTCCGCTATTATTTCTAATACAATTAAATACGATATTATTTACTTTTGCATTGCCTGCGCTATCGAAAAAATTAACGTGGTAATTATAATGAGTTATTAGTTCATCACCAGGACTTGTTTGACTGGCAATGGCTAATCTATTTGCAAGCATACCGCTGGTTACAAATAATGCTTCTTCTACTTTGAATAATTGTTTGCAATATTCTGATAAGTCATTACAGCTTTTGTCTTCACCATAAGCAAAATCTCCAACAGTTGCATTACTTATTGCATGTATAACGTTGGAGCCCTGCAGAGTTGTAGTGTCACTTCTCAGATCAATAATTTTTTCCATCTTATTTTTTGCCATTCAAACAACCAATTTGAGCATTCCAAAGTTCCTTGTAAAGACCTTGCTTAGAAACTAATTCAGCATGTTTACCATCTTGGACAATTTTTCCTTTGTTAAATACTAGAATTCGGTCCATGTGTAAAAGTGTAGAAATACGGTGTGCTATAGTAATCGTAGTTTTATTTTTCATCAATTTGAATAAACTCATTTGAATTGTTTTTTCTGTTATAGAATCTAACTGACTAGTTGGTTCATCGAGAAATAATATTGGAGCGTTTTTTAAAAATGCCCTGGCTATTATTATTCTTTGTCTTTCTCCTCCAGATAGCTTGATGCCTTTTTCTCCGACTGTAGTTCCATATTGATCTGGTAGAGTCATAATGAAATCGTGAATACCAGCCAGCTTTGCAGCTCTCATTATTTCTTCGATAGTAGATTGAAGTCTACCATATATGATGTTTGCTAAAATAGTATCATGAAATAACAATGGGTCTTGAGGTATTACAGATATTTGTTGCCTCAAAGAACTCTGTGTAACTTCTGATACTATTTGATTATCAATCTGTATATTACCTTTTTTAACATCAAATAGCCTTAGAATTAAGTTTATAAAAGTAGATTTACCACCTCCAGAATAACCAACTAGACCTACCTTTTCGCAAGGATTAATGGTAACTGAGAAATCTTGAAATAATGGCTCCTGACCTTCATAAGAAAAAGAAACATTGTTAAACGTTATTCTTCCACTTAATAAATTTAATTCTTTAGCATTTTCCTTATCTTGAATTTCTGGTACAGTAGTCAAGATTGGCAATGCATCTGAAACTTTGCCGAAATGAGTAGAAAATTGGGTAAGATTCCTAGTTAGATGGTTAAGAAACTCTATAATCGATATATTAATTCCAAGTACAAGAGCAATATCTCCTATTGCGATCTTGTTCAATTGATAATCATGAATTAAAAAATACAAGTTTACTGCTTGGAGTATATCGAATGAATAGCCATATATAAACCAAAGACAAAAGTATGCCCATTGTAATTTTCTCTCTGCAATAGTTCTTTTCTTGCATATTTGAAAAAATTTGTGTCTCTCATGTGCTTGCTGAGAAAATAACCTTACTGATATAACATTTAAAATACTATCTGCTATACTAGCTATTACTTTTGAATTTTGTTTAGAGTAATTATCAGCTAGTTCAGTAAGTACACGAAAGCTGAAAATCGAGACTAAAATAAAAATGCTTACCCAAGTGAATGTAGCGATTGCAAACTTTATGTTTACTAATGATAAGGTATAAATAGCTAAGACTAATGCTATACTGTAACCGAAAAAACAATCTATAAGCAATCTTATTAACTCTATCACACTATCCATTAAGCTACTGACCTTATGTACTAAGCTTCCAGATAAATTGTTCTGATAATAGGAATGGTCTTGTTGGAGTAGCCTACAAAAAGATATATCAGCTATTTTTTGACGCATTAAGGTAAACATTCGAATGTCAACAAAATAGCCATAGAATCTAAAAGCAGTAGTGATAAGTAATGCCATGCCAAGATAAGCGCTTACAGGTAATAAAAGATTTTCAATTACATTACCTTCCTGATATTTTACAGCTGTATCTAGAATATTTTTTACTAAATACTTTCTAAAAGACAAATCAACAGCTACCACCAGGGCAACTAAAGACATTATAAGTACATTAAGTTTGAATTTAGATACTATATTCAAGATGAACATCAATACACATTTGAAGCTATCAACTCTACTTCTGTTCATTTACAATGCTAGCTCCACTACGTTGACTTTTTTATTGAGAAATACAAGTAGTGAAAACCATAAATTTTTGTATATTTTTCCTGAGATGTCTCCAGCATCATGTAGTGCTGATGCTCGATTCAGAATAAGTAGCTTATATAAATCTCGCTTAGCCTCAGTAGTGTCGATCTCAGAAATATTTGTAGTTGTGTCTGTAATAAAGGCTAACCAGCTCTTGATAAGTTCTTCCATGTTTTTTACTTTTATACTTTCCTGGTAGCAAAATAATGACAAGCATTCTCTCAGTATAGATTCTGTTAACTCACCACAATTGAGTATACCAAAAACTGAAGGCTGAGGTTTTGGCACATAGGGAAGATCTTGATCTTTTACAATCCACCTTGTTACATAAGCAAATCTATCTTTAGCATCTGTATTCTTATCACTACCATGCCATAACCGTGAATCAAAAACTATCGCATCTCCTGCTGAAATAGGTAGTGACTTAATTTTGTAATTTTCCCGATTACTTGAGTACTGATCAAAAAAATATGGGTACCAAAAATCAACTAAAGGCTGTATTTCCCATTTATGACTGTTTTCTATAATTTGCAGTGCACCTGAAGTTTCACTTACATTATTCAAAGCTAACCAAACAGAAAAGTGGTAAGGATCATTGAAACTATAGGAGATGTCTTGATGGAAGGGAACTGCATCTATTAAATCAGCAGTTTTACATATAACATTTGATTTTTTCTGCAGTATCTGACACTGAAGTGACTTTTCAAGGTAATTTTTAATAATTTTATCTAATGCTTGAGAGATAATTCTAGTTACTTGAGATGACGTGCCCCATCTGCCGGTACAGTTTAAACCTCAGTTATGGATTAGAAAATAGATAAAAGTATAACTAAGAAGAGGGAAACAGGGTAAACTCGAGTATTTTAGTAATAATAAGAGGTTACCCATGAAGAAAGATATTACAGAACTGTACTGTTGCGTCGAGGATTTTTGTCGTGCGGTAGATGATAATTTTGCAAATAGGTTCTTATCAAACGGCAAAAAACCAACCAGAGTACCAGAAATAGCGCACTCAGAAATTCTAACCATAATCCTGTTATACCATAAATCACCATGTAAAAACTTCAAGGCTTTTTATCTTTGTTATCTTCAGTTATTCTATAGATCAGAGTTTTCAAAGCTGCCTTCATATCACAGATTTATTGCCTTAAAGCCGCGAGTTTTGTGGTATTTAGCATTACTTTTGCAATGGTTCTGTGAACAAGCGAAAATGACCGGCACTTCCTACATCGACACCTCTACGATTGCCGTTTGCCACAAAAAAAGGATCTCTAGGAATAAAGTTTTTAATCATCTAGCAGAAATTAGTAAGAGTACGTATGGTTGGTTTTTTGGCTTCAAGTTGCACTTAGTGATTAACGAAATTGGTGAAATTCAAGCACTTACCCTAACCAAAGGTAACGTTGATGACAGAAAACCTTTACCAACTCTCACTAAAAGACTGACCGGACTTTTGTTTGGAGATAAGGGCTATATAAAGAAAGAGCTTTTTGAGAAACTCTTCGATAGAGGCCTAAAGTTAGTCACTAAAGTAAAAAAAGGTATGAAAAACGCACTAATTTCACTTAAAGAGAAGATTTTATTAAGGAAAAGGTCGATTATTGAGACTGTTTTTGATTCCTTGAAAAACAAATTTGAGATTGAGCATACAAGACATAGATCGCCAACAAATTTCCTAATTCATGTTTTTTCTGTTCTGATTTCCTACTCCATGCAGTCCAAAAAGCCTTCTATTTCTATGCCTTTCTTTATCGGCTAATCCATAACTGAGGTTTTAAGTAGTCAGAAGTTGAAACACTTAGTTCTTGGGATAGCTTTGATATCTTATTTGTTATATCACTTAAAGACTGAGTTATTAGCTCTAAAGGAACCAGATTTTTGATAATAAAAAAACCATTTTTTTGTAATGTTTCCATATGATTAACACCTGACATCAATAACTGATAAGTAATCTGTTAAAGGTATAACAGCAAAAATTTTGAATCCTTTTACTTGTTTGAGTATTTTTTCCCAATTGCTTAATGTTCTTAGTTTACCTCCTGTTTCAACCATTACATTAATATCTACAGAGCCTCCATCTGGAGAGCGGTAATCTAAAATAGTTTCTATCAATAAAATACGAGATATTCCTTTGACCAATTTTAAATAAGATAATACTTTATCATCATCATAATGCTGTAGAAAGCGGCAAAAGACACCTAATTCATAATTTGTAGCTGATAGTTCTTCCTGAGTTATAAGTTTGACTTTTAAATTTTCTACTAACTGTCTTGGCACTTTATGTTCGTTATATAGGCCTATGGAACCTTTATTGTGTATATCAGAATAAGCAAGAAATAAAGAGTGTACACCAAATAGCAATATATTCTTAGCATCATCTATATTAATTCTAGAATTAAACTCTTTAGTATCAAATCTAGAATATCCTAGCAATGCTTGGTAAAACGCTATTTTCTTATCTTCTGATGCTTCTCTTTCCTTAAAAGATTCAAATGAAGAGATTGACTTCTGTTTTAGTATATCGGCAATCTTTAACCAATTCTTTTCAGCGGCAACTCTTGCCCACATCGTTGCTGCTTTTGGCAAAAATGGTATTTCCTTAAAACACTTACCTTTTGATGATAGTTGCCATAAGTCCTTGTCCTTATCGTAATCAATAAACCCTATTTCCCACAACGCCCTTAACAGCCTTTCTAGATTTGGTACGATAATGTTTAACTTTTTAGATAAAACTGGCATAGTTGCAGGTAAAATATTTAACAAATCAAGTTCAATAGCAACGCTTGTTAGGTAAGTTTTCCAAAAGGCTGAAAGTTCTGCAGAAATCCTATGCACTTGAGATTCTTTACCTAAATCAAAAATACTAAACTTTACATTTCCGGTAATATCGATTTGTCCTAACACACCTTCAAAAGTTTCAACTTTTGCCATCCCATTATAGAATGCTTCTACCATTTTAAATCTCTGCTGGTAAACAGGATCACCATTAATATCTATATGAAACCAACCATGTTGATCTTCTGCAATAGAATAACCTTTATGAAAAACATTAAGTTTTTTATACCATTTATTATGTACTAACTTTCCATGATGATTAATATGTGTAGCTTTACCATCCTTATAGACTACAGCGATACCATCCTTAAAATCTCCAACATAATCATATTCCTCCTGATAAATCCTGTTGCCATTTAAATTAATATGAAAACATTTATCATGTCTTCTAACTACACAAGCATCTTCCTGATAATTTCCAATCCATTGATAAGACTGTTTGTATACTCTACATCCAAATGAATCAATATGGTAACACCCTGTATCATCTTCTACGGCTGCTCTATTAAAGTAGAATCCAAAAGTTTTTAGAAATCTATTATGATAAACTGCTTCTCCTCTTACATTGATATGATAAGCACCTGTCTGATCATAAACCGGTGCAAGACCGGGCTCATGAAATTTACCAACCTTTATAAACCTATTTTCATACAAAGGATTTCCTAGTAATTCGTGAAAGCTCTCACACGGTGAAATTTTAATAGATCTAAGATTATCTTTGATTAATTGATCAAAGGTTTTCTCATGTTGCATGTTTTGCATAATTTGTAATTTAAATAATTCTTTTGTAAGCTTAGGTACTCACTACTCTGCCATATTTCCTCGAGTTTAACCTCATTAACATTACCAAAATTTCCTAATGTCTTACGGAGTTCATCTGGAGCACAGCAAGGACTAAACTTTCCTTCATTGTTTATCCATGCTTCTTTACCTAAAAATGGGCATTGACCACCTGGAGCCAAATCCTTAATACCTTCTTGAGAAAGAATTGTAAAATTTTCTAATTTTATCTTTTTACCATTTGGTAATAGCATATTATCTCTAAGCTCATATAACCTTCTCACCTCTGTATTCCATCTACTAATTGCTAACTCATCTCTTCTCATAGATAGATCCTTAATTTCCTCAAAATGTGCCCAAAGATGATGTCCTTTAACTCTATCTATGCCATTTTTTATGGCCATCTTAACTATGTCATAGAGTTCATGTAAATTACTTTCCAAAAATGTTAATTGTAAAGTAACGGTACACCTTTCACCTGTATCGCTAAAGTATTTATCTCTAACTTCAAGGAAAGTTTTTAAATTTTCTGTCACTACTTCCCATTTTGAACCTTTCATGATTCTTTCATGAGTTTCTTTAGTTGCCCCATTCCAGGAAATCTTAACATCAGATAAAATTGGTACCAATAGTTCAGCCCATTTTCTAGCTCCTTTAATGGGAAAAGAACCATTGGTTGTGAGGTTAAGCTTAAGGCCGAACTCATGGCACAAATTGATTATTTCATCAAAGCTTTTATACATTAAAGGCTCACCCATAGTAGAAGGAATGATTTCCCTTAAAGGTGTGCCAGCTGCTTCCTTAATTACTTTTCTGATAGTTTCTATCGACAGTATCTTAGGTTTTATTCCTTTAGCTTTCTTCTCTTCTTTAACTTTGCTGTATGGTGAAAAACATTCGCACATTATACAAGCAAAATTGCAGTAATCTGGATTAGTATCAAAAGTAATTCTCCAAGGACCAGGTTTCACAGCTACTGATTTGCCTTTCTTTTCAATAGCATTACGGTAAATCTTGTTAAGTTTCTCAGTATGCTCACCTATAGAAGGTATATTTCCATTTTCAGTATAAGGATAGCCTTTTTGGGTAAGTTTATTATATAACTCCTGATCTGTAGATAGGACTTGCATTTTTTCTGACAAACTACTTGCATCTCTGTGCTTAAATAATAGTCCATCTCTTACATATTCTGCCATGCCACCATAATCGGCTGTTATAACTGGTATTCTAAGTTGCTGTGCTTCATGTATTACTAACGGTGAATTTTCACCCCAAATTGAAGGAACGACTATTGCATCAACTTTATTAAATACGTCAGTAACTATATTCTTATTATCATAACTTCCCATCCACTCTATTCTTTCTTTAACAACAGGTGAAAACTGATCGGCAATCGCTTTTAAAGCTTTAGTTTCTTCTCTTGCCGCTCCCCAAATTCTAAGTTTTGCTTTAGATGATAAGTGAGAAAAAGCTTTCAATAATAGATCAACACCTTTTTCGGGAGTATGAGTACCAATATAACCGAAAATAAACTCTTTTTCTTGTACTCTATTTCTATTCTTAAGACGATTGAGATCAAAACCATAATCAAGATAAGAAATTTTGTTTATCGGAACATAAAAATCCTGAGTAAATTTATCCATCAAGAATTTCGATGGGGAAATAAAGTAATCTATATAGTCTATTATTTTCCTTGTGTGCTTCATTCTAGTTGCAACCCATTGTTCCCAATAATTTAGGTCTGAATTCAGGAATTCTTCATCTCCTGTAAAATATCCCTTGTAACATTGGGTTGCACATTTTTG